>NZ_AZFQ01000022.1 GCF_001435195.1 Liquorilactobacillus satsumensis DSM 16230 = JCM 12392 | reverse complement strand
GTAGACCTTTGAAAACTGAACAAAGTTTCGACAAATCAAATGTGTAGGGCTCTTGCAGTGCAAGAGCAAACATTTGCGAAGTCAATTTCGCTAGTATTAAATTAATGAGTCACAAACTTTTAAAATGAGAGTTTGATCCTGGCTCAGGACGAACGCTGGCGGCGTGCCTAATACATGCAAGTCGTACGCAGTTTCTTCATCGAGTGCTTGCACTCACCGAAGAAACTGAGTGGCGAACGGGTGAGTAACACGTGGGTAACCTGCCCAAAAGAGGGGGATAACACTTGGAAACAGGTGCTAATACCGCATAACAACAAAAACCGCCTGGTTTTTGTTTAAAAGATGGTTTCGGCTATCACTTTTGGATGGACCCGCGGCGTATTAGCTAGTTGGTAAGGTAACGGCTTACCAAGGCAGTGATACGTAGCCGAACTGAGAGGTTGATCGGCCACATTGGGACTGAGACACGGCCCAAACTCCTACGGGAGGCAGCAGTAGGGAATCTTCCACAATGGACGCAAGTCTGATGGAGCAACGCCGCGTGAGTGAAGAAGGTTTTCGGATCGTAAAACTCTGTTGTTAGAGAAGAACGTGTGTGAGAGTAACTGTTCATGCAGTGACGGTATCTAACCAGAAAGCCACGGCTAACTACGTGCCAGCAGCCGCGGTAATACGTAGGTGGCAAGCGTTGTCCGGATTTATTGGGCGTAAAGGGAACGCAGGCGGTCTTTTAAGTCTGATGTGAAAGCCTTCGGCTTAACCGAAGTCGTGCATTGGAAACTGGGAGACTTGAGTGCAGAAGAGGAGAGTGGAACTCCATGTGTAGCGGTGAAATGCGTAGATATATGGAAGAACACCAGTGGCGAAAGCGGCTCTCTGGTCTGTAACTGACGCTGAGGTTCGAAAGCGTGGGTAGCAAACAGGATTAGATACCCTGGTAGTCCACGCTGTAAACGATGAATGCTAAGTGTTGGAGGGTTTCCGCCCTTCAGTGCTGCAGCTAACGCATTAAGCATTCCGCCTGGGGAGTACGACCGCAAGGTTGAAACTCAAAGGAATTGACGGGGGCCCGCACAAGCGGTGGAGCATGTGGTTTAATTCGAAGCAACGCGAAGAACCTTACCAGGTCTTGACATCTTTTGCTAACCTGAGAGATCAGGCGTTCCCTTCGGGGACAAAATGACAGGTGGTGCATGGTTGTCGTCAGCTCGTGTCGTGAGATGTTGGGTTAAGTCCCGCAACGAGCGCAACCCTTATTACTAGTTGCCAGCATTTAGTTGGGCACTCTAGTGAGACTGCCGGTGACAAACCGGAGGAAGGTGGGGATGACGTCAAATCATCATGCCCCTTATGACCTGGGCTACACACGTGCTACAATGGACGGTACAACGAGTCGCAAGACCGCGAGGTTTAGCTAATCTCTTAAAACCGTTCTCAGTTCGGATTGTAGGCTGCAACTCGCCTACATGAAGTCGGAATCGCTAGTAATCGCGGATCAGCATGCCGCGGTGAATACGTTCCCGGGCCTTGTACACACCGCCCGTCACACCATGAGAGTTTGTAACACCCAAAGCCGGTGCGGTAACCTTTTAGGAGCCAGCCGTCTAAGGTGGGACAGATGATTGGGGTGAAGTCGTAACAAGGTAGCCGTAGGAGAACCTGCGGCTGGATCACCTCCTTTCTAAGGATAATTACGGAAACTGCACATTCGTCGAAACTTTGTTTAGTTTTGAGAGGTTTACTCTCA
>NZ_AZFQ01000021.1 GCF_001435195.1 Liquorilactobacillus satsumensis DSM 16230 = JCM 12392 | reverse complement strand
TTACGGAAACTGCACATTCGTCGAAACTTTGTTTAGTTTTGAGAGGTTTACTCTCATTTAAGGATGTTATGGGCCTATAGCTCAGCTGGTTTAGAGCGCACGCCTGATAAGCGTGAGGTCGATGGTTCAAGTCCATTTAGGCCCATCCTTTTTATGATTTCGGGGCCTTAGCTCAGCTGGGAGAGCGCCTGCTTTGCACGCAGGAGGTCAACGGTTCGATCCCGTTAGGCTCCATTAGCAACTATATGGTTGCTATAACTTGTTCTTTGAAAACTAGATAATATTTTTTCTGATTTAAATTAACAAACCGAG
>NZ_AZFQ01000020.1 GCF_001435195.1 Liquorilactobacillus satsumensis DSM 16230 = JCM 12392 | reverse complement strand
CTTTCACTAACAAGCTACTTAAACTCTATCTTTTTTGATCTAACCAATCTAACCATCGACTTTTTTGTTTCCGCTAAAATCGACAACTCTATCAATTATCTCACTGGACTGCTGAAGAATAAGGGATTGCCAAACTCTAACCTCTTTTCTAACTGCCTTGCGACAGCTCTTTTTGTTCGACCAATCTGCAAGCAGATCGCCGAACCTTCGATTATAGCGTTTGCTATAACCCCTTACACTCTGTATTATACACATA
>NZ_AZFQ01000019.1:123880-196216 GCF_001435195.1 Liquorilactobacillus satsumensis DSM 16230 = JCM 12392 | reverse complement strand
CTTATGGAACACGTTTATCCAGAATAAAAGCGGGGCTGTGACAAAAGTTAACTTTTGTCACAGCCCCGTCCTTGATTAGTTTATTTACTGCTTAAGCTCTACTTGTAGTTGTTGTATTAGTTAAATATCCGCGATAATCTTCCACATGCAGGAGTTTTTCAGCATTTTTGACTCGCTCAGGTGTGGGTGGTTCAATACCTTCAAGACTGTATTTAATCCCCATCTCATGATACTTGTGGACACCCATCGTATGATAAGGCAGTACCTCGACCTTTTGCACATTTTTGAGAGTTTTAATATAATCGCCCAGTTGAGCCAAGTAGTTATCAAAATCAGTTCTGGCTGGAATGAGTACATGCCTGATCCACACTGGTTTGCCAATGTCCGACAAATACTTGCACATGTCCAGAATATTTTCATTGCGGTATCCGGTTAGCTTGCGATGCTCATCTGAATTAATATGCTTAATGTCGACCAGCAAAATATCGGTCACTTTCATTAATTGTTCAAATTTAGAAAACCAAGGTTGCCGCCGTGTAAATGGTTGCCCGCAGGTATCCAAACATGTCCCGATCCCAAGCTGCTTACATTTGGTAAAGAGCTCGATAGCGAAATCAATCTGCAGCAGAATCTCACCTCCGCTAAGTGTAATTCCGCCATCGGTACCCCAAAATTGGCGATACGGTAATGCCTTGTTCAATACCTCAGCCGTTGTCATCTCTGTCCCAACATTTTTCTTCCAGGTATCAGGATTATGACAGAACTGACAGCGCATATTGCATCCTTGCATGAAGACAACAAACCTAATTCCAGGGCCATCAACAGCTCCAAAGCTCTCAGTAGAATGTACATAGCCCAGGATCTGTCCATCCCGCATTGGAACTTTTCTTTCATGAATGCGTCGTTCATAAACCATTGCTCTTCCCCCTAATCTTTAATCTAAAAAGAAATTTTGTGCCAAGATTTCGCTTGGATTCATCCCAAGATTGCTCATCTTCTGATCCTTAATCAACCTTGGACGCTGATTTCAAAAAGGACTGTGCACAAAAGTTATTTGCAGCACAGTCCTCCTTTTAGTACGCATGACTACTTTTTCAGCTTTGTGTCTTTTACACTTTCACTCCTACATGCTTTGATGGAATGTCCGTGAAATTACGTCGTCTTGTTGTTCCTTCGTAAGATCTGCAAAGTAAACACAGTATCCGGAAACACGGATCGTCAAGGTCGGGTACTCCTCAGGATGTTTCTGAGCATCAAGTAATGTTTCCCGATTGAAGACGTTAATGTTGAGGTGATGCCCATTATTCTTCATGTAACCATTAATCATATTAACCAAGGTCTTGTCTTGCATCTGCTCGTCATGTCCCAAAGTAGTTGGTGTAACAGCAAATGTGTTCGAAATTCCATCGGTTGCATACTTGTAAGGCAATTTAGCAACTGACAGCAAGGAAGCTAACGCGCCGCTTTCTTCAGCACCATACGCTGGGTTTGCACCAGGAGAAAATGGCATTCCCTTTTTACGACCGTTAGGCGTGGTCCCTGTATTTTTGCCATAAACAACATTTGAAGTAATTGTCAACACAGAGGTTGATAACTTCGAATTGCGGTACAGGTGATGCTTATTCATCTTCGTGTAGAGTTCTTTTACAAGCCAAACTGCAATTTCGTCTGCCCGATCATCATTATTACCATAACGAGGGAAGTCGTTTTCAGCCTTAAAATCAACTGCAATTCCGTCTTCATCCCGAATTACTTTAACATGGCCGTACTTGATCGCAGAAATTGAATCAGCCGCCACCGACAAACCGGAGATTCCAGTTGCAAATGTTCTGTCAAGGCGTGTATCTTTCAAAGCTAATTGTGCTGATTCATAATAATATTTATCGTGCATATAATGAATTGTATTTAATGCATTCACATATACATCCGCTAACCAATCAAGCATTGGATCAAATTTGCTCATAAATTCATCATAGTCAAGATATTCACTAGTAATCGGGGCATAAGCAGGTCCAACTTGTGCCTTGCCAATCTCGTCTTTACCACCATTGATTGCATATAAGACGGTTTTAGCAAGATTTGCACGCGCTCCAAAGTACTGAATTCCATCTGCAACCGGCTGAGCTGAAACACAGCAGGCAATTGCATAGTAATCCGTTCCCCACTGTTTACGCATCAAATCGTCATTTTCATATTGAATGGTTGAGCTTTCAACTGAAACCTTGGCAGCGTAGCGTTTGAAGTTTTCAGGCAGTTTTTGTGACCACAAGAGCGTAATATTTGGTTCTGGTGCTGCTCCCATATTCTTCAAAGTATTCAAGAAGCGGAAAGCTGTCTTGGTGACATGATGTTCGCCATCAATTCCCATTCCTGCAAGTGAAAGAGTTGCCCAAATCGGATTACCTGAGAAAAGGGAATTATATTCTGGTGTTCGAATGAAGGAAACCATTCTCAGTTTCATTGTAAACTGATCGATCAATTCTTGTGCCTGCTGCTCATTCAAAACTCCACGAGCTAAATCGCGTTCAATATAAGCATCGACGAAGGTATCAATTCGACCAATTGACATTGCAGCCCCATTTTGCTGTTTGATAGCTGCTAAGTAGCCAAAGTATAACCATTGCAATGCTTCTTGCGTATTTGTAGCCGGTTGTGAAATATCAAAACCGTATGCTGCAGCCATTTCTTTGATCTGGTGCAGAGCTCTGATTTGTTCCGTGATCTCTTCACGCATCTGGATTACATCAGCAGTCATCTCGGTATCGCCATAATTGTCTAAATCATTCAGTTTTTCTTCCACCAAACGATCGATCCCATAAAGAGCAATTCGTGGAAAATCACCAACCAAACGCCCACGACCATAAGCATCAGGTAGTCCAGTCACAATCTTATAATGACGCGCACGTCTAATCTCAGGCGTATAGGCATCAAAGACTCCTTGATTATGTGTCTTGGTCAAATCATTGAAAATATATTCAGTTTCAGGATCGAGCTTGAGCCCATACGCCTCAAGTGCGTCCTTTGCCATGCGAATTCCACCATATGGCATTAATGCTTTTTTCAAGGGCTTATCTGTTTGCAGACCAACAATTTTCTCCAGCTCTTTGTCCAAATAACCTGGGCCATGTGAAGTAATTGTTGAAACGACTTTTGTATCTGCATCCAAAACACCGCCTGCTTTACGTTCCTTTAACTTCAAAGAAACCAACTTGTCATTTAAAGTTGTAGTGGCCGCTGTCGGACCTTCCAAGAAGGACTCATCGCCTTCATATTGACGGTAGTTCTGTTGAATAAAGTCACGAATGTCAATTTCTTTTTGCCAGTTACCACCATTGAATCCGTCCCAAGCTATCTGGTTAACTTTCTTTTCGAGCTGTTTCATTTATATTGCCCCCTATTGTTTAAATCAAGGTTTTAAGAAAACGCTTTCTACACCCTGAATGATAGCACCACTATCAACTGCAAGCAAGGTTTTTCACAACATATTAAAAATAATTTTGATTATTTCTAAATGTCTCAATTTATATCGTGTAAAACGTAATTCTTTTTGTACATTTAATTGCACAAAAAATCACAAAAATGTAACTCATTTAGTGGTTGTCTTGTGGAAGTGTCGGCACTTCTTCTTTAACGTGCTCCATCCACCAGCCTTTTGCGCCTAACTACAAATTGCGCATAGTCAAAAACCGACTACTTTGCAATTTGCTGTTAGTGCTCAAAGTCTCCCGGTGCTTGTCGGCACTTCTTCTTAACGTGCTCCATCCACCAGCCTTTTGCGCCTAACTACAAATTGCGCATAGTCAAAAACCGACTACTTTGCAATTTGCTGCTAGTGCTCAAAGTCTCCCGGTGCTTGTCGGCACTTCTTCTTAACGTGCTCCACACAGCAGCCTCCTGTGCCTAACCCTGCATTACGCGTAACCAAGTTCAGGTTACTTTGTAATCCAGATCTTAGTCCACGGCGGCTAAACGCTGAGTGTCGGCACTTCTTCTTAACAGTCGCTAAATGATTATGTATTTAAGCTTAAAAATAGAATTACTTTCAATATCAAAAAAATTGATCTAAAAGACCGCCGTTGCTTTCTTTGTGGTAATAATATAACATAAAAATCTAATTATGTCTATTATAATTATTATCTGATAATAATTATAAAAAGTTGCTGAAATCATTATCAAAGCTGAAATTAAGTAACCCAACTAGCAGCAAAAATATGATTATCTATTAAAATTAGAGGCTGTGACAAAAGTTAACTTTTGTCACAGCCCCTCTTTTATTCCGGATAGACGATCACTAACCAATATTTATAACTGAACCCGAATTAGGCGGCAACAAAATCAAAATTACTGCCAATTTTCCGGGTCTTTTCGCCAATTTTGTAATAATTTCTTTTCTACCGCATTAATGCGCTGTTCTTCTTCAGCAACATCAATTAATTCGCTATAATTAGTCAACGTTTCAAAGGGAATTTTGGCCTGTGCAAAGTTTTCGGTAGCTGCTTTTAGCTGGTAACTGAAGATTCCACAAACGCCAATGACTTCAGCACCTTCTTTTTGCGAAGCACGCACTGCCTGCAAAACACTGCCGCCGGTCGAAATCAAATCATCGATCAAAACTGTCTTTTGTCCGGCATGCAACACTCCTTCAATTTGCTTTCCCTGCCCATGGTCTTTAGGCTTAGAACGCACGTAAACCAACGGCAGTTGCAGTTCTTCAGCAATCCAGGCCGCATGCGGGATTCCAGCAGTTGCGGTGCCCGCGATGACTTCAACTTCAGGAAAAGTATCTTTAATAAGCGCCGCAAGTCCCTGCGCAATCCGGGTACGGATTTTTGGATAACTGATTGTTAAGCGGTTATCACAATAGATTGGGCTTTTGATGCCGCTGGCCCAGATAAAAGGCTTTTGCGGTGCTAATGTGACTGCATTAATTTCTAATAGATCATGTGCAATTTGCTTCATGCCAATGATTCCTCCCACATTTTTTTGACCAAGCGATAAGCTTTCACGCTATCAGGTGCCTGTGTGATTGCTCTGCCAACTACAAGTGCGCTACTATGATTTTTTGCAGCCTCAGCCGGGGTCATTACTCTTTTTTGGTCCTGAACAGCTCCACCTGCAAGGCGGATTCCAGGTGTAACCCGCAAAAATTCCAGCGGTGTCTGTTGTGCAATCACAGCTGCTTCATGTGCTGAACACACTACTCCGTCCATGCCAGCGCTCTGGGCTAATTTTGCATAATGCAAGACACTTTCTTGCAATGGCACATTAAGCTGTTGTTCTGTAACAAGCTGCTGCTGCGAAGTTGAAGTCAGTTGTGTGATTGCTAATAACTTGGCGTGCTTGTTCCCTGCACTGCCATCTAGCAAACCTGTTTTAGCAGCACGCATCATCTCACTGCCGCCGCTAGCATGCAATGTTGTCAGACTGACACCTAATTTACCAAGCACACGCATTGTCATCTCAACAGTATGCGGAATATCATGGCATTTTAGATCCAAAAAGACATCATGACCAAGTGTCATGATTTCTTTAACCATGTCCTGTCCTTCACTGTAAAAAAGTTCCATCCCGATCTTGACAAAAAGTTGTTCATCGTTTGGAAATTGGCGCAAAAAAGCAACTGTCGCAATCCGATCAGGAAAATCAAGTGCAATAATCGGCCGTTTAATCCCCATTAACGTGTACTCCTAACTTCTTCAATTAATGCCTGCAAACTGCTAATTCCAAGTTTGTCCAGCTCACGCGGCAGTTCTTCGATCAAATCAAGGCAGGCGGTTGGAGAATTAAAGTGTGCTGTTCCAATCCCGACCGCACTCGCTCCTGCCAGATACATTTCAATAATATCAGCAGCGGTCTCAATGCCGCCTAATGCAATAATCGGCAAAGCAACTGCTTGACTCACTTGATAAATCATCCGAACTGCAATCGGTTTGATGCCAGGACCAGAAAGCCCACCGGTAACATTTCCGAGTGCCGGTTGCCGCGTTTTCAAATCAAATTTCATCCCTAAAAGAGTATTAATCATGCTTAAACCATCCGCACCACCAGCTGCTGCAGCTTGAGCTAAGACAACAATATCTGTTACATTCGGAGAAAGCTTAACATAAAGCGGAACCTCTCCAATTACTTTCTTGACAGCTTCTGTCAACGTGCAAACAGTCTGTGGATTCGTTCCAAACTGCATCCCGCCTTCATGAACATTGGGGCATGAAATATTTAACTCCAGAGCATTCACCATCCCCGAAGCGGCTAATTGCCGTGCAACTTCTACATACTCATCCACACTTGCCCCGGCAACACTTGCCACAAGGGGAAGCTCAGGATACTTCTGGCGCAAAGCTGGTAATTTTTCAGCTAAGATCACTTTGAGTCCCGGATTTTTCAATCCCACAGCGTTCAAAACGTTTTGTCCAGCCATCACAATCTGCGGTGCCGGATTACCGTTCCGAGCTTCAAGGGTCACCGACTTAATTACGACCGCGCCCAGTTTATTTAAATCATAAAGCTGTGCTGCACGATTGTCCCCAAAACCAAAGCAGCCGCTGGCGGGCATTACCGGGTTTTTTAATTTTAGTCCGGGAAGTTCCACTGCGAGTCGTTCATTTACTGTCATTTCAAAACCTCCATCTTTTAAAACAAGCAAGCCTTTTTACAAATCGATTTAGTGGAGAACATCTGTCGCAAATGTGCGGTTCTCAAGTGCACGAACTAATGCTTCTGCGGTATTCAACGAAGTCAACAATGGAATATTGTGTTCAATCGCAGTTTGTCTAATAATAAAACCAGCTGAAGTTGCTTCCTGGTCGTGTCCCATCGTATTCAGCACTAATTGGATTTGACCATTCCGCAAATCTTCAAGCAGATCACTGCCCGCTTCGTCATGTTCGCCAATTTTGTTGACCTTCAAGACGCGCAAGCCATGTGAGCGTAGAAAATTGGCAGTCCCGCTGGTAGCCAGCAACTGATACCCGATCGCACTGAAACGTCTAGCTAAAGGAAGCAGTGCTTCTTTATCATGATGGTCGCTTGTCAATAAGACGTTCCCACTAAGCGGCATTTGCATCTTAGCCCCTGCAAAAGCTTTTAAGAGTGCCTTTTCAAATGTATGATCGCTTCCCATTACTTCACCGGTTGATTTCATCTCCGGCCCAAGGTAGCTGTCAACATCTTCCAATTTACTGAAAGAAAAGACTGGTGCCTTTACATGGATCGTCTTGCTTTCTTGATAGAGTCCGGTCTGAAAGCCTTGTTCGTGCAATGACTTACCTAAAATGACTTGCGTCGCAACTTGTGCCATCTCGATGCCGGTGATTTTGCTCAAGAACGGCACTGTCCGGCTAGCACGCGGATTCACCTCAAGCACATATGCTTCATGTTCGTGAATAATAAACTGAATGTTCATTATTCCAATGCACTTCAGTGCCACCGCCAATTTTTGGGTCGCTGCTACGATTTGATCTTTAACATCTTGTGAAAAAGATTGTGGTGGATAAACAGCCATTGAATCACCTGAATGGACTCCGGCATGTTCGATATGTTCCATGATGCCAGGCACCAGCACGTCTTTTCCATCACAGATTGCATCAATTTCGCATTCTTTTCCCTCAAGATACTTATCAACTAAGATAGGATGATCACTCGCGACTTGCGCATTCTGGGCTAAATATTCTTTAAGTTCAACCTCGTTATTAACAATTTCCATGGCACGTCCGCCTAATACATAGCTTGGACGAACAAGCACAGGATAGCCGAGCTCTTGAGCAGCAGCAATTACACCCGCCTGTGTCGTTGCAGTCTGTCCTTTTGGCTGCTTCAACCCTAATCGATTAATAACTTGATCAAAGAGTTCCCGATCTTCTGCACGATCAAGATCTTCAACACTGGTTCCCAAGATCTTGACGCCGTGGGCAACTAACCCTGCGGCTAGATTGATGGCTGTCTGACCACCGAATTGCACAATCACTCCGGCTGGTTGCTCAAGCTCAATTACATTTAGCACATCTTCAAGGGTCAAAGGTTCAAAATAGAGCTTGTCTGAAATCGAAAAGTCGGTTGAAACTGTTTCTGGATTACTATTCATGACAATCGCTTCATAACCGTGTTTTTGAATTGCCTTGACACTATGGACAGTTGCATAATCAAATTCAACTCCCTGCCCAATTCGAATTGGACCTGAACCAATTACCAAAATTGATTTTTTAGCAGATGGCTGACTCTCATTTTCTTGATCGTAGGTGCTATAAAAATAAGGAGTCTGTGACTCAAATTCTGCCGCACAGGTGTCAACCATTTTATAAACAGGTAATATCTGCTTAGCCTGCCGCAATTGACGGACTTCATCAGCTTTCAGATTCCATAATTTGGCGATTGTCAGATCACTAAAACCGTAGCGTTTAGCCTTTTTCAAGACTTCCAAATCATGCGGATGACGGCTGAGCTGCGCCTCTAATTCAGTCAAATGCATGATAATATCAAGAAAATAATGATTAATCTTTGTTAACTCATGCACCTCGTTGAGCGTGTAACCGCGCCTGAAGGCTTCCGCCAGATAAAAAAGACGATCGTCTTGCGGATGTACCAATTTTTCTTCAAGCTGACTGTCAGTCGCGGCCTGAGCTGCCGGCGCTAACAGATCCTGTTCATCAATTTCAAGCGAACGTACAGCCTTTTGCAGTGCTTCTTCAGCCGTTCTGCCGATTGCCATTACCTCTCCGGTAGCTTTCATCTGTGTCCCCAACTTGCGGTTAGCACGCGGGAACTTATCAAATGGCCAGCGCGGAATCTTGGCAACTACGTAATCAAGTGCAGGTTCAAACTCAGCATAGGTTGTCCCAGTCACTGGGTTTTTGATCTCATCCAACGTCAAGCCTACCGCAATCTTAGCGGCCATCTTAGCAATCGGATACCCGGTGGCTTTAGAAGCAAGCGCAGAAGAGCGACTGACACGCGGATTAACTTCAATCACATCATATTTAAAACTATTGGCATCCAATGCCAACTGGACATTGCAGCCGCCTTCGATTTTTAAGGCACTGATTAGCCGCAAAGATACATCGCGCAGCATCTGATATTCACGATCAGTTAGGGTCTGTGTGGGTGCCAGTACAATCGAGTCTCCGGTATGGATACCAACCGGATCAAAATTCTCCATGCAGCAGACCACCATCGTATTGTCCGCATGATCACGCATAACCTCAAATTCAATTTCCTTATATCCCATAATGCTTTTTTCAATCAAACATTGTGTCACTGGGGAAAGATCAAGCCCATTAGCTGCAATCTCTGCCAACTGTTCGCGATTATCGCACAGACCGCCGCCTGTTCCACCCATCGTAAAAGCCGGCCGTACAATCACCGGATACCCAATCTGATCAGCAAAAGCCAATGCTTCTGCGGTTGTGTTCACCGTTTTAGACTCTGGAATCGGTTCGTGCAACTGCGCCATCAGCTCCTTAAAAAGCTCACGGTCTTCTGCTTGATTAATTGCCTCAAGCTTTGTGCCCAACAATTCAATTCCAAGTTCGTCTAAGATTCCAGTCTTAGCTAGCGACATTGCCATATTCAATCCGATTTGACCGCCTAAAGTCGGCAACAGCGCGTCGGGATATTCTTGCCGGATAATTCGCGAAATTGATTCGGTAGTCAGCGGTTCAATATACACCCGATCCGCAATCTCAGTGTCGGTCATAATGGTAGCAGGATTAGAATTTACTAACACAACTTCGTATCCTTCTTCGCGCAACGCCATGCACGCCTGCGTTCCTGAATAATCGAATTCGGCAGCTTGTCCGATAATGATCGGACCAGAACCGATCACCATGATTTTATGAATATCTGTTCTCTTAGGCATCGCTCTCATCCTTTCTTACATCAATCATATGCATGAAGTCATCAAAAATTGCTACAGCATCATGTGGTCCCGGTGCCGCATCGGGATGGAATTGAACACTGAAAGCAGGATAATTCTTATGCCGTAATCCTTCAACTGTACCGTCATTCAACTCGCGGTAAGTAATATTCATCAGCTCGCTGTCAACTGACTCAGCAGCAACCGCGTATCCATGGTTCTGTGAAGTAAAACAGATTCTGCCAGTGGCAATCTCTTTAACTGGATGATTGAATCCCCGATGTCCAAACTTCATCTTGAACGTATCAGCACCATTTGCAAGTGCAAAAAGCTGGTGTCCTAGACAAATCCCAAAAAGCGGCAACCGTTTTTCAACTTTTTGGACCATTTTAATGGCAGCGGGCAATGACTTAGGATCCCCTGGGCCATTTGAAAGCAACACGCCATCTGGTTTGAGTCTGAATATTTCTTCGGCGGTAGCAGTATAAGGCAACACAATCGTATTGCAATCTCGTTGCGCCAACTCGCGTAAAATACTGTGCTTGAGCCCAAAATCAACTACAACCACATTGCGTTTGCTTCCCGGATTAGGATACGGCTTTGAAGTTGAGACTTGAGCAACTAGATTCTCATTAACAACTGTCGCTGTAAGTTGTGAAAAGGCATGCTCGGCATCTGTCAGATCCTCAATAATTCTGCCCTTCATTGTTCCTGCAACCCGCAATTTCTTAGTTAAAGCACGAGTATCAATTCCTGTGATTCCTGGAATTCCCATTTGTTCTAGAAAAGCGGCGAAACTTCCCTGCTGCCTCCAGTTACTCGATACCCGCGCAAGTTCATGACAGATCACACCCTTGCAGCCGGGTTCAATTGATTCGTAGTCATCGAGATTTACTCCATAATTGCCAATTAAGGGATTGGTAAAAACCAGAATCTGATTGGCAAAAGACTGATCAGTCACAGCCTCCTGATAACCTGTCATCCCAGTTGTAAAAACAACTTCACCTGTTGTGGTCGCATGTGCACCAAAACCTTCGCCTTCGTAGGTGCTGCCATCTTCTAATATCAAGTAACGTTTCAAGGTCAGTCCTCCTTTTTATAAACCAATTTGCCGGAAACAAAGGTCATATAGGTTGCACCATAAACTTTTTCACCGGTAAACGGGGTGTTCTTTCCCTTTGAGAAATAACTGTCTTTTTGCAATTCAAATTCATGTTCTAAATCAAAAACCGCCAAATCAGCTGGCTTTCCAACAAACAATGCTCCGGCCTTACTCATTCCAAAACATTTCGCTGGTGCAATGCTCATCCAATCCAGTAATTGCTCGAGGCGTGCTTTGTGTTTTCTGACTAGCTGAGTATATAAAAGTGCAAATGCAGTTTCACTTCCTGTAATTCCAAAGGCCGCATGACACATGCCGCCTTCCTTCTCCGCAGCAGCATGTGGCGCGTGATCAGTTGCAATCATATCGATGGTTCCATCTAAGAGTCCGGCTAATAAAGCCTCCCGATCTTGGACACTGCGCAACGGTGGGTTCATTTTATAAAAGCCATCATCTGCTGGAATGTCTTCATCTGCCAACAATAAATGATGCGGTGCAACCTCACAAGTGACATTAATATGATGTGCTTTGGCCAAGCGGACCAGTTCAACACTTTGGCGTGTTGACAAGTGGCATGCGTGATAATGGACGCCAGTTTGTTGTGCCAGCACCAAGTCGCGTGCCAGTTGGCTGGATTCGCTTAGTCCCAGCATCCCTGGCAAACCTAACGCAGTCGCACGTGCACCCGCGTTCATCACACCTTTATTTTGCAAGAGTGAGTCATCTTCAATATGCTCCACTAGCGGCATATTCTCCGCCGCTGCGGCCTTCATTGCCGCATACATTGTACCTGCAGTTTGAATTCCACTGCCATCATCACTAAAAGCAAAGGCGCCCGCAGCTTTTAAAGCCTTAAAATCATTGAGCTGCTTGCCGGCACGCTTTTGGGTAATAGCAGCATATTGTTTAACATGAACACATCCATCTGTGTGATTGCGTTTTTGCAAAGCATTTAAAAGTTCAGGTGTATCTGGAACAGGTGAAACATTTGGCATTGCACATACAGTCGTAAAGCCTCCATGTGCAGCTGCTTGCGTGCCTGTCTTAATAGTTTCTTTATACGTAAAACCAGGTTCACGATAATGAACATGCACATCAACTAGGCCAGGTGAAACCAGTTTGCCCTGCAAGTCGTATGTTTGACAGTCTGACGGTAAGAGTGCGGTCAGATCTGAACCCATCGCTGCAATTAAGCCATCCGCTAATAATAGATCTAAGCGTTGCAGCTGACCGCCTTGGTAGACAAGGCCATTTTTCAATAATAGTTTCTGTGAATTCATCCTATCGTCCTCCTAAGTGGCGCCCACGGATAACACTTTCCAGCATTGCCATCCGCATGAACACCCCATTTTGCATCTGGGTGGTAAACCTTGATTTAGGGGCTTCAACTAGACTTGAGCTCAATTCAACTCCCCGATTGATAGGACCTGGATGCATAATAATTGCTTTTTCTTTCAACTGCGCATAGCGCTTTTCCGTAAGCCCATATTTTGTATGGTAGGAAGCTGCAGAAAAATCAGCTTCAGCTTGATGCCGTTCGTGTTGGACCCGTAAAAGCATTACTACATCCATTTGCGGCAAGACTTCGTCAAGTGGCCGATAAGTGCCATAGGCTGCAAATTCTTCAGAGTACCAGCAACGTGGTCCTGAAAAATAAAGCTGTGCTCCCAAGCGCTGTAGTAACTCCATATTACTGCGCGCTACACGTGAGTTGGTCAGATCGCCAACAATCACAACTTTTAGACCGGTAAAACTACCGAACTGTTCAGCAATCGTCATCATATCTAATAAAGACTGTGAAGGATGCTGTCCACTGCCATCACCTGCATTGACAATTCCCATCTCTAATTTTTGCGGCGGTGTCAATTCTACCAGGTCACGATAATACTCGTTTTGCGAATGTCGGATAACTGCAAGATTGACCCCTATCGACTCCAATGCCAATAAAGTATCATAGAGCGTTTCTCCTTTGCTAACAGAGCTTGTGGAAGGGTCAAAAGGAATTGTCTGCAAGCCTAATTTGCGTTCTGCCATTTCAAAGCTGCAATGCGTGCGCGTACTGTTTTCAAAAAAAAGGTTCGCCGCATACAACGGAGTTTCAAACTGCGGGACTGCGCCCCCATTTTTAAAGAACGTTGCCCGTGCAATCAACGATTCCACCTGTTCAACCTGCAACTTTTTGACCGTCAAAAAGTGTTGCAGTGTGACAATCTTTGCTACTTCCACCATTACTGTTCCTCCTTATTTTTCGCTGCTTGCTTTTACAGGCAGCACCAGATTCAAAACAATTCCGAAAAGTGTTGCTAATGCAATACTGGTTAACTGAAAGCTGCCAAGCTTAAGATAAGTTCCACCAATTCCAATAACTAAGATAACCGAGGTGATAATCAGGTTGCGTTTTAATTCGTAATTCACATGGTTATCAACTAAAATGCGTAAACCATTCGATGCAATCATTCCAAAGAGCAGAAAGCTGATTCCACCAATGACAGGTGAAGGAATTGACTGAATTAAGGCACTGACTTTACCCACAAAGCTAAACAAAATTGCAAAGAGTGCTGCGCCACCTAAAACCCAAACACTGTGAACCTTTGTCATCGCAAGCACTCCAATATTTTCACCATAGGAGGTAGTTGGCGGTCCACCCACAAAACCAGCAATTACTGAAGATAGACCATCGCCAAAGAGTGTCCGGTGCAATCCAGGATCTTTGAAGAAGTTGCGTTTGGTCAGCTTGTTTAAGACCATAATATGTCCCATATGCTCAGTCATTGTCACAAAAGCGATCGGTGCCATCCCAATGATTGCTGCAGGATACCATTTAAAATGATAGTTGATAAACATGACATTAAAAGCCGGTAATGAGAACCATTTTGCAGCTGCAACTGCCTGCAAATTCACGATTCCAGTAGCAAGCGCCATCAGATAACCACAGATAATTCCTAACAGTACAGGAATCATACTGGAAAACCCGCGTAAAAACATGTTGAAAATAATTGTGATTAGCAGTGTAAAAATGGCAACTCCGAAATACTTCAAATCGTAATTAGAATTTTTCAGCATTGCATCATTTGCAGCTGTTGTTGCTAATGACAGTCCAATTACAATGATGATTGGTCCCACTACGACTGGTGGCAAGATGCGATCGACCCAAGCAGAACCAAAGCGGCCGATTAATAAAGAAACAATCACGTATACCAGTCCAGCTGAAATTGCTCCTTGACCAACAGCAGGATAGCCATCAGCCTTCATCAGTGCCTGCATTGTCACAATAAAGGCAAAACTTGAGCCCAAGTAAGCCGGGATCTTGGCGTTAGTACACAAAATATAGACAAGCGTGCCGACACCGGAACTAAAAAGTGCAATACTCGGATTAATTCCTACTAAGAGTGGAACTAAAACTGTGGCGCCGAACATTGTAAATAAATGCTGAATCGAAAGTACCAGCCAATGGCCAAATTGTGGGCGGTCTCCAATATCCAGAATCGCCTCATCATTTCTAAACTTTTCTTTTTTGCCTGAATTCAAAATCGTTCTTCCTTTCCTATAAAAAAACCTGAATCATTTTTGATCCAGGTCAGCAAAGGATTTCTCACTGGCAGACTTACAGTGTCAGTGAAAATTCAAACCCTTTTGCTCTCTCTGGAGTCAATTAAATGGTCATTATTTGATTTTTTTAATTGCAATCGCATCTTTACCGTCAATTTCTTCAACTTCAACAGCGATTTGTTCATCAAGTGCGGTCGGAATATTTTTACCAACAAAGTCAGCTCTGATCGGTAATTCGCGGTGGCCTCGATCAACTAAAACCGCTACATTAATCTTTTGGGGACGTCCTTGGTCCATAAGTGCATCAAGCGCTGCTCTGACAGTTCTACCGGTAAACAGCACATCATCTACCAAGATGACCTGTTTGTCGGTGATATCCAACCCTAATTTTGCTGAATTAACAACTGGATCATGATGGTTGTCAATTTCATGACGATCATCTCGATAAAGCGAAATATCAAGTTCTCCAACTGGAACTGTGGCGCCTTCCAGTTGTTGCAACCGCTGCGCAATGCGCTTTGCCAGATAAATACCACGAGTCTTAATCCCGATGATAACTAGATCCTCGATCCCTTTATTCTTTTCGATAATCTCATACGTCATCCGTGTTAAAGCTCGTTTCATCGCCATTGAATCGACAATTTCTTTAGCCATGCCCTTCACTCCTTTTATAATTATCAAGTAACTATCCTATAAAAAAAGCCGCTTAGTCGAGTGACTAAGCGGTAGACTGCAGTCTTCTTCCGAGTTCTAAAAGACACTGCCTTCTTAGCCTCACGGGACTAATTTTAAAGGACGATCATTAATATTAATTTACTAATTTCGATCACTTTTGTCAAGTCGTTCCAATATCTTTTTAAAAATTGCAGGTGGTGGCACTTCAAACAGCAATTGTTTTCCGGAACGCGGATGCTTAAATCCCAGCTTACCGGCGTGCAGAAATTGACCGTGCCCCTTTAACGTTTTAGTTGGTCCGTACAAGGGATCCCCTGCCAGCGGATGCCCTATATACTTAAGGTGTACTCTGATCTGGTGGGTTCTCCCTGTCTCAAGAAAACATTTAATTAAGGTGTAGTTCTGGTAACGCCGTACAACAGAAAAGTGGGTTACCGCAGGACGTCCGTCTGCAACAACGGCCTGTTTCTTACGATCCTTTGGCGAACGTCCAAGCGGCGCATTGATGGTTCCTTTTTCTTCTTTAATAACACCGTGTACCAGTGCCAGGTATTCGCGTACATTACTTTTAGCTTTCAGTTGCGCAGCTAAACTGCGATGCGCAAAATCATTTTTGGCAACCATCAATAAACCTGATGTATCTTTATCAATGCGGTGCACAATTCCGGGACGAAATTCACCGTTAATTGTAGACAGCGGCGAATGCGCAAGTAAGGCATTCACCAAGGTGTGATCAGGATGCCCCGCAGAAGGATGGACAACCATTCCTTGGGGTTTATTAACCACTAAAACATCTGGATCTTCATAGACAACTTCCAAGGGAATCTTTTCAGGGGCTAGACTAATCTGCTTAATCGGCGGGGGCGTCAATTCCAATTCGTCTCCCAGATGAACCTGGTAATTGGGCTTAACAGTCTGACCATTAACCTGCAGCTGCCCACCGATGATCCATTGCTTCAACTGTGAACGTGAGTATGTTGAAAACAGCGTAGCGGCGACTTTGTCGACCCGACCCGCTGTCAGCTCAATCTTTCTTTTTTCAACCACGAAATTCATCTCGCAGCATCACCAGTAGCAAAACAACAACTCCGACATTCAAAGCTGCATCTGCCACATTGAAAATTGGAAAGTTAATGAAGTCTAGTTGAAACATATCAACTACGTAACCTAAACGCAACCGGTCAATAAAATTCCCCAGTGTTCCGCCAATCATTAGGCTAATCCCGAGTGCGTAACCCCAATTTTTCCATAATTTTTTGAAAAAGTAGCCCAAAATTCCGAGTGCAATAATCGTAATCGCAAATAAGAACAGCTTCTGCCCCGTGAAGATATTCCATGCAGCACCATAATTTCGAATATGCGCAATCGAAAGGACGTGCGGTATAAAGTCGACACTCCGATCTAACGGAACACCGTTAACAACAAAAAATTTAATCAACTGGTCCAATAAAACGACCGCAAAAATTAACAGAAAATAAAGTGCCACTATTAAAAGCCCCTCCTGCCCGTGCCTCAACACATTAATTGATTTCAAGGCTTAATTATACAACACTGTGCCGCAATCTTAAATATTAAAATGCAGCCGCCCACTATCCAGCTTTAAAAATCATCATTAAAACTAACAGGAGAAGCTAACAAGACCGTTTGAAGTTTCGCAGCTTGGTACGGAGCGCTCACACTAATTTTTTGCTGGAAAGCTGCCCATTCTAGAGAATATTGACCACCAAAAAGCGGTCCAAATTCAGCGATTGGCAGACTAATATCAGCTGCTTGGGCAGCAGACCCGCATTTTTTAAAAGAAACGCAGCCATTTTTGGCACATAACCGCCAAAGACCATCATTTTGCGGTAACTGCGGATCAGTAACTGCTAAGCTAAGCTCACCGAAATCAAGCTTTTTAAAAGGATAATGCAGTATAAAGTCCCGCAAATTGATTATACGGACCATCATGAAGGGCTTCACTTGAGCGCTTAAGGCAAGCGGCTCGTTTAACAACTGTCCACGATAAAGTGTTTCATCAGATTCAAAAATCAGCTGGCTAAGGCTTTGCTTTTGTGCATGCAGCAATTGTAGTAAATTTTTTTCTGCAATAATATTTGTCACCAACCACTCCTTGACAACCCAAGACTCTTTCAGCTCTTGATAGAGAAAGTAACCTTCAAGCTGTTGCTGGGCATTTAGATAACAACCAACTTTAGTCCCCACTGCATGCAGATGTTCCCACCACCATTTAGGGCGCAGCAAACCGCCGCTTTTATGCGTCAATTGTTGCGCATAAAAAGGAGCTACTTTGTCTAAATACCGTGACAATGGTCCTGTTTGTAGATTGCCGCCAGTTGCTTGTTGCGATCTACTGACTAGTGGTGTTGGCAATTGGAGTTGTGCTGGGTCAATTGTATAGTATAAACGCTTGATTGCAGCTCCATAACCTAATCTGCGGTAAAAGGCATGTGAGAAGGGATCTAGATAGGATAGGGTTACACCTGCTTCTGCCATTTGTGCAAGTGCTGCTTGCAGTAGTTGAGTTGCACTCCCCTGTCCTCTGGCAAATGGTGCCGTCATCACTGAACCCACAGCCCCCATCTTATAGCTGACACCTTGAAAACTAACTTCAAAGTGCCACCAGGCAAGTCCACTCAATAATTGGCTGTTTTTAGTGATTCCAAGAACGGTACCGTTGGCATGCATCTCTAAGAAGCTTTTGCGAAACTGTGCGGTGTCTTCTTTTTTGAATACTTGGCAGAAAAGTTGATAAAAGCGGTCAAGGTCTTCAATGGTTGTAAGTTTTTTAGGTGCCATTGTTCTCTCCTTTTTAATGAAGTGCGACAAGCAACGCTCAGCCGCCGCAGACTAAGTCCTGAATTACAAAGTAACCCGATCTTGGTTACGCGTAAGGCAGGCTTAGACGCAGGTGGTTGCTGATTGGAGCACGTTAAGATAGAAGTGCCGACAGCCAGCGTTCAGCCGCCGCAGACTAAGTCCTGAATTACAAAGTAACCCGATCTTGGTTACGCGTAAGGCAGGCTTAGACGCAGGTGGTTGCTGATTGGAGCACGTTATGAAGAAGTGCGACAAGCCGCCGGGAGACTTCGAGCACTAGCGCTAAATTGCAAAATAGTCGGTCTTTGACTATGCGCAATTTTTAGCTAGGCACAGAAGGCTGGTGGTTGGAGCACGTTAATAGGAAGTGCCGACATGCACCGGGAGACTTCGAGTACTAGCACTAAATTGCAAAATAAACAGGCTGTGTCTATGTGTAATTTGTAGTTAGACACAAAAAATCGAGGACCGCCCTAAATGCAAGTTTTGCCGCAGTCCCCGAACCTATATCAATGTGTCTGTACCGGATAACCCAATTCAGTCAAACTGTCGCTTATTTTGCTCAGGCGCTACCTTGTCTATTCAACATAGAATGGATTTGAAATTACTAAGCGCTGGTCTGGATTTTCTTTGAAAGCACCCCAGGCTTCAATCCTGAAAGGTCCTGGAGTCAAAACAACCTCGGTCTTCAGCTCTGCTCCAAAAGCAGTACGTGAAAATTCCGCAATCACTTCTTCATTTTGCAGTAGTTTGATTTTTTTAATAGTCTCACCAAATTGCCTATTGAAATCGTCATCCTGATTTTGAAACTTAACTGCTAAATGATATGTTCCTTGCGTAATTGTCGCACCCATGAAAATCGCAGGCTGTTCTTTTGAACTAAGGCTCAGCTCCCATTTTGGACCTAAAGTTATATAGAAGTTACCTTGGCGAATGCTGGCCTTAATGCTTTCTTCATCCAAATGCTCAACTCCCAGATAATTAACCGCCACATTCGCTGTTTCTTTCTTCGGTCGATGCCAATCACGCCCACAGCTGGCGGCAAGATGATGTCCCTGCCGTAACAGCTCTGACCAGAGTGTATATGCTTTTTGATTATAATCTTGCTCTTGCGGTGAATCACCATTTAAAATTTCGATAAAGTCAAAATTATCCCAATTTCTAACCAAAAAGTCCCAGTGACAGCCAGTACAGATTGGGCTGCCCAACTCATACGGATGGGCGATTCCTAAAACTGCTCCGGCTTCCTTATTTTTCTTAACCCACAGATCGATCTCAGTCGGCTTTGCATCATACCAATTAAGCGCCTCACGAACTCCTAACACCAACAAATGCCCATAAAAAGTCGTCCATTCAAGCGAATTATGCAGTAAAAAAACTGGTGTCGTTAAGCCTTTTTCCGCGATTTCAGCATATGCACTTAGCGTATTATGATCAGAAATACTGAGAATTTCATAATGACTTTTTGCGGCGGTATCTAAAAGTTGCGCGACTGTTTGATCTGCATCACTATGAACTGTATGCGTATGCCATTCAATACTGTAATAATTCATTGTGTTCCTCCAACTTGCTGAGGGTAAGCTGCACCTTGACTAATTCAGAAGCGATGCAATGCTGATGCAGGCTAATCTGCCACTGACCACTAATCACATCAGGTTTAAGATACCCCAATGACGAGTGTTCGGGCGACAGTAGAATCTGCTGTTGCGGTGCCTTATAGTGATGATTGCCTAAATAATGACCATCTTTTGCAGCTGAAATAGTTATCAGGTTCTGCAATGGCAGATACTGGGCAACATTCTGCGGCGCTGCAGATAAATCGGCTGCAAGCAATTCTGCTTTAATTAACCGTGTAGCACGCGCTGGTTCCACATTTTGTGGCGCATAAGCAAAGTCGATCAATAAGCCAACTGCAGCTGTCAGGGTGAACTTCACAGGAATTGTCGTCTTATCATCCTGAGGTCCCAATTCAAAGTGACGGGTCAAAATTGTTTTCAAATGCTCATCTCCACTTTTCTTGACGCAGATTAACTATCACATACACAATGGCTGAGAGACTGCACAGTAAAAATAAAATGACCGAAAGTGCAGCTGCTTTATTGTAATCCAAATATTGATTAAATTCTTTATACAAGACCACTCCCAACATTTGCGGATTGTTTCCTCCCATCAAAAATGGGGTTGTAAAAGAACCAACATTCGTCATGAAGACAAAAGCACCGGCAATAAAGAATTGCTTGTAAGTCGCTGGCAAAATGATTTTAAACAAAACCGTCCATTTATCAGCGCCGATATCACGAGCACTTTCAATCGATGCCTGTCTCACATTTGCGAGACTTGCGAGCAGTAACAAGGCCGCAAAAGGAATGTTGAACCATAGATTTACCATGATAAGTCCATTAGCCGAATACATCAGATTAGGATTAAAGGTAAATCCCAACGATTGAGCAATTCGGCTGAGCACACCCCCATTTCTGACCACGAGCATGATCGAGTAAACCGCAACTAAGCCGGGAATAAACTGTGGCAAAACGGTCAGTGCAACGACTGTCTTACTCAGACTATTATTGTTAAATCGAATATAAAGAGCCAGCATAAAGCCCAGCAGCAGTGCCAAAATAACGGTCATAACAGCCACAAACAACGTGTAACCAATGTTACCGAGTTGAACTTGATCAGTAAAAAAATAATGATAGTTATCTAATGTAAAGTGTGAAGTAACCTTATTTTTAAGCGACAGACTCAGCGATGTAACTACCGGGTAAACAATCAAAAGTAGAATTAGAAAAAAGGCCGGCAGAACATAAAGATAAGGCGTCCATTTTTTCTGCAGATCATCGCTTTTTTTCATTTGATTACTTTACTCCATTTCCAATTTCTGAATCCCATTTTTGGATCAATTGAGTTGCAAGATTTCCGGTACTAGAGAAGCGGAAATCTTTTGCATTCAAGCCTTTGATGTACTTCAAATTATCAGAAGTAATTTCTTTTTGATCAATTACAGGGATTGCAGCCATCGTGTCAACTAAAATATTTTGAGCCTTTTTGCTGAGCATGAAATTCATTACAGCCTCTGCACCCTTCTTGTTTGAACCGATTGAAGGAATTACGAGACTGTCAAGGTTCCCCGTAAATGCAGGAGAAATTTGCGTCATCTTAACTGTTTTTGGCAATGTTCCTGCTGTCAATGCCATTGTAGTCATATCTTGCCATGCCGGAATCATTTCTACCTGACCATTAGCCAACAAGTCCATTGTGCCCTGATTTTTATTTGGATAAACAACTTTTCCACCTGACTTGTACATAGAACTATTCAATGATTTCAGCAGGGATAAGCCCTTGTTCCATTGATTAGCCCATTTAGTATCGCTTGAGGTTAATGCAGCCTTAGGTAAATAGTTGTAAACTGCAGTTTGTACAAAGGCGGCTCCAGCTCCACCGGATTCTGGTGTATTATAGGCGAATTTTCCAGGATTTGCTTTAATCCAAGCATAAAGTTCCTTAGCAGTCTTCGGTGGGTTTTTAACTTTAGCTGAATCGTATGCTAAAACAACTGTTGTCCCACGGTAAGGAACTAAATACCCTTTTCCAGCACTGATTGTTGCTTTATCGTTTTTAAGATTTGAGATTTGGCTTTTGTCGTACTTTTCAAAAATGCTTTTACCCCCAAGTTGAGTATACGCAGCATAATCTGAATCAGATGCCAAAATCAAATCATAATTTGTTTTCTTTTGACCAGCTTTCTTAGCTGCTACTAAGCGGTCTTGTAAACTTGCAGCGCTTGTTCCTGATAAGATGAACTCTAAATTCAAATGATATTTTTTACCTTCAGGGCTCGCATTAAAGGCCGAGACAATCTTGCTCATCCCATCCTTGACATTTTGTGATCCGCCTGCCCACAGAGTAACAGTGGTCTGTTTGACACTGCTTGAACTTGCCTTTTTTGAACTCGCACTTGAACTGCTGCAACCTGCTAACCCTGCTAAAAGCAGTACCCCTGCTGCAGCTGCTGTTGCTTTTTTCCAAAATTTCATCTTTCTACCCCTTTGTAAAATTCTGCATTTTTCTGACTTCAAAAAAAATCTCGGTTCCTTCTGGATAACTCTCAAAGGCATCTTTTTCAGCGAACAGAATGATTGTTTGCTCTATAAGCTTGACTGTCAGCTGTGAGTAATGCCCCATCTGTGTACTTTGCTGCACTGTTGCGTGAAAAGTATTTTCACCTGCTGCTTGCTCCGAAACCAGGCGCACATCCTCTGGTCTGAAGGCTTGAACCTCGTGACCATCGTCTGTAGTCAAGAAATTCATTTCACCAATAAAAGAAGCAACGTAAATATCTTTGGGATTATTGTAGATTTCGCTGGGGGTGCCCACCTGCACAATCTCACCTTTTTTCATGACTGCAATTCTGGTTGAAAGCATCATGGCCTCTTCTTGATCATGGGTAACAAAGATAATGGTAATCTGTAACCGACGTTGAATCTTCTTTAATTCTTCGCGCATCTGCACTCGAATCTTTGCATCAAGTGCAGAGTAGGGCTCATCTAAAAGTAAAATCTCCGGGCGCAATACTAAAGCTCGTCCAATGGCAACGCGTTGCTGCTGTCCCCCAGAAAGCTGCTGCGGATATTTCGCAGCCATGGCTTCAATCCCGAGCATCGTCAGCATTTCCATAATTTGTTGCTTTCTTTTTGTTTTGGAAATTTTACGCAGTTTAAGACCAAATTCCAGGTTCTCAAACACTGTCATTCTTTCCCAAAGATTGTAACCTTGAAAAACCATGATAGTCGGTCTTTTTTCTGGCGGTTGCCGCGTAACATCTTTCTCCGCAATCAAGATTTTTCCCGTGGTAACTTGTTCAAAACCGCCAATCGAACGCAGTAAAGTACTTTTACCACAACCTGAAGGACCTAACAAAGTTAGAATTTCACCGGAATTAACGGTTAAATTAATATCCTGAATTCCATCTCCATTTTCATACTTCTTGGAAAGACCTGCGATCCTAAGCTTGACTGTCATGCATCATCACTCTCTCATTTAATAAATAGTTGCTGTAGAAACGACTTTTTTCCAAAAAACTTGTAGCATAACCACAGAATCAAAATTGCCGGCAATACTAGCAAAAGTGCAAAGATCGCGCCGACCATCGGAGCTTGATCAAGAATAATACCGTACATCGCGGTCGCCATGGTCTTGACTTGCGGAAATCCAATCAGCAAAGTTCCCTGTGATTCGTCGAGTGCTCCTAAAAAGGTATACATTGCCGCCACCACGATTGCTGGCAGCGCACTCGGAAAAGTAATTGTAAAGAATGTCCGCAAGGGTCCTGCCCCTACATCACGGGCAGCTTCTTCTTGCTGCCGGTAAACATTTTGAAACGCGCCAGTCGGAATCCAAATCATAAAGATCATAGTGTTCAAGATGTTAATCAGCACTACCCCTGTTAGAGTTCCCATTAACTGCATTTTATAAAAAATTATTCCAATTGCGGTGTAGAGCCCAATTTTAGGGAAGGCATTTGAAAGTAAAAAAGAAAAGAGAAACAGGCTTCTACCCTTGAAATGATAACGTGCAATTGCATAAGCCGCAGGCAGACAGATCAGCATTGAAAAGAAAGTCGAAAGCGTTGCAACTAGAAAGGAATTGAAGAAAGCCTGCAGCAGATCACTTTGTGCAAAGACATTTTGCCACCAGGTAAAACCAAAACTTAACGGTAGCACATGCGGTGCTTGATACTTGTTGGCAAATGCAAGCATTAATGTATTGAGTAATGGTCCATACATAAAGAAAGCAAAGATAAACAATACTAAGAAATTCAGGATTAGTTTTTTCCTACTCAAGCTGTTTCATTCCCCTCAAAAATTCATAGTAAGCACTTGCTGCCACTGTAGTAACATTATCGACACCACAATCCAATAATGCCTTAATCTCACTAACATCTCCCGCGGTCCAGACTGAAAGTTTCAAATTCATCGCCTTAAGTAATGCCAGATTAACGGGGTGTAGCAGCTGAAAAGGAAGATTAAGCCACACACAGCCCTCATCAACTGCTTCAAGCAACACCTTTTTGAAAAAATACTTATCTTTTAACATTCGTTCAAAAGAAGACTGCGGCAAAAGGGTTTCAATGTTACGCCAAACCAATCCTGGCCAGCGCTGCTGTTCACTAGCATTCAACTCCCCGGTTAAAACCAAACGCTGCTCAAGTCCATATGTACCAGCCAACGCAACAACATGTGCTGCCAGATTAGGTTCCTTGAGGTCACAATTCAGCAACTTTTGTTCATTACTGCGACTAAAAGCAGCAAAAGCCTTTTTCAGCGTTAAGCCTCCTGTAAAAACTTGATCGTGCCCTAATAATAACTGCTGTTGTTCTTTATCCCATCTAACATCGATCTCCAAAGCAGCCACTGGCCACTGCGAAGCTTTTTCTAGAAACTGCAAGCTGTTAGGAGTAAGCCCGTCGCTTCCAGAATGTGCTGTAATAATTTCAACCACCCCTTATTAGTTAGTCGTACGTACATCTTTTGATTATATATATCTAATGTAAATAATTAGGTATGATTTGAGTAAAAAGTTTGTAAAGTCTAGCTAAAAAAAGCCAATTAGGTTCTTTGTTTTAGTATTCACAAGCAATTAAGCAATTTGTAATAAGCAAATCTTTTGATTATACAATAGTTTACTTATAAAAAAAGTTTTCAGCTAATTTAAAAATATTTAATTAGTTTACTATTAATAAGCTCGCAAAATAAAAACAGTGCTCACATATTTTTTTAATTGCTAAGGCACGCTCTTGCACTCAGCCGCTGAATTTTTGGAAAAACAAAAAGAGCGCATCTACAAGCTCCAATTAAGCAGCTCATCCATGCGATCTTTTTTTAAAACTAGCTTATTTTTAATTTAATAAAGTCCAGAAACTGTGCCGTCGTCACTCAAATCCATCCCATTAGCTGCTGGGACTTTAGGCAATCCAGGCATCGTTAACACATTGCCTGTCAATGCCACGATAAAGCCCGCTCCTAACTTTGGCACAAATTCACGTACATGAATTGCAAAATCTTTCGGTGCGCCCAAAGCTTTGGGATTATCAGACAATGAGTACTGGGTTTTGGCCATACATACAGGTAAACGATCCCAGCCAAACTCTGCGAAAGATTTTAACTGGCGTAATGCTTTAGGACTGTATACAACCTCCGTACCGCCGTAAATCTGGGTCACAATTTGTTCGATTTTTTCTTTAATCCCAGCATCTGCCTTATAAAGCGGCTTAAAAGTATGTTCTTCAGCACTTAATTCAACAACTTTGCGTGCAAGTTCAAGTGCACCTGCGCCGCCTTTGGCCCACACATCGGCTACTACGGCTGCAGTTTTATCCTGTGCACAAAGTTCTTGCAACTGCTGCAATTCTGCCGTGGTATCAGAAGTAAAGCGATTGATCGCAACTACAACCGGAATCCCATAGCGCTTCATATTAGCAACGTGCTTTTGTAAATTGGCATAACCTGCCCTTAAAGCAGTTAAATCTTCTGTTTTCAATTCTGACTTAGCCCGGCCACCATGCATCTTAAGCGCACGTACAGTAGCAACAATCACAATTGTATCCGGTGTTTTGCCTAAAACAGGTGCTTTAATATCAAGAAACTTCTCAGCACCTAGATCCGCCCCAAATCCAGCTTCCGTGAGCGTATAGTCAGCCAGCTCTAAACCTGTTCGGGTTGCCAGAACACTATTGCAGCCATGAGCGATATTAGCAAAAGGTCCCCCGTGTACGATTGCTGGGGTATGCGCCAGAGTCTGAACCAGATTAGGTTTGAGAGCATCTTTCAATAATAACGAAATGGCACCCGTCACACCTAATTGAGCAACCGTCACAGGCTTCTTTTCAGCCGTATATCCGATGACAATTTGGCCAATTCGCCGTTTCAAATCAGCTAAATTCTTCGCCAAACAAAGAATTGCCATCAATTCACTGGCAACTGTAATATCGAAGCCATCTTCGCGAGGAATTCCTTGAGTAACTCCACCGATTCCAATAACGACATGGCGCAACGCCCGGTCATTAATATCCAAAACTCGTTTCCATTGAACACGCCTTTGGTCCAGATGCAACTGATTTCCCTGGTAGATATGGTTATCAATTAACGCTGCCAGTGTATTATTAGCAGTCGTTAGGGCATGCATGTCGCCAGTAAAATGCAAATTAATATCTTCCATTGGAACTACCTGCGAATAACCACCGCCTGTTGCTCCGCCTTTCATCCCCATCACGGGTCCTAATGAAGGTTCACGCAATGCAATTATTACTTTTTTCTGCAAGAGGCTGAAAGCGTCCCCTAAGCCAACCGTCACAGTCGACTTTCCTTCTCCTGCTGGGGTAGGGTTAATTGCAGTTACCAAAATCAGCTTGCCCTTTGTTTTCTGCGATCCAACTGGTAGCTTGATTTTTGCCTTATAGTCTCCGTACTGCTCAATTTGGCTGCTATCTAGGCCGATTTTAGCAGCGACTTCTGTGATTTTGTCCATCTTGGCCTGTTGCGCAATTTCAATATCGTTCAATGTCCAAGTTCCTCCCCATCTATAATAAATTCAGTATAACGCATAGTTCGTTTAGTGTCATTAAAAAATCGTTTTCCAGTCCTTTTAAAGGTTAAAAAAAGTAATTTCAACTATAAAACACGAACTTTTTAGTCCTTACTAATCAGATTATATAGCATTTGTTTCTTATTCTTTAACATGATAATTTTATACTGACGTTGGTCATCCCTAAAGGAGATTCCAGTCTTGCTTGAGGAAACATTACGAATCGTGTTTAATTTGATCTTTTTCGTATTCTGCGGCAAAACAGTGTGCAGAATCAGGAACTGCGAGTCTGGCGTAATTTCGACCCATCTTAAAAACAGCTGCAGCAAAACCGCAATTCCAAATAATATAAAAACGATTCCTGACCAAACTTGAAAAACTGTGATCTCAAGCCACAATAAAAAGCCTGCAAGGAGTATCATAAAGGTATATGACCAGCATGTAATTGCCATCGCAAAATCAGGTTGGTACCAAAATTTAGTTTTCATAAATAAAACACCTTTCTAGGAGTGATCGAACTGCTCAAATTATACACGGATGCAGCAACTAAAGGCAACCCTGGACCCAGCAGCGCTGGAATCCTAATTGTGGCTGCCCAAAAACAATATCAGTTTTCGCAACAGCTTCCCCCCAGCTCCAATCATGAAGCAGAATTTAATGCAGCCATTGCAGGCTGGAAAAAGCTTGCCGAATTCGCCCAACCTGCCGAAACCATTCTCTTTTTCAGTGATAGCCGGATTGTGATGGATAGTCTTGCAAAAAAGTATTCCAAAAGCTATCCGCAACAATTGCAACAGCTATTAACACTGCAAGAAACCTTTCCGTTAGTCATCAATCGCTGGATCCCGGAAAAAGAAAATAAAGGCGCACACACTTTAGCTACTCAAGGGTTGCACAAATTAAAGTAAAACTGCTATGATCTTGCTGTTCATCAAAGCTGAGAACACCTTTGATTATACCCTTTCGATTAAAAAAAAGAAGAGAGTGTGACATAAGTCGGGAAAATTTGAGTACTAACTCGAAATTACGAACATAGCGCATACTTTGCTATGAGCAATTCAAAGTTAGACGGAGAATTTTGACTTATGGAACACGTTTATCCAGAATAAAAGCGGGCCTGTACCAAAATTTAACTTTTGGCACAGCCCCGCTCCGCGAAATTTTTACTACATATCTTTTCCGCTGATCTTAGTCCTTTGAATTTGGACGTTGACTGGCGGGATTTTTCTTACTTGGTCGCTGTCCCCAGTACTGAAAGAGATCTGTTCTAAGAGAACCATTATAAAGTTTACGCCGCTTGGTGGCACGCTGACCATAGTAACTCTCAAACTGCAAATCGCTGGTCAGAATATACTTGCTCCAAGAAGTTAACGGCCGGTAGACATCTCCCATTTGGCGATAAAGCTCCCGCACCGCCTCTTGATCACTGAGTCGTTCACCGTACGGCGGATTAGCAACAATCACACCGTTTTGCTTAGTAGTCTTGAAATCTTTGACTGCTAATTGCTTAAAATGCACATTATGCAGTAATCCTGCCTCGCGTGCATTCAATCGTGCAATCTCAATCATCTTTCCATCGATATCGTAACCCGTGATATCCAATTCACGCTCATAATCTGCCTGTGCATCGGCAGCTGCCCGCAACTGTTCGGCCAATCCTTGAGGTACATTCGGCCAGCTTTCACAAATAAAATCACGATTAAATCCAGGGGCAATATTATGTCCGATTAGCGCAGCTTCCAGCGGAATAGTTCCTGACCCGCAAACTGGGTCAACGAATGGTTTTTCCGGATACCAATGTGCCAGTAGGACTAAGGCCGCGGCCATGTTTTCCTTTAAGGGAGCGGGTCCTTTTTCAATCCGATAGCCGCGCTTAAACAAGCTGGAACCAGTTGTATCCAGTGTCAAAAGAACCATGTCCTTATTCAAGGCAACTTCCAACGGATACTTTGCACCAGTTTCAGGCAAGCGTGTCCGTCTATGGTATACGCTACTCATTTTGTCCACGATTGCTTTTTTGACGATCGATTGGACATCTGGCACACTAAAGAGTTTCGACTTCTGGGATTTACCCTCTACCGGAAAAGCTGCATCCAAAGGTAGATATTCATCCCACGGCAACGCATTGACGTGATCAAAAAGTTCAGTAAATGAGGTTGCCTTAAATTCTGCAATAATAATCTTGACACGATCTGCAGTTCGCAGCCACAAATTAGTTCGTAAAATATCCTCAAATGTTCCCTGAAAGCGTGCACGCCCGTTTTCGACTTGCGCCTCGTAACCTAAATGACGCAACTCATTTCCCACTAAGCCTTCAATTCCAGCAGCGGCAGTTGCCAGTAGTTTATATTTTTTCATTTTGTTCATCCCTCGTTTATTTTTCAAAAGAAAAAGGCTAGGAATATCCGAAAATACTCCTAGCCAGTCCTGTGATGAGTCCTCTATAAGCCACGTTCCGTACGTCATCTGGTTCAGGAAACCAGAATCGGTGGTAATCATCTATCTCCAGGCAAAATGCCTGCCCCCATGATTAGTTCATTTCCGTCATGAAGCGCCCCTACCAAAGTTTGGGTTACCTGCTCGCGGGGTTTACCTCGTTCCACCAATGCCATTTCTAACACTGCTTCGTCACTGTGGCACTTTCAAGACTACTCGAGCATAGCCGAAGCCTTAGCTCTTTTATCTGCCGTTACCCTAAGGTACCTTGCCTTATTTTTTCAGCAAGCACGATCACTACAAGCATCTCAGCTTGTGCAAGCTTGGACTTTCCTCAGCCTGCATAAAGCAGACCGCGATTACCAGAGAACATCATCAAATATGTCTCAGTTAATTAGAACCGACTGTCCTGATCGGCATCATCATTCAACTGAGCGCCAAACACATGACGCTCAAGGTTGGATAAGCGCTTCAAGATATCCATGTTCGTCACATTGGATGTTGGATGACTAACTTGACCGCTCTTTCCAACGGCAAGCTGTTTGGTCAACTCGTCAACCTTGCTAACCAAACGATCATTTTCCATCTGCAAGCGCTGTGTTTCTTTAGAATACGTTTCATAATCCTTAATTACATCATCAAGGAACTCATCTACATCTGCCGGATCATAGCCACGCATTTTAGGTTTGAAATTTTTGTTTACAATGTCTTTAGGCGTGAAATTTATCTTATCCACAGAAATGCACCTCGTATTCTCTAGAAAACTAACTTTACAACTCTGTTAATTATACCAGAATTTTCACCTATTGCAAATCATTCTCGTTTTTTCTCTCAAAAAAATCGCGCGCACTCGTTTCGAGCCAGTCCATGTCAACTAGCGTTAGCGTGTAATCATGCGTTTCTTGAAATTTTTTAATCGCGGAATAAGCATATTTGGCTTTTCCCTCATATTCAGGATCATACACCAATAGAGCGCCTTCTGTATGTGTCAGCATAAAATTTTGCCAATTGCGTAATTGTTGCGGATTATTGTATGGTGTTTGACTAACACTCGCAGAAAACGAAACCGCAGCTTTTAGCGCTTGAAACTTGCTTTGTTTATCTGCACGCCAATTTTTTTCAAATTCCTGATAGGGCTGCATCAACGCACTCTTTAATTCTGGGTAATCATTTTTAAGCTCCGTGGCTGCCTCAAGCCCCCACTGTTCAATTCCCAACTGTCCTCCGGCTAGCACCCAGTCCAATCCATCAGCCATTTGCTGGATTAGACATTCTTTGAGCGTATTTTTGATAACTTCAACTTTGGGGTCAGAATCTTTGAAAATATTCAATTCATAACTACGATAACCGGTCAACCAGATTCTCATGGATGTCTTCCCTTCTAAACATAATTCCCAACCTATTATATGAAAATTTAGTACTAGCAGACAAGTTTCCTGTCCTTTTGCCAAGTTTGTATGTTGTTGGTATAATAAGTCGAATGGGAGGGATGGAAGTATGGTCATTAGATATCCAAACGGCCAGGACTACAACCCAAATTCTGCGGGACACGCCCGCAAAAATCAGCGTGATGTTATCTTTGGCAATCGTGGCATGTCACTGGAAGAAGAACTAAACCAAAGTAATCTTTATTACTTGCAGCAGCAAGTTGCAGTTATTCACAAGAAACCTGTGCCCATTCAAATAGTACAGGTTGATTATCCTAGACGCAGTGCTGCAGTCATTAAAGAGGCTTATTTCAAGCAGGCATCAACCACTGATTACAATGGAGTATATCACGGGTATTACCTTGATTTTGAGGCTAAGGAAACGCGTAATAAAACCTCGTTTCCGCTCAATAACTTTCACGAGCATCAAATCAATCATATGAAAGCCTGCGTCAGGCAAGCTGGAATCTGTTTTACCATTATTAAATTTTCGATAACTCAAGAGTTATTTCTGCTTCCTGCAGCGACTCTTTTTGAGTATTGGGATCAACAAACGCATGGGCGTAAATCGATCCCAAAGAAAATTATTGCAGACAGTGGTTTCGCAATTGCGTATCAGTTCCAACCACTAATTCCGTACTTAACCTGCGTTGACAAGCTGATTGAAAATCTTCGGAATGTAAAAGGAGCACATCATGAGTAATCAAGATCCAAAGCTTTCGCGCGTGGCGCGTCGCAAAAAGAGCACCAAGAAGACCAAACCCCGAAGTAAGTTCGGGAGAATCTTCAAAAGAACATTATTAACTTTATTAGTTGTCCTCGAAGTTGTGGTTGCTTTAGGAGCAACCGTCTTTTTCATTTATGCTAAGAGCGCTCCTGCCCTCACTGAAAAAGCACTTTCAAGTACCGGCTCGACGGTCATTTATGATTCTGAAGGTAAAAAAATTCTCAGCCTTGGTTCACAAAACCGCCAGTATGTCGAAAGTAAAAATATTCCACAAACTTTAAAAGACGCTGTCGTTTCAATTGAAGATCGGCGCTTCTACAAACACCATGGAGTTGACCCGGTCAGAATCCTCGGTGCAGCCGTCTCAAACGTTTCGCGGTCTTCTGGGTTACAAGGTGGTAGTACGCTAGATCAGCAATTGATCAAGTTATCATTTTTCTCTACTAAACGTTCCGATCAAACTTTCAAACGTAAAGCGCAGGAAGCCTGGCTCGCTTTGAAGATGGATAATACTTATAGTAAAGAACAAATCTTGACTTTCTACGTTAACAAAGTCTTTATGGGTGACAGTACTTATGGCATGCAAACTGCCGCTTATTATTACTATGGAAAATCACTGGCTAAGCTCGACTTGGCGCAAACTGCAATGATTGCAGGAATTCCAAATGCGCCTTCAAGCTATAATCCAATCTCAAATGCTACGCTTGCAACAAGTCGACGCAATGAGGTCTTAGATGCAATGGTCGCCAACAAAAAAATTACAAGCGCGCAAGCAAAACAGGCAAAACAAGAAGATGTTAAAAAAGATCTTGTCACAAATCACAGCGCTACTCAGACCAGCCAAAAAGCCAAGATCGCCGATTCTTATCTTAAGCAGGTTATTCAAGAAGCACGTGCTAAAGGTTATGATCCTTACAAGAACAGCCTTAAAATTTATACAAACCTGAATATGAAAGCACAGGAACGTCTCTATAATCTGGCTAATAACTCTTCTGCGATCTCTTATCCGGATAATAAGCTCCAAGTAGCTTCTACGGTTGTCGATCCTAATAACGGCAAAGTAGTCGCCATGATTGGTGGCCGCAAGACCGGTAATGTGACATACGGTCTCAATCGTGCTGTTCAAACGGATCGAACAAACGGCTCGACTGCAAAACCGTTGATGGATTACGGCCCAGCAATTGAATATCTCAGTTGGGCAACTTATCATCAGCTAAAAGATACTAGCTACGTCTATCCGGGAACCAGCATCGAACTTTCAGATTTTGATCACGAACATCTAGGCACAATGACAATGCGCAATGCCTTAATTCAGTCCCGGAATATCCCAGCAATCAGAGCGCTTGAGGCTGTTGGAATTACAAAAGCTCAAAACTTTGTCAGCAAGTTAGGGATGAAGTATAGCAAGACCCTTGAATTCCAAAACGGAATTGGTCTTCCTTCATCTACCTTGCAAAATGCAGCAGCTTATGCCGCCTTTGCCAATGGTGGAACTTATTATTCACCAACCTATATTAATAGTATTGAGACAGCTGATGGCGAAACAAAATCTTATTCAAGTTCTGGAAAACAAGTTATGCAATCTTCAACTGCCTACATGATTACCGATATGCTTAAAGACGTAATCACAAGCAGTTCCGGAACTGGACGATATGCCAACATTAGCGGATTATATCAAGCTGGCAAAACAGGAACAAATAGTTACCCATCCGACGTTGCTTCTAAGTTCCCTTCTTCGACTGATATGGATTCTTGGTTTAACGGTTATACAAAACACTATTCAATTTCGGTTTGGGTAGGCTATGATCACCCCTATGAATCTGGGAACTATCTGACTTCGTCATCATCGCGGATTGCGTCTTACTTCTATAAATACGCAATGGAATACCTTTCGGAAGGTAAAACCAATACTGATTGGGAAAAACCTAGCAATGTATACGTTAAAACTGTTAATGGTGTGCGTGAACTTTATCTTGCAGGCTCACCTGAAACCACGACCTCGTCATCGGATTCAACCAGTTCGTCAAGCTCAAGTTCATCCAGTTCGAGTTCGTCGAGTTCAAGTTCATCCAGTTCGAGTTCGTCAAGTTCAAGTTCGTCAAGTTCGAGTTCGTCGAGTTCAAGTTCATCGAGTTCAAGTTCGTCGAGTTCAAGTTCACAACCTTCTTCAAGCAGCTCATCGTCGCAGAGTTCTCAGACCACTTCGGAGAGTCCTTCTAGCAGCGAATCTTCGTCATCTTCATCTTCGTCGAGTTCTGAAGAGCAAAATGGCCAATAAAGCCTCAATTTCATAAATAGAAAAGGTCGAGACAAAAGTGAAGTGCCCCATAATTGTTAGACAAACAAATCTAACAATTATGGGGCACTTCACTTTTGTCACACTCTCTTGCTATTAAATTACTCTAAAACCTATTTAACTGATTGGATTTCAGTATCGTTGAGCTAATCCGCATTCTTTTGTTCCTTAATTATTAACGGTAATGAAATCCGGAAAACTGATCCTTGTCCTAGGACACTCTCGACCGTTAATTGTCCATGATAGCCCTCTATTAAACGCTGTGCAATTGACAGTCCCAGGCCATTTCCACCAGCATCGCGACTGCGCGCTTTATCAACACGGTAGAAGCGATTAAAGACGCGTGCAATATCTTGCTGTGCAATCCCTTCACCAAAATCCTGGACAGCAAGGTCGACGTAGCGTTCATTTTTCGAGACAGATAAATGAACCTCTTTGCGTTTTTGCGAATACTTAACCGCATTATCCATTAAAATAATCAACACCTGTTCAAGGTGATTACGATAGATCTTAACAGGTGTTTCGTCCTTCAGATCATCATCAATCAAGAAAACAAAATCTGGATGAATCATTTTAAAATTATTGAAAACTTGCAGTGCAACTTCACGTGCATCAGTAACTTCTTTTCCAAAATGAATTTCAACCTGTTCAGCCCGAGAAAGATCCAACATTTCCTGCACTAGACTTTTCATGCGCGTAATTTCTTGCAATGAAGCTGAAATTGACTCTGCCAAAACCTGCGGGTCATCTTTGCCCCAGCGATTCAAAAGATCTAAGTGTCCTTGAATAATCGCAACTGGCGTCCTCAGTTCGTGTGAGACGTCTTCCACAAACTGCTGTTGCTGCTCAATGTAACGTTGCATGCGATCAAGCATGTCATTAAAAAGCCTGCTCAAGTCTGTCAATTCATCTTGATGTTTCATCTCAGGAACCCGAATATCAGCGATCGGATCGCCTTCTTCTGCCCCATTGATCTTATTAATTGTAGCATTGATCACATCAATTGGACGTAATAGCCACGATGCCAGTACATAACCTAGAATTGCACTGGCAAAGGCCGCTGTAATCCCAAAGACAATGAAGATTAACACCAATTTGTGCCGCGTATTGTCATAATCGAGCAGTCTGTTGGTGACCTGAACATAACCAATTGTTTTACGCGTTCCTTTTGAAATGACAGGGCGGCGTTCAACATAGACGTTCGTTCCACCGGTCGTAACAACTTTGCCAGTATCTGTTTCTTTAATATTAAAATTAACTGGCAGCTTTCGTGAAGAAAAGACCTTTTGCCCATTCAAATTATATGCCCCAACCCCGATGTTCTTACGGGAAAAAGCTACAAAAACAGAATTTGAATACAAACGGGTTGGTTCTTCTCTTTCCTGTTCATTTTCTTCAATACTTGAGCTTAGTTCTCTTCTTGTATTGCTTTCGTTAAGCTCATTTTCAAGCGTTGCAAGATGATTAGCAGCTACTGACAGTGCATCAGAGGCATATTGCTTCTCCTGTCTTAAAATCAAGCTCGAAAAGCTTTGAAACAAGAGCGTGGCAAAGACCGCAAAAATTGCCAAGACGCCAATTGCAGTTCCCAACGACCACTTCAATTTGAGCGAAAACCGCCGTTCTTTTCTTTTTTCTTTTAAAGCAGCAACGATGTCTTTACTTTTTTTCACGAACGCATCACATACCCTGTTCCACGCACAGTCTGAATGTAACTTTCTTCATTAGGTCGATCAATTTTATTGCGCAGATAACGAATATAAACATCAACCACGTTGGTCTCAATTTGAGATTCGTAACCCCAAACTTTTTTCAATAAAACGTCGCGTGCTAAAACAACATTAACATTTTCCATCAATGTCAAAAGGAGTTCATACTCTCTTTTGGTAAGTTCAATCACTTCATCACCACGGCGAACAACCCGATTTTCTTTTTCAATCGTAAGATCGCGGTAAGTGACCTTAGTCTGTTTAGAAACATTTTGTTCACTTTCGATGTCAATGCGCCGTAAAAGTGCACGCAGACGTGCTAGTAACTCCTCAATGGCAAACGGCTTGACGATATAGTCATCTGCGCCATGATCCAAGCCAGAAACCCGGTCGATGACAGAGTCACGCGCAGTCATCATGATAATCGGTGTATTTTTAGCCTGACGCACACGCCGGCAAACTTCCAATCCATTTAACACAGGTAACATGAGATCCAAGAGAATCGCATCCCAATCTTTTTCTAATGCAGCTTCCAGTCCAGTCCGCCCGTTATAATGGACTTCTGTTTCGTACCCTTCATGCTGTAATTCAAGCTCAACAAACCGAGCTAGGTTTTTTTCGTCCTCAATTATTAATATCCGACTCATATCTACACCCCTATAAAAAATTGTTTTATTCCGTAAGATTGTTTCGCTTATGCTGAAAATAAAATTAAATTCACTTAAGACTAATCTAACATAAAAAATGAAATTAGTCGTTCTTATGAACACTCTTAATGCGTTTATGACCCAAAAAAAACAATGAATCGGTCTTCAGATTCATTGTTGATCGAACTGACTGCTCTATTTTAAATAAAGATTACTCTTCGTGATACCATTCATAGTGGAAAATTCCAGCCTTATCTGTCCGCTCGTACGTATGCGCGCCAAAGTAATCACGCTGTGCTTGAATAATATTAGCTGGTAAAACAGCAGCACGATACTGGTCAAAGTAGGTAATTGCAGCAGTGAATCCTGGCGCGGGTACGCCTGCTTTGATCGCTAGGGCAGCCACTTCACGAACAGCAGCTTGATACTTATCAGTAACTCCCTTGAAATAAGGATCGAGCATCAAGTTTTTCAACTCAGGTGCTTTTTCAAAAGCATCTGTGATCTTCTGCAGAAATTGTGCCCGAATAATACAGCCGGCACGCCAAATCATTGCCAACTCATCATACTTAAGTTTCCAGTCATAGTGCTCGGAAGCAACTCTCATCTGTTCAAATCCTTGAGCATAACTCATGATTTTACTAAAGTAGAGCGCTTGGCGAATTTTTTCAACTAATTCCTTTTTATCAGCATCTGCCACCTTAAAAGCTGGTCCTTGCAGCGTCTGACTTGCAGTCATGCGTTCATCTTTTAGCGCTGAAATATAACGCGCATAAACTGACTCAGTAATTAAGGATTGCGGAACACCCAGCTCTAAAGCACTCTGTGAACTCCACTTACCGGTTCCTTTATTCCCAGCACGGTCCAAAATAACATCGACAATTGGTTTTCCAGTTCCCTGATCATCTTTGCGTATCAGAATTTCAGCAGTAATTAACATCAAATAGCTGTCAAGTTCTCCTTGATTCCATTCTTTGAAAATTGCAGCAATTTCATTCACATCAAGCCCTAATACGTTGCGCAACAAGTTGTAACTTTCAGAAATTAATTCCATGTCGCCATATTCAATCCCGTTATGAACCATTTTGACATAGTGTCCGGCACCATTTGGCCCGATGTAGGTTACACAAGGTGTTCCGTCTTCAGCTTTAGCCGCAATCTTATTTAAAATTGGTTCAACTAAATCATAGGCACTCTTTTGACCACCAGGCATCAGTGAAGGGCCCTCTAAAGCACCCTTTTCACCACCTGAAACGCCCATCCCGATAAAGTTAATTCCAGACTCATCGAGTTCATTATTCCGACGAACAGTCTCTTCAAAGAAGGTATTCCCACCATCAATTAAGACATCGCCTTTATCAAGATGTGGCAGCAACTGTTTAATCATTCCGTCAGTAGGTGCTCCTGCCTTGATCATCAAAATAATCCGGCGCGGTGTTTCAAGTGATGCGACGAAATCTGTAATTGAGTAACTCGGAACCAGATGCTTTTCGGGATGATCTGCAACCACCTTCTCAGTCTTTGCCCCTGTTCTATTATATAAAGCAACAGTGTAACCACGGCTTTCAATGTTGAGCGCAAGGTTCTTGCCCATCACTGCCATGCCGATCACACCAATTTGTGGCTTGTCCATGACCAAACCTCCTACTATTATTCTTTTACTACCTCATGTTACCAAAATACCGCTTAAAGATAAAGAAGTATCTTAATTTAACAAGCATCTCAGACAATTAAAAGTGGACTTCCCCTGCTAAATAAATTCAGCTATTTGAAAGGATTCCAGAAACGCCCACCGTTTATTTTAAACAACACAACTCCCCAAATCACAATCACAGCAATCGTTGCAAGTGCCAAAAAATCGCGTAGCGCAAAGGGTTGTGCCAGATACCAAGTCCGTTTTTTGTTGTGTCCGAAACGCCGTAGCTCCATTGCCTGGCTAACAACTTCGATTCGATCTAAACTCGTGAAGATTAAAGGTAAGATAATTTGGGCGCTTCCGATGATTCGTGTCCGCAACTTAGCTTTTTTAGAAATTTCATAACCACGAGCTTGCTGTGCAAGACTAATCGTCCGATAATCACGTTGCACGCTTGGAATATAACGTAAAGCAATTTCAACAGCATAACTCGTGCGGTAAGGAATCCCAATTCTATTGAGGCTCGCAGCAAATTCACTTGGATTTGTAGTCAGCAAAAAGATCAGCGCAAGCGGAACTGCAAAAGTATATTTTAAAAACAGGTTGAATATGTAAAAAACTTCTTCCCATGAAAGATTAAAATAATGTTGCGGGCTCCCCCAAAGCATGTGCTGCGTCCCGTAGATCGTCATCCCGTAGCCTGGAGCAAAAACGTAAACCATGATCAAATTAAGGGCGGCAAAAGCCATAATGACTTTAAGAACTAAAGCAATTTCCTGATAGCTAATCTTTGAAAAATAAAATAAGATTCCCGAAAAAAGAAAGATCCCCGCTAAAAACCTTGTGTCATAAGTAATCATTCCGATGAGCGAAAGTGCGACAAACCCAATTAATTTAGTACTGCCATTCAAGCGGTGTAAAAAAGTCTTGCGGGGGCTATATCCGATTAGAAATTGACTGTTCATCAGCGCGCTCCTTTCTTTCAGCTTGGATAAATTTGGCAACAAATTCTGTCGCGCTAGGTAGCCTGAAACGGTCCGCTAATTCAAAAAGACTGGTTTTAGCAAGCGCAGCCCGCTGGATAACTTCTTCGTCTGTGAGAATCTGTGCTGGAGCCGCGTCTTTTATGACTCGACCTCCAGCAAGCACAATCGTTCTTTCCGTATACTCCAGCATCAAGTGACAATCATGCGTAATTAATATGATGGTCAATTGCTGTTTGCGATTCAAATTTTCCAAAAAAGTCATAATTTCAGTGTAATGCTGCAAGTCCTGGCCCGCGGTTGGTTCATCCAAAATCAGCATTTGAGGTTCCAATACCAAAACCGCTGCAATCGTTACCCGTTTTTTTTGCCCAAAACTCAATGCAGAAATTGGCCAGTGTCGCATTTCATACAGACCACAAACTTTCAAAACAGCATTGGTCTTGTCTTCAATTTCTGCAGTTATGCCCCGTAAACGCAGCCCAGAGGCAACCTCATCAAACACAGTCGTCTTGGAAATCATTTGGTTCGGATTTTGCAAAATATACCCAATCTGCTCAGCACGTTCCTTTACGGAAAGAGCCTCAAGCTCCTTTCCTGAAAATGTTAAGGTTCCTTGTTGTGGCGTTAAAAAGCCTGTAATCAAGTTGCTCAATGTCGACTTTCCTGTACCATTGCGGCCGACTAAGCTCACCATTTCCCCTTTGTGAATCGTCAAAGACAAGTTATTGATCACAGGCTTGTCTTTAGCATAACTAAATGTCAGATTCTTAATTTTGAGCAGCTCTTCTTTTTTAGGAACAGGTTGTTTTAGCTGTGTACCAGTCATCCACTGCTCCAGCTTTTCTTTTGCTTGAGGTGCTGTAATGTGTTTAACATCAGCAATCTCCGTACATGACTGTAAAGAAACTCCACTTTTTTTCAAGGCATTCAAATAAAGTGGCTCGCGCAAACCGAGTTGTTGCAAAAGTGATGCCCGCAAGATCTCTTCTGGTTGACCGTTAGCCACAATTTGACCATCCTGCAGTACAACTAACCGATCAATTTTTCCGCGTAAAACCTCTTCAATGCGATGTTCAATTAAAATCACAGTTAATTCCTCAGAGGTTGTCAGTTGATCAATCAATTGAATAGAAGCTGCACCCGAGGCAGGATCCAAACTTGCAAGTGGTTCATCAAACAGCAGAATTTTACTCTCATCAATTAAAACGCCTGCCATTGCAACTCTTTGTTTTTGACCACCTGAAATTTCTTGTGGTGCATGTTGTAAAAGCGGCTTTAACTGCAAACGCGCCGCCCATTTCTGGGTTGCCTGTCGCATTTTTGCCTGGGACCAACAGTCATTTTCAAGCGAAAATGCTAAATCCTCTACAACAGTTAACCCCACAAACTGACTATCGGGATCCTGCAACACGGTCCCAACATCAAAAGACAAGTCAAAAATCGAACTTTCAGTGATCGGTTTCCCGTTGACAGTACAGGAACCCGAAAATTTACCAGGATAAGCTTGCGGAATGAGACCATTCAAACAGCGCCCAAGCGTTGATTTGCCTGAACCTGAGGCACCTGCCACCAAAACTTTCTCGCCTGGATAGATATCCAAATTGATATGTTTCAAGGTTGCTTCTGCTTGAGCTTCATATTGAAATGAAAAATCTTTAAAACTAATAATTGGTTTTATCATCTTTAAATACTATCTTTCCTTTTTAAGACTGCCCTTTTTAGTTCTCGTCCGTGAATACAGCACCAAGAGAATAGTCCCAATTACTGCCACTGAGAGACTGTTAACAATCCACGTCGTTACTCCTTGAAAAAAGACCTTTTTAGCAGGTTCATGATAGACAAGAATATCGCCAGTTGGTGCTAGCAGGACCCAACCAATAAAGTTCACCACTACCTGATAAAGGTTAAACCAAATCAACTTGGCAGTTGACAATGCTCCTGCTTGAATTTTTAGCCTATTCTTAGTTGCACCAAAAGCAACTCCAATCAATGCATCCGTTATGACCCAAGTCCACCACGGTGAACCATAGGTTACGAAATCGTTTAGTGTATGCCCAATCAAAATTGCCAATCCTGCTGCTACTGGACCATAAATTGCTCCCAGCAAAGGTAAGAAACCCTCGGCGACGTTAATTTGTGTATTTGGAATCCCTGTCGGAATGGCGACAAACTTCATCAGGACAAAAATAATGGCTGCTCCAATCCCTGTAGCTACAACTGTTTGAATCGAATCATTCTGTTTATGTGACATAAAACTTCACTCCTTTTTAGTTTTTAACTTTGACTTACATCCCTGAGAAAACAAAAAAGCATCCTTTTGCTGAAAGGACGCTTTTAGCGTGGTACCACCATTCTTCAAACCAAAACTGGTTTCTTGTTAAATACAATCTGTATTTTTCAAAGATAACGGTTAATAACCGGCTGCAGCTTACTCTTTTATCTTTTAGAGCTCGCCACGACAACTTCTCAGAAACCATCTTCATCTTCCTCTACCATCGTTTCTCAGCTGCCACGACTCTCTGCAGGTATGACGGAAAACTACTCATTTCTTCACAGTTCTATAAGTAAAAGCTAACTTTAGCTTAGTTTACAATACTCTTTTACAAAAAGCAATTTTCAATTTAGTTTGCCGAAACAATACATAAAGTTAAATTTTACTCAGGTTCCGTACTGTTTCAGATATACATAATTAAAATATGTAAAAAAGGGGCTGTGACAAAATTTAACTTTTGGCACAACCCCTCTTTTATTCCGGATAAACGTGTGACATAAGTCAAAATTCTCCGCTTTAGCGACTTTAAACTATCTTAAATAAATTCAGCTTAGTCAAAATCACTTTGAATGAGCAGTGATCAAGGCTTATGAAGCACGCTTGTCGGACAAGACAATCTTAGGCATCTGATGCCCATCGATACTCCCCTTGTTAATCACAACTTCCTTAACATCATCACGACTTGGAATTTCGTACATGACATCACGCATTGTATTCTCAACAATTGAACGTAATCCACGTGCACCTGTGTTACGTTCAATTGCAAGGCGCGCAATCTCACGCAAAGCAGCCGGTTCAAACTTCAGCTTAACCTCGTCAAGCTGCAGCAATTTGTCATACTGCTTAACCAAAGCATTTTTAGGTTCCGTTAAGATGCGAACAAGATCGCTTTCTGTCAGCTTTTCCAGGGCTGTCAAAATTGGTAAGCGTCCAATAAATTCTGGAATCAATCCAAATTTGAGCAAGTCTTCAGGAATAATCTGCTGCATTAAACTCTTGTGTTCATCCAATTGCTGTTTCGAATCAACTCCAAAACCAATTGTTTTATCGCCCAAACGACTCTTTACAATTGCTTCAATTCCATCAAATGCCCCACCGACGATAAAGAGAATATTGCTCGTATCGATCTGAATAAATTCCTGCTGTGGATGCTTACGCCCACCCTGCGGCGGAACGTTTGCGACAGTTCCTTCCAGAATTTTCAAAAGGGCTTGTTGGACCCCTTCACCGGAAACATCACGGGTAATTGAAACATTTTCGCTCTTTTTGGCAATCTTATCAATTTCATCAATATAAATAATCCCACGTTCGGCTCTTTCAACATCAAAATCTGCATTTTGCAACAGCTTTAGTAAAATATTTTCGACATCTTCGCCAACATAACCCGCTTCAGTCAAAGTAGTCGCATCTGCAATTGCAAATGGAACTTGTAAGATTTTTGCTAAACTTTGAGCTAAGAAAGTCTTTCCTGAACCAGTTGGACCCACTAGACAGATATTACTTTTCTGTAATTCCGTCTCGCTTTCGTCATCCTTATCCAAAGTAGCGTTAACCCGTTTATAGTGATTGTAGACAGCCACTGCAAGCGTCTTTTTGGCCTGTTCTTGCCCGATTACATATTGATTTAAGACCTGTACAATCTCACGCGGCTTAGGAACATCTGTGAGTTCCTCAGCAGCTTTATCTCTAAACTCTTCATCAATAATTTCTTTGCATAAATCAATACATTCATTACAGATGTACACACCTGGGCCGGCAACGATTTTTTTAACCTGATCTTGAGATTTTCCACAAAACGAACACATCACAGGACCATTCTTATCTGTATTTTCGAACATGTTTGACCCCCTAAAACTCATTTACTTTATTAAATTCTACCAGACAAAATCCAGAAACGCTAATACTTGGTTTGCGGTCAACACCTTGAAAAATTTTAATAGTGAAAAAACAATCACGTTGGGCAGGAAGCCTAACGTGATCATTACTCAGATAAAAGTCTTTGTACGCTTACTTATCTTTTGGGGTTTCTTTTTTTTCACGCGTTTGCTTAGCAGAGTCAGCAATCTCATCGACTACCTTACGGATTGCAATATCATGCTGCAGCATTTTATCGCTCAAAGCATTCCGGACTGCTTTTTCTTCCATCCCGTATTGTTTAGCCAAGCCCTTGATCTCTTGCTCAATTTCGTCTGCACTAACTTCAACGTTTTCTTGCGCTACAATTGCTTCAAGCACTAAGTTTGTCTTAACCCGTTTCTCAGCATCTGCAGCAAATTGTTTGCGTAAGTCTTCTTTAGAAGTTCCTGTCAGTTTGAAATACATATCAGCATTAATACCCTGTTGTTGCATTCCAGCAAGATATTGATCCATCTGACGGTCGATATCTTCTGAAATCATTTCTTCAGGAATTGTGCCAATTTCGGCATTTTCAACAGCTTCATCTAATGCTTCATCTTGAATAGCTGCTTTTGCATCAGCAACTTTCTTTTCTTTTAATTCGTCCTTAATCTTTGCTTTCAGTTCTTCAAGACTATCAACGTCTTCGTCAACGTCCTTAGCAAAGTCATCGTCAATTTCAGGAAGCTGCTTTTCTTTAACTTCATGAATCTTAACCTCAAAGACGGCTTCTTTACCTTGAAGATCTTTAGCTTGGTAATCATCAGGGAAAGTTACTTTAACGGCAACTTCTTCGTCTGCTTTATGACCGATCAATTGATCTTCAAATCCAGGGATAAAGGAGTTTGAACCCAGTTCAAGTGAATGATTCTCACCTTTGCCACCATCGAACGGCTTGCCGTCAATCTTGCCTTCAAAGTCAATCACAACAGTATCGCCCTTTGCAGCTGGTTCAGCTTCTTTTAAAACAAGCTCAGCTTCTTGAGTGCGCAGTTCTTCCAATCTCTTCTCGATATCACTCACGAGTACACGAGTTGGATGTGGTGTAACTTCAAGACCTTTGTAGTCGCCTAATTTAACTTCAGGTTCAACTGAAACTACAGCAGTTAAAACCCAAGGCTTGTCTTTTTCAAGGCTTTCTACGTCAACTTGTGGCTGTCCAACAGGTTTGATCTTTGTCTCTTCAATCGCAGCTGTATAAGCATCCTGTAATAAGATATTTACAGCATCTTGATAAAGAGCTTCTTCACCGTACATTCTATTGAAAACCTGACGTGGCACCTTACCTTTACGGAATCCAGGTACATTAAGATCCTTTTTAACACGTTTGAAGGCTAAATCCAAGCCTTCCTTAACTTTATCAGGTGAAATTTCGAAAGTAAGCTTTCCTGTGTTTTCACCTTGTTTTTCCCATTTTGCAGACATTATTTTCCCTCCGCACAAAAAATTTGTACAACTTATTTACTAATTGCATACTAAATAAGTTTACCGTAGAAACACCAACTTGTAAATAATTCTCTCTAAAAAAAGAACATCCAACAGCTTTTTACCGGAAGAAGTTGCAATTTCTGGGAAATCTTCTCACTGAAAATTTTTTTAGGAGGATCTTCAGGCACACGTTTCCCATAAATTACGCATAAAGCCTACAAATTATTGAAAAACAAAATCTCGAACATTTCGCTTCAAAAAAAGGAACTGTAGTAACAAAAAAAGCTCGGAATAATCCGAGCTTTTAAAGATATTAGTCGTCAATTTCTGAAACGACACCAGCACCAACAGTACGTCCACCTTCACGAACAGTGAATTTAAGACCTTTTTCGATAGCAACTGGAGCGATCAGTTCAACTGTAAATGTAACGTTATCGCCAGGCATAACCATTTCAACGCCTTCTGGCAATTCGATAACACCAGTAACGTCAGTTGTATGGAAATAGAACTGAGGACGGTAGTTTGAGAAGAATGGAGTATGACGTCCACCTTCTTCTTTAGTCAAGATATAAACTTCACCCTTGAACTTCTTGTGTGTCTGGATTGAACCAGGTGCAGCAAGAACTTGTCCACGTTCAACTTGTTCACGGTTAACACCACGAAGCAAAGCACCAACGTTATCGCCAGCTTCACCAAGATCAAGTGTCTTACGGAACATTTCCAAACCTGTAACAGTTGTCTTCAGAACTTCTTCACGTAAACCAACGATTTCAATTTCATCGCCGACTTTAACTGTTCCACGGTCAATACGACCAGAAGCAACAGTACCACGACCAGTGATTGTGAAGACATCTTCAACAGGCATCAAGAAAGGCTTGTCTGTTGGGCGTTCTGGAGTTGGAATGTATTCATCAACTGTATCCATCAATTTCTGGATCTGTTCTTCAGCATCTTTGTCGCCTTCAAGAGCTTTAAGAGCTGAACCACGGATAACAGGAATATCGTCACCAGGGAAGTCATATTCGCTTAATAATTCACGAACTTCCATCTCAACTAAGTCTAACAATTCTTCATCATCAACTAAGTCGCACTTGTTCAAGAAAACAACGATATATTGAACACCAACCTGGCGCGCAAGCAAAATGTGTTCACGTGTTTGTGGCATCGGACCATCAGTTGCAGCAACAACGAGGATAGCACCGTCCATCTGAGCAGCACCAGTGATCATGTTTTTAACGTAATCAGCATGTCCTGGAGCGTCAATATGTGCATAGTGACGCTTTTCTGTTTCATATTCAACGTGAGCAGTATTGATAGTAATACCACGTTCACGTTCTTCTGGAGCAGCATCGATTGAAGCGTAATCCTCAGCCTTTGCCAATCCCTTTGCAGCCAATACTTTTGTAATTGCAGCTGTCAAAGTTGTTTTCCCATGGTCAACGTGTCCAATTGTACCGATGTTTACATGGGGTTTTGTTCTTTCGTAATGTTCTTTTGCCATTAATACGAACCTCCTGTAATTTTGCAAGAAAAATCCGCAACAAAACAATTGCCGATAATCCTTTAAGATTTATTATACTACTTCCCAACAGAAATACCAAGATAATTAGCACCCTTGGAAAGAAGAATCCTTATGCTATTATAAAGAGCTGTCTGTCATTTGTAAACACTTAAATCTCAAAAACCTTATGAGCTGCTACTAACCTGTAACCTGGCTAATTTCAAATATTCCAAGCCGTAAGACTGCTTTCAAGTCGATTGGCCCACAACTTTTCGGCAGCCGTCAAATGTTCTTTTTCATACAGCAAAATTTGCTGCCAGCTCTTTGAAAAAGAAACAAGCTGGGTTTCAAACGGATAAAGCAAACTTAACTTTAAACGTACTTCTTCCCAACGTTTCTGTCCCAAACCATCCTGATTACATTCCAACAAGCTGGTTTCAAAAGCCTGGTAAAGTTTTGAGGACGCAAAAAGATGCAACTTATTCGGCTGGATTTTGTATAACTTATGATCAAGAAATGAAAGTTCATACTCATCTGCGACTTTCAAAGTCCGCAAGTCGTCCAAGACATTTACCTTGATCAGTTGATGCACGTTCGGATCCTTTAATAAAAAACCAACCGTGATCAAATAATCAGCTAAAGGAAGCGCATGACTTTTGCGCCAAACGGTGCGCTGATTAAAGATATCAAACGAACCGCAGTACACAACTTCTTTTTTTAATTTGTGATACAACACGGGTTGCTGCTTCACAAATTCTGCTTCCTGGCGTGCAAGTAATGTAAAAAAGTGTTTGTTCTCAGTGGCGCTCATATAGGGGGCAACAGCCGTACAAATTTTGCGAATTTCAATAAATTTCTGCGCCTGCGCACCTGCAAACAGCAACTTTTCAAAGCGTTCATTATCACTAATATATTCACGTAAATATTCCTGCGCTAATGTGAACGCTGCTGCAAATTTTTTTTGCCCGCACATTGCTAAAAAGAGAAGATAATTAGTGCGGAAATTAGTTTTAAATGCATAACAACTTTCAAGTGCGGCCGCTGCACGTCCAAATTCCTTAGCGGTCAAGGCCAGCGTCCCAGTTGAAAAAAGCTGTTGATACTCTAATTTTTCCACATTCTCCCCCCTAAATAGAGTTACCCTAAAACTGCAGTGCATGAAGTCTTCGAGTTAAGCCAAAATTTGCAGGTCCAAAAAAGTGCTGTTCCCTCCACTACTCCTCGGTGCTCTTCTTTTTTCTGTTAAAGTGACGATGCTGATTGATCTCCATAATAACTGGTAAGATAACCGGATGCCGCTTAGTATGCTCATAAAGAAAATGGTTTAGCTGCTCGCGGACATCTTGTTTCAAGTGACCCCAGTCAAATTCTTTGTTATCCAAATTTTTTTGGACCGCTTCAGTCACAATAGTTGCGCTTTCAGTAATCAGATCACGACTGGTTTTCACATAGACAAATCCTCTTGATGTAATCTGTGGTTGATTGACGATTTTTTTCTTACGCCGGTCAATCGTAACTACCGCAATAAAGACACCATCTTCTGAAAGAATCTTACGATCGCGCAGAACAATATTCCCAATATCACCCACACCGCTGCCATCAATTAAAGTGTCACCCACTTCAACAGATGAAGCTAACAATAATTTGTCATGGTCATACTCAATGATGTCGCCCTTAGAAACCATAAATATATGATCTTTGGGGATTCCAATCTCAAGAGCGCAACGTGCATTAGCAGATAACAGGCGATATTCTCCTTGAATTGGAATTACGTAATCAGGCTGTAGCAGGTTCATCATCAGCTGCAAGTCATTTCTGCTTGCATGTCCTGAAGAATTAAGTTCCTCAGAAATAGCTTTGACATCGGCACCCGCGCGATAGATCATATCACGAGTGCGGGCAACTTCTGTTTCCATCGCATGTGAAGGTGTAGTAGTGATAAAAACAAGGTCGCCTTCATGCAAGCTGATAGTCCGGTGCTTCTTAAGTGCCATCTTTTGTAATGCCTTTAACGGTTCACCAGAACGTCCTGTCTCAAGAATAACAACCTGATCATCTTCTAATGAATCAAGCTTTTCAGCCGCAACTAACAAGTCATCGACGGGTAAATGCAACTTATCAAGATTCAAAGCTGTATTGACAATTTCCTCAGCATCATGCCCGGTCAAAACCACTTTACGCCCATTTTTTGCAGCGGCATCAAAGACTTGTTGGACACGCATAATATTTGAAGCGACACAAGCCACAACAATTCGTCCGTTCCGATATTCAAAGTTATCATTAATAAATTCAAAAATTTCATGTTCGGCAACTGTTTCTGTCGGATTTTCAGCATTCGCGGAATCACTCAATAATGCAAGTACGCCATCTTTGCCAATTTCAGCTAAGCGAGCGAGATTTGTGCGATAACCATTTGTCGCAGTTTGATCAAACTTAAAATCACCAGTGTAGACAATGCTGCCTTTTTTGGTTTTAACAACTATGCCAACAGAGTCGGGAATCGAGTGTGTCGTCCGAAAGAATGAGACTGTCGCATTTTCAAAATCAATCTCAGTCTGTTCATTGATAACATGGAAATCTGCAAATTTTGCTGTCTGCGGATTATTTTTAATTCCAATTTTAGCAAGTGCAATCGTTAGCTCAGTCCCAAAGACAGGGACTTTGAATTCGCTAAGAAAATATGGCAACGCACCAATTGCATCTGCGTGCCCGTGTGTTAGGAAAACTCCTACAATTTTTTGTGCATTATCACGAAGATAAGAAAAATCAGGGATCACAGTATCAATCCCAAAAAGTCCATTTTCAGGGTACTTCAACCCACAATCTAAAATAAAAATCTCATCATTCGCTTCGACAGCATACATATTTTTAGCATTCTCACGCACGCCCCCTAAGGGAATGATCTTTATATTACTCATACTTTCACCTCTCTTTATTAAATACCTAGTTTTTTAATTACCTCAGCGCTTCTTCTTTCATCTAGATCAACAATTGGCAGTCTACAGCCACCTACTAAAAGATGACGATAATTCAAAGCTGCTTTAAGCGGACTAGGTGAGGGATAGGAAAAAAGAGCCGCCATTTTTGGAGTTAGACTCTGCATCAAACGTGCTGCACCTTTAAAATCACCTTGATCAACTTTAGCATACATCGTGGTGATTTCGCTGCCGAACAAATGACTAGCAACCGAAATGACACCTTGCCCACCAATTGTCTTAGAGGCAAGTGCATCAGCATCTTCACCAGTATAAACAAGAAAATCAGCTGGAGTTTTTGCCACAATTTGGCTCAAGTTGACATTTCCAGTACAATCTTTAACTCCAATAATATTCGGGTGCTGAGCCAGCTTCGCAATAGTCTCAACTTGCATCGTAACCCCAGTTCTACCCGGAATATTGTAGATGAAGAGCGGAATTCGACTTGCATCTGCAACAGCAGTAAAATGAGCAAGCATCCCTCGCTGGTCCGGCTTATTATAGTAAGGAACCACAACTAACGCAGCATCCACACCTTTAATCTGTGCAACTTTATTCGTATATGCAATTGTTGCTGCCGTATTATTAGAACCTGTTCCCACAATGATTGGAACTCGCTTGGCAACAATTTTAACAGTTTGTGCAACTAGCTCCAGCTTTTCTGCTTCACTCAAAGTTGGACCTTCACCTGTCGTTCCCGTGACCAAAATTCCTTGCGTCCCGGTTGCAAGCAAATGTGCAATTAACTTTTCTAACCGCGTAAAACTAAGCTTTCCCTCGTCATCAAAAGGGGTCACCATCGCCGTGATAACTTCAGCATTCTCAAATGTCATTACTAACCCTCCATTTATTTAGGAACCCGCAATAAGTTAAGTGCATGCAAGCGTTCCGCAATTTGAACTGAATTCCAAGCCGCACCCTTTAACAAGTTATCAGCGACGCAATACAAATGAAATGCATCAGCTTGTTCTTGATCAGGACGGATTCTACCCACAAAAGTTGCTTTCTTGCCCGCAGCCTGAACTGCCTGAGGGAAAATCTGGTTTTCCGGATCATCCTCCAACACAACCCCAGGAGCTTTTTGCAAAATTGCGCGTAATTTCGCTGCTGTTGCTCCTTTTTGAGATACCTCAAACCACACAGATTCAGAATGAGCAACTGCGACAGGCACACGCACACAAGTTGCAGTCACTTGAATATTCTGATCTGCCATAATCTTTTTAGTTTCGTGGATCATCTTCCATTCTTCATGGGTATAACCGTCTTCTTCAAAAACGTCAATTTGTGCCAATGGATTAAAGGCAATTTGATAATGCTTCTGAGCACCCGCAACTGGAAGAACTTGTGGTTCGTAGTCCTGCCCATCAAGGACTGCTTGCGTTTCATCACGAAGTTCTTGAATAGCGCGATTCCCGGCCCCAGAAACCGCCTGCATCGTCGTCACAACGATCTTCTTCAACCCAAAAGCTTTCCTAATTGGTTCCAGAGCAACCACCATCTGAATCGTTGAGCAGTTAGGATTAGCAATCAAACCATGATGCTGCGCTAAAGCCGCTTCGTTAACCTCCGGAACAACCAACGGAACGGCAGGATCCATTCGGAATGCACTTGTGTTGTCGACAACCACAGCTCTGCGTTTAACAGCTTCTGGAGCAAACTTTTTTGACACACCTCCGCCAGCTGAAAACAGCGCCAACTCAATTCCCTTAAAGGAATCTGGAACAAGCTCTTCAACCACAGTATCTTGTCCTTTAAACTGCAACACTTTACCCGCTGAACGTTTTGAAGCCAATAATTTCACACTTGCAATTGGCAAGGTAGATTGCTCCAGCATCTGGATCATCCTTGTCCCAACCGCACCTGTTGCACCAACAACAGCCACATGATATCCGTTCATCTGAAAACCTTCTTCGCTTCTTATTGAAACATCATTATACCATATTTATTAATAGAATGATGGTCTCAGAAACTAATAAAAGATCTTATTCATCCTAAAAATGCTCGTTTTCTTTAGCGTATCCAAGCTAAAAAAAGAGAAACCCGGCTTTCTTTACAGACATCCCGGATTTCTCTATATTTTCTGAGTATCATAAAATGCAAATACTGCAATCTTAACGACGTAAACCTAAACTCTTGATCAATTCACGGTAACGTTGAATGTCGTTTTCACGTAAATATGCCAACAAGTTACGACGATGTCCGATTTTCTTCATCAATCCACGTTGTGAAGCGAAATCCTTTTTATGTGTCCGAATATGCTCGTTCAACTCGTTGATATCTGCAGTTAAAACTGCGATTTGAACTTCTGCTGAACCAGTATCCCCTTCATGACGAGCATACTTATGCATAACTTCGTTTTTCTTTTCTTTTGAAATTGCCATGGTTATCCCACCTTTCTGATAATTAAACCGTTGTCCCGGAATTACGTCGGTGAGGAGCGCAGTTCTGAGTCCAAGGTTATGTGCTTTTAGCACTAAACTAGATTATACCGATGAAATCTTTATTTTGCAAGTTAAAAATGATTGTCTATTTTTATTACTAGTCAAGGAAATTTCCTTGACACATTTTAACTTTTTTATTGCATTGTCGTCTTCGCTCTTGTATAATAGCCTATGTTGAAAATTTTATGATACCGGCATGGATCATGTGTCATGGAGGTGAATTCTTTGCCAATTATTAAATCCGCAATCAAGCGTGTAACGACTAACGAAAAGGCTAACGTGCGTAATGCAGCAAAATTAAGTGCAACACGTAGTGCCGTTAAGAAATTTGAAAATGCTAAAACAGCAGGTGCTGATAATGTTGATGAACTTTACAAAGCAGCTGTTAAAGCAATCGACCAAGCTAAGTCAAAAGGTCTGATTAAAGCTAACAAAGCAGCTCGTGACAAGTCACGTTTAGCAGCTCGGCTAGCAAAATAAATAATTTTATAAAAGAGGGTTTGGGACAAAAGTCGCGAACTCTTTTTTTGTGTCTTGTACTCCACTCTCTTTTTTTGAGTAGGATCAAAAATTTAATTTTAACGGAATCTTTTCTTGTTCCAAATAAACGCGATTTTAAGTTTCCCCTAAATCACATGTAGTCCTTCTTTCCTGCCCCCACGGATCCATCAAATTAACCAGTTGTTTTTTCTCTAGTAAAATAACCTAGCATAAAAAGTTCAAAGAGTTGCTGCGGGTTTTGTTGCGTGGACTTCATTTTTTCTTCAAGCTGAATTAAACCTAAATAGGCATTCCGCAATTCAGCACGCCCAAAACGACGACATTTTTGCAACGCTAACTTAACACGGTAGGGATGCGTCTTCAAGACACTTGCGATATTGCCTTGCGCATATCCATTTTGTTGTAAAATTGAAACCTGTAATAATAGTCTAACCTGTCCCACTAGAATCGCATTTAACTTGAGCGGTTCTTCATGCTGTTCAAGTAAATTATGGTACATCACCACAGCCTGCTGTACTTTTTTATCTAGCACAAGTGCACTGAGATCAAAAATATTCTGTTCCAGTGTCTGTGCCACCATTCTTTCAACCATCACACCTGTAATTTTTTTAGTTGCTTGGGCCACTAGAAAAAGTTTAGGTAACTCATTCATGATTAAAGAAAGCTGATTTTCAGTCTTTTTTAGCAGTAATTCAAAAGCTTCTTTTTCAATTGTGTACCCAGCAGTGGTTACTTGCTGTTTCAAATACGCACGCGTGCTCCGTTCATTCAAAAAATCATTGTCAACCACCACTGCTTTTTTCAATAATCGCTTAGTAACCTTTTTGCGTTCATCCAACTTAGGATAAGGTGCCCAAAAAACAACGACTGAAGTTGGCTCAGGGTGATCTAAATATGAAAGCAAGGCCTCCGGATGTTGTTCAATTTTTCTCTTTTTATTTTCGCCTGTCAGAAAGTATGGCCGCTTGATCAATACTACTCTTCTTTCACCAAAAAAAGGGGCAGACAGTGCGTCTTCCAGAGCAGTTGTCAGCGGAGTGGTTTCCATGTCATACTCCCCCACATTCACAGTACGCTGTTCTTCTGGTACCAAAGCTACAAAACTTTGCAGAATTTTGCGTGCTGTATATTCCTCGCGTCCTAAAATTACGTAGATGGCTGCTGGTTTTTTTTGCTTAAGACTCTGGAATAACTCATTGACCTTCATTTACACTACCTCATTTCACCTTTCGATTCTCATTAAATGTCTGTATTATAAATCCTTTTTCTTGGGGCATAAGCTTAATCATTCCTGCATTTGCCGTATTCAGAAACGGAATGTGCTGCTTTGCCAGTGTTGCTAGCGTGGCTGCATTTGGATGCCCGTAACGATTATTTACCCCGGCTGAAATGATTGCCAACTGTGGTTGCAACTGGCTGACGTATTCACTGGCGGTTGCAGTCTTGCTACCATGATGCCCAGTTTTAAGCACATCGGCACGCAATTTTGGATTACGCTGTGCAACTTCAACTTCGCCTTGCTTATCAAGATCTCCACTAATGACAAACTTTATACGCTGTAAAGAAAAAGAAAGCGCGATTGAATCTTCATTTTTCCCTGTTCCGCTTGCAAAAGGATGCAGTAAGTGAAACATTCCAATTCGAGAAGTAACTTTTGTTGATACTCCCTGCACTTGCTGCAATGTATTGTTGGAAACTCGCAATCTTTTTCTAAATGACGCCAGTTGTTCCATTCCCTGCGGTACTAAAATACGGTGTACATCAATGACTTTGCTCAAACTTGCAAAATTGCCCACATGATCAGTATCTTGATGTGTCAAAAAGAGATTATCAACGTGGCTGATCCCCTTACTCAAAAGGTAATTTGCCACGATCGTTTCTCCTGTAGTTTTCACACGGCGTTCACGCCACTGCTCATGCTGGAAATTGACTTTTCCTCCAGTATCAACTAAGGTCACACTTTGATTGAAAGGCTCACGAATCAAAGTGCAGTCTCCTTGACCAATGTCGAAATAAACAACTTCAGCAGTAAAAGGCAATCTAATTAGTGCTGCCGCAATTACATACGAGCAGATTAAAATTCCCAAGAGCCAACGTGCATGCTTTGAATACTCTAACAGAAATTGGATTATTAACCAAAAAACAATAAACAGCAAGGGAGGCTTCCCGAAAGTAATAGTAGTCGGTAATTGCGCCAAAAAAGCAAAGCTGTCACAAAAAAACTGCAGTATTGGCACTGCTATAGGAACTAACCAAGAGAAAAAAACACCTAGCACCACTGCTGGAATTACAATGCGCTCAAATAGCGGCACAATCGCGATTGACAATAACACTGTTAATAAATTCCACTGAAATGTCTGCCATAAAATAAGCGGCAAACTATATGCAGTCATCTTCAGCCCCACCAGCAACTGCGATTGTTGCCGATTAAGCAGCAAAATAAGCGTCAGTAAATAACTCAACTGTGCCCCTAACGAAAAAACTAATGCTGGACAAAGTAGTAAATTTAAAATCAGCACAAGACCTTCTGCCGTAATTCCACTGACTGAAATACCTAAAAATTTACGGGCACTCAAAATTATCCACACCATCATGACAGCTCTGACTAAGCTAGCTGAAAAGCCTCCTAGAACAGCATATAAAGGCAGCAGCAACAATAAAAGTGTATCACAGGTTTCACGCGTGATTGCAAGTTGTGTACATAACCACCGAAAAAAAGCCGCAAGATAGAAAATGTGCATTCCAGATAAACTAAAAAGATACAATAACCCTAACGAACTAATCTGTTTTAACTGCGTCTCAAAACTCTGATCGTAAAATCCCAACAAAAGCAGTTGGCTATAGCCTGCTAATGGCTGAGGAAGCGTTTCAAGCTGATTAAGCAATTTTTTCCTAATTCCATGCAACCACGCTAGGAAAAAGACTCCTTGATCTTGCAGAGAAACTTCTTTTTCCGAGCTTAACTGAGAAAGCATAATTGTGTTACTAATATTTTTTCCCTGCAAAAAACGACGATAATCAAATTGATTTTCATTAGTTGGTCCTGCAACCCGTTGGACGGTTCCAGCAAATAAAAAAATCTTTGCAGTCTCAATTTTTGCAAATCGTCGTTGTTCCGCCTGTGATTTCAGTGAATAAAAGAACTGGACCTCCTCATTACGTTCAAGCCATTTACCTGTCAGCTTAAGCAAATCACCATCAATAAAATACTCATCTGGTTGCACAAGTAGATGTTGCTGCCGCAGTTCAGTTTTAGTTGAGAAGCCCTTTTGTTGCCAGTTATTTTGCCATTCCAGAATCCAAATTGCCAGTAAGCTAATAAAAATAACACCACTTATAATCCAAAGGCCTCTGTGCGTGGCTACCAAACGCAGTAGGACACAGCCTAGCAATAATAGCCAAATCCAATTGAATGAAAGCAGTAACAGACACAGCAGGAATGCCGCAATTGCCAGTAAAAAAATCAGTCTTTCGACTGCTGTTTTCCCGTTAAATCACTAAAATTATTTTCTGGCGCAAGTTTGCGTAAATACTCCTGCTCCAGCTTAACTTGATGTACTTCAACATTTTTCAACCTTAATAACTTGACTGCATAATCATCGTTATGATAGTTACGCAAATAATAAATTTTTTTAATTCCAGCTTGCAACAGCATTTTAGTACACTGCAAACAGGGAAAATCCGTCACGTAAACTTCTGCATTGGCCGTTGCTACACCGAATTTTGCACACTGCAAAACTGCATTCATTTCAGCGTGAATTGTCCTTACACAGTGACCATCTACAATGTAGCAGCCTTCATCAATACAATGCGTATCACCCGAAACAGAACCGTTATAACCGCCCGCAATGATCCTCCGATCACGTACCAAAATAGCTCCCACAGAAAGCCGCTCACATGTACTTCTCATTGATAACAAAACCGCTTGCATCATAAAATATTGATCCCATGGAATTCTTGCGTCTGACATACTCTCACCTTCGCGTCATAAATTTATTCATAGTATAGCAGAAAATTGGAACTGCAAACAGCAGCTCAGGAACCAATCTTCAAATAAGATTTTAGTTTGACTAAAATTTTATCACCAATTCCTGAAATATTTTTTAGTTCATCAAGTTGGTTGAAATTACCATGTTCCGTACGATAAGCCAGAATCTGTTCAGCTTTCTTGTCTCCAATGCCTGGAATTTTGAGCAGATCTTCTTTCTTAGCTTGATTCAGATCAATTTTTGTTCCTTCAGTGACAGTTCCCGCCGCCGAACCTGCTTGTTCACTTATATTTGCAGCAACCGTGGTAACTGGTTTGCTTGCGATTTCACCGCGAAAAGGAACGTAAATTATTTGCTGGTCTTTAATTTTCAATGCTAGGTTAACTTGATTTTGATCAGCAGTTGCCGCAAAACCACCCGCAGCTGTTATAATTTCATTGACACGTGCTCCCTCCTGTGCATGATACACGCCAGGATTTTTAACCGCGCCCTTAACGTCAACTGATACCAAGGCTGAGTGACTTGTAGCCGCAGTCGACTGGACTGCTTTGGAGCGAGTTGAAGCACTCATGCTACTTTTAGCAACTCCAAATTGCGAAGTTGTTGACTTCCTAGAGTTATTATACAAATTACTGCCGATTAAAAATCCCCCGCTTATCAAGATAAAAGAAACAACTAGCAGTGACCGATGCTCTTCCCAAAAATCTCGCAGCTGCTCCAGCATACCGATTCCTCCCTTCACTAACTAAATACGCAAACTTGAGCTTTTACCGTTAATCAAGTTGCAAAAAGGGGCTGTGACAAAAGTTAACTTTTGTCACAGCCTCTCTTTTATTCCGCATAAACGTGTTCCATAAGTCAAAATTCTCCGTCTAACTTCGAATTACTCATCGCAAAGTACTCGCTATGTTCGTAATTTCGAGTTAGCACTCAAATTTTCCCGACTTATGTCACACTCCCTCTTTTATTCCGGATAAACGTGTTCCATAAGTCAAAATCTTCCGTCTGACTTTCCAATTACTCATAGCAAAGTACTCGCTATGTTCGTAATTTCGAGTTAGCACTCAAATTTTCCCGACTTATGTCACATTCTCTTAGTCTGCGGTGGCTAAGCGCTGTTGGTCGTCACTTCTTCTTAATGCGTCTTCAAATAATGCAACGCATCCTTAATATTCGTAACCGGCACAACCTTTAATTTTAAATGATACTTTTTAACAGCTGCTTGAGCCTCTTTGTAATTGGAAACCGCTTGTGCATCAACCTTGCGTTCGGCTGCAGTCACTCGATTGTTGGGTGCAAAAAAGAGCGTTGCTCCTGCTCGTTGAGCTGCAACCACCTTTTTATCTATTCCACCAATCTCGCCAACCGTTCCATCCGCAGAAATTGTGCCTGTTCCAGCTATCTTACGCCCAAGCTTGAGATCTTGATTCGCTAATTGGGAATACATCTGTAGTGCCAACATTAACCCAGCCGACGGTCCGCCAATTCCTTCCATATCAGTCGTAATCTTCTCGGAAGTGGTAATTTGAGAACGTTCAGCCAGTGAAATTCCAATTCCTGTTCGCGAAGTCCCAGGTAATTTCATCGTCTTGCCGCTAACTGTACGCTGTTTTCCGTTGCGCAAATATGTAACTGTGACTTGTTTACGCACTTTTTGCTTTGCAAGATAGGCAACAAAATCAGCAGTCTTAGAAAAATGCTGCCCATCAACGGCTGTTACTGTATCCCCAACAGCAAGTTTGTTTTTAAAAGTTGACCCTTGCAGTAAAGACAGTACATAAATTCCTAGATACTTTTGCTGATATTTTTTTCCCGCCAGACGTAAAGCAGCTGCTTTAGCTTGATTAACCGCATCTTCCATATAATATGTCTGCACCCGCTCATATTCAGAATCAGTCTCATTTCCACTGACTTCTTCTTCTGGTAATCGGGAAGCATATTTGTCAAAAAAGCTTGCTCCATATAAGACCGGTGTAGCACGTGCCACGCTGACATAGGTCAACATGAGCGAACCCGCTGTCCGATCCTTTTTTTGTGCAACCCTGACATACTGCGCCACATTTTGCGCCTTACCAACAGTTTCAATATAGATCGGTAAGGGAAACAAACATAAAAAACCAAGTAAAATGATTGCAAATGCTACAATTCCAAAAAATTTACCTTTTTTCATTAAGATTCCTTTTCTTTAAGCGCTTTTTCTACAGCAACTGGCACGAGCCCTGTCAAGTCTCCTCCAAATTTAGCAACTTCTTTAATAATGCTGGAAGAAAGCTGCGTAAATTTGGGAGCGCTTGGTAGAAAAACCGTCTCCAACTTGGGAGCAAGGTGCGCATTCATAGCTGCGATTTCACTCTCAAAAATAAAATCCTTCTCATTGCGCACACCCCTGATAATTACCTGTGCCCCAATTTTTTGTGCCACTTTAACTGTTAATTCGTCGGAAACTGCCTGCACCGTTACTTCTGGAAAATCTTTCAAGGCCTCTTTTAAAAATGCGCTTCGCTCAGAAAGACTAAAAAGACTTTTTTTGCTCGTATTAGTCATAATTAAAACTGTTACTTCATCAAAGATTCTAGTAGCACGCCTAATCAAGTTCAAATGCCCATTTGTCACCGGATCAAAACTTCCAGGGAAAACTGCTTTCATCTTTACTCACCTCGATAGCGATAAACTGTTAGCTCTGTAATGCCATAATCAGCACGCCGCAGCAACTCAAATCCAGCGAGTTCCTGTGGTAATTGCGCCTGCTGGTCCGTTTCACAGATAACCAATGCACCTGATGCCAGTAATTTAAAAGCAACAACTTGTTTTAACAGATCAACAATTTGTTGTTTTTTATACGGCGGATCCAACAGCAACAAATCAAATTTCAAACCCTCAGTTGCTAAACGGTCTAAGATATGCTCTGCACTCGCTTTTAAAACTGTAAACCTGGTTTCTTCTTTCGTGACTGCAATGTTTTCTTTAATGGTCTTGATCGCCTGAAACTGACGATCAACCAAATAAGCATGTTCAATCCCACGAGAAACAGCTTCAATGCTCAACCCGCCACTGCCAGCAAAAAGATCTAACGACCTGCCACCCTCAAAATAAGGACCGATGATATTAAACATCGCTTCTTTTACCTTGTCTGTTGTAGGTCGTGTTTTCATTCCTGGAACAGCCTTCAAACGCCGTCCCCCATAACTACCCGAAATTATTCTCATGCGCTCACTCTTTATTATCCTTAAACTTTTCACGATCTTCATCAGTCAATTTGTAGTCGCCCAATGAATCGCTAAAGTCGATTTTAAGTTCTGGTAAAGGAGAAGGCATAACTTTTTTTACAAAGCGCATTTCCTTGAGCTTAACTAGACTTTCGCTGACCGCTTCTTGATCCATATACAAAACAACATATTTCATCCGCCGTGAAACATAGTGAATCGTTCCAAAGCGTTTCAGTTGTCGACTATTTTTTAAATGAAAGAGGTAAACAACTACGCCTTGGCGCTGTTTAATCTTAAAATCCATGATCAGCCACCTTTATTTATTAATAATTACAACCAGAATCCCGCGATCATACGCAATTCCAATCTTTTCTGTTTGCCCGGTAATTAAGTCGTTCCAAATATTCTGCCTTAAAGAAAGCCGTTCAAAAAGTACTGAGTTTTCATAATACGGAAACATACAGTAGATTTTGTATTTTTTCTCGTTAAGACCTGCATCGTCATAGAGTTTTTTTGGAAGTTGTCCGCTATCTAAAGAAACCAACCCTTGTTGTCCAAGATCACCGCTCATAATACTCTTCAAAAGCCGTGCATCCTTATTATTTAAATATCTTTGCGGGTTATCAGTTAGATTACTAATCACATCATGTGCAGACTGGACAAGCGGGTCACCGATCGGCAACGTCTGATTGGCGAGCAAACGGCGCTTAGTATTAATCATCTGCATTAAATCAAACGGCAGCATAATGTCCATTTGTTCCCAGTTCGTATCTCCTTGATATTGTGCAGGTAATGGTGTTTGTGAAATAACTTGATAAATATTCTTCTTGAGTAGCATGTCTGTATCCAGATACTCAATTGCATCAACGTTTTGAGAGTTAGGGTTGAGATACGTAATTGCATAAGTTCCATTCTTAAAACCGACAAGCGGTCTTTGATTCATGTCTGCTTCTGAAAGCTCTAATTGAAACTTTTGTTCATGGTAAGACAAGCCAAAATTTGCCGACAACGACGTCAATTGCAATAATTTTTTGAAAGTCATCCCAACTTTCAAATTCCCATTTTGCTCAGGGTTTGACCCGGTCACAAAAATTGCGCTAACTTTCTTAGTATACTGATCAATTCCAATTTTCAAATAATTTGTCGAGTCCAAATTATACAGCCACCATTCAACATTGATTGCGCTATCCAATTTACCTTGAGGTTCACCGAAAACCTGCTCAATTTGACTTGAAGAAACTCCCACATAACGCGCCAACCCTTGAGTCTTGATTCTAGAAACTTTTGGAGTTGTTAGATGAATACTTGTCTTTCTAACCCGCTCTGTTGGCCGCGTCATATTAATAGTATTACGTCCCCGTAAAGCAGCAATAAAGTAACTGCCCAACAAAAGCACAGTAAAAATAACTATAAAGTTGCGGATGGTTTTAATTAGGATTCTTTTTTTCATTATTCTTAGCTTTTAATCGGCTCAATCTCCATCAAAAGATCACGCGTTTCTAAAATATCGCCTGCCTTAACATAGATATGGCTGATTTCTCCATCATAAGGTGCCTTGATAGTTGTCTCCATCTTCATTGCTTCAGTAACAATTAAAGGCGTTCCCTTCTTAACAACTTGATTCTTAGTAACTAGCACTTTTAACACCGATCCACTCAACGTTGCTCCAATATGGTGCGGGTCCGTTGGTTCAGCCTTTAAATTAGTTTTGACCTTACCCTTTTTACTCTTATCCCGAATGACAATTTGCTGGTCCTGACCATTAACCGTAAAGTACAAAATTCGTTGTCCTTCTTCGTCAGCATCACCAATTGAAGCCAGTTTAACAATTGCAACTTTACCCTCTGTTCGTTTGATATGCACTGTTTCTTCGGTTCGCATCCCCTGATAGAAAGTTGTTGTGTCTAGTAAGGAAAGATCCCCATATTGTTTAACGGCCTCTTCATAGTCAAGAAATACTTCCGGATAAAGCAGATAACTTAAGAGTTCTTCTTCACTCGGCAGTTCTTTTAACTTGCCCTGAAGTTCATCTTTTTGGCTACCAAAATCAACTGGTTTTGCCAAACTTCCTGGACGAACTGTGATCGGTTGCCGATCTTTAAGAACAATTTTTTGCAATTTTTTAGGAAAACCGCCGACTGGCTGCCCTAGGTCACCTGCAAAAAAGTTTACCACAGATTCTGGGAAATCAAGTGTCTTTCCCCGCTCATAAAGCGTTTCAGCAGTCAGCTTATTTTGAATCATGAAGATTGCAAAATCACCGACAACTTTTGAACTGGGTGTCACTTTCACAATTCCACCAAGCAACTTGTTCACTTCACGATAAGCTTGTTTAACCTGTTCAAAGTCTTGGATTCCCAAAGCCTTTGCTTGTTGTTGCAAGTTAGAATATTGTCCGCCAGGCATTTCTGTTTCATAAATATCAGTTTGAGGAGAGGTAATTCCATTCATGAAATCTTTGTAGAAGGGTTTAATTCCTGCCCAATAGCGATTTATTTTTTCAACATTTTCAATCTTAAGTTCAGGCTGACGCTCATTACCAGACAGTGCATAATACAGACTACTCATACTTGGTTGACTAGTTGTGCCTGAAAGTGCACTAGCAGCAACATCCACAATATCAACTCCAGCACGGACAGCTTGGACATAAGTTGCAACCCCATTCCCAGTTGTGTCATGTGTGTGTAAATGCACCGGAACATCTAATTCTTCTTTTAAAGTCGAAATTAACTCATAGGCTGCCTGTGGCTTCAACAAACCGGCCATATCCTTGATTCCAATAATCTGAGAGCCTGCTGCAACTAAGTCGCGTGCCAGTCCGCGATAATAATTGAGATCATATTTATGCTCAGCTGGATTTAAAACATCACCAGTATAACACATTGTTCCTTCAGCAATTTTTCCAGTTTCACGTACATACTGAATACTTTTTTCCATCTGTTCAACCCAGTTTAAACTATCAAAAATCCTGAAAACATCGATTCCATCTGTTGCACTGCGCTGAATGAAACGCTGTAATACATTATCAGGATAATTCTTGTAGCCAACTGCATTTGAACCGCGGAAAAGCATTTGAAGCAATGTTTGCGGCATTGCTTTTCTAATTTTTTGCAGTCGCTCCCATGGATCCTCATCGAGAAAACGGTACGCAACATCAAATGTAGCTCCACCCCAAACTTCTGCAGAAAAGATCTTTGGCATTGCACGATCGTAAACATTAGCAACCGGCAACATATCCCGTGTACGCATTCTAGTCGCAAAAAGGCTCTGATGAGCATCACGCATCGATGTATCCGTGATAAGCACTTTCTGTTGTGCCTTAACCCAGGCCATAGCCGCCGTTGCACCTTCTTTTTCAAGAATTGCTTTGGCATTTTGAACTCGCTGCCGTGGTCCAAAATCGTCTGTTAGCTTAATATCCGGAACAAAGACTTTACGATGATGCTCAGTCCCTGGAAAGCCATTAACAGTCACATTGCCAATGTACTTCAGTAATTGGTTGATAGTATTTTTAGGGTGTGACATTCGGAACAATTCAGGGGTCGTATCAATGAATGTCGTTGATGCTTTGCCCGCAATAAAGTCCGGATGATTAATCACGTTTTGCATGAAGGGAATATTTGTTTTAATTCCGCGAATCCGGAATTCATCAAGGACACGATCCATCTTGAGGACAGCTCCAATAAAGGTTCGTGCCTGGACACAAGCTTTAACAAGCAGCGAATCAAAATAAGGACTAATCACCGCACCCGCATAAGCGTTTCCGCCATCTAAACGAACACCGAAACCACCTGGAGAACGGTAAGTTTCAATCTTGCCGGTGTCAGGCATAAAGTTGTTCTCCGGATCTTCTGTGGTCACACGACATTGAATTGCAAAACCATGATGCTGAAGCTCAGCTTGTTGCGGAATTTTCAAGTCCGCAAACAAATCTTTACCCGCAGCAATTAGAATTTGCGATTGGACAATATCCATGTCCGTAATCATTTCAGTAATTGTATGTTCAACCTGAACTCGCGGATTGACTTCTATGAAATAAAAATCAGTTGGAGTTACTAGAAATTCAACCGTCCCAGCATTTTGATAATGAACACTCTTCATTAAAGCAACCGCTGCTGCACAAATTTCAGCGCGCCGTTTTTCACTCAACACACTTGGAGCCACCTCAATCACTTTTTGGTGACGTCTTTGCACTGAACAATCGCGTTCAAAAAGATGGATCACGTTACCATGTTGATCGGCTAAAATTTGAACCTCAATATGTTTAGGAGCTTCTAAGTATTTTTCAATGTAAAGCTCATCATCGCCGAAAGATTGCTTGGCTTCACTCTGAGCACGTGCAAAACTTTCAGCAATTTCTTCTTCGTTATGAATAATGCGCATTCCACGGCCACCACCGCCCAATGCGGCCTTAACCATAATTGGAAAACCGTGTTTGGCAGTAAAGTCGCGCACCTCTTCAACTGAAAAAACGGGTCCATCGCTCCCTGGAATCGTATGTAGACCAGCACGCAATGCTGCTGCTTTAGCCTTAACCTTGTCACCAAAAGTATCTAACTGTGCGACAGTCGGTCCAATGAAGATAATCCCAGCATCTTGACATTTTTGTGCAAATAATTCATTTTCCGCTAAGAAACCATATCCGGGATGAATTGCATTTGCACCTGTCTGTTTTGCAACCCGAATAATATCGTCCATATCTAAATAAGCTTCAATTGGTTTCTTACCTGCCCCAATCTGATAAGCTTCATCAGCCTTAAAACGATGCACGGAAAATTCATCTTCTTTTGCAAACACAGCAACCGTCTGCAACTTTAATTCGCTACAGGCACGAATAATTCGAATGGCAATCTCTCCACGGTTTGCAACCAACACTTTTTCAATCTTCATTGCACTCCCACTTTCTCTAAATAAGCTAAACTTTAAAAATCACAACTTGCGGTCTTCAACGCTCAATTTGCGTCATTTTACCGCGGCGCTGATTAATTGAAACATTCATCACAATCCCAAGTGCTAACGAAAGCACCAACATACTTGATCCGCCATAGGATACAAAGGGAAAAGTTACCCCTGTAATTGGCAATAATCCATTGACAGCCCCAACATTGAAAAGTCCTTCAACCGTCATAAAAGTAGCAACTCCGTAACATATTAAAGTATCATATGTACTATTTGAACGAATCCCAATCAAATAAGTCCGAAGTACAATCCAAGCCAGCAGCAATAAGACAACCGTTACTCCAATTGCGCCTAATTCTTCACTGATGATTCCTATAATAAAATCAGTATATGGTTCCGGAAGATAGCCCCTTTTTTGCACACTATTGCCCAAACCAACCCCGAACAAACCACCATTGCTGATCGCATAATAAGAATTAATTAGCTGCTGCCCACTCGTACTGGCAACATGGAAGGGATTATAAAAAGCTGCTAAGCGTCCATACATGTAAGCAAATTTTGTCCCGGTAAGTGGGTTCCAAAAACGCAAAATTTGCACTCCTGCTGCAAGGACTCCACCCAGACCAAGCATAATTGCCCACGCTTTCTTGTAACTGCCTCCTCTAGCTAACCACATCACAAAAACAATGGTTGCGTTGATTGAGAAGCCCCCTAAATCCGGTTCAATTAGAATCAAAATTAACAGAATTGCTGCCAAGAAATACGGTTTTTTGCCACTTTGTTTTCTTTGTGCAATTGACATTTTTTCTCGACGCGTCAGCAACTGAGCCATAAAAAGTATTAAATACAACTTACACAATTCAGCTGGTTGTAAACTAAAAATTTTCAGGTCAATCCAGCCATTTGCACCATTGATCGCGGTGGTAAAAAATTTAGCATAAAGTAAAAGCACAACCATCACGAAGAACCCAATAATAATAAAAACCTTATTTGTGAGTTTTGAAAGCTGGAACATGTACGCAAATACAAAACAACCCAAACCTAGAAAAACATAAAGTAGCTGTTTTAACAGATAGGTACTGGTAGCGGCCCCTGAATAAGAGAGATTAATGGAGCTGGCTGAGTAAACCATGACCACTCCAATCGCACACAATAGAACGTATGGAATAAAAAGATAAAAATCAAAATAATGAAGCTTGTTTCGTAATTTTTTCATAATGAGCAGAAGTAATTCATCCTTTCCGGCTACAGCATAAGGATAAACAGGAATAGTCAGCCACAAAATCTCTGCAAATGCTCCGCAGAGCACCTGGGGATTACTAAAGATTATATGTCTTCAACTATCTTCTTCTAGAAAAAACTAGCAGCCTTTTCTTGCCTGCTTCTGCTGCTTCCCTGATCTAGAGCAATTATAGCATATAAGTATTAGTGTTGAAATGGATCTTTATGTTGCAATAAAGCAGTTGTTTTTCCAGTGGACTCGCAACTGCTTTATTGTCTTATTATGTCGCTAAAATTCGTATTTTTCAAATAAAACATAGTTTTTATACTAAATTATTTGTTTTTACCGAACTAAAACTACTTTTAATTAAGAAAATAAGGTTTTGTACGAACAACTTACTTCGAATTGCTTCAGCAACTATTTTTTAATAATTCGCCATTTATTCGTAAATTAAAAAGAGAGAGTGTGACATAAGTCAGGAAAATTTGAGTACTAACTCGAAATTACGAACATCGTGAGTACTTTGCGATGAGTAATTCGAAGTTAGACGGAGAATTTTGACTTATGGAACATGTTTATCCAGAATAAAAGAGAGAGTGTGACAAAACCTAACTTTTGTCACAGACCCAAATTAAAAAAGGAAACTGAATCAAAACGGTTGTTTTGATTCAGTTTCCTCTTTACATTTTATAAATTACGCAATCTCGCGCTTATTTATTCTTTTTTGAAGCAATTTTCTTTTGCTTAACAGCTTTTTCACGCGCATTTGTTTCCAAAATCCGCTTACGTAAGCGAATGCTTTCCGGCGTGATTTCCAATAACTCATCTTCATTCAAGAACTCAAGTGATTCTTCAAGCGTGAAGTGAGTTGGCTTTTTAATTGAGGCTGTCTGATCCTTATTTGAAGAACGCACATTGGTCATGTTCTTGCCCTTAGTAACATTCACTGAAATATCGCGTTCACGTGAGCTTGAACCCACGATCATGCCTTCATAAACCTCAGTCCCAGGATCAACAAAGATTGTACCGCGATCTTCAACACCCATGATGGCGTAAGTTGTCGCTTTCCCACGATTGATTGAAACCAATGCACCATTTCTGCGGCCAGGTTCCCAGTTATGAATAACAGGTTTATATTCAGCAAACGTATGGTTAAAGATCCCATAACCACGTGTCATTGAAAGAAATTGTGAATCATATCCAATTAAACCACGTGTTGGTGCAGAGAATGTCAAACGAGTCTGACCATTTGCATTAGTTTCCATATTCAGCATTTCGCCCTTACGTTGTGAAAGGGAATCAATGACAGCTCCAGAATATTCATCTGGTGTATCGATTGTAACACTTTCAAACGGTTCGCAAGTTTTACCGTCGACATCGCGGTAAATAACCTGTGGACGTGAAACTGCAAGTTCAAAACCTTCACGGCGCAATGTTTCAATCAAAATTGACAGATGTAATTCACCACGTCCTGAAACAACCCATGCATCAGGAGAATCTGTGTCTTCAACTCTTAATGAAACATCTGTATGCAATTGCATTTTCAAACGATCTTCAAGTTTGCGTGCAGTCACGAAGTCCCCTTCTTGACCAACAAATGGAGAATCATTTGTTCTGAATGTCATCTGCAAAGTTGGCGGATCAATCCGTAAAATCGGTAAGGCTTCCGGATGATCGATTGGACAAACTGTTTCACCGACAAAGATATCCTCCATCCCTGAAACAGCAATCAAATCGCCTGCTTTAGCTTCATTAATCTCTAAACGTTTTAAGCCAAAGAAACCAAACAGCTTGGTAACACGAAAATTCTTCTGTGTTCCATTAAGCTTCATAACTGTAACCTGATCGCCCACCTTGATCTGACCGCGGAAAACACGGCCAATCCCAATTCGACCAACGAATTCATTATAATCAAGCATTGAAACTTGGAACTGTAATGGTTCATCAGAATTGTCAATTGGTGCAGGAATCGTTTTGATAATTGCCTTAAAAATCGGATCCATCGTATGTGCTTGCGTTGCTGGATCAGATTCAAGCGAAGAAGTTCCGTTTACAGCAGAAGCATAGATTACAGGGAATTCAAGTTGATCTTCCTCAGCACCTAACTCAATAAACAGGTCAAGGACCTCGTCAACAACTTCTTCTGGCCGCGCACCTGGACGGTCGATCTTGTTAATGACAACAATTGGTGTCAGATGCTGTTCTAGAGCTTTTTTCAGCACAAAGCGTGTCTGTGGCATGGTTCCTTCAAAAGCATCGACGATTAGTAAGACACCATCAACCATCTTCATAATCCGCTCAACTTCGCCACCAAAGTCGGCATGTCCTGGTGTATCCAGAATATTGATCTGTTTGTCTTGATATCTAACAGCAGTATTCTTCGAAAGAATGGTAATTCCGCGTTCCTTTTCAATCGCGTTTGAGTCCAAAGCGCGGTCGTCGATTTGTGTATGTTCATCCAAAGTATCCGATTGTTTCAATAGCTCATTGACAAGGGTCGTCTTGCCGTGGTCAACGTGAGCAATAATTGCGACGTTACGGATATCATCACGTGTTTTCAAATTTTTTTCTTCCTTTCAAAAATATAAATCTCATTGGTTGAAAAAGCTCTCGCCCTTTCGCAGAATCGAAAGATGCCTGAAAACGAAAATCAGAATTTTCATTGTTTAGCATAAAAAAACTGTGACTGAACCGTCACAGCCGAAACTAACGGGCAGGAGCGACAAGACTTTGAATGTCTTTTTGAGCATTTTTCGTAGCCACTAATACATCACTAGATGATAGCATATCAAGTGTACACCCGTCAATCGTCTTTACTTGTAAATTCAGTGCTTCTGCTAAGATTTTCCCGGCTGCAAAATCCCATGGACGTAAATATGAGACATACGCCGTGCATTTGCCTTGTAAAACATGAATAATCTGGATACCGGCACTGCCATAAATCCGGACTCCACTACTTGCAAGTGCGACCTGTTGCAAATTACGATAATTATGTACTAAATAAGGCATGCCAATTCCGATTAACCCATCTCGCAATCCTGTGTCCAACGGTGGTTGCAAGGATGTTTCATTACAAAAGACGCCCTTTTCAGGTCCTCCCCAGAAAAGATCATCATTCATGACATCAAAAATGTATCCTCGCACCCCGACTCCATTATGGTAAACGCCTATCATACTTGCGAAGTGATCCTGTTGTTTGACAAAATTCATGGTCCCATCAATGGGATCAATTACCCAAACCCACCCTGAAGTCTGATACTTATCCTGTTGGTGATGGCATTCCTCACCAATTACTACGGCCTCTGGAAAAAAAGTGTGAATTTTTTCAACATAATAAGCTTCAACTGCACGATCCATATTTGTCACTAAATCGTTGCGCCCGGATTTAGTCCAAACCGCTATTTTCTGCTTGAATCCCTGAATAATTTCTGTTCGAGCAGCATGCATCCATTCTTTCACCAGTGCGTCCATCTGTGCCAGTGAATCCATTCCCTCTGCCCCCCTCTTTCAGATTAGTTACTTTTTTCGTTCAAGTATACATACTTTTGCTTTGTTGTCTGGGCTCTTTTAACAGCCTGATAGATACTCATTTGAGTGTTGTGCATAAAATCACGATCGAGTTGTTTTTGAGTCATCTTCATCGGCACAACTTTGAGAAAAGCACGATATTTTTCTAAAAATTCGCTGCGCAATATTTTGGAAGTATAGCTTTGTTCTACAGCTTGATAAAAATTCATCACAGTTACGATTTCAGACGTCGTCCATTCACTTCTAAGCGGATAACTATAATTTTCAGGAACTTTCATACGCGTAAACTCCTTTCATTTCAGCTTGTCCTCAGCAAGTCATTTTGTTATTTTCTGCAGCCAGTGTTTGGAAGCGATCGGGATTGCTGTTTCTTTAAATTATAATTATACACGGTCACCTGAAATCTGTGTTATTTTTTAAGATCTCCACATAAAATCCTTTTAAAAAGAGATTCTAATAGTCTATAATTAAAAAGTAAGCTAAATTTGGAGGCCTGTAGTTGTGATAACCATGAAAAATATTATTCGTGAGGGAAATCCAACTTTGCGCGCACGTGCAAAAGAAGTTACTTTCCCCATGACCAACGAACAAAAAGATCTTGCACATAAAATGATGGAATTTTTGGAGAATAGTCAAAATCCTGAAATTGCTGAAAAATATAAGCTAAGAGCCGGTGTAGGTCTGGCTGCTCCTCAAGTTGATGTTTCACTCAGAATGACCGCTGTGCTTGTTCCGGATGAACATGACAAACCCCTTTTTAAACACGTGCTGGTCAATCCGACCATTATGAGTGAATCTGTCCGCATGGCTGCTCTTTCTGAAGGAGAAGGCTGCTTGTCAGTTGATCGTGACGTTCCAGGCTACGTTCCGCGTCATGATAAGATTACACTTCGTTGGTTTGATCTTGATGGCAATAAGCATGTTGACAAATTGCGCGACTACCCGGCAATTGTTTGCCAGCATGAAATCGATCATCTGAATGGGATTCTTTTCTTTGACCATATCAACACCAAAAATCCCTTCAAAGTTGCTGAAAATACAATCATTTTAGGCTAAGCCAAGGAATTGGAAAATGCGCACTAACTGTCTAGTAATTGCAGTGCACTAATAGCAAAATACGAGAGGCTGGGTAAAACTTATGTTTTGCGTTGGCCTCTTTTTTGCAACTCCCCCTTGTCAACCGCTTGTTGCTAGCCTTGAATGCGGCATCCCAAACTTGAGTTGCATTCTAATTCATGGGCTTAGTCTCTGGTGGCTGGATACGCTTATTCGACTTTCTGAAGATCCTGCAAGTAATTCTTCGTTTTTTCATTAACTACGTATGTGATATCAAGATGCAAAATTCCTGCCGCTTGCCATAAGTCTGAGATTACAAACGCCTGTGATCCTTGATAAAATAATTTTCTGTTTTCTGCATAGCTTTGCAAAGATTCTGTCAATTCTTTTTTCAGTCCCTTTAGTGCGACTGCCTGTCCTATGTGAACTTGAAATTCATAAGCCATAACGCCGCTGCCCCACACATCTGCTAATTTGGCCGTCTTCTGTGCAATTGTAAGTTTCTCATTTGCATGATGCAGATTAAACTGCGCAAATGCAAATTTCAGCGCTTTACTTGTAACTTCTTTGTTGCTCAGCTGCATCTTTTTTAAGCGGCGGACATGTAAAAATTCGCGCAGCAACCAAAAAATAACCAGCAAGAGCACAACCAGCATAATCCAAAAAAACATGTGTTGCATCAAAATCCCTTCGTTTCTTTTTTTACAATTATACCATGTTGAACCTTAAAAGCGTTTCTTTGGATTCCCAATCAGTTATGATCCGTTTAAATAGAATTCCAGTTTATATACTTATATAGACTATTATGCTAAAATGTAAACAATTATTGTGCAAACAATCCATGTTCGGAAACTAAGTACTAATAATAACCAAAACTGACGAACTGCTGCTTTTAGTGCAAGTAGTCCGCTGTTTTAAGATGAATTTAAGGAGAAATGTTTAATGATTTACAAAATATTTTATCAACCATCACAAAAAATCAGCCCACGCCGTGAAAACACATTGGCTCTCTACTTAGAGGCTGATTCTGAGGTGGCCGCAAGAAGTAGTGTTGAACAAAATACTTCATACAACGTTGAATATATTGAAGAACTAAGCCCCAAAGCGCTTGAATATGCCCAACAAAATCCCAATTATCAACTGACGGAGTTCAGTAAATGAAAAAGTTAAAAATAAAAAACAATGAGACTGCTGTTTATGCTGTTGGTGGTCTGGGAGAAATTGGAAAAAATACTTATGGGGTCCAATTTCAGGATGAAATTATTGTGATCGATGCTGGAATCAAATTTCCAGAAGATGATCTCTTAGGAATTGACTATGTAATTCCTGATTATCAATATCTCGTCGCAAACCAGCAAAAAATCAAAGCGCTTGTGATCACACATGGTCATGAAGATCATATTGGCGGAATTCCATATCTGTTAAAACAGATTAATGTACCTATTTACGCTGGTCCTTTAGCTCTAGCATTAATTAAAAGCAAACTTGAAGAACATGGATTGCTAAGAACGACGGAGTTACATGAGATTAACGAAGATAGCGTCTTGAAATTTCGGAAAACGAGCGTTTCCTTTTTCAGAACCACTCATTCGATCCCTGATACCTTAGGTGTAGCAGTCAAAACTCCAAGCGGTACAATTGTTGCAACCGGAGACTATAAGTTTGATTTGACGCCAGTTACTAACCAGCCGCCGAACTTGCAACGGATGGCAAAGCTTGGTAGTGAAGGTGTTTTGTGCCTCCTATCCGATAGCACAAACGCTGAAATTCCTAACTTTACCAAATCAGAACGCTGGGTCGGAAAATCGATCAAAAGAATTTTCGAAAAAGTTGAAGGTCGAATTATTTTTGCCACCTTTGCATCTAATATCTCACGTATTCAGCAAGCTGCAGAAGTTGCTGTTGCCAAAGGACGTAAAATCGCTGTTTTCGGTCGCAGTATGGATGCTGCAATCAATAACGGCCGTGAACTAGGATATCTTGACATCCCCGAGGACTCACTGGTAGATGCACGTGAAATTAGCAGTCTGCCTGCTAACAAAGTCATGATTCTTTGTACCGGATCTCAGGGTGAACCAATGGCTGCTTTGAGCCGAATCGCAAATGGAACTCATCGGCAAGTTTCAATTCAACCTGGAGACACTGTGGTCTTCTCTAGTTCACCGATTCCAGGTAATACTTTAAGCGTCAACCATGTTATTAATGAATTAGAAGAAGCTGGAGCAGCTGTGATCCATGGTAAAGTCAATAATATTCATGCTTCAGGTCATGGTGGCCAAGAAGAACAGAAGCTGATGCTGCGTTTGATCAAACCCAAGTATTTTGTTCCTGTTCATGGTGAATATCGGATGTTGAAAATTCATACTGAATTAGCTGAAAAATGTGATGTACCCAAAGATCACTCATTCATTATGCAAAATGGGGATGTTTTGGCACTGACTAAAGATTCAGCGCGCCTAGCTGGCCACTTTAATGCAGGCGCAGTCTACGTCGATGGTTCAGGCATTGGTGATATTGGTAACGTTGTTTTGCGTGACCGTCGTATTCTGTCTGAAGAAGGCTTAGTAATTGTTGTCGCAACACTCAACTTAAAGAAGAAAGAAATCCTAGCAGGTCCCGATCTGCTTTCACGCGGTTTTATCTATATGCGTGAATCCGGAGAACTGATCGATAGCGGGCGCAAACGTCTCTTTAGAGTGATGCGACGTACACTCAGCAAACCAAATGTAACTGAAGGAATGCTGCGTGAGGCCATTATAGATGATTTACGAACCTTTCTGTATGAACAAACTGAGCGCAGACCAATGATTATCCCAATGTTGGTAATTGTTTAGCACTGCACAATAATTAAAAAACGTAACTCAAGCAATTTACCTTGGGGGCTGTGACAAAAGTTAAATTTTGTCACAGCCCCTCTTTTATTCCGAATAAACGTGTTCCATAAGTCAAAATTCTCCGTCTAACTTTGAATTACTCATAGCAAAT
>NZ_AZFQ01000019.1:112763-123849 GCF_001435195.1 Liquorilactobacillus satsumensis DSM 16230 = JCM 12392 | reverse complement strand
TGTTCCATAAGTCAAAATTCTCCGTCTAACTTCGAATTACTCATAGCAAATTACTCGCGATGTTCGTAATTTCGAGTTAGTACTCAAATTTTCCCGACTTATGTCACACTCTCAAGGTTTTTGTTTCATTTTCCACCCTCTTTCTGCTCCTTATTTTCACAGAATAGCTTGTGTCCGTTAGAATAGTTGAAAATAAATTCCAAAATTTTTATAAACTTCCTTGTCTCCGCTTGTAAAATTCATGTAAAGCAGACTATAATAATTTGGTATTACTCAGAAAGAATGGGGGAGAAAAGCGTGAGGACCTTTTTTTTCATGATTGATGAAGAAATGGTAAATAACGGTCAACAAAAAACATGGCAGAAAATCGAAACAGCTCTTAACGAGAGCCAGGTTAATTTTCAAATAATTAGCATTCCAAGCAACGACCAAACTTCACGTACCGTCCAACAGTTACTCGCAACAACAACTGTTCAAGAAATCAACGACTGCGTGATTGTCACCTGCGGGAGAAATGAATTTTTTCTTGAAGTTTTGGCTACTCTCTTGCACTCAGCCAAACAAAAAATTCCAGTTGCTTTTATTCCTTTTGAAACCAAAAATGCATTTGCTAAAAGAATTGGAGTTTCATTCGATCCTTTATTAGCGCTCAAACAAATTCTCAATACGATGCGCCCTACTTTTTACAATTTGGTTGAAATGGATGAAGCTGCACATACAACTAAAAAAATATTCTTAGATAAAGTTACGATTGGTTTTGAGGCATATTTCGCCAGCTTACAACGAAATTCAAAATTACTTATCTTCATGCAAAAGTATCATCTAACCTTTTTGGCGCGTTTATGCGGCTTAGCAGATGCGTTCATCAACCAAGAACGGTTTGCAGCAACACTTAGAGTTGCACGCAAGTACCATTTTTTCAAAAAGGCTTTTGCTGTTAGGATCAGCAATCCAACCCTCGAAACGCTTGCTCCACATGAATCGCAAGCAGAAACTGCTCCACTATTGAATGTTGATGTGATCAGCAGTTTGAATCCATTTTCTTTTCTGATACTATCCCTTAGTCGCAAATTTGACTTAGCAAATAAGCTGCCTTTTGTACATCGTTTCAAACAAAATCAGGTTCATTTGATGATCAACTCGCTGGAATTTGGTCAGATTGATAATCGCGAATTAACAAATAAGTTTTACGATGTTTTCTTTAAAATCATTAGCTATCCTTTTTGGTTCGATGTTACTAGTATCTCGCTAAGTCAAAGAAAAAACATTGATACTCAGCACACAGACCCTAAAGACTAACACGGATTAATCACTTTTGATTTTGATTGCGGCTTATTTAAAATGCGATGTCAAAATTAGCTTAATAGTGTATTTTGTCAATAATAAATAAGAGGGAGCTGGACCAAAAGTGAAATTTTAGTCTAGCTCCTTTACTTATTCCAGATAAACGTGTTCCATAAGTCAAAATTCTCCGTCTAACTTCGAATTACTCATAACAAAGTACGCGCGATGTTCATAATTTCGAGTTAGCACTCAAATTTTACCGACTTGTGTCACATTCTCCTCTTATTTATTTAGCCGCCAGAACTAGCCAAGATAATTCACTGGTACCACGACACTTTTACTTTTTTTAAGTTACATAAAGTCAGCGGGCCGAATATTTCCCATCCCAATTAGAGGATCAATCTGGCCAGTAGTTATTAATTCCAGTGTCAGGCGTGGTTGCTGCTCTTGTTTTTCTGCTGGTTGTGCTTTAATTGTAGCCAGCTTTACCTGTTTGTCTTCTGGAACCGTTTGATGGTGCGGCGGCTCACTAACACCTGCCTGGTCAAAAACTTCCCTTATTCTTGCTAGGAGCGTTGTTTCACGATCAACTGCAATCTGTGCAACACTAGCTTGATAGGCCGGTAATTCTCCTAAGAGAATCAAAAAATCTTTTGCGCGTGTGATTGCTGTGTACAATAAATTGCGATTAAGCATCCGCATATACTGATGAACCAGCGGTAAAATCACCAGTTTAAATTCACTGCCCTGTGCCTTATGAATCGACATGCAATATGCCAATTTTAATTTGTACCAGTCCTTACGCTTGAACTCAACTTCATTATTATCAAAATCAACTGTCAAAGACTCTTGATGATCTTTGTTTTCCTTGGCCGTTGTGATTCCAACGACCTGTCCCAAATCCCCATTGAAAACATTGTCTTCAGGGCTATTTACCAAATGTAAGACCTTATCTCCAATTCTAAAAACCTGTTTTCCAAATTCAAGTTGTTTTTGTTCTGGTTTAAGTGGGTTTAAGATATTTTGCAGCATCACATTCAGCTTATCTATCCCTGCAACACCACGATACATTGGTGCCAAAATCTGAATATCTTTAGTCTTAAAGCCACGCGCATGGGCCTTTAAAACCACCTGTTTTACGACCTCTTCAATCTGAGAAGCCTTGCAAGCAATGAATGATCGATCACTGCGGTTAAGCTGCAAGTCAGCCGGCAACTGTCCATTTTTCACCGCATGGGCCAGCGTAATAATTGTTGATTCGTCACCTTGACGATAAATCGTTTGCAACTGACTTTGTGCTAAACATTTGCTTTCTAACAAGTCAGCAAAAGTTCTCCCCGGTCCAACTGAAGGTAACTGATCTTTATCACCCACCAGAATAACCTGCATTTTATGCGGAATAGCTGCGAGTAACAGATCCAGTAGTTCAGTATCCACCATCGACATCTCATCAACTATCAGCAGTTTTCCTTCAAGTTGACGCTGTTCGGCACGTTCCTCATCATCATTATTACCATTTAATCCCAGTAGTCTATGAATGGTCCCAGCCGGTAACCCAGTCGTTTCATTCATCTTTTTGGCGGCTCTTCCGGTCGGAGCAGCCAAGATAATCGGAAACGTCTCATCACGATAAGTATTAGGATCCAAAGATAGTTCATGTAAAGCTGCATAGATGGCCACGATTCCATTAATAATTGTTGTTTTACCAGTCCCTGGTCCGCCGGTTAGCAAATAAACTGGAGCAGCGATTGCTCCTTTGATCGCCGCAATCTGATCCTGACCGTAGTTAATTCCAAGTTGCGTCTCAGCCGCTTTTAAAAGTACAGGCCACTGTGACTCAAAATCAGCAGGTAATTCAACCGATTCAGCCTGTAAGTTCTTCAGACTTTGTGCAATTCGCCATTCAGCCTCATAATATTTGCGTAGATAAATTCGATGCTGTTCACCAACAATTTTACCTTCATCAGCAAGTGCAACTAGCTGTTGTGCCAGTAATTGCGGCTCCAGTTGCACGCGCCGACTGTCTGTCAGTAAAAAAAGAGTTTGCTGCAAAAGCTGTTTGGTATTGGTAAAAGTGTTCCCTTGTTCATGGCAAATATCAAAAATTCCTTGGAACAAACCAGCCTTGATTCGTAAGGGAGAATCGGCAGCAAAGCCTAATTTTTCAGCAATTTGGTCGGCCCGTTTAAACCCAATCCCAGGAATTTCACGCACCAGGCGATAAGGATCTTCGTGAATCACCGCAAGCGTTTTTTCGTGGTACTTGTTAAAAATCGTGGTGGCCAATTGACTCCCAAAACCAAAGCTATTAAGTTCCACTATAATCTGCTGCGTCCCATTATTAGCCTGCAATGTTTCTAAGAGCATTTGTTGCTGTTTTTGGCTGAGTCCTAGTCCGCGCAGACAGCCTGCATCTTTGAGAATTTGCGGGATTGCATTGATTCCTAAATGATTGACAATTTTCGCAGCTGTTTTTTGTCCGATCCCACTAAAACTCTTACCTGAAAGATAAGTAATTAGACCTTCTTTACTAGTTGGAGTCTCACTTTGATAATTGAAAGCTTGAAATTGTTTTCCGTATTTAGGATGTTCAACTAACTTGCCACTAAAACGGTAATTTTCATTTTCATTCAGTTCTGCAAAGTTTCCAGTCACTACAATCTCATTGTCTGTCCATGAAATATTTTGCGCATTAAGTTTGACCTGAATCACTTTATAAAACGTTTCTGGGCTCTCAAAAAAAACCGCATCGACCTTACCACTGATGTAGCTTTCTGTTTGATTAGCATCAGGTTGAAAGAGCTCTTGTTGTTCACCTTTTATCAACGCGACTCCTCCTTAGGCCTTTTTTTCATGAGTAGTGTTCTTTTTGGCAAGCAGCACCTTTTCAATGTCAGCTAAGCGTGACTGCATCCGTTTAAATGCGCTAGGGTCACTTTTTTGCGCCTGTTGAAAATAACATGGATTTTCTTTGCCCAACACAAGGTTGATCACACCCAACTCAAAATTAGCTTTAAAGTTCTGTGGCTCTCGTGTGCGCACCTGCTCAAAATATTCTTGCGCATGCTCGAAGTCTCCTAAAGCTAAAAAACTTTCACCCATTAATAAATGCGCGGCATTCTGCTGTGATCCTCTTTCCGCAGCCGTCAGCGCAAAAGCAAGTGCTTGTTGGTAATGCTCTTGTGCAAACTCCGACTGCGCAAGCATCAAATAGGCATCTTGCTGCAGCTTTTGTTCTTGAACTTTCTGAAATACTTCAACTGCCTGAGCGTATAACCCAGCCGCATAAAGAACATTACCTAATCCATAATAGAGCAAACTGCTGTCATGTTGTTCAGTTGCAAAAAGTGGTAATGCCTTTCGAAAAAGGGCTTCAGCTTGTTCATAGTTTTTAAGTTCCGTCAAAAGGGAGCCTAAGTCATAGTAATTTTGGGCGTTCTTAGGTTCATCATCAATTTTTTGAATAGCTGCTTTAATTAATTCATCAGTCTTTTTGACTAGCTGTTTTCGTTGCTTGTTCATTAACCCACTCCTTAGACAATATCTGTCGCGTCTAACTTGCGTTTGAGATAATCTGTCTTATTCCATGCTAAACAGGTAAAATTCTTGCCATCATGTGTCTCTAAAATCGTAGTACTAGTATTTGCCAGCCCACCATTAGCACGCAATTCTTTTAGCGAATAACCTAACAAATGCCTGATTTCTGCACATAAAGCAGCTCCATGGCTGACAAGCAGGACATCTCCTTTAGGATGAAGCCTAACTATTTTTTGAATAGCTGGTGTCATCCGCTCAAAAACCTGTGGAAAAGTCTCACCTTTAATTATAGTCGGATCATACAAGTCGGCATGTTTACCAAAAGCAGCCAGCTCAGCGGGATAAAGACGGGCAACTTCTGTAAATTTCATCCCTTCCATCTTTCCAAGATTAAACTCCCGCAAAGCTGTTTCTGGTTGCACGGGCAGTTGCTGCGGTAATTTCTCAGAAAGTTGCTGCGCAGTTGTCAAAGCCCGTTTAATTGGACTGCTGTAAAGTGCCTCAAACTGATATTGGCGTAAATACACCGCTAACTGGCTGATCTCAGTATAACTTTCCTGCAGTAAGGGAGAATCCCCCTGTGCACCTTGATAACGTCCTTCAAGATTCCATTCTGTTTTGCCATGTCTGATGAAGAATAATCTAGTCACAACGAATCCCCTTTTCTCTTTTTTGCTATCTCTAATTATGCCACAAAAAATGTTTGCGTGAAGAGAAAAACAAAGTCTTTTAGGTAATTACCACTTGAAATGCTGCATAAATGTGCATGCTTTGCTAAATTGCTAGCGTTGCGGAATTACACAATTTTTTAGTTAAGCACAAAAAGTTCAGCCAGAGAGCAAATTGCTGCATCTCCGACTGAACTTCATCATTATATTTCTGTTAATTAATTCAGGTACATCACAAATTTAGACATATTGCAAGACGCGCTCTTTTTGATAAGCGCGATCAATTGTGGCACTCCCTAGGCATTCCTCGCCGTCGTAAAAAACAACTTCCTGTCCTGGAGTAATTGCGCGAACCGGCTCGTCGAATTCTACTCGTACTTTTGTCTGATCAGAATTCAAATAAACAGTAACGCCTGAATCTTGCTGCCGGTAACGAAATTTCGCTGTACAATGAAAAATCGAACCGCGTGTCAATGGTGCAATGAAACTTACTTTACTGCCATCCAGCCGATCTGCGTACAAGTGCTTATTATGATATCCTTGACCAACATATAAGGTATTTGAACTCAAATCTTTTCCAATGACGAACCAAGGATCATTACTCTGACCATTTCCGCCAATACCAAGACCTCTGCGTTGACCAATTGTATAGTTCATCAAGCCGTAATGTTTTCCCTTAATTTCACCGGTCACAGTCTTCATTAGACCGGACTTTGCAGGTAAAAATTCGTGCAAAAATTTACTAAAATTACGCTCACCGATAAAACAAACCCCGGTGGAATCCTTTTTCTTTGCGGTTGCAAGCCCCGCCTTTTCGGCAATCGCGCGTACTTCTTTTTTCTGCAAATCTCCAATTGGAAAAAGAGCTTTTTGCAACTGATTTTGCGCAAGCTGGCTCAAAAAATAGGTCTGATCCTTATTGCTGTCTGCACCGCGCAAAAGATGCACTGTCCCATCAGCATCACGCCGTAGCTGTGCATAGTGTCCCATTGCAATATAGTCGGCATCAAGCTTTAAAGCGTAGTCAAGGAATGCTTTGAATTTGACTTCCTTATTGCACATGACATCTGGATTTGGCGTTCTGCCATGCTTGTATTCGTCAAGAAAATACGTAAAAACTCTGTCCCAGTATTCCTTTTCAAAATTAACTGAATAATATGGGATCCCGATCTTATTTGCAACTTTCGCAACATCTTCATAATCTTCAGTTGCTGTACAAACACCGCTATCCTTTTCCTCATCCCAGTTCTTCATAAAGACACCAACGACATCATAACCCTGCTGCTTGAGAAGATATGCTACCACCGAAGAATCAACTCCACCGCTCATCCCCACAACAACACGTGTCTGACTGTTGTCTTGCATAATACTATCACCATCATTCAATCTAGATTCTGAATACCTACGATTTGAAGGTCGTATTATTTCAGTAAGTTACATTATATCGACTTGCGGTTACTTTGACAAGTCACGGGTTTTTAAACAACCTGTGTCAGAATTTGCCTTTTTACCAGAACAGCTAATAAATAATCTAGTTGCTCTATTCGCGCAGCCGCATCATTTTCTTTAAAAAGATTGACCTCTTTCAACCCATTTGCAGCAGTCACTGCCATTTTAAACGTTTTAAGTTCAGCACTGATTGTCATTTTGAACTTAAGGGCTGCATTAAAAGGTGAATTTGGATCAAGTGACCGTTCCAGTACAAATTTACCACCATGACTTTCAGTAAAACCAACATCTCGTAAAGTATATTTTTTGATTTGCGCAGCTAACTCAAAAGTGCGTTTATCACCTAAAAGAGACGCTTTTTTCTGGTATGCCATCTTGTATTACTCCCTTTTTAATTTTTTAACAATCGTACTTAAAGTTGCAATTACAACTTCAATCTCAGCCGCTGTATTACCTGCACCAAAGCTAAAACGCAAAGATTCTGCGATGCGTGGGCTATCTTTACCATACATCGCAATTAACACGTGTGAAGGTTCAAGACTTCCCGCTGTACAAGCCGATCCTGCAGAAACTGCAATTCCGTTCAAGTCAAGATTAGTTAACAACGCATCACTTGGACAGCCCTTGAACCATAGATTCAAAACATGTTGCAGATTATGACCTTCAAGGTCCCCATTAACCTCAACCTCAATCCCATTTTCACGCAAACCCGTTACCAGTTGCTGCTTGAACCCTGCATACTTTTGCTGCCGCGCAGCTTTTTCCTGCGAGTCAACTAGTTTAACAGCTTGTGCAAACGCTGCGATCGCAGGAATATTTTCTGTTCCTGCACGGCGTTTGAGTTCTTGATCGCCACCCTTAATTAGCGACGGAATCACAACATGCTCAGCACGATAAAGAAAGCCTAAAAATTTCGGACCATTCAATTTGTGCGCAGAAGTTGACATCAAGTCAATCTGATCAGCTTGAACATCAAGATCTACCAGCCCATAAGCCTGAACTGCATCAGTATGGAACCAGGCATTAGAAGCAGCCACAATCTGCCCAATTTGGTGAATTGGCATCCTGCTCCCAACCTCATTGTTTCCCGCCATAATTGAGACCAAAATCGTATCAGCTCGTAAAGCATTTTGCAAATCTGTAAGTGAAATTTTACCGGTCCGGTCAACCGGTAGATAGGTAACTTCAAATCCTTGAGTTTCCAAATAAGCCATTGACTTTAAAACTGCCTCGTGTTCAATTGCCGTTGTAATTAAATGACGTCCTTCATTTTTACGGGCAAAGGCAGTTTCAATAATCGCTGTATTATCACTCTCAGTGCCACCACTCGTAAAAACAATTTCATCATCCTTCTTGGCATTGATTGACGTTGCAATTACATGCCGACTTTCGTCAAGAATTGCACGCGCCTGTCGGCCATAATAATGAGTACTCGATGCATTGCCAAAAACCTGTGTCATGACCGCCGTCATTTTGTCAATAACGGGTTGCGCCATCGGTGTTGTCGCTGCATTGTCTAAATAAATATGTTTCATTTTTCAAAACCCCTCAAACATTTAAAACGTTCAAAATCATCTGGGCAGAACGGCGACCGGCCTCAATAATAAATTCATCAAAAGACTGACCAGCCTCTTCATCCCCAACATCGGACATTGCACGGACAATCACAAAAGGAACCTTAAACTGAAATGCAGCTTGAGCAACTGCAGCACCTTCCATCTCACAGCACAAAGCCGCTGGATAGGTTTGCTTAATCTTTGCAATTTTTTCAGAAGAAGCTACAAATTGATCGCCCGTAACGATCAAACCAGTTTTAGTATGCAGACCATTTTTTTGAGCTGCTTGAGCAATCTGTGCAACTAGTTTTTCATCAGCCATAAAACGTTGCGGCTGTTGTGGAAGCTGCCCTGGAAGATATCCAAAAGCTGTGGTATCAACATCATAATAGGCAGCTGCAGTAGACAAAACAACGTCGCCGACGTGCAACCCAGTGCCAATTCCACCTGCAGAACCAGAGTTAATAACGGCTGTTGCCCCAAAGGTTACAATCAACAACGCGGTTGTCATGCCCGCCTGAACTTTGCCGATTCCCGAGCGCACTAAAACAACTTTTTGCTGACCTAAACACCCTTCATAAAAATTAATTCCGCCCAGTGTGACTGCTTTTTCTGCACTCAACTGCGCACGCAGTTCTTTTAACTCTTCATCCATGGCACACAAAATCCCATACTTCATTTGTCTTCCTCCATCAAAAATTAACAAAAATCATAAAACAGTAGACGATCACAATTGCAATCACTAGAAATAAAATTATCCAATTTAGTTTGCGCCCTAATCGGCGTTTCTTCTCTTCTTCAACTTCCGCTTGTCTAAACTTACGCAGTTGTGCACGACTCAGCTCATCCGGAGAATTCTCTACCGCCTGCGAGCGTGTCTTTTTTGGTTCCTCTTTGTGTTCAGAATGTTGCCTGGCAGTGCGTGAAAGTCTTTCTTTGATTCCCACATTAAACACTCCTTAACTTAAGCATCCAATACCAAACGGCCATGATTGTCTTACTGTCGCAGATTAGACCAGCTTTAATCTGCTCCTGTGCTTCTGCTAAAGTCAATTCATACACATTCAAAAACTCATCGTCATCTTGCGGTAATGCTTGCGCCACTGGCGACAATCCCTGAGCATGGTAAAGAAACATTTTTTCATCTGCAAAACCTGGAGAAGTATAAAAGACAGCAATCTGTTCCAGCCTTTCAGCCCGCAATCGAACCTCTTCGTTGAGCTCGCGTTTAGCGGTTTCTTCAGGTGACTGCTCCTCAGCAGGTTCAATCTTGCCAGCCGGAACTTCCAAGGTAGTTTTACGCAGCGGCTCGCGCCATTGTTTGACAAAGATCATTTTATCATCTGCTGTAATGCATAGCAGTGCGACTGCCCCATGATGCCTGACAATTTCCCTTTTAGCATTTTTTCCATCAGGAAGCTGCACTGTTTCTTCTTCAACATTAATAATTTTGCCAGTGTAAATTCGCTTAGAATCCAACAATTTTTCTTCAAAGTTCATTTTTAACAACACTCCTTACAAAGTGTTCATATGCTTTTTGTTCACCCGTTTCCTGCCAGCTCACTTGTGAAAAGTCGCCTGCTAGGGCCGCCGATAATTCAACTTCGACCGTTGCCACAAAAGTTGCATTGCCGATCAAAGACATCCAATAAGAACCATCAGCACGCTGATGAACCTTTGTCTTTACCATCCCGCCAGGATTCAAAACTGTAATCTTTTCTTCTAAGCCGCTCTTACCAGTAAACAGGAGTACATACATCAAACTAGAGGCAGACATAGCTGTCCCGCAGGCATTTGTAAACCCGACCCCGCGTTCATAGGTCCGAACAAAGATTTTATTTTTTGCCAAGACTTCAACAAAGCTAACATTCACTCCATCCGGGAAAATCGGGTTTCCTTTTGAATTTAAATAGCTTGCAATTCTTCCGAGTTCTTCGCCGATTAAAGTCGCATGGTCCACAAATGCGATTAAATGCGGGTTAGGAACTGCGACTGCAGAAAATTTTAAAGTGGCAGACAGTTCTGGGATGCTTTCATTAACTAACTTTTCTGTTCCAGCAACATGCATCCCTAAAGCTTTAGCAGTAAAAGAAACTGGTGAAATTTCTGCTTCAAAGACAGTAATCCCTGGTGCAAAATCAGGTTCTCTTTTAACTTCCAAATCAGCCTGCATCGTCTCAACTTTGAAAGCATTCTGATTATTTTGTTCGCTTAGGTAACGGGCAACTGTTCTGATTCCGTTACCGCACATACTAGCTTCACTGCCGTCTGCATTAATCACCCGCATCTTGCCGACAACTGCATCATTATGCCCTGCGGTTACAGATAATACGCCATCAGAACCACCATGAAGCCCGCTTTTACGATCGCAAATTTTCTGTGCTAACAATTTTAATTCTGCTTCAGATAAGGGCTTCTCCAACTTGCTTTGATCTAAAATGAAAAAGTCATTGCCCGAACCATGAACTTTCAGCAACTTCATTATAATGACCTCCAAATTAATTCTATTATCATCATATCATACAACTATTAATCACTGACTGTCATATTTTTTTACTTTTTAGCGTTAGTTACTTAAATAAAAAAGTCCTA
>NZ_AZFQ01000019.1:11350-112726 GCF_001435195.1 Liquorilactobacillus satsumensis DSM 16230 = JCM 12392 | reverse complement strand
AATTTTGTCACAGCCCCTCTTTTATTCCGGATAAACGTGTTCCATAAGTCAAAATTGCTTGTCTAACTTCGAATTACTCATAATAAAATACACTTTACGTTCGTAATTTATGTCAGTCCACAAGTTTTAACAACTTATGTCACACTTCTCCTAGTTTTATTGCGTATTTATAATGTAACCTAACCAGCAACTGTAAATTAAGTTAACCAAATTGTAACTACTTTACAAATTGCTGTTAGTTTTCAAAGTCTGCAACCGCTGCCTTGTACTTCCTTTTTATTCTGTTAAGCCTTCTGCAACTGCTGCAGGATAATCAGCTCTTACCAAAGCAGCACAACTTGCACACAACAATGGCAAGTCAGCATCGGTCCCAACATCTTCTTTAATCATCCGACAACGTGGACAAACCTTGCCATCAGCATGCTCAACTGTAAGTGCAACCTCATGGTATTTAACAGCAGTGGCTGGTGCCTGTGCAAGTTCTTTAACATCAAGTGCTGAGACAATTAAGACTTGACGGACATTAGTTCCAAGTGCGGCCAGTAATTCCTGCGTAGGCTCATCTGCATAAAGTGTTACATGCGCCTCAAATGACTTACCAATCAACTTCTGATCGCGGGCTTCTTCCAACGCTTTTAAAACATCCGTCCGCACTTTCAAGAATTCTTCCCAACGTGCAGTAATTTTTTCTTCCGCATTGAAATGCTGTACTTGAGGCATTTCAGCCAGTTGAACATAATCTTCAGGTTCCTTTAGATAATTCCAGATTTCCTCTGTGGTATGCGGCAAAATTGGTGTTAATAATTTTGTAAGTCTGACTACCACGTCATATAAAACCGTCTGCATCGAACGCCGTTTACGCGCATCTGCGCTTTCAATGTAAACAACATCTTTGGCGATGTCCAGATAAAAAGCTGAAAGTTCCACAGAAACAAAGTTAATCAGTTTCTTATAGATATCCATGAAGTCATAAACAGCATAATCGTCCAGCACTTCTTTAGTGAACTTATTAACCTTGATTTCCATATACTGGTCAAGCGCTTCAAGATCATCAAAAGCAACTGTATCATGTGCCGGATCAAAATCAGTCGTATTAGCCAACATGAAACGAATAGTATTCCGAATTTTACGGTAGGATTCGGAGATTTGTTTAAAGCTATCCATCGAAACCCGAACATCGGCCGAGGAATCGACACTCAATACCCACAAACGAATGATTTCAGCGCCCATTTGTTGAATGACTTTAGCTGGAACAATCGTATTTCCCAGCGACTTGCTCATCTTGCGGCCTTCACCATCAAGGGTGAATCCTTGTGAAAGAATCTGTTTGTACGGTGCCTTTCCTGAAAAGGCAACGCTCGTAATCAAACTTGAATTGAACCAGCCACGGTATTGGTCGGAACCTTCAAGATACATGTCACTTGGATAAGTCAAATAATCACGTTGCGCCAAAACTCCTTGATGTGAAGAACCAGAATCAAACCAAACATCCATAATATCAGTTTCTTTTGTAAACTGACCGTGTGGTGAGTGCTCACTGGTGAATCCAGCAGGCAATAAGTCTTTGGCTTCTCGCTGGAACCAGATGTTCGACCCGTGTTTTTCAATTAAATCAGCTACATGTGCTACCGTTTCTTTAGTGATAATTGCTTCGCCATCTTCACCATAGAAAATTGGTAGTGGCACGCCCCAGACCCGCTGACGTGAAATTACCCAGTCACCACGATCACGAATCATGTTATGCAACCGTTTTTGACCCCAATCTGGGAAAAATTTAACTTCATCAATTGCATCTAAAATCTGGGTCCGAATCTTTCCAACGGAAGCAAACCATTGCGGAGTTGCACGGAAAATAATCGGTTTTTTGGTTCGCCAGTCAAATGGATAGCTATGCTCCAACGGCATGAATTTCAAAAGCAATCCGGCTGCTTTTAACTTATCCAATGAAATCTGATTTGCATCATCATAGAAAACATGTGCAAAATCAGGACCAGCATCTTCAGTCAAATAACCCTTATCATCTACTGGAACATAAATATCCAAGCCATATTGCTTACCGACATTAAAGTCATCTTCCCCAAAACCAGGAGCCGTATGCACTAGACCGGTCCCAGAATCAAGCGTGACAAAATCGCCGAGCATCGTTAGCAACTTACGTTCAGGATAGAAGGGATGCTGTGCGGTGACATATTCCAAAGCTGCTCCTTTAAGCTGCTTAACAATCTCATACTTTTCCCAACCAAATAATTCGGCACAATTTTTTACCAGTTCTGTTGCAATCACATATTTACGCTGATCACCTGCAGGTTGTACAACTGCATAATCAAAATCTTTGTCAACTGTAATTCCTTCTGAAGCCGGAATTGTCCATGGTGTGGTTGTCCAAACGACCATGTACGTATCAGTATCTAAAACTCCTTTACCATCAACAACTTGTTCGCCATAAAAAGCAGACGGCGAAGTTACATCATGATACTCTACTTCCGCCTCTGCTAGTGCTGATTCAGAAGACCATGACCAAAAGACTGGCTTTTTACCTTTATAAATCAAGCCCAATTCCGCCATCTTGCCAAAAACACGAATCTCCTGTGCTTCAAATGATGGGTCGAGTGTTACATATGGATTATCCCATTCACCGGCAACCCCAAGACGCTTGAAATCAGTTCTTTGTTTGTCAACTTGCTCTAGTGCATACTCTCGGCACTTTTCACGAAAATCGGCAACTGACAATGCTTTCCGATCAACCCCCGCCTTTTTCAACTGCTGTTCGATCGGCAGACCATGCGTATCCCAGCCAGGGACATATGGTGCACGGAAGCCCATCATAGATTTCGAACGCACAATGAAATCTTTGGTAATTTTGTTAAGCGCATGCCCCATATGAATATTTCCGTTAGCATATGGAGGGCCATCATGCAAAACAAAGCTTGGCTTGCCTTCATTTAATTTTTGACGTCGTTCATAAACCTTATTTTCTTCCCATTCAGTTTGTCTTTCAGCTTCGCGCACGGGTAAGTTTCCGCGCATTGGGAATTTTGTTTTTCCCAAATTTAAAGTTTCTTTAATTCTCATAAAATCCTCTCCTTTTCGCTAATTTTTATAAAAAAAAAGACTTCATTCCCAGCAAGGGACGAAATCTTCGCGGTACCACCCAAATTCAAAAAGGGACCAAACCCTTTTCCTCAAAATGACTAACGGTCATTCTCCGAACAGCCTTACTCTTAATTCAGCCTGTCGCTAAAAAGATGATAAGTTTTGAAATGAGAAACCACCGGACTTGCACCAGACACCGGCTCGCTATGATATCATACCAAAACTATTGTTCTTTTTTTAGCTTTATTTATTCTTTTGCGCATCAGCAGCAACTTCATCAAAATGCTGTCCGCCATCTTCTTCTTCAGGAAAAATCACAACGGCTTTGTTATTCTGGTTATCCCCAGTCTCTTGTTCCTTTTGAGCTTCAACGTTTGAGAATGATTTTACTTCTTTTGCACTCTTTTTGTCAAGCTCCTCTTCTCTTCTAATTGCTTCTTGAATTTCTTCATAGTTGCTGGTATCGCCCTGTTTCAAGATATCATCCCACTCGCTGCCTTTAACAACCTCAAGTTGAGATTCCAACATTACTTGCAATTTCTGCCTGAAAATCCGTGCCTGCTTCTTCAGATCATCGGTTTCAAAGATTAACCGTTTAGCCTTTTGCGAAGCACCTTCAATAATGTGACGTGCCTTCTCATTTGCCTGATCAACCACATCTTGTGCCTGCTTTTGTGCTTCACGATTGATGATTTCTGCTTCACGCTGCGAGTTTGCTTTTACTTTATCAGCAGCTTCTTGTGCAACAATAATTGATTGGTTCAAAGAGTCTTTTAGATCATTGAAATATTTAAGCTTCTCTTGGCTTTGTTTCAAGCCTTCACTTAAGTGTTCATTTTCTTTCAGGTTAAGTTCATAATCCTTGATAATTTGATCCAAAAAATCATTAACTTCGTCCTGATCATAGCCACGCAGTTTTACACGAAATTCTTTATTGTGAATATCTAATGGGGTCAAAGTCATATCCCCAACACCTCCATGTATGTATTATTTTTTTAAAACAGCAACAACGACACGGATTTTTTCCTTTTTTGAAAGACCACGAATTTCTTCAAGCTTAAACCGCCCAAAGCCGCGGACTGAAACGACGTCATAGACAGCAATTTCATGATCAGGTTTATCCAGCAACATCCAATTCAAATGAATCAACTTATTGTTTAGTAGTTCCTTGGCCCGATTCCGCGAGAGATGATAGACAGCAGCGACCAAAACATCAATACGTAAAGAACTTACCGAAACCTGTTCTTCCTGCCATTCATCTAAAGGAATCACAACAGCACTTGGTTCAAGTTCACTAAGCCGGACCTTAATTCTGCCAACGTTTTCAATCTGTGTCTGCAAAAAACGACTGAACTGCTGATCTGCAATTAACTGCCAGCGACTTCCATCAGTAATAATATCACCAATGACCTCTCGTTTAATCCCAGAATTCATTAAGGCCCCTAAAATTTGGCTATGTTTAAGCGTAGCAAACTTAACAGGATACTTAACCTCTAGCAAAGCAAGTTCAAAATCTGCCAGCACAGGTTCGTAATAGTCTGGATAAAAAAGCATTCTTTGCCGTTCAGCATTAGGCACGAGCCCCTCAGCTGCCAATTTAACTCTGTTATCTTCATGAACAAGCGTTTCCGCAATAAAACGTTCACGTGGATTCAAGAAATGCGTTAAGATCGGTCTATATTCAGTTTGTGCTTGCGCAATCAGTGTTCCCAGTTCTGTAACAGTTGTGCTTTCCTCTGCTCTAAAATGTTGATAGATTGTTTCCTTTACCATACTGACCTTCTTCTAAAATGCAAAGCCTAAAGCACTCAAAAGCGAAGTCAGTACAAGATTGACGCCGTTTTGAACGAACAGCAAGGCTAAAAGTGCAACAATCGGTGAAAAGCTGATTCCACCGAACGTTGGAATGAAGCGATCAAAGAACGCCAAATACGGTTCACAGAAGCGTCCTAAAATAACACCCAACCGTGACTGCAAAGCTCCTGGGAACCAGGTCATTAGCACGTAAACAACCAGTGCAAGTGAATAGAGTTGGAACAAGCGGTTAACAATTGTTAAGATAATCAATTCTCATACTCCTAAACTAATTGAGATCAGATTCCGAAAAATCTGCGGTGACATTTCCTTCGACAACAAAATTACGTGGTGTGCATAGAAAAATATTATCGCCGACGCGTTGAATTTCGCCTTCAATTGCAAAAACTGTTCCAGTCAAGAAATCAACAACCCGTCGTGCCTGCTCATCATCCATTCTTTGAAAATTAATCACAGCCGCTTGTTCATTAAGCAAGCGCGTTGCAATAGTTTTAACGTCGGAATAGATTCGTGGTTCAAACAAAGCAATCTTCTTTTCGACCATTTCCTGCCTCTTACCATTCAGAGAAACGACTTTTTGACTTTGAGAAAAATTGGAAGTTGGTTCACTTTCTTTATTAGGAAACTCTTCTTGATAGTCCTCTTCATCAGCCATTCCAAAAAAACGACTCAGCTTATTGCCTAAAGCCATTCCAACACCCCCTTCAGCATGTACCGGCTGACAAATTACTTACGCCGATGACGGAAGAATGGTGGTGTATTTAACCCGTCATCTTCCGTTTCATTCTGTTCCTTAGCAGTATCAGCTTTAAAAATATCGAACTTTTTCTTTTCGACATTTTGGAACTCGTTTGTACGTTCTGAATTTTCAAGCGGACGTTCACCCGTAATCTCACGGCGTAAATCCCAGTCCTTAAGGGGATCATTGGTTGGCTTGGCAGCAGTGCTGTTATTAAAAGAGTCCAACCGTGCACCTTCGCTTGGGTTACTGTTGTTCATCCGTTTGTGGCGAGCTGCCCGCTCTTCTTTCTTCTTATCAATTCCAGTAGCAATCACAGTAACCACCACTTTGTCTTCAAGATCTTCATTAATTGAGGTTCCAAAAATAATATTAACATCACTGGTGGCAGCTTGTGCTACAATATCCGAAGCATCCTGTGCTTCAAAAAGACTTAAATCTGGACCACCAGTAATGTTTAACAGTACTTGTTCTGCACCATCAATTGAAACTTCAAGCAGCGGTGAAGAAATTGCTTTTTTAGTTGCTTCAGCCGTTCTGTTTTCACCATTGGCGGACCCGATTCCCATCAAAGCCGAACCCTGATTCTCCATCACAGTCTTAACATCCGCAAAGTCCAAGTTGACATATCCTGGTGAGGTAATCAAATCTGAAATTCCCTGCACACCTTGGCGCAAAACATTGTCTGCTTCTTTGAAAGCCTCAAGCATTGGTGTCTTTTTATCCACAATTTCAAGCAAACGGTTGTTCGCGATGATCACGAGCGTATCGACATGTTCCTTCATTTGGGCAACACCTTCAGCCGCATAGCGTGCACGCTTTGGCCCTTCAAAACTAAATGGTCGTGTAACAACCCCAACCGTCAGTGCACCTTGATCTTTTGCAACCTTAGCAATAATAGGTGCAGCCCCAGTTCCGGTACCACCACCCATGCCCGCAGTAACAAAGATCATATCGGCACCTTGCAATGCTTCTGCTAAAGCTTCTTCACTTTCTTGTGCAGCTTTGTTGCCAATTTCAGGATTTGATCCTGCTCCCAGACCGCGCGTAAGCTTAGGCCCTAATTGAATTTTAGTTTCAGCATTTGAACTTTCAAGTGCCTGAACATCTGTATTAGCAACAATAAATTCCACGCCTTTAACATCATCAGCAATCATTCGATTAACAGCATTGCCACCTGCACCGCCGACCCCAATAACTTTGATCGTTGCTCCTGTATTTTCGTTTGCATCTAGTGAGAATTCCATTGCATTTCCCTCCAATTAAAATCAATCAAAAAATGTATTAAAAAAGTTCTTGAGGCCTTCGAAGGCACCATTGCCATCCTTCTTCTTTTGCTTCTTCTCAGCTTTCTCGGAATTAAAATCAACTTTAACAAGTTGCTCATCATCCGCTTCCTTGGTGGCCCTTTGCGGCGCCACCTGCTGCACTGTCTTACCACTTAAAACACCTTTAACCACTAACTCAATTTCGCTGCGCACCGTCATGTACTGGACAAGTCCAATCGCTTGCGTAAAGGAAGGATGCCGCAGTCCCATCTGCTGTGGAATAAAGATTTTAATATTAACATCAAAAACATCTTCAGCCAGCTCTTTGACCCCTGGAAGGGCAGCCATTCCACCCGTAATCACAATTCCTCCAGGCAATCCCAGTGCATCAATTTGCTCAAGTGCATCTTTCAGCTTAGTGAAGATTTGTGTCAAGCGAGCTTCAATAATCTCACCAAGATATTCACCGCTGACTTGGACCTTATCTGTTTTACCAACAACTTCAACGGGAAAAAGGTCTTCTTTTGATGCAAGATAACTTGCAGCATAACCATAATTACGCTTGATTTTTTCAGCATTCTCAAGTGAAGTATTCAGTACTACTGAAATATCCTTCGTGACAAATTTACCGCCCTCTTGGTCAACATATGTATATTTTAATTTGTGATCATGTACAACAGCCGCAGTCGTCTGACCGCCACCCAAATCAAGCAACACAGTCCCAAAATCACGTTCACCATCACTCAAGGCAACCGTCGAAAGTGCTAGGGGCCCTACAAGGGTATCTTTAACCTTTAGACCAGCCATCTGCACACACTTCAGTGTATTATGCAGAATCGTCTTCGGGCCTGTATAAACAACACCCTTCATCTCCAAACGGACCCCAATCATACCCCGTGGGTCTTTAATTCCATCAAATCCATCTACAATGAATTCATCCGGTAAGATGTCAATGATATCACGCTCAGGTGGCAACTTTTGTGTTAAATCAGCTTTAGTCACTCGATACACATCATCATTACCGATTTCTTTTGAATTTCCACTTTCATCGCCAATTGCGATCATCCCACTGCATGGTACAATCTCAAGTAGATTAGCTGGAATTCCAACAATCACTTCTGAAATTTGAATATTTGCCTTTTGTTCAGCTTGCGCAACAGCTTTCTTGATTGCGGTGACCGCACGATCAATATCCACGATAACACCACGACTCAAACCATCCGAGCGCTCACTTCCAACTCCGATGATATTCAGCTGGTTTTTTACGTATTCCGCGACGATTACCTTGATTGATGTCGTCCCAATATCAAGGCCAACATATATCCCAGAATTTTCCATTGATCGAGCCCCCTTCTTCCCTAATATTCCAAACTTGCATTCCAATATTTCACTCAAACCGATTAATTAGATTTTACCACACTGTTTCTCATTTATACACTTCTCAAGCCTTTATTTGTACAATTGATAAACATTTGTCAATTATTTGACTTCAAAGGATAAGAAAATGCCCCCACTTCAAAATCAACGAGAATTTTTTGCGTAGCTTTAGCCTTGATAGCCGGATAATAAGCCATTTTAGTTGCAAAAGTTGAGATAGTTGCAATCACCTCATTACCATCGTTCAGATAAACTCGAATTCTTCCAGAATTGACCTGTGACGGATCATAATGCACCTCTGAAATAGCACTCGTCAATTTAGCCGGCATCTTATTCATTTGAATAGCCAACAATTTTAACTGCGGTTTCTTTCCGAACCCCGAATAAACAGGATAATTGTCAGCCGGCTGATTCCGTGCAATCTGAGACTGGACTCCCTTTTTGGTCAGGGCATAGTATTGCTTTCCATCTAACACGTAACCACTCACTGGACTAGCGGTCGTCTGCAACTTAACAGTTGTCCAATCATAATTAAAACGGACTTGCTTAACTTCTGCCACAGCAGTCAAAATCTCTTGCTTAATCTTTTTTTGCATAAGCACTGTTTTTAACAGCAGCCCACCTTTTTTTAACCCGCTAGCAGCTAAAATAGCCGAACGCGTCTGGGCATCTGCTCCAGTGACTGTGACTTGGCTAATCCGGCTAATTGGGAGTATAAAGTACAAAGACAGTATTCCCATTAACGAAAAGAAGACTAAGTTAATGCTCAAGCGTCGGCGTAAGACCTGATTCCTTTGCCTTGTCAACAATGGCAGTTTATCTCCGATTCGTTTTTTCCTCTTAAAGAAATATCGCTTTTTGCTCTTCTTTTGCCGCCTTTTTCGCTGCATTTCCTCCCATGGAGTCAGAGGCTGGTCCTTGATATTTTTTCTTTTCAAAAACCGATTATGGCGCATCACGACCAACCTCCTTTAAAAATTATTTTTTGGCAATCAATTGCTGCAACAGTTGCTCAATTCTAGTTGCCGCATCCGGTACACCAGCTGCGCGTGCTTTAGCAGACATTTCCATTCTTAACTGGTCATTACGCAAAAGTTCATCAACCGCATCTGCGAGTTTGACCCCTGTCAAATCAGCCTCTGTAATCATTTTAGCAGCTCCGACCGTCACCAAGCTTTGTGCGTTATGCGTCTGATGGTCATGTGTTACATAAGGACTTGGAATCAGCACAGAAGGAATCCCCAAGGCTGTAATCTCTGCCAAACTAGTTGCGCCAGCTCGCCCAACAATACAGGTTACCTCGGGTAAGATTGCCGGCATATCAGGAATATACGGCTTAATTAAAATATTCTGCGGCACAGGTGTCTTTAACTCATCCATTATTTTTTGGTAGTGGACACTGCCTGTTACAAATAGTACCTGATATTCTTTTTCGGCAAAATATTCAAAAGCCGCGATTGTGGCTTCATTAATTCTGCGTGCTCCGCGTGATCCTCCAAAAATCAGGACTGTCTTCTTAGTGGCACTTAGACCCAATTCTTGCAGCCGTCCAGAAGGCTTAATTCCTGCGACCTGCTGTGCGCGCGGGTTGCCGGTGAAAACTACTTTTGCAGCAGGAAACTCAGCTGCCGCTTGTGCAAAACAAATCCCAATCTTATCAACAAAATGACTTAAAAATTTGTTTGTAATCCCTGCAATGCTATTTTGTTCATGAATAAAAGTTGGAATTTTCATTTTTGCAGCAGCATAGACTACCGCACCACAGACATAACCACCAGTCCCCACAACAACGTCAGGTTTAAATTGACGAATAATCCGTTTGGCATCATGAACACTTTTTAAAAAGAGGTAAATCGTTTTAAAATTCTCAAGCGACAATGACCGCTTGAATCCTTGAATCTTAATGGTCTGAAAAGCGACTCCTGCAGCTGGCACAATTTTGCTTTCTAATCCCTTATGCGTTCCAACATACAGAACTTCCGTCGCAGGATCATCTTTTTTCAAAGTCTCGATCAAAGCTAACGCTGGATAGATGTGTCCTCCAGTTCCACCACCAGAGATTAAAATACGCATCCTATTTCACCTCCACTTGCTTTTGCAGCTTGGTAACAGCCGTAATAAACAGGTCACCACGAACTTCAAAAGTTGGATACTGATCCCAGCTCGCACAGGCCGGCGAAAGCAATACTACATCACCAGCCTGGCTCATTTCATAGGCTAAAGGAACTGCCGAAACAACATCTTTAGTATGTACAATCTTTTTAACACCAGCTTTTTTGCCCGCTGCTGCTACAAGCTCTGCCGTCTCACCAAAGACAATTAAACCGCGTAAATTCTTAAAATACGGTTCAAGGCGCTCAAAAGTAAAGCCACGATCCAAGCCGCCTGCCATTAAGACAACTGGTGCCGTAAAACCAGCTAATGCCTTTTCTGTGGCTTCCATATTGGTAGCCTTCGAGTCATTATAGAACTTCCTACCGTTAATTGTGGTAACATACTGTGTCCGATGGCGTACGCCGGAAAAAGTTTGTAAAACCTCTGCAATCTGTTCATTACTTTTACCCATCAATTTCGCAACTGCTAAGGCAGCCAAGGCATTCTCCACATTGTGGTCTCCAGGAACTTTGATCGCACTTGCCAGCATAATTTTCTCGCCTTTAAAACAGAGCCAGCCGTCCTTCAGATAGGCACCTGCTTCGGTTTTATCCTGTCTTGAAAAGGGAACAACTTGGGCATGTGACAACTGACTAAGTTGACGCCATTCAGCAGCATCCCAATTAACTACAAAGAAATCAGCTTGATCTTGGTTCATCGTGATGCGCATCTTTGCTTTAACATAGTTTTCACGTGAACCATGATAATCTGTGTGCGCCTCGTAAATATTTGTCAAAACTGCAATATGAGGTTTTAACTTTGTAATTCCCAGAAGTTGAAAACTTGAAAGCTCTGTGACCATTACATCTGCAGCCGTGGCTTTTTGTGCAACTTGACTTGCTGGAATTCCAATATTTCCCGCCAATAATGCCTGCCCCTTAGTTGCTCCTTGATTTAGCATCAATGCGATCATTGTTGTTGTTGTCGTTTTTCCATTTGTCCCTGTAATCCCAATCAAAGGTGCATCAAGAATTTCAAAGGCAAGTTCTGGTTCGGTGATGATCGGCAAATGTTGCTTAACAGCAGCTGCAACAAGCACATTGCTATATGGAATCCCCGGATTTTTAACAACCAGTTCAGTACCTTCAAGTAAGGAAAGTGGGTGTCCGCCCGTCACCAGCCGAATCCCTTGCTGGCGCAGTCCAGCTGCCACTTTAGGATCTTTGGGCGCTTTGAGATCATTGACAGTTACGTCAGCTCCCAATTCGCACAAAAGTTTAGCTGCATTCACACCGCTTTTGCCTAATCCAATTACCAGCACTTTTTTATTTTCATACGCTGTTATTTTTTTCATCTGCATAGACTTCCTTTTCACAATTTGCACAAACACAAAATTATAGTATTTTTTACTCTAAAGAACGTTCCAGAGTGTCAGAATTCCTGCAATTAAACCAATTAACCAAAAGGTCAAATCGATGCGCCATTCGCTCCAACCGCTAAGTTCAAAGTGATGATGGATGGGACTCATTTTGAAGATTCGCTTACCAGTCAGCTTGAAAGATGCAACCTGCAGCATAACACTTGCAGTTTCAATTACAAAAATAATTCCAACCAGCAGCAAAGATAATTCTTGGTGTAATAAAATTGAAACGGCTGCCAATGCACCACCCAGCGAAAGTGAACCCATGTCACCCATAAAAATTTTGGCTGGCTTATGATTAAAAATTAAAAAACCTGCAAGTGCACCAATGACAGCTAAACAAAACAGCAAAATATCAACCTTGTGCTGTGCATGTGCGATCACTGCATAAACTCCAAAAGCAATCATTGCTTGTCCCGCAACTAACCCGTCAATTCCATCGGTCAGATTAACCGCATTTGAAAAGCCTACCAGCCACACAATTACAAATAAAGTAAAGAGCAACCCGAGATGAACTTCAAAACCCATGAAACTTAATGACGCTGGTAATTTTTCATGTGTGTAAACAACCATGAAAATCAATGCCCCGATAATCTGTCCCAGCAATTTCTGCCAAGCTTTCATTCCTTCATTTTGTTTCTTCCACAATTTAATTGAATCGTCCCAAAATCCCAGTGCGCCATAAAGCAGCAAAATGAAATCCAAAACCAGCAATTGTGAAGTCAGCTGATGCCAAAAAAGTGGCAAAATCAGTGCTGTCAAAAGAATTGCCCCATTAAAAACTAGTCCGCCCATTGTTGGAGTCCCAGCTTTTTTTTCGTGCCACTTAGGGCCAACTTCGCGAATCATTTGTCCCTGCTTTTTCTTATGTGCGTAATTTATAAATAATGGTAAAAAACTGACTGTCGCCACAAAACTGATTAGCGTGGCGATTGCCATCTTAAGAATTGACATTTAACTTTCCTGCTCCTTTATTTTAAGTGCTGCCTGTGCTTCTTCAACATCATCAAAATGATATTTATGAGCTCCGATGATCTGATAATCTTCATGTCCCTTTCCGGCAATTAATACAATATCGCCCGGACACGCTTGGTTGATCGCCGCTTGAATTGCTTCTTTACGGTTAACAAAAGTTGCAACCGTGCGTCCTTGTGGAACTCCCTGCAGCATGTCATTGATAATTGCCTGCGGTTCTTCTGAACGCGGATTGTCAGAAGTAAAGATTGGATAGTCACTGTAGTTGCAAGCAATTTGAGCCATTTTAGGCCGTTTGCCGTGATCACGGTCACCGCCACAACCGACTACGCAAAAAACTTTGCCCTTAACAAAATCGTTAATAGTTTCAAGTGCATTCAGCAAACCATCCGGTGTATGTGAATAATCAACAATTGCAGCCACTTTGGTGGGAGACGAAATTAACTGCAGCCTGCCTTTAACACCTGGAAAGGCCTCCAATGTTTGGATAATCGCGCTTGGCTCCAAACCAGAAGCATAGGCCGCTGCAAAAGCAGCCAAAATATTGTACACATTGAACAGACCCACCATTTTTACTCTAAGATGCCACTTTTGTTCAAAAAGCTGCAAGTCAAAATCTGTTCCCTGACTATGAATTTCAATATTAGTGGCTCTGATCATCGCCGCTTGTTTGATTCCATAGGTTAAGATTTGGGCCGCGGTATCGTGCTCCAACTGTCTACCGATCGGATCATCAATATTCAAAACAGCAATTTTACCATCACTATTATGCGCATAGGAATTGCCTAATTGTGAGAACAGCAGACTCTTGGCATGCGCATAATTTGCCATTGTCTTATGATAGTCAAGATGATCGCGCGTTAAGTTCGTAAAGACCGCTACATCAAAATCAATTCCCCAAACTCTGCCTTGAATAAGCGCAATTGATGAAACTTCCATTGAAACAGTTGAAACACCACGTTCAACCATCTTATTCAAGGTACGCTGCAGCGTAATAATGTCAGGAGTAGTATTTTTAGTTTTTAGGATTTCATCCCCAATCTTACGATACATTGTGCCAATCAAGCCAGTTTTTTCTCCGTGAGCGCGGAAAATTGCTTCAACTATATGAGTAACTGTTGTTTTTCCATTCGTTCCAGTTACTCCTACCACTCGCAAGGCTTGACTAGAACCAGCATAAAAATAACTGCTTAAAACAGCCATCGCGCGTTTAGTATCTTGCACATATACAACTGGAATACTCCCAGTCTCGACTTGCTCTTGTGCAATAATCATTTTTGCACCTTTTTTTAGTGCCGTTTTAACTAATGTGTGCCCATCCACAACTGCACCCTTAATTGCAATAAAAACGCTGTTATCAATAATTTCCCGGGTATCTTGTGTGAGCAAAGAAACTCTGAAATCTTCATAGCTTCCTGGAACCACTTGCTTAAATTTCAAACTATTAATTAATTTACTTGCTTGCATAATTCACCACATCATTCTACTTTAATTGAACTGAAACTTTGCTAACACCTGTCAAAGATTTATTAGCTGCCACACTTTGTGAACTGACGTATCCGGAACCTGAAAAATCAAATTCGATTCCAAGAAGTTTTCCTAACTTGGCAACATCGCTGCGTGACCAGCCTGAAAGATCCGGCATAACTTTTTCACCACCAGTCAACAAAATGATTCGCTCACCTGAAAGCTTCACACTTCCTGCATTTTCAGACTGCGCCAAAACCTTTTTGCCGTTCCCTACCTCTACAACTAATAGTCCACTATTACTCAACTGCTGGCGAACCGTTGCGGCTGTTTGACCGACTTCATTTTGAATTGTAACTTGCGTGCTTGAAGTTGTACTGGATTCCTGCTTTTCATCAAGTGCCCTTTTCAGCAAAGGATTGAACACAGACGCCAGCATCTCTCCAGAAGTTCCATTTGCAAATGTTTTTGGCTGTTTCATTACTAAGTACAAGATATATTGCGGATTATCTGCAGGTGCAACTCCAACTACCGAAAAAGTATAGTTGGTCTCACCCGTCAAATAACCGGTGCCCGAGCTATTGCCAATTTGTCCCGTCCCAGTTTTAGCAGCAATCCGATACCCATCAATCTTAAATGCAGATCCAGTTCCATTTTGATTATAGACAACATCTTGCATCATACTCAACACTTTTTTTGAAGTTGATTTCTTGATTGGCTGTCCAACAACCTTTGTTTTTGTTTGATAAACCGTTTTGCCTGTATTTGGATTGACCACTTTGCTGACGATCCGCGGCTTAACCATTTTACCATCATTAGCAACTGCCGAAAAAGCCTGCATCATTTGTAAAACTGAAACATTGATGCCTTGTCCGTAAGCAGTATTCGCCTGCTCAATCGGATATTTATATTCAATACTTCCTTTAGTTTCATTCAATAAACCTGAGGAAGTCGAACGTAACAGGCCAAAGCGGTGAATATAGTTCAACCAGCGTTTTGCTCCCATTTGTTGTTCCAAATGCGCCATACCGACATTCGAAGAACGAATAAAAGCATCACGGTAAGTAATGTTGCCCCAACCATTAGTGTTCCAATCATCCACCGTTTTACCATCGATTTTATAAGTTCCTGACTTGAAAGTGCTGTTTTGATTATATATCCCACTATCAATTGCCGCCGACATCGTTAAGACTTTCATGGTAGAACCAGGTTCAAAACCATCTTCCACCAAGATATTGCGCCACATTTGATTCAATCCATCCTTGGTTTGCGCATTAAAGGTTGGCCGTTGTGTTGCCGCTTTAATCTCTCCTGTTTTTGGATCCATTAACACAGCACTCATGGATTGCGGATGATATTTTTCCTGGGCTTGAGTCATTAAAGTTTCTAGATAAGTCTGCAACCGTGAATCCAAGGTCGTGTAAACATTATCTCCATCCTTGGCTTTGCGAGTTTTGACTTTCGATCCCGGAATTGGGGTTCCACGAACATCCTTTTCAAAACTGCGGACTCCGTTGACTCCAGCTAGCTGCTTATTAAAGATTTTTTCAAGCCCCATGACTCCCACCATCTTATTCGACTCATTTTCAGCAAGCCCGATCAGATGTGAAGCAAAAATTCCATTAGGATAAAGACGTGCCTGCGACTCTTTAAAATTAATTCCCGGTAAATTAGCCGCTTCAATTTTCTTTTTAGTTTCAAGTGAAATATTCTTTCCAGCCGTTCCCAGCTCAACTTGATAAGTTTCCTTGTCGCTGGGATTCAAAATTTTAAGTACCTGATCATAACTGATCGTTAGATTTTGACTTAAGATTTTAGCCGCTTTTGTCTTTTCACTTTCAGCCAAATACTGTCGTTTCCCAAAAGCAACTGCTGATTTAGACAAGACGATATAAATCGAATACGTCGAGGTATCTTCTGCAATTGGTTGGTTATTTGCATCATAGATTGTGCCTCGTTGAGCTTTAACCTCAGTCTTGCTTGCATAAAGCTGAGCAACCCTTTTAGGAAGATCAACACCATTTGCAGTTTTAAAGACTGCAATATAAAAAAAGCGACCGATAAATAGTGCGAATAGCAGCGCAACGATAAAGAAAATTCCACGTCCATACAATTTTCTGTTTTTTTGCTGTATTCGTCTATCTATCTGCCGCTTACTCTGCTTGCTCATTTTGAAACATTCCTTATATTCTGATTATTCATCTTCAGGCCCAGGTTCTGAGCAATCTGTGTCAACCTACTCCGGCTTGATAGTTCACTGATCTCCTGCTTCGTATCAACGTTTTTATTTTGCAGACTGACAATGCCCTGATTAACCTGCTGTAAATTATACTGTGCCTTTGAAAGTGTGATTTTAGCAGAGATCACAGTAATCATCAACACCATGACCATCAGACCTGCAATTACAACCCCAAAAACTTCCAAACGTGACAACGGAACTCTCTTAGAATAAGTTTTAACTTCTTTTGTATGTAATGTTCTAGGTTCATGTTCAATTTGTGGTTGAACTTTAATTTGTCTTGCGGTGTTCTGTGCCATTCTATCACATCCTTCGATCTAAATTATTAAATTATTCTTTAATTCGCTCGATAATCCTTAGTTTGGCAGAATGTGCCCGATGATTTTCAAGCAATTCCCTTTCAGAAGGGACGATCGGCTTATGCGTCACGAGTCGATACTTCGGTTGATACTCTGTTGGAATTACCGGTAACCCAGGCGGAAGTTCAGGAAGCGAACTTTTTTCCCTAAAAAGACTTTTAACCAACCGATCTTCAAGTGACTGAAAGGTGATGACACTAATCCGTCCACCTACCTGCAGCAACTCAAGTGCTTGTTCCAGCGATGCTTCTAGTGCACCTAATTCATCGTTAACAGCTATTCTGATTGCCTGAAAAACTCGTTTGGCAGGATGCCCTCCAGTTCGGCGAGCACGTGCCGGAATTGCTTCTTTAATCAGTGTAACCAGTTCACCGGTTGTCACAATCTCTTGGGTAAGACGTCTTTTTTCAATCAAACGTGCAATTGATTTAGCGTATTTTTCTTCGCCATACCGAAAGAAAATCCGCACAAGGTCTGCGTAAGGCCACTCATTCACAATTACCCGCGCTGTCAGTTGCTGGCTTTGGTCCATCCGCATATCAAGCGGCGCATCGTAACGATAACTAAATCCGCGTTCGGCATCGTCAAATTGAGGAGAAGAAACTCCCAAATCATAGACGATCCCATCAACCTGATTCACTCCGTTTTCTTGTAATTTCAGCTGAAGCTCACGAAAATTGGCTTTGATAAAGGTTACTTTTTTTGCAGCAGTGCTGTCTTTAAACCGCTCTAAATTATATGTAATCGCTGTTTGATCTTGGTCAAAGGAATAAAGATGCCCGGTCGATAACCCCTGCAGCAATAAACTAGTATGTCCTCCAGCACCAAGTGTGCAGTCAACATAAATTCCTGTCGCCTTAACATTCAAACCTGCAATTGCTTCATGTAATAGAACAGTTGTATGTTTAAATTCTTCCAAAGTAACCCCCTCTAGACCTAAAGCCCGAAATCAATCATATTTTCGGCAATTTCATCAAAGTTGCCCTCTGCTTCAGTTGAAAAGTCATCCCAGCGTGTTTGAGCCCAAATTTCAAAACGATTTGAAACCCCGACCACCACACATTTTTTATCGAGTGCAGCATGCTCGCGTAAGGGCTTAGGAACACTGATTCGCCCTTGCTTATCGAATTCACACTCGGTTGCGGCGGAATAAAAGAACCTCACAAAGGCACGTGCGTCTTTTTTAGTTAATGGGAGTTTTTGCAGCTTTTGTTCCAATTTGTCCCACTCGTTTTGAGGATAACCAAATAAACAGCCATCCATTCCCCGTGTGATCACAAATTTTTCACCAAGGTCCTCACGGAATTTGGCGGGAATGATTAGGCGACCCTTTTCGTCGATCGTATGACGAAACTCTCCCATAAACATCAAAAGACACCTCCTTTGACACTACCTTAAACTGATATTACCACATTCCCCCACTTTAAACCACAAATTTACCACTTTTAACCACTTTGAAATAAATTGAAGCCAGCACAACGTTCAAAAATTGCATAATGCGCTTTCAAGTTATTGAAAATTCAAGCACACAAAAAAAGAGGCTGTGACAAAAGTTAAATTTTGTCACAGTCTCTTTTTTATTGCCGGATAAACGTGTTCCATAAGTCAAAATTCTCCGTCTAACTTCGAATTACTCATAGCAAAGTACTCACGATGTTCGCAATTTCGAGTTAGCACTCAAATTTTCCCGACTTATGTCACACTCTCCTATTTCATTAAATTATTACTATTCTTTTCAACAAATTCCAAGACCAGACACCCAACTACAAAGTAGCCTTTTAAAGAAATTGTAAAATCAAAAGCACCCCATAAGCCCCATAAATGACAATGTCAAAAAAACGCCAATAACGCAGTATAAACGTCCGATAAACAAGTTGTCTTTCTACAAGTGCATATCCGAGACTCATTGCAATTCCTAAAACTGCCATTCCCAGAAAAATAAAAGGCAGCAATGAAATCTGAAACCGTGCGCTTGAAAGTTGATGAATCCCTAAAAGTACAAAGAACGCCAAAACATCAAAGGGTTTAATCCGCCCAGAAAAAATTCGAGGACGCAACTTCATTTTTTTCCAAAATTTAAAAATTAACCAGAGTAAGCATAAATAAACTAATTGCCAATACCACTGAAACATCTCAATCATCCTTAGACATTCAACAAGAAAGTATCATGAAGCGCATTTACCGCAACATTCAGATCACTTTGTTTAACTAAAACCCAAATTGTCGTATAACTATCTGTTGTCTGCAGAATTTCAATTTTATTTTTCACTAAAGTTGCCACAATTTTGGCGGTAATTCCTGGAGTGCCCATAATACCTGCACCGACAATTGAAACCTTAGCACAGTCATTGATGACTTCAGCTGTGATTTTTGCTTTAGCCAACAGCTCTTGTGCAACTAAAGTTTGTACATGATTTAAATTAAAGACAACCTTTTCGGGAAGAATATTAATAAAATCAACACTTAAATGATTAGCTGCTAACAAGTTGAAAATCTTATCAGCAGGATAGGCAGCAGTCGAAACACTGAATTGAGTTAACCCGACTTGATGAGCAATTCCAGTGACACTCCGGTAATCCTGAATTGACAAGTCACGATCTGAGATCAGTGTTCCCATTTCAGAAACACTATCCCATGTTGATCTGATTCTTAAAGGCACATGTGCTTGCTGTGCAATCTCTACGGCACGAGGATGAACAACCTTTGCGCCTTCATGTGCCATGTTAGCAACTTCCTCATAACTGACATTTTTTAAAAAGCGCGCTTTTTTAACTATTCGCGGATCTCCTGTCATCATCCCCGAAACATCTGTAAAAATATCGACCCTTTTAGCAGATAACGCAGCGCCTAACAAGGCAGCTGAAGTATCACTTCCACCACGTCCTAGCGTCGCCAGATGACCTTCACGTGATAATCCCTGAAAACCGGCGACAACGACTACATCTTTTTGCGAAAAGGCTTTGATAATTCCTTCAGTTTTAACATCAAGTACTTTAGCATTTTGATACTCATTATCAGTTCGAAAACCAGCATCTGCACCAGTCATCGCAGTCGCAGCCAATCCATTTTCTTTTAAAAGCTCTGTAAAGACAGCTGTTGATATAATTTCTCCCACAGAAACAAGCATATCAAGTTCGCGATGAGAAAGCTTAGTCTGCTCGCCTTTAACTAAGTTCAATAAGGAATCAGTGGCATATGGTGCACCTTTGCGCCCAATCGCTGAGACCACCACCACAACTTTATATCCTTTGGATACTGCATAGCGCACATGTTCGAGTGCCTTATGCCGTGCCGCATCATCTTGGACGGAAGTTCCGCCAAACTTTTGAACCATTATTTCCACTGACAATCCCTCATTCCCTATTATTAACTGTCTAACCGAGCTGCCTCAGCTGAATCCATCAGCGTTGGCGCTTCAATGTAAATTTTATGCCACATCATAAACGTTAAAATTGTCCATAATTTACGTGAGTTATCTCTTTTTTGCAGCCGATGATCTTCCAAAAGCTGCAAGAAGTAATTTTTGTCAAAAAATTGTTCAGTCTGTGATGACTCGATAATATTGCGCGCCCAATCATACATTTCGTCACGCAACCAGAAGCGAATCGGGACTGGGAAACCTAATTTTTTACGATTTAGCACATGTTCAGGCACAACTCCTTCAGCTGCTTTACGTAAAACATACTTAGTTGTGCCATGCGCAATTCGCAGATTAGCAGGAATTTCACTTGCAACTGCAAACACTTCTTTATCCAAAAACGGAGTCCGCAACTCTAAACTGTGTGCAAGTGTAGTCCGATCTGCATTGTGCAGTAAATCGCCATTCAACCATGTATGCACATCAATAAATTGCATCCGGCTAATTGGATCATAGTCAAGCGCATCCTGATAAAAAGGGTGCGTAATTGACTGTAATGGATGAGCATTATCATAATTCTTGATGAATTGATGTTTTTCAGCTTCATTGAAAATAAAGGCATTCCCAACATAACGCTTTTCAAGTGGGGTTGTGCCGCGCAGCAGAAAGCTTCTTCCTTTAACACCTTCTGGAATCATTTCTGCAATTTTATGCAAAACTCCATTGAGCGGTTTCGTATAATTAAAAGGCCGTAATGAATTAGGCTCATTGTAAATCGTATAACCACCGAAAAGCTCATCAGCGCCTTCTCCAGTCAAAGCCACCTTCACGTGCTTACGCGCCTCTTTAGCAACAAAATACTGCGGCACTGCAGCCGGATCAGCTAAGGGGTCATCCATATTCCACACAAAATGTGGGAAAGCTTGCATAAATTCCTCAGGGGTAATAATTGAACTGTAGTTCTTAACCCCTAATTTTTCAGCTGTTTCTTGGGCAACATCCAGTTCACTATAACCTTCGCGTTGAAAGCCAACAGAAACAGTTTCAATTTGCTGATTGAACTGTTTGGCAATTGCTACGATGATTGAAGAATCAATCCCACCAGAAAGAAAGGAACCTACTGGAACATCTGCTCGCATATGCTTTTCAACTGAATCGAATAAAATAGCGCGTACTTTCTTAATATACTCATTTTCGGGACGAATAACCGGCTTAAATTGAGCATAATAATACCGCTTAATCTCTGGTTGCTGTCCTAATTTTTTGGTTAAATAGTGTCCAGGTTCAAGCATCCGAATTTCTTTAACCAGCGACTCTGGTTCAGGTACATACTGATAAGTCATATAGTCTTGGAGTGCATCTTGATCAAAAGTCTTATGTTGCAATACTTTGAAAATCGCCTTGCTCTCAGAACCGTAATAAAAATCATGATCTACCATAGCATAATAGAAAGGTTTGATTCCAAAATGATCACGGGCCGCAAACAAAACCTGTTCCTGCTTATCCCAAATTACGAAGGCAAACATTCCCCGAAAGAACTTAACACAATCCTCGCGATGTTTTGCATACATTGCAAGAATCACTTCAGAATCAGAGTCGGTCTTAAATCCATAGCCTTCTTTTTTTAACTCTTCACGTAATTCAATATAGTTATAAATTTCTCCATTAAAAGTCATCCAGTAACGTTCATTATCATAAGAAAGAGGTTGATGTCCCCCTTCAAGATCGATAATGCTGAGTCTTCTGAATCCCATTGTAATATTTTGATCCTCAAAATAACCTGCATCATCCGGTCCGCGATGGACAACCATTTTATTCATTGAGTGTATCATTTCATTGTATTCTTTTCCGGTATCTTTTGCGACATCACTTAAACACCCTACAAAACCACACATAATCGGCACCTCTTCCGGTAAGTTTTCCATCTTTTTCATTATAAATGTTTGCAAGTTCAAATTCAATTTGTTTCAGAATTTTATAACTTTCGAAAGAATTTTACTAGCATTTGACACACCAGGGTACCAAACGGTATAGTAAACTTCAAAAGACAAATGAAGGGTGAGCGTGTTTTGGCCAAGAAAAAGAAGTCGCGTTTTCAAAAAATTACAATGGCTGTTGTGTGGGTGATGATCATTGCCACGATCGGAACAATGGTTATGACTGCTGTTATTTCCGTTATGGGGTATTAATTACCTTCCAGGACCGCGCTTAGGATAACCGCAAGCGTGCTAGACTTAAATTTACAAAAACAATGTCCATGATTAGCAATAAGGGGCTGTGACAAAAATTAACTTTTGTCACAGCCCCGCTTTTATTCCGGATAAACGTGTTCCATAAGTCAAAATTCTCCGTCTAACTTCGAATTACTCATAGCAAAGTACTCACGATGTTCGCAATTTCGAGTTAGCACTCAAATTTTCCCGACTTATGTCACACTCTTTTTGTTTTATTTTGTAATGTCTGAATTAACGTGCTGCAAAACCTGCCTAACCTTAGCACTTCTTTTCTACTGCTGGATAGTCGCCTTAATCATTGACGCCAACATAATTACGAATTTTGTTCAACCAATTCCTTGTATTTTCAGAATCAGCCACTCTTCCATTGATCAGTTGATTGACATAGGGTTTAGAGAGTCCAAAGTGATTGGCAATATCAGACTGAGAACTTGGCCTAATACCCATTCGTTTATTTCTTTTCAGACACAGTAAAATTGCATCTGACAGTTCATATGTCATTTCAATCCACTCCTAATCAGGCTAAAATTAGCTAATTTGTTTGACGACCCAGTGACAGTATTATAAAATCAACAAGGAAGCGCAGTGTGAGGTCACACATTGCAGTTCCATTAAATATTAATTAATTTATCGTCTGTGGTAATTATACTAACTTATTGATTAGTTTTCAATGACTTTCTAACTTTTTAGTTATATTTTCCTGATAGGAGACTCCTTATGTGTACAGTAGATCGAATCAAGAACCTTGCAAAAGAACATCATATCTCAGTCTACGAACTTGAAGAACAGCTTGGGTTCGGCAAAAATACGATCTATCAGTGGACAAAAAGAACGCCTTCTGTTGAACGTGTTAAAAAAGTTGCTGATTATTTCGATGTTTCATTAGACTATCTGATGGGACGTTCCGCTAACGAAAAAATTAACACTAATAAAATTGATTTAGCTGAAACTCAACAAGGAATTTTAAGTTTTGAAGGTAAAGTTATTCCAGACAACGAACTTGAACTGATTAGAAAAATGCTTCGAAATACTCAAAGTGACACCTCGGAGGATCATTAGGCATGGAATCGCTGGTGCTCAACTCACTGTTGAAAACTGCTGCAGCTTTAGGAATCAAAGTTATTTGGACAAAAGAATTGGCTGCTGAAACACCTGCAATAATTGCATTAAAACAGCGCTGCATCATCATGAACCTGAATTGGCACCGGCGTAATGAGCTCATCTTTCAGCTTGCGCATGAAATTGCACATTTGCTGTTCAAGAATATCGGCGACGAGGTTCTTTATGAATGTTCCTATGCTCAGCGCGCTTTGATTGAAGCCAACGCTAACAGCGGAGCCATTAAGCTATTGCTTCCTTTTTACTGCGAACAAAAAGAGCGAGAAGATGCGAATGCAGGAGAGTTTATCAGCATTTTTGCAATTCCTGCTCATCTGAATGAGGAAGTTTTTTCACAAATGAAAGCATATTACCATCTTTAAAATTCATTTTTCAAGCATCAAAAAAGGTTGCGCTAAGCTGGAACCAACTTAACACAACCTTTTTTAGCATACCCAAGTTAAGTATACTTATAATCCTCTTACTTACGACGCTTTTCAGGAATACGAGCTGCCTTACCATGCAAAGCACGCAAGTAATAGAGTTTAGCACGACGAACACGGCCGTGACGAATTACATCAATCTTTTCAACACGTGGTGTATGCACTGGGAAAGTACGTTCAACCCCAATACCGCTACTAATTTTACGCACAGTATAAGTTTCGCTGATCCCTTCACCACGACGTTTGATAACTACACCTTCAAAAATCTGGATACGTTCGCGTGTCCCTTCAACAATGCGGGCATGAACACGAACAGTGTCCCCTGGACGAAAATCAGGAATGTCGTCTCTTAATTGACCTTCCGTGATCTTTTTAATCAATGGATTCATTATGTTTCTTCCTTTCGCCGACATTCATGTCCATTCACAGCGGAATATCGTTAATTTGGCATAAGCCAATAAGAATGTTACCACATCAAAATCAGAATTTCAAGTTAAACTTGGACAACTCAAAAATTCAGCAGTTAACTCAATCTGCAGAATTTAGTGCCTAGTAACTGCACTTTTAAATTCCACTTTGCTGTTTAATGATTCGCAGCCACGCTTGCTGCTGCGCTGTCAACTTCAACCCAGCTAACAGGTCCGGACGCCGTTGATAAGTTCTCTTTAGCGACTCATAAGCACGCCACTGTGCTATTTTTTGGTGATTACCGCTCAAGAGGACATCTGGCACCTTTAACCCACGGTAAACGGCTGGACGTGTGTATTGCGGATACTCCAGCAAACCGGTTGAAAAAGAATCATCACCTGCCGAGGCAGTGTTGCCCAAAACACCTGGTAACAATCTAACTGTTGCATCAATAATTACCATTGCTCCGAGTTCTCCTCCAGTTAAGACGTAATCTCCCAGAGAAATCTCATCTGTTACTTGCGTTCTAATCCGCTCATCATAACCTTCATAATGTCCGCAAATAAAAGTTAAATGCTGTTCTTTTGCTAGCTCTGTCGCCACAGCTTGATTAAATTGTCTTCCGGCAGGATCAAGCAAAATTACACGGCCAAGATCACCGCTGTTTTGCTGCACTTGATCAAGTGCAGCAAAAATCGGCTGCGCCTGCAACAGCATTCCTGCTCCTCCGCCGTAAGGATAATCATCGACATGGTGCTGCCGACTTTCAGTAAAATCTCGATAATTTGTAATATCAACTTGCAGCAGTTCTTTCTCAAGCGCTTTACCCACGATTGATTGGTGTAAAGGCCCTGCAAACATCTCTGGAAAAAGACTTAAGATATCGATTTTCATCACTCATCCAACCCATCTAAAAGCTCTATTTCAACCACACCGTTTTCCAAATCGACTTTTTTGATCACATCTTTAATAGCTGGTAAAAGCAGGTCCTTCTTTGGGGGACGTGCCACAACCCAAACATCATTTGCTCCGAGGCTGAGAATTTCTTTAACTGTCCCCAAGCTCCCCTTTTGCCGATCCTGAACCTGTAAACCCACAATTTGGTGATAGTAAAAATTGTCATCGCTTAAGCGCTGTTGCTGCTGCTCGGTAACCAGTAATTTGCATCCTTTGAATTTCTCAACCTGATTAATGTCATCATAACCAACAAAACTAAGCAGATAAAATTGTTTTTGCTGCCGGACATTCTGCAGTTCAACCATGAGTGGCTGCGCACTTGTAGTTTGAAGGTAAAGCTTTTTCCCCTTTTGGAAACGTTCAGCTGCGAAATCAGTAATCGTAGCTGCTTTAACTTCGCCACGAATACCGTGAGTATTAATGATCTGCCCAACTTCGTAGTAATCCATCTGAGCACCTTTCCTTTCTTAATATAAAGAAAACCTCTAAATGAAACATTGCTGCTTCATCAAGAGGTCCTCAATTAGGTATTTTTAATAATCAAACGAACGCGCTGCTTGCCATTCAGACGGGTATTATGGATGAGCGTCCGCAAAGCGTTTGCGATTCGGCCATTCCTGCCGATCACCCGTCCCAGGTCCTGCGGTGCTACGCTGAGATTAAAAATTAAAAAATGACTGCCCTGACTAACTTCAAGTGAAATCATTTGGGGCTTAGCAACAAGTGGTTTAATAATCGCAATGATCAACTGGCGCACATCTGCTTCTGTCATTTTAAATTTCCCTATTTCTTAGCAAACTTTGCATCATGGAATTTCTTCATGACACCATTCTTTGAAAGAATATTGCGCACTGTATCTGAAGGCTGTGCACCATTATTCAACCAATTCAAAATGTTTTCTTCTTTGAGAGTTACCTTTTCAGGCTCTACTAATGGGTTGTACGTACCAACTGTTTCAATAAAACGACCATCACGTGGTGAACGTGAGTCTGCAACAACAATTCGGTAGAAAGGACGCTTCTTAGAACCCATACGTTTCAAACGAATCTTTACTGACATAAATACACCTCCTAATATCTTTCTTAACGATAAATAATATACCAGTAATTCAAGCTGCTGTAAAGGATTATTTCTTGACAGAGCTAAAAAAAGATTTTGCATCCTTATTTACGTTTTCTTTTATTGCGCAAGCGTTTGAGTTTGCGTTTCTTATTTTTGCGCATCATTGAATTCATCGACATTTTTGCCAACTTTCCAGAAATTCCATTTCCCAGCATTCCTTCCATCCCTGAAAAGTTGCCCTTTGAAAATTTGCTCATCATCTTTTTCATTTGATTAAACTGCTTGATCATCCGATTGACTTCTTGAACAGGTCTTCCTGAACCGGCTGCAATTCTTCTTCTTCGACTTGGATTTAGGACATCTGGTTCAGTCCGCTCCTTTTCAGTCATCGAAAAAACAATTGCTTTCAAATGTTCAATATCCTTAGGATCAACTTTCAGATTCTTAAGTGCAGGATTATTTGCCATTCCTGGAATCATTTTGATAACATCTTCCATTGGGCCCATCTTCTGCACCTGCGTCATCTGATCAATGAAATCATTAAAATCAAAGGTGTTTTCCCTCATCTTTTCCTGCATTTCATCTGCTTTTTTCTGATCAAAATCCTGCTGTGCTTTTTCAATCAGGGTCAGCATGTCGCCCATTCCTAAGATACGTGACGCCATTCTGTCAGGATAAAAGACATCCAAATCCGTCATCTTTTCGCCTTGCCCGATGAACTTGATCGGTTTACCTGTCACCGCTCTAATTGACAGTGCAGCCCCGCCACGTGTATCTCCATCCAGCTTAGTTAGCACAATTCCGGTTACATCAAGCTGCTCATTAAAACCTTTAGCAACATCGACGGCATTTTGCCCGGTCATTGCATCAACTGTCAGTAAAATCTCATTAGGTTGTGCTAATTGCTTGATCTCAGCCAGCTCATTCATCAATTTTTCATCAACCTGAAGACGTCCGGCTGTATCAATCAAAACATAATCATTTTTCTTTTCCTGTGCAAATGCAAGTCCTTGCCGGACAATTTCAACCGGAGAAATATCTGTCCCTAAAGAAAAGACTGGCACATCAATATTTTTCCCAATAATTTTCAACTGGTCAATTGCAGCTGGACGATAAATATCACCTGCAATTAACAATGGGCGCGCTTTTTGTTCATTTTTAAGTTTTAATGCCAATTTGCCAAGAGTGGTTGTTTTCCCGGCTCCTTGCAGTCCCACCATCATTACGATCGTAGGAATCTTGGGCGCCTGGGCCAGTTCCACTGCTTCTTGTCCCATTACTTTGGTCAATTCGTCATTAACAATCTTAACAATCTGCTGTGCCGGTGTCAGACTCTCTAGGACTTCTGCTCCAATTGCCCGCTCTCTGACCGTTTTAACAAAATCCTTAACAACTTGGAAATTAACATCAGCTTCCAGTAACGCAAGGCGAATTTCACGCATAACTTCTCTTACATCCGCTTCACTAACCTTGCCCTTGCGTCTTAGTTTGCTGATTGCGTTTTGCAGACGCTCTGTTAATCCTTCAAATGCCACTTTTGGCCACCAACTTTCATTCTTCTAGTTGTTCTAGCTTCTTCACCAATTTTAATAAAACTGAATCTTCTGGGTAATTTTCTTCAACATACGCTAACAGTTGATCAGTTTGTGCGCTTTGCTGCTGAAATTGCTGTAGCAGATGCAATTTCTCTTCATATGCCTCAAGGATTACTTCAGTCCTCTTTATGTTATCATAGACTGCCTGCCGAGAAACATGGTAATTTTCCGCAATTTCGCCTAAAGAATAATCATCCCTGTAATAAAGTGCAATATATTCATTTTGTTTGCTGGTCAAGAGCGGTTCATAAAACTCAAATAGTGCATTAATGCGATTTGTTTTTTCAATTGCCATCTGCAGCTCACCACTCTCATTTTGATTTTTAGACCAATCCCTTAAAAAGCCCGTAAACAAACTCTTCAGGTTCGAAATCGCGTAAATCATCCATTTGTTCACCTAATCCGACCAGCTTAACAGGTAAATGAAGTTCATTCCTAATTGCCAAGACAATCCCTCCGCGAGCTGTACCATCGAGCTTAGTTAAAACTATTCCGGTCACATTAGTTACCTCTTTGAACTGTTTAGCCTGTGTTAATGCATTTTGGCCCGTAGTTGCATCCAAAGCCAACAAAACTTCTTGAGGCGCATCTGGTAGTTCACGTGTGATGACACGTGCGATTTTAGCCAGTTCGTTCATCAGATTAACTTTATTTTGGAGCCTTCCTGCTGTATCAACCAACAAGACATCATAATCTTCTTCTTTAGCACGCTGTACTGCATCAAAAACCACTGCAGCGGGATCACTACCTTCTTTTTTATGCACGACCGCAACATCTACCCTTTTGCCCCATTCAACAAGTTGTTCAATCGCTCCCGCACGAAAAGTATCCGCGGCCGCCAAAAGAACTTTTTTCCCTTCATTCTTGAAGCGATGGGCCAGCTTGCCAATCGTTGTTGTCTTTCCAACTCCATTTACACCCACAAACAGAAAAACAGTCGGTCCAGCAGGTGCAAAATGCAATGCATTTTCTTCACGTTTACCTTCTGCCTCATACAGTGCAACTAATTTTTCAATAATAGCCTGTGAAACTGCCTGCTTGTCCTTGGCATTGCGTAATTTAACTTCTTCTTTGAGTTCGTCACTGATACGAACAGCCGTCTCAAACCCAACATCAGCCTCAATCAGTGTCTCCTCGAGTTCATCAAAAAATTCTTCATCGACACTGCGAAAATTTGCAAACAGTGCATTTAGTTTATCACCAAAAGTTTTTCGTGATTTTTCTAGTCCACGATCATATTTTTTTTCTTCTTCACTCGCCTGTTCAGTAGTTTCACCACCAAAAGCGCGTTTTAACTTATCAAAAAAGCCCATTTTTTATCCTCCCCGTCAATCCATTATTGTCTGGTATTTGCCAAAGAGACCGAAACCATTCTTGAAACCCCAGACTCTTGCATTGTTATTCCATAAAGTATATCTGCATGCTCCATTGTACCCTTGCGGTGTGTAATAATGATGAATTGTGTCTGTGCATGAAAATGACGTAAATATTGTGCATAGCGTTCGACATTCGCATCATCCAGTGCCGCTTCTGCCTCATCCAAAATTACAAAAGGAACCGGCTTGACTTTCAAAATTGCAAACAACAACGTAATTGCTGTCAAAGCCTTTTCGCCACCTGATAGCAATGACAACTGTTGGAGTTTCTTTCCCGGCGGCTGTGCCATAATCTCAATTCCAGTAGTTAGCAGATCTTCTGGTGCAGTCAACTTCAAAGCGGCCTGCCCACCACCAAAAATCTGTGGAAATAGCTTACTAAAAGCAGCTGCGACGTCTTTAAAGGTTTGCTTGAAACGTACCCTGACCTCATTATCCATTTCCTGCATACTATTTTGCAACTGTTTCTTAGCTTCAAGCAAATCAGTTTGCTGAGTTTCTAAAAATTGGTAGCGCTGATTAATCTGTTCGTACTCTTCAATTGCATTCAGATTTACATTCCCTAATTCTTTCAACCCAAGTTTAAGTAGTTTCAATTGGTGCAATACATGTTCAATATTTTCTTCCTTAATTTGCAGTTTGGCTGCTTCAAATGAAAGTGAATATTCCTGACTTAGTTCCTGCAAATTGCGATCAAGCGCAGTGTTAATTCCATTCAGCAGCACACTTTGCTCTTTTTGCTGATTAAGTGCGATTTCCTGCAATTCAGTTAACCGCACATTTTCTTTTTGAACTACAACCAACTGCTCGTGGAGCGCACTTCTTTTTTTCTTTCCTTGACTAATCTGCACTGCAAGTTGCTCTTTTTCCGCTTCCAGGTTGGCGATGCGCGTTGCCCATGTGCTGCCTTGTTGTGAGTCGAGTTCTACTTGGCGGACAAATTGCTGCAATGCGGCTTGAGTTTCTTTGTCCTCGAGCCGCAACTGTTCAGCCTGTTCATCAAGTTCTTTTTGCTTGGCACGCAGACTAGCTAACCGTTCGGCCGCAACCGCTAATTTTTGCCGAATTTCATTTAAATGGCTTTGGTTTTGCTGCTGCGATTTATTAAGATTCGTCAATTCAGCTTTTTTTTGCTGATAGCTGTCCTGCAGCTGCTGAACCTGTGTATTAAGCTTGCCTTGGGCATGTTTGATTTTTTGTTTTTGCGCTGCAAAATTCGAACCGGTTTGTTGACTACTTTGAAATTCCAATTGTCGCAACTCATTTTGCTGCCGTTGATACTTCAATTTATTCTCTACAACTGCCAGTTCATTCTTCGTTGCTTGCTGCGACTGCTGCTTTTGAGCACACTGTTCTTCCTGTGCAGTGATCTGTCTTTGCCCGTCATCCAGTTCAGCCTGTAAAGCATTACCTGCAATTTCTAGCTCCTTCATCTTGGCCTGCATGGTTTTTATATTAGCTGTCAATTGCTGAATCTTTTGCTTTTGTTCTAGCAAGCCGCTGCTGCGTTGGCGCAATGCCCCTCCTGTGATTGACCCGCCAGGATTGATCACATCTCCTGCCAAGGTAACAACACGGACGCTATGTTCTAACTTTTTAGCAAGTTCAATTGCAATTTCGATGTTTTCAACAAAAACCGTTGTTCCCAGCAAATAATTTAAAATCGGAAGATCAGCTGTTTGGCTGGTGATTAATTGGCTGCCCACCCCTAAAACGCCTGAGCAAGACTCCACCGTCTTTTGTTGATAACTGCTGAGTCGTCGCTGACGCACGGCAGTCCGCGGTAAGAATGTAACTCTGCCTAGCTTTTTTTGAGTTAAATAAGCAATTGCTCTTTTAGCAGCTTCTTCATCTGTAACTACTACGTTTTGTAATTGACTTCCAAGCGACATCTCAACTGCAACTGCAAGCTGTGCCGGAACATTCAAACGTTCAGCGACCGAACCGATAATTCCTTTAAATTGTCCCCGAACGCGTAAAATTTCCTTAACTCCATGGAAATAGCCGGCATAGTTTTCAGAAACACTTTTTAAACTATCATGTTGCGCCTGCGCCCGTTGCAGAATTTCTAAGCCCTGATACCAGCGTTTTTTTTGTGCTGCGAACTTTTGCTGTTTCTGTGCTAATTGCTTTTTAAGGGCCATTACTCCTGCCTCTAATTGTGCAGTTTTAGCGGTTTCGCGATCCAACTGGGTTTTTAATTTTTGTGCTTCGTCCTCTAATTGAAGTGTGATCTGTGCTATTTCAGCTCGCTTTTTGGCAAATGAACTCTGCGTAGCTGCTTCACGCTGCCTTTCTTTTTCAAGGTAAGTAAGCTGATTAGTCAGCGTAGTTTGCTCCTGCATCTTGGTAATAATTTGACTACGCAGTTCCTCAATCTCTTGCTCAAGAGTAGCTTCATCGAGCCCTTGAACATGTTTTAACGCTTTGATTTCGTGCTGTAGTGTGTTCTGAGTGGCTTCCAGTGTTTTTAACTGCTCAAGTAGTTGCCGCTTTTGAACTGCCAGATGCTTGCTTCTTTGCAAATCTTCCTGGTGTTTTTTTTCAAGTTCTTGTTGGCGCAGCTGCTGAAAATCCTTTTCTTTTTGGGATAATTCGCGCTGCCCACTCAAACGCTCATGCTGTTCGGCCACTTCCACTGACCGTTCCTGCAATGCATCAAGTTGCTCGTTAAGTTCATGCTGTTGCTGCTGCAAATCTGCTGTTTGCTGCTTAATTTGTGCTAAAGCTGCACGTTTTTGAGCACTCAACTGCAGCAGCTTATTTAGTTCAGCATCATGGTCTTCTTTTTTAGCACGATCGCGTTCAATTTCTAAAACCAATCGTGCAAGGTTGTAATGGTCAAAATCTTTTTTTTGTGCCAAGTAGTCCTTTGCAAGACTGCTTTGCTTTTTTAAAGGCTCACGCTGGTTCCCTAACTCGCCGACAATGTCAGCAACCCGATTCAGGTGTTCAGTTGTTTGGGCAAGTTCTTGTTGTGCTTTTTGTTTTTCTTTTTTATACTTTAGCACTCCTGCAACTTCTTCAATAATTGCCCGGCGCTCCTCAGGCTTACTCTTAAAAATTGCTTCAACTCGTCCTTGAGAAATAATCGAAAATGATTCTTTTCCAAGACCGGTGTCAAGCATCAACCCAGTAATATCTTTTAAGCGCACTTGTTTGCCATTCAACAAAAACTCACTGTCGCCATCACGATAGATTCGTCGTGTGATTACAACTTCATCTTCGTTCAGTGGCAAATAACGATCTGTATTGGTAAAGGTGATCGTAACTGAAGCCCGATTTAAGGGTTTGCGTTCACTTGCTCCAGCAAAAATCACATCGGGCATCTTGCCGCTGCGCAAGCTTTTGGCAGACTGCTCCCCTAGCACCCAGCGAATTGCCTCAATTACGTTGCTTTTGCCGCTGCCGTTAGGGCCAACAATCGCCGTCATTCCAGTTTGAAAATCAATTTGCGTTTTGTCCGCAAAAGATTTAAAGCCATTAATGACAAGTGACTTCAGTTTCATTAAATAGACTGCTCCTTTTACGCTCCGTTAAAATTCACGTTTACTTTGCGTTAAGTTTCTTTAATGCTGCATTTGCTGCATTTTGTTCTGCCGCTTTTTTAGAATGTCCTTGCCCGGTTCCAAGTACCGTTCCATTGGCACTGACCGTCATCGTATACTGTTTGTCATGCTCTGGGCCTTCATCTGTAACTTCTGTATAACTAATCGCGACTTCTCCACTTTTTTGCAGCAGTTCTTGTAATTCTGTCTTGTGATCCAACAGATGATCGAACCAACCCATGTCCAACTTTGGAAAAACAACTTGTCCAATGAATTGATCGACACCCTTTTTACCCTGATCTTGATACAATGCTCCAATGAAGGATTCAAAGATATCGCACAAAAGAGAAGGTCGCTGTCTTGCATTTGCCTTCTCTTCACCTTTTCCCAACCGAATATACTCATCAAAGTTGCATTCCTTTGCAAATTTGCTAAAGCTGTCTTCACAGACCATGGCTGCACGCAATCGTGAAAGCTTTCCTTCAGGCATCGATGGATATCTTTTGTATAAATACTCGGAAACGCATAGTTGCATCACAGCATCGCCTAAAAATTCAATTCTTTCATAGTATTTTAATTTCTTGCGTGGATGTTCGTTCACATAAGAAGCATGCGTAAATGCCTCGTCAAGCAGTGCAGGATGTTTGAATGTAATTCCAAAATCATTTTTTAATTTCTCAGTCAAACCGATAATCACGTTGTTCTTCTCCTTTTATCATGTCATAGGTTTATTATACCTTTTCCCTGCAAGTCCAACCAACTTCTGCGCTAGAATAGCTTTACTGATTTTGCTCAAAAATTGCACCATGTTAAAGAAGCTCATCGACTTGTAAAGAGGTGCTGTAACCTGCAAGGTAAAGTTAAAGGACTGTGCCAAAATTTGAATTTAGCCTAGTCCCCTAACCCTCTTGCAGTATACAAATTAATGTGTTTTTCTGACAACCCCTGTCCCTGAATCTAAGTGTCAGGCTTTTTTCTGATGGGCTGCAATATATTTAACTACATCGCCTACGGTGGCGAGCCTCTCAGCTTCTTCGTCTGGGATTTCAGAACCAAATGTATCCTCCAACTCAAGTACAAATTCCACAATATCAATTGAGTCTGCATCAAGATCATTTGCAAAGTTCAATGCTGGAGTAATCTGTGCTAAATCAAGTTCAAAACGTTCATGAATAATCTGAGCAATCTTAGTAAAAATTTCTTTTTCAGTCATTTTTTTCCTCCGTTTTTTGAGCTGCTTTTTTTTCTTCCTGCTGTGCAAAATAACTTACCAGCTCTGGGACCATTTCTTCTTTCAGCATCTTATGAATCTGGCGCAAAGTATAATACACCGCTGTACTATCACTTGCGCCATGTGCTTTAACAACTGGTGCTTTCACACCTAATAAAACTGCACCACCATAGCGGGATTGGTCCATTTTATCTTTTAGGCCGCTCAGACTGGATTTAAGCAACAATGCACCTAGCTTACCGACAACTCCGCTTTTCATAATTGTCTCCTTGAGCAGATGAACCATTGCTCCGGCCGCGCCCTCAATTGCCTTAAGGACAGCATTTCCTGTAAATCCATCTGCAACGACGACATCTGCAACGCCCTTCAAAATTGCATTTGCTTCAACATTCCCCACAAAATTCAAGGACTCATCTGCTGAAAGTAAGTGATAAGCTGCTTGTGTTACTTGACTTCCCTTATGCGGCTCTGTGCCATTATTTAACAGTCCAATTCGTGGATTTTCAATTCCACGAACACGTTGGGCATAATATTTCCCTAAAATAGCATATTGATGTAAATGTTCCGGTTTATTTTCAGCGTTTGCCCCGCTATCAAGCAGGTTAAAGGCCCCATCTGTCTGGCCCAGCACTGGCATGGTGGAAAGTAAGCCAGGACGGGTAATTCCTTTGATCCGTCCGACAATTAACAAGCCGGCCGCTAAAAGTGCCCCGGTATTTCCACAAGAAAAGAATGCATCCGCTTGCTGTTCTTTGACGGCTTTAGCTGCCAGTACCATCGAAGAATTTTTCTTTCTGCGAATTGCTCTGACAGGCTCATCGTTCATCACAATTTCTTCGTCAGTATGAACAATTTTAATCCGATCTTCATTTTTAAGATATTTCTTAATCTCATTTTCTTTACCAAATAAGATAAATTCAAGATCGGTGAATTCATCGCGGGCACGTTCAACCCCTGCAACCACCGTTTGCGGGGCATTATCCCCGCCCATTGCATCAACAGCTATTTTCATTTTGTCTACCCATCTCCTCATTTAATCAAAACTCATTCCTGTTACTAAACTGCGTCTCACATACCGATAAAGTTCGCTCTGATTCCCGGTAGTAAACATTGGATCCTTGACAATTTGAGCGGCTTCTTTTTGTGCAACCTGCAGCACATTTAAATTTGCAACCGGATCGCCCAACTTAAAATCGGGAACTCCAGCCTGCTTACTGCCTAAAACATCCCCTTGGCCGCGCAACTCAAGGTCTTTTTGTGCAATTACAAATCCGTCATTTGTTTGAGTCATAACTTTCATTCTGGCGCTTCCGTACTCATTTTTAGGATCTGCTAGCAACAAACAATAAGATTGCTGCGTTCCCCTGCCGACCCGTCCACGCAACTGATGAAGCTGCGCTAAGCCAAAACGGTCTGCATCGAGGATCATCATGACAGTCGCATTTGGAACATCAACCCCGACTTCAATGACAGTTGTTGCCACCAAGACATGCAACTGCTGGGCTTTAAAGGCGCGCATTACTTGTTCTTTTTCCTCACCCTTCATTTTACCATGAAGCAGACCAACATGATATTGCGGCTCTAACCGTTTTTTAGCCTTAAGATAAACCTCTTCGGCGTTTTTAAGATCCATCATCTCTGATTCTGCAATCAGCGGACTAACAATATAGACTTGTGCCCCATTGTCAAGCTGTTTTTCGATAAAAGCATATGCCTGTTCTTGTTGCTTATTTTTCAACCAGATAGTCTCAATTGCCTTACGTCCAGCTGGTAGTTCATCAATTGTAGAAACATCCATTTCACCGTACGTTGTAAGTGCAAGAGTTCGTGGAATTGGAGTAGCCGTCATCATTAGTACATCCGGAGCGTGTCCTTTTTGGCGTAAGATTTGGCGCTGCGAAACTCCAAAGCGGTGCTGCTCATCGGTTACAACTAGCCCCAATTTTTTAAAATTCACATCGTCTTGGATTAGTGCATGGGTTCCAACCACAAGATCAACTTGCCCATTTGCTAGATTTTTAAGCAATTCTTTGCGTTGACTAGCGCGCCCGAGCGTAGCACTCGTCAGTAACGCTAGATTTACATCCAAATCCTTGAAAAGATGGGCAAATTTCTCTGCATGCTGTTGTGCCAGAATCTCGGTTGGAACCATTAACGCAGCTTGGAAGCCCGCAGTCACCGCCGCATAGAGTGCAATTGCAGCCACGATTGTTTTACCTGAGCCTACATCCCCTTGCAACAAACGATTCATATGATAATCATGATGCAGATCTGCACAAATCTCATTAACAACCCTCTTTTGAGCAGCGGTAAGTGTAAATGGCAACTGTGCAATCAAAACTTTTAACTTACTTAAGTCATAGTCGAGCTTGATCCCATCTGCAACTCGATTGTGTTTTTTTAAATATTGAACTTTCACTTGAAAAAGAAAAAATTCCTCAAAAATTCCTGTCCGCCGTGCCAGTTTTGCAGTTGTCGCATTATCTGGAAAATGAATATTGCGCACCATCTCAACACGCGACATCAGTCTGTACTTCTTACGCAAAGCTAGTGGGATTAAATCGACAAGTAATTCATGGTATGCCTGAAAAGCTTCCGCTACTAACTTCTTCACCTGACTTTGTTTGATCTCCTTTGAAGAACGATATACTCCACCAAGTTCATCCTCCGCGGCTGCCGCAAGAATTTTAATGCCCATCAATCTTTGCTTTTTAGCATCCCACTTGCCATAAATCGCCATTTCTTTACCAGTTTCAATCTGCTTAGCAAGATAAGCTTGATTAAAAAAAGTTACCATAATCACTTCATGTTCGATTAAAAGTCTGAAGTTCAAACGATTCTTATTTCTTCCAAAGCGACTCACGACTGGTTCCGAGGCTACAGTCCCTTTTAAAGCAACCTTTTCTTGATCATTAACTTCAGCTAGTTTACGTGCGGCAAAGTCTTCATATCTGAAAGGAAAGGCATTTAACAGATCTTCGATCGTATTGATATTCAATTTGTTCAATGCGACTACCTTTTTGGGGCCTACCCCAGGTAATACGCTGACTGGATCATCAAGTTTTTTCATTTTAGTCACCTCGCAAACAAAAATGCGACAACGTTCGGAAGACTGTGAGCACTGAAACCAAATTGCTCACAGTCACCCGGCTGATTGTCACACTCTTAGCCTTTCGAAAGTCCGATAATTCCAATAAGTTGCTCAGACTCGCAGACACCTTTATTCAACTGAGATTAAATACGGGTAAACTGGTTGGTCACCCTCATGAATTTCGACTTCCAGATCCTCATCCAGCTCTAAGATAGCTGTTTTAAGTTCTTCTGCCTGTTGCGCTGACCCATCTGCTCCGTAAATAATAGTTACAATTTCACTGTCATCATCCAGCATCTCCTTAACCATTGCGAGCGCCGTTTGTTGCTGATTAGGAGCAGTGACCAAAATTTTACCATCGACAATTCCCAAATAGTCGTTTTTCTTGATTGCTTGACCATCAATTGTTGAATCGCGAACAGCAATTGTGACCTGTCCGGATTTGACAGTTGCTAAATCTGCTGTCATTTCTGCTTGATTAGCAGCGAGCGTGTCATCTTGGTTAAAAGAAACAAGTGCCGACATTCCCTGTGCAATTGTCTTGCTTGGAATAACCGCAACTTCGGCATCCACAACTTGAGCCGCCTGTTGTGCAGCAAGCAAAATATTTTTATTATTTGGTAAGATAATTACTTTTTGTGCCTGTGTTTTAGCGATTGCATCAACAATATCCTGGGTACTTGGATTCATCGTTTGCCCGCCATTTAAAACATAAGTCGCACCCAATCCACGGAAAAGTTTAACTAATCCAGCGCCCGAAGCGATGGCGATAACCCCGTAACCGTTATTAGTCGTGTGCGGTTGACTTGCATCCACACTATTGTTTTCTTGATCATGTTCCAAAATAGTTTCGTGCTGCAGCCGCATATTGTCAACCTTTACCTTAATCAGCGAACCAAAATGTTGTCCATAGGCTAAAACCTTACCTGGTTGTTCAGTATGCACATGCACTTTCACAATCTCATCATCAGCAATCACTAACAGTGAGTCTCCAATTTCGCTTAATGCCGTTCGGAATTTTTCATAATCGAACTTTTGATCGACCAACCTTCCGGCACCTAAACGCACCATGATCTCTGTACAATAACCATACCGAATATCTTCTGTGCTCAGCTGACTTTGAACACTCTTATGGTGCTGTGCATTCACCATCTCATCCATCTCTTCAACACTCGGTTGATGCGGGGTTTCCGTCTCTTCTTCGCGCTGATTTCCGGTCAAAACATCAGCGAATCCCTGATAAACAAAAGTTAGTCCTTGCCCACCAGAATCCACCACCCCAACCTCCTTAAGAACAGGAAGCAGTTCCGGGGTTTTAGCTAACGCCTTTTTGGCAGCTTGATAGGCGGCAGTCATGACTGCTGCTGCATCAGTTGTTCTTGCAGCCGCTTGATTAGCAGCCTTGGCAGCTTCACGTGCAACCGTCAAAATAGTGCCTTCAGTCGGTTTCATCACCGCTTTGTAAGCAGACTCTACCCCGGCGGACAGAGCACCTGCAAGATCCGCAGCTGTTAAGACTTCTTTAGCCTCTGTACTCTTATAAAAGCCGCGGAAAATCTGTGATAAAATCACTCCCGAATTACCACGTGCACCCATCAAAAGGCCTTTAGCCAACGCAACCGCAAGTGAGCCGACGCTCTGCGCAGTTGATTCAGAAACATACTTTGCTCCGCTTGCAAACGAAAGACTCATATTCGTTCCTGTGTCTCCATCTGGTACAGGAAAAACATTTAATGAATTGATAAATTCGGCATTTTTATTCAGTCTTTTAGAACTGACCGCAACCATTTTTCTAAATTCAGCGGCAGTTATTTTCGTCACTTTCAACTTTATTTATCCTCCTTGGTCCCCAACAACAGCCAGCTTATTCCTCAATTACTCGTACACCCTGTACAAAAACATTTACAGAACTGGCCGTTATCCCGAGCATGGTTTCCAAATTATATTTGACTTTGTCTTGAACGTTACGGCAGACCTCGGAAATCTTTGTTCCATAACCTACAATAATATAAACATCAACCGCGACGCCAGCATCTTCCTGACGAACAACTACTCCCTTTGAATAATTATCTCGTTTTAAAATTTCGTTAAGGTTATCACGAATTTGATTTTTGCTAGCCATGCCGACTATTCCAAAAATTTCGGTTGCAGCACCACCTACAACCGTCGCAATTACATCATTATTAATATCAATGTTTCCGAACTGCGTTTTGATTTTTACAGCCATAAAATACAGCCTCCTTAATTAGCACAATCGTCAACAACATTTTAGCATAAATTACAATAAACCACTATACCGCAGACATCGCCCGATTTCAACGCAGACGAAGCCGACGCGGATTAGTAACTGCCAAGTTAATTTACTTTACAGAAAAATCTTGCATTCAAAACTGAATTATGATAACTTAGTCAAGTGAGTTAACAGCAGCTGTATTTTTAATCCTAGCAACAAAGGAGGAATAACAATGGCAAAAGACTTTATTACTGGCCGCAAAACAACTTTCGGCAAAAAGCGTTCACATGCTTTGAACCAAACGAGTCGCTCATGGAAACCAAATCTGCAAAAAGTAAGAATTTTGGTTGACGGCAAGCCTAAAAGAGTTTGGGTATCAGCTCGAGCATTGAAATCGGGCAAAGTAACACGCGTATAATTACTAAAGACTCGTTTTGCGAGTCTTTTTTTGTTTCTAAATTAACGGACTGCTGGGTGCTTAACGATTATTGTTAATCTTTGCTTTGAATGACACACACAACCCCGCTGCTGAAACTGAATTTTCCAGTCTCGCCAATAAACTCATTGCTGGCTAATGAAATTGGATGCGTAAAATCAGTCTGACTTAACCGATATTTTTCATCAAAGAGCTCCAGTGCTTTCACTGCTGTCAGTGGAATAAACGCCAGATACTTCTTATCTTCTTCTTTTTTCAGCCAATGCACTCCTGGTTTAAAAAAACGAACGGTATTAAAGCGATCATAGAGATAAATTTTTTCAAGAAACTGATCAAAGGGGGGCCGCAGCACGCAAAACAAGTTTGCTAGGAAATGATCTAAACGACCACCCGTCGCACCGTAAATATTAATCCGCTCGCAATCAAACTGCTTAAAAATCAACTTAAGTGCCAACTCGGTATCCGTATCATCTTTCTGTGCCTTTGCAGTCACCACCTGCTGACTGTTAGCAAAAACGAGTTTTCTTTCAGCGGGTGATGAAGAATCAAAATCTCCAATCGCTAATGCTGGCTTAATCCCCTGCTTGACTAGCCGTAAAGCACCCCGATCTGCACCTACCCAAAGAGCTGCTTTTTGATCCTCAAAAAGCTGTTCCGGCCATTCACAGACCGGTCCACCAACTAATAAATTGATAATCATCTTACTCACCCGTCACTTTATGTAATAATTTGACCTGCGCAGCCGGTGATTGACTCTCAAAAACAAACGACCCCGCAACTGCCACGGTCGCACCGCGCGCTTGACACAGGACACTTGTTTTCTCATCAATACCACCATCAACCTCGATTTCAAAAGTCAATCCTTGAGCTTTCTTCAAGGTCGCTAATTGAGCTATTTTATCCAAAGTCTCAGGAATAAACTTCTGTCCGCCGAATCCAGGATTAACTGTCATAATTAAAACAGCATCCACTACTGGCAATAACTCTTGCAGCACACTGATCGGCGTCCCCGGATTTAAGACCACTTCCGCTTTGCATCCAGCCTGATGAATCAATTGTACCATCCGATAAATATGGGGGGTAGCCTCGTAATGTACGCCGATGATCTGTACGCCTGCCTCAGCCAACGGTGAGATGTAATCTTCAGGACGACTGACCATCAGATGGCAGTCGAATATTAAGCTAGAATTTGGTCTCAAGGCTTTAATTAACGGAACCCCAAAAGAAAGATTAGGAACAAAGTGACCATCCATCACATCCAGATGAAGATATTCCGCACCCGCATCTTCGACAATTTTTATGTCGCGTTGTAAATTAGCAAAATCTGCACTCAAAATTGAAGGAGCAATTTTCATTTTATAACACCTCATTTATGATTTACGATATTTTGACTTCTGTGAACTGATATCTTTTTGAAACTGTACATAATTCAAGTAACGACTTTCTAGGATCTCTCCAGCTGCAACTGCGGCTTTAACGGCACACCCAGGTTCATTAAGATGCAAACAACTTCTGAATTTACAGGTTGCACTGTAAGCTCGTAGTTCTGGAAAGAAGCCGCCCAGTTGTTCCTTGGTAACATCCAGCAGGTCAAAAGAAGAAAAACCAGGAGTATCAGCAATTAAGGTCCCGGCTAAAGGAAATAGTGCTGTCTTGCGAGTCGTGTGCTTGCCCCGGCTCAACGCCTTTGACACGACCCCGGTTTCTAATTCAAGTTCCGGCTTCAAGTCATTGAGCAATGTCGATTTTCCTGCTCCTGTCTGCCCCATCACAACTCCCAATTGTCCTGCCAATCCTGCAAAAAGTTCAGTTGGTGCCGGTGCTGGTGACATAAAGCATTTGTAATAAACCGCATAGGCAGCAATTAACTTTGTTAGCTTGTGCTTTTCCGCCGTATTTAAAAGATCAATTTTAGAAAAATACAGTAACGGTGTAATCTTATTTTTTTCAAGCATCACTAATTGCCGATCCAATAAATTAGTTGATAAAACCGGCTCCTTAACCGCGGTCACCACAATCGCAAAATCAACATTTGCAACTGGCGGCCTTACTAGCCGATTCTTCCGTGCAGCAATTTTTAAAATATAGCCCTCTGTTTGACTATCTGCCTTAAATTCAACCCAATCGCCCACTAAGGGAGTCTGGTTTTTCTTCCGAAAATTGCCACGTGCTCTAGTCCGATAGATCAGTCCATCAACTTCAATGTCGTAATATCCGCTTAAAGACTGTCGAATTTGTCCTGCTACCACCCCAACGCCTCCTTCTAATCCTTGCAACTTTGTATCGCTAATTTCCACTATCTTTAATATTATCTTTTTCAGCAACAACCTGACCATCGCGTACAACCTTATACTTTCCCGTTGCAGACCCATCCAAAGTAAACGGTAAAGAAATCTCCGTGTCACGTGCAATCGTCAGCGTTTGATACACCGAACTAAAACTGTGATTTTTATCTTGAAGATAAATTTCAATTTTATTCGTTGTACTTTGCTGTGCTCCAGTACTTGTAGAATTTGCATTATTAGCATATGGCAAAGTCACATTAACAGCAAACGTCTTTTCTTGCGAGCTGCTTGAAGCACTACTACTGCTGGAAGAGCTTGTTGTATTTGCTGCTAGTGTAACTTGTAAAACATCCCCGCTTTGAACGGGAGAACCCACCGCAGGATCTTGTGCAATTACTAAACCTGCTGTTGAGTCACTTGAACTTTCCTTTTTGACTTTCAAAACAAGCCCTAATTCGTTAGCGTAGTCCCGCACACTTTTTTCTGTATAGCCGGTTAAATCTCTTAAATAGGACTGTCCTGCTCCAGAACTAACTGTAAAAGTCACAGTTGTCTGATCCCAGACGACCTTTTTATTTTTAGAAAGCGTCTGATCTAGAATCTCGCCCTTAGCGACAGTATTAGAATACTCATTTTGTTTTAAAACTGTCACACCTTTTGCCTCAAGCTTTTTCTTGACAGTCGCATAAGACTGCCCGGTATAATCACCAAATTTAAATTTCTCTGGCCCCTTGGACAAAACAAGCGAAACTTGTGAATTTTCACGAACATTCGTTGCTTCTTCTGGTGTTGAGGAGATCACTTGTCCTTGATAATACTTATCATTATTTTGATAAGAGACCTTTCCAACCTTTAGATTACGATCTGAAAGGACCCCCTTAGCCTCTGCCTTAGTCATTCCCCTCAAATCAGGAATACTGACATTATGCGGACTTAAAGCAAACGATAGCGCTGCAAAAATTACCAGCAAAAGTATAAAACAGATGCCACCCCAAAAAAGCCATTTCTTTTTGGTACTCCATTTTTTGGTCTTGGTCTCTGGCTTTTTTTCCGGTACAGTTGGTTTCTTTTTTTGGACTTTAGTTGCTATTTTAAGCGGTTCAAGGACCTTTGTCTCGTCATCCAAGGTTTCAAACGGGTGCCATTTAGGCTCGGTCGCACGCGTTGCAGAAAGTGTTGTACGCAAGTCCGCTGCCATTTCAGCCACCGTTTGATAACGTTCTCTCAGATTCTTAGCAGTTGCACGTAAAACAACATTTTCGAGCGGCTGTGGAATACTGTGGTCAAAGGCGCGCACTGACGGCATCTCATTTTGAAAATGTTTGAGTGCGATGGAAACAGCGGTCTCCCCTTGATATGGGACACGCCCTGTCAGCATCTCAAATAAAATAATTCCCAGAGAATAAATGTCTGATTGTTTGGTTACTAAACTACCTCGCGCCTGTTCAGGAGAAAGATAATGAACCGAGCCCATGAGGGTATTCGTCTGTGTCAACGAATATTCGGAAGTCGCAAGTGCAATTCCAAAATCGGTAATCTTGACTTGACCTTGTTCATTGATCAAAATATTTTGTGGTTTAAGGTCACGATGAATAATATCATGGGCATGCGCCTCAGATACGGCTGAAAGGATTTGTTCCATAATTCCGATAACCCGCGAATATGCAAATGGAAAGTTTTGTGCGATATACTCTTTTAAATCCATGCCTTCCACATATTCCATTATTAAATACTGCATGCCATTGTCTTCGCCAAGGTCATAAATACTAACAATATTGGGATGGGCAAGTTCAGTTAAAGAAATTGCCTCACGTTTAAAGCGCCGAATTGCTGCCGGATTATCCCGCAGATCAAGTCGCATTAATTTAACTGCGACTTCACGTTTTAAAATGAGATCAAAGGCAAGGTAGACATTCGCCATGCCACCTTCACCCAAGCTCTTTTTTATTTTATACCGACCGCTCAGTACATATCCTGCTTTCATCGCGGTTTCACCTCACCGTGCGTTGCGGCTCGTGCAAGCAAAAGCGTAATATTATCACTCCCGCCAGCTTTATTTGCCTGTGCAATCAATAACTGGCATTTTTCATCAAGCTGCGCATCACTTTGCAAGACTTTTTCAATTTCTGCATCTTCAAGCATATTGGTCAATCCATCTGTACACAGCAACAGCATATCTGTAGATTGTAATTCAATTACTTTTTCATCCAAAGTTGCATTGCCAGAAACACCAAGTGTGCGTGTTACAATGTTTTTTTGCGGATGATGTTTTGCTTCTTCTGAACTGATTTGTCCGCGTTTAAGCAGTTCATTGACTAATGAATGATCTTCTGTAACTTGGATCAGCTCATTTTTGCGCAGCAAATACCCCCGGCTGTCCCCAATATTAGCTAACAAAAATTCTGTACCGAAAAAAAGAGCACAAACCAGTGTGGTTCCCATGCCGTTCAAATCCTCATATTGCTGGGCACGTTCCAAAATCAGTGTGTTTTCACGATTGACTTCTTCAACCAACCAGCGGGCACCTTCTTGGAGAGTGGAAAAGGTCGTTTCTTCGAATCTGAAACCTAGATGTGAAACAGCCATTTCAGAAGCCACATCGCCTCCTTTATGGCCCCCAAGTCCGTCTGCAACGACTGCAAACTGAATTTCTTGCTTATTTTGGAAAACGCCGACATAATCTTCATTACGCTTACGAATTTTCCCAATGTCGCTTTGATATGCAAAAATCATTTAGTTCATCTCCACCGTCTTTTTCCTGCGCAATGTTGCAATAAAGAAACCATCGGAATTGTACTCATCCGGATAAATCGTCAATGCCAACTGCCCAGCCTTTTTTACAGGCAGACTAGTCGTTGTCTCAAGCTGTTCAAATTCAGGATGTTTTTTCAAAAAGAGCGTGATCACATCTTGGTTTTCAGTTTTTAAAATAGTACATGTACTGTAGGTAAGCTTACCCCCTGCTGCTACTAAAGGTGCGACGCTTTCCAAAATTTCAAGCTGGATCTGCTGCAGGTTAACTGAATCTTGTGGGCTTTTTTCATACCGAATCTCAGGTTTGCGTCGTAGCAGACCTATCCCAGAACATGGTGCATCCACTAAAACCTGTGCAAAACTTTGTGCCGCAAATCTTGTTCCAGCCGCACGTGCATCGAGTGTCACTGCTTTTACTTTAGCAGAAAAATCACATTTTTTGGCATTTTCTTTAATTAATTCAACTTTATGCCGATGAATATCAAGCGCTGTGACCTGTCCGGTAGTTAACTCATCAGCAATCTGCATCGTTTTACCACCGGGAGCGGCACAGGCGTCTAGAACCTGCTCCGTTCCTGATAGTTGCATGGAATCAACAACCAAAGCTGCACTTTCGTCTTGCAGCATGAGCTTGCCTGTCTGAAAAAGAGGACTATCAAGTACATGCCCTTTTTTTAGCAGCAAACTTCCTGTAAAAACTGCGCTTTGTTCAACTTCAAAGCCCGCTGCCATAAGCTGTTTTTTTGCTGCCGCGACAGTGATCCGTGACTGATTAACTCGCACAGCACCATGCGGAATTTGCGCCAACGAAGATAAAATTTTAATAGTCTTCTTGTCTCCAACCTGCTGCTGCAAACGGTTAATTATCCATTCTGGAACACTATAAACGATGCTAAGTCGCTTTGTAGGTTGCTGTAGCTCCTCAAAATTGCGTACACCTGTCCGCAAAATTGCATGCAAAACACCTGTCACAAATTTTCGCACACCATCGTGTCCCTTGCTTTTGGCAATTTCAATGGCTTCATTCAAAACTGCACGTGCAGGGATTTTATCCAAATATTGCAATTGGTACAAAGAAACCAGCAAAAGCTGTTGTACCCAAGGCTCCAGTTTTTTACCTTTAATAAAAGGTTCAAGCCAATATTCAAGCGTCAACCGATGCTGTAGGACACCATAAACCAGCCTAGTCAGCAAATTACCGTCAACTCGTGACAACTGTTTTTTTTGCAGTGCCTGATTCAATAAGATATTTGAATAGGCATTTTCACGTACAATCCGTGTTAAAATTTCAACGGCTAATAAACGGGCCGTTGGTTTTGTTATTCTTTTTAAGGGCTTATTATTCATCTGTAATTATCCTCTGACCAGTCTTGATTCCTTGACCCTGACCATTCAAGTAAGCGCTGATATTCATTTTGGGTTTGCCTGCCGGTTGCAAAACTTCAAGTTGATAAACTGTTCCTTTAGCCGCTGCCACTTTTAAGTGCTTCTTATCAACTTCAACTACAAAACCCGCGGCCAGTGTTGTTTTTTCAGTCAGTGGTTTAATTTGCCAAAGCTTTGTTCGTTTCCCTAGGAATTGCTTAAAATATGCCCCTGGTTGTGGCCGAAGTGCCCGGATTTTCCAATCTAACTCAACTGCTGTTTGTTGCAAACTCAGTGTTTCTTGTTCTGGTCTAATCACAGGAGAAAAAGTAACCTGATCTTCAGCTTGAGGCACGGCCTCAATTTCCCCCTGCAATAACTTAGGCAGAGTTTCCAGCAAAAGCGTCCGACCTAGCACACTCATTTTGGCAAAAATTGTTCCAGTATCATCTGTGGCACCAATTGGCAATTTTGCTTGCGCCAACATTGCACCTGCGTCCATTTTCTTAACCATATAAATTAAGGTCACCCCAGTCAGCGAATCCCCATTCATGATTGCATATTGAACCGGCGCACCACCGCGATACTTGGGTAACAGTGAACCATGAACATTCACTGCTCCAACTTTGGCTGCAGCAATGAGTGCGTCAGGTAGAAATTGTCCAAATGCAGCCGTAATGATTAAATCTGGAGCAAGTTCAATAACTGCTGCCATTTCTGGACTACCACTAATTTTTTGTGGTTGTAGTACTCGAATTCCATGTTTCAATGCAACTGCTTTAACTGGGGGATGTGTTAAAACACGCTTGCGGCCAGTCAATCGATCAGGTTGAGTGACCACCGCCTTAATATCATAATCAGCTTCCACTAGTCCTTCCAAGATAGTTGCTGCAAACTGCGGGGTTCCCATAAAAACAACAGAGGTCATCGATATCATCATTCCTTTTCTTAAATAAAATTCAGTGGTTCGCGATCAATCGTCAGCAGCACGCCAGTTCTTTCGGAACGTTGACTCTTTTGCAATAATTCACTAAGACATGCTGCCAGCCCAGGTTCTTTTTTATACTTAATAATCAATTGATAATAATAGCGCTTATTAATACGCATGATTGCTTTAGGGGTTGGTCCTAGAATAACTGCACTACTACTGAGCGCCGTTTTAAGGGTTTTATAAGTCTCAAAAATTTTCTTAGCTGCTTGACTTTCAGCTGGTGCACTGGCAGTTACTTGAATCGTAAAATAATATGGCGGATAGCCTCCCCGATGCCGAATATCCATCTCACGCATAAAAAACTGTTCATAATCTTGCTTTTGTGCCAACAATAAAGCATAGTGTTCAGGATTATATGTCTGAATAATAACCTTGCCTTCTTTTTGTGCACGCCCTGCTCTTCCACTGACTTGTGTAAGTAGTTGAAAGGTTCGTTCACTTGCACGAAAATCGGCAAGCCCCAGAGCAGTATCCGCATTTAAGACCCCTACTAAAGTAACATCCGGATAGTCAAGCCCCTTTGCAATCATCTGTGTTCCTAGCAAAATATCCGCTTTTCGTTCACCAAATTCTCTGAGGATTCGGGCATGCGCCCCTTTTCTTTTGGTTGTATCAACATCCATTCTTAAGATTCTGGCCTGTGGAAAAAGCTGTGTCAATTCTTGTTCAACTTTCTGGGTTCCCGTCCCATAGTATCTAATTTGGCGACTACCACAAGACGGACAAACATGCGGAATTGCTTCTTCATGTCCGCAATAATGGCACTTCATTGAGTGTGTGTCAAGATGAAAAGTCAACGAAATATCACAGTTGGGACAATTCAGTACATAACCGCAATCCCGGCACATCATAAACGAAGAATATCCGCGCCGGTTAAGCATTAAAATAACCTGTTCCTTTTTGGCAAGTCGTATTTCGACCGCATCAATCAAAGCTTGCGAAAAATCCGGGAAACGAGTTTTCTTGGCTTCTTGCCGCATATCTATCAGTGACACTTGGGGCAGCGGCTTATTATTAATCCGCTGCGGCAGCTTCAACCAGCGATAGACACCCTTTTGCGCACGAGCACGCGATTCAAGCGAGGGTGTAGCACTCCCCAAAACTACAGGACAACTGTGAAAATCAGCACGCCATTTTGCCACATCGCGTGCATGATAACGCGGCATTTTTTCCTGCTTATAACTAGATTCATGCTCTTCATCTATGATGATCACCCCAAGCCTTTTTAAAGGTGCAAAGACCGCAGAACGGGCCCCCACCACGACGGTTGCTTGTCCTTCTTTGATTCTACGCCATTCATCAAAACGTTCGCCATCTGAAAGGCCGCTATGCAAAAGTGCAACCTGCGTCCCAAAGCGTCCCACGACTCGCTTAACCATTTGCGGAGTCAACGAAATTTCCGGAACCAGCATCAAGGCTGTTTTCTTTTGGGCAAGCGCATGCGCAATGATCTGCAGGTAAACTTCTGTTTTGCCGCTTCCAGTGACGCCTTCAAGTAAAAAAGTAGTTGGTTGCTGTTGGTCAATTTGCGCAATAACTGCAGCAACCGCGGCTGCTTGTGCTGGGGTTAGATGTCGCGGAACTGTGCGTTTAACGTTCAATTGCCTAACTGGATTGCGATATTGAACCTGCTTAAAACGGGTGATCCAGCCTTTTTTTTCAGCATTCCGGAAAGTTTCAGGAGAAAGTGCCAGCTTCTTTTCCAGTAGTCCTTGCTGCATCGCTTGTGGATGCTGCGATAAATAAGTTAGAAGTGTGTGTAAGTTACGTGCATTTGCACGCAGCTTGCTGACCGCCTGCTCCAATTCAGCTTTATCAAGCGCAGCTTTGATAAAGCTGACCTGTTTAGCCTGCAGACGATCATTTACCACATAGTTTAATTTAAGCATGCCAGTCCGCCGTGCAGTTAGCAGTTGTGAGCGTAATGGTTCTGCAACCTTTTGCTCATCAAAAAGTTTTTTGGTGTGCGCCCCAAAAAAAGCGCGTACAGCTTCTGGAACATTGAACTTATTAGTCAACTCTAGCTCTTTGCTATATTTAGCTCGGAGTGCGCTGGGAATCATCACCTGCAAACAACTGATTAAAAATGAAAAAGTCGTCTGTGCCAACCACGGTCCCAAGGCAAGCGCTTCAGCGTCTAAAACCGGTTCAAGATCAGTTAAGGCCTCAATCTCTTTGAGTTCTCCTGCAAAAGAAGCCTGTGAAAAAACACGCATTACAAAACCTTGTACCAACCGACTGCCGCGTCCAAATGGCACAATTACGCGCATTCCAGGACTCAATTCATTTTCAAAATTGTGCTTCACTTTATAAGTATAAGGCTGATTAGTTTGCATTGTTGGAACATCAACAATCACTTCCGCATACTGTGCGATTGCCAGCACCTCCTTTTATTGTGAAAGTAGCACATCAAAAATCTGTGCGGCGATTTCTTCTTTGGTAGTTTTTTTAACTAATAACGGCTTTTGGTGCGGTCGCAGAAAAGTTACTTCATTTTGGTTACTTCCAAAACCGATGTCGCTACGCGAAACATCATTAGCAACTAGCAAATCAACCCGTTTTTTAACCATTTTTTTGGCTGCATTTTGCACTAACTGCTGCGTTTCTGCCGCAAACCCGACTAACAACTGCTGTTTCTTTTTAGCTCCAAGTCCTAAAAGAATATCTGGATTTTCGACCAATTGTAATGCCAAAGTTGTGTCCCTTTTTTTGATTTTTTGTGCTGCCGGTTTTGCTGCGCGGTAATCCGAGACAGCTGCTGCCATAATCACGATATCCATTTTTGAATAATAAGTCTCAACTGCCTTAGCCATTTCTAGCGCTGTTTGAACTGCAATAACTTTGGCCCCAAAAGGTGGCTTTAACTGTGTAGGGGCGGAGATCAAGATCACCGTCGCACCACGTAAAAGCGCATTCTCAGCGAGCGCATAGCCCATTTTCCCGGATGAACGATTCGTAAGATAGCGGACAGGGTCTAATGGCTCAATTGTCCCACCGGCAGTAATGAGCACCTGTTTATTCTTCAGGTCCTGTTTTTGGCTTATTCGCGTGTAGTTAAATGTGAGCCACTCAACTACCTGTTCGATTTCTGGTAACCTACCCTTGCCCGTATATCCTTCAGCCAAAAAACCAGTCGCTGGCTCTAATACACAAATGCCGTCTTCCATAAGTTGTTTCAGATTCCTTTGAGTTGCAGGATTGTAGTACATTTGATCATTCATTGCAGGAACAACAAACTTCGGACAAGCTGAAGCTAAAAGCGCCGAACTGACAAAGTCATCTGCAATTCCAGTGGCCATTTTTGCAATCAGATTAGCCGTTGCAGGGATAACGACTGCTAGATCAGACCACACTGCCAGTTCAATATGCGGGACAATTTCAGCACTATTTTCCCCATCAATATAGACCGGATTTTGACTAAGAGTTTGAAAGGTCAAGGGGGTCACAAAGGCACATGCACTCTTAGTCAGTGCTACCTTGACTTGTGCTCCCTTTTTAATCATTTCGCGCACAAAGAATGCCGCTTTATAGGCTGCAATCCCACCAGTCACATAGACTGCCACATGTTGATTTTTCACTGTGTCGCCTCCAGTATCTAATAATCATATTGTAACAATTTTAGCAGCAAAAAACACAACAAAAAAGAGATCAGCTAGATTACACTTCACAACCGTAATAAAGTTGTCTCTGTGCTCAACCAGGATCTCCAGTTATCTTATGCGTTTTTACGCAACCAATTAAACTTTTTCGTGTTCGTTCGGATCAATTATCAAATCATCCGCAACGACTTCCTCTAGTGCTTTCCCAACATTTTTAACTGATTCATACTTATTCAGCATTGGAACAGCGCCGCCATCAAGTTCGTGCGCACGTTTACTTGCAAGCATTACCAATGAGTAACGCGAATCGACTCTTTTCAATAGATCATCGACTGAAGGATATAAAATCATTTCAAAACATCTCCTAACTGTTTCTTGTAATCTGGTAAAAATCTTTTCACACGCCAACGTTCAGCACGAATGATAGTTTTGATCTTTTCGACTGCTGCCGGGATTTCATCGTTGACTACCGCATAATCGTAGTTTTGCATCATTTCAATCTCGCCAACAGCTTTTTTCATCCGCTTATCAATCGTTGCTAAATCATCGGTGCCGCGCTCGATAATCCGATGCCTCAACTCCATCAAATCTGGGGGGGTTAAGAAAATAAACAAGCCGTCAGTACATTTTTCACGAACCTGCATTGCCCCTCTGACTTCAATTTCAAGGAAAACGTCTTTACCACTATCAAGCATCTCATTAACATATTTTAACGGTGTCCCGTAATAATTGTCAACATAACGCGCATACTCCAGCATGCCTCCGGTTGCGATTTCTTTTTCAAATTCATCTTTGGAAACAAAGAAATAATCCTTTCCGTCTACTTCTCCTGGTCTCTTCTTTCTGGTGGTCATCGAGATCGAATAATGGAATTTGTTATCATCTTGTTCAAAAATGGCCTTCCTAATGGTTCCTTTACCTACTCCAGAAGGTCCAGATAATACGATCAGCATTCCGCGTTTAGACATGTCTGCAAATTCTCCTCTAAAATAATGTATTAACTCAATAATGTACTTTTTTGAATCTTTTTTCAAGCCTCTCTCTTCAAAAAATAATTATTCTCGGATAAAAAAATAAAATCACGCTTGCAATTGCGAACAAATGTTCTATAATGAATTTATCGAACAAATGTTCTTAAAAAGGAGCGACTTGTTATGGCACTTAAAAAAACTACTTTACAGCAAATTATCGAAAGTATCCAAGCCAAATTCAATCTTAGTGCACAAGCTGAGAATACACATTATCAACAGATGCCGGCTTTTCAACTAAAACTCTTTATTGAGCAAGCAATTCAAAAACACAAGCCGCTTAGCCTTTGCTTAACAGATCTTGAAGGCCACGAGTTCGTTGCAACGGGATTTATTAGTAAAAATAAGAATAATGACCAAATCTTCACTGTCGCTGATCTTTATGGTGGGATCTCCCACCTCATAATGTTTGCACAGATTAAATATGTAAAAATCGTTAATTTTTCATAGGCAGCTATTTTAATGTCCTGCTAATTCCAGAAATGTTGATGCCTTATTGTTGGGTTACATTTCTTTATAACAGTTCAAGTACCTAAATAAGGCTATCAGGCTGGCTCAAAACTTATGTTTTGTCCAGTCTGATAGCCTTATTTACAATACTGTTATTAATGTACTTTGATTACCAGTCTCAGGCTACAAAATACACTTGCTTTTTAATATAATTCTAAGTACTGATCACGTTCCCATTGTGAAACTTCTTGACGATAAGCGCCCCATTCGAGCTTCTTACCTTCAATGAAGTTTTGATACAAATGAGGACCCATTGCCTTGGCAATCACTTCATCAGCTTCAAGTGACTTCAAAGCATTATGCAAAGTCGAAGGCAAGTCAGAAATTCCATTTGCCTTGCGCTCTTCATCGTCCATTACATAGATATTCCGGTCAATTGGCTTAGGAGCTTCGATTTTATTACGCAAACCATCAAGCCCAGCTTCCAGAATAGCTGCAATTGCAAGATAAGGATTAGCACTAGGGTCAACACTTCGTAATTCGAGACGGGTTGATAGTCCACGTGCAATCGGCACACGTACAAGTGGAGAACGGTTGCGACCTGACCATGCAACATAAACAGGTGCTTCATATCCTGGAACAAGTCGCTTGTAGGAGTTAACAGTTGGGTTAGTAACAGCTGTGAATCCACGAGCATGTTTCAACAAGCCACCTAAGAAGTAATGTGCTTCTTGTGAAAGCTGCATCTCTCCTTTTTCATCAAAGAAAGCATTCCCATCGGCCGTGAAAAGTGACATGTTGATGTGCATCCCAGAGCCATTAATCCGATCAAGTGGCTTTGGCATAAATGTTGCGTGTAATCCATGTTTGCGTGCAACTGTCTTAACAACCAGCTTAAAGGTTTGAATGTTATCACAAGCGTGCAATGCATCTGCATACTTGAAATCAATTTCATGTTGCCCAGGGGCGACTTCATGATGGGAGGCTTCAACGTCAAAGCCCATATTTTCAAGCTCAAGCACGATATCACGTCGGCAATTTTCACCCAAATCTACAGGGGCAAGATCAAAGTAACTCCCCTTGTCATTCAGGCTCATCGTTGGTTTGCCAGTTTGAGGATCCAATTTGAACAAGAAAAACTCAGGTTCTGGCCCAATGTTGAAGTCTGTAAAGCCTAACTCCTTCATTTCTTTCAAAACACGAATCAGATTATTGCGCGGATCCCCAATGAAAGGTGTGCGATCTGCATTGTAAACTTCACAAATAATCCGTGCGACTTTTCCATGTTCACTCCCCCAAGGGAAGATCATCCACGTCGATAAATCCGGATACAGAATCATATCACTTTCCTCGATACGCACAAAACCATCAATCGAGGAGCCATCAAACATCAACTTGTTATCAAGCAACTTATCCAATTGGCTAATTGGAACTTCAACGTTCTTAATCACGCCATATAAATCTGTGAACATTAAGCGTAAAAACTTAACATTTTCTTCCTTAGAAATCTTGCGGATGTCATCCTTGGTGTAGCTAGGCTTTCCCATATAAATCGCTCCTTTTTAAAATTTAGAGGTTCTTATTATGTTTGAAAGGAAACTCTTCTCTCTTGCCCAAACCGCTGACAGAGATAAATTCATCCCGTAAAATTTTACGAACATCTGAATCAGTTAATGGTTTAGCCAACTGTGCTTCTTTTGCAGCACGCTTACGTTCATTTTCAACGTAAATATGCTTAATCCCAGCCATGTTAATGCCTTCATCAAGATAATCTTTAATCTCTAATAAACGATCAACATCATTGAGAGAATACATCCTGCGATTTCCTTCATTGCGTTCGGGTTTTACCAGCTCTTGCTCCTCATAATACCTGATCTGTCGCGCCGACAAGTTTGTTAACTTCATGACGGTCCCAATCGGTAAAACGGCAAGAGAACGTCTGAGTTCCTTTTCTTTCATAACAACCCTCCTAACTCACGCACTAATAATAGCAAGGCGAATTTTAAATGTCAACAGTGAATGTTATATTTTATTACATGTCTTTCTTTTCGTAAAAAATTTCTGCAACTGCCTTACTAATCGCAACTTTCACATGGGAATAAGTTAATCCACCCTGAATATACAGCGTATATGGAGGTCTCATCGGGCCATCCGATGACAGTTCAATGGTTGAACCTTCTGTAAAACTTCCAGAAGCCATAATTTCAGGATCCTCGTAGCCATCCATCACGCTTGGAACAGGGTCAACATATGAATTAACGGGTGAATAATGCTGGATTGCTTGGCAAAAACCGATCATTGCGGTGGGGTCACCAAAATTAACCGTTTGGACTAAATCAGTCCGTGGTGCATCCCAGCGCGGTGAAACAGTCAGACCGATTTTTTCGAGCAGCGCGCTAGTAAAAATTGCTCCTTTAATCGCTTCTCCCGTAACATGTGGTCCCAAGAAAAAGCCTTGGTACATGTCACGTATGTGTCCGATAGTTGCACCTTCATGCTTTCCGGCCCCAGGAACATTTAAGCGATTGCCCGCTTTTTTAATTAAAGCTTTCCTTCCAACAAGATATGCACCCGTTTTGACGATGCCTGCACCTGCATTCTTATACAGAGAACCCGCCATGAGGTCAGCACCATCTTCCGTTGGTTCATGGATCTCAGAAAATTCACCATAACAATTATCGATAAAAATAATGGCATGTGGCAGTCTTGCGCGCACAAATGCAATCATCTCTTTAATTTCAGCTACCGTAAAGCTGTCTCGCAGCGCATATCCGCGTGAACGTTGAATCGCTACAACTTTGATACTGTCATTTTTTTGCAGCTTAGCAGCAACTGTCTTATAATCGACTTTTCCAGTTTTTAAAAGTTTTGCATAATCAAAATTGATCCCGTAATCCAGCATTGTCCCTGGTTCATCACCAACTATTCCAATCACATGCTGAATAGTATCATACGGCATTCCAGTCATGTAAAAGAGAGTATCTTGCGCGCGTAAAATGCTAAAAAGTGCAGTGGCAATTGCATGTGTTCCAGAAATTAATTGGGGCCGCACCATTGCATCTTCCGTATGAAAATAATCGGCATAAATCGCATCCAACTTATCGCGACCAACATCGTCATATCCGTAACCAGTCGACCCCGCAAAATCTTCTTCAGCGACATGATGCTTTCTAAAACACTCCAAAACACGCATCTGATTATAAGTCACCTGTTCATCAATTTCAGCTATCCGCGGCGCAATTTGGCGTTCGACAGCGGCCACCTTTGCCTGTAAATCTTGTGGTAATTCATTTTTCCATGAGAGCTTCATCAATATCTACCCCTTTTCTACCGCCAATTTTTGATTAAAGTCTTTATTTTATCGCTTTCATCATCTTTTGTGACAAGATCAAACCAGTTAACATCCATTTTATTGCGAAACCAAGTTAATTGCCGTTTTGCATAGTGCCGCGAGTTCTTCTTCAAAGCTGCCACGGCCTGTGCCAATGAAATCTCACCTCTAAAATAAGGGAAGAATTCCTGATAGCCAATTCCATGACCGGCTTGCAATTGTTCGCCTCCAGCAACGTAAAGCGTGTGCGCTTCTTCCACTAACCCAGCAGCGAGCATCAGGTCGACCCGTTTTTCAATTCTTTCATACAGTAATTTGCGCTCTGTATTTAAGCCAATGATCAGCGGTTCAAACTCAGAACTTGCCATATCATTTTGTTCAGAAAACAAGTGACCTGTTTTTTCAAAAACTTCAAGTGCCCGGATAACACGACGTTCATTATTCTGTGGAATTTTCTTGGCAGCCACAGGATCAATTTGCGCTAAATGTTGCCACAACTGCTCCTTGCCATATTGCTGCGAAAAATTTCGCCATTTTTCTCTGATTTTTTCGTTTTGTTCGTACTGGTCATTTCCTAATTTGAAATTATCCAGTAACGCTTGCAAATAAAAACCGGTTCCACCGACAATAAATGGGAGTGCACCTCTGGCTGTAATTGCCTGAATCTGTGCCCGACAAGCTGTAACAAAGTCTGCGACGGAAAAACGTTCATTAATCTGTCTAATATCAATTAAATGATGCGGAATCCCCTTTTTTTCTGAAGGAGTTACTTTAGCAGTTCCAATGTTTAACCCGCGGTAAACCTGCATTGAATCACCCGAAATAATTTCTCCGTTGAACTGGCGGGCCAAAGCAACTGAAAGGGCTGTCTTGCCAACTGCAGTCGGTCCTACTATCAATACGATTTTAGTCGCCATTTCAATTTTCCATCCTTACTATTAATTTTTATTCATGAATTACACGCTTAAAACTGGAAATCCAACCCCAAAACCTGCATAATTGAGAGTAGAAGCAGGTAAAGGAGGTCACCCCAATGAAACCATTTAGCAGAGGATTTATACTCGGAGTAGCAACGACCATTAGTGCTGCAGCAGGTTGCTTTTACGCTTTTAAGCGTACAGTGGTCGAACCGATCGAAGAAAAAGAAGAAATGATCGCTGAGCATCGCAGACGTGCTATTCGTAAAATGCACTCATCACATCAAGGCTAACAGCAAAAAAGAGGCTCTGACATTTTATTGTTAGCCTCTTTTTTTTCGTTTTAATAAACCAGATCTATTTGGATAAAAAACTTAACTTCTTTTTTTTACCCGTCCATCCCATTTATCAAAACCGTTTTTCAGAATATAAATGTCCGTGTATCCATCTTTATGCAGCCTAACAGCAATTCGTGTACTAAGCGACTTTCCTTGATCATAAAGGTAAACTGGCATATCTTTGCGAATTGATTCTTTCATAATTTTAAACTGCGCGTAAGGGACATTTCGCGCTCCCATAATATGTCCTGCATCAAAATTATCCTTATCACGCAAGTCGATAATCTGTGCAACATGCATCCCGTGACGAAATTCCTGGTTCTCAAGAAAATGAGCTACTCTGCGCCCTTGATACCATAAGTATAACTGATTGCCCAAAATATAAAGCATGACGACAATCAAAATAATGTCAATAATTCCCCAAATTGAGATTGCTTGTAAAAACATTTGACTTTCTCCTTTCACACAGACTACTTAAAAGTCAATGCAAGTGAGGCAGCTCCAATTACACCTGCTTCATTTCCAAGTTGAGCTAACTTAAGCGTTGTCGTTTTCTCAACAACCGGAAAAGCAAATTCTTGAAAATATTTATTTACTCGTTTTAGTAGATACTCACCGGCTGCCGAAACTCCCCCACCGATTACTACGAATGAAGGATTCAAAAGATTAGCTAAATTTGCACAGGCTAACCCGAGATAGTAACAGACACGTTCAACCACCATTTTACCAAGTAAATCCTCTTTTTTGGCTAAGTCAAACACAATCTTAGACGTGATTTCTTGCCCATCATCAAGCATCTGCTTTAGCTTTGAGTTGCCGGCAAATTCTTCTGCCATATCACGTGCCACTCTGACGATTCCAGTTGCAGAGGCATAAGTTTCCAAACAACCATGATTGCCACAAGTACATAAATAGCCCTGCGGTTGCACAATCATATGTCCAACTTCACCAGCAGCCCGAACACCATGGAGAAGCTTGCCGTTTGAGACTAAGCCGCCACCGACCCCGGTTCCAAGAGTGATAAATGCAACTTCACCATTATTTTCGCCAGCACCTTTCCAACGTTCACCTAAAGCCGCCACATTCGCATCATTGTCAATTGCAAATGGAATCCCCGTTTCCTGTTCAACTACTTTTTTTACCTGCTGCAGGGTCTTCCAATTTAAATTATAAGCACCAATTACAGTTCCGGCATCCAGATCAACCGTGCCTGGGGAACCCATACCAATTCCGACAAATTGTTCCACTTGCATGTTATAAAGGGCAATATGATGATTAATTGAAGAGACAATGTCTGGAACGATATGTGTCCCTTCATCTAAAATATTGGTTTCAATACTCCATTTTTGCTGAATTTCACCTTCTGTGGTTAAAATTGCAAACTTGATTGTCGTGCCACCAAGGTCAACTCCAATTAGCTTTTTATCCATTAAAAAACCTCCACTAAAAATCCGTTAATTCATTTTGATGTTTTTCTTCAAATCTGTGTTCTCTTGTCAGGACCAGCTTTGCCGTAATAAAAGTTGGATCATCGATTACGCCAGCTTTATGCAAATGATCAAGTTCTAAGGCCATCAGTTCAATGTCCCAGATCCGTTTCCCCACATAAACAAAAATCCCGAAACGCTTTAAGAGTTGCTGCACATCATAAAGTGTCTTCACGAAAACACCTCCAATTAATTATAAAGGAAACTCTCAGCTTTTAAAACCCACTGATAGCATCAACACACATAAAATCAACAAGGTAACCAAGCTGAGAACTCTTTTTACCAGCGGTACACGTCCAACAGCCGGTACGCCAACACAGTAACCTGCCAAAAAGCCACCAAACAAGCCGCCTAAATGGCCTGCTAAGTCAACATTCCCAAAAAATCCGAAAATAATATTTATTCCGACAAGAAGCAGAAATTGGCGCGCCATCAGACGAATATAGGTGTTTTCCCAAAAAGATTCGCCCATCATCAGGAAGACCCCAAATAACCCAAATAATGCGGTACTAGCACCTGCCGATAAGGCATTTGGATTAAATGCAAAACTCGCAATATTTCCCATAATGCCACTGATAAAGTACACCAGTAAAAATCTACCGTGTCCTAAAATTAACTCCAGCTGACTGCCGATAAAATAAAGGGTTACCATATTTAAAATCAAATGTTCAAAACCGATGTGCAGAAACATTGGGGTTACTAAGCGCCACCATTGACCTGCTAGAATTAAACTGTTTACTTTGGCGCCAAATGCGACCAAAATTGAAATCTGCTGACTGCCGCCTAATAATGTCATCAATAAAAAGATAAAAACATTCACGGCAAGCAACGCATATGTCACTACCGGTTTACGGATCAAAGCCATTGTACTTCTCCTTTTTCTAGATAGTCAAAACTTGCTGCACAATTTGATCTGTTGTTGCTGTCTGCCAAGCAGCAGTCGTAAAAAAGCGCTGTCTTTCAGCAAGTGCGACTGTATCTCCTGTAAAACCTGCCAAAAATCTATCATAATATCCCCCGCCATATCCGATCCGCTGACCTTGTGCGGTAAATGCCAGCCCAGGAATAATCAACAAATCTAATGCGTTTTTGGCAACTTTTCTTTCCGTTAGAGCAGGTTGCCAGATACCAAACGAACTTTTTTCAAGTTTGCTTGTTTTTTGAAGTTCAAAAAACTGCAGTTGTCGCTGGGGTAAAGTCCGCGGAAGGCAGATTCGTTTATGCTGCAGCCGTGCCTGTAAAATTAACGGTTTCGTGTCTATTTCGCCCTTTTGGCTCAACGTAAGCCCAATTGTTTGTGCTTTTTTCCAACACGAAAGTGCAAATAGCTGTTCATATAAACAAAGTTCCTGCGCTTCTTTTTCCCAGCTATTATCTGCTCGTACCAACTTAGCTAACTGAGCTTGGCGAATCTCTGCTTTGTTCACTGCCGCCGTCCCCCTTGCTTAGACTGTTTAGATAGTAAAAGAGACCGGGAGACTTATAATCTGCCCAGTCTTTTTTAATGAATAGCAACACGTTTTTAAATTCAGTGATAGCTGTTTTTAAAAATAACACCTGCCGCTGATAGAGACGAGCAGATGTTATACCAAAATAGCATCTGTCAACACTATTTTGTTTCGCGATGCAATGTAACCTTTCTATCACGTGGACAATATTTATTTAACTCTAAGCGATCAGGGTTGTTACGCTTATTTTTGCTTGAGAGATATGTCCGTTCATGACATTCTGTGCATTCTAATGTGATGTGTACACGCATTCCTAACCCTCCAAACTTTGCTAATTTCGAAAATATTTAATCTTCAACGTTACTATGATACCATCTTTTTTTCAGTGAAGCTAGCGTTTTTTGTAATTTGTTAAGTAAAACACCTTGACAGAGTCTTCTGCCAACTATTGATGCCCATCGCTAGACTCAACATATTTCCAATACGCCGAGTAAATCTGGCTGACTGCCTGTGAATTAATCTTACTTGTTGTTTCCCCGGCCATTCCTGGGAATGCAATTGCGACCACTACCTGCGGATTCTTTGCGGGCGCGTATGAGACTGCACTCAAGGTTTCTGTTTCAGTACTTCCATGGAAAGTTTGCGCTGTCCCTGTTTTAGCGACTACTGAGGGCTTTACATTTGCTAAAGCACTCCCTGTCCGTAATGAGCTTGAACCATGCACAACATTCCAAAAGCCGGTTTTTACAACGTTCCACTGGCTGTCAGTAGCACTAACAACATTCAAAACATTTGGGGTAAATTCATACTTAACTGCACCCAACGTACCATCCTTGTTAGTTCCGCGAATCGACTGTAAAATGTGCGGCTGCAGGCGATAACCACCATTGGCAACAGTCGACATATACTGTGCCAATTGAATAGTAGTATAAGAGTCGTAGTTCCCAAAGGACAAATCCAGCGCTTTACCAATACTCGACTGGTTAGAAGGTCCCTCAAATCCAGTAGCCTCTCCCGGAATATCAATCCCTGTTTTCACACCTAAGCCAAACTGGTTAAAGTATCCTCGTAACTTAGAAAAAATCGAGGTTGGCAAACTTAAAGCTGCATTGTCACTATACTTAAAGCCACCTTCAAGCATCGCCAATTGCATCATATAGGAGTTAGATGAAACCATTAGTGCATCAGAAGCGGTTAAGGCTACATCCGCGCTCCCTGTTTTATTGAACCAAGATGACTTGGTTGCAGTTGCTTGCAATTTAATGGGTTTATCAGTCAACGTACTACTGCTAGGAGTAATCACATTTGACAATAATGCACCCATCACAGTTGCACCCTTTACGACCGATCCCATAACATAGGTCTGATTAATTGCACCTAAAGCATTTTCACTAATCTTACCGGTTTGAAGATTGCGGTTGACTCCTGCCAAAGCATAGATCGCTCCAGTATTAGGATTCATTACAACTGCATACGCACCTGGCAGATATGGATTACTGCCTGCCACACTCTCAACTGAACTCTTCATAATATCTTGAACTTTATTCTGAAATTCAGAATTAATTGTTAAAACAACGTTATCGCCCTTTTTACCGCCATAAGTCTTAATCTCTTTGGTAATCTTATCGTTTTGAGTTTCTAATGTGGTAATTGACTTTGTACCCTTCAACACATTTTCATACTGTGATTCAATGTAGCTCGAACCCACACTGTCATCGCGTGAATAACCCTGTGCGAGCAAACTGTTAATTTCGTCGCTGGGTAATCCTTGGCTACGACTTGTCACTGTTCCAATTACACTTTTAACCGAATCCCCATTCGGATAGCTGCGCGACCAGCTTGTCCCGATCTTGATTCCCGGCATCAAGGACAAGTTCTCACCCACTTTAGCCATTTCAGTGTCACTAACATCTGCATACTTAAGATAGACTGTCGAAAGTGAGTAGGCACCATTCATCTTTGAATAGACAATTGCTGCTTCTTTTTGTTTATCTGAAAGCCCATTTGCGAGCCCTTTAGCCTTCACATATGCCACTTCACGCTGATAAAGAACACTAGTACTGAGCTTGGCGTAGCCCGGGATCTTTTTTTGCACACTTGTAAGATGCGCCGGTAAAGCCAAATAATAATCTGCCTCATTTGCCGGTGTAATGTTTGAGGTATCAATTGAAACATACTTAACTAAATCATTTGCGATCCGATACATTTGCGTAGCAGTCACCGTCAGTGGCTTAGTGTATGTAATCGCGCGCGAAGCACTATTTGAAACCAGTGCTTTGCCGGTCGAATCATAGATCATACCCCTTTGTACACTTTTCGTTTCCGTTTTGGTATCAGTACTGCTGACTTCAGACTCGAACTTGGTTCCATGCACAATCTGCAAATATGCAAGTTGTCCTAATAGAGCCGCAAACAGCAAAAAGACCACCAAAAATAAAAAATTCAGCCGAAACGGAATTTGCGACTTTACTCTTTTGGGTTTGTTTCTTTTTCTTAGATATTTCAAAATTACTAACCTCACATCACTCAAAAAACTTGATCGTGTTATCCTAGACTTCAGATACTCACGTAACATTATTCATGTTACCATACAAATCATAAGTTTCTTAGACTACTTGTTAAACTTTAATAAAAATTATGCGCTTGTACAAATCCAAAAACAAGTCTGTATAATAGAGTTATTAACTATGAACTTTAAAAACGTTTTTAGGGGTGCAAAATGAGAACAAAATTAACGCAGTTTTGGCAAACTAAATATCCTTTATTTTTAAGCTTCTTTATCCCAGTAATTATTATGCTAACGTACTTTATCTCACGCGGAATGTCTCCTTTTGGAAAGAGCAGTCTGCTGACAGTCGATTTAGGTCAGCAGTACATTGATTTTTTTGCTTACTTCCGCAGAGCTTTGCTACATGATCCCAGCAGCTTCTTTTACTCTTTTTCAAAAGAAATTGGCGGAAGTATGATTGGTGAATGGGCATATTATCTAATGAGTCCTTTTAACCTGATCTTCTTATTTTTCCCTCAAAAAACATTACCAGCAGGCATTATGCTTGTCACTTTAGTCAAATACGGGTGTGTTGGTTTAACTTTTTGTGCCTTACTTAGGAAAAAAATGCCCACACAAAAAGTTACCCCCCTGCTTTTTTCAACCTGCTACGCACTGATGGGCTGGTTTGTCGCTAACCAACTTAACTTGCTTTGGCTGGATGCAGCAATCTTTTTGCCTTTAGTCATTCTTGCACTTGATTCATTGTTGCAGCAGCAAAACAATTGGCATTATCCTGTTTTGCTTGCAGTTTTATTGATTGACAATTACTACATGGGATATATGGTCTGCATCTTCTTAGTTGCTTACTTTTTCTGGTATCTGACAACCAAGCGCCTGACCCTGCGCGAAAATGCTGCTCTTTTCCTGCGTTTTGCACTCAATTCACTGCTCGGAGTCGGTCTGGCAGCTATTATTTTACTACCAACTGCCTTTTCTTTAATTGAAAGTAAGGGGCAGTATACCCAAAACTTCATCCACTTCAAATTTGAATATGCTCCTTTAAAAATGCTTTCCAAATTTATTGTAGGTGCGTTTAATTTCCAACAGATGCCTTCTGGTTATCCTAATTTATTTATTGGTTCGCTAGCTTTGATCGGCTTCTTAACCTATTTTTTAAATGCAAAAATTGGCTTACGCGAGCGGCTCGCGGCCTTGCTTATTAGTATCTTTTTATTTCTTTCACTTTGTTTTGAACCCCTTGATCTATTCTGGCATGGAATGCAGTTTCCAGTTTGGTACCCTTATCGTTTTTCGTTTATCGTTAGTTTTTGGATGCTTTTGCTGGCAGCACGCTCTTTGCGCGCGACATTGCACTTAGAGGCTTGGAAAGTCTGGCTGTGTTTTCTTCTGTTTGCTTCATCCTTAACGTATCTTTTGTTGAACATTAAAAAATTCAGTTTTATTTCAAATGAAACCTTGCTTTTTACGGCAGTTTTTGCCACTTTAACGCTCGCAACACTGGCCTTCACCCCAAAGCCTAAATATGCACGCGTCAAGTTTCTTTGGCTGTTTGTACTTGTAACAACCGAGATTACTTTAAATGCATGTTTATCACTCAATAACCTGAGTTATCTGACGGCCAAGGAATACACGCAACCCACGACCGCACTCATGCAAGACAGCAGTTATTTGAATAAACGAGATCACGCTGCATACAGAACTGGACAAGTATATAGCAGAACTAAAAATGATGGGATTGCTAATTCGTTAAACACTGGTTCATATTTCAGTTCTGCGCTTGAAAAAAGTATTCCTGATTTTTACGGCATGATCGGGAATCCCGATGGCGATAATTACGTAACTTATTCAAATGGAACAATGATCACAGATTCTTTGCTTAACATGAAGTATTTTAGCGCACCCAAGGCATTTTCAGAACTTAAGAATGGGCAACCATTGCAGCAACTAACTGAAAAGCCCGACTTGAAAGCATACAAAATGATTAAGAGTAATTCTTTAACACGTCTTTACCAAAATAAATCAGCACTTGGTTATGCCTATCTTGCTGATACCAGCTTAAAATCTTTCTCTGGTTTTTATGACAACCCACTCGAATACCAAACTCAATGGTTAAATAATGCCACTGGTACCAAGGGATTGGCGTACTTTACAGCTCAGAACTTCAACGAGGTTGTCTTTCAAAATATCAGTCAGCAGACAAAGCTGACTAATACAATTTTCCGCCGCAAAGATCTTACAAAAGATGGCCAAATTATTTTTAAGTTCACCCCGACTACAAATGATTCCTATTATCTGACGCTAGGACCATCATTAGATGAAGATAACGTTACTTGGTACCTCAATAACCGTCAGTTAAATCAATACGGAACCTTCCGTCATGCTGTTGTGGTTAACCTTGCAAACCATGCAAAAGGCCAGGAAATCGTGTTAACGGCTAAATTAAAAAAATCGTCGCTGTGGTTAAATAACTTCGTGCTTTACCGCATGAACAATGCGGTTGTCTCGCAAAAACTTGCGACACTCAAAAATCGAACAGTCAAATTAACCCAGAAATCGCAAAGAAAGTTTGAAGGCTATTATGAAGCTAAAAACAACCGACTGCTGTTAGCCACCACTATTCCATATAGTAAGGGCTGGCATGTTCTAGTTGACGGGAAGAGCGTTCCAACTTTTAAAGTGCAAAATACTTTCTTGGCAATTAAAGCGGTTAAAGGCAGACATACACTCAAGCTTACCTTTACCCCACCTTATTTTGTGATTGGCTGTCTAATTTCCGGACTCTCAATCTTAATTGTAGTGTATTTGTCTATCAGGCCTCGGTTTAATAAAAGACGACGCTGGTCCGAAAAAGACCTCTAGTTTAAAAATGTATCCTGAAATAAACTAAAACAACGCCGTGTGCCGAGCAAGTTGCTTGCAAATTTTTGGCACGTTAACGGTCCATTAACTGACTGAACCGTTCAACATCTTTTTTGTAACCGACGACTAATAAGCTGTCATTTAACTTAAGGGCTTCACTCGGAGCTGGTGAAATTTCCACTTCTTCTTTACGCCGGACAGCAATTACGTTCAACGCAAAATTTTTACGAAAGTTAAGCTCGCTCAAGGATTTTCCAATTAAGGTCTTTTGCGTAATTTTAATCTCTGCCACTTTGATCTCAGGAGAAAGGTCTAAGTAATCCAGCATGTTCTTGGAAAGCAGGTTACGCCCAATTCTGATACCCATGTCGCGTTCTGGGTGGACAACTTTATCCGCTCCCAATTTAGTCAATACGCGTGCGTGGTACTCATTTTGAGCCTTGGCTGTTACATACTTAACACCTAATTCTTTAACCATTAAGGTTACTAAAATACTAGCTTGGATATCCTCACCGATGGCAATCACAACATGATCAAAATTGCGAATTCCGAGTGCTTTCAATGTGTGCTCATCTTGAGCGTCTGCGATCACAGCTTGAGTTGCAATCTCTTTGTAATCATTAACACGAGCTTCATCCTTATCAATCACGAGCACCTCGGCACCACCAGCGATCAAGGTTTGACAGATACTTCCACCAAATCTGCCTAGGCCAATAATTGCATAATTTTGTTTAGTCATTTGTTCAGCTCCAATCTCTATGTCTATTTATACCTCTAATAACGTAAAAATGGGAGCAAAGCACATGTTGCGGTTGGGCCTTCTTATCACCAAAGCACCATTTCTATTGATATAGAGATTATAAAAATACAAGAGAGTGTTCCATAAGTCGGGAAAATTTGAGTGTTAACTCGAAATTACTCATAGCGAGTACTTTGCTATGAGTAATTCGGAGTTAGACGGAAAATTTTGACTTATGGAAGACGTTTATACGAAATAAAAGAGAGTGTGTGTGACATAAGTCGGGAAACTTTTGAGTGCTAACTCGAAATTACGAACATAGCGAGTACTTTGCTATGAGTAATTCGAAGTTAGACGGAGAATTTTGACTTATGGAATACGTTTATCCGGAATACAAAGAGGGACTTTGACAAAATTTAACTTTTGTCACAGCCCCTCTTGTGTTTTTTCTATTTGCTGTTAGTGCTCAAAGTCTCCCACTGCTTGTCGACACTTCTCCTTTAACGTGCTCCAACCACCAGCCTTTTGTGCCTAACTACAAATTGCACATAGTCAAAAATCGACTACTTTGCAATTTGCTGTTAGTGCTCAAAGTCTCCCACTGCTTGTCGACACTTCATTTTAGTAATTCATTAAACTCAAAACATCATAGTCCTTAATCTTTTCGCGGCCCTTTAAAGCGTTCAATTCAATAATAAAAGCACATCCAACCACGACACCGCCAAGCTGTTTTACCAAATCAATTGTTGCCCCAATTGTTCCACCAGTTGCAAGCAAATCATCAGTGACTAGTACCCGCTGTCCCGGTTTAACAGCATCTTTATGCATGTAGAGCGCAGAAGTGCCATACTCCAATTGATATTCCGCCTTAACTGTTGCACGTGGAAGTTTGCCCTTCTTGCGTGCAGGTGCAAAACCAACACCCAGTTCATAGGCAACCGGACAACCCACGATAAAGCCACGGGCTTCAGGACCAACAATCATCTCAACACCCTTATCGCGTGCAAATTGGACAATTTGAGCGGTTGCTTGTTTATAGGCCTCTCCATCAGCCATCAGTGGCGAGATATCACGGAAAATAATTCCCTTCTCCGGGTAATCCGGAATACTTGCCACATACTCTGTCAAATCTAATGCCATTTTTTTAAACGCTCCTTTAAATTAGACTGCCGAAAGCTGAAAAAGCCACTTTTTCAAATCGGCTGTTTTGCTAGTCAATAATACCTTTTCAGCCTGAAGCAGTTGTTGTCTTGAACGATAACTGGGTGCTTCTTTTAGGTTGACCGTTTGATGAGCAGGACATCCTGTCATCAAACCTTTTTCTATTTTAACAAATCCGACTTCAAAAAACACCTGCAATGTAAACGTCAGTAACTCTTTTCTTATTTTAAGATAATCTGCAACTTCTTGCAGTTGATTTTTCAGGTCAATATTTTCATGCGTGATTGCAAAGCGGTAAACACGTGCCAACTGCGCGCGTGTAGGCATCCCCACTTCATATACCGGTTTATACGGGTAGAAAATAGCGGTAAGACGTGTATACGAAACTGTCTGTAAAAGCTGCTCAAGTTCTGTCAACGACGGCGGACAATCAACAACAATCAACTCACTAAACTCAGCCTCAGCCGGTAAAGACTCCAAACCGGTGACCTGAACCGCAGCGGGAGGCAAATATCCGGCCAATTTTTGTTGAATTCTTTGATTAAAGAAAAAATAAGTTCCATTTTTCGTGAAAAGTTGTGGTGTAAGACGTTTTGTCCGTAGATCTAGAAAGGCAGGCTGCCGATCCGCTAGATCGCAGATTAAAATCTGTGGTTTGGTCTGGCCTCGCCAAGTATTTTCTTCTATTTTTCCTACAAACTCTATGCTGGCAGCATCTTGCAAGAGATCCGCACGCTGATCTTCAATTGAAAACGCAAGTGCCTCAATCTGTGTCTTTTTTCCAGTTAATGTTAATTTGACGTGATTCTGTTTTTGCCCTAATAAACGTAAGCCGTGAAGCTGATAGTCTTTAAATGCAAAAACCGGTTGCGGATTTTCCGGACCAAAAGGTGCCAGTTTTTTTAAATCAGCAAGTAAATTCTCATCAATTTCATCAAGTGAGAGTTGAGCGGCGATCTCCAATGTCCCTTTTTGATCGAGCTCAAGCTTTTGCTTTTGTGCCTCTTCATCAAGAGCGGTTTGCAACATTGGTAATTGTTCTGGGTCTAATGAAAGCCCACACGCCATGTGATGCCCACCAAAACTCTGAAATAGTTTGCGGTGCACATCCAGTGCTTTGAAGAGGTGGAAAGCTTCAACTGAACGCCCTGAGCCCTTTGCCGACTTGCGGTCAGCATCAATTCTGAGTACAAGTGTTGGCTTACCTGTTTTCTCAACCAGGCGTGAAGCCACAATCCCTAAAACACCTTCATGCCAATCTGGAGCAGCAATCACATTCACCAAGTGTGTCTCAGAAACAGCATCCAGCTTTTCAAGTGCCGCAGCTGTGATTTTTTCCACCAGTTTTTGCCTTTTTTGGTTCAATTTTTCTGTCTGAGCAGCAATCTGTGTAGCTTCGGTTTCATCCAAAGTAGTCAGCAAGCGTACTCCCGGAGTAGCACTTTCAAGCCGGCCAAGTGAATTCAGCCGCGGCGCAATTGTAAACCCGATCTTTTGTTCATTAACTGTTTGTGGCGTAATTTGAGCAGCACGCATCAGCGCTTGCAAGCCCAAACGTTGGGTCTGCTGTAAGGCCTGCAAGCCAAATTGGACAAGCATCCGATTTTCACCAGTCAGTGGCACAAGGTCAGCCACCGTTCCAATTGCAACCAAATCTAAGAGTTCTTGCGGAACTTCATCCAAAAGAGCACACGCAACTTTAAAAGCCACTCCTACACCTGCTAATTCTGCAGTTGGATAGGGTTGTGCCGGATGACGTGGGTGCACAATTGCGAAGGCTTTTGGCAAATTCAACGGCAGTTCATGATGGTCAGTAATAATTACATCAACCCCCGCAGTCTGTGCCGCCGTAATTGCAGCCATTCCGCTAACTCCATTATCCACCGTTATAATTAGTTGTGTCCCCGCTGTAATAATTTTTTGGTAAGCCGCTTGATTAGGCCCATAGCCATCAATAAAGCGGTCCGGAAGATAATAATGAACATCTGCCCCTAGTTGGACGAGGGTCTCATACATCACAGCAGTACTCGTGATCCCATCAGCATCATAATCACCATAGATCGTAATCTTTTGCCCTTCAATAATTGCAGTTTGAATTCTATCAACCGCTTTGTGCATGTCATGCATTAAAAAGGGATCTACAAGATTTTCTGGACGCGGGTGCAAAAAAGAATCGAGCTCTTCTTTACTTCCCAACCCGCGTTCTAATAAAAGCCCTGCAACAAAGGGACCCACGGCGAATTGTTGTTCAATTTGTGCTATTTTTTCAGGATCATGGGTAACCTGGTTCTGTTTCCACACATAACGTGACTCAAACAAGCATAATCAGCTCCTACTTAACTAACGATTATCTTCACTTTTTACAGCAGCAGCCGTCTTTCCGTTCAATCTGCGTTGATATTTAGACTGTGTCTCTGCTAATTTTTGTTGATACTCTTTTTCAGCGGTAAGCTTTTCTTCCTGACGCTGAGTTTCTTTGTCTTTAAGTTGCTTTTTCAGTCCCATAATTGTGACAGTTGAAAAAAGTGCAGCTACTAAGGCTCCCACTAAAAGTGAGATCACCAACAGTAAGACTAACGGTAAACTGAATTTACCAAAAATAAAATTAACTGCCACATCCTGTGTATTAAGTAGTGCAAAAATAATGACAATTAATGCTAATACCAAAGCTAAGATCATTCTCCACTGATTCTTCATGTTATCTGCTCCCCTACTTCTTATTAAACAAATCTCCTGCTAAATAATCCCCCACATGCGGAAAAAGTTCATAAAAGTGATGTGCAACTTCAAAAATAAATGGTAAAGTCAATTCTCTGCGGTTCGTTCCTACAGTGCTGACTATTTTTTGAGCAAGTTCATCAGGTTCGAGCACCAAAAAACCGACTTTTTTTAAATACTCGCCTGATTTGTCGGCCAAGTTAAAAAAGTTAGTCTTAATTGGTCCCGGATTAACTGTTAAAACTGAAATTCCCAAGGCTTTTAATTCAAGCCGCAGTGCATTGGAATATCCTAGCACCGCAGCTTTAGTAGCAGAATAAACCGCTGACTTAGGGGTTGCGATCTTTCCGGCCACGGAAGCGACATTAATAATCGCCCCCCGCTGTCTACGTGCCATTTTGAGCGCAACATACTTTGAAAGATACATCGTCCCCAAAACATTAACTCGAAACATTTTTTCAGCGATCTCCATTTCAAAGGACAAAGCATCTTCCATTAAACCAAAGCCAGCATTGTTAACCAAAATATCAATCGGTCCAAGTTCACTTTCAACTTGAGCTACCAATCGTTCGATCTTCTTAGGTTGGGCAACATCCAACTCTTTGGGAATTGAAATGCGCCCTGAAAGTTGCTGGCACTTTTCACTGACTTCTTCGAGTTTTTTTAACCTGCGTGCACAAACAACCACAATAGCACCTTGACGTGCAAGTTCATATGCGATTTGTTCCCCAAGACCTGAAGAAGCTCCGGTAACAACTGCAATTCGATTGCGTAAATCTTTCAGCTGCTTATAACCCCTCATTATCTATCCTCCTACTTCCGCGAAAATGGAATGAAAAAAGTGTCAAAATCGTTAGCCAGCGTCGTTTGCTTAAAAACTGTCCGTGCATCTTTTTCAAGCTGCAGCGACTTTAATCCCACGTAACGAGCTGAAATATGCGTCAAAAATAATTTACCGACTTGCGCCTTTTGAGCAACTTTGGCAGCTTGAATGTTTGTGGAATGATAATAACTGAATGCTAGCTGACTTTCATCTTTGCCAAACGTACTTTCATGAACAAGCGCATTTGCGTGCTGTGCCAATGCAAGCACGTTAGGGGTTTGTCGCGTGTCCCCCAAAATAGTTACAATTCTTCCGCGCTTAGGTTGGCCTAAGTAGTCCTTACCGTTGAGCGTACGTCCATCCGGCAAAACAACCTTCTCACCAGCTTTAAGCTTTCCATATAGCGGCCCAGAAGGTACTTTTTCTGCCCGTAAACGGTCAACCTGTAATTCACCAGGATAGTCACGCTCCACAATACGAAAACCAAAGCACTCAATTCGATGATCCAGCCGAGCTGCAAACACTTGAAACTTTGAATTCTCGAATAACAACCCTTCTTCATCAATTTCAACGTATTTAATCTTGTACGTCAGTTTTGACTGTGAAAGACGTAAACTTGTTTGCACGTACTCTTGAATACCTTTTGGACCATAGATTACCAATTGACCTAACTTTTCAGCTCCCTGAAATGAGCGGCTGCTCAAAAAACCCGGAAGGCCAAAGATATGGTCCCCATGCAAATGAGTGATAAAGATGCGCGCAATTTTGCGCGGCTTAATCGTCGTACGCAAAATCTGATGCTGCGTCCCTTCACCTACATCGAAAAGCCAAATTTCATTAATTTCTTCAAGCAGCTTCAAAGCAATGCTCGTAACATTGCGTGCTTTTGCCGGTGAACCGGCTCCTGTTCCTAAAAATTCAATTTCCATAAACTTATCCAATCTATTAAGCCACAAGACAGCTTAAAATTAATAATACCTTTTTTTATTTTAACATCAAAAAATAAGCTGTCACCATCTTAATTTAAAAATGATTGCCTTGTTTGCTAAAACAACCCACATTATAATATACAGTAAACCTTGAAAGGAGGTTAACTATGTATCTGTCTGACCTTTGTACTCTCACTGCAGACTTAAACAAAGAATTACGCTTATTCTTCGAAATCGAAAAAAACACCAAAACTCCAATCACAAATTTTAACATGGTACCCACTACTGGACTAGTCTTCAGCACCGCCTTGGGTAAACAAAAGGCGCTCAAGCTAGGTGAAGTCCCGGTTTTATTTCATGATTCAGCAGCCCCTGTTACAGTTTTCATCCAGTATGCAGGTCATAACTATCCAGTCTTAGGCTATCGCATTATCGCCAATGGTCTTGTTTTTAATGGGTTGGCACTTCAAAGTTCGTAGTTAAGACAAAAAGATCTCAGCCGCCAACAAAGTGACGCTGAGCCTTTTTATTGGTCTTCACAAGGTAAACGCAGATTTACTTAGAAGAACTTAACATTTCCTTTGCAATAAAGCCGCTGTAATAATTAAGGCCATACTCGTTGGGATGCACATTATCTGCGTAAAACCACTCTGGATGACGATTGCTGTAATCATACCAGTCAATAATTTTCAGATTATGATACCTAGACGCCGCAGCCTTTAAAGAGTCGTTTACCTGATTTTGCCAACGACGCGTAGGAACATGTGTGTTAATCCAAAAGACTTGTCTTTTCCCAACTGCCGCCATAATCTGATCTAATTCATCATCTGAAAAAGGTCCATTTGTTCCAAGGCTCAACAAGACAGTATCCGCCAATTTTCCATTTTGAGCAAGTCCTTGTAGAATTCCAATCGCATCGCGCGGCTGGCGGCCAACCTGCGCATCAACATACATTCGCGGAAAAATTCCTTGTAACTTAACTGCTCCATCAGCCATAACTGAATCTCCAACTGCCGTCACGTTCAAGTTTTGAGCTTGCTGTTTTTGACGATCAGTCAGTTCTTCAGACTGCTGTGACTGTTGCTTACTGTGCGCCGTGTCAGCTGAAGAGCTTTGCACCTGCGAACTTTGTGCTGCACTTTGCTTAGTAGCAGCTTTCTTTTGTTCACGTGCATTTCCACTTGCAACCTTGCGCTGATTACTTTCGATCACTTTTTTCAATTGTTGCGCGGAACTATTTGAAGCTGAAGATGGTTGCGCAATGGCTCCCACTAACGCAAGAACACTCAAGAGCACCCCGGCACAGACCCATAAACGGCGCCAACCATAGCGTGAATTTCGCTGAAAAAACTCACTGATAACTTCACCAGTCCGGCGATAGTCAAAGTGCTGAAGTGGTAACTCAAGATAAACATAAGATAAATGACTAATTCCAATAATGAGCGCAATTTCTACCAAACTATGCAAAACGGGATGTGCTGCTACATTCGCAACTCGGGTTTCATAAAAAATCATTACAGGAAATTGATATAAATAGATCCCATAACTTCGCTTACCTACCCAGCTGAAAACAGGATTGGACATAATTCGATTTAAATCTGCTCCCGGATGAACCACAGTTGCCACTAGGACAGCAGACAAGAGTGTAAAGAAGAACATCCCACCATGATAAGTCAGATCACTTTCACCTGGCATCTTGAAGAACAAAATAACAATTAACAGCAGTGCACAGATCCCGGCAGCATCCAAAAACCAACGTGCTTGAGTGCTGAGCCGTTCTTTTAAACTCTTGCTTGGCCAAATAACCGACAAGGCTGCTCCCAGAAGAATTGCAAACATCCGGGTGTCGGTGCCAAAGTAAATTCGTGAAGGGTCTTGTCCTTGCCGATATAACACTGCCATCATCAACGCCGACACAAAGGCTGCCACAAAAATAACATCAAAAACCGGCTGCTTTTTGCGTAATAAGACCCACAAGACTGTTAAAATCAGGGGCCAAAAGAAATAAAACTGTCCCTCAATTGAAAGCGACCAGAGATGCGTAAAAGGCGACTGTGCTCCAAAGCGATCAAAATAGGACTGTCCCTGTCCAAGTTGTACCCAGTTATATACATATAACAAATTAGCAATGATCGTTCTCCGAATATGAACTAACATATCCCGCTGAAAGAGCGTTATATAGGCACTTGTCCCGATTACCATTGCTACCAGAGCCGGATAAAGACGTCTCATCCGTCTTTGATAAAATTCCCAAACGTGAACTTTTCCGTATTTTTCAATCTCTTCATTCAAAATATCCGTAATCAGATATCCAGAAAGTACAAAAAAGATAGGCACCCCAAGATACCCGCCTTGAATATTATACGGAAATAAGTGATATAGAATTACCCCAAGAACGGCTAACGTCCGGATGCCGTCAAATCCAGTGATATACCGACGTTTTTTTGTATTTACTCCCATTTATCTTAACCTCAAAAACATCCAACTGCCTTTTATTCTACGAATTCAAAAGTGAATTTATCAATTCTGACATGATCGCCTGGTTTAGCACCACGCGCACGCAATGCATCATCGACACCCATCCCACGAAGCTGTCTAGCAAAACGCATTATGCTTTCATCGTGATCAAAGTTAGTCATCTTAAAGAGCTTCTCTAGCTTAGATCCCCCAAGAACCCAAGTTGCATCTGGATCACGTGTAATCTCAAAATCTGGCTGCTCTCCATCTTCAAATTGATAAAGCTGTTCATCGCTAGTTGTTTGCCGCTGTGCCAGAGTGGGAAAGGCCGGTGTCTTATCTAACAATGCAGCAGTCTTAAGCAAAAGTTCCTGCAGTCCTTGACGTGTAACGGATGAGATTTCAATAATTTCAGGTTGTTGTGCCAAAATTTGTTGTTTTTGCATTTTTTCCCTGAATTGACGCAAATTAGCTGCTGCTTCTGGAAGATCCATCTTACTAGCAACCACAATCTGTGGTCGCTCTAAAAGTAGTTCATCGTAACTTTCCAATTCTTGGTTGATTTTGATAAAATCATCGTAAGGATCGCGGCCATCAAAACCGCTCATATCTATCAAATGCAGAATAACCCGGGTCCTTTCAACATGCCGCAAAAATTGAATTCCAAGTCCAACACCTTGGGAAGCCCCTTCGATTAGCCCCGGTAAGTCAGCCATCACAAAATCACTGCCATTTTCTAGACGCACCATTCCTAGGTTAGGCACAAGTGTGGTGAAATGATAAGCAGCAACTTTTGGCTTTGCACTTGTAACTGTCGCTAACAAGGTTGATTTTCCAACAGATGGAAATCCGACCAAGCCAACATCAGCTAAGACTTTTAGCTCAAGTTTCAAAATGCGCTCACCGCCGGGTTCACCGTTTTCAGCAATCTCAGGTGCTGGATTGCGAGGACTTGCAAAGTGAATATTGCCACGGCCGCCACGACCACCTTTAGCGACTACCAATTCGTCTCCTTCATGCAAGAGATCACCTAGAACTTCACCAGTTTCTTCATCAGAGACCGTTGTACCTTCAGGAACAGCAATATACAGATCATCAGCACCTCTGCCATACATCCCTTTAATCATTCCGTTGCCGCCGCTTTTAGCTTTAAAATGCCGATGGTAACGAAAATCCATCAGGGTGCGTAATCCTTCATCTACCTTTAAAACTACACTGCCGCCCTTGCCACCGTCACCGCCGGCAGGTCCGCCATTTGGAACATACTTTTCTCTACGGAATGCCACCATTCCATTGCCGCCGTTTCCGGCCTTGACATTGATCTTAACTTGATCAACAAATGCCACTTCTGCTCACCTTTCTTTCTTTTCAGACCTAAAATAAAAATACAAAACTTCATTAATTAATACACAGCTTCATTAACTTCCAAGAAAAAAGAAAAAATGAACTTCTCTCATCCGTTCTGAAAACTACCAAGCCTCACTATACCAGTTTTTTTGCAGCTGGTCAAAGAAATGAAAAACGCCTTCATTTGCTTTAATACAAAAATCATTTATAATTTATCTATTGTAGCTAATGATTAAAAATAGTGTTTTTTGCCCGAGGAGTGTCTACCATGCAAGAACGTTATCAAAACTTAAAAATAGCACAAAGAGGCGTTCTCTTAAATATCAGTGCATATATTGTACTCACACTTTTAAAACTGGTTGTAGGACAGCTTAGCCATTCTGCAACCCTAATTGCCGATGGTTCTAACAATCTGACAGACGTCTTCTCGTCTTGTGCCATTATGGTCGGTTTACGCTTAGCTCAGCGTCCACCTGATGAACATCACCAATACGGCCATTGGAAAGCAGAAACAATTGCCACTTTGCTTGTCTCCTTTATCATGCTGCTTGTAGGCTTGAGTGTCCTTTACTCGTCCGTTCAGGATCTGCTCTTTCAAAAGAGTACAACCCCCGATATCCATGCTCTTTTTGTGGGTCTCTTTAGTGGAATTGTCATGTTTATAATCTATCTGCGCAATAAAAAGCGGGCGGCATTAATCAATTCCGAAGCGCTGGGCGCGATTGCAAAAGATAGCCGCAACGATGCCTGGACTAGTTTCAGCACTTCAGCTGCCATTATCGGTGCAAACTTCCACATGCCTTGGCTAGATGGCGCCGCCGCACTCATTATCGGCCTTTTAATTTTAAAGACCGCCTACAATATTTTTTCAGCAAGTGCTTTTTCACTTTCTGATGGATTCGATGATGATCTACTGGATGAGTATACGGCCGCTGTTCAAAAAATTGATGGAGTGGAACTTGTTCATAATATTCAAGGCCGTTCTTATGGTGCAAATATCTTTGTTGACATTATCATTTGGGTTGACCCGCAGATGACAGTCAGACGCAGTCATCACATTACTGAGAAAATAGAAAGTCTATTGCGTCGCAAATATGGGGTCTTTGACACAGATGTACATGTTGAACCGTGGGACATCGACTACGAACCACAACTTCCAAACGAACTTAATAGTCACTAAAAAAACTATTTAAGACTCAGCTTGATCATCTGGGCAACTTTTTTTGAGATTCCTAACGATTGAATCTCATTAACAGGAGCCTCGGTGATCTTTTTCATTGACCCAAATTTGCGCAACAGCTTAGTCCGTGACTTAGGACCTACACCCGGAATCAGATCCAGCCTTGATGAAAGCGAGTTTTTGGAGTGTGCTTTACGATGAAAAGTAATCGCAAAGCGGTGCACCTCATCTTGAATCCGTTGCAGCAAGTAAAAGCCCTCACTTTTGGGATCTAACGGAACTTTTTGGAAAGCAGCATTCATCAACGCCGCTGTTTTGTGATGTTCATCTTTAACCATCCCAGCAACAGGAATTGAGAGGTTCAATTCATTTTGTAACACATCAATTACCGCTTCAACCTGGACAATTCCCCCATCCATCAAGATTAAATCCGGGAGCTGCGCATGTTCCTTTAGCAAACGACTATAGCGCCGTCTGATTACCTCACGTGTACTTGCGGCCTCGTCTGCATGTGTAACTGTTTTAAGTTTGTATTTACGATACTGATCTTTTTCAGGACGCCCATCAATAAAACAAATCATTGCTGAAACTGGATCTGTCCCTTGCAAGTGAGAGTGGTCAAAAGCTTCAATTCGATGGCCTTGCGGCAAATGGAGGGCCTGTGTTAGCTCATCCATTGCACCGGTCGTCTTGCGGTCATCAAGTTCAAGTAAGCGAAATTTTTCATCTAAAATCAGCTTAGCGTTTTGCTGGGCTAATTGCATTAGATCCCGTTTAGCGCCTCGTTGCGGAGTCTTCACCGGAATCTTGAGAATCTCTGCCAGCACATCTTGTGAAACGCCGGTAGGAACCAAAATTTCTTTGGGCAAGATTCTATTTTTTTGATTGTAAAACTGTAAAATAAAGGATTCCAGTTCAGCTTCAGGCTTATCAATGCATGGAAAAAGTCTTTTTTCACGTTTAATTAACCGCGCTTGCCGGATAAAGAAGATCTGAAGCGAAAGCCAGCCCTTATCCATATAAAAGTTGAAAAGATCACGCGGCGTATTATCATTCGAGATAATCTTTTGTCGCTCAACTGTGACCTCAATATAGTGGATCTGGTCGCGTACTTCTGCAGCTCTTTCAAATTCCAGCTTAGCCGAAGCATCACTCATCTTAGCTTCAAGTGTTCTTTTGATGTGACCCACATTTCCATTCAGAAAGGACTTAATTTTCCTAATCTGTCTTTGATATTTTTCCTGTGGTACCTCTTTAAAACATGCGCCTAAACATTGGCCCATATGATAATAGAGGCATGGACGTTTTTGGTAACCATTGCAACGCCGTAGAGGGTATACCTTTTGCAGTAGTTGAATTGTTTCTTCAGCTGCATATACATTGGGATATGGTCCAAAATATGAACCACCGTCTTTTTTGATTTGACTGACAATTTTAAGTTGCGGATCTTTTTCATTAGTAATTTTGATATACGGATAACCCGTCCCTCTTTTTAACCGAATGTTATAGTAGGGACTATGCTTTTGAATCAGTGTAATTTCAAGCAAAAAGGCTTCCTTATCTGTCGAAGTGATGATTGTTTCAAAATCACGGATTTCGGAAACTAATTTAGCCGTTTTACCAACATGCGCACTTTTAAAATAAGAGCGCACCCGATTCTTTAGATTTTTTGCTTTGCCCACGTAAATAATTTTGCTATTAAGATCCTTCATAAGGTAGCATCCCGGTAAATCTGGCAGCAACTTTAATTTATTTTCAATATGTTTTGTTGCCATTTTTAATTTCACCTCGTCTATTAATAAAACACTTCTAATATTATAGTACAGTCTGCCACAACTTTATAGAATAAAAAAGCACCTCCAAAAATTGGGCCAAACAGCCATGCAATTTTGGGGTACTTAATAAGTATGAGTCAAATCAGTAAGGCTAATTGTGAGCTTTCAAGCCAGCCAATCCTAGAATAAAGCCCTAATTATCAACGCCTTATTCTGGCAAGATCTTCGACAAAAACAGCCGTGCACGTTCAGTTTTAGGTGCAGCAAAGAATTCTTGCGGTTTGCCTTTTTCCTGAATATAGCCGCCATCCATAAACCAGATCTGATCGGCAACTTCTTTAGCAAAGCCCATCTCATGAGTAACAACAACCATTGTCATTCCGGAATCTGCAAGATCACGCATCACCTTCAATACCTCACCAACCATCTCAGGATCAAGCGCCGATGTCGGCTCATCAAACAACATGACCTCTGGATCCATTGCCAAAGCACGCGCAATGGCTACACGCTGCTTCTGTCCACCTGAGAGGCTCTCTGGGTACTGCTTGGCCTTGTCTTCCAACCCAACCTGCGCTAACAGGCGTTGGGCCGTGGTCGTAGCTGCTTCTTCAGTAACTTTTCTGACATGCAATGGAGCCAACTTTAGATTATCCAAGACACTCATATTTGGAAATAAGTTGAAGCCCTGAAAAACCATTCCCATCCGTTCACGCAATAAATTCAGCTCTTCTTCATTCAGATGAGTTAACTCTTTACCTTCAAACAAAACTTGTCCGCTGGTAGGTTTTTCCAACACGTTTAAACATCTCAGAAAAGTACTTTTTCCCGATCCTGAAGGACCAATTACACAGATAACCTCTCCTTTTTTGACCGTCTCGCTAATATTTTTCAAAACAACATTTTCACCAAAAGCTTTTTCAAGTTCTTTCACTTCTATCAGACTAGGCATGTTTCATTCTCCCTTCAAAATAACCCAAAACCTTGGATAAACTGAATGTCATTACAAAATAGATTACCATTGCAATGAAGATTGGAACAACGCCTTTGTAAGTTGCAGACTGGACCAGTTGCATCTGGTAAATTAAATCGGTGACACCAATAATTGAAACAATTGAACTTTCCTTAATTAAGGTAATGAATTCATTGCCTAGCGCAGGCCAAATGTTCTTTAAAGCCTGTGGAATAATTACATACCGATAAGTCAATTTCTGTGACATGCCTAGGCTCCGAGCTGCTTCTGTCTGACCTGCCGGAATTGATTCGATCCCTGAACGAATAACTTCAGCCACATACGCTGTTGAATTTAAGGACACAGCTATGATTCCAGCAACAAGGGCTGGTAAAGATTGAATGACCGCTCCAATTCCAAAATAGACAAACATTACCTGCACCATGAGCGGAGTTCCCCGCACAAATTCAATATAGGCAACTGCTAACCAATGAAACAATTTATTGCGTGACAACCGCATCAGCGCAAACAAGACACCCAAGGCAAATCCGAAGAAAACTGAAACAACAGTGATTATAAGCGTATATTCAATTCCTTTTGCAAAGTACGTCCAGTAATTCAGAATTGAATTACTCTTCGTATTTCCAGCCATGTATTTCCCAGCCTGTGGAATATATTTTTTATTAATTAAATTCTGCTGTTTAATTTGGGTAATCGTTTTATTAGCCGCATTCACTAAAGAAGTTGCTCCCTTAGGAAAGGCGATTGCCGCACCTGTTTGCCCTGCATCAACTTTAAATTTCGGATTGATAGCCACTAATCCTGAATTATTTTCTGCAAAAGCCCTTGCTGTCGGTTCTTCCATCGCAACTGCGTTGACTTTACCGGACTGCAGCGCAATCACAAGATCGTTTAATTTGGCAAGCCCTTTAATCTCATTGTTTTTCATCTGTTGTTTAACAAGTGTATATTGCAGTGAACCTGTTTGTGCCCCAATCGTTTTGTTCTTAAAACTCTTGATGGTCTTAAAACGAGCAAGATCTTTTTTATTAATCAACATATATTGATCTCCAGAATAGTATACTTTTGAGAAATCAACACTCTGCTGCCGTTCAGGAGTTGGGTTCATTCCTGAAATTACCATATCAACTTTATGCGTCTCAAGTGCAACTAATAGAGAATCAAAATTCATATTCTTGACTACTAATTTTACTCCCAAATTATCAGCAAATTTTTGGGCAATCTCCATGTCAAGCCCAACATACTTAGTCTCTCCATTTTGCTTAACCGTAAATTCGTAAGGTGGATAATCGGCACTGGTTCCGACTACTAAAGTTCCTTGATCCTTAACCTTTTGTAAATATCCATCAGTCGCTGCTTGTGTCTGTTGGAATGGAATAAAAAGTGCACACACAAAAACACATAAAAAGAGCCATAAACTTTTTGTCTTCATTTCACTATCTCCCTGACTTTCCTTGCTTATGTAAGAAATTATACTAGTAAAAGAATTATTATGCAATATAAATCGCTAATTTATTGTTTTTATGCATAAAATAACCAAAAAAGAATTCACAGTAATCATTGTATTTGAAAAAGGTCTGGAAAATTGTTATCCTTTGGGTAGTATCGATTAAACCATGTTAGGAGGAACGTTCATGGGACTAACCGTAAACAACCAAAATAAAGTGGATGAACTTTTTGGAAAATTCGCACTCGATCCTAAAAAACCACGGGAAGAACAAAAACCGAAAAACAAAAAGGATCCCAAAGATCAAAAAAAATAAGCTCGTTAAGAGCTTTTTTAATACCCTTTTTTTGCCGATTTTAAAGGATGAATACTTATTTATCTTGGGCAAAACCGTGCGGATACCGCTTATTCAGTGTTTCGATGTTATCACGAGCAACTTCATCAAAGGGAATATCAGCCCAAGCAGCAATCTGAGAAAGATACCATAAAACATCGCCCATTTCATGAATCATTTCCTCACGATTAAGATCTTTACCCTTAAATGTATAATTCTTGACTAAATCAATTAACTGACCGCTTTCACCCGCTAGACCAAGTGCACAGTTAGTTAGTACCTGCTCGTTACCATATAACGTCCTTGTTGCTGCCTTTTGATATTCATTGAACTCCATCATCCAACATCCCCTCATTGATTTTTGTCTTTTTTTCGATCCAATCCCAAACTACTGGCGCCCCAGCTTTGGTAGTGGCCGAAAAAAGCACTAGCTGGTCTTGTGGTTGTAAATCAGCGTTTTGCTTAATCTCCTTTTCAATCTTGTTCCACTTACTACGGGGAACCTTATCAACCTTAGTCGCCACTATCAAAAGAGGGAGCTTGTAATAATGCAAAAAATCAATCATTTGCAAATCAAGTTGCATTGGTGCGTGTCTGCCATCTAACAGAATAATAACTCCACGCAAAGTCTGCCTTTGCGTTAAGTATTCTTCTATCATTCTACCCCACTTTTGCCGATCTTTTTTTGAAACCTTCGCATAGCCGTAACCCGGAACATCGACCAAAAAAAGCTGCGACTCAACCTCATAAAAGTTAAGTGTTTGCGTCTTTCCCGGTTGGCTCGAAGTCCGCGCATAGCTTCGGCGATTAATCAGCGTATTGACCAATGAAGACTTTCCAACATTAGAACGCCCTACCAATGCAATCTCCGGATACCCTTCTAGCGGATACTGAGCAGCACCGACTGCGCTGATCTTCAAACTGACGTTATGCACTTTCATTTTGTAACTTCCCTTCTGTCCTGATAAATTTTAACATATCCGCCCTGATCACACTACTCAAACAGAAAAAAACATTACAAAAAAAGAGTATTCCGAACCACCTGTCCAGAACACTCGTCTTAGCTGTTTTAATAATAAAGTATCATCGCTGCTTACTTTTTGATTTTCACAACTTCTTTGTCACCATAGTAACCACAACTTGAGCATACACGATGAGATCTTCTCAATTCACCACAATTAGGACATGCACTCATTCCAGGTACTTGCAGCTTATAATGTGTACGGCGTAATCTTTTACGCATTTTTGATGTTTTACGTGCTGGTACTGCCATCAACAAACACCCCCTTCATATTAATTTAATCAACAAGAGAAATTGTACTTGTTGTTTGCGAATATAGCAACCCGCCCAGACAGACTCAATCATCCTTTTTGAAGAAATCCTTCAACTTAGCCAAACGTGGATCAATTTGAGAATGGTCATCATTGTCAGTCTGCTGATCATCTTCAGTAACCGTCCAACTTTGACCTTGAGGTAAAGGCGCCTCTCCTTGTTGCTCTGTCGGAGTCAACACCCGCATTGGAATCTGTAATAAAATATTGTCCTCAGCAACCTGTGCAAGGTCAAGCAATCCATCCTCCACGTTGATTACCACATCATCGGCGGCAAAACGTGCTAAATTGCCTTCACGCGGATCTACATAATACTCGCTGACATCAAAATTCAACGGAAGCTCAACTTCATTCAGTGACCTTGTAGAAGGTACTGTCAGTTTAGCACTGATCTGAAAAGAGCCCAACAGACCTAAACTATCAACTACCAAAAAGCCCTTCACATGCACCGGAGAAATTGCAATAATATTTTCATTACGCCTCCGGATGGACTCAGAAAGATCAATAGTTTCGTCAACTTCAAATGGTGCTGCACCTGTTTGACGCAATTCATTTAAAGACCATTTCATTGAGTACTTCCCCCTAATGCAACAAACTTGATTATACCTGTCGTAAAATACAATGTCAATGGCTTTCCCTTGACAGTGAGTAACCTACACGTAGTGGAGCCCTTCCATGATCTTGAACTCTAAGACTCGCCAGTTCATAAATCAAACCGGCACGATAATCCACTTGCAATTGCTCTTTTCTAATCTGCTGTGTAACCCGTGTGATTAGCGGAAATGCAACCTTTTTCTTACGTTGATTAAGCAGCTGTTGTCCAGCAGGGGTAAACCCGAGAAGTCGTAAATAAGGTTTTTCTGAGACATGCTTGACTTCTGCAGCTGTCACCTGCAATAAGATAATGACCGCAAGCCGCGCAAGGTGGGTATAAGTATAACGCTTAGACTTGACCGCCTGCAACCAAGTTTCAAAATCTGCAGTCTGTGGCAATCGTTCTAACTTTTCTTTCATGCGAAACTCCAATCCTTCAGTCACGTCATAAAAATTCCGTAATTGCTCGTGTGTGGCAGTCAACAATTGGTAACGCAGTAATGGCCAAAAATCTGCCCAGCTAACAAGCTGTTGTTTAGCCAAATCATTCAAAGTTTGTTGCGGTACATAATTATTAACACTAGCAGTCTTAGCTTGCATTAATTGTGCTCTAATCGCTGAGGCACTCGCAATATTTTTTCCAGGTGCTAGCACAGTCGCATGATGCGCCGCTCCCATGCGTTGCAACGGTACCAGTTCAAGAAAATTACCCATTTCCCGGTTGGCCTTTGCATATGCCAGTCCCAACATATCATTGGGCTGGTCTACTCGATGTCCGATTTTTTCGGCTATCACTCTTTGATAAGCGGCTGCAAAAGATTCATTGTAGCGTGAAAAATCACCATGCACGGTCCCAACCTTTTCAGCTAAAGCTGCAAAATCATAATCTGCATGTTCAGCTCCGAAAACGAGTTTTTGAACTCCCATTTCACGTAGTAATAAAACCGCCCCCGCAGCAAATCGATCCGCCGGCTGGACACAAAAAGCAACCGGAAGTTCAATGACAAGATCGACACCACAATGCAGCGCTTCATTAGCACGTGTCCACTTATCAACAATAGCTGGTTCGCCACGTTCCAAGAAATTACCACTCATCACAACAACAAGTGTTGCTGTTGGAAATCGTTTGCGTGTTTGTCTGATTTGATATAGATGTCCATTGTGAAACGGATTATATTCAGCAATGATGCCCACAACAACCATCTTGGTTCCTCCTACTCTTTATGGCAAACAAAGAAATACCGCGTTGTTGTTGCTGTGACGTCTTGCCTGCCAAAGTCACTGAAAACTGCAACTCGTGCAAATCCAGCTTCAGAAAGGAATTTCAGATAGTCTGCAACCGGATAAGTCCGCTCTTGATGAATTTCTGTGACACGCCGATATTGTTGTGTCTGCTGCTCTTTTATAAAAAAATTTAGGTCATGGATCACGCTGTGTGCTTGTTCTCCAGCATAACTCTCCCAAGTAAATGCTTGCTGCTCTGTTGTATGTGCGTACGTATATCCGGGATAGACAGTATCCGTCTGATATGGAGAAATCACATCAAAGATAAAGGTTCCCTCATCTTCTAAATGTTCCCTTACTTGCACAAAAGTTTTCTTTAAATCAGCAGGATTTTGCAAATAACACAGTGAATCCAAACAACTCACGACAACATCAAAGCGTTCCAAACCGTCTAAAGCTGTCATATCAGCCTGTATCAAGGGAAGGGTTACTTTTTGCATACGCGCATTCAACTCTGCTAAAGAAAGCATTTCTGGCGAAAGATCTACCCCGCTAACTGCATAACCAGCTTGCACAAGCTTCACCGCCAGCCGTCCCGTTCCACACGCCAAATCAAGAATTGTCTGCCGCTTTGATGGAACAAGCCGCATAATAAAATTGGCCCAATCTTCATAAATACTCGGATCCATTAATTTATCATAGAGTTCCGCAAAACTTGCATAAATCATCGACTACTCCGTAATCCAATTGGAAAGTTCAACCAGTGGTGCGTCTGCCCACAGTTTTTCCAAATTGTAAAATTGCCGTGTCTCTGTTTTAAAGACATGGACTACCACATCATACAGATCAATCAAAATCCAGTTGCCACTGTTTTTACCCTCAATCTGTTTGATTTTAATTCCTGCCTCTTCAACTGCTTCTTCAATGTTATCAGCAATTGCTTTTACCTGACGCGCAGAATCGGCTTGCATAATTACAAAATAATCTGCCAAGTAGCTGAGTTCATGTACATCAAGTGCCACGATTTCTTCTGCTTTTTTATTATCTGCAGCCTCAACCACATTTTTTAAAATTTCTTTACTTTCCATCTAATTCTCCTTTATTTCAATTTTCTACAACCCATTTGTTATATGTTAAGATGGCTGCTGGATAAATGACTTTATTTGCTGACATTAAATATTGCAATGTATGCTTGGTCTCAAACGCAACTGCGCTGTCAAGATCTGCATATGCAATGGTTCGTGCCAACTGCGCATCTGGAAATACTCTACCTTCTTCAATAAAATCAGCAACATAAATTATTTTATCAAGTAGCGTCATTTGTGGAGCGCCCACTGTATGTTTGCGTACAGCATCTAAAATCTCCTCATCTTGAATTCCAAGTTCATCTTTAATCATTTGTGCTCCAACAACCCCATGCCAAATCACATTATTCCAATTCAACAGATCTGGATCAAGGTTGCTTTTAGTAATAACACTCCGAAAGTCTGCAGCACTTCTTTCCTTCGCATAATCATGCACAAGTGCTGCTATACTAGCTTTTTCAAGGTCAACCTGATTCAACTCAGCCAGCCGCAATGCCGCTTGTTCAACTCCCAGCAAATGTTGGTAACGCTTAGGAGACACACTCTTTTTCAAAACAGCTAAGAGCTTTTTCCTACTTTTAGGATAATACAGCTTTTGATATACGATTTCACTCACGATAAAGCCCTTCTTCCCGAATGTAATCCATAACATTGTCCGTAACAAGATACTTGATGGAACAGTGGTTGCGTACACGCCAGCGAATGTTAGTCGAGCTAATTTCTATCAAGGGGACATCAACCCATAAAATGGGGAAACGGCTTTTGCGTGAGTAGCCTGAACGTCCAACTCCGACAAAGTGAACCAATTTGACTAGTTCAGATATTCGATGCCATTTTGGTAAATACGCAACCATATCTCCACCAATAATGAAATAATATTCCCAATCTGGATGACGCAGACGCAACTCTTTAATTGTGTCATATGTGTAACTAATTCCACCGCGGTCAAGTTCGCAAGTCTCAAGTTCAAAAAGTGGATTATGTGCAATGCTCAATTCCACCATTGCTTTTCGCTGATCTGCGGCAATAGCGTCTTTGTGGTCAACATGTGGCGGATTTGCATCAGGCATGAAAAACACTTTATTTAATCCAAGCTGATCCGCCACTTGCTCGGCAATCATCAAATGACCTAAGTGAGGGGGATTAAAAGTTCCTCCCAAAATCCCAACCCTTTTCTTTTCATGACTACTCTTCAATTCAGGCATAACCTGCACATCTGTTTCTTTAAGCGTTTTAACAGCCAACCTTTTTCACCTCTTGTGCTGTGTAATCTTTTGGAGTGAAGTTGAAATTTGTCGATTCTTTGGATCTTGAGCTTGACGGTAAAGCACCAATACATGTCCGATTACCTGCACAACTGTAATTTCAGAGTTAGCGGTAATTGCTGCTGCAGCTTCTTTAGCCTCAAGCATTGCTCCTTGAAGTACGTTGACTTTTAACAATTCTCTTTTTTCGAGGGCATGTCCCACTTGTTCAAACCATTCGTCTGTCAAGCCCTCTTTACCAATCTGAAAAACAGGGCGCATACTATGTGCCTGTGCTTTCAAATATCTTTTTTGTTTTCCAGTTATCATTTTTTCTCCTTATATCATCGTGCGTCTGAGTGTGACCCCTACTCCTTGAGGAACCCACCCGGCAACTACCGCATCTGCCGGAACGGTAATCCAGCCTAAACCTGCAAAAACTAAATCACTTTTTTGTTCTGTTTTAAATTCAAAGCGTTCCCATGGTAAGATCTGCTCCAAATTTTCTTTTGCCGGTGGCTGTAAAAGTTCACCCGCATGTCTTTCATAGAAAGAAACTGCATTTTCGGTTTTGGTTCTATGAAGCGGCAAGTTATTATCGGTATACACCACAACGCCGCTTTTTCCACCGGTAAGATAATCAAAGCGTGCCAGTGCTCCTAGAAAAAGAGTTTGACCTCCTGTAAGCTGATAAACTTTCGGTTTAATCTCCTTTTGCGGTGCGACGAGCGCCAAATCTTTGCCAGTCAAGTAATGCGCCATTTGCTGGGCATGAATAATTCCCGGTGTGTCAATCATAAAATGGTCATCATCTAAAGGAATTTCAATCTTGTCAAGCGTCGTACCAGGAAACCGTGAAGTTGTAATCAATTCCGCGACTCCTAATTGCTTCTTAATGATCTGATTAATCAAGGTTGATTTACCAACATTTGTAACCCCAACCACGTAAACATCTCTTCCCTTGCTGTACTTTTCAATAGTGGTCATCAGGTCAGCTAAAGCATGGTTCTTTTTGGCACTTACCAGCGAAACTGCTACTGGGCGCAATCCCACTTTGTTAGCTTCTTGCCGCATCCAATCTTTTAGTTTAGAACGTTTTAAAGATTTAGGCAGCAAATCTTCTTTGTTGCCAACCATCAAAATTGGATTATCGCCTACAAACCGCTGGAGCCCAGGAATAAGTGATCCGCTGAAGTCAAAAATATCGACCACGTTGACCACCAAAGCATCTGTTTCTCCAATCTTAGACAAAACCCGCAAAAAATCATCATCAGTCAATGACACCGTCGCTAGTTCATTGTAATGGCGTAAACGAAAACAGCGTCTGCAATATAATTCCTTATGATCCTCTCTGTTCTGTAGTGATGCGGCAGGTACGAAACCTAATCCTTCACGATCTGTACTCTGCAGCAAAGCACCGCACCCTATACAATATAACTCTTCGGTTTCAGTCATCTAATGAATGCCCCCATGCCTTTAATTCATTGTTTTTTTTAAGATAGTTTTTAATTATTCCTTCAAAAAAGCGATTAATCTTAGTATTCCATGCATCTGTCTCAACAATTGGTTTCACCAGAATACTCCTAATTTGGGCTGCGTTTGCCGCAGCTATGTCTGTGACCAATTGATCACCCACTAACACCAATTCGCTGTCACTTAAGTTTAACATTCTTTTAGCCTGATTTACTCCGCGAGAAAATGGCTTTAGGGCACGCGCAATGAAAGGCAAATTTAACGGTGCAACCGCATGTGCCACTCTTTTTTTACTATTATTTGAAACCACAATGACAGGAACCGCCGCTGCTTGCATCCTATCAAGCCAACTTCTCAGCTCAGGCGTACCTTCAGGGTTGTCCCAGGCAATCAAGGTATTGTCCAGATCAGTCAAGATTACCTTGATTCCGTGTTTTTTAAGTTCTTCAGGAGTCAGTTCGTAAATCGAACTCAGTGCCCAAGTTGGTTTGAAACGTGTAAACATTGATGACAACTCCTAACAATTTACTTATCAATCAGTTAATTATATGCTAAAAAGCACTTAGGTGGCAAAAAATTAAAACAAAAGTGCGACCATCAGCGCTTAACCTCCATGGACTAAGCAATGAATTACAAAGTAACCCGTATTTGGTTACGCGTAATTTAGGCTTAGGCACAGGCTGAGCCCCAGATCGTTTTTCCTGAATACGTCCACCTAACTTTAAAAAAAGGGCTATGCCAAAAATCTACTTTTGGCACAACCCTCTTGCTTTTTACTACAACTATTTTGCTAATGCTTTTTTTGCTTCATCAACAATTGCTGTAAATGCTGCACCGTCAGTGATTGCTAAGTCAGCTAACATCTTACGGTTAACATCGATTTGCGCAAGCTTTAATCCATGCATCAATTTGCTGTAACTAATATCGTTCATCCGTGCTGCAGCGTTAATACGTGCAATCCACAATTTACGGAAATTAGTTTTCGTCTTGCGGCGATCACGAAAAGCATATTGGTAAGACTTCATTACCTGTTGTTTTGCGACTTTAAATTGGATATGCTTTGCTCCACGATATCCTTTTGCTAATTTAATCATTCTCTTACGGCGTTGGCGCGTAACTGTTCCACCCTTAACACGTGGCATGAAAATTCCTCCCTTATCTTATCCAAGCAGCTCTCATCTGAGGCTGACCTGCATATAGGTCTTCTTGAGACCCTCATCAAAATTAATTGAAACCCGGACAAATATTATTTAACTTGAGATAACATTTGTTTGATACGTTTCATATCAGAACTTGACACCATAGATGGCTTGCTTAATTGACGACGTTGCTTCTTCGTCTTGCCATGAAAGCGATGGCTTGTAAAAGCATTAGCACGCTTTAAACCGCCGTTTCCTGTCCGTTTGAAACGTTTTGCTGATGCACGATGTGTTTTTTGTTTTGGCATAATACTCTTCCTCCTAGTGTTAAAAAAACTAGCTATTCAGCTTTAGGTGCTAGCATCATAAACATGCTGCGTCCATCCATCTTTGCTCTGGATTCAACAGTCGCAACTTCGTCGGTTTCCTTTGCAAAGCGATTTAAGACATCATAGCCGATCTCTTTATGCGTGATTGCTCGTCCTTTGAAACGAATAGAGACTTTAACTTTGTCCCCTTTTGAAAGAAACTTGCGCGCGTTTTTCATTTTTGTATTAAAGTCATTGACGTCAATTGTTGGACTTAAACGCACTTCTTTAACATTCACAATCTTTTGGTTCTTTCTGGCCTCACGCTGTTTCTTTTGCAGTTCAAAACGATACTTTCCGTAATCCATAACCCTGGCAACAGGTGGTTTCGCTTTTGGTGCAACTAAAACGAGATCAAGATTAGCCTGTTCTGCTAACCGCAGTGCTTCTTGTTTGGTTTTTACCCCAAGCTGGGAACCATCATTGGCAATCAACCGTACTTCACGTGCACGAATGCCTTCGTTTACCATTTTATCAACTGCTATGGTATTTCACCTCCATTAAAATTAAGAGAAAACACAGAAAAAATGCGGGTAGTTAACAAAAACTACCCGCAAACCGTTATTTCATAATTCGAAATTAATTACTCATAGCCCGTAAACTAACACGTTTGCTAGGCGAGAAGCGGGTGCTTCTGCTTTTCTCAACCGTTTAATTGTAGCAACTATCAAGCTTCATGTCAAGGATGAATGCCCATTTTTATTTGTTAGGCCGACTGTAGCTTTCAATATCTGCTAAAATCTCATTGATAAAACCGGCAGCAGTTGCGTTTGTCATTTGTTTTTCACCATATCGACGAACAGAGACTCCATTTTCTGCTACTTCTTTATCACCGACTACTAAAGTATAAGGTACTTTGTTAACCTGTGCCTGTCTTACTTTATAACCCATCTTTTCATTTCTGCTATCAATTTCAATTCGAATTTGATGAGCAACTAGACGGTCACGCAACTGTTTGCAATATTCTTCATGCAATTCATTTTTAACAGGGATTATCGTGACCTGCTGTGGTGCAAGCCATGTTGGGAACGCACCCTTATAGATTTCTGTCAAATAGGCAGTGAATCGTTCCATGGTTGAAACAATTCCACGATGAATCATAACAGGACGATGTTCTTCACCGTCAGCACCAATGTAGTGCAGATCAAATTTCTCAGGCAATAAGAAATCAAGTTGGATAGTTGAAAGTGTTTCTTCACCGCCGAGTGCTGTTTTGGTCTGGACATCAAGTTTGGGACCATAAAACGCTGCTTCGCCTTCTGCTTCAAAGTAATCAAGACCAAGGTCGTCCATCGCCGACTTCAGCATCTTTTGTGACTTTTCCCACATTTCATCATCATCAAAATACTTATGGGTATTCTTAGGATCACGATAGCTTAACCGGAAACGATAATCCTTGATATCAAAATCAGCATATACAGAAACCATTAACTGCAACGTTTGCTTAAACTCTTCTTCGATTTGATCAGGTGCTACAAAGGTATGACCGTCATTCAAAGTCATTTCCCTTACACGCGAAAGTCCTGTCAAAGCACCCGATTTTTCATAGCGATGCATCATTCCAAGTTCTGCAATCCTTAAAGGAAGGTCGCGGTAAGAACGAATGTGATGATTGTAAATTTGAATATGCGATGGACAGTTCATTGGACGTAATTCCAACATTTCACCGTCGCCCATATCCATTGGAGGAAACATATCTTCACGGTAATGATCCCAATGACCTGATTGCTTATAAAGATCAAGGTTAGCTAACACAGGAGTATAGACATGTTCATAACCACGCGAAACTTCTTTATCAATAATATAACGTTCAATTGTCCGGCGGATTGTGGCACCCTTAGGCATCCAGTAAGGTAATCCTGCACCAACTTTAGGATCAACAAAGAACAAATCAAGTTCATTTCCAATCACACGATGGTCGCGTTCACGGGCTTCTTGCCTTCTTTGCAGCTCTGTTTCCAATTCTTTTTGTTTAAAGAATGCAGTTCCGTAAACACGTTGCAGCATTGGATTACTTGAAGCACCCTTCCAATAGGCACCTGCGACTGACAGCAATTGGAAAACCTTGATTGAACTTGTCTGTGAAAGTGTCGGTGTTTGCGAAACATCTACAAAATCGCCCAAACGATGTACGAGTACCTGATCTTTTCCTGTTTCTTTAATAAGTTCAGTTGTATAAGGATCATCTGCAACTAATTTAAGTGCCGCTGCTTGTGACAATACGGCTGCTTTAACCGGAACATTTTGTTTCACAATTGCTTTCATCTTTTGCGTAATTTTTTCAAAATCAGTCTCAGCAACCTGGCCCTGAGCATTATCAGTATCAAGATAAAATCCGTGCGCAGTCTCCTGCACTTCTCCAAAATTCATTGTCGGATAAAGTTCTTGCAGTGCAGCACCTAAAACAAGTGCTGCGGTGTGCCATAAGATCCGCAAACCCTCTGCTGTTTCTTTCGTAATGATTTCAATTTTTCCGTCTTCTACAAGCGGAAACTCGTAGTCAATCAGCTCACCATTAAGACGCCCAGCTACTGCCTTTTTAGCTAAACTAGTACTAATTGACTTCGCAATCTCTTCCGTTGTTATTTCTTTTGCAAATTCTTTGACCGTTCCATCTGGAAATTCAAGCTTAATTTTTTCCATAATTCTCAATACCTCCCCGTAAAAATAAATAAAAAAAGCCCCTAACGTGCGCTTGCACATTAGGGACGTTAAGAACGCGGTTCCACCCAAAATTTAAAGTCATGCTTAGCATAACTTCCTCAAGACGTTGCTAACGAAACGAATCGTTCCAACTTTTCATTGGAAAAACAAATGGAAGTGGTCAGCTATATCAACTGGACAGTTTTCAGTTAGTACCGTCCATCCCTGCAAGGATAAGCTCTTTATCTTCCACGGTTAACATCTATTATTAAACCACTATCTTTTTGTTAATTCAAGACTAACTTTAGATTTTAAGAATGCCTTCTATTACGCCCAATGACTGTGTATTCTCGAGCTAAAAAGCGAATGCGTTCCATGATACGGCGTGCCTTAAGTGGCTCCGCCTCACCGCGATTATTAATTGTTAAATACTGCTCCTGCAACTCTTTCATTGATAGATTTGAACTAAAAAAGGTCGACAACTCTTCTTGCATTCGATATTGTAAAATAACGCCCAAGACATCATCTCGTAACCAGCTTGACAGTTGATCAGCACCTAAATCATCGAGCATTAAAATCGGAGCTTTTTTAACACTTTCAATCATTGCCAGTGTACCGCCGCCACTAATTGCATTTTTAAGTTCAACAGCAAAAGAAGGAAAATGAAGAAGCGTCGACTGGTATCCTTCTTCGGCTAAGCCATTTGCAATCGCTCCTAGCAAGAAAGTTTTACCTACACCGAAGCTGCCTTCCAGATACATCCCTGGAATAAATGTTTGCGGTTGCGCAATATATTGCTCAATAAAGTTCCCAGCCGCAGCCGCAACTTCTTCACGTCCTTCTAAATCATAATCCGACAATTGTGCAGCTTTAACACTTTTAGGCATATTCAAAGAACGGACACGTGCACGCACAGCCTGTTGCTTTCTAGCAAGCAGTAATTGTTCACTTGGGACATACGCAACCTCAATTAGATGATTATTCAAAATCAGCTGGGGCCGATATCCTGGTACTGGAACTTCTTCTCCATTTGCCAACTTTTTTTTAATTGTCACAAATTCGTAAACCTTACTTGCACTGCGGACGAGATCCTCTTTTGATAACTCAGTTTGATTTTCTTTAATAAACCGTGCAACTTCTTGATCAGCAAAAGCTTGTCGAATCAGTTGTTGATAATTTTTGGTCCAGTTGTGCTTTTTTAACTGTTGCGCAAGTTCATCACCGACGTTCTTCATTTTTTCGCCCCCTTCTTACTGTTTCTTTTTAAATTTGCTAAGACGCGCTTTTAACTTCTGCCGGTCTGCTTCGCTGAATTTAGATTGCGGTGTTAACTGTGCTCCATCCTTTGCCCAATCAGGTAACTTTTCTTTTTGAATTACCTGCGTGCGTCTGCGCGGTCGTGTTTTCGAAGTCGGCGTTTTTTGTTGCTTCTTAAGTGAATTGAAACTGCGTACCTGCTGCATTGCTTCTTCAGGAGTCGCGATCTTTTTTTGACTCCAATCGGAAATCACCGCTTCAAAAAAATTTCGATTCAACAATGCCATTTCTCTGTCAATCATCATGTAATGAATCAAAACATTAATCACAGCAGGGTGAAAAAGTTTCTTTTGTCCAACCCATTCTAAAGTATGCAATTCAGAAGCTGTCGCAAAGCTCCCTTTTTCCTTTTTCAAGACGCGCAGAAAGTCTGCCGGTGCATAGGCGCGACACGCATCTAAGAGTCCTTGATCTTCTTGTCGCAACTGAGGAACATCTTGGCTGGTAACAGCTTCAGCCTGTGGCTGGTTCACCTGTTTTGTAAGCGCACCTTGTGGTTTTTGCTGTTGTACTAACTTTTCAAAAAGTGCAAAATCAACTTTGTTAGTTGCTACATTTGCGGCTTGCTCCAAAAGATTAACTAGCGTAAGCTCATCAAGTCCATAAACTACGTGTGCTACTAATAATTTTTTTTCATGCTCCAACACCTGCTTGGTATCTATAAATGAATGTTCAAGCAGCGCAACTACGAAAGTACGATCAAGTCCAGTCTCTTTCCAACTCATCTCAGGTTTTTTCGTCGCAGAGCTCTCGAAAAGACTTGCTAATCGAGTCTTTTGTTGCAGTGTGCGCGGTTGAATATTGAAAACTTCCAAGAAATGTTTAGTCGTCTCAACTGCTTGTGGGTGCTCAAAAAGCGGGTTAAAAAAGTAGTGCTGCAGCGCTTTAAATTGCTGCTCTCCAACAGTCTCAAGCAAGAGTGTCCGCAAAAGATCATCTTCAAAAAATGCACGTGGAAGTTGGGGTGCCTGTAATTCGTAAAGAACAACTTTCCCCAATTCATCTTCTTGTTCATACGTCCGTAACAGTCCAATTGCTTCTAACTTACACCGTGCCTCATATAGCGTATTTGCTCCCATATCCAATAGCTCTAACAGAGTTGTGTGCATTCTGCGTTCAGAGAGCGAAACCCTCTGTGCAACAAACGTGCGCAATAGCATATAAAGACTGAATGAAGCTGCTCCAATCAGGGGTTGATATAGTTTAATGACTATTTCAGGATCACCTGCAAGCAACTTCTGCCGAGAAAAAACAATGAATCCATCTTTGGGTGAAAAACTATCGTTAACCATCGTCAAGCTGGTCACTCCCCCTTACTGATCATCGGATTCATTCTCATTTTTATTTTTATTTTTTTTATCACGTGCCATCATTTCCTTGAGTTCTTTCAAGAAAACTTTCATGTCCTTAAATTGGCGATAAACACTCGCAAAACGGATGTAAGAAATTTCATCAACATCCGCCAATAAGCCCATTACATATTCACCAATCAGTTGACTGGAAACTTCATTTTCGCCTAATGACCGGACCTTATTTTCAACGTCATCAACGATGCGTGTGATTTCATCCATACCTACCGGACGTTTTTCTGCAGCACGGACAATTCCACGTAGAATTTTCTCGCGGTTAAACTCCTCACGTGTTCCATTCTTTTTAATGACAAGTAACGGTGTCGCTTCAACTCGTTCAAAAGTAGTAAAGCGAAACCCACAGGCCTCACACTCGCGTCGGCGCCTGATTACATGTCCGCCATCAGCAGGTCGGCTATCAACCACGCGCGAACCATTATGATGGCAGCGGGGACATTTCATATTTTTCACCTCGTTAAAATACTATGCTTTTTCTGCAAACCCATTCGTTATAAGCCATTTTAGCACTTGTGACAGGGTTTCTTCAACTTCTTTAGTATTATCAATCACAATGTCAGCACGTTGGTTGCGCTCTTTTTCGGACATTTGTGCTTCAAGACGTTCCTTGGCCTGCTGTTGCGTTAATCCATCGCGGTTCATTAAACGTTGAAGCTGCAATGTTTTGCTGCTTGAAATCGTCATTACACTATCACAGTATTTTGCATATCCGCCCTCAAATAATAAAGGAATTGCCAACACAAGTAGCTTTACTTTTTTTTCTTTATAAACCTTTAGTTGCCGATAAATCTCTGCGTGAATCAACGGTCCCATAATGCGATTCAAGCTCGCCAGCTTATGCTGATCCGCAAAAACAAGATTTCCCAATTTTTGACGGGCTAACTGTCCCTTAGAGGTGAGGATCTCCGTGCCAAAGACCGCCACGATCTGCTTTAAGCCCGGAGTTCCAGGACATACCACCGTGCGTGCGATTACATCTGCATCGATCACGACTGCACCTGCTTTTTTTAGGTAGTCGCTGACAGTTGTTTTGCCAGCTGCAATGCCGCCAGTCAACCCCAAAACATATGTCAATTATTTCACCTTCTGACATTGCGGGCAAAAGGTGGTCCCACGCTGCCCGACCACTATTTTTTTCAGTGGTGTTGCACAGCGTTCGCAAGGCTGTCCTTTTCTGCCGTAAGCATGTAGTTGTTTTTGAAAAGAACCTGCGTGCCCAAACGTATCAGTATACGTAAAGACAGTTGTCCCTCCTTGGCTAGTTGCTCGTGCTAACTCAGTGATAATTTCATCATGTAAGCGATCAGCCTCACTTTTGCTGAGGTGTGCAGCAGGTGTCTGCGGATTTATTTTACTAGACCATAAAACTTCGTCTGTATAAATATTTCCCAACCCCGCAACAATCGTTTGATCTAGTAAGGCAGGCTTAATCATTTTTTTCTTATGTTTCAATCTTTCATAAAAAAGTTGCTTGTCAAATAAAGCTGCTGTCGGCTCGGGACCTAGCTTCTTTAACCCTGGAAGTTGTTGGACCTGCGCCGTTTTCACCAAATGCATCCTGCCAAATTTGCGCACATCATTGTATCTTAATTGCTGACCATCAGAAAGTGTAAAAACAATGTGCGTATGTTTTTCAAGTGGAGTTTTAGGATTTTCAACAAAGTACTTTCCTTCCATCCGTAAATGGGAGACAAACGATATCCCAGTATCGAAATTAAAGATCAAATATTTTCCGCGCCGTGTAATACTTTCAATCGTCCGTCCACGCAATTCTTGTTGAAAGCTCTGGGGATCCCCATTGATAATTTTGGGGTAATAAATTTTCACATTCTCAATCTGGGCGCCAAGTACTAATTTTTCAAGCCCGCGACGCACCGTTTCTACTTCTGGCAATTCCGGCATCTGCTTTTCTTCCTTCCATCACAATCTTACTTAGTATCAAACCACGTGCTGCCATGAGAACTCTCTACTTTAAGCGGAACTTCTAACGAAACAGCTTGATCCATCACTTGCGGCACAAGTTTTTCCAAACGTTCAATCTCATCATCGGGCGCCTCAAAGATCAGTTCATCATGCACTTGTAGTAGCATGACTGCCTGAAGTTTTTCTTGCTGCAGCATTTTTTGCATATTAATCATTGCGACTTTAATAATATCAGCCGCACTTCCTTGAATTGGGGTATTCATCGCTGTTCTTTCTGAAAAAGAGCGTAGATTATAGTTCTTGCTCTTAATGTCCGGTAGATAGCGACGCCGTTTGAAAAGTGTTTCAACGTATCCTTTGGCATGTGCCTGCTCAACAATCCGTTTCATGTACTCGTGGACTCCTGGAAAGATTTCAAAATATCTCTCAATAAACGCCTTGGCTTGTTTGCGTGTAATTCCAATATTTTGTGCCAGACCATAGTCGCTGATTCCGTAAACAATTCCAAAATTAACAGCCTTCGCTTGCCGCCGCATGTTAGGTGTCACCTGTGTGGGAGCATCTAACCCGAAAATCTGCATTGCCGTATTGGCATGAATATCAGCACCAGCTTTAAAGGCCGTTTGCATATTCTCGTCATGTGAAATATGCGCTAGTACGCGCAGCTCAATCTGCGAATAATCAGAAGAAAAGATTTCCCAGCCCGCTTTGCGTGGCACAAATACCTGTCTAATCTTCTTGCCTTCAGGTAATCTAATCGGAATATTTTGCAAATTAGGATCAACTGACGATAATCTTCCAGTTGCAGTCAAAGTTTGTGTATATCTTGTATGCACTTTACTATCCTTAGGTGAGATATATTTTAATAAGCCTTCCACATAAGTCGACTGAATTTTAGCAATCTGACGATACTTTAAGATATTATCGACAATCGGTGCCATTCCCCGCAATTGTTCAAGTACTCCGACAGCAGTTGAATAACCGGTCTTAGTTTTTTTAATTACCGGAAGTTTCAGCTTCTCAAACAGAATTACTCCCAATTGTTTTGGAGAATTCAAGTTGAACTCTTCACCAGCTTCATTATAAATTTCCAGCTCAACTTCTTTAATTCTTTCCTTGAACTCACTTCCCATTTGTTCAAGCCGCGCCTGATCAACTTTGATACCTGCCAATTCCATCGCGCCTAGAACTAGTGAGAGTGGTCGTTCCATCTTCAAATAGAGCTCTTCTTGCTGATTTTCTTTTAATTTCAGCAATAAGGGTGCCTTTAGCGTTGTAATCGCGTGTGCCTTACTGCACAAATGACCGAAAAAGATTTTATCATCTGTCGGGATTTGATACTTAGCTCCTTTCCCATAGATCTCTTCATCGGAGCGCACGTCTTCATAGCCATGTAACTGTGCCAATTTACCCAAATCATTACTGTTTTCACTAGTATTCAAAAGATAAGAAACAAGTAAAAGATCAAAATCAATTGCAGTTAAATTAATTCCAAGCCGTGCTAACCCTACAAAAGTTCTCTTACCATCAAAGAGGTCCACTTTCACCTTGGGATCAGCCAGTAATTGACGTAGCTTGGGATGCTGTAATAATTTGCAGTCTCGCGAAACAAAGTATTGAGCACCCAACACGAGTACAAACCCCACCAAAGGTGCTTGATGATAGTTAGCGCCACTCATTTCAAGGTAAAAAGAAATGCCCTGTTGCGCTTGAAAATTGCTCTTTGTGATAGTTTGCTCGTCAAGTACTGTGTAAGCAAATTTTTTTATGCTTCTTTCTGGCTGTTCTGCAGGATTTTTAGCCGCGCGTTTACGTAAGAAACTTTTAAAGTCCATTTCTTCATAAAAAGACGTTAGCTGTTCATCATTTTCCCCTGCCCATGCCAGCTCAGCGAGTTCAAGACTAACCGGTGCGTTCTGCCGGATACGTGCCAAATCTTTACATAAAAAGGCGGTCTCACGATCTTCTTCCAAGTGTTCCTTCATTTTCGAAGGTTTTAACTGATCGAGATTTTCGTACAATGCTTCCAACGAACCAAACTGTTTTAAAAGTTTGAGCGCCGTTTTTTCACCCACTTTGGCAACTCCAGGATAATTATCAGATGAATCGCCCACTAATCCCTTCATGTCAACAATTTGTGCGGGAGTAATTCCATATTTTTCTAAGACATGTTCAGGGGTATAGTTTTCAACTTCACTGACTCCCTTTTGTGTCACTGCAACTGTTGTCTTAGGAGTTGCTAGCTGTGTCAGATCACGATCACCAGTCACGATGACAACTTCAAAACCGTCTTCTTCGGCCCTCTTGGCCAGTGTTCCAATGATATCATCGGCCTCATATTCCTTTAGTTCATAGCTTTTCATTCCATAAGCTGTTAATAATTTTTGCAAGTATGGGAGTTGTTCAGAAAGTTCGGTAGGTGTTTTGGAACGTCCACCTTTATAATCTGAAAACTTGGCAGTTCGAAAAGTTTGCTTGCCGGCATCAAATGCAACTAATGCATGTGTGGGAGCTGTTTTTTCTATAATGTTATCGAGCATCGTATTAAATCCATAAATTGCATTGGTATGCAATCCACTGTGATTAACGAAGCGTTCTAACGATTGGTGCAGAGCAAAGAACGCTCTAAAAGCGACGCTGTTGCCATCGATTAATAAAAGCTTTTTTTTATTATTCATTTTTCGAACTCCTTTTAACGATTGTCTACCTTGCTTTATTCTACCAAACATTTTACTTGGAAGGTAGGAACTAGCTAGAAGTGCCGACAGGTATCGGTTAGGTTGTGTGCACGAACACCAAATTACAAAATCGTTGGGCTATGACGATGCGTAATTTGAGGTTAGGCGCATCAGCCTGATACCTGGAACACGTTATATAGAAGTGCCGACAGGTATCGGTTAGGCTATGTGCACGAACACCAAATTACAAAACTAAATCTGTTTAAGGTGAAAATTATTCTTAATCGAACTGTAGCTAATTACGAACTAAAAAAGCGACCTCTTTCCTAACGGAATAAAGTCGCTCTCATTGTTAAACTAAACCGGTTCGTGTCCATTACCCAGATTGACCGTTCTAGCAAGTTGAACTCAATTATAACACCCAGAACAAATTATTATTTGTTGTTAAAGCCAGTAAAGATATTCAGTAAACTGATAAACAAGTTAACAAAATCTAAATACAGCTGCAAGGCTCCCATTAGTGCCAAGTTGGTTGCCGAAACCTGAGCCCCAGTCTGCTGATAAAGAAGCTTGAATTTCTGTGCATCCCAAGCTGTTAAAGCTGTAAAAATAAGCACCCCGAAAAATGAAAATACAAATTGGATCATTGTGCTTTGCAAGAAAATGTTGATAACCGAAACAACTACCAAACCAATCAAAGCAGCCAAAGCCTGTGTGCCGATTTTAGACAAGTCACGTTTAGTCACGGTACCAATTGTAGCCATCGAAAGGAAGACCGCTGCTGCTGCAACAAATGCCATCGTAACATCTGCCGCGGTATAAACTGAGAGCACAATGCCAAAGAATAACCCTTGAATTGCAGCAAATACTACTAACCCGAGACCTGTGATAGCAGGAGCACGGTTGGCTTTAAAAGACATTGAAAGTGCAATAAAGAACTGCAAGCCGATTAGCACAAAGAGCATAAAGCGATTTTGCGCAATAAACGTCATTGTTTGTTCATAATAAACATTGTTGATTAAATAAGCAACGAATGCTGAGATTCCAACTGCGCCAGCCATAAAAGCATACATTTTTGCTAAAAAACTGTTTACGCCGGAACGCTCTTGATTAATAATTTTTCGTTCGTTATTCATTAACTACTCACCCCTATTTTTTTTGTTTCGTTGACTACTGAAAATTCTTTAGGCGGCTTGACCATCAAGACCGCGTCAATAATACGTTCGTCACTCCCCTTAACACCAGTTACAGAAAGTGTAATAACTTCCTTCATGGTATCGACCTTGATCACTTCAAAGTTAAACGTGACATCTTCATTGTGATACACCGGTAAAACAAAATTAACTGATGAATTAACAACTTGACTGCCTGGCCCCGGCAGTAATTTTGAAATTGAACTGGTGATGATTCCCATCAGAAGGATTTGTGGTACAACTGCCCCTTCATAATCCATTCTTTTAGCATACTCGTCTTGAGTATACAGCGGATTGTTATCGTTTGTCATTCCCAAATACAGCATAATATCCCGATCAGAAATGCTTTCATTTACGGTCAGCGAATCACCTTCGGCTAACTCATCAATTGTTTTGCCCCGCCTATGAGTATCTTCTGACATATATAGCGCCACCTCCACGTAGTCTTAAGAATATTCTAGCATATCCACATTTATGCGACAATCGATAAGTTATTTAGAAAATATTAAATCTGAAAAGCTAGTCAAAAATCAGCAAAACTTTAAGTATCTAATTGCACCAGCATTCCAAGTTGATTCTTAATATTGTAAGCAAACACTAAGGGGCTGTGACAAAATTTAACTTTTGTCACAGCCC
>NZ_AZFQ01000019.1:0-11283 GCF_001435195.1 Liquorilactobacillus satsumensis DSM 16230 = JCM 12392 | reverse complement strand
CTATGTTCGTAATTTCGAGTTAGCACTCAAATTTTCCCGACTTATGTCACACTCTCGCTTTTATTCCGGATAAACGTGTTCCATAAGTCAAAATTTTCCAGACCTATGTCACACTCTCTTACTATGCTATTGAGTTTGCTATCAATTTTGTTAATTAAGGGCTTTTCCTAAAAATTAATTATTTTTAAGACTTAAGCTGCTTAATAGTTTTTCATAAGCATACTCGTACTTTTGAATATCACCAGCGCCCATAAAGACAACCACAGCATCATGAAAATCAAGCAATGGTGACATGTTATCGACTTTAAGAACTGTTCCGCCCTTTGTGATTTTGTCTCCCAAGTCACTGCTTGAAACATTTCCACCATGCTCTCTAATTGAGCTGAAAATATCAGTTAAAAAGACTCGATCTGCTAAATTAAGACTGGCAGCAAAATCGTCCATTAGCGCAATCGTCCGACTGAAAGTATGCGGTTGAAAAACAGCGATGATTTTTTTACTTGGGTACTTTTGCCGTGCTGCATCAATGGTTGCCTTAATTTCTGAAGGATGATGCGCATAATCATCAATAATCGTCATGTCGGCCACAAATTTTTCTGTAAAGCGCCGTTTGACACCCTTAAAAGTCAATAGTTCTTCTTTAATTTCTTCTTGGTCAACTTTCTCAAAATAAGAAACAGCAATTACAGCTAAACTATTTAGTACATTATGTTCACCATATAATGGAATTTCATAATTGCCTAAGAACTCATCATGCAAATAGACGTCAAACGAGGAGCCCTTAGTAGTGCGTTTAATATTAACTGCTCTGAAATCATCATTTTTGCTGGTTCCGTAATAATGAACCGGTACCTTTGCCTTCAAATTGCGTAAGTTAGGATCTTCACCCCACGCAAAAATTCCCTTTTTGGTTTGGTTAGCTAAAGTTTCAAAAGCGTCAAAAACATCTTCGATTCCCGTAAAATAGTCTGGATGATCAAAGTCAATATTAGTCATAATCACATAGTCAGGGTGATAAGCAACAAAGTGACGCCGGTACTCATCGGCTTCAAATACAAAGAAACGTGCATTTGGGACGCCTTTACCCGAACCATCTCCAACAAGATAACTGGTTGGAGCAACTCCGCCTAATACATGTGCCAACAGTCCAGTTGTACTTGTTTTTCCATGCGCACCAGCAATCCCAATACTCGTAGTATTTTCCACAATTTTTTCAAGGAAGTCAGGATATGTAATCACCTGTAAACCTAATTCATGTGCCCGTTTTATTTCTGGCTGATCATCTCCAAAAGCATTTCCTTTGATGATTGTCAGACCATCTTTAATATTTTCTGCAGCAAAAGGCAGAATCTTTATTCCTGCCAATTCAAGTCCTCTTTGAGTAAAAGTATACTTTTCAATATCTGAGCCCATTACTTTCAAGCCTTTATCATGCAACAAAAGTGCAAGGGAACTCATGCCGGTGCCTTTAATTCCGACAAAATAATAAGTGGTTTCAGTATTCATGCTGTTGTCCTCTCTTTTCTATCTTTACAATCAACGCTTAGTTTACCACAAAACTGACATGCTATGTTTTAAGTTTTAAGAACTCGACTGACCTCTTAACTCCTGCAAATCCTTCTGAGTCAGAAAAACTAACCGCGGTTTTGAACCATGCGCAGGTGAAATAAACTGTTTTTGTTCCAACTCATCAATCAAATTAGCGGCTCTATTATAGCCAATTGAAAAAACACGTTGTAATTTGGAAGTTGAAATTGTTTCTTCGTTTACAATATAATCTAAAACACGTGGAAACAAGGCATCCTCTTGTTCTGCTTCTTGGGTTTTTTTCTTCAAGCCAGCAGGATCAAATGCATAGTGTGGAGTGCCTTGCCTGCGCACAAATTCTGCCAATTCATCAACTTCATCCTGCACAAAAGTCCCTTGCAGGCGCAATGGCTGACTGGCTCCGTTTCCAAGATAAAGCAGGTCACCTCGCCCTAATAAGCGTTCTGCTCCTGCAGTATCAATAATTGTCCTTGAATCAACTTGGCTTGATACCATAAAGGCGATGCGCGTTGGAATATTATTCTTAATTGTTCCGGTAATCACATCAACACTTGGTCTTTGCGTGGCAATTAAAAGATGAATTCCAGCTGCGCGCGCTTTTTGCGTAATACGTGCAATGTAATCTTGAACCTCAGAAGAAGCAACCATCATTAAATCAGCCAGTTCATCAATCACAATCACAATATATGGCATTTTCAGCCCGTCTTCGCCTCGAGCGGCTGCCTTCTTATTATAAGCTTCAAGATTGCGTGCACCTGCTGCAGCCAGTCTTTGATAGCGCTCTTCCATTTCAGTAACCACCCACTTCAACGCCGCTGCGGCTGCTTGCGGATCCGAGATAACCGGTGCCAGCAAATGTGGAATTTCGTGGTATGGTGCCATTTCAACGGCTTTAGGATCAATCAATAACAACTTAACCTGTGCAGGAGTTGCTTTGTACAATAAAGAAAGCAACAAACTATTAATAAAGACTGATTTTCCTGACCCAGTCGCTCCTGCAATCAAACCATGGGGCATGCGCCGAAGATCCGTGACCTGTGCACGTCCAAACAGATCCACTCCAAGTGCAACCGTTAAAGGAGAGGTACTTTCTTGAAAACGTGCAGACCCCAAAACCTCAGCAAGCATTACTGGACGTGAATGCAAGTTTGGAACTTCGATTCCGACGCTCCTTTTACCAGGAATTGGAGCTTCAATTCTAATATCCTTAGCAGCCAAAGCTAATTTTAAATCATCTGCTAAATTGGTAATTTTATTTACTTTCACACCTCTGCCAAGCGTAATCTCGAATTGGGTAACTGCAGGGCCGATTGTCCAACGATTGACTGCCGCATTCACTTTAAAAGAACGCAAAGTATCATTGAGAGTTTCTTTTTGTCCACGCACCCATTCAATCATCGACGGATCATTGTCAGTCACAGCTTGCGGCAGCAAGGAAAGCGGCGGAAAATGATAACCCTTGCTCGTTTTTGTTGCCTGAACTTTTTCAGGCGAGCTTGTCAGTGGCTGAGAAGCCGCAGCCCGCTTTTTTTCAGCAATGGCCGCTGAAGGTGAAATAAACTTGCCAATTGAATTTGTCTGAGAAATAGCAGGTGTATTTTGCGCAAAACTATTTTCAGCAAAATGATTGTTCTCAACCTGTGGAACCTCAGTTGTTATTTTCTCTGATTCAAGCCGTTTTTCATTTTGGACAATTTTTTTAGTAGATTCAGGGAGCATTTTTGCGGACTGAGTATTCACAGTTGCAAGAGAGTGTCCAGGTGTTTCATCATTTAGTACTGCAGCTGGCTTATTTTCTGCAATAGTCCGGTTTAAAGTTGCGGTCGAATCTGACTCTGCAGCGTCAACAGCTGTTTGTTCTGGGCTAATCTTTGAATTTTCAAGCACACCCTGTTCAGCGCTAGATGTAGTCCCTGCATCCTCTTCAACGCTGGGGTTAAGCCCATGATTTGCTTGCTGATTCGATAACAAATCTGGACTGGAATTTTTTACGTTTTCATGGTGCTCAGGAATATCCATAAAAATCAGGTCATTTTGGGCAACCTCTTCATCTTCGTTTGCAAGCAGATAAAAACTAGCTGCCGGTTTAGCCAGTTCATTGTAAAGTTGCTGATACCGGCGCTGTGCTTTGGCAAAACTCCCTTTATGATTGAAAGCTGGTGGAACATAGGTAGGCCGAAAAGGATGGCTTTCCGGGATACTATTTTCCCCAAAATGCTTTTTGTGCAACGTCGTTTTCCTCATAGGAATTTCGTCTCGTGCGTATTCTGCTACTTTGCGAGCAGATTGACTTTCAGCACTTTTAACTTTTTTTTCCTTAAATCGACGGTAAAATGCCGGTCCATCGTAATGTTGCATAACCTCTTCATCCTAACACTAAAAATTCGGAACATTGCAGCCTCGTAATCTCTTTCACCTGTGAAAGCTCAAAAATTCAGCAAGACACAAAATAAGACTGCAACAAAATTAATCTTTTGTTCCAGCCTTTATTTTAGCATAAAAGTTGCAGTCTCCTAGCATCATTTGAGTGCAAATGATGCTCCAACTTGATACTTAGTAGCAGAAAGGACCAAAATTCCCCTCTTTTGAGGTGCATGTGGCAATTCTAACTCTCGTGCTGAACAAATCATGCCATCGCTTTCGACCCCACGAAGTTTGCCCGGCCAAATAATCTCTCCGTTAGGCATCATGGCACCTACTTTTGCAACCACAACCAGCTGTCCCGCAGCAATATTAGGCGCTCCGCAAACAATCTGTAGGACTTCCGTGGCAGAAATCCTTGTTTTGGTGATGTGGAGATGATCAGAGTCAGGATGTTCCTTGAGCTCTTCAACATAGCCGACCACAAACTTAGGCGTCCGGTCCAATTCCAGCTTAGTCGTAAAACCGACCTGTTCCAGTTGCTGCTGCAAATTTTCCAACTGTGCAGCAGTGAGAAAAATTTGTCCCGTCCCCATTTTTCCAAGATATTCTGAGACATTGAAAAAATTATACCCCAGGACAGTTCCGTCTTCTTCGCTACTGATCTCAACAATATCCCCTGCACGTTTAACTACCTGTTTTGGTGTATCCTGATGTAACAGGACCACTAAAACATCACCCAGTTGAGCAGGGTTATAACTAGCAATCAACATCAAATTCTCCTTTATTTTGGGGCCATTGCATTCTTGCCACACCCCGATTTTACATTTCTATGCTACCCCATCAAGAAAACGTGCAACCTCTTCTTTTGTCTTCCGGTCTTTGTTGACAAAACGTGCAACCTCTTTGCCTTCTTTAAAGACCACAAAGCTTGGAATTCCAAGAATTGTCATTTCTTGACATAATTCGCTGTTTTCATCACGATCAACCTGAATAAACTGATAATCAGAATACTGTGCTTCAATTTCTGGCATCGCTGGTTTGATAAACTGACAATCTGGGCACCAACCTGCGGTGAAGAACAGTACATAAGAACCCTGGGCAAGTTTTTGTTTCAAGCCCGCATAATTTGTCTTTGTAAGTACTTCCATGTTAACATCTCCTTAATTAAAGCTAACCTGAAGTTATTATAAAACATTTGGCCATAAAAAAAAGAACTTTGTTTCGCTATCCAAGCAACTGACGTATTCAACGGTGAAGCTTGGTGTTATACTAATGAACAAAGATAGACAAAGAATAGGAGCTGGTGCCAATGTCAATTCAACTGAATAAAATTCTACCATTGGTTCTGGGAATACTAACGGGCTTTATTGGTGGTCTTCAAGCTCGAAATGCAGTCCATAAAAGAGAACTGCTCTCTTCGCGGGCAATCCTCGCCAATGTTAAGCACTCATTTCAAAACGAAACACCAATCCAAGATTCATGGATTGCGACTAAACCGCAGCCTTTTCAAAAATTTGCACTCAGAACCAATGTTTATCGTGGCGGGCTTTCTCGTCTCGAAGATCATCAACTGGTACGTTATGAATTCACTGCAGATGCCAAAACAGGCAGCATTTTAGATCTGCAGCGTGTTGATTATTAAGAATCAATTCATTCAGGACAGCTCTTCTCTTAATGGGAGGCCTTCGTAAAAGCGGCTTCCACTTTGTAGATTGGCTGTCCTTTTTGACTGAACTTTTCTTCATATTCTGTCATCACATTTTCTGCATTTTTTTCAAGATCCTGATGAAGGTCTAAGTAGACACCTGCAAAGTCCATTCCGTAATTATTCATCGTGACCAATGAATATTCAAATAAACCTCGGTTATCGGTCTTAAACTCTAATAAACCATCTGCTTGCATAACCTGGGCATACTGCTTCAAGAAAGTCGGATAGGTTAATCGCCTTTTAGCCTGTCTTTTTTTAGGCCAAGGATCGGAAAAGTTTAAATAGATTCCCGAAACTTCATTAGCCGCAAAATACTCGCTTAATTCACCGCCATTTGCGCGCAGCAGCTGCAAATTAGGCAACTTCAATTCTAACTGTTTTTTAAGTGCAATCGCCGCAATTGTTGTCTGCAGCTCTATCCCAACAAAGTTTCTTTCAGGATACTTTTGAGCCATCGCGAGCACAAATCCACCTTTTCCCATGCCAACTTCAATGTACAGAGGTGCTACCTTTGGAAAACGTTCTTGCCATTTTCCTTGGTATTTCTCAGGATCAGTTACAATCCACTCTGGATTGGCTTTAATCAAGGGTTCTGCCCAGGGTTTGTTTCTTAAACGCATATCTTCCTCCTACAAACAAAATTACTTTAAAATCCCTCATAATATTTTTCAAAACATAAAACAAGGGCTTCTGACAAAACAAACGTTTCGTCACAGCCCTGCTCATAAACATTTCTTCGGTGTTTGTTACTTAACCTTCCTCAATACACACCATCCGGACTTTCAAGTATTTAAGGAAAGGTAACCTTTTAGTTACATTTGCAACTTTTCAAAATCAATTTCTGTATAATAGCATAAACTAATCGCGCTGCTCACTAAATATCTCTGCTAACTGTAATATGTCTTGGTTCATCTCGAAAAAATGACCACGTTGATGCTTATCTTTGATGGACAACAGTAAATTAATCTTACAATACCAACCAATCTTTCGGTTAAACGTAGGTGTCATTTGTGCACCATATTTTTTAACCAACCATTCCTGCCATTCACTACGTGGGACATACTGACACATTAACATGCTTATGTCCAATGCTGCATCCGATAATGCCGCAGATTCCCAGTCAACCAAATACAGTTGATTTGAATCTGACAACAACCAGTTCTTATGATTCAAGTCACCATGGCACACTTCACATTCATGGTAATCAAGTTTGGGGGGATGCGCTCGTAAACGAGCAGCAACCTCTCTTAACAGAGGATGCTGTCTTAGCTCACTGCTTAATCCCCGAAAATAATCATTAAGCAGTTCGCCTGGAAAAATGTATCTTCCCCCGACCTGCTGCAACATCTTACTTAATACTCCAGAATGATGAACGCGTGCAAGCAACTTTGCTACACGCGTTTCCTTCATTTCTTCTCTAGTCAAGCTGCGTCCATTTAACCACTCTTGCGCTGTGAGTGTATCTCCAGTAGAGATGTGCTTCGCCCATAGTAAACGTGGCGTAATCTCTTCTAAGGATAAAGCTGCTAAAAAAGGTGAAGTATTTCGTTTGATGAAGAGCTTTTTCTGCTCCTTGACGCCCATATATGCGGTTCCAGTGTTACCCCCGAGCGGCCGAATCAGCCAACCGTCGTCTAATCTGAAATCCATATTGGCCAATCTCCTCTTTACGAAACCTATTCTTCATCAAGAATACAGAGTCCCTAATTAAGTGTCAAGTATTTTCTCCCAATCGTTTTGTCAAATAATTGCCAGTAAAGACCGCAATCTCAAGCATGGAAGCGATCAGCAAAATTAGATAGTTCCAACTGATGCCAAGTGCAATCAAAGCGCTCAAGTTAAAAAAGAACCAACTGCCAAACAATAATTTACGTAAAACAAGTTTAAATGCTTCCAACTGATCACTTTTTTCCAGCGGATAAAGATACATAAAGACATTATCTTCAAAGGCGGCGAAAAGGGGTAACAATTGAAAGCCTATCAAATACTGAAACACCAGTATACAGACAAAACTCAGCCAAAAGTTAGGAATAAATAATAACAAACAGCTCCCTAAAAGAAGCAACCTCAAGTATAAACCGCTAAAATCACTTTTCCTCAAGAAAGTTCTCCAATATAGATAACTGAAAACCCCATCCCTCTTTGCATGCGGTAAAAAGCGGTCTAAGAAACGCAAACGCCGGACCTTCCCACTTACCTGCGGAACATCTGTGAAAAGATTAATAAAACGATAGAGCCGCATCATTCTGTTGCTCTCCAGCTCTACCATTTTGTTCCAGCGAAAAACATAATGTTGGGCGGTCTTTTTGGCTGCCATAAATTGTAAACCCACAATTACTAAGACTACTAAAAAGCCTGCCAAAGGTTCAACGTAAAGCACCAATCCTTGCACTATTAATGGCACTGCAATTATTCGTAAAACTTTAAAGTTCCAGTGCTCGTAGTTAGATATATATGCGCTTTGAGCTTCGAAGTGCATTTCAAAATATTTTAACAGCAGCTGCGTTAATCCTAGTATTCCAACCGCCAACTGCCCGAGGTGCAGTCCGCGTGACAGCAGCGGTAAAAGCAGCAACAAGAAAAAAAGTTGAAAAAATTCTGCCAACAAGACAGAATGCGCTACTGCCCTTTTTAAATAAAGCGGTAAATTATGCTCTTGTGGCATTAAAAAAACAGTATCCGGTTCCTGCAATAAAGTTGCCAAAGACCCGGCTCTAAGGAACAGAACCAGTAAAATCAAGACCAGCGGTTTTTCCCACCAAAATGGGTGTGCAGGAAGTGTTTGGAGGAAATTCGAGTATGCTAACCCTAGGCCACCAACAAAGAAAAGCAACGCAATTACAAAATGATCATTCAAAACAAATTTGGAATAATGCAGCAGCATCTTCTGATATTTTTTTAATCTATTCTCCCAAATTTTATTCATTTCCGTTCACATCCTGAGTCATTCCAAGATAAAGTTCTGTCAAAGAGGCATTCAGATCGCCATACAGATCGCGCAACTGTTCAAGTGTTCCTTGTGCTCTGACGCGGCCTTCGTGCAAAAGAACAAAATGATCACAATATTCCTGGGCGGTGTCAAGCACATGCGTCGACATTAAAATTCCAGCTCCCCTTTTTTTCTCCGCTGCAATCAGATTTAACAAATCCCGTGTGGCCAAAGGATCCAAGCCTAAAAAGGGCTCGTCGATCACATAGAGCTTGGCCTGTGTAACAAAAGCACAGACAATCATCACCTTTTGCCGCATTCCTTTTGAAAACTTTGCAGGAAACCAGTCCAACTTGTTCTCCAAACGAAAAGTTTGCAGTAAAACACGCGCTCTTTGCCATGCTGAGGTTGTTTCCAATCCGTAAGCCATCATTGTAAGTTCGAGATGTTCTCTAAGTGTCAATTCAGGATAAAGAACCGGAAGCTCAGGGATATATGCAATCTTACTTTTATAATTTTGCGGATCATCCATTAAAGTGTTGCCATCAATCGTAATCTTTCCTTTTTGTGGCACAAGGAGTCCAATCACATGATTAATGGTCGTCGACTTTCCGGCCCCATTGAGTCCGATCAGACCCACAAGCTGCCCGTCACCCACTTCAAATGAAATGTCTTTTAAAACAGGAATACGGGAATATCCACCCGTCAGATTATTAATTTTTAAAGTCATATTTAAATTCGTTCCTTTCAGTCCGATTACGCAAATTATAACATAAGTTTCATGCAAGACAGTGGTGAAAACCACGCCTAAAAAGCGGTAGTAGTGTATACTTTAAGATAAATAGTCTAGAAAGAAGGTTATCTAATGCATGATTGTATTTTTTGTAAAATAATTAAAGGTGACATTCCCAGCACGACAGTCTATGAGGATAGTGAAGTCAAGGCCTTTTTAGATATTTCACAAGGTACACCAGGTCATACACTCGTTGTTCCCAAAAAACATATTGCAGATATTTTTGAATATGATGCACAATTTGCAGCTGTCGTTTTCTCGAGAATTCCAAAAATCGCGCGGGCAATTAAGGCAAGCGATCCTGCGATCAAGGGCATGAATATTATTAATAATAACGGTGCAATTGCCTATCAGTCAGTCTTTCACTCACACATCCACCTCATTCCGCGTTACAGTGCAGATGACGATTTTAAGATGATTTTCAAAGATAATTCAGCCAAATATACTGCAACTGCTTTGCAAAAAATTGCTGCACGTATTAAGGCCAAATTGGAGGACTAATCAATGGGAAAAAAAGCGATCATATCTCTGGCTGTTATTGGCGGCTTAGGCGGACTTGGCTATCTTTATCTCAAAAAAAAGGAAGATCGGACTCATAAAATACAAGAATTGCTTGCTTCAGCTACGGAAGTCAAAAATGCCTATCAAGAAGTCGTGCAAAATGTGCACAAACTTGCGGCTCAAAGCCCTTTGGCAACCCAGACTGCTGCAGAACTCGAGAACAAGCTGGCAGAGTTTCAATTTTTAATTCAACCCCATGTTGATCGTTTAAATGCTAAAACACAAAAATTCGTTGATTAACCTGAAATCTCTAGCTAACAAGCAAAGATTAAGAAGAAATAAAGCATTAAACATGAAATTTTTGTAAACTTTACCTTTTGAGTAAACCTTATTCTATGTTTGTGTTATAGTTATTAACGTTGATTTGTATGAGGCTGTGCAATCAAAAATAACGAATGGATGTGTTTTTTATAATGAAAAAATGGCTACTTGCACTCGCGGCACTTACAATGACGGTCACTTTGGCCGCATGTTCTAAAACCGTCGCAACTACCTCTGGCGGTAAAGTGACTCAGAGTGAGTATTACGATAGCATGAAAAAGACATCATCTGGTAAGCAGATTCTGCAACAGATGATTCTTGAAAAAGTACTTGAAAAACAATATGGGAGCAAGGTATCTGCTAAAAAGGTTAACGCTCAGTATAACACTTACGCAAAACAATACGGCTCATCATTTTCTTCAGTACTTTCACAAAACTCAATGACAAAATCAAGTTTCAAAAAGCAGTTGCGCTCAAACTTACTTTTACGTGAAGCGGTTAAAGCAAATACTACAATTACAAATGCTCAGTTGAAGAAACAATGGAAATCATACGAACCTAAGACAACTGTTGCACATATTTTAGTTGCTAAAGAAGACACTGCTAAAGCAGTTATCAAGAAACTCCAAAGTGGCGAAAGCTTCACCAAGCTTGCTAAGGAATATTCTACTGATAGTACAACCAAGAACAGCGGTGGTAAGTTAACTGCCTTTGATAATACTGATACTTCTTTAGACTCTACCTTTAAGAAGGCTGCCTTTGCATTAAAACAAGGGGAATATACTACAACACCTGTCAAGACCAGTTACGGCTACCATGTCATCAAGGTGCTCAAGAAGCCTGCTAAGGGTAACATGAAGGATCACATCAGTGAACTTAAAGACCAAATTATTGATAACAAGATGAACAATGATTCTTCAGCATTACAAGCTGTAATCTCGAAGGTGCTTAAGAAGGGTAACGTCAGCATCAAAGATAGCGATTTGAAAGATGTTCTTTCAAGTTACCTCTCTTCTTCATCATCCAGCTCTAGCTCCAATTAATTAAAGTATTAGGAGCCTCACAATTAAATTAAACTATTAAAGAAGCGGGCTCGTACAAAACTTAAGTTTTGTACGA
>NZ_AZFQ01000004.1 GCF_001435195.1 Liquorilactobacillus satsumensis DSM 16230 = JCM 12392 | reverse complement strand
CCATTATGACCACCGACGAGTGAAGCACGCTCAATAGCCGTACCGCCCCTTAACAAGCTGGTGGCATAAACTAACTTCGTGAAGCCAAAGCGGCGATGAATTTCATCAATCACTTGGTTTAACCGACTAGCCTTAATCTGGGTACTTGCCGGCTCAAATAAGCTAAGCTGTTGGCCGGTGTTGGCACTTAATTTGCTGCTATACACCCCAATATTTCGGACAGCTTGACCGTCCCAGTTTTTACGGAACAACCATAATAGTTGTCGCGTTAAAACTTGGTTATCATTGGTTGGCTCAATTTTTAGAGCCTGATGAAACCCACCGCGACCATCGGCTGCGGCCGCAGCGTAAGAAAAGCCAATGCTTAGCAACAGACACCCCGCCATTTTATGGTGGTGTCGTAGCCGAGCAGCCACTTGTTCGCCAATTTCTTTAATGACCGTTTCAATTTCTGCTTGGTTAAGATAGTCCCGTGGCAATACTTGTGAATTACCTAGACTTGCTGATTTGACTTTAGCGGGTTCCGTAACCTGTGCGCGATCAATTCCCCAGGCCGTGGCGAACAATTGGGTGCCAATAATCCCCATTGCTTGTTTCAACAAATAAGGGTTGGCATGGGCTAACTCGTACATGTTGTGAATAGCTAGGCGGTTTAGCCGTTTAGCTGTCCGTTCACCGATCCCCCAGACAGCAGTTAAGTCATTGATCGTCCAGATTTTTTGAGGGACAGTCTCATAATGAATTTCACCAATAAAGTCAGCGGTATGCTTAGCATACACATCAAGGGCAAGCTTAGCTTGGGTCGGGTTATCACCAATGCCAACGGTGGTGTATAAGCCTAATTTTTGCCGCACCGTAGTTTGAATCAACCTTGCTACTTCACGGACAGACTGCCCAAAAAGCCGCCATGAATGGGTCATATCCAAAATACTTTCGTCAATTGAATACGGCCAAACTTCTTTTTCCGTCGTAAACTGGTGAAAGATTTGGTTAATTTGCAAGTTACGTTCGATATAGAGGTTCATGCGTGGTGGGACAACCCACAGACGCGGATCATTAGGTAAATCACGTTTACGTGAGACATTAGCTTTGATATGAAATAATTGCTTGGCTTCAGGTGAAGTAGCCAAAATTAGGCCACCATTAGTGTTTTTAGCCTCACTAAGGACAACTAAGGGCACTTTTAAGGGGTTCAGTCCCCGGGCAACAGCTTCACAACTAGCATAAAAGCTTTTGTTGTCGATTAGAAAGAACACGCCATGCGGTTCATCATCAGTAAACAAGTTGATCACTTCCATTAGCTTTTACCCATATTTTAGCACAAAAGCAAACATGTGTTCCCTTAAAGTGCCATAAATCTGATTTAAAATTGTCGAAAGTCAGTCATAGTCATGCTATAATATGGGTAAGAAAAAGGAAGCCCCGCTGATATCAGGACTTCCCATGTAGAGCCGTTTAAGACGGTGACAAATTTATACAGTTTAAATAACCGCTAGCTTGCCAGAGCTAAGGCGGTTATTTTTTTTGCTGACTTTTGATCAGCTCAACAATTAATGCGATTAAGGCCACGATAAAGGTACCGAAAGCCAGCATCAATTGTAAAGCGTCCGCAACGGACACTTAGGCTACTCCTTTCGTTAGGATTTATGGGCTTTAAGGGTTTAACACCATAAGCACCACCTCCGATCGGAAATAGCCACCGCCTTAACTTCTCTACAAGCTCTAATTATACCGAGAATTTACTATATAACCAAGCACTCAAAAAGCTATTTTCAAAATTAATGGTGCCAATTATCAATAATACCTTTTAAAAGATTTGGAAATCTGTGATCTAGTTCTGCTTGTCGTAACGTAAGATAACTATGAATACCAGAACGCCTAACGGAGATTAAGCCATTTAAACGTAAGTTTCGGTAATGTTGAGATAGATTGCTCTTTTTCCCTAGATCATTAAAAATAGCACATGAACATTCCTTGTTTTCTTTAAACAACTTAGTGACAATTTCTAAACGAATAGGATCACTTAAAGCTTTTAGTATTTGCGTAAGGGTAACCTTATTAAGATTAATACTAGGTAAGTTTTCTTTCATACATAGCCGCTCCTTTGTTTACTTTACATCTGTTTAGTATATACTAAACAGTTGAAAGAAGGTAAGTATATGGATTCAAAATCACAAATAATTGAACAATACTTTAAGTTATCTGACTTGGCTTCTAATGATGAACAAGCATTGCATGAAATAATTCAATTTTTTTCAAAAAGGGCTGTAATCAAGGGCGCTAATGGTTTTATTGCTGATAACCCGACTAAAGTTGAAGAATTTTTTGAAAACTTTTTTAAAGATAATCGAGAATTAAGGCATCTTTTTCGTGTAGTCATCAATGATGATAAATATCAAGCCGAGTGGGCCGTTGCTGGACGTAAACGTAGTGGGAAAATATTTGCATTTCATGGTTTTGACATTTACGAATTTGACCAACAAAACAAAATAAGTTTCTTGAAAGTTAAACTTGAAAAATAGAAATCAGTAAAGGCCATTAGGGTATGATTTAAAGAATAAACACATTAGTATAGGAGCTTTTTAATGAAAAGTATTAGAGAGATGGACGCGCCAATAGGATTGGCTTTTTTCTTTGGCCCAGCTGTAATTATTGGAATTATCATGTTAATAAGTGGTTTTAATACCGTTTCAGCAACTATGGTCTTAGTGCTAGTTTTATTTGCCCTTAAATATATGCATACCTCAATAGTTGGCAAATATAAGATAATGCAATCTATTGTTAACAATATTCATTTAAAAAAGGACAGTAAGATATTAGACGCTGGCTGTGGTCACGGCGCCTTTATGCTGCAATTTAATAAACAAGCGGCAAGCATAAATGAAATCATAGGAATTGATATCTGGAGTAATAAGGATCAGGGAAGTAATTCAATTGAAGCTACTCAAAAAATCATAGACAGTAGTAATTTGGCTAACAAGGCAAAGCTAAAAACTGCTGACATTTTAGACATGCCATTCAACGATAATGAATTTGATCTAATTATATCTAGTTTGGTACTGCATAATATTAAACCATTTGAGAAGCGAAAAGAGGCGCTTGTAAACATAGCAAGAGTTCAAAAACAAAAAGGCCAGTTGGTAATCATGGATATAGGATACGAGACTAGTAAATATGTGCGTATTCTTAAAGACTTGGAATATCAAAACGTTAATATTATGAATGCTGGTTACAACGGTTGGTGGGGTACCCTATGGTGCCAACTTTTGTAATAACTGCGATCAAATAAAAACAGTATCCGTCACACGAGGAAAGAGAATACAGAGAGAGGATATCCTTATGAAACAAGCAATTTTTGTGATGTTAGATGAATATGCTGATTGGGAAGGTGGTTATCTTTCAAGTATCTTAAATCGAGACCCCCACTGGGAAGTCAAAACTGCTTCAATCAAGCAAGAGGTAGTTTCAATTGGTGGTTTTAAGACCACAGTGAATTATCATTTGGAGCAAATACCGGTTGATTGTGAGCTATTGATATTAATTGGTGGAAATTCATGGCAGATCAAAAATAATGTACTAAAACAGTTGATTCAAGACCGATTAACGGATAATCGGTTTGTAGGTGCAATCTGTGGTGCCGTAGATTATCTCGCTAAAAACGGATTACTTACTGATTTCAAACATACTGGAAATGCGCAATATTTGTGGAAAGATTTTGACCAGTACCAAAACAAGTCAGATTTTTATGAGGAACAAACGGTACGCGATCATAACTTGGTTACTGCTAATGGTACTGCAGCACTAGAATTTACACAGCAAGTCTTAAAAATGATAAAGTTCAAAAACACCGAGCAAATAGATAAAGATATTTACTTGTATAAGTCCGGATTTTACCAATACTGCAAAAAGTATGGTAATCCATTCTATTGATTAGCCTATATCACTTATCTTGTTTAGGGAGGATTAACCTTGGAAATTACGTGTATATTTTGTGGGCAAAAAAAGGAATCCAGCTTAGAACATGTTATTCCTGAAGCTATTGGCAATAATAGTTTTACTACGAATAGAGTTTGTAAAGACTGTAATAGTGCTCTTGGCGCAACAATTGATGACAAATTTGTAAATAGCCTTCCAATTGAAATGAAAAGGGAAACGTTAAAGCTAAAAGGGTACAAAGGGAATATTCCACAAGTGTTAAAGCGTGGAGAAGACTCAAATGGTAACACCATAATATTAGACAAAAGTTCAGGCCCTAGATATATCCCTAAAGTAATTGAAAAAGACAATAGCTTCTCAGTTATGGCAAATTCTAAAAAAGAAGCAACTCAGATAATTAAAAAAAAGCTGAAGAGGAAGCACGTTCCACAGAAATTTATAGATAAAATGTTGGCAAAAATTAAAAGTACGGAAGTTAAAGAAAATCGGCCGAAAATCAAATTTTGTTACAATTACAATATATCAAACTTAAAGTTAGAGTTTCTGAAAATTGCTTTTGAGTATATGAATATATATTACGGTGATCCTTATAAGCAAGATTCCCTTGGAAACTTTTTAAAAGACATTCTTAATCAATTTAAGTCTGGCAATACAATAGACTATTCTAACTATGTGATAGACGTTCCAAGCCAAATATGTACTCCATTTAAGAATAGTTTAAAAAGAAGTAATCAAAATATCCATGAAATCATTCCTGTAATTGATTCTAATAATAGACTGTTTATCTCTATCTTTCTATTCAATGGTGAATTTTCATATTCCGTCTTAGTTTCAAATCATAGTGACGCTTATCCCAACATATTGGGGAAAAGAAAAATAATATTGATAAGTAAATGATGTTAACTGTATTGTGCGCTTAATTGGTGTCACATTAAAAAATACTTTTATACATCTTCTTCAAATGTCCATTAAGGTATACCCTATTGGCCGTTTTTGATTTGGTAATTGTAGTAGAAAGTCTGACTTTCCTTAGAACTGTCCAAAACAAAGTGCTAAAAATGACTTTTATGCTTTTATTTGATTGTATCAAAAAATTGTCGCAGCGTAAGCACCCAACCAAATGACGGATTTTCACCAACAATTTAGCGCGCTACACTTACCTCATCAATTCAAGTTTGGTGAGGTATTTGTATGGAAGACAAACCTGATGTTGTTCATTTTCAAATGGATCAGCCTAAGTCGAGGCAGTCGGAGGTGACCAAAGCATTACAGATCAAACTTAGCAATGAGAAGCCCGTCATCGTCTATAATCGCGTCAACAGTTATATCCTTGATGCACTTTTAAAGGCGGTGTTTTTAATGTTGCTTGATCTTAAGCGAATCGCTCAGGTCTATTTAGTGGCTGGTGAATAATTTGTCCAAGTTATTTGTAACAGTCCGTTAATCCGTTATCGCTGTATAATAAGTGCATAGGTTTTCCGGCATATCCGTGATTTCCCATGCAGTTATCACAACCCTATCGGAGGCGTTATCCATGGTTTATCGTCAAACAGTCACGCAACTCTCAATTGAGTCCTTTGGCACCGCTTTGAGCACACCACTTAGTGCAGACAACGAATGGGTTCAACTTGCGGATCAAATGCCTTGGCAGAAACTGACTGAGGCATACCAATTAGCCTTTCCGTCGAAACTTGGCCGTGCTGGTAAACCGTTCAGGCTGTTATATGGGTCCCAGCTGATCAAGCAACGGACTGGTTTGTCTGATCGAGACATTGTCGAAGCCATACGTGACACCCCAGCTTATCAATACTTCATTGGCATTCCGCAATACCAACTCAAAGTCCCGTTCGATCACACGGCACTAGCATACTTCCGTCGACGGATCGCGCCGATTTCTGAATTGATCCGCAATATTATCACCGATGCAGTTCGCGAGCGACTTCAACGCCACTTACCAACCAAGTCGGTGATGATCACCGACGCCACGTGCACACCAGTAAACATCAAGTTTCCTCAAGATACGCATCTGCTTAACCAGGTGAGAACGAATCTAGAAGATGACATTAAAGTCATGGCTAAACAGCTTCAAGTCTCCCCGCCTCGGACTTACAAACGTGAAGCTCACGCAAAGTGGACGGTCTTTTCTCGTAAGCCTCGGCGTTGGGGAAAGTTGACGCAAAAGCAAATCAAAGCCCAGCTCCAATACATTCGTCGCGACTTGCGGTACGTGGATGGGATGATCGACCAAGGGGCGACCTTGACTGCGGCGCGGGCCAAGCGGCTTGGGGTCATTCGTTTGGTGTTTGACCAACAAGATTACATGTATCGCAACCACACACATCGTGTTGAAAACCGGATCGTCAGCTTGAGTCAGCCGGAAATTCGTCCGATCATGCGTGGTAAATCAAAGTCGCCGGTTGAATTTGGACCGAAGATCGATGTTTCGATCATGGATGGTGTCATTGATATTGAACGGTTCTCGTTCAATGCCTTCAACGAAAGCGGTGACCTTGGCTCAACGCTTGATCACTATTACGATGTGCATGGCGAATATCCAGACGAGGTGCTGTTGGACACGCTGTATCGAACCCGCGAAAACATTGGGATGTGTGCCAACCTTGGTATCCGCGTGAGTGGACCGCGGCTTGGACGTAAGCCCAAGCATGTGGATCCAGCGCAGCGCCGGCAAGATCAAGATGCAGAGGCGCGGCGAAATTGAACGCTGATTCTCGTTTGTAAAGGGGAATCTCGGACTGGATCTTGTCAAAGAGAAGACTGCCGAGACGATTGCGGTCGCCGTAGACACTGGTGTGGTCATGGCAAACCTAGAGAATTTACTCGCAGTCTTAGGTGGACCAATTTCAGTGACCGCCAAAAAGAATAAGACTGCGGTGAAGATTGATTATCAAGTTATCGTCGATTCAGTTGAAAATGAGGGCTAATTCACCAGCCACTAATTATTGTGTATTTTTATTGTGATTGATTTGCTACTTAGGTTCCTGGTTTTCTGAATCAATCAATTCCTAAATCAACTTCACTATGGGCAAGCGATTGGAGGCCCGATTATTGCGCTTACTTGTGGGTTAGGTACTTGGTGGTATTTAAAAAATTAAAAAGCAAACAACGCAACACATTGCACTATGCCCTGTCAACTTGACAGGGCATAGTGCAGGGACAGGTCTTTTTTAAGTTTTCTGGGTGGTAATTTTAATTATGCAGTCTAGATAAACTAGTGCTGGTTGGTGTGCTGCTGACTTGACTGGGGCCGATAAGCGGCAACTAACCCTGTCACAGCGTCCAAAGTCATAATCAGACCCATTAACCACATTGCTGCCATATTGTGCATAGTACCAATTAGAATCAGCAGCACCACATTTAACGCCAGCATGAGCCAGCCCATTGTTTTCGACATTTGTTGCATGAAAATCCTCCTCAAGTGTATTGGATAAGACCTATACCATTTTTCGCTACTGCTTTAGATTAATTCTAAATTTTTTTATGGCAACCCTAAAAAGTGTTAGAATTTGATTCAGAGCGTTATCAGCCGCTGTTAGAAACCATAGCATAAGCGGGAACAAGTGCGGTGGACCGCACTTTGGCCATTGCGATTGTGGTTCTTATGTACAGGTTTGTGCGGCTGATAACGCATTTGAAGGGAGAAATCACAATGAAAACCTATACGGACTATTTCTTTGATGAACCAGCGTTTGATCTCCACGATGGTGGGTACGTGCCGCTTGAGGTCAGTGATGCGCCTGAAAAGCACTTAAATGTGCCGCCGTTGTTGAAACCAGATAAAGAGACAGCGACCGACGTTTATTACACGGTGACAACAGAGGCTGGGGAAACACAACTGTTGCCAGGGGCGAAGACCAAGACGTGGGGCTATAATGCCAGTCTGTTAGGTCAGACGATTGTGTATCGCCGTGGTCAACATACACATGTGACACTGAAAAACACCCTGCCTGAGTTGACCACTTTTCATTGGCATGGGGCTAATGTCAGTGGCCCTTATGTTGATGGCGGATGCCATGCGCCGGTTTATCCGGGTGAAAGTAAGCATATCGACTTCACATTGGACCAACCGGCGACGACTTTGTGGCTGCACGCGCATCCGTGCCCATCCACAGCCGAGCAGGTTTGGCATGGTTTGGCTGCCATGGTGATTGTCAAAGACGACCATGAAGACAGCCTGCCATTGCCAAGGAATTATGGCGTTGACGATATTCCGGTCATTTTGCAAGACCGGCGTTTTCACGAGAACAACCAGTGGGACTACCGGGCTGATTATGATCCTGACGGTGTTGCTGGGCCAACCGCAATGATTAACGGTACAATCAATCCCTATTTTGATGTCACCACGCAAAAGGTCCGGTTGCGTTTTCTGGATGGTGCTAATCGCCGTGAATGGCGGTTGCATTTTTCCGATGACCTGCCATTTACGCAAATTGGCGGGGATGGCTCGCTGTTACCGGAGCCGGTCAAATTTACCCATTTGATGCTGACTTGTGCTGAGCGTGCCGAAGTGATTGTTGATTTTGGCCAATACCATGAAGGCGACGAGGTCACCTTATATACGGATGATGTGCCATTGCTAAAGTTCCGCATTCATGCGTTCAAACCGGATCAGACAACTTTGCCTGATAAGTTGTTCGACGTGAAGGCGCCTGTGGTTGATACGGCTTTGCCAGTTCGCCATGTTGTGATGCAGGGGATGGACGAAGGTGTTGCGATTGACGGTAAAAAGTTCGCCATGCAGCGGATTGATGCCACGCAGCCAATTGGCAAAGCCCAGTACTGGGATGTTACCAATAGCAATGATGCGCCTGGAATGGTTCATCCATTCCATGTGCATGGAACCCAATTCTTAGTCTTGTCTCGGAATGGGCATGCGCCGTATCCAAATGAACATGGTTTCAAAGACACCGTTGGCGTGAATCCTGGGGAAACAGTTCGGCTGCTGGTTCGCTTTGATCTGCCAGGGGTTTATATGTATCACTGTCATATCATTGAGCACGAAGATGGCGGCATGATGGCACAGATTGAAACTTTCGATCCAGCCAAGCCAAAGCAAGAATATAAATTGATGGATATGGATACGTTAATGATGGCCTTGGCTAAAGAACGTGGCGTCAAACCATCTGAGATTTGGATGGGCGGTATGCAGTCTTATGAAAAAATGGGAATGAAAATGTAAACGTCCCACAATACTAATATAGAAAAAGATGATTTTAATATGCACTCTCCAACGATCAAACATCGCGGGGCTTTTGTCGCCACGTTACTGGCAGGTACCTTTTCGATGTCAATTTCGCAGTCTTCTTTAAGCACCGCTTATCCTGCTTTTATGAAAGCTTTTGGTTTAGGAGCGGATACAGTTGCTTGGCTGACAACCGGCTTTATGTTGGTGATGACCTTGATGATTCTGGTTAGTCCATGGCTGTTGCATAATGTTCCTTTCCAACGGCTTTTCCAAGCGATTGAACTCATTTTTGCCATTGGGACAGGCTTATGTATCTGGGCACCGAGTTTTACCGTGCTCATGATTGGCCGGTTGCTTGAAGCGATTGCGGTCGGGATTATTTTCCCGAGTTTCCAGACCGTGTTGCTGACGATTACGCCGCATAGTGAGCGTGGTCGGGTGATGGGCACGGCGGGATTGGTCATGGGCTCAGCCTTGGCAGTCGGTCCGATTATTTCCGGTGTTTTACTGACATGGTTCCCTTGGCAGGCTTTATTTTTGTTCTTCTTGGTCGTTTCGCTGCTTGTGCTGGCCGTTTCAACGGTGACCATTGCGTCTGTCATGCCATTGCAACCGACGCAACTGGACTGGGTCTCATTCCTTTTATCCGCAAGTTTTCCAATTCTACTTTATGCCTTGGGTGCTTTGTCGAAAAAAGGCTTAACTGTTGGCGTGGTTGGTTTGTTGATTTTAGGCGTTCTGGCAGCTGGTATTTTCGTTGTTCGGCAATTGAATCGCCAACCACCAATGTTGCAAATGCGAGTTTTTGCCACTGGTATGTTTACTAAAGCGGTGTTTCTGACCGGAATTTCATACGTCGGTTTGATTGTCACCACTATCCTGATGCCGCTTTACTTTCAAACGCTACTTGGTTTGTCACCGTTGATTTCTGGCTTGTCCTTAGTGCCAGCTGCGGTGTTGCTGAGTATTTTGAATCCAATTAGCGGGCGCCTACTGGATCGCTTTGGACCGCGTGTCGTGGCCATGATTGGCATGTTGTTGATTACTGGCGGCTTTGGTCTGTTAGCAGTCTTTGCCCATCATTTACCACTGATTGGGGCAATTATGTTGGCGATGGCGACTGAAGCCGGCAATGCCTTTGTGATGATGCCTTCAGTTACGGCTGGCGCGAATGCCTTGCCGAATGAGCTTGTGGCAGACGGCACTGCGGTCACAACGACGGCTCGTCAGTTATTCGGTTCTGCCGGTGTCATGTTCGCCACAGTGTTGTTGGAGGGCATGCAAAACACGCTGCGAAGTCATGCTGGCGGTTTTGCTGTTACCTTCGCTGTGTTTGCTGGTGTGGGCCTGATTGGCTTTCTGCTGGCATTGACGTTACCAAAAGAATTCGTGAAGAAAGTGGCGTAGTAGCAAATTCGTGCTTCGCATCTACCAAAATGACCGCCTACCAAAAAGTAGACGGTCATTTTGGGACTCTATGTCAAACATCCTAAAGTTTAAAGTATAGAGATAAGTGACACAACTTAATAATTGTGGCCTCCTTTTTTATAATCTATAGCTGAAAATGGCAGAATATCATAATGTATGCTTATAAGCCATTTATTAATGTGAGCAACTAAATTAGTAGCCGTAAGCTATTAGCGAAAAGCTTTGTTAACTCACTTTTTAGGTTAATTGAACGCAAAATAAGTAACCTAAATATTAATCGCATTAGTATCTCTAAACTGAAGTCCTACTCGTGATATGAAATTCTTAAGCAGATCAAACAATCCCTCAAATCTCACTCAAATAATCGTCCGTTAAAAATAACGAACGTGTGCTCAGATAACGCTTATTTAACAGCTATACCAACCGATTTTTAATATTAATTACTGTCTGCACTGCTACACCGGTTTCAGCTGCAATTGCACGATAGCTAATTGGGGCACCGGTTGCTTTGTTTCTTAATTGATCAACGATACGGCGGTAGATAAACCGCTTTTGTGGGTTAGGTGCGTCTGCGGCGTAAGCGGGCCGCGTCCCTCGATATTTCCCATTGGCTTTGGCGATTTCAATTCCTTGGCGCTGGCGCTCACGAATTTTCTTCCGTTCTGTTTGGGCCATATAAGCTAGCAGTTTGGTTAACAGGTCAAACATAAATTTATCCATATCTGAATCGCCGGTGCGCATAGAAAGAAATGGCGCATCTAAGACTTCCATCTTAACTTGTTTGTCCCTGATCTGCTTGATAATATCACTGGCATCATCATAGTTACGACTCAAACGATCCAAGGACGCAATGACCAGCGTATCGCCTTGCCGAACATAAGCAATGGCTGCTTGTAATTCTGGTCGATTTTCGGTTGATTTTCCCGATTGCTTTTCTTCGAATATTTTTTCACACTCAGCTTTTTTAAGTGCTTTGATTTGACGTGCTAAATTCTGATCAGTTGAACTAACTCGGGCATACCCAATTTTCATCACGACTTCTCCTCTCGGAATTTGACCCTACATTATCGGTAACAGATTAGACACTCAAATTAGATATTTTTAACAGATTCAAGAATCGCTTACCGTGCCCGATAGAATCTCAGTTTTTTCCTATATTCTTAGTATAACGTTTATTGTCCATTTAGGGTACACTTAAAAAGTTCAAATGTTATTATTATAATATAGCACACGAATTACATTCCAAAAACTAAACTTATTTGCTATACTGATTTAAAATAATAAACGAGGTGTTTACATTGTCCCTAAGTCAACTTTTTTTTTTCTATTTTGAGCTTCATGATTATATGTGCTGTTCTATTTTTTATACTTTTACTTCAAATGTTTAAAATGCGAAAAAGCTTAAGAAAAAATATGTTAATTTTCAAGCAAGCGCTAAACCAGTTCAAAAATGAACATCGTATCTCTGATTCAAAAAGCATTAACTTTATTACAGCTGCTAACTATCAGCCTGCGAAGTCCCTGCAAAAAATAATCGGCTTAAACATGATTCCAACATTCATTTTATTAGGCACATTCTTTTTGGAAGTCCCTTTTTATATAAGTATAGCGTTGCTTATAATTTTTATTGGAGCCACATTGTTGCTACCAGTGTATTATTTATATTTAAAAAAACATGACACAGAGTTTTTTCTAAAAAATAAGCTTAGCTCTAGTAATGATGAAAAAAATAAAGTTAGGTGATACCATAAAAATATATTTGGCAGTCCCTAATACACTTTTTATTGAAAATTTGAGTCTATCCTTAGCAGGGTAGGCTCTTTTTTTTGCGCACTAAAAAAGCCCCTCAGTTTAACCTGAAGGACTCGCTGAATGGGTTGACTAGACCCCGAAAGCCAAGCTCCTTGACTTCACATTTACCTATTACAATACTATCATACACTATTATTCCTGTCTAGTTTCTGATACACTGAGAAAGGTTGTTACTAAGGCTTGACCCGCCTTAAGTGCAGCTAGGAGGCTTAGCTCCTTGAGTGTAACATTTACCTTATCTGCTGACTTAGTAATCAAACTAGTTATTCTGTATCTAGTTTTGAGAACTAGGCAAATTACAAGTTTAATCCGAACAAGCCCGGAAACTTTCAATGGCAGTCTGTTGATGATGGATTTTTAATGGTCGTTGATTAATAAGCTCAAGTGCTGCCAGGATTTCATCAGTCGTTATCTGGTCAAAGTTAGTCTTTTTCGGGAAAAACCAACGTA
>NZ_AZFQ01000018.1 GCF_001435195.1 Liquorilactobacillus satsumensis DSM 16230 = JCM 12392 | reverse complement strand
GTGTTTCCAGAGCTCAGTATTATCGTTATCGATCCCCAAAGCCTTCAAAACGCCGGGCCGAAGATGAGGACTTAAAACAACGGATTCTGCGGATCTTCACTGTCAACATGACGGTTAATATCTCAGCTGCGGTTTTGACCTGAGGTGGTAAAACGCCACCCCAGCTTTCTGATCTGTCATATATGCACCATGCTTTCTGATTGAAGGCAAAACCTCACTTGTTACCCAATGTTTGAATTCTTTCGCTTCTGGAAGCTTACTTGAAAGAATTAAACTGTAAAGTCCTGATTCATTAATTACCGATTTATTAGGGTTCCCTTTAATACCGTCACGAATCGTTACGCTATTCTTATCCTCACTATCAACGTGATCTATTAATGCTTTACGTGTGTTAGAATAACCCAAAACTTCAGCCACATCTTTGCCAACAAACCAAGGTTCATCTTCAATTGCCACTGTGCGAATTAGACTATACATACCTGACTCGTTAATAAGACCCGTTTTAGACTTGTAGTTTGAACCTGTGTCCTCTAAGAGGACGGTGGTTTTATTTTCATTATCAACATGAGATTTCAAAGCATTAATAGTATCTTTATATCCAAGCACACTCGCCACTTGTGGAGAATTCATTGTGATACTTCTATATGCCAATATAAGACGTTTTAAGCGACTTTAATATGTTCTAGTATAATTTTAAAATAATTGTAAAAGCTCTTAAACGTTTAATATGAGCCTTGAATTTTAAATGAAAGCGTTATTTTTAAAAACATGTATAAAAAAAGACTAGGCGTTATCATAACCTAGCCAACAGTAGTGCAATTTAAGTAGTGCAATTTAATTATAACTCACTTTTCAGCTTTAATTTTATCCTTTAATTTATGACTAGCCCACCATTCACCCTTACCAGTTTTAAGATAGTGGTGATCAATCAAGCGTTGTCCTACCCAATAGATACAGAATGGAATCAGTACCCACAATGCAGCTTTATATACCAGACTTACTAAAATTAAAATGACTCCAACAGTCATAACAAACCAAAATACCCTCATAATGAATGGTAACAACAACCAACCTAAACCAACTACAATAACTAACCACATGTTACTTTCCCTCTTTCAATAACTTAATAATTTCATCGTTTTGTGTAGCAAGTTTATCCTGCTGCTTAATCAGTAACCAATTCTGCTCTACTTCAGCCTGAAGCAAGTACATTGTATTTTTAGTAGCATCTGAAACTGAAGGCATGAATCCTAATAAACCTGTGCCACTTAGATAGTCCCTAATTCGTCCAACCTGTTTAAAGCTGTCTTTGCGTACATCTTCTAAACCTCGTTCAGTTAACCATTTTTCCAACTTTGCCTGTTTTTCTGCTTCTTTTTGTTCTGTACTCTTAAATAATCCCATTTTGATCTCTCCTTATTATATCGCTTTATCTTATTTATATGCTAAAATGAATGATGGCTAGGACTTTTGAATGTGGCGTTCATTTCTCTCCTGGCTATTTTTGTGCTCTAAATTCTCTCCAATAAATATAGGTGCCATTGGTATTAAGGTAATTACAGCAACGATTAAACACTCATGTAGGAACTCCATTAGCTCACTCCCTTTCTTTATCTTACTAACACTTTAACACGTATATACGTATTTGTCAACTAGTAATATTTATGGTATTCTGTATACGGAGGTGATAAGATGAAAAAGAAGTTTACCACTACCCTAGATGGTGAATTAATTAAAGCTATCAAGATTAAGGCGATTGAACAGAATAAGAGTGTAGCAACTCTATTAGAAGAATTGATAAAAGAATATTTAGCCAAATAAAAAAGACCTAGCTTAGTTGCTAAGTCTTGTTTTTCTATTTATGGTTTTTTAATTTATAAGAAAGCTTGTCTTTTTCTTCTAGAGCATTCAGATACTCACTGTAGGCTGTAATAGTGTTTCCATTTAACTTTTTAGAATAGTCTTCAATCATGATAGACAACATTTCAGATATAGAACGTTTTTCTGCTGTAGTTTTAGCTAATGCCATTAGGGCATTTCTAGCATGATTGTCTAACCTAACACTTACATCAAATGTGGGAATCACATCTTTTTCAATATCTGTAAAGCCAACATCTGCTCTAGAAATTTGCTTAGTTTTAACTTCTACATTTTTATCTATTCGCTTTTCGCTGTTGTTATTGTGTTGTAATAAACCACTCATTTATTATCAACTCCTAGCCTATTTATTAATTCTTTAGCAACGGCGGTGTACACGCTATGAGTAGCTTTATCCCATACATTTTTATGATCTTCTGTAATTCCAGTTAAATCATAGCGCTTTACACGTTCCATAGCAGTAATTACATTATTAAACATATTTCCTTCTCCAAAATCAGTTATTGCTGTTTTTAAAATAGAATTATCTATTTTAGATTGACCTTTAGTTAATACTGGTAAGATTCCTAAAATGTCTACCTTAGAATCAAACGTATTTATCAAGTTGGTTTGCAAATACTCTAAAAAACTCTTAGCGCCCAATAATGAACGTTGTTGAGTCTGTAACATAATTACCAACCAATCACATGCCATAAATACATTGTCGTTTGTAAGGCTCATTGTGGGGCTTACATCAAGGAATATAAAATCATAGTCATCTTTTAGGTTATTCAGAGCATTCTTTAAGTAAGTAACTTTTTCTTTTTCAGATAAATCTTGTTTATCCAACCAACGACTAAATAAATTCATATCTGAAGCAACTGGTAGCAGAGATAGATTATCTTTAATATCAATAATTCCATCTTTGAGGTTTCTATTATTGATTAACAAGGCAAAAAGTGAAGGATCTATAGTTATCTCGGTGTTTTCTTGGCTTTTAGTTTTAATCATAAGATCTGTTAAATTAGATTGTGGGTCGCAATCTACTAATAATACTTTGTAACCTAATGAAGCTAATTCCCAACCTAAAAGTGCGGTAGTGGAGGTTTTACCAGATCCGCCTTTCTCATTTGCACAACTAATTATCATAATTTTCCCTCTTTTTCATTTTGCATACTTCATACTTAATACACCATACATCATACTATATACCGTCTACTGTGTAAAGTATACAAAAGAAACTGATATCTTTGAGACGTTGATAATATTGAATTTGACAAATTATAATACAGTATAAACCATACATTATACAATATACTGTTAACTGAATACTGTGTATTATATACGGTACACTGTATACAGTATACTTTTATATTTGACAATAATTTTAAGTTGTGTTATCTTTTAAGCATACAAAAAAAAGAGCTATCCCAAAGGACAAGCTCTTCATAAAGAAAAAGCCACCCAATACTCCAATATTGGAATGACCCACACCAAGTATCATCAATTATGGTCTTATTATACAACATCCTATCAGTGTTGTAAATGTAGCTGATTTCAAAAACGCAGGAGACAAGCTGCGAGATAAAGCAAAGCCTAT
>NZ_AZFQ01000017.1 GCF_001435195.1 Liquorilactobacillus satsumensis DSM 16230 = JCM 12392 | reverse complement strand
AATGTAGCTGATTTCAAAAACGCAGGAGACAAGCTGCGAGATAAAGCAAAGCCTATAACCTTACTATCTAGGTAGTTGACAGCTGGTTATAAGTGAGTGCTAAAAAGTAGACACGTCCTGAACTCAGGGACGACTTCAAAAAAATAATTGAGTAGTCTATGGATTCTGTAATCTAATCTGTAGGCTAGGTTCAGAGCCGACCTGTAGACAAAGCATTACCGAAGCTACTATCTAATGGCTTGAGTGGTTACATGATATGAGCTACATTGTAAGGTAAGGGCATGTATTTATCTGTGAGAGATAATCTTAATCAATGTAGTAGCTGTAAGAAGCTGAAACTAGATTACTTGTGAGTTGAGCGAGGCAAAACCTCAAAAACTGAGCTACACATTATTTTTTTGTTTTTCTCTGCAAAATTAAGGGAAAAACTTTGCTCATACCGCTTCAGCCTTCCTAAAAACTAAGCCAGCTGGTTCTGGTTGTCAACTAAAGTTATTCATTTTATTTGAATATCTAGCTAGGTATGTAAGCGGGTTTGCAAAGCCACCTAGGTAAATTTCACAAGTTAAGAAAGTTAAGTTAGTGGCATTCTACTAAAGCAAAATACCTAGACCAATTTAAAACTAGAAATTGTGAAAACCAGTTAGTTAATTTTAAGTTACGTAGGCGGGGAATTGGGAGTATACAACTGAACACTTGGGTTAATA
>NZ_AZFQ01000016.1:62718-80222 GCF_001435195.1 Liquorilactobacillus satsumensis DSM 16230 = JCM 12392 | reverse complement strand
CCAAGAGTAGTTGGGGGATCGCCCCCTGCGAGGGTAGGTCGTTGCCGTGCAAATAAAAAAGCATTTCGAGTTTTTCTCGAAATGCTTTTTTTGTGTGGTTAAAATTAAAAACTGGGTTAAGGACTTTAACAAGTTACTGCTGTAAGGCCTCTTTTAACTTAGCTTTACAACGTGAGATGGCACGTTTAATTCTTGATTCAGGAACAGCAAGAAAGCTTGAAATTTTATCGGGATGAAAATGTTCGAAATAAAGTAAGGAAAAGACATGGTATTCAAAGTCAGAAAGAATATGCGGCAGTGAATCAATCACTTCTTGAATAATTGCAAGATCTTCAGGCTGGACCTGTGTAATTGAATAGGAATAACAATCGCCCTGAGTTTCCAAGAGATTTTCAAATGATTCTGCGAAACGTTCTCCCTGGCGTTTAACAGCCGTTTCCTTACGCAAGAGACTGCAGTACCTATTCAAGAGACTTTGTTGATAAAATTTACCAAATGAAATACTTGTTGACTGATTGTAAGCCTGTACTGCTTGAAAACAAACAATTCTGGCTTCTTGAAGAAGATCATCAGTTTCATGAAATCTGAAATGGTAACGTTGCATGGCATTGATCACTAGGGGGCGATATTTAATGAACAGTAATCTGAAAGCTTCACTGTCATTTGATTGGCGGATCTTTGTGATTAATGAAAAGTCTTCAGTTTTAATATTATTGTAGTTCATCTGTATGCACCTCGTTTTATAGTAATTTGATATAACTTAAATATAGCAAGATAAAAAAATACAGGTGAGATCTACTTCACAGAAACTAATAAATTTGCAAAAAAAATTTATGATGAGCCTTGTGAATATTTCTAAATATACATTGTATGTATTAAAATACATGCTGCTTTATTAAATTTAATGAAGAACCCATTTTAATTAGCAAATTATTCCTATATAATAGCAATAATTTGACTTATATTCAGTTGAATAATATACTGGGCACATATTTGATCCAAGAAGGGGATGTGTATATGCAAAAACCAATCCATGTGTTATCAGAAATTGGGAAGTTGCACACAGTTATTTTAAAACGCCCAGGAACTGAGCTTGAAAATTTGATTCCCCAAATGATGAAATTTTTACTTTTTGATGATATTCCATATTTAAAAATTGCTCAACAAGAACATGATTATTTTTCTGAGACTTTGAACAGACTTGGAACTGAGGTCTTGAATCTCGATGATCTAATTGCGGAATCTTTAACCCAGCAGAATGTTAAGAAAGATTTTATTGAACAAGTGATTGACGAATCAGGTTTTCTACACGGACCTGTTCATGATGCTTTGGAACAGTACTTGCTTTCCTTAGAAACGCAAAAAATGGTAGCTAAAGTAATGTCCGGAGTACGTCGGAATGAGGTTGAATTAAAAGAGGTGGGGTTGAAGGAATTGACGGAAGATACTCGATTTCCTTTTTATATGAATCCGATGACGAATCTTTATTTCACACGTGATCCGGCTGCTGCAATTGGAGAGGGAATTTCGATTAATAATATGACGTTTGCAGCGCGCAAACGCGAGTCTTTATTTATGGAGTACATTATTGCACATCATCCCCGCTTTGCGAATCAGGGAATTAGAGTTTGGCATAATCGTGCTCAAGCAACAAGTATTGAAGGTGGAGATGAATTAGTTTTAAGTGCTCAGGTGCTAGCTATAGGAGTTTCTCAGCGTACAGATGCAAGTGCAATTGAAAAAATTGCACAAAATTTGTTTGAAAATTCGAATTTTAAAAGCGTACTTGCAATTCGAATTCCACATAATCATGCAATGATGCATCTAGATACAGTCTTTACGATGATTAATCGTGATCAATTCACGGTCCATCCCGCAATCTTGAATAAAAAAGGTCAAATTGATAGTTGGGTATTGCATCCTAAAAAAGGTGGTGGAACTAGCATTGAGCACCATACTAACTTAAAAGCAACTTTAAAAAAAGTTTTAGGACTATCAGAGATTGATCTGATTCCAACAGGTGGCGGAGATGAGATTGCAGCTGCTAGAGAACAGTGGAATGATGGCACTAACACATTAGCAGTTGCTCCAGGTGAGGTTGTTACATATGACCGAAACTACATTTCAAACAAGTTGTTGCGCGAACATGGAATTTTAGTACATGAAATACATTCTAGTGAATTATCACGCGGACGTGGCGGCCCCCGCTGTATGTCAATGCCAATTATTAGGGAAGATTTATAAGGAACGGTCAAAGGGGCACGGTGCAGTACGAAACAAAATATATTATTTTGCATGTTATAAAAGAGAAGATCAATTACTCTAAGGTGTTGCTGGACTTCAATTAATCAATGAAAATTAGCTGCTGTTCAACAACACAATTAGCGTTTCTAAACAGTATCTTAATTCGTGCAATCTAAAATAAAACAGAGGAGAGTGTGACATAAGTCGGGAAAATTTGAGTGTTAACTCGAAATTACGAACATAGCGAGTACTTTGCTATGAGTAATTCGCAGTTAGACGGAGAATTTTGACTTATGGAACACGTTTATCCGGAATAAAAGAGGGGCTGTGACAAAATTTAACTTTTGTCACAGCCCCTTCTGTTTCATTAATCTAAACTTAAGCCACTTACCGGACTTGAACCGGTGACCCCCACCTTACCATGGTGGTGCTCTACCTGCTGAGCTAAAGTGGCACTGAATTACTGACTTAAATAGTATATCTGATATATGCTATAAAATCAATATTTATCAGTATTTTTTTCAGGAAATTAATGAAGTTTGACCTGCCGTTCAATGCTAAAAAGGGATGCAGGTACTTGGCGGATAAAGTCAGTTGGCGTTTCAGTACTTAATAGAATAAGTTCATGCATTGCACGCGAACAAATTGTATAGAGAATGCCTCGTGTACTTTCGGAGGAATACTGTTTTTGAGAAACATCCGGGATAATAACGGCATCAAATTCTAACCCTTTAGCCAAATAAACAGGAAGTAGCACTAACCCCTGGGGAAGCTGTCGGTCTTTTGCACTGATCAATGTATGAGGTTGAGCTGAACCCAGTTTGAAATGCAGTTGTTGCGCTTCTTGTAAATTTCGTGTGATGATGGCCACTGTCTCGTATTTTTGCAATAGTTGGGCTGATTTTCTGCGTAATTCCGTTAAGGTAGCAGTTGAATCCGGTGCGATGACCAACTCCGGGAGTTTACCTGGACGAGTAAATGCTTGAATACGCTCGCCGTCTGGCAGTAGTGCTTTCATAAAGGCGGTGATTTGTTTAGTAGCGCGATAACTCTTATTTAATTCGATTAAACGTGCATTTTTAGGTGAAAGAGTGTGTTTGAGCGTCTCCATCAATTCAGATGGAGATTGCATTTTTCTAAAAAGGGCCTGTTCGCTATCGCCTAGTAATGTTAATTTGGCATTAGCAAAAGTATACTTAAGGTAAAATAATTGAGCAGCAGAGTAATCTTGCATCTCATCAATAAATAGATACTGAATATTACGATTCTGTCCTGTCCCAGTCAGCAGGTCCCGCAGATACAGCAGGGGTGCACAATCTGCTAATGCAATTTTATGAAATTCGAGGAGCTCAGTAAAAGCTGTACGCGCTTGTGGGAGTGCCTGTTCCAAAAAGTCAGTGTATTGGCGATAAATATCAATGAAGTAATCATTGTAGAGCGCATCATAGATAGGTTGATATTTTTTCAAGACAATCTGGTAGCCAAGATAATCTTCCTCGCTTTTAAGCTGTTCAAAACGGCTGCGCTGATAATCTCCTAAGAGGCTGTGATAATGCTCATCGTCAAGTTCATTGATTCTGCGTAGGACCCAATCAGCATTTCTTTGTGCAAGAATTTTGTGTTTAAGCTGCTTGATCAGTATGTTTTTTGTATCAGCAAAGCGAAGCGCTACAGGTAATGCGTTCGGTAAGCTGGCATAAACTTGCGCAATTTCTTCTTTTGTGAAAACAACTTCATCGGCCAACATCAGATCGGTAAAACAGAGATTTTGAGAAGGCAAATTGAGTAGATATGCTTTGACCTTTTGCATAAAATGAATTGTTTCCTTTTGAGTATCAGTTGCTTGCCAAGCATGGGTAGCATGTTGTTTTTCAAAGTGGTCAAAAAGTGTTTCCACTTCAAGTCCTTCAAAGCGCTGTGCAAAGAACTCTGCCAAAGTTACTTGGCGCATATTACGTTCTCCTAAACTGGGAAGGACCTCTGAAATATAGTGACTAAATAAGCGATTAGGCGAAAAAAGGACAATTTGATCCGCATTTAATGCAGTTCGATTATGGTAGAGCAAGAAGGCGATCCGCTGTAAAATGGCGGAAGTCTTGCCGCTGCCAGCTACTCCTTGGACAATCAGCAAGTCATGACGAGTATCACGAATAATATCGTTTTGTTCTTGTTGAATAGTTGCAACGATATTTTTCATATATTCATCGCCGGCTTGGCCTAGCATTTCCTGCAACAGGGCATCCCCAACGGTTTCATTGGTATCGAACATATTTTTAATCTGTCCATCTTTAATAGTGAATTGCCTTTTTTTTAATAAATCAACCTGCTGTTTGCCTTGAGGAGAAGTATATGTGACAGCACCTAATGTCCCATTATAATAGATACTTGAAATCGGAGCTCGCCAATCGTAAATCAAAAAATTGTTATTTTGATCTGTGAGCGAGGCTGTTCCGATATATAAGGTCTCTTGTTCTTTTTCACCATCTTCAAGAATATCAATCCGACCGAAGTAAGGGGATTTTTGGAGTTCACCAAGCACTGCAAGTTGTCTTTTGAGGATCTGTTCAGTTTCAATATTTTTGGAAACCAGCTGTTTTTGTTGCTGGACTTCAGCATTTGTCTCCATCTGATCGTCAACTTCAAAAGTATTGATTTTAGCATTTTGAACATAGTTTTTTTCAACTGAGGAGCGTTCTGCTTGAGCCTTACGATATTCCTGTCTTGTTTTTTGCAATATATTTTTGATTTGTGCGAGTACATGCGTAACACGTTTTTGTTCGAAAGAGTATTCTTTATCCAAAACAACTGCTCCTTTCCAGCTTTTCGTAGATAGTAATATTAACACAAACATTAAACGACAACAATCAAACAGTTCAACCTTTGACTTTAGGCGTGCTTGTGCGTAAAATAACAGTGTTCGATACTTAAAGAGTAGTTCGGTCACAGACAGAGAGACATCCTTGGGCTGAAAGATGTTTTGACAGAGCGAAATGGAATTGAAAGTTTTATTGATTTTAATGATTGAGTGGCAGGTTTTCCTGCAAAATAGGTGGCACCGCGGTCATTCGCCCTATTGTTTTTTTGCAGTAGGGTTTTTTGCTATAAAAATAGGAGGAATTATTGTTATGAAAGAAACGATTTTAACAGGCGATCGACCAACTGGGAAACTGCATATTGGCCATTATATTGGTTCTTTAAAGAATCGGGTCAGGATGCAAAATACAGACAAATATCAGACATTTATTATGATTGCTGATCAGCAAGCTTTAACAGATAATGCACGTGATCCTGAAAAAATTAGGCATTCCTTAATCGAAGTTGTTTTAGATTATTTGGCGGTGGGCATCGATCCTGCAAAATCAACCATTTTTGTGCAGTCACAAATTCCAGCACTGACTGAACTGACAAGTTACTATCTTAACTTAGTGACTGTTTCTCGGCTTGAGCGCAACCCAACTGTCAAAGCTGAAATTCAACAAAAACATTACGAACGTTCACTGCCAGCTGGCTTCTTTATTTATCCGGTTAGTCAGGCTGCAGATATTACAGCATTTAAAGCGAGCCTTGTCCCAGTAGGAGATGACCAAGAACCAATGCTTGAACAGGCTAGAGAAATTGTCCGCAGTTTTAATTCAATTTACGGGCAACAGATTCTGGTTGAACCCCAGGGAGTTTTTCCACCTAAGGGTGAAGGACGCTTGCCTGGACTTGATGGGAACGCTAAAATGAGTAAATCACTCGGAAATGCAATCTACCTATCTGATGATGCTGATACGCTTAAGAAGAAAGTAATGTCGATGTATACAGACCCAGCACACATCCACGTTGAAGATCCAGGAAAGGTAGAGGGAAATACAGTTTTTACTTATCTCGATATTTTTGACCCGGATCAAGCCAAGGTTGCAACGCTAAAGGAACAGTATCGCAAAGGCGGTTTGGGAGATGTGAAAATTAAACGTTACTTAAATGACGTACTGGAGGCGCAGTTAAAACCAATTCGTGAACGCAGAGAACGATTTGCCAAAGACATTCCAGCTGTGTATGATATTTTAAAAGCAGGAAGTCAGAAAGCCAATGCGGTTGCCGAACAGACCTTAAGTGAAGTACGTGCGGCAATTGGGGTTAACTACTTCGACTAAAAGCATACAAAAGCCAAGAGAACTTTGAGGTCTGACGTTAAACTAAATAGGAGGCTGCGGTTTTGAAAAATGTAGTGGTGCTTGACTTTGGTTCTAATTCTGTCCGGTTGTCTATCAATCAAATGCATGAACGTAATGGAAAAACGTTTTTTAAAGAAATTAAGCGTTTGAAAGATACAACACGTTTAGCAGAAGGAATGGGTGAGAGTAGAAAAAAGCAGTTAAGTGCAGCAGCAATTGAGCGAACTCTTGCCGCAGTTCGTCATTTTAAAGACATTTACCAAAGCTATCCTGAATATCAGGTATACGCGATTGCAACAGCGGCAGTTAGAGAAGCACAAAATAGTCAAATATTTTTAGAACAGATTAAGCAATTGACTGGCTGTGCGATTAAAGTTTTGTCCGGTGAGACTGAAGCTTATTATGATTATCTTGGGGCTGCCAATTCTTTAGCACTAAAAGATTTTTTGATAACTGATATGGGTGGCGGCAGTTGCGAACTGATTCTCGTGAAAGCAGGTGCAATGCAGGAACGGGTTAGTCTTCCTTATGGAGCGGTCAGTCTCACGGAACGCTTTTGTCATGCAGGACAGTTGAGTGCCGCACGGCTCTTTGAATTTCAGAATTTCATTTCAGATAAGCTAGGTCCTTTGAGCTGGTTGCAGGAGGCAAATACATTACCACTTGTATTGATGGGTGGCTGTAATCGGACTGTGGCACGGATTCAACGTGTGCGTGAGGGATATACTCAAATAGATAATATTCACGGCTATACTGTTTCAACAGGACATTTTTTTCAGATATATAAAACATTTTTAAAGAAGAATGTTGTGCAACGTGAACATATTGCCGGCATGGAGCCTGCACGTGCAGATATTATCCTCGGCGGAATGACCCCTGTAGTGTATTTATTGCAGCAGTTACACAGCGCGGGAGTTGTTTTTTCTGAAAGCGGAGCGCGTGAAGGTTTTCTTTATGAGCTTTTGCAAAAACAGGAGCAAGCAAAAAAACACATTCAATTTGAGAATGAGAAATAGTTTTATTCTTTTGTATAGTCTTGATTAAAATAACGCAAAGAAAGCTGTCCAAGCTTTCCTTGTGCCCGTAGCTTTTTAAGTACACTGCCGATTTTTCGAGCCGCTTGCGGTTGAACACGTGCAGTGTATTTTTGGGCTGTGACTGGCGGAAGCGTGTGCTTTACCTCCAGTTCTGTAAGAAAACGGGGTGTGTTTTCAGTCAGCGCCGCATAATCGGTGGTACTAAGCAATGCAGCTTTGATTTGCTTGGCTTCCAGTGCAGCTACAGTTTGTTGCACTGTTGAATAATACTTGCGCGTTAGCGGAACTGTTGTCAAGCTTGTCGGAAGCTGCATGCTGTGCGGCAAGCCAAGTACAAGTTTTCGGTGTAGCCGGGTCAGGTTACCTAGAGTTTGACCGCTGCGAGTTAGTAGAACGTTGGGAAGATAGAGATAGGTGATTGTCTTTTGACCAGTCTGAACAGCGTTAAGTTGTGTGCTGGTGTTGACTAGCAGAACATCGAGTTGATGCTTGGTAAAGGCTTTTTGCAACTGATTCAGACTGCCTTGCTTGATGACAAGTTTCTCCTGGGTTTGCTGTGCCAATTGGTGTGCTAATGCTTTGTTCAGCCGAACGAGCTGGATTTCTTGACGAGAATCAGTCTGGCGAGTGGCTTGAACGATTCCGACACGTAACTGGGAAAGCTGAGTTTTATGTAAATGCTTGCGGGCTGTGTTCCATAAAAGAAGGAAGCAAAGCGCAACAATGGCAAATGATAAGATAATTTTTAGTATTTTGTTCATTTTGGTTAGCCAGATTTTGGCTACAAAGCCCCTTTGTTATTTAGATTCAGTACATATTATATAATAAAAACAACTTATAGATATTATTTCTTTATTAAGGAGGCTACTATGCAGGAATTTGGAAAGTTCTACCAAAAAACACGAGATCAGCGGCTGCGTTTGTTACGCAAGTTCAAAATAACTGCCCAACAAGAAGAGGTGCTTCGTAAGCAGGCGGTGAACCCTGCGCTGGGAGACACCATGATTGAAAATTATTTGACAGATTATACTCTTCCAGAAGGTTTGAGCTTCCATTATCTGATTGACGGGGAAAAATACTTGGTCCCAATGGTTACGGAAGAACCTTCTGTGATTGCTGCCAGCAGCCATGGGGCTTCTTTGGTAGAACAAGCGGGTGGATTTTCAACGAAATTGACTGCACGTTTGCTGCTCGGTCAGATTGTCATTGAAAATGTACAAAATATGGAGCAACTGTGTTCACAGTTAGAAGCAATCTTTCCGCAATTGCTGGAGACTGCGCAAAATGCACATCCGTCGCTTAGTAAACGCGGTGGCGGAGCACGCTGGTTACGTACCCGTCCTCTGAGTGCAGATCTGCTTTCTTTGGACCTTGCAGTGGATGTGCAAGAAGCCATGGGAGCTAATATGATGAATACGATGCTGGAAGCAGTTGCACAAGAGATCACACAGCGTTTGGGCACGGATGTCTTGCTGGCGGTCTTATCGAATTATGCAACGGAATGCCTAGTGACAGCAAGCTGTCGGATTCCTATTGACGTACTTGCCAAAGGAGAGCTGGCGGGGGAGACAGTTGCAAAGAAAATTGTGCAGGCTAGCCGCGTTGCGCAGCTGGATCCTTATCGAGCGGCAACCCATAATAAGGGAATTATGAATGGAATTGATGCGGTTGTGCTTGCAACTGGAAATGATTGGCGGGCGATTGAAAGTGGGATTCATGCATTTGCAACTCGTACAGGAAGCTATCGTGGGTTAAGTACTTGGGAACTGACAGGCGGCAGTTTAGTCGGAAAGTTAACTATTCCAGCGCCAGTTGGCTTTGTGGGTGGTTCAATTGGAATTGTTCCCTTAGTTGCAGTTAATCACGAATTATTACAGCTTAAAAGCGCGCGTAATTTAGAAAAAGTAATTGTAAGTGTCGGGCTTGCACAAAACTTAGCCGCGCTCTATGCTTTGGTTACAGAAGGCATTCAACGTGGACATATGAGATTGCAATTGAAATCACTGATCCTGACGGCAGGTGCAGCACCAGATGAAGTTGCCCCTTTGATGGCACAACTTTTACAGTCTGAAAAACAAGATCTGGCGGCGGTTAGCCGTGCTTTGCAAGCTTATCGCAAAGGGAGAGAGAGTTAATGACAGAACTTAATTTAGATGCACAAACACGTACACTAGTTAAACAAGTAGAAAGGGCACTGGGGTATCAGTTGGAGTTTAAAATTCATGAAGGAAAAGTAGGGTATTTGAGGCATGATCAAGCCCAGCATTATTTGCGTGGGGGTAAGATGGTACTTGAACTTAGCGATTTAACGGCCCCGTCTTATACGGTCGCACACGAATTGCTGCATATTTTGTTATTGACAAAGAAAATACCTGAAATCACCTTTAACTTGACAACAACCAAACCCGCTTTAGATACTAAATTAATGGCTGTAGGCTTAGAGTTATATGAGATCGTCATGCACTTCACAGTTTATCGGATGCAAGCGGAGATGGGGTTATTCACTGAAAAGATTCAGGAACTCTACTTGAAGGGACTCTTTGCGACACTTAAACCTGAACCAGCAAATGGCAATGATAATTGGATGATATTGCGTACGTTGGGAATCTTGGATACTTTAGTCTTCTTTAAGCGAGATCAGGACCGAGTATTGCCTAAGCTAAAACAGCTTTATCCTAAGACAACGGCTGCAGCTGTGGCACTTTACAGTGACCTGACAGCACATGAGGTCGAGAGTGCTTTTGGAATTCGTCGCGCCGTGGTCAAGCTGTATCATAGTTTAGATGAAGATTTAACTGCCTGGGGTCTTGCTCCCTTGAATTTGAAACAGTTCGTAACACTCACACTGGTTTTAAGTGCACGGCAGACGCGTTTACAAGTCCGGCAATTGTTTGAAATTTATCATTCAGCACTGCACGAAAATATACATGATACAACAGCATATCTGGGTTTTTATAAAAAAGATGGTCAAAATTCTTTTGTCTTACCACAACCTAAAAATCATCCTGAACAAGAATTTCAGCGGATTTATGCACTTACGCTCGGAACATACTTAGATGAAATCGGGGTTCCATATTTAACACGTTAGATTTTAGGCAGGAAGCTTCAAGGGGGAATCAGCATGCAGTTAAATGATGAGATTGCGCGCTCTAAGCAGCTTTTGTTTTTGACAGGAGCAGGTGTTTCAACTGCTTCTGGAATTCCGGACTATCGCTCAAAAAATGGATTGTATGCGGGAAAAGAGAGTCCAGAGTATTTGCTGAGTTTGACTTGTCTAAAACAGCAGCCTGAGTTATTCTATCGCTTTGTGAGCCAGAAAATGTATTATCCGGCAGCACAGCCTAATATTATTCACCGGCAGATGGCGTTAGCGACACAGAAAAGAAGAGCCGGCATCATTACACAAAATGTTGATGGACTGCATACCAAAGCAGGGGCTAAAAATGTAATTGAGTTTCATGGAAACCTTTACCATGTAACTTGCCAACGCTGTGGACAAAAAGTTCCATACACTGATTATCTTAACCAGGGGATGCGACATGCGTGCGGCGGAATTTTACGGCCAGAGATTGTTTTATATGAAGAACAACTTGCACCAGAGGTAGTTGAACAGGCAGTTGCGGCTGTTGCCCAAGCAGATCTGATTATTGTGTGCGGGACTTCTTTACAGGTTTATCCCTTTGCGGGCTTACTTGATTATCGGAGGCCCGATGCACATTTGATTGCGATCAATCGTGAGCAATTGAAATTACCACAAGGCAGTCGGCAATTGCGCATGGATGCGGCCACTGTTTTTGCACAGTTGATTTTTTAAGTGAACTTGCTGTAATTTATTTTTCATTTTACCTATGAGGTTATGATATAATTTAAACGACTAACAAAAATTAAAAATCACAAATTATTTCAGCTGACTTAGAGCGAAAGGATTTGAACTTATGTGTACTGATAAAACATTTTATATTACAACTCCAATCTATTATCCATCTGGAAAATTACATATCGGCAACTCCTACACGACGATTGCTTGTGATGTGATGGCACGTTATAAGCGGCTTCAGGGATTTGATGTGTTTTTCCTAACAGGAACGGATGAACATGGATTAAAGATTGAGCAAAAAGCCGAGCAGCTTGGCACTACTCCGAAAGCATATGTGGATGAGATGGCTGCTGGGATTAAGAAACTTTGGAAACTGCTTGAAATTTCAAATGATAAATTTATTCGAACAACGGATGACTATCATGAAAAAGCAATTCAGAAAATTTTTATGAAGTTACTGGATAAAGGTGACATTTACCTAGGCGAATATGAAGGTTGGTATTCTGTTTCTGATGAAGAATATTTTACAGAATCACAACTTGCAGAAGTTTATCGCGATGCCACCGGCAAGGTGACTGGAGGAAAAGCTCCTTCTGGCCACGAGGTACAGCTGGTGAAAGAAGAATGTTATTTCTTTAAGATGAGCAAGTATGCTGATCGTCTGGTGAAATACTACAATGAGCATCCTGATTTCATTATTCCAAATTCACGCAAAAATGAGATGCTAAATAATTTCATTAAACCTGGACTGGAAGATTTGGCGATCACAAGAACAACGTTCAATTGGGGAGTAAAGGTTCCTAGTAACCCCAAACATGTTGTGTATGTTTGGATTGATGCACTGTGTAACTATATTACAGCACTTGGCTATGGCACTTCCGATGACACGCTTTTCAAGAAATATTGGCCTGCTGATATTCATATGGTTGGAAAAGAAATTGTCCGGTTCCATACAATTTATTGGCCGATTATCTTAATGGCTTTGGAACTGCCGTTACCTAAACATGTAATTGGGCATGGCTGGTTATTGATGAAAGACGGTAAGATGTCCAAGTCAAAAGGTAACGTTGTCTATCCGGAGATGCTGGTTGAAAGATATGGCCTGGATGCATTGAGATACTATCTAATGCGTGCGGTGCCATTTGGCAATGATGGGGTCTTCACCCCTGAAGATTTTGTCAGTCGCGTCAACTTCGAGCTCGCTAATGATCTTGGCAACCTGCTTAACAGAACTGTGGCGATGATTAATAAATACAATGCTGGTCAGATTCCAGCATTGACTGCAAATGTAACAGCTTTTGATAAAGAACTTGAAAAGGTTGCACAAGAGACAATTACCGCTTATGCTAAGGAAATGGATGAGGTCCATTTCTCAAATGCCCTCGCAGAGGTTTGGCAGCTTGTTAGTCGGACTAACAAGTATATTGATGAGACAGAGCCTTGGATCCTTGCAAAAGATGAAACCAAAAAAGAAGCGCTTGATAGTGTGTTGGCACATTTAGCTGCCAGTTTGCGGGTAATTGCAATTCTACTGCAGCCGGTGATGACCCATGCACCTAAGGAAATCTTTGCACAGCTTGGGTTAAGTAATAGCAAGATGGAGATTAAAGACGTCAAATATACGGATTTGCCTAAAGAGGCAGTAGTTGTCTCAGCCGGGACTCCGATTTTTCCACGACTTGATATGGAAGCAGAAATAGAATTCATAAAATCCAAGATGTCTAAGAATGAAAAGGCCAAAGGGCGCAAAGCAATGGCAGAGGCTGCACGCAAAACAGCCGAGCAAGCTGAGACTGCAGAACTTAATCTGACTAAAAAAGAAATTCGGTTTGATAAATTTGATAAAGTTGAGTTAAAAGCTGCTGAAATTCTTAATGTTGAGCGTGTTTCAGGTGCTGACAAACTTTTGAAGTTTACGTTAGCTGCAGGCGACAAAGGGCCTCGTCAGATCCTGTCTGGAATAGCTCAGTGGTATCCAGAACCACAAGAACTAATTGGCAAGAAGGTTATTATTGTGGCTAATCTGCAACCACGTAAGATGCGTGGTGAAGTTAGTCAAGGAATGCTTCTTTCAGCGGAGTACGGTGAAACTGTTAAATTGTTGGAAATCAGCGATCAGATTCCTAATGGATCTTTGATCGGTTGAGGTTAGGAGGGGCTTTTCTGTCCAAGTGTTTTTCACTTGCGGTGGAAAGCTTCTTTTTTAGAAAGCGAGGATTTAATGGAAATCTTTGATTCGCATACCCATATTAATGCACCAGAATTTGCAGACGACATCCCAGATGTGATTCAAAGAGCGAGTGCGCTGGATGTCACGGCGATGCTGGTCATCGCCTATGACGCTGACAGCACTGCCAAGATGCGGAAGCTCGTTGCAGATTTTCCAGAAATTTACGGGGCAATCGGCTGTCATCCAGAAGATGCAGCGGCCTATGATGAAAAATTGGAACGTTCCTTTATCTATAATCTGCAACAGCCCAAAGTTTGCGCTTTAGGTGAAATTGGGTTGGATTATCATTGTGAAGTTTCACATGATTTGCAGCAAAGCGTGTTCGCACAACAACTTAAATTAGCGCAGCGTTTACAGGTCCCGGTCAGTATTCATAATCGGGATGCATTTGAGGATGTCTACCGAATTCTGCGTGCAGGTGAAGTTTGGAAGACGGGTGGGATAATGCATAGTTTTAATGGAGACGCTGCATGGGCGCAAAAATTTCTTGCGTTAGGGATGTCCCTTTCATACAGCGGAGTAAGTACTTTTAAAAATGCTGGAGATGTTCGGGAAGCCTTTTTAGCAACACCGCTTGATAAAGTTCTAGTGGAAACAGATGCTCCTTACTTAGCCCCTGTGCCTTACCGCGGTAAACGAAATGAACCAGGATACACCCGATATACACTTGAGTTCTTGGCACAACAGCGTGGGTTGAGTGCGCCTGAACTTGCGCAGAAAACATTTGAAAATACAAAGAGGATATTAGGAATTTAAAAATGAAAAAAATACAAGAAGTCATAGTGGTTGAGGGAAAAGACGATACTAAAAGAATAAAGTTAGCTGTCAATGCCGATACACTTGAGACTCGTGGATCAGCAATTAGCGATGAAGTCTTGCAGCAAATCGAACAGCTACAAAAGAAACGTGGAGTAATTGTATTTACGGATCCTGATTTTTCGGGAGAAAAAATCCGCGGAATTATTACACGTGAAGTTCCAGGGGTTAAACACGCCTTTTTGAATAAAAAAGATGCAGCTCCTGCAGCTAAGGGGAGCTTGGGAGTCGAGCATGCTTCACCAGAGGCTATTCGAGAAGCACTGAAACATCTTTATACAGAAGAAACGGTCACAACTCCACAAATTTCACTTGCAGATTTGCGTGCGGCAGGTTTGATTGCGGGGAAAGGTGCAAAAGAAAAAAGGGCTTTACTAGGTGAGAATCTGCAAATCGGCTATACCAATGGAAAACAGTTGTTTAACCGCTTAAATCTTTTCCAAATCACAGCAGCACAATTGCACGCGGCACTTGAAGAAATTGCAGCTTTGGAGGAAGAAAAATGACGGATAAAACCCCTGAGATTGCTTCGCCTTTGAGAACGAAAGCAATTATGAATGCCTATGGACTGACATTTAAAAAAAGCTTGGGACAAAATTTTTTAACAGATGTAAATGTGCTTCACAAAATTGTGACTGCCGCTGAGATCTCTGCAGCCGACGATGTCCTTGAAATTGGGCCCGGAATTGGGGCATTGACTGAGCAACTTGCTAAAAAGGCTCATCAAGTGGTCGCACTTGAGCTTGATGAACGTCTGCTGCCAGTCCTTGCTGATACACTTGCACCTTATAAAAATGTCACAGTCTTGCATCAAGATGTTTTGAAAGCTGATTTACAGCAATTACTGGCAACTAATTTAGACGGAGCACACCAACTTAAGGTTGTTGCTAATTTGCCATATTACATTACAAGTCCAATTATTCTACATTTGTTGAATACCGGAATTGGGTTTGAAGCGTTGGTAGTTATGATGCAAAAAGAAGTGGCCGAGCGGCTTAGTGCAGATCCAGGGACCAAAGCCTATGGTTCGCTTTCTGTGAGAGTCCAGTATCAGATGGACGTCAAGACAGCATTTATTGTACCGCGGACGGTTTTTGTACCGCAACCTAACGTTGATTCTGCGATTGTTAGTTTGACGCCCCTAAAAACCAAGCAACTGCTACCTTTCAATGAAGCTGCCTTTTTTAAAGTGGTTAAGGGCTGTTTTGCACATCGAAGAAAAAGCCTTTGGAATAACCTGAAAAGCATGTTCGGCAAAGAGGAGACGCAAAAGATCGCTTTGACGCGTGCATTAGCTGAATTAGAGCTTTCACCGCAATTAAGAGCAGAAAAGTTAACAGTTCAGCAGTTTATTTTGTTAGTTAATAAGTTGCACGAACTAGAATTACTCTAAAAATTAATTATTTTCTAATTGAACTTTTGTGGGGCTTTGTGGTATAATTGCATTTTCTGTGAAACTATGTTACAATTGTTTCACAGAGAGGTGAAGACAATGCCACTAACTTTGGCTACAATTAAGCAGAAGCTCGATAGTTGTGTTGGTGAACGGTTAACCGTTGTTGCTCAAGCAGGACGGCGCAAGATTATTAGGCGCCACGGTGTGTTACGGGAAACGTATCCAGCAGTGTTCGTTGTTGATTTGAATCAAGAAGAAAATTCTTTTGAACGTGTCTCCTATAGTTATACTGATGTCCTCACGAAGAATATTGAACTCGATTTTAGTGAAGAAAATTAGTCTGTAAATTTAATGGTTATCAAATTTTTAAGCCTGTGATTAATTGCATGGCTTTTTTTAGTTTACAGAGATAGTTTTTCTTTCCAAGATAGTCTATTTTTAAGTATAATAGAATTAAAACATTTGAGTAGGTGACAGAATGGAGATTATCGAAAAAGCGCCAGCCAAAATTAATCTATCTCTGGACACTCCATTTCGTCATCTTGATGGCGCCCCAGAGTGGCGAATGGTAATGACGGCGGTTGATCTGGCTGATTATGTCCAAGTCAAATCTGCTGCCCGTTTTACGGGGGTCAAGGTTGAAACTGACAAGGGTTTTCTACCGCAGGACTATCATAATCTAGCTTATCAGGCGGCCAAAAAAATGCAGCAGCTGTTTGCGGGGCATCAAGGTGTCCAAATCAGAATTCGCAAGCGAATTCCAGTTGCTGCAGGGATGGGCGGCGGTTCTGCAGATGCTGCCGCAGTTTTGCGAGCTTTAAATAAGCTTTGGCGGTTGAAACTTTCAAGGGCTCAATTAGCTGAGATCGGACTAGAGATTGACTCTGATGTCCCTTTTTGTGTGTACAGCGAACCGGCGCTCGTGACGGGTAAGGGAGAGAAGATCCTGCCTATAGGTGAATTACCTGCGATGTGGATTGTATTGGCTAAACCCAAGGCAAGTGTTTCTACGCCTACCATTCTCAAAAAGATTTCATATGCCCAATTGGCTCATCAGGATGTAACGCGAGTGGTAGAGGCGATCAAACAAAAGGACGAAGAATTGTTGTTTCAAACAATGGGGAACACGTTGGAAGAGATCACAGTCACAGTACTTCCAGAAGTAAAAAAACTGAAGGATAAGATGCTCGAATTTGGCGCAGAAGTTGCACAAATGACTGGCAGTGGACCGACAGTTTTTGGGCTTTGTTCAAGATATTCGCGAGCACAGCACGTTTACAACAGTTTGAAAGGTTTTTGCGATGAAGTCTATTTGGTACGTCCGTGCAAACTTGATTCAGTTGAAGCAGAATGCTAAAGATTCAACCAAGCACAAAACAGCTTAAACGCAGTTCAAAGTGTTGAGTAACTCAGCTTTTTGAACTGTATTTTTTTGAACTGCTTGAAGGTAAAACTATAAATGCAGTACTGATAAAATAGCTCAGGCTGCATTTTTGGCCTCAGGTTTAATGTACTTAAAATGGTACGTGAGCGAGAGATCAACAAAATTTGGATACTAACGCCAAACTGCGAACAGCATGCGCATTTTGGGCTGGGGAGTTCAAAGTCAATCGAGAATTTTGACTTATAGAACACGTTTATGCAGAATAACTAGAGAGAGAGTGTGACATAAGTCGGGAAAATTTGAGTACTAACTCGAAATTACGAACATAGCGAGTACTTTGCTATGAGTAATTTGAAGTTAGACGGAGAATTTTGACTTATGGAACACGTTTATACGGAATAAAAAAGAGAGTGTGACATG
>NZ_AZFQ01000016.1:54722-62672 GCF_001435195.1 Liquorilactobacillus satsumensis DSM 16230 = JCM 12392 | reverse complement strand
GTTAGACGGAGAATTTTGACTTATGGAACACGTTTATCCAGAATAACTAGAAAGAGCCGGGTCAAAATTTAATTTTTGACCCAGCCCTAGAACTTGGTTTAGCTTATTCATTCAATGAGGTAGAACGAGAATTGATGCTAGCTAGTAAATGCTAGTTTTTGGGTGAATTTGAAGCCAATTCCGCGCGTGCTTGTGCCAGTTGTTTTTTAATTTGGGAAAATCCGGTTCCACCAAAAGAATTCCGACGGGCAACAGCCTCTTTTGAAGTTAGTTTTGCATAAATGTCGTTGGCAATTAGCGGTGAGACGGCTTGCATTTCTGCTGGCGTCAAATCTTGCAAATTTCTTTTTTCTGCAATGCATTTTAAGACGAGTTCTCCGACGACCCGGTGTGCCTCCCTGAATGGTAAACCTTTGCTTGCAAGGTAATCGGCAAATTCTGTTGCATTCGAAAGATCGTGGGTGGTCGCTTGTTCCATTTTTGCGGTATTTACTTTGAGTGTTTTAAGCATTCCTGTGAAAATTTTGAGCGTTGGAATAATAGTCTTGACGGTATCAAAAACACCTTCTTTGTCTTCTTGCAGATCTTTATTATATGCAAGTGGCAAACCTTTCATCGTCGTGAGCAGTCCGAGAAGATGACCAAAGATGCGTCCACTTTTACCCCGAATGAGTTCAGCCATGTCGGGGTTCTTTTTTTGCGGCATGATTGAACTACCGGTTGAAAAAGAGTCGTCAAGTTCAAGATAGCCGAATTCGTAGCTGCACCACAGAATGATTTCTTCACAAAAACGCGAGAGATGCACCATTAAAATGGAAGCATTATTAAGAAATTCCAAGACAAAATCACGATCAGAGACGGCATCAAGAGAATTTGAATAGGTTTTTGAAAAGCCCAAAAGCTTTGAAGTGTATGCACGCTCAATCGGAAAAGTGGTTCCTGCCAAAGCTGCCGCACCTAAAGGATTAATGTCAGTATGTTGTAGATTGAATTCGAAACGTTCACGATCACGACTGAACATTTGATAATAGGCCAACAAGTAATGGGCATAAGAGATCGGCTGAGCATGCTGCAAGTGCGTGTAACCTGGCATAATCGTCGTTACATGTTGCTGTGCTTTTTGCACCAAGACTTCCTGTAATTCCAAAAGCGCGGCATTAATTTCAGGGAGACGATGTTTTAAATAGAGATGAAGATCGGTTGCAACTTGGTCGTTGCGGCTGCGGGCAGTATGCAATTTACCAGCGACAGGGCCGATTTTTTGAGTGAGTAGGGTTTCGATATTCATGTGAATATCTTCAAGTTGGACATCAAAGGTTACCTTGCCTGCTTTAAGATCATGTTCAATCTCTTTTAGACCAGCGATAATTTGTTCGGCGTCTGCCGGACTGATTATACCGGTTTTTTTGAGCATTTGGGCATGTGCAAGTGAGCCTTCTAAATCTTCATGTGCCATTTCCTGATCGAAGCTAATGGAGGCACCAAAGCTGTCGATCCAAGCGGCACTTTGTTTTGAAAAACGCCCGCCCCAAGGTTTTTTGTTGCCCATCATTACTGAACCTCGCTTGGAATTGACGGGGTTTTTTTAGTTGATGCCACACTTTTTTGTTGTACTTGAGCATAAACTTGTGATGGTAAACCCCAAAGTTTAATAAATCCGGCCGCCGCCTCCTGGTCAAATTCATCCGCTGCCGTGTAAGTTGCAAGATTTTTATCGTAGAGAGAATTAGGTGACTTCCGTCCCTCACAAATTACATTTCCCTTGAAAAGTTTAATCCTGACTGTGCCATTCACATTTTTTTGCGATGCTGTCAAGAAAGCTAAAAGAGCTTTTGTTAAAGGAGAGAACCAAAGTCCATTATAGATAATCTCACTGAGCTTTTGTTCAATTACAGGTTTGAAATGTGCCAGATCACGTTCGCTAGTCAAGTCTTCCAAATCCTTATGTGCTTTTATTAAGACTGTGGCTGCTGGACACTCGTAGATTTCCCGCGACTTGATTCCAACCAACCGATTTTCAATATGATCAATCCGGCCAATTCCATGCTGACCAGCTAGCTTGTCAAGCTTCATGATCAATGTTGCTAGCGAATAAGGCTCTTCATTTAACTTAGTTGGAATTCCTTTTTCAAAGGTCAATGTGATAGTTGTCGGTTGATCAGGGGTATCTTCGATTGCGTTTGTCCGTGCATAAGCATCTTCTGGGGCGCTTGCCCATGGATCTTCTAAGATACCACATTCATTTGCTCTGCCCCATAAATTTTCATCAATCGAGTAGGGACTTTTCTTATTGATTGGGACTGGAATTTCATTTTCAGCAGCATACTGAATTTCTTCTTCCCGTGACCAGTGCCAATCTCTGATTGGGTCTTCAATTTTAATTTCTGGTGCAAGTGCGTGAATCCCGACTTCGAAACGAACTTGATCATTCCCTTTACCAGTGCAACCATGAGCAATTGCAGTTGCGTTGTATTTCTTTGCAACTTCGACTAGCTTGGTTACAATCAGTGGCCGTGAAAGCGCTGAAATCAGCGGATATTTATTTTCATAATAGGTATGGCCTTGGAGTGCAACGAGCGCATAGTCATGTGCAAACTCTTCTTTAGCATCGATCGTTAAAGAAACAGTGGCACCCACCGCTAGTCCCTTTTGTTTAATAGCTTCCAAGTCTTTGCCTTCACCTACATCAATGCAGCAGGCAATGACATCGTACCCTTTATTTTTAAGCCATGCGATGGCGACTGATGTATCCAGACCACCAGAATATGCGAGAACAACTTTTTCTTTTTTCATAATAATACACTCCTCAATTGTTATGGCTTGCGATTGATCAAACAATAACATTAATATGCGTTAAATGCAATAATATTTACAAAAAAAGTATTTTTAACGGATATTTTGAATAAATATAAGTTTTGAAGTGAATATACACAATCAATATAAAGTATGCTTCAAGAAATTATCAGGGATCAGTGTGTGGACTTTTGAGATTTTACATTGACAGTTTTTATTTTTTAGGTTATAGTCAATTTATTCAATTTTAAGGAGTTTTTAATTATGATCTCAAATAGCGGACTCACACAATTGAATGGTTACTATTACTTTTGGTTTTTTCACGAGTGTTTGTAGTTGATCGAATTTCGATGAGGTGCAAACACGTTTGCAAACGTATTTGCATCTGTGGGGAAAACAAGAGTTAATTTGCTGAGGAATTTTAGCAAAGCCGCACAGCTGTAACAATAGTCTGACGGCTTTGATTCAAATAAAGAATGTAAAAAGCCAGAGGACTGTTGGAGTCTTCTGGCTTTTTTGTGTCATTTTGAAAGGAAGGGTTAGTTTATGAAATCACTAGTTTCAAGTATGAAAAAGGAACTTTCATTACTCAAACCGTCAGATATTCGGACTTTTGATGAGTTTGCTTCGAAGATTCCTGGAATTATCAAGTTTACAATGGGTGAACCTGATTTTGCAACACCAGAGCATATTAAAGCAGCAGGTATTAAGAGTATTCAGGAGAATCAAACTCATTATGCGCCTTCGAATGGAACGGTCGCATTGCGTCAAGCCGCTGCTTCTTTTCTACAGCAAAAGTATGCGCAGCAATATGATCCAATGAATGAAGTGATCGTGACTAATGGAGCGACAGAAGCGATTTACACGGCTTTAACTTCCATCTTGAATCCAGGCGATCAAGTTATTATTCCGACGCCAATTTTTCCGCTATACATTGCGATTACGCTTTTGAATCAAGCCACCCCAATTTTAGTTGACACCTCCAAAAACGGGTTCAGAATGTCGCCTGAGATGTTGCAAGAGCAGTTGGACAAGCATGAAAATGTTAAGGCAGTCGTTCTTAACTATCCTTCTAATCCGACTGGGGTTACTTATAGTCAAACTGATTTAGATCAGCTTGCAGCTGTAATCAAAGGCAAACAGATCTTTGCAATTTGTGATGAGATTTACAGTGAGCTCAACTATGATGCACCGCATGCTTCGTTAACCAAATCGCTGCGTGAACAGACTATTTTGTTAAATGGTGTTTCCAAGTCGCATGCAATGACAGGCTGGCGAATTGGAATAATGTGTGCACCTCGTGCGATTGCACAGGAGTTAAGCAAAGTTCACCAGTTCACGATCACGACAACTTCTACCATGACGCAGGCTGCTGCAACAGAGGCTTTTGCTAATGGGATAAACGATAGCGATGCAATGAAAAAGGAGTATCGCAAACGCCGCGATTATTTATTTGAAAAAATGACTTCTTATGGTTTTGAATGCGCCAAGCCGGAAGGGGCATTCTACCTCTTTGCTAAGATTCCCCAGGGGTTAATTCAGGATGATCAGAAATTTATCTATGATCTAGCTGAAAAGGCCAAAGTTGCCTTGATTGGTGGCAGCAGCTTTGGTCCTGGCGGTGAAGGCTATGTGCGTATCAGCTATGCTGCAAGTATGGAAGATATTATTACAGCAATGGAACGTGTCGGCAGTTATGTTAAGGAAAACAAAGGAGCAAAAAGCAGATGACAAAAATTTTGATGCTGAGTGTGCGCGATGATGAAAAAGCCGCAATAAAAGCATGGGAAAAGCGCAATCAGATTGCAGTTACAACAGTTCCTTGGGAATTGCATCCTGAGACGGCTAGCAAGGTTGCCGGCTTTGATGGGTTAGTTGTCCAACAACGCAGTAAGATTGAAGCAGAAGTTTATCCGCTGTTAAAAGCAGCTGGATTAAAGCAGGTTACAACCCGAACTGCGGGATATGATATGGTCGATGTTAAGGCGGCTGTCGCAAACGGGTTGGTGGTGACAAATGTTCCTGCCTATTCTCCACGATCTGTTGCAGAGCTAGCTTTGGCACATACAATGCGGCTGATTCGTAACTTGGAAATTTTTGATAAAAGAATGGAAAAACAAGATTTTCGCTGGGTGGGGCTGCAAGCAGCTGAAATCCATTCTTTAACGATTGGAATCATTGGAGCAGGGCGAATTGGGGCCACAAGTGCGCAAATCTTTAACGCCTTAGGTGCCAACGTGATTGCATATGATGTTCAAGAGCGTGAGGAACTTAAAAGTATTTTAACTTACAAGCGCAAAGAAGAAGTTTTAGCACAAGCAGATGTAATTTGTTTACATGTTGATTTGAACCCGACTTCTGTCAAGCTGATTGATGAAAAGGCACTTTCTTTGATGAAGCCGACTGCTTTTTTGGTAAATGAATGCCGAGGTCCAGTGGTCGATACGGAAGCCTTGATTACGGCGTTAGAACACAAGCAACTTGCTGGGGCAGCACTCGATACATTAACAGGTGAAGAAAATTTCTTTAATTTCAACCTAGAAGGGAAAAAATTGCCAAGTCAACAGCTTGAGCGGCTGCGTTCTTTTGACAATGTAATTTTGACACCACATGTCGGATTTTATACTAATATTGCGGTCAAAAACATGGTTGATATTAGTTTGGACGATGTGGTTACGATTCTCCATGGTGGTCGCAGCGAACATCAGGTTTCCTAAATAAACTAAAAATATGAGGTAAGAAGATGATAAAAAAAGTTACAGGTCAAGAGTACAGTATGAATGTACTGAATGGAATCAGTTTAGGTGTAGTCGTAGCACTTGTGCCAGCAGCTTTAGTGGGGCAATTAATGCAAGCACTAAAAGGAATTTTGCCAGGAGCAATGCAAATAGTGATGATGACGACTTTTGCGATGAGTTTACTTCCGGTAATTGCTGGTTTGTGTGTCGCAATTCAGTTTAAATTGAATCCCATTCAGATTTCAGCTGTTGGAATTGCAGCGATGGTCGGTTCAGGTGTAATGCAACAAGTTAACGGGAGTTTTATTTTAAAAGGAACTGGCGATATTATAAATACGGGACTGACAATTGCATTTGCAGTCTGGCTGGCACTATTTTTAGGCGACCGTTTCAAAAACTATACAATCCTGCTTTTGCCGTTATTGGTAATTGTGATTGCGGGTGGTGCAGGCTTGCTTGTGCTGCCATATGTTAAGCTGGTTGCAACTACGATTGGAGCTTTAATCGCACATTTAACGACTCTGCAGCCGTTGCTGATGGGACTTTTAATGGGGATTTGTTTTGGAATCTTAGTTGTTTCACCGATTAGTTCGGTTGGGATAGCGACTGCCATTGGTTTAGCTGGAATTGGTTCGGGGTCTGCTAATCTTGGAATTACAGCTGCTAGTTTTATGTTAGCGGTCTACGGCAGTACTGCAAATAACTTTGGAACTACAATTGCACATTTTATTGGTTCACCCAAGATTCAAATGGGAAATCTGTTACAAAAACCAGCACTCTTTTTTCCATTAAGTATAAATGCTGGAATAATGGGCTTTGTGGGGGCAATCTTTGGTATTAAGGGGAATCCAATGAGTGCCGGTTTTGGTTTTAGTGGCTTGATTGGACCTTCAGCGGCCTATCAGCAAATGCCACATTCGGGCGTGAACTTGGGATTGTTGGTGCTCCTGTTTGTCGTTTTACCAGTCTTACTAGCTTATCTTTCCCGCTATCTTTTTGTAGAGAGGTTGAAGTGGTTCCGTGCCGATGATTTACTTTTACAGATTTAGTAACTGCTAGGGATCTCAACTTAAGCCACAGCATAGGATAATTTTAAATTAGGATGACCTATAATTGTTAGCTAAAAGAGCTAATGATTATGGGTTTTTTATTCTTGAAGCTGCAAATGGAATTTTGGCTATTATTTTAAACTGTTGCGAATGCAGCTCTGAGTTTTTTTCAATCTCGGAGTCTTAAAGGCGTGCTGAGTGTGCTGCAAAGAAGTACTTGTCAAAGACGAATGTTAGACAAAATTAATTTTTGAGAAATAAAAAGAGCGATGATCAGAATAATTTGCAACAAAAACGAACTATTTTTGTAATTGAGGTAAAAAAACTATGCAAATTACGTAAAATGCCTTATAATGACTGATAGAATATTTTATTAATAATGATATTTTGAAATGAAGTATTGGAGGACTTAATGTGAAAACAAGAAGAAGTGATCGGCTGATCGATATGACTAATTATTTGCTTGAACGGCCACATACGCTGATTTCTTTGACCTACTTTGCAGAACGCTATGAATCTGCAAAATCATCTATCAGCGAAGATTTATCTATTATTAAACGTACATTTAAAGCACGAGGGATCGGTATTTTGGAAACGATTCCCGGAGCCGCTGGTGGTGCACGCTTTATTCCTTCAATTGATGAACATGCAGTTAGAGCATTTATTGCAGAAATGACGGAAAAATTATCTGAAAAAGACCGCCTTTTACCGGGTGGTTATGTCTACCTATCTGATTTATTAGGTAGACCCGATATTTTGCGTGAAGTCGGAAGAGTGATTGCAAGACAGTATCTTGATCGGCAAGTTGATGCGGTGATGACAGTTGCTACCAAAGGGGTCCCAATTGCACAAAGTGTTTCTACTTATCTTAATGTTCCGTTTGTTATTTTGAGAAGAGATTCTAAGATTACAGAAGGCTCTACGGTTTCAGTTAATTACGTCTCTGGTTCAAGTGAACGAATTGAGAAAATGGAACTTTCCAAAAGGAGTCTCAAACGGGGTTCACATGTTTTAGTTGTGGATGATTTCATGAAGGGTGGCGGCACCGTTAATGGAATGAAAAGTATGATCGAAGAGTTTGAATCTGAACTGGTAGGAATTACGGTTTTTGCGGAAGCAGCATTTGAGGGCCACCGCATGATTGATGACTATACTTCTTTGTTGAAAGTTGACAAGGTCAATACCCTGGACAAGACGATTGAGGTAAGTGCAGGAAATTATCTTGAAAGAGTCTATGGTGACAAAAAGTAGTTTTTTGCAGGCCGACGGTAAAGGTTGAGACTAACTTAAAATGATCGACATAGCGTGTTTACTCCGAGTAATTTAAGGTTAGATGGAAGAGCTTGTCTGAAGGAGCACACTGACCGCAA
>NZ_AZFQ01000016.1:30390-54657 GCF_001435195.1 Liquorilactobacillus satsumensis DSM 16230 = JCM 12392 | reverse complement strand
GTTTATCCGGAATAAAAGAGGGACTGTGACAAAATTTAACTTTTGTCACAGTCCCTTTTTTATCCAAAGGAACTTGGAAATTTTTAGAATTACGTATTTTTAATGATGCGAAGTGACCGGTTCTTGCACAGCAGAAGTCACTAATGTATGATTAATAGGGAAAACACTAAAACTTAGAGGAGACATTGAAATGACGGCGAAATATGCGGTTATTCTTGCTGCCGGACAAGGCACAAGAATGAAGTCCAAGTTGTACAAAGTTTTGCATCCAGTTTGTGGGAAACCCATGGTTGATCATGTGTTGACCCAGATTGAAGGAAACAAGATGGACCAAGTTGTAACGGTAATTGGTCATGGTGCGGACAAGGTGAAGGAAACCTTGGGGAAGCGGACCGCCTATGTGATGCAAAAAGAACAGCTCGGAACAGGGCATGCAGTTTTGCAAGCTGAACAGCTTTTAGGGGGAAAAGACGGAATTACTTTGATTGCGTGTGGAGACACCCCGCTTTTTACCACGCAAACCTTTAAGGAATTATTTGAGTATCATCAGCAAAAAGGGGCTGTAGCAACGGTTTTGACGGCTGTGACAGACCAGCCTTTTGGTTACGGACGGATTAAGCGTAATAATCTTGGAATTGTTGAAAAAATTGTTGAACAAAAAGATGCAACTGCCGAAGAGGCTGCAATTACGGAGATTAACACTGGAGTTTATTGTTTTGATAATAAGGAATTATTTGCAGCATTACACCAGATCAAAAATGATAATGCACAGGGTGAATATTATTTAACAGATGTGATGGAAATTTTTAAAAAACAAGATAAAGTAATTGCTGCATATAAGATGAAAAATTTTGCAGAATCAATGGGTGTGAACGATCGAATTGCATTAGCACAAGCCGCCCGAGTGATGAGAAAGCGAATTAACGAAAAACATATGCGCAATGGTGTAACGTTAGTGGATCCAGCAACGACATACATTGACGTTGATGTCACAATCGGATCTGACACAGTGATTGAGCCAGGAGTCTTGTTGAAGGGCAAAACTGTGATTGGAGCTGATTGTGTCATTGGGGCACATTCTGAAATCAGAGATAGCGTAATCCATGATGGGGTTCATATCACGTCTTCACTCTTGGAAAATGCGCAGATGGAGGATGGCAGCAATATTGGACCATATAGTCATCTTAGACCTGAGGCACAGATTGGCAAACACGTTCATATTGGTAATTTTGTAGAGGTTAAGCGGGCACAGATCGGTGAAAATACAAAAGTAGGTCATTTAACCTATGTCGGTGATGCTACACTGGGCAAAAATATCAATGTTGGTTGCGGGTGTGTTTTTGTAAACTATGATGGTAAAAATAAACATCAGACACATGTAGGCGACTATTCCTTTATAGGTAGTGCTTCCAATTTGATCGCCCCACTTGAAGTTGCGGATCATGCTTATGTTGCAGCCGGTTCAACCATTACAAATGATGTCGCTGCCAGGGATATGGCGATTGCCCGCGGACGACAAGTCAATAAAAAAGGGTACTATGACCGTTATCCATGTGCTCAAACAGCGCAAGAAGAAGAGAACGGGAATGATTAAGTGATAAGAGTCTAATTGAGCTTGATTTTAGTGTTAAAAGTGAATAAAATTATTGTAGATAAATATGAAAGATGGAGGCTGTCATGTCTGGACAATATAATGATCCAAAGCTCAAAATATTTGCTTTGAATTCGAACAAACCCTTAGCCGAAAAAATTGCTGCTTCGGTTGGCGTGGAATTAGGTAAAACTTCGGTTGATCGCTTTAGCGATGGCGAGATCAGGATTAATATCGAAGAAAGTATTCGTGGAGATGAAGTCTTTATCGTGCAATCAACTTCTGCACCCGTAAATGACAACTTAATGGAACTTTTGATCATGGTTGATGCTTTACGCCGTGCAAGTGCTGAAGTTATCAATGTGGTGATGCCTTATTACGGATATGCACGTCAGGATAGAAAGGCACGTCCGCGCGAACCAATTACTGCTAAGTTAGTTGCAGATATGATAGTTAAGGCAGGTGCAGACCGGGTGGTTGCGCTTGATTTACATGCCGCGCAAATTCAAGGGTTCTTTGATATCCCGGTTGATCATTTAATGGGTGCTCCATTGCTGGCAGATTATTTCTTAAATGCTGGTTTAGAAAAAGATGCAGTAGTTGTTTCACCTGATCATGGTGGAGTGACACGTGCACGTAAATTGGCGGAGTTTTTGAAAGCCCCAATTGCGATTATTGATAAGCGGCGTCCTAAGGCAAATGTTGCTGAAGTGATGAATATTATTGGTTCAGTCGATGGCAAACGTTGCATTTTGATCGATGATATGATTGATACGGCTGGAACAATTACGTTAGCTGCTCAGGCGTTAAAAGATGCCGGTGCGACCGAGGTTTATGCATGTGCAACTCATCCTGTTTTGTCCGGTCCTGCAATTGAAAGAATAGAGAATTCACCTATCAAGCGTCTTGTGGTGACTGATTCAATTAAGCTGCCAGAAGAAAAACAAATTGATAAGTTACTGCAAGTTTCTGTTGGGCCGTTGATCGGAGATGCCATCAAACGGATTCATGAGAATAAATCTGTGAGTCCACTCTTCAAGAAACGCTTTCACGAAGAAAATTAAACCTGAGTTTCCTTGTTAAATAAGACAAGAGAGCGGTATAGGTCGGTATGCTTTGAGTATTAATGCAAAATTGCAGGCATACATGTCTTTGGCGATGAGTAACTGTGAAGTTATCGAGTATTTTGATTTATGGAACATGTTTATCTGGAATAAAATAGAGAGTGTGACATAAGTCGGGAAAATTTTGAGTACTAACTCGAAATTACGAACATAGCGGGTACTTTGCTATGAGTAATTCGAAGTAGATGGAGAATTTTGACTTATGGAACACGTTTATCCGAAATAAAATAGGGGCTGTGACAAAAGTTAAATTTTGTCACAGCCCCTATTTATTTTAAGCTACGCATTTAACGTCCACCAATCATCAAGTTCGGTTAAAATTCTTGATAAACTGCTGGGTTTTGATTGTTAGTGCGTCCATTGTCTTTATCAAGAGAAGAAATTGCAGTTACTTCTGCTGCAGATAATTCAAAATCAAATAATGTAAGATTTTGAATTTGTCTTGAAGTCGAACTTGACTTGGGGATCACAGCAGCTCCTAATTGTGTTTCCCAACGCAGAATAATTTGTGGGATTGTTTTGTTGTGCGCCACTGCGATTTTCTTAATCAGCGGATCTTTCAAGACAGCATTGGCGCGACCAAGTGGACTCCAAGCTTGAGTGACAATACCATGTTCGCGGTCAAAAGAAAGCTGTTTGGGCTGAGACCAGTAAGGATGGAGCTCAATTTGATCGACAACCGGCAAGACACCAGTTTCTTTTTCAAGTCGCTGCAAGTGTTCTGGCAAAAAGTTAGAGACTCCAATTGAGCGGACTAAGCCGAAACGTTGGGCATCAATCAATGCCTGCCAAGCCTCAACATATTGATCTTTGAGTGGATTGGGCCAGTGAATCAGATAAAGGTCAAAATAGTCAAGTTGCATACGGTACAGTGATTCTTGAATTTCGGTGAGTGCTTCTTGATACTGATGATGTCTACCCGGAAGCTTCGAGCTGATAAAAAGCTCCTCACGTGCAAGGCTAGACCGACGAATTGCGGCTCCGACAGAACCTTCATTTTCGTAATTAACTGCGGTATCAAGAGCACGATAGCCATTGTTTAAAGCTTGCTGAATAGTGTTTACTCCTGCAGCCCCACGTAATTTATAAGTACCAAACCCTACTTGCGGTAGTCGATTGCCATCACGTAATTCAAGAAAAGGTGTTTGTTTTGCTAATTCGTAATTCACACTGGTTCCTCCCTATTCATCTTTTTCAATTCTTTTGATAATTTGGTAGCTTTTGCTTGTCTGCTTGTTTGTAGCCGGCCGGTCTTTGTCGAACACGTAGTAAAGTTTGCCCTTTTCTTCCTGTACGATCAAGGGATAGCGCTTTGTTTTTTTACGGTAGATCTTGGCTGCTAAGTAAGCTTCTTCATAATCATAGCTACTGGAGATCATTTGACCTGGATTGAAGAGAACATTTTCAGGCATTGCTATCACTCCTCTCAAAATATCGTTGTTCCTCAAGAATCTGCCCACATTCTACCATGAAAATTCAACAATCAGTAGTATTTGGCTCTGTGTAAAAAGCAGTGCTGATTTCAGGAAACTTGTGAAAACTTGGAGCTGGGATAGTGTGCGCCGCGAGTATCTTCTCCATCCAAATCATGTCGTACCACGTTGAAAATTTATAACCGCATTGGTGAAAATGAGCAGTTTGGACGTAACCCATTTTTTTATGAAAATAGACACTTGTTAAGGGGAGGTGAGCGGTTTGTGTTTCAGAAAAACTAATGCAGGCGTTAAGATTGAGAATATTTTGCGCGCGTGCAATTTTTTCGAGTTCTGCATATAAGCGACTGCCAATCCCTTGATGACGAGTTTTTGGATCAAGGTAAATGGAAATTTCCGCGGACCAGCCATAAGCTGCGCGCGGATGAAAAGCAGACAGATAGGCATACCCCACAATTTTTTGATTAACTAAAGCTACCAAGTAGGGGTACCGCCTTGAGATTTTTAACATGCGTTTTTTAAACTCAGCAATACTGGGAACAGTATACTCAAAAGTAATTGCAGTTTGTTCAACGTAGTACGAGTACAGTTTGACTAAAGTTGCAGCATCTTGGAGGACTGCCGGTCTGATTTTGAAAGTTTCTGCTGTCATTTAGATAACTCCTTATGTAAAATTAGCTCAATTTTAGCGCTTTTTCTGCAATGCACAAGCGTTTATTAAATAAAATAAATAATAATCTTGTAAAGTTATTGAAAATGTTCAAACGCTAAAGTAAGATAATCACTGTTGATAATGGAATAATGTTTTTTAAAATTGGAGCAAAGTAATGGAAAAAAAATCACTTAGTAAAACATCTGAGCTGCCTTTAATGCTTGGGTACTTCGTTTTTTCAATTTTTTTAAATAGCTTAGGTAATGCGCTGACAGTTTCTCTTAATCTAGGAAGTGCATTGTGGACAGCAGCAGCAGTCAATGTTGCCCATGCAACTGCTCTTCAGTTGAGCTGGATTCTTTTTGTGGAAGGCTTTTTAGTAATCTTGCTTAATTTGTTTTTAGTCGGACATCTCTCAGTGAGAAGAGTTGTGGGTAATTTAATTTTTATGGTTTCTTTTTCTTATTTGGTAGGGGGTTTGTCTGGTGAGCTGGTTACTTTAGGCATTGGTAATCTTGCACTTCCTTTGCGTATTGTCCTTGATTGCGTGGGAATTGTTTTAATTGCAACTGCAATTTCAATCTATCAAAGGGTTAATTTGATAATGCACCCATGTGATGATTTGATGCAAATTTTACGCTTCAAGTTTTTTAAGGGTAATCCAAGTACTGCACAATTGGTATCTTTTATTCCACCAATTGTTGCAATTGGGGTTGTTTTTGGTTTTACACAGCAGATTTTTGCGCTTAATATCGGGACTATTTTCGCACTTATTTTTCAAGGAGCTTTAGTTGGAATTGCAGATCAAAGAGTTTTTCCGACATTACGCCACCATGATCTGGAAATTTAGAGCAGAGAATTTCAGTGTTACGTTTTTTAAATCCGGAGTTTCATAATTTGAAGAGGTTAGTTAGAAGTTTGGGACAAAAAGTCGCGAACTTTTTTTGTGCCCGCTATTTCCAAACAGCGAGTGCTGAAACTTGCACTAAAAGGTAACTAGCTGTACTTAAACTCGTAAACCAGACAACCCAATTCCGGAACTATTCGGCTGATACTGTTGATTCTCGCCATCTAAACGCCTTTTAACCCACTCGCACTTTAGTTTTCATTTTGTAAGTTATGAATTAAGTTGCTGCAATTATCAGCCGTGGGTGTTTACGATTTGCGTAAAGCTTAATGTTGAGGATTACAATTTCAGCCGTTGCTACAGTGATATCTGATTTTGAAATTGAATTTACAGATAAATACAGCATATTTTAAGCACTTTTAATATTTTAAAAGTTTTTTTAAGTCTTTAAAATCATTTACAAGCGCTTACAAGGATGTTAGAATAACTCTGTTAGGTGAAAAGTTATCTGTTAGCTTGCTTTTTTGGTATAGTCCAATTATAATAGGACTATACCAATAATTGGAGGTAGTCATAATGAAACTGATTGTTGTTAAAGATAGTGAACAAGGTGGCAAAGAAGCTTATCAGATTTTTGCAGAAGCCCTCAAAAATGGAGCAACAGTTTTTGGACTTGCAACTGGGAGTACTCCGCTTACGACCTATCAAAAGCTCGTAGCAAGCAAACTTGATTTTTCAGATGCTATTTCGATCAATCTAGATGAATATGTCGGATTGAAGCCAGATAACCCGCAGAGTTATCAATATTTCATGCAAGAGCACCTTTTTAAGAGCAAACCTTTTAAGCGGTCTTATTTGCCGCAAGGAGATGCCAAAGATGCAGCGCAAGAAGTAAAGCGCTATGACCGGGTAATTGCTGAGAATCCAATTGACTTACAGCTGCTTGGAATTGGAAGGAATGGTCATATTGGTTTTAATGAACCGGGTTCTGATTTTACTTCAGCCACCCATAAAGTGGCTTTAACACCGTCAACAATTGCTGCAAATGCGCGTTTCTTTAAAAATAAAGATGAAGTTCCGCGCTATGCTTATTCAATGGGAATCGGCACAATTTTAAAGTCTAAAAAGATTATCCTTGAAGCTTTTGGAGCAGCCAAAGCAGCTGCAGTTGCTGCGATGATCGAGGGACCAGTAACTCCGGCTTGTCCAGCAAGTGCCTTGCAAAAGCATGCTGATGTGGTAGCGATTGTTGATGAAGCAGCCGCTGCTAAACTGAAAAAGTAAGCAGTAAAATATGGGCTAAAAGCCAGTAGCTTGTGTACGAACACAAAATTGGGGACAACACACACTCCACCCCTCGCTCAGTTCGTAGCATAAGTATACTGCCTTTTGGCCCATATTTATTTTTCTCAAGAGTGATCGCAAGCAGATACCCCGTTCTTTTGGCGTTTACAAGCAAAGGAAAGGCTAAATACACTAGGCACTACCGTTTTTTTTCAGTGACAAGACGAGTTTTGGTTACTTCACCAGATGAAAAGCGGGTCCCATCATGCAAGACCAATCGCCCTTGATCATCGATAGTCTTAACGATCCCAGAAAATTTGCGGTTTCCTTGGACTAAAGTGACCTCCTTACCGAGCATCAGAGAACGTTTGCGATATTCGTCTAAAAAGGCACCATCTTCATAATGAGCGTAAAGTGTAAAGAATTCGTTTAAGATATTTGCGATAAAAATGTTGCGAGACACTTTTTGAGCAAGGACCGCTTGGCGCAAACTTCCGGCACGTTTTTGCAATTCAATTGGGAAACTTGTCGGATCGGTTAAGTAGTTAACGCCAATCCCCACAACGAGCTGGCTGATGGTTTGGCTTTCAATATCAGCAACTGCCTCGGTCAAGATCCCAATTACTTTTTTATCATTTAGGACGATATCATTAACCCACTTAATTTTAGGAAAAACAGCGAGTTTCTTTTCAATCGCCAGTGTGAGTGCAAGGGCAGTGGCAGTTGTTAACAAACCAGGGTTTAGGGAAGTACTTGGATTCTTGAGTAAGATGCTCAGATAAATTCCGGTTCCAGGTGAATCGAAATTGCGTCCGTAGCGACCATAACCATTCAATTGTTGATTTGCCAAAATAACGGTAGGAGAGGTTTGCGAGCCGTGCACTGCCAATTCTTTGGCACGAGTGCTAGTCGAACTGATTTTTTCATGAACTTCAAAGCTTAACTGTGTCCGCAACTCTTTTTTTAGATGTTGTTGAATAATAAAGGTGTTTAACTTGCCAGTGTCGGTGTAGTAGTATCCAGCATGACGTTTACTGCTGATAGGAAAACCATCTTCCTGTAGATGTTTAACTATTTTCCAGATTGCAGTGCGCGATAGCTGCAGTTTGGTTGCAATTGCCTCCCCAGAAACGTAATCTGGGCTAGTTGAAATTAATTTCAATACTTTTTGTGTGTTATCCATATTTTCTTCCTTAAAAGACTTTTACCTTGGATTATAACCGGACATTTTCAAGAATTCAAATGAGGATCAATTATCTTTTTTCTCATAAGAAAATTAGTGCTCTCTTTTTTTACAAGGATATCCATGATATCTTAGAAAAAGAATTGAAAATAAAAAGAAGTGAGTGTGTTGAAAGTAAAAAAAATACTGTTGGAAGTTGCAGTAATATTTTTGGGGGGCATTGCGCTTTATTTTGCTACCAGCCATAATGCTTTTATGTATCAGCAACCAATTCTGCAGGTTACAGCAGTTGAAAATGGGAAAACAAGTGTCACGAAAGATGAATTTAGTAATCGTGATGAGCAGACTACTCAAAGACTGACTGGGCGAATTTTAAATGGTTCTTCTAAGGGTGAAAAGTATACTTTTAGCAATACATATACAAAATCTGGCGGAATAGATCAAAAATTTCACGTCGGACAACAACTCTTTGTTAATTTGTATCATCAAAAAGGACGGACGTCAGTCTCGGTTTCAACCTACAAACGTGATACTTATTTTGCGATACTTGTGTGGATTATGCTGTGCCTACTCCTCTTAGTGATGAAAATAAAGGGATTACGGGCACTTGGTAGTGTTTTATTTAACTTCATCCTCTTTATTTTAATAGTCCAGTTGGATGTTAACTGGAATATTACTTCCTTTTTTGCAATCTTTGCCTGCAGTGCGCTGATTTTTACAGCACTCACGCTGGTCTGGATTTTAGGCTGGAATAAACAGTGTTTAATAACATTAGAGGCGATTGTCATTGGGACGGCGCTGGCGTTTGCCATTTGTATTTTTGCAATGTGGATCACCAATGATCAAGGGATGCATTATGAGGCACTAGACTTTGCCACCCAGCAACCTAAACAACTTTTCTTAGCCGCTAGTGTAATTGGCTTGTTGGGAACCGTAATGGATGCCGCAACCGATATTGTGTCAACTCTTTTTGAAATGAAACGACGGCAGCCACAGGTTGGGTTTAAGCGGCTATACAGTTCCGGAAAGCAGGTTGGCAAGTCGATCATGGGGCCGTTAGTGAATGTCTTATTATTAATCTTTTTTGCAGAGACCTTTACATTGGCAATTCTTTACTTTAGAACTGGCAATTCAATTGGATATACTTTTTCGTGGACAATGTCATTGGGCTTAGTGCAATCCTTAATTAGTGGAATTGGAATTACATTAGTGATCCCAACAGCAAGCTTTTTGGCTGCAATTACTTTGGGGAGAACGGAAAAATGACAACAATAAGTTTATTGACAATTATTTTAGCTGTTTTGATGGTAATCAGTGGTGGCCGCAGAGGCGCAATTTCATTTGTAAGTCTTTTACTGAATTTCACGCTTTTATTTTTAACAGTAATTCTGATTGCTGGAGGATTACCTGTTTTACCAGTTACCTTTCTTGCGGCAGTTTGCATTCTAGCAATTACCATTTACTTAGGAAACACAGATGAAGTAGAAACAAATGTAGCTTTCCTTGCAACGCTTACAGTGCTGGTATTAATGTTATTGCTAATTGTTCCCCTTGATCATTTGGCCCAAATTCATGGATTCAGTAATGAAGAGTCGGAAGAAATTGAAGCTTTTAACTTAGCAATCGGAGTTAATTTTGAAGAAATTGCCCTGACTACGACTTTACTGAGTACCTTGGGAGCCATTGCCGAAGCCGCAATTGCGGTGGCAAGCGGAATGGCTGAGATTATTCGCCAGACTGCCACTGAAGGAGACTCGGAGTTGCGCAAGAGTGGTCGCAATATTGGTCTTCAAATAATGGGCATGACCTTTAATACGCTCTTTTTCGGCATGTTCGGCGGTAATTTGGCGTTATTCATTTTACTGTATAAATTACATGCTTCGTTTGGTTATTACTTAAACTCAAAGATTTTTGTGGGCGAGACCTTCTTGGTGCTCTATTCTGCAATTGCGGTTATTTTGGTTATTTGGCTTACGATTGAATTTATGATCATCAAAGCCCACAAAATGAAGCAGTCAAAATAACCTGGATATTAATGTTTACCTAGTCGTGATATAATTAATAATAAAGAATTCACGCTTGGGGAGTGAAGCTTAATGAATAATCAAGTCCGGAAAAAATTAGTCGCTATGGCAGTTTTAATGCTTGCAGTGGGGACTGCTGCGTGTTCGGCAGGAAGCCAAACTACTTCAAAAAGCAGTTCTAGTGTGGCACAAAACACGGAGATGACAAAGACAAGTTACCGCAAGGCTTTAACGGATTTGCAAAATGGTGCCCCGCAACAAGCATATCATGAGCTTGAAAAGGTTGTTGAAAAGGGAGCTGCGGACCGTAAAACAAAGGAGCTTTATTATAGTCTTAAAACGTTGCTAGCTGCCAAAAAAGCGGTGACAGCGAATCAGCTCGAAACAGCTGCAGCTAAGCTAGAAGTACTGGAGCAAGTTAAGACGCCGCAAAGCTTAGTTAAACAAATTAAAGCAGTTAAATCTGAGTATCAGGCAGTTAAATTGGCCAAAATGTATTACAATGAAACGATTGCTTATTACAAGGCTGCACGTTATTCAGAAGCTGGCGGCAGTCTTGAAATGCTCTTGGCATTACCTGGGAAATATCAGGCAGTGGTTGCATATCAAGAAAAAGGCAAACAGTATTCAGGCCAGATTGCAAGCGCCCAAAGCAAAGCAACCTCCACCAGTTCTGCGAGCGCGGCGAGCGCTGCAAACTCTCAAAGTAGCGGATACACTAATGCACGCAGCTCCAAAATTGTTAGTTCAGAATATAAGCAAAAAACGGGAAGTTCCATTTCTTCAGCAACTAATAGTCAAGTGTCATCAGTTGCTGAGGAACTCTCGGATTCAGAAATCTTAGGCAAGTTTCGGAGTGTTACAGGTATTCCGCAAGAAGCTGGCGATCAGTATTATGTTAAGAAACTGGCGGATCATCTGTATCAAATTGAAATTAGACATACAAGTCCCTCAAATACAAGCGTTTCAAATCTTAAGGGAATGTACAAGTATGATTATGGAACTGGGACCGTCGAAAAGATGAATGAGATTTCTGGAGAATATTCACGGATTAATTAAAATAACTTAGAAGTTAGGATGATGAGGGTGGAGAAGCTACAGCGCCACTACTATGTTAAGACAGTTGCATTTTTCCAGTTCATCGGTTTGTTGTGCTTTTTCTTAGGCATCCTAGGATTCAAACGTTTGCAAATTGCAGACGGCTTGTTTATGGTGGGACTGCTGGGAATTTGTTGTACTGTAGTCGATATTTTATTAGGGGCGCACTTGCTAGCAGGTTGGTTTCGCTGGCGTAGAAAAGGCGAGACTGATGCCGAATATCAGGCTGCCAAGATTGACCCGCATCAAGTCGGACGTCTTAAAGATAAACCGTTGCGCTTTAGCCGCTTAGGGAAAAGTTGTTTGAGTGTAGGGCTGGGCTATATTGTTTTTTCGATTCTTTTAACCTGGTGAACTAAAAAATGAGCACACTAGCATCTCAGACTCGGAGTTCAGCAACTCTGGATGAGAAATGCGCAGTGTGCCCATTTTTTATGGTGGATTTTTTTGAGAAAAAGAGGACTGTTTCTCAGGACTTCTTTACCAGCAAACTTCATGCTGAGGATTAGCTTATTGTCACAAGTCTAGGTTACTTTGTAGACTAGCACCTGGTTTTTCGGGTCTGAGCGTTATTTGTCGGCATTTTTGGGGATGATGACCCATCTATTTTTGAGATAGTGTTGGAAAGCCTGATAGATGGGAGTAAAGACTTCAGGATCTTCCGAAGATGAAAGCATCTCTTTTGGGAAAAAGAAACGCTCATCACCAGAGAATTTTCCTGTAATAGCACTCACCAAACTACTGACGGCTGAGAGCTCAACCAGCGAACCATCGTCTTGCATCAACTCAATTTGATCAGCTTTTTTGGTACTACCAGGGACATAGGTATCATAGGGCAGATCATAGCTATCGTTGGTCGCAGTATAATATTCTGCGTTGTAGCCTGCTTCGCTAACGAGTTTACTGAGTTCTGGAAGTAAAAATGCGGTTTTAGAAGAAAAGCGGACTGATTTCAAAGGTTTTCGATTGAGAAAACGTTTAGCGAGATCGCTTAGAATGTGGTCTGGACTGGTACACCATTGAATAAAATAAGTATTTAGTACACCATCATCTAACTTGAGATAGTCGTCAATCGAAAAATCTTTTTTGAAAAAGGGCAGCAACAGACTGGGGTTTCCAATTGCTTCTAAGTCTTTGTGCTCAAACAGATATTTTGCTCTTTTTAATAAATGGCTTAAAATAACTTCCATGGAACGAGAAACTGGATGAAAATAAACTTGTTGATACATCTGAAAACGGCTCACAATGTAATCTTCAACGGCGTGCATCCCACTAATGTGGAAAGTAATGCCATTGTGATAAGGTCGCATTACACGTAAAATACGTTCAAGGTCAAAAGTTCCATAATTGGTGCCGGTGTAGTAGGAATCACGTAACAAGTAATCCATCCGATCGGCATCAATTTGGCTAGAAATCATTTGGACTACTTGAGGATCTGGATAGCTTTTCTGAATGACACTTGCAACTTTGGCGGGAAAGTCAGCAGAAACGCGTTTTAAGACCTGATTAACTTCTGTTTCTGGAGAAGTTAGGATGGTAACTGTTAATTTTTCGTGATCAGTATGGAAGATATGTTCGAAAGTATGTGAATAAGGACCATGGCCAATATCGTGGAGTAAAGCAGCACATAACGCTACTAAGCGCTCATGATCGTCCCACAGCCCATCTTGGGGTGTCTTTGTCGGATAATTTCGTTGAAAAAGATCACAAATTTGACGTGTGATCTCATAAACCCCGACTGAATGTGTGAACCGGGAATGTTCTGCTCCATGGAAAGTGCTGCTAGCAGTTCCAAGCTGACGAATGCGACGTAAACGTTGAAATTCACGGGTATTAATCAGATCAAGGATCACTTGGTGTTGGATATAGATATAACTATGGATCGGATCGCGAAGGACTTTCTCCATCGGCAACATTTTATTTTTGTAAGCAATAATAGTTCCTCAGCCCCTGACTGTACATCGTTTTGTTTAGATTAATCTAGCCTTATTATAACTTAAACTAGGCACAGCTGCACAGTACCTTTCGTTTCAAAAGACTAACTAATTTAGGCAAAATGCTATATAATTAATTCAAAGAGTGTTAAAAAGGAGGTGGTTGCGTTGGGCAATGGAACACCTGTTTTAATCTATTTAAAAACTAGACATAATCAGGACGGAGAAACAGTTGAATATGAAAAGGAGTTTCAAGGACAGATTTTTCAAATGGGCAGTTCACTTTACTTACGTTACAATGAAGAAACGGATGAGCAGAGTACTGTGACTTTTAAGGTATTTGAAAATGGAAATGTGCAGCTTACCAGGAAAAACGAGGATTTGCGGATGCAACTTTTCTTTGGAGATAATCGCCGCATTTCGGCCACATATCGGACTCCCTACGGTGATATTCCAATTGAGACTGTTACACCTGATTTGACTGTCAGACTAAGTGAAGCACCTTTAGCAGGCAAGATCAATATTGATTATTTATTATACAGTGGTGGACAGTTACTAGGAGAATATAAAATAAGATTGCATTTTACTACTTAAGATTGTATGATAATACGTAGACTGTAGAAGGGACGTGTACCAGTTTGGAGCTAGAAATTTTTAAGGATGCCAACAAAAGTGAATTGTCTATGATTGAAGTTGCTCATGCTATCCTTAAACAGCGCGGGGATGTGATCCCTTTTGCTGATTTAGTTAATGAGGTTCAAGAATATCTCGCTAAAAGTGATGAAGAAATTAGAGATCGTCTTTCACAATTTTATACCGATTTAAATGTTGATGGCAGTTTTATTTCTTTGGGTGACAATCTTTGGGGGCTGCGTTCGTGGTATCCATACGACTCCATTGATGAAGCTGTGATTCACGTTGAAGATGATGATCCAGAAGAACCTAAAAAGAAAAAAAGAAAAAAAGTCAATGCTTTTATGTCCGATGCTGCTGAAGATGATGATGTAATCGATTATAACGATGATGATCCAGAAGATGATGATCTGGATGCTGATTATGCTGATGACAGTGACGATGACAAAGAATTGAAGGAATACAGCAAGGATTTGAGTGATATTGATGATCCGGAAGATGAAGAAGAACTCCCAGATGGAATTGAGGGACAATTGACTGAGCTTTCGGATGATGATTTGAATGAAGATGATGACGAACAAGAAGGTCATTAAATCTTACTTGACTGTGATTGCTTGATTGGGTACAATACTCATTGGGCACCTCATGCTTTTTGTGAGGAACGTGAACGGAAATGATCACAAGCTCCCTATTCAGTGTGAATAGGGAGCTTGTTATTTTATTTTTTATGATTGTTGTGCGAGCCTTCAAAAAATAACTAAAGGAGTTTTGTAATGACCAAGTATATTTTTGTGACTGGTGGCGTTGTTTCATCGTTAGGGAAAGGAATTGTAGCTGCTTCTCTGGGACGATTACTGAAAAATAAAGGCTTGAAAGTTATGATTCAGAAATTTGATCCTTATATTAATGTTGACCCTGGAACAATGAGCCCGTATCAACATGGTGAGGTTTTTGTGACAGATGATGGCACTGAAACTGATTTAGATTTGGGGCATTACGAACGTTTTATTGACATTAATTTGAATAAGTATTCGAATGTCACCACGGGAAAAATCTATTCAGAAGTTATTAAAAAAGAACGGCGTGGAGATTATCTTGGGGCAACGGTCCAAGTGATTCCACATATTACCAATATGATCAAAGAAAAGGTCATGCGTGCGGGCACAACTACCAATGCGGATGTTGTCATTACCGAAGTTGGTGGAACGGTTGGCGACATTGAATCGCTGCCTTTTCTGGAAGCTTTACGACAGATGAAGGCTGATGTTGGGAGTGAGAATGTCGTTTATATCCATACAACTCTAGTTCCATATCTTCATGCTGCCGGAGAAATGAAAACAAAGCCAACACAGCATAGTGTAAAGGAACTGCGCGGTTTAGGAATTCAGCCGAACGTTTTAGTGGTCAGAACTGAGCGCCATATTTCACAAGCAATGCGTGATAAAATTGCAAGTTTTTGTGATGTTGAGCCCGAAGCAGTGATCGAGTCGATGAATGTCGATACGCTTTATGAAATTCCACTTAATTTGAAGGCCCAGCATATGGATGATATTGTCTGCAAACTTCTTCACTTGCAGACACCTGAATCTGACATGAGTGCATGGGAAGCATTGACAAAAAAGGTCAAGCATTTGGATAAAAAAGTTAAGATAGCACTTGTTGGTAAGTACGTCAAACTTCCAGATGCGTATATTTCTGTTGTCGAAGCACTAAAACATGCCGGGTTTAAGATTAATGCAGATGTTGAAATTGCGCTGTTTGATTCTGAAAAGTTAACCACAGAAAATGTTTCAGAAAAATTAGGAGCCTATGATGGCATCATTGTACCAGGTGGTTTTGGAGATCGCGGATTGGAAGGGATGATTGCTGCAATTCGTTATGCACGTGAGCAAAATGTACCTTATCTTGGGATCTGTCTAGGAATGCAGATGGCCTGCATTGAGTTTGCCCGCAACGTTGTTGGTTTAAAAGATGCCAATACGACAGAGGTAAATCCGAACTGTGAAAATAAGATCATTGATTTGATGGCTGATCAAGAAGATGTTGAAGATATGGGTGGAACTCAAAGATTAGGCTTATATCCATGCAAATTGAAAAAAGGGACAGTTGCTGCACAAGCTTATGGCGATCAAGATGTCATTCAAGAAAGACATCGTCACCGCTATGAATTTAATAACAAGTACCGCGAAACATTCTCTGCGAATGGATTGACTTTCTCAGGAACATCGCCTGACAATCATTTGGTTGAAGTGGTAGAGCTTTCTGAGCATAAGTTCTTTGTGGCCGCCCAGTATCATCCAGAATTTCTCTCACGTCCGCAAAGACCAGAAGGGTTATTCAGTGCATTTATTGCTGCAAGTTCCAAGTAATTTAAAAAGAACACACTTACTGCAAGGAGTTGTGTTATTCTTAAGAAGTAGGTTATGTAACTTGCATAGGAGTGATTTAAGTGAGTCAAATACAGCAGTCTCAGGAATTAGCTGAAAAGATTTTAACTTTCCAGGAGAATTTTCATTTAAACGACGCGACACTTTCATTGGTTAGTCATCTATCCGTTGAAAAAGTGCATGGAATTAAAGTTGGGAAATATGCTCCTAGTCACGAAGAAAGCGAATTGCTTCTTGAGTTTATCCAAAATTATCGTAACAAGGAACAATGAAAAACACGTGGCACAGGTACTGAATTTATAAAGACAAGAGATTGTAACAAAACTCAGGTTTTGTTACAATCTCTTGTCTTTTTATTTAACTGCCAGTTTTACTTGAGGTAGAATAATTTTAGGAGTGCGCTTTAAAAGTGTTAAGCGCTAGGGATTACCGGGAGGTGATCTTTAAAACGACCACCGTTGTATAGTTGTAAAAAAACAACAAGATTCAAATTGGCGTTGTAATAAAGCTGCTTTTTTTGGTGAATATTTGGGAATATTTTCCTTAATTTTAATTTTTTTGATTGAAACGATTGCGGCGATCTTGTAGTATTAGAAGAGGCACTTTTGGTGTCACCAGTTTGTAGCGAATGACTTAATAAATGAATAAGTCCTTTTGTTTGATACTTGAGTGGAGATTTATAGACGATGAAAAAAATGATTGTTAGAGGCGGGCAGAAACTGTCTGGCGAAGTCACAATTGGCGGAGCTAAAAATAGTACAGTTGCCCTAATACCAGCGGCGATCTTAGCAGATACGCCCGTAAAATTTGATTCTGTTCCAGCTATTTTAGACGTACGTAATTTAATGTTGATTTTAAATTCAATGAATGTTCCTTCTACCTTTAACCACGGGGAACTCCAGCTTGATCCGACACATATTAAAAATGTTCCGCTTCCAGGGGGAGCAATTAAAAGTCTGCGGGCTTCCTATTATTTTATGGGGGCGCTTTTGGGCAAATTTGGGGAAGCGGTGGTTGGCTTCCCTGGTGGCGATAATATTGGACCGCGGCCGATCGACCAGCACATAAAGGGTTTTCGTGCATTGGGCGCTAAAGTGGTAGAAAAAAATGACGCTGTGCATATTACAACAGGCGCCGGTGGGCTTCATGGAGCACGGATCTTTTTTGATATTGTCTCAGTGGGTGCGACGATTAATGTTCTTTTAGCTGCCGTCAAAGCGCAAGGGACGACGGTAATTGAAAACGCTGCTAAAGAACCAGAGATTGTCGACTTGGCGACTTTTCTAAATAATATGGGAGCACAGATTAGAGGCGCAGGTACGGATGTGATTCGAATCAAGGGCGTCCCAACGCTTAAAGCAACCAATACACATACTATTATTCCTGATCGAATTGAAGCAGGAACATACCTCGCATTTGCTGCAGCAAATGGTGAGGGAGTCTTGGTTAAAAATGTAATTACAGAGCATTTGGAACCGTTCATTGCAAAGTTAGTCGAGATGGGCGTTTATCTTGAGGTCAACGAAGATAGTGTGTATGTTGCTGGTGGTCACGAGCTTACGCCGGTTACAGTCAAGACGGCTCCTTTTCCTGGATTTGCAACGGACCTGCAGCAACCGATTACGCCCTTGTTGATGAAAGCCAAGGGAGACAGTACGATTATTGATACACTTTATCCTGAGAGAATTAAGCATATCTCTGAAATGAAACGGATGGGTGGCTTGATTTCTAGCAAAGACGGTGTGATTACCGTGCAGCATTCAACACAACTTAAAGGGACCACGGTCAAAGCAAGTGAGATTCGAGCAGGGGTTGCCCTTTTGGGATTAGCTTTGATGTCTGAAGGAACGACAACAATTATCAATGCGGAAAATATTTTACGTGGCTATGAGAGAATTGTGGAAAAACTGAGAGGACTTTCGGTGAACATTGAGATTGCAGAGGATTAGTCTGGTGTGGTAATGATCCGGGAATCAGATTCGAGGAGAGAGTAATACGAAAAATTTAACTTTAATAGACTTAAAGGACAAAACCCTCAAGGAAATTTATAGTTATGCACGAGAGTTTAAAATACCATATTATAGTCAGATGAACAAAAAAGAGCTTTCATTGGCTGTTATTCGAGCACAAGCTGCTTCCCAAGGATATTACTATATGGCAGGCGTGCTTGATATCTCTGCACAGCAGGAAGGTTTTGGCTTTTTGCGGCCAATTAACTATGGACCTTCTCAAGAAGATATTTATATTTCGGCTTCCCAGATTAAGCGTTTCGGGTTGAGAAATGGAGATTTGGTGGCGGGCAAGGCTAGAACGCCTAAACCGAATGAACGTTATTATGGTTTGATGCATGTGGATAGTGTTAATGGAAAACATCCTGAAGAAGCTAAACAACGGCCTCATTTTCCGGCATTAACGGCCCTTTATCCTGAACAACAAATGGTGCTTGAGACTAATGAGCATGAAATTGCAACGCGGGTCCTTGATTTGTTTGCCCCGATTGGTTTTGGACAAAGAGGCTTGATAGTAGCACCCCCGAAAGCTGGAAAGACGACATTACTTAAAAGAATTGCCAACGGGATTACTCACAATTATCCGACAGCCAAGTTGATTGTACTTTTAATAGACGAGCGGCCCGAAGAAGTTACCGATCTTGAACGGACTGTGCACGGGGAGGTAGTCTATTCAACTTTCGATCAGAAGCCTGAAAATCATGTCAGGGTTTCTGAACTAGTGCTTGAACGTGCAATGCGGCTGGTTGAAGATAAACAAGATGTAGTTATTTTGCTGGATTCTTTGACGCGTCTTGCGCGTGCATACAATTTGTTTGTACCGCCGAGCGGACGGACGCTTTCTGGAGGGATCGACCCCCAGGCTTTATTCAAACCTAAGAAATTTTTTGGAGCGGCCCGCAATATTGAAGAAGGCGGCAGTCTGACGATTTTGGCGACTGCACTGGTTGATACTGGGAGCCGGATGGATGACGTGATTTACGAAGAATTTAAAGGAACTGGAAATCAGGAGCTCCAGTTAGCCCGTGAATTAGCAGAACGCAGAATTTTTCCGGCGGTAGATTTACGCAAGTCTGGAACCCGCAAAGAGGAATTGTTATTAGACAAGAAAAAACGTGAGCAACTGTGGGAACTACGTAAAGAATTGAGCAATGATCCAGTTAGACAGGCTGAACAATTATTTGCAATGATGAGGCAAACTAAAAGTAACGAAGACTTACTTGCTTATGCGATGCAAAAAAAACGACAACAATATGCGAAAAAGAAATGAACTATAAAAGATTGATTGCAACTCGTTTTTTTTCATGGTAGAATGTTTATTGTTGTAGCATTGAAGATTAACTCTGGTACAGCAAATGGACCAGGGCAAAGGAGAGTATATTAATGAAAAAAGGAATTCATCCAGATTATCATAAAGTTGTTTTCCAAGATTCTGTTACGGGCTACAAGTTCCTTTCAGGATCAACGAAGACTTCAGCTGAGACGATTGACTGGGAAGATGGCAACTCGTATCCTTTGATCCGTGTTGAAATTTCCTGTGATTCTCATCCATTTTATACTGGGCGTCAAAAATTCACCCAAGCAGATGGCCGTGTGGATCGTTTCAACAAAAAATATGGTTTTGCCAACAAATAGGTATTGCAAAAAAGCATCCCAGCAAGGGATGCTTTTTTTATTAAGGTAAAATAAGCAAAAAGTAGCAGTTAACTTAAGCCATAGATTATCTATCACTGGGGGATACACCTAATTGAAACTTAGCATAAATTGTCTTAGATTGCACCTCAAGCTGCCACTTAATCAGGTTCTTTAGTGGCAAAAGTAACCCACAAAAAGCCCATGAAAAGGACGACAGCGGTGGAAATAAAAACACCATTATAGTTCCAGATACCAGAGACAGTCGAACCCAGTAGCGGGCCAAGGACATTGCCCATCGCCTGAAATGATTGATTATAACTGAAAATTCTACCAGTGGCTGTGGCCGGAGTGTTTTTTGCAAGCAATGTTTGGACTGCTGGCAGCAAAGCACCGTCGGAAATTCCAACTAAAAAGCGAAGCGAACCGAATTGCCAAATGTTGGTTACTAATGCCATTGGTAAAAAGATTGCCACGGCAAAAAGCATTCCGATTTTAAGAATCCGAGCCGTTCCAATTTTATCGCCTAAAGCCCCTAGGCGCGGAGCAGCAAGCAGAGTTGCGATTCCAGGAAGCGAAGCAATAATTCCACTGGCAATGGTAATCGGACCGGCATGATGCATCAGGTCACGGATGTAAAGACTGATAATTGGACTGATTGAAAAATTACCTAGTTGAATAAGCAATGTGGTCACCAGCATTCCAAAAACAATTTTTCGATTTTTAAGGTTGCGAAAAATGGTTGCACCGGTTTGCATTTTATTCTTGGGAACTGGTTGAAAGTTTTCTTTGACAAAAACGGCACTGAGTAAGAAAACCAGGAATAAGATTAGGCCGGTTAGAAAGAAAGTCAACCGATAGCCAAAGATTGCGGCCACAACTCCGCCAACTAACGGACCAAAAAGTGTTCCAGTGACGTTTCCTGTAATTAAAATTCCAAGAGCTTTACCACTACTTTGTTTGGGTGTTTCTGTAGCGATTAATGCATTTGAATTGCTAACGTACCCTGAAAAAACTCCTTGTAAAAGGCGCAATAAAATTAATTGAGTTACATTAGTGACAAGTCCCATTGCGGCAATCACAATGGCCATTCCAAATGAAGCACGTAAAATCATTAATTTTCGGCCCCTGCGGTCGGCTAATCTGCCCCAAATAGGTGAGACGATTGCCATAACTAAGAAAGTGGCTGAGTATGTCAATCCACTATATAAATTAAGCTGTGCACTGGAAAATTTGCCGAGAGTATCAATATACAAAGACAAAAACGGCATTACTAAACTAAAAGCAATGCCGGCCATGAAGGTTCCGATCCAAAGGACGATCAGATTTTTTTCCCAAAGCTGGCGTGGACGCAAAAAAAAGTTTTTGATTTTTTCAAACATCGGACTGTTCCCTTTCTATAGTCTAAATTGAGCTTAGTATCTTAATTGTCGCTAAAATCAACGTTAATAGCAAATGATAAACAACATTTAGTGAAAATTAAAAGTGATTAAAGGCGAACATTAAATTGAAATATTAAGTGTATTTACATTTTTTAATCTCTATAGTATAGTATTTATCGGGTTCAATCACCAAAGAAAAATAATAATGTTCGTAAAAAAAGGGGTAAGAGTTTTGAAAGAAAAGTTAGAGGCGTATTTTCAAATCGACAAGCTTGGATCAAATGTCGGACGTGAGGTATTAGCGGGATTCACAACTTTTATTTCAATGGCATATATTTTATTTGTTAATCCCAGTGTTCTCGGAGCAGCTGGAATGGATAAAGGTGCTGTTTTTACTGCAACAGCACTTGCAAGTGCTTTAGGCTGTTTATTGATGGGGTTATTAGCAAAATACCCGATTGCAACGGCACCAGCACTTGGAATCAATGCTTTTTTCACATATTCAGTCTGCATCGGCATGAAAGTTCCTTGGCAGACTGCACTAGCAGGTGTGTTTGTAGCGTCTTTGATATTTTTGTTGATTACTGTTTTTAAATTACGGGAACTAATCATCGATGCAATTCCGGCCAATTTGAAATATGCGATTTCCGCTGGGATTGGTTTATTTATTGCTTTTATTGGTTTAGCCGATGGTGGTTTAATTGTTGCTGATAAATCTACGCTGGTTAAGCTTGGAAGCTTTGCAGGAACTACGTGGTTAACTATTTTTGGGTTGATTGTGACTGCAATTTTACTGGTGCGGCGAGTGCCAGGCGGAATTTTCATCGGAATGATTGCGACTTCATTACTTGGAATTATTACAGGAATGATCAAATTACCAATGGCCTTGGTGTCTTCAGCGCCTAGCCTTTCACCCACTTTTATGGTCGCACTTAAACATGTTAGTGATATTAACACTATTCAACTTGCAGTAGTCGTGTTGACATTTTTATTAGTAACTTTTTTTGATACTGCTGGAACCTTAGTCGGACTTGCTCAGCAAGCTGGGTTTATTCGTGATAATAAGATGCCCCGGGTGGGAAAGGCACTTTTATCAGATTCTGTTGCGATGACAGCAGGTTCGCTTCTGGGAACTTCACCAGTAGGGGCCTATGTTGAATCTTCTGCAGGAATTGCTGTCGGAGGTCGTTCCGGTTTAACGGCAGTTGTGACAGGTCTGCTCTTTATCGGCGGCATGTTTTTCTCACCCCTGCTGGCAGTTGTCACTAGTCAAGTTACAGCTCCAGCCTTGATTATTGTGGGTGTTTTGATGGCACAAAGTATGCGGAAAATTGAATGGGATAAGATGGAAATCGCAATTCCTTCATTTTTGATTTTACTAGGAATGCCATTAACCTATAGTATCTCAGACGGTTTAGCTTTAGGTGTAATTGCTTATCCAATCACGATGATTGCTGCTAAAAGAGGCAAGGAAGTTCATCCAATTATGTATGTTCTTTTCTTCGTTTTCATTGGATTTTTCTGGATTCTTAATAAGTAAAAATTAGCTGATAGTTTTGATATCTAAGCGGCCTGATTCCATGTTGGAAGGGTCGCTTTTTGTATCGAATCAGCGCAAAAATAGTGAGGAAAAACTTTTTTGATTTTAAGCTGCTAAAACGACAGATAAAAGCAAGGATGATTAGCTGATTAAATACAGAATGTGATATTATTAAAGAAAAGCGTGACACTTGTGAAGTGCCTTACAAAAGCGCCTCGCCTTGACGTAAGTAAGGCAAGGGGGCTGACAGTGGAGCATGTTAAAGAAATGTCGACAAACAGCGTTTAGGTCCTTAAGACTAGGTGCTGGCTTACAAAGTAACCAGGTTTTGGTTACGAGTAAGTCAGTCCTAGGTGTAGGAGCTGCTGGGTGGAGCATGTTAAAGAAATGTCGACAAACAGCGTTTAGGTCCTTAAGACTAGGTGCTGGCTTACAAAGTAACCAGGTTTTGGTTACGAGTAAGTCAGTCCTAGGTGTAGGAGCTGCTGGATGGAGCATGTTAAAGAAATATCACGCAACCCTCGGTGAATACGTTAATTGTCAGCTGATAAAATTAAGGGATTGAAGTCAAAGATATTTTTTAAACCAGTTCCGGTTTTAAAAGAAGGAAGTAGTGGCATGAAAACTAAAAAAGAAGTTTTGCAAGAAATTGGTCACCGGACCATGAATTTGTATCAGATCGAGATGAATAAACTGGAGCAAAGTTCTATTTTAGTTACGCAGCTTCTTCCTGCGACAAAAACGCAGGGAACTTTTCCCAGCAAAATCAGTGTACTTGCAGAAAATGTGCTTACACGGATTCGTTTGGAAAATGAAGCTGGCGTAAAAAAGCTGGGAGTTTTGAATTTTGCTAGCCCAATTATACCGGGAGGGGCTTTTTTAGAGGGAATTGATGCGCAAGAACAGGCACTGTGCCGTAACAGTTTTCTTTATCCTGAACTTTTAAAGTATAAAAAGAATTACTATTTGAAAAATCAACAAAATCCACAACATTATTTCTATAGTTCAGCTTTTATCTTTGCACAAAATATTAGAATTTTGCGTGACGAAACAGAACAGAAATATTTGCCTGGTAATTGTTTAGTAGATGTTGTTAGTATTGCGGCACCCAATGTGACAGAAATGAAACGGCACGGTCTGCAAGTGAACAGCGCCGCACTTCAAGCAGATTTTAACTGCAAAGTGCAGCAGTTGTTGCGGCAGTTCAAACGCGCGCACGAGCGCATTTTGCTATTAGGGGCTTTTGGATGCGGCAGCTTCGGAAATGATCCGCGATTAGTTGCTCAGACTTTTAAAACACAGCTTAACGCGCCTGAATTTGTAGGTTGTTTCGAACATATCTACTTTTCCATTTACCAAGATTCTAAAGCATTGGCAGCTTTTTCGGCAGTTTTTGCACCGAAACGGATTAAAACAGCGGCTGCAAAGGGGCAGCCTGATAGTGAGTAGTGCATACTTAGCTGATTTATAGTCTTAGGATGCAGTTGCAGTTAAGCAAAATTAAAGGAGAGTGT
>NZ_AZFQ01000016.1:20029-30330 GCF_001435195.1 Liquorilactobacillus satsumensis DSM 16230 = JCM 12392 | reverse complement strand
TCGAAGTTAGACGGAGAATTTTGACTTATGGAACACGTTTATCCAGAATAAAAAAGGGACTGTGACAAAATTTAACTTTTGTCACAGCCCTCTTTAATTTAATTGTGTTAAATGCTTATGCCCAAAGGCAAATTCTTTAACGCTGAAGTTTCTTTGCGTCAGCATCCAGACGGGCAAAGCCTGAGCCATCTTTTTTGGTTGGGTGTTTTGCGCGGTCATCTAAAGCCTTGCGAGCCAATGCTTTTTTTTCTTCTTTGCTTAATTTCTGTGACATTGATATCGCCTCTTTATATTGAAGTCCACACTGTGAAACAATTTCCACACCTTTATTTTAGTCCTAAATTGAAATATAGCAAATGAAAATAAGCTACTTTGGCCAAAGAAAGTTAATTACAGCTTGGTCTACGGTTGTATTATGATTGTGGAGCAAGGAATGTTGAGCATTGGCCCCCTTGACCATTAATTCTTGATATGATGCTACGTGACCCCGAATTAAGTAAGCTAAAGAACGTGCAGAAACATTGGTCACTAAACCGTCAGAATTTGTGCCGTCTTCTAGATTGCCGAAGATGTTTAAAACTTTAGTTTGTCGTGGAAAGCGACTTCTAAACTTGAAGTAGTCACGGTAAGCAGTATTTTGAGAAGTCGGTTTGCCAGAAGATTCCAATGAATTTTGGTTGGGAGTATCATCAATATAAATGACGCCATTAAAAGGACCAGCAATTGGAACGAATTTATTTAGAACAGGTCCGTTTTTTTGCCGGAGATGGACTGCCCAGTAATATGTGACGGGTCCGCTCATTGAATGAGTCACCACATTGAATTTTTGCATATTATAATGCTGGTGCAGATAGTTAACCACCTGCTTGAGCCAAGCTGCTTCAGTCGGAATCTCAGCTGTATTATCATCAAAGATAACTTGGACAATCGGATTTTTTTCTGACCAAGACCATGTTCCCTGAAGATGTAATTGTCCATCTTGAGAAACATTTATAGTTAGAGTTTTTTGTGCGCGTCCACTTTTTTCAGCAGCGGCAATCATTTTATTGGTGGAAGCTGCACCACCGCCGTAACCATGCAAATAAATAGTGGGAATAATCGCCGTGAAGTGAAGTTTTCTGTCGTGAGTGTTTTCGGTTGCACCTAGTAATACTAAAGTACAAGCTAAAAGCATCAGTAGGATACGGATAAGGAAGGTCGAAAAAAAGCCTTTTTTTCTTTTAATGTGTTTCGCCAAGATATTCACCTGATTATTATGTTAGAATAATGTACTCTCAATCTAGTATACAATTATAATCTTTTTTTGAAAGGACTGAGTGCGATGTTAAAGTTTGAACAGACAGACAATTTGGATTCCAAGTGCTATCAGGATGCACTTGCCATCCGTAAACAGGTTTTTATCAAGGAACAAGGAGTTGCTCCTGAATTGGAGGTAGAAAATGAGGCGGCAGCCGAATATTTTGTGGCCTACTATGATGGACAACCCGCTGCGACTGCACGTGTTTTACGCGAAGAGGGTCCAAGCTGGCACGTCCAAAGAGTAGCTGCCTTACCTGAATTCAGGGGTAAGGGAATTTCAAGGGCTTTGATGCAGGTAATTGAGCAAGCAGCTTTAAAACGCAAGATTTATTTTCTAAAGCTGGGAGCTCAGGACCAGGCACAAGGTTTTTACAGCAAGCTGGGGTATCAAGTGACAGGTCCAGGTTTTTTGGATGCCGGGATTGCACATCATCAGATGGAAAAAAAGTTACACTAAGCTGAGCTTGTCTTTTGAAGGTTGATGTAGTAGAATGAGGCTATGCGATGAGTCGAGACAGTCAGGCGATCAGTAGATCGTTCCGCTGCGGCGGCTAGTGACTTTTCGAAGCGGAGTACAAATGCTAGCGGATTTCTAGCGTACTTATAGGAGACTATTGTGGAGTAGTACCTATTTATCAGTAATGATACCGCATAGGGGCTGTGACAAAAGTTAAATTTTGTCACAGCCCCCTCTTTTATCCCGGGTAAACGTGTTCCATAAGTCAAAATCTTCCGTCTGACTTTCCAATTACTCATAGCAAAGTACTCGCGATGTTCGTAATTTCGAGTTAGCACTCAAATTTTCCCAACTTATGTCACACTCTCTTTTTTAATTGTGTCGGTGGCTAACTTGTTAGAGAAAATGAGTTTAATTATTTTTAAAATACAAGATAATCAGCTTTATTAAAGAACAGTAATTTGCTATGATAATTATGGGTAGTAGTCAGTGTTACAACGTGTTCAGCGGGGTATGCATGTGCGCAATGTGTAATAACTGAAGTTGTGATTTTACTTACGCACAAGATATTGGAGGAGAAAAAGATGTTTTGGATTATACTGATAATAATCATCGCATTAGTTGTATTTGGATATATTGGACTTTATAATGGTTTGCAAACTGCTAAGGTTTATACAGAAGAGTCATGGAGTCAAATTGATGTCCAATTGAAACGTAGAAATGACCTGATTCCGAACTTGGTTGAGACCACTAAGGGGTATGCTAAGCATGAACGTGAAACTTTTGCACAAGTAGTGCAATTAAGAAATCAATTGGTTAGCTTGCCAAGTGATGCGCATCAACAGAAGATGGAAGTTTCTAATCAGCTGACCGACACACTGAAGTCAATCTTTGCCTTAGCTGAAAATTATCCAGATTTGAAAGCAAATCAGGAATTTACCAAGTTAATGGAAGAACTGACCAACACTGAAAATAAAATTGCATACTCACGTCAGCTTTTTAATTCTAGTGCAGCATCTTTCAATCAGAAATTGATGACGTTCCCTTCTAATTTTATTGCAAAAATTCATGGCATGACTAAAGTTGGTTACTTAGAAGTTCCTGCAGAAGAAAAAGTAGCACCCAAGGTTTCTTTTGAGTAAACCTGATTCAAAGGAGTATAGTGAATGTTATTTCAGCAAATAGCACGTAATAAAAGGCGGACTGTTTATGTGATGATCGCCTTTTTCTTATTAGTTTTGGTAATTGGCGCTGCTGTAGGTTACGTTTTTTTTAATAATTCTGCCTTGGGAATTGTGATGGCTGCGGTTTTAGGTGTCTTTTACATGCTTGCCATGCTTTCACGTTCAACTGAAATTGTGATGGGGATGAATCACGCAGAAGAAATTCAGCAGGAAAGTGATTTTCCAGAGCTGTGGCATGTTGTTGAGGATATGGCTCTCGTGGGACGTGTTCCAATGCCACGGGTTTTTGTCATTGCTGATGAAAGTCCCAATGCTTTTGCGACAGGAAACAATCCTGAGCATTCGGCTGTTGCTGTCACACAAGGGTTGCTTGAGCGCTTAAACCGTGAAGAACTTGAAGGTGTGATTGCACATGAAATCTCGCATATTCGTAATTACGACATTCGCTTGCAAACTACTGCGCTCGCCTTAAGTGCTGTTATTTCAGCACTTGTTAATTTGGGTTTCAACTCATTTTGGTGGGGCGGTGGTCGCAGAAGAGATAATGAAGGTGGCGGAGCTAATGCAATTTTAATGGTCTTATCAATTGTGGTGGTTATTTTGGCTCCGGTAGCGGCAACCTTAGCTCAACTTGCCCTGTCACGCAATCGTGAGTATTTGGCTGATGCTTCGGGTGTTGAGCTAACTAGAAATCCGCAGGGACTAATCAATGCACTGGATAAAATTTCGCAGAGTGAACCGATGAAAGCCGCGGATCCGAGCAGTTCATCTTTATATATTGCAAATCCTTTCAAATCGGGTTCTTGGACCCATCTTTTTGACACGCATCCACCAATTGAAGATCGAATTGCACGTTTGCGTAAGATGTAGATATGTATTTTTTAATAGAATAGAGGAAAAATGATGCGTAGCAATCTTGTTTACGTATATGTTGAAAAAGTATCCCATCTCACCTTGAGTTATGGCATTTCCACAGCAGATTTTATCACAAAGTCTTCGCGGCCACCTGACAACGTTCTTTCACTTGGGATTGTCGATCCCCAACAGGAAATTGATATTTATTCAGGGTTCAATATGTATTTAGGAACGGAAAATGTCAAGGAGTATTTAATGCAAAAACATGCTCGTCCGTTAGAGTGGATTGATTTTGACGATGTGAATGATTTGGAGTCGCTTTCACCACGGGAAGTGGCAGAATTGCTTTACTTAGGGCATGCGTACACTCATCTTAAAGCGCCTTTTTATTACAAATTGCAAAATAATTATGTCTTTTTGACTTTACCAAATGGTGCAAAAAAGGTATACTATCGTTATTTGCCCCATTTTTACCAATTACTTTCAAAGTGTCTTGCTGCACGTCTTGGGGAGACTTATAAGGAAAGACGTCCCTTTTTGCGTGCACGAAGACGCTTTCGTGATTTACCAGCTGAAATTATGCAGAAGTTGACAGCGTTACTCGTCAATGGAGCGGTCTTTGATTTTGGCGGTTTAAAAATAAAAGGACAAGAAGCCTCGATTCCAATGTTTGCTGCACCTGAAAGTGTCTATCAACTTAAATGGCATGAGCCAACGATGCTGATCGAAAAGTCAAATTTGGTGGGAAGATTGCATTATCAGTTAAATACAGAAGAATGGGAATTGGAGATTCTTTCACCGACAGCCTTTGAAGATAGTTTCAACATATAATTTAAGGAGTATTGGCTTAATGCAGGAGTTGATTCTTGATGTTTTCTTGTGCCCAAGCAGTCGCAAGAGAATCGACACCTGCTGTTTTTGAGTGGTAGTAAATAATTATTTTTGAGTAAGTGTAAGTCAGGTTTTTAATATGTGATACAATAACTAAGGGTGAATTTTGTCTTCAGGAAACGGCAGGTAGATATTCACTTTTTGAAACAAGCGGAATGCTTATGGGACACTGCGTTTGGTTAACAGTGCCAGGAGAAAGGAAGATAGTCACATGAAGATGCGATTAGCAGAAATTGCGAAAGCACTACAGGTAGAGTCAGCTGAAGAATGGGCGGATGTCGTTGTTACAAGCGTTTCATTTGATACCCGTTCATTAAAACCCGGGGCGCTTTTTGTACCGTTAAAGGGGGAGCATGACGGCCATGATTATATTCAAAATGCAATTTCAAGGGGTGCTGTTGCAACGCTCTGGGAGGAAGGTCATGAGAATGGGCCAACTGATTTTCCTAAGATAACAGTTACTGATAGTTTGGCTGCCTTGCAGCAGCTTGCAAAGTATTATTTGCATAAAATTAATCCAAAAGTTGTGGCGGTCACTGGTAGTAATGGGAAGACAACTACCAAGGATATGATAGCTGCTATTTTAGGGACGCAGTTTAATGTGAAAAAAACACATGACAACTTCAACAACTATATTGGTGTTCCAATTACAGTTTTGGCGATGGAGCCCAACACTGAAGTGCTAGTTGTCGAAATGGGCATGGATCACTTTGGTGAACTTGATGGACTAAGTCATTTGGTTGAACCTGACATTGCAGTGATTACGATGATTGGGGAGGCACACATCGAATTCTTTGGTACAAGAGATAAGATTGCAGATGCAAAGATGGAGATTACCCATGGCTTAAAAGAAGACGGCGTGTTTATTTATAATGGTGATGAACCACTGCTAACACAAAGAGCCAAGGAGCTTTCTCAAGAAACAATAACTTTTGGGAATCAAGATTCAGATGATTTTCGAGGACTTAACATTGTTGGTAATGAGAATAAGACGAGTTTTCGAGTTTCAAAGTGGCCAGATGAAAATTTTGTTATTCCGATGATTGGTTCATATAATGTCAACAACGCGCTTGCTGCGTTGAGTGTCGGTGATTACTTCAGAATTTCGGTTAAAGTAATGCTCAAAGCATTGTCTTCCTTTGCTTTGACTAAAAATCGCACTGAATGGGTCAAGGGAAGTCAAAACGAACGTATTTTAAGTGATGTCTATAATTCGAATCCGACTGCTGCCAAGCTGGTCCTTAAGGCTTTTTCTCAGGCGGAAACGTCAGGTAAGCGGATTGTAGTATTAGGAGATATGTTGCAGTTGGGGACACGCTCTAAAGAGATGCATGCTGGTTTAGCAGAGGCGATTGACCCAGAGAAGATTACGAGCCTTTATCTTTGCGGCGATGAGATGGAAGAGTTAAAGGCAAGTCTGGCAAGTAAGTTCTCAAGCGCCCAGTTGCATTGGTATCGGGCAGATCAAAAGGAACAGTTGGTGGCAGCGTTGCAGGCTGAAATCGAACCAGAAGATCTCGTGCTGCTAAAAGGTAGTCATGGGATTCATTTGGAAAAAGTGCTTGCAGCTTTAGTTTAAGTACAATAGGATAGAAAACACAGAGCTATATAGGAGGAAATATTTTTTGAAATTTACAGAACTCGGACTTTCAGACAATTTATTAAAGGCAATTAAACGCAGCGGATTTGAAGAGGCAACGCCAATTCAGGCTGAAACAATTCCTTTAGTTCTGGAAGGTGACGATGTTATCGGACAGGCACAAACAGGGACAGGTAAAACGGCAGCTTTTGGATTGCCACTGTTGAATCATATTGATGTTAAGAAAAATGAGATTCAAGCAGTTGTAATTTCACCAACGCGTGAACTTGCAATTCAGACGCAAGAAGAATTGTTTAGACTTGGACGCGACGAGCATGCTAAAGTTCAAGCTGTTTATGGTGGTGCAGATATCAGGCGCCAAATTAATATGTTGAAGCGCGCTCCTCAGATTATTGTGGGAACTCCTGGACGCCTGCTTGATCATATTAGAAGAAGAACGGTTGATTTAAGTAAAGTTAAGACATTGGTTTTAGATGAAGCTGATGAAATGCTTGATATGGGTTTTGTGGATGATATTGAAAGTATTATTGCAAAGATCCCTACTGAAAGACAGACGCTTCTCTTTTCAGCAACGATGCCTGCAGCAATCTTGAAAATCGGTGAAAAGTTTATGACGAAGCCTAAGATTGTTAAAATTAAGGCAAAAGAGTTAACAACTGATTTAGTAGATCAATTTTATGTCCGCGCCCGTGATTTTGAGAAGTTTGATACGATGACCCGGATTCTAGATGTTCAGGCTCCGGAATTGACAATTCTTTTCGGCAGAACCAAGCGGCGTGTGGATGAACTCTCAAAGGGCCTTGAAGCACGCGGATATAATGCAAAGGGAATTCATGGTGATCTTTCTCAGCAACGCAGAATGAGTATTTTAAAACAATTTAAAGCAGGAAAGCTTGATATCTTGGTGGCAACAGATGTGGCTGCTAGAGGTTTAGATATTTCGGGAGTCACACATGTGTACAATTATGACATTCCGCAAGATCCAGAAAGCTATGTTCATCGGATTGGGAGAACAGGGCGTGCCGGACATCATGGTGTTTCAGTTACCTTTGTTACTCCCAATGAAATGGATTATCTGCGCGTGATTGAGCGCTTAACAAAGAAGCGCATGACACCGTTGAAGCCACCGACAGAAGAAGAAGCCTTTATTGGTCAGATTTCTTCAGCAGTTGAAGGCATTGATGACTTAGTCAAAAAGACGAATACAGCCAAATTTGAAAAACAAGTAACCCAATTACTTGAAAAGTATGATGCAACAGACCTAATTGCGGCCTTGATCAATGAAATGGCCAAGGACAATGCTAGTGAAGTCCCGGTTAAGATTACACCTGAAAGACCATTACCGAACCGACGTAAAAAATCTGGCCACTATGGGCATAATAATAAGCGGCGGTCATGGCATGATCGTGATAATGGGAAGAATTCTAAGGGGTACAAACCCAGAAAAGATCAGAATCGCGAAAAATACAGTCGTGACCATAAGAAAAAGCGTAAATTCACAATCAGAGTTAAGAAAGACTAATTTACTTTGATGAGTGTAATGCTGTCTTGAAGAAGAGTGCGGAACACATTAAAACAAATAAGATCTAAAAAGAAGGTGCTGTAGCCGAAACTTGATTTTTGTCTCAGCCTCTTCTTTTTTGTATTTAAGAGATGTGGTAAGATAACCAGTAGATATGCAATAACTGCACTTTGAAGATTTGGTCTGGTTGTTTTAAAAGGAGAAGTCGATAAGGTGATTTTAGGAACGGGAATCGATATTACCGAAATAGCGCGCATTAAAGAGGCCGCCCAAAGGCACGCAGGCTTCGTACAAAGAGTCCTGACACCTGCAGAAGTGGAGTATTTTGAAAAATACGGTGGGCGCCGCCGATACGAATTTTTAGCAGGTAGATTTTCTGCTAAAGAGTCTTACAGTAAGGCAATGGGGACTGGGATCGGCAAAACAGTGCATTTTCAGGATATTGAGATTATTGAAGATGGAAAGACAGGCAAACCGCAGATTACGCGGCATCCGCGCAGTGAACTTCGAGCGCATATTTCAATTTCACATACTGCAACACTGGTAATGACAGAGGTAATTTTAGAAAGTAATCAATAGACAAGGAAGATGCTGGGAATGGTTGAAGGAACACATCGTAATACTTATGCTGAGGTAGATCTTGAAGTTATCAAACAAAATATTAATGCTGAAAAGAAATTAATGGATACACAGCAATCGTTATTTGCGGTTGTGAAAGCCAATGCCTATGGTCACGGATTAGTGGAGGTTTCACAAGCTGCACATGCTGCGGGAGTCGATGGCTTTTGTGTTGCAATCATTGATGAAGGGCTTAAATTGAGAAGTATTGGATTGAGCGAGATGATTCTAGTCCTAGGTGTTAATCCTGCAGCTCAGGCGGTTGTAATGGCGCAAAATAACCTTTCGGCAACAGTCGATAGCCTTGAATTTCTTGAAGATGCTGCAGTTTTCTTACGAGCACACAAGCTTCAGTTGGCAGTGCACCTGGCGTTAGACACTGGTATGAGTAGAATTGGTTTCCGAACTCCGGCAGCTTTAGCCGCAGCAGTGACTTTTTTGAAGGCCCATCAAACTGAATTCAAGTTCGAAGGGATTTTTACGCATTTTGCGACTGCTGATTCTTCTAAGGCAGATGCTCAAGCATATTATCGCCAGCAGTTGACGAGATTTCAGCAGTTGATGGCGGTGGTTGCTGAAAAGCCGCGTTACGTCCATGTTGCTAATTCGGCGGCTTCTTTGTGGCATCGCGAAGCCAAAGGAGATGCTGTTCGTTTTGGAGTTGCAATGTACGGACTTAATCCGTCGGGAGGAGATTTGGAGTTACCGACAGTTTTTAAACCAGCACTAAGTTTATCTAGTGAGATTATCTCGTTACGCCGCCTTGCAGCGGGTGAATCGGTAGGATATGGTAAAACTTACACTGCCAAAAATGATGAATGGATCGCGACTGTTCCCATTGGATATGCAGACGGCTGGCTGAGAAGAATGCAAGGTTTTGCCGTGTTGGTGGCAGGTAAGAGCTGTGAAATAGTCGGACGTGTCTGCATGGATCAAATTATGATCAGATTACCCCAAAAAATAGCAGTCGGCACACGAGTGACACTGATCGGTGAAAATCAAGGGAAAACCATAACCGCACAGGATGTCGCAACCTATTCTGAAACAATTCATTATGAAGTACTTTGTGCCCTTTCCGAAAGAGTGCCACGGTATTATAATTAAAGTAGCTACCATTTGTGAAGATTTGTGGTATTATTAATGAATAAATAATGTTGGGGGCCGCTTGCGATGACATATCACTTTGATGAAAATACGACAAATGGTTTTGTCTCTAAAGAAGATGAACGTCTTTCGATATATTGCGATTATTATTCAATTGATCAAGGAGAGCTTAAAAATAGTTTGATAGCGGATTATGTAGATGCGCATCATCAAATTCTTGATGAATTAATCAATGGTTATAAAGAGATGGGACCACTTAATAAGAAGATCTGTGATGAATTTGTTGGCTGTGAATGTGAAGCCGGCTACGAAATAGAAAATAGAGGGATTATATGACAGTTGATGATGTCAAGCGCGGCGACATTTTTTTCGCCGACCTTTCACCTGTTGTGGGATCAGAACAAGGTGGGATGCGGCCTGTGCTGATATTACAAAACAACATTGGCAATCGTTATAGTCCGACAGTTATTGTTGCAGCGATTACTGCAAAAATTCAAAAACCTAAAATGCCCACACACGTTGGACTTTCAGCGACAGAAGTGGGGTTGGAGAAAGATTCAGTTGTGCTCCTTGAGCAGATCAGAACAATCGACAAACAGCGTTTATTGGACCGAGTTGCACATATCAGCACTAAAGGAATGAGCGCAATTGATCATGCGTTGGAGGTCAGTCTAGGACTGACTGATATACATAAACAGTAACTTAGGCAACGAAATTGCAATTATAAGGAATTTTTAAAGGTGAAGCAGTGAAAGGTATGATAATAGAATC
>NZ_AZFQ01000016.1:0-19962 GCF_001435195.1 Liquorilactobacillus satsumensis DSM 16230 = JCM 12392 | reverse complement strand
ATTCGAAGTTAGACGGAGAATTTTGACTTATGGAACACGTTTATTCGGAATAAAAGGTGGGGCTGTGACAAACTTTAACTTTTGTCACAGCCCCACCTTTTTTGTGTGGATCCGTTAAATTGGAGACAGTTTTGACAAGTTTAAATTAAAATACTGAATCTGCTTTATAGTCTACAAGTTAAAGGACCTGATCAAAAACTAATTGATCAAGTCCTTTTTGGGATGTTTTTAAAGGGTAGCGTTGTTGAGGGATGGGCACGCTGATTGTCTGTTTAGCCTGATTTGCTGTAATGAGCTGTGTGGAATTTTGCTAGTCTGTGAAAGCACCATTTCAAGAAGTTTTTGACAAAACCGTACAAAATTTTAAACATTTATCTACCGTGTTTTTTTTATTAATTTCACCCAGAGAATTGCTAAAAATGGTATCAGAGTAATGCCAGTTGTAAGACAAAAAAACAGCAAGGGAGCGGTGAGATTTTTATTATTCATTAATCGATCTGCAATTGGGTATAAATAATACCCGGGAAATAATTTTTGAATTGCAGTCACAAGATCAACAAAGGGCCCAGCAGTAAAGGATTTAAAGGGAACAATGAAAAGTGAGACAATAATCATCAAGGGTGCACTTGCCGCGTCAATAATAGAGCTGTCCAGTAAAATGCCTACAACGAAGCCAATGATACTGGAATAGATTCCAAAAACATTTAATAGTACAAGAGAAATTAGTAATGTTAAATTAGTAGGAATAGTTCCCAGCACAAACCCAGTGGTCACAATCACAAGCATGATAAGTGTGTTTAGAATGAATTGTGTTAGAAGCTGGTCGCACATAAATCTCCAAAGCGAGTAGTGCGAAAGATGGGTTTCGAGTAGATAATAGTTTCTGCCAGTGCTGGTTCTTTTACTAAAGGTCACAAGTGAGTTGCCTGTAATGCCCATTAAACAAGCCACTAAAAACCACATAAACCATAAATGATTTAAAAGTGGGTTGGAAAGGTGACTGTCTTTTACTAGATTAAGCATAAAAAGATACCAGAAGCAGGGAATTATGATTGTAAAAAAGAAGAATCTTTTATTGCGTAAAACTTGTCTCAGTTGAATATAGGCAATCATTTTTATTGGGCCTCCGTAGCGTTAAAGTGGCGATACCACTGTTCAATAGTTTGATTATGGCTGTGTATTTTATCAATCGAAACGTCTTGTGCAATTTTGCCATTTTTTAATAGTAAAACTCGTGAAAAATATTGATCAATTTGATTGAAATCATGGGTAATTGTAAGCACACTACCACTCACATGATCCAGATAGTTCCAAAAAAAGTCAATTGCATCTAGATCCATTCCAACAGTGGGTTCATCCAAGATTAAGAGTTTCGAAGGTTTTAGTAGGCTTAAAAGTAGTGCAAGTTTTCTTTTTTGCCCACCTGAAAGTTTACTAACAGAGGTAGCTGATTGTTTATCAAGTTTGAATTTTTTGATCATTTGTGTGACGAAAGCCGGTGAATATACTTTATTAAGACGTGCTGTTAGTTGAACGTGTTCTGCCAATTTGAGATCTTCAATTAGAATATTTTCTTGCGGCATGACCCGAAGATCATCCTTATTTGAGATAAAACTTTCAATTTGACCGCTGTCGGGTTTTAGCTTGCCATAGATGATTTTTGCAAGCGTAGATTTGCCAGCACCATTACTTCCAAGTAAAGCAATGCGTTCTCGCCCATAGAGATTCAAGTTGATGCCGCGCAATACTGGAGTCGTGAAGGCTTTTTTTAAATTACGGATTTTTAAAATGACATCAGTTGGTTTTTCAGTGTCTAAAATTAAAAAATCTAGAGTAACTCCAAAAATTTCTGCGAGCGCTACTAATTTGTCAATCCCTGGTTCAGCATCACCATTTTCCCATTTTGAAATTGATTGGCGTGAAACATACAATTTACGGGCGAGCGCGGTTTGCGACAGTTGTTTGCGTCTGCGCAGGGTAATCAGTTGTTGTTTAAAAACATTTTGCATATTACTTTTTTCCTCCCTTAAGTTCTTCTTTAATTATCCAGTTAGCTTTTCATTAGTAAAGGGAAAGTGTGACTAATTATCACTGCGGACCTGGCAACTTGAGGTTGCATTGCTGATTTAAAGGCTTCTTGGGACATAAAAAAGCCATTTTTTGGGGGGATGATTTGTGTTTTTTTAAAAATTCAGCATAAGAAAACTGTACTAATGGACAAGCGTGAGATAGCAGACTATCCATTTTTTTCGTGATGCTAGCCAATAAAAAGACCCTCTAAGTTAAAAAGTAACTTAGGGGGGTAATTTAAGCCAACGATTTTTTTACCTAACTAGTTAAATTAGCTAGTTAATGTTTCAAGGGCAAGCTGAAATGGTGCAGCAGCTAGAGTGCCTTTAAATCTTCAATCTCAGGGACTTTGAAACTTTTGCGTTCTAAATTTGCAATGATTTTGCGTAATGTTTCTGGGGATACTCCCTCGGGTAGCGTAAAAAGGGTTCGGCGTACGAGGACATTTGCCTGAACATCAAGCGTAATACAGCTGGCAATCGAAGTATACTTAGTAATAATCTTAGACATTTCTACTAGATCTCCACGTTCGCCTGATGAGACAACAGTTAATACGTAACTCCCAATTCCAACGTTCCATGATTGTGAAAGCATTCCGAGTAAGCTGGAATGCGTTAAAATGCCATAGAAGAAATTTTGTTCGTCTAAAACAGTAATGTACGGTAGATCTTTAATGGAAAAGAAAACCTTAAAGAAGGCTGAGTCGAGTGTAATAAACTTAGTTGCATTTTTAAGCAAATACGTAACTGGCAGGTGCATATCTCCCCCGCGTGACTTATGCCGATAAATATGCATTTTATAGATGTTGCCTCGAAAGATTTGTCCAGTTTTATCGAGAATTGGAACACACCGGAAACCGGATTCTTCGAGAACTTTCAGCGCCTCTTCCAGGGTGATGTCTTCACGCACCGTAGTAAGGTCTTTTTTTGGTTTAATAAGTGATTTGAATAGCATGAGATGTTATCCTCCATATAATTAAAAACTTCTAATACATATTATCATAGATCACGCGTAAAAGGGAAAGATATCTTTTAGTTTTACGTTTTATTTAGCGGTCAGAAGTGATTATAAAATAAAATGCAAGTTTGACTATTTGTTAAATTAACCTTAGAAAAAGGGCTATAGTAAAACTGAAGTCTAGCTCCAGTCTTACTACAGCCCTTAAGTTAAACAAGGTGTTTAACTTAGCATTTCGTTTGCAACAAAGCAAACGCATTAATGCTGTATTGTAATCAAAACTTTAATAAGCAAGTTGAAATTAAGCGTTTTGTTCAAGGTTCTTTAAACCGTCGTTTAAAACCTTTTTAAGCGTTGTTGCTGAATCGCTCATCTTTTTGCTTTCTTCTGCATTTAAAGGAACTTCAAGGATCTTTACAAGACCTGTGCCATTAACAACGGCTGGTGTCCCGATATAAATGTCGTTAAGCCCATATTGTCCTTCCATGTAAGCAGAAACAGGCAAAACAGCATCTTCATCACGCAGAATTGCTTTAGAAATACGAGCAAGGGCGGTTGCAACACCATAGAAGGTTGCACCTTTTTTGCTGATGATTGTATAAGCTTTGTTACGAACATCATCTTCAAGCTTAGCAAGTGTTTCTTTAGAAACATTGTTTTCTTTTGCCCAGTCAAGGATTGGAAGGCCACCAATTGTTGCAGCAGAATATGCAGCAAATTCTGAATCTCCATGTTCGCCCATGATGTAAGCATGAACCGAACGAGGATCGCGAATACCTGTTAACTCGCCAAGAGCAACACGTAAACGTGATGTATCCAATGATGTACCTGAACCAATAACTTTGTTCTTAGGGAAGCCAGAGAATTTCCATGTTGCATATGTCAAGATATCAACAGGGTTGGCAGCTACCAAAAAGATGCCGTCAAAACCAGATTCTACAACTGGCTTTACGATACTTGATAAAATCTTCAAGTTCTTGTTAACCAAGTCAAGACGTGTCTCGCCTGGTTTTTGAGGAGCGCCGGCTGTAATTACAACCAAGTCAGCGTCTTTGCAGTCAGAATATTCAGCAGAGTAAATCTTCTTTGGGTAAGACAATGCTGTTGCATCGGAAAGATCAAGCGCATCGCCTTCTGTACGTTCTTTCACAACATCGACGATTCCAAATTCTTCAGCAACTCCTTGGAGTGCCATCGCATAAGCAAAACTTGATCCAACAGCGCCGTCACCGACTAAGATAACTTTTTGATGATTTTTTGTTTCTGACAAAGTAACACATTCCTTTCATTAAGTGGACTTGTTAGCACACTGTAAGTATATCACGTTTTTCTGAAAAATGTGAATAAGTTTTCAATCATTTTTTTGCAGGTCAAACACTGGCTTATGGTATACTATGAAAGAACTTTGAAGAAGTGCTAACAGGCAACGGGTCGATTTAACGTCCCGGATTTTTGTTGTGTAATTATACGAAAATACATTGAAACAAAATGTAAACAGTCTAGGTAGAGTGCACGAGCTACCCAGAGCTAATGAAAATTGGAGGATACCGATGAAGTTAATTGTTGGATTGGGTAATGTTGGTAGTAAATATGCAGGAACACGGCATAATGTCGGGTTTATGACAGTAGAAGAGTATGCGCGGCAGAAGGGAATTGAATTTTCTCAAATAAAACACGAAGCCGAAATCGCCGAGTTCTTCTATCAAGGAGAGAAAATTATCCTAGCGAAACCTTTAACATATATGAACGAATCAGGGAGAAGTGTCAAACCTTTACTAAATTATTCTAATCTTGCAGTTTCTGATTTAGTTGTAATTCATGATGATCTGGATTTGCCGGTTGGTCATCTCAGGTTAAGACTGCAAGGCTCAGCTGGTGGTCACAATGGAATTAAGAGCATTATTGCGCAATTGGGTACGCAAAAATTCAAACGAATACGAATCGGCATTGACCACCCTCAAAAAGTCAGTGTGGTTGACTGGGTTTTGACGCGCTTTACACAGACTGAACAAAAGGAATTTGCGCAAGGGATTGAGCAGGCCACGGCAGCTTTAGATAATTGGATTGAAAATGATGATTTTATGTTGACCATGAATAAGTTTAACCACAAGTAGAGGAACTAAGGAGTTTTGCACGTAGATGAAATTAGAAGATCTGTTGCTGGATTCACCAGCACTAAAACAATGGTTTAAAGGAATCAAAATAAAGAATGAACGACATCTGGTAACTGGACTGTTGGCTGCCGCTAAACCGCTTTTTATTGCAAGCCTGTTTAAGCGGTATCAGAAAACAATTCTATTGGTTTCCGATTCATTGCATCATGCCCAGTTATTAGAACGCGCTTTGAGTGGGATCGTGGGCTCAGACAACGTTTATCTATATCCGGTTGAAGAGGCCACTGCTGCTGAGGTTGCGGTAAGCTCGCCAGAGTATCGTGGTGAGCGGGTGGCTGCGTTGACTGCGCTTTGTGCTGCAGAGCCTCGAATTGTGCTGGCTTCTGCTAAAGGAATGAAGCGCTTGTTACCACCACGTGCGGTGTGGCAGAATGCTAAACTGGAATTTAATGTGGGGCAGGAGATTGAGTTGGAGCAGGTTGCTGCCCAGTTATCTTTATTGGGATTTGAGCGCCATAAATTGGTGGATAAACCAGGAGATTTTGCAATTCGAGGCTCAATTATTGATATCTATCCGTTGAATTTGGGACATCCATTAAGAATTGATCTGTTTGATAATGAAATTGATTCGCTGCGTGAATTTGCCCCAGATACTCAGCGTAGTTTGAAAAATATTGAACATGCTATAGTTCTACCGGCAACGGATCTTATTTTGCCGGCACAACTTAGACCAGCTGCGCTTGAAAAAATTAAAGTTCAGTATCAAGCTGATAAGCAGGCAGTTAAAGAGCAAACGGCACTGAATAATCTAAAGGAAACGTATCGCACGTTGCACGAAAGTATCTCTACAGGACAGTTGCAGCCTGCCCAAGTAATCTTTACTGACCAACTGTATCCCACACGAACAGCGCTGCTTGATTATTTAAATTCAGACGGTTTTTTGTTAGTTGATGATTATCCGCGTGTGCTTGAAAGCGAACGAATGCTGGACGAAGAAAATATGCTTTGGAAAACAGAGCAGTTGAAAAGTGGCGGACTTTTTTCAAAAGAAAATTGGGAAAATCAGTTGCGACCGTTACTAAAGGGAGCAACCCAAACCAGCTTTTTCTTTTCGCTGTTTGAAAAGGGAATGGGGCAGTTAACTTTTAATTCAAAAGTTGATCTCAAGGTTAGAGCAGTTCAGCAATTTTTTGGACAAATGCCACTGCTGAAAACAGAGCTTGAGCGCTGGAAAAAGCAAAAACAAACGGTTGTGTTCGCTTTAAGCACACAGGAACAGATTGAGAAGTTTATGCAGACCTTGGATGATTTTGAGGTTTCTGCGATTTTAACGAAGGCTGATTCGATTCAACCGCACAGAGTTCAAGTGATCTTGGACAATATCGAAAACGGTTTCGAATTTCCGCAAGGACATGCAGTTGTCTTGACCGCACATGAGATTTTAAAAAAAGTAATTAAACATCGTCCGCAACGACAGACGATGGAGAACACGGAACGCCTTCGAAGTTATACTGAGTTGAAGCAGGGTGATTACGTTGTGCATCTTAATCATGGGATTGGTAAATATGAAGGCATGAAGACGATGGAAGTGGGCGGAAAGCATCAGGATTATTTAACAATCACATATCGTGATAATGCTAAGCTTTTCCTGCCTGTCTCACAGATTGATCGGATTCAAAAATATGTCTCCTCTGAATCGCGGACACCGCGCATTAATAAACTCGGAGGAAGCGAATGGGTAAAGACTAAGAAAAATGTTGCTGCGAAGATTGAAGATATCGCGGATGATTTGATTGAATTATATGCACAACGTAAGACCCAAAAAGGATACTCATTTTCTCCGGATAATGAATATCAGCATGAATTCGAAGAGGCATTTCCATACACTGAAACTCCTGATCAGTTGCGCAGTGCTCTTGAAATCAAACGCGACATGCAAAAGGCACGACCGATGGATCGCCTTTTGATAGGGGATGTTGGGTACGGTAAAACTGAAGTGGCATTAAGAGCGGCGTTTAAAGCAATTCAAGATCAAAAGCAAGTTGCTTTTTTGGTACCTACGACTGTTTTGGCGCAACAGCATTATGAAACAATGATTAATCGTTTTGACGAATTCCCGGTTGAAGTGGGAATTCTTTCACGTTTTAGGACTCAAAAACAGATTTCACAGACGCTAATGGGATTGAAGAACGGGACGGTTGATATTGTAGTCGGCACGCACCGCTTATTATCTAAAGATATTCACTTTGCTGACCTTGGTCTTTTAATCATAGATGAAGAGCAGCGTTTTGGAGTTAAACATAAAGAGCGTCTCAAACAACTGCGTTCTAAAGTGGATGTCTTGACCCTGACAGCAACACCGATTCCGCGCACGCTCAATATGTCGATGCTGGGAGTCCGAGATCTTTCAGTAATTGAGACTGCACCGATGAATCGTTATCCAATTCAGACATATGTGATGGAACAAAATTATGGTACGGTTGCTGATGCCATTTCACGTGAACTGGCACGTGGAGGACAGGTTTTTTATTTGCATAACCGTGTTTCTGATATTGAAAAGGTTGTAGCTGAAATTAGAACTTTTGTACCGGAAGCTCGGGTGGCATATATTCACGGACAGATGACAGAATTTCAATTGGAGCAGGTCTTATATGACTTTATTGCAGGAGAATACGATGTCTTAGTGACCACCACGATTATTGAAACAGGGGTCGATATTCCAAATGTTAATACTTTAATTGTGGAAGATGCGGATCATATGGGATTAGCACAACTTTATCAATTACGTGGGCGCGTTGGGAGAAGCAACCGTGTTGCTTATGCTTACTTCATGTATCAGCCAAATAAGGTGCTGACAGAAGTGAGTGAAAAGAGACTGGAAGCCATCAAGGACTTTACAGAATTGGGATCGGGCTTCAAGATTGCAATGCGTGATCTTTCAATTCGGGGAGCAGGCAATTTGCTTGGAAAACAACAGCATGGATTTATTGATTCTGTTGGCTATGATCTTTATACCCAAATGTTAAAGGATGCGATTGCAAAGAAACAAGGCAAACAAAAAATTAAGCAAACCGATGCCGAAATTTCATTGGAGTTGGAAGCCTATCTGCCATCGACGTATTTAGAAGATCAAAGGCAGAAAATTGAAGTTTATAAACGAATTAGACAGTTAGAAAATGAAGACCAGTACCGTGAGGTTCAAAGCGATTTGATTGATCGCTTTGGTGAATATCCACCAGAGGTTGAAAATTTGCTGCAGATCGGATTGCTAAAAATGTATGCTGATCGTGCGCAGGTTGAGACCATTTCGCAAAATGGCAAGCAACTCAAAATTTGTTTTGCAGCAGAAGTTAGTCAGCAACTGAAGGCACCTAGTTTTCTTAAGGCGCTTTCTTATACAAAGCTGAAAGCCTCATTGAAGGTTGTTGCTCAGAAAATGCAATTAGGAATTGTGCTTCAACCGCGTGATGACTTGCAGTCTGTAATTGCGGATTTACAAGTGGTGTTGAACAAGATTATGGAATATTTAAACGAGAGTAAGGAAAGTGATTATGAAAAAGCCAACGGAAAATCTCTTTAAAGGTGCAGCGGTCTTAACGCTTGCGGCCTTGGTTGCTAAGATCTTAAGTGCGCTTTATCGAGTCCCGTTTGAAAATCTCGTTGGTAATACGGGATTTTATATCTATCAGCAAATCTATCCTTTTTATGGGATTGCTGTCACATTTTCGTTAACCGGATTCCCGGTGTATATTTCAAAGTTAATTTCAACTTGCACAACTGATGAAGCACGAGAAAAAAATGCTTATCATTTGTTCTTACTCTTGGCGGTATTTGGATTAGGTGTGTTTGGGTTACTGCAGTTGCTGGCTCCGGATTTAAGCCAGTTAATGGGCGACAGATTACTGGCACCTTTAATTCGCAGTGTTTCTTGGAGTTACTTGCTAGTTCCATTTCTTGCAGTAGGACGGGGGTATAAGCAGGGAATCCTAGAAGTGGTCCCAACGGCCTTATCACAATTAATTGAGCAGACTATCAGGGTAATAATAATTGTTGGTGTTGCTGTAGGAGCTACTCACGCAGGCTGGTCACTTTATCGGATCGGTTCTTGGTCACTATTTGCGGGTGCCATTGGCGCATTTTGTGCGCTCCTGTTTTTTAAAGATTTCTTTAGCCAATTATTGAGGCTTAAAGTTCCCCTTGAAACAACGCTGTTTAAAAAGCTTCTACGTGGCCTTTTTTCGGAAGGGTTGGTTATTTGTTTGTATTCTGCACTGCTAGTGTTATTACAGTTGATTGATTCTTTTACGCTGAAAAATGCGCTAGAGGCGGCTGGAAATAACCCCGCACTGGCTAAGAGCTTGAAGGGGGTTTACGATCGGGCCCAACCCTTATTACAGTTGGGGCTGGTACTTTCGTTGAGTTTTTCTGCCAGTTTAATGCCGCTTTTAAGCCGAAAGTCAATCCGACACACCGCTGAATATCAGCAAACACTTGAGCTTGCCTTTCGAATTTGTGCGACTGTGGCTACAGCTGCCAGTGTTGGCATGTTTGTCTTGATGCCTGCGATTAATGAAGCACTTTTTGGGAATCGACAAGGGACTTGGGCACTGGGAGTTGCTGCTTTTTCGGTGATTGCCGCGTCGTTAATTATCTTAATGAATTCTGTCTTGCAAAGCCGCGGACAATATGTGAAGACAATTGGAACGCTGATACTCATTGTTAGTTTGAAAGCTGCTACAAATTATTTATTTGTGTATTGGTGGGGTCTCAGTGGTGCAAGCTTTTCTTCGGTGTTAAGCTTAAGTGGTGGCTTACTTTTTTCACGCCTGATGCTTTCAAGTGAAGGGCTGCGGGACTTTTTAAGTGTTGCTTTTTGCGGGCGCATTTTCATTTGCTTAGCTTTTCTTGCGCTATCTGCCTGGGGTCTGGCAGCCGGTGCTGCAGTTTTTCTGGGGGATGGACGTTGGGCAAGCTTTATGCAGTGTGTTTTGGGAGCCGCTGGAGGTGCAGGAGTTTTTGCCCTTTTGGCGCGCAAATTACAGCTGTTTTCAACGGCAGAATGGTTAGAATTTCCAGGAGGCCGGATCATTGTTAAACTTTTTAAATAAAATAATGAGGTGAATAAATGAGGTTAGATAAGTTTTTAAAAATTTCACGAATAATCAAGAGAAGGACTGTCGCAAAGGAAATTGCTGATAAAGGAAGAATCACTGTTAATGACAGGCCTGCTAAATCTGCGACTAATATCACGGTCGGCGATCTCTTGGTGATCAATTTTGGCAATAAAATCTTGCGGCTTAAGGTCTTGTCAGTCAAAGAGACTGCGAAAAAAGATGAGGCATCTGAGCTTTATCAGTTAATTGCAGAAGAATTCAAGGAAGATTATCGCAAATAGTACATGTAATTAATAGACTTCAAACTTTGGAGTTTGGTATACTTAACGTAGTAGAAATTTAAGCGAGAGGAGTGACAAGATGGCTGGCGGGCATAAGGTCAGAGTCCTTGATAATTCTTTTTTCAGGGAAAAAAATAAAGCACAGAAGATGCATGAACGAAAATCACGCGTGCGAATTGTACATCGGCGGCGCTTAATTTTTATAGGGATTTTTGTCGCTTTGACTGCTTTTTTTTGCGGTTATCAGATTATTCATACTCACTTTTTGACTGCCAATCTTGAAGCTCAGGTTAAGAGTGCACGCAGTAAGCTCGACCAGGAAAAACAAACTCGCGTGAATCTTAAACAACAGGTTAAACAATTGAACGATCAGGATTATCTGCAAAAACTCATTCGTGAAAAATATTACTATTCAAAAGATGGTGAAACCATATACAGTCTACCCAGCACCAAAACAAATAACGCGAATTAAAGAAAGAGAGAAACTAGTACACACTTCCCGTTTCTGTCTATTGCATCCCTTTGAGGGCGTGTTATACTGAAGTGTATATAATTTAAGGAGGAGCAGCATTTTTATGGCAATTGAAGTAGGAGCTAAAGTTACTGGAAGGGTTTCGGGGATAACTAATTTTGGTGCATTCGTTGATTTAGGTGAAAAGAAGAACGGCTTGGTTCATATTAGTGAAATTTCTGACAGTTATGTAAAGGACATTCATGATGTTTTGAGTGTTGGTGATGAAGTAACTGTTAAAGTTCTGTCGATTGCCGCTGATGGGAAAATCAGTCTTTCAATTCGTAAAGCTACCGCTAGTGCTCCTAGTAACAGTGAAACAAAGTTTAATAAAAGTGAGCACCATGAAAGCTATAATCATGCACATCACACCAGTGCAACGGGAGTTAAAACACACAGTAGCAACGGGCACTATAATCAATCATATCGGAAGCCAGAACCAAAACCAAAGGACTTTGACTCTTTGCTTTCGGGATTCTTAAAAGAAAGTGAAGCGCGGCTAACATCGTTAAAGAGAAACACTGAAGGAAAACGTGGCGGTCGTGGCGGTCGTCGCAGCTAAGCTTTTGCAGTCTAAGCTAGCGCGCAACTAGATTTTGAAAAAGATTTGGGCTTAGGGGTTGAGTTTTTTCGCTAAGACACGTTAATCTACAGCTACTGTAGGCCAAAACAAAGGGACTGGGTCAAAACGTGAGTTTTGGCGCAGTCCTTTTGTTGATAAGGTTGGGAAATGTTTATGGATTTAAAACGAGAATTTACGCAATATTTTAAAAAAATTTCACATAGTTCCAAAGTTCTGGTGGCTGTTTCAACAGGGGTTGATTCAATGACACTCTTGGACCTCCTGTTACAGTTGCCAACTAGCGTGCGCCCGCGAATCTATGTTGCTTACATTGATCACCAGCTGCGTCAAGAGAGCAGACAAGAGCGCGAGTTTATTGTGGAATTTTGCAAACAAAAAGGTCTGCCACTTTTCAGTGCGGTATGGCCACTTAGTGAACACCCGCAAAACGGCGTTGAGGAAGCTGCTCGCAATTTCAGATATACTTTCTTTCAAAAAATATTGAAACAAAATGCAATTAGTGAACTTTTGACAGCACATCATGCAGATGATCAAGCAGAAACATTTTTAATGAAGCTGATACGCGGTGGAGAACTCGGTCAGTTGTGCGCTATCAGACAAAAGCGCTCATTTGCGACTAACTTTTGGCTTATCAGACCGTTACTACCGTTTTCGAAGAATTTGATACGTGAATATGCGCAAAAAAGACAACTTTCTTTTTTTGAGGATCGTACTAACCAGACAAACGCTTTTTTGCGCAATCGTCTCAGGCATCAAGTAGTTCCTTTGTTAAAAAAAGAAAATCCACGTTTCTTAGAGCATATAAATGCCTATACTGCGCAACTAGCAGAAGTGTGTATAGTGGCACAGCATGTGATTGCAAAACAAGTTAATCAGCTTAAAAATGTAACTGGTTCTTACTCGCTTCAAGGCTGGAAAGAGCTGACCACAGCGGAGCAAACGATGGTCCTGAGGCAGATTATTAGCAGTCATAACTACCATGCTTCTGAAAGACAGTTGGAACAAGCGGGTGCACTATTACTTAATGACGCTAAGCCGCAAGGTTGGATTCAATTGCAAAAAGCGCTTTTTTTAAAAAAAGAGTACACTACCTTTACGATTTCTCCAACTCAAAATGTAACCGTGGAGGCGTCTGTCTTTAATTCTCAATTGAATTTAGGAGAATGGACAAGGTTACCACATGGCGCAGAAATTGGGTTGTTTGAGAGCACTGCTGGAATTGAGGCTGTCTCGGGTGAGCAACGGTTTTATTTTTCAAAACGAGCTTTCTTGCCCTTAACTGTCAGACATCGTCTTCCAGGAGATAAGCTGCCTACACGTGTTGGGAAACAAAAAATCAAGAAAATTTTTATTGAAAAAAAGATTCCATTGCAGGAAAGGAATAAGAAGTGGATTGTGGCAGCTTCCAGTGGCCTTCCCTTATGGATAGTCGGAGTTAGGCAATCTGATTTGTCAGAGCAGAAGGTAAATGATAAAATGCAATACATGGTGATTTTTAGAAACATAACTGAGAAATGAGGCTGACTATGAACGAAGATATCAAAGAGGTCCTGTATAGCAAAGAAGACATTAGCAGGATTTCACACAAGATTGGGCTGCAGCTGACCGCTGATTATAAAGATAAAAACCCGCTAGTAATCTGTGTGCTAAAGGGAGCTTTTCTTTTTATGGCAGATATTGTCCGTGAAATTCAAACCTATGTGGAGATTGACTTCATGGATGTATCAAGTTACGGAGATGAAACTGTTTCTTCCGGAGAGGTTAAGATCATTAAAGATCTTGATGTCCCGGCAGAAGGACGCGATATCATCATTATTGAAGATATTATTGACACTGGAAAGACTTTGCAGTGTTTGGTCGAGCTATTTAAACATCGCAAGGCTAATTCTGTTAAGATTTGTACGCTTTTGACTAAACCTGAGCGTCGTGTTGCAGGAATTGAACCAGATTACGTTGGTTTTGAAGTTCCAAATGAGTTTGTGGTCGGTTACGGCTTGGATTATAAAGGAAGGTATCGTAACCTTCCTTATGTTGGGATTTTAAAGCCAGAAATTTATGAGAATAATTAATAGTCAAGAAAAGTCAAGTATGTTATGATTTATGCGTTAGCTGTTTAAAGACAGCAATTTGTGCATCAGTCAAGGAGGAAGCAGATGAACAATAACAAGAATGGGCTTTTTAAAAATAGTCTATTTTATATTGTGATTTTCCTTGGGATAATGGGGATGTTATATTACTTCTTCGGAGGTAAGGCAAGTTCACAATCTCAACAAATCCAATCAAGCCAATTTATCAGTGAATTACGGAAGGACAATGTAAAAGACTTTACAATGCAGCCTTCCGGGAGTACCTATAAAATAACAGGTACATACAAGAAGGCACAAAAAGCTAAGGAAACAACTGGAATTGGCGGGTTCGCTTCTAGCAGTAGCAAAGTGACTTCATTTACCAGTAATGTGTTGACGAATGATACTGCGGTTAAGCAGATTCAGGAGTTGGCACAAAAAAATGATGTTAAAAACGGCGCAAAGGAAGAAGAATCCAGCAGTTTATGGTTGCAGTTGCTAATTTATTTGCTTCCAGTGATCTTCTTTATCTTCTTCTTCTATATGATGATGGGTCAAGCCGGTCAAGGTGGCGGCAACGGACGGGTCATGAACTTTGGCAAGTCCAAGGCTAAGCCTGTTGATAAAAAGGCAAACAAAGTCCGCTTCTCGGATGTTGCTGGTGCTGAAGAAGAAAAGCAAGAACTTGTGGAAGTGGTAGAATTTCTACGTGATCCGCGCAAGTTTCTGTCTTTGGGTGCCCGCATTCCTTCTGGTGTTTTGCTAGAGGGACCTCCTGGTACAGGTAAAACATTGCTCGCACGTGCTGTTGCTGGTGAGGCCGGTGTTCCATTTTTCTCAATTTCGGGATCTGATTTTGTGGAAATGTTTGTCGGCGTCGGCGCAAGTCGTGTACGTGACTTGTTTGAAAATGCAAAGAAGAATGCACCTTCAATTATTTTCATTGATGAAATTGATGCTGTTGGGCGTCAACGTGGCGCTGGAATGGGTGGCGGTCATGATGAACGTGAGCAGACTTTGAACCAATTGCTGGTGGAAATGGATGGGTTTGAAGGAGACGAAGGTGTCATTGTGATGGCAGCTACTAACCGTTCAGATGTTTTAGATCCAGCTTTACTTCGCCCAGGTCGTTTTGATCGGAAGATACTTGTCGGACGTCCAGATGTTAAAGGGCGTGAAGCAATTCTGAAAGTGCACTCGAAGAATAAACCACTTGCGAAAGATGTTGATCTGAAGATGATTGCCAAACAAACACCTGGTTTTGTGGGTGCTGATTTGGAAAACTTATTAAATGAAGCTGCTTTACTGGCAGCTAGACGTAATAAAAAAGAAATCGATGCTTCAGATGTTGACGAAGCAGAAGATCGAGTTATTGCTGGGCCAGCCAAGCGGGATAAGGTTATTAACAAAAAGGAACGCAGAACAGTTGCCTTTCATGAAGCGGGGCATACGATTGTTGGGTTAATTTTAAACGATGCACGTGTTGTGCATAAAGTTACAATCGTGCCACGTGGGCGTGCAGGCGGGTACGCAATTATGCTGCCTAAAGAAGACCAAGCACTTCTTTCCAAACGCGATTTGAAGGAACAAATTGCTGGATTAATGGGTGGACGTGCTGCTGAAGAGATTATTAACAATGAACAATCTTCAGGCGCTTCCAATGATTTTCAGCAGGCAACACAGTTGGCCCGTGCGATGGTTACGGAATATGGGATGAGCGAAAAACTAGGTCCAGTGCAATATGAAGGACAGAGTAACATGTTCGCCGGAGCAGGCATGCCTGCAGGGCAACCTAATTATTCTGGACAAACAGCTAACTTGATTGATGAAGAGGTCAAAGCACTGCTGAACGAAGGAATGAAAAAGGCCAAAGAAATTATTGAACAACATCGCCAACAGCATAAAACAATTGCTGAGGCTTTGCTTGAATATGAAACTTTGGATGAAAAGCAAATTTTAAGTTTATTCAAGACAGGTCACATGCCAAATAAAGCCAAAGAAGAGTTCCCAAGCGAAAAGGCCGCTACTTTTGAAGAATCAAAAGAGGCTTTAGAACGCAAAGAAGCTGAAAAGCAAAAGGAAAGCAAAAAGACTGCAGAAGATGACGGTGAAACAGTCACTTTCTATCCTAAAGACAAGTAAGTAAATATTAAAATAAGTGAGTTGATGGGCGGAATGAAACAGTTGTAAAATTGTTTTGTTCCGCTCATTAATTTAGTAAAAAGGAGAGTAACATGACGGATTATTTAGTTAAAAGTTTGGCCTTTGCAGGGCAGTTAAGAATTTATGCAGTTGATACCACTAAAACCGTGCAAAAAGCACAGCAACTTCACGATACATGGAGTGCAGCTTCTGCTGCTTTGGGTAGAACATTGACAGCGACTGCTTTGCTTTCTCAAGCACTTTTAAAAGAAAGTGGGCGGCTGACGGTGAAAGTGTTAGGAGATGGACCTGTAGGCGCATTAGTAGTTGACGGTGATGCACAGGGACAGCTTAAAGGTTACTTACAGCATCCGCATGTGCATCTGCCATTGAATGAAAAACATAAAATTGATGTGAAAGGGGCGGTTGGAACCCATGGCTTTTTAGCAGTTACAAAAGATCTTGGAATGAAGACGCCCTTTACCGGGCAAGTACCGCTGGTGTCAGGAGAATTGGGGGAAGACTTTGCATACTATTTGGCTAAGTCTGAGCAAATTCCTTCGGCGGTGGGACTTTCTGTCTTTGTTAACGAGGATAATACGGTACGGACGGCTGGTGGGTTTTTAATTCAGGTTTTGCCAGGAGCACAAGACGAGTTACTGGCAAAATTAGAACAGACGCTTGCTACACTTCCCTCAATTTCTGAAATGATGGCAACTGGGATGACGCCAACAGAAATGATTGCTAAAATTTGTGGAGCAGGGAACTATCAAATTTTAGCGAAAAGTGAAATCAAATATCAGTGTGACTGTTCAAAGGAACGGTTTGAAAAAGCGTTGGCCGCAATTGCAGTATCAGATCTGGAGACGATGATCAACGAAGATCATGGAGCAGAGGCAGTTTGTCATTTTTGTGGAAAAAAATATATTTTTACAGAAGCAGAGTTACGCCAGTTGCGTGACGGGAAAAATGATTAACATTTTTGCTTTAGATTGTTTTGTGGTATCATGCAAAAGGTATAATTGACTATGTGAAAACGAGGTGTAATAAAATGGAATGGAAGATCGGCAATCTTACGATCCCAAATCAAATTGTAGTTGCTCCTATGGCTGGGGTCACGAATGTTGCTTTTCGAATGATCTGCAAGGAATTCGGTGCAGGCTTAGTTGTCTGTGAGATGATCTCCGATCGGGGAATTCAATTTAGAAACAAAAAAACGCTAGGAATGCTGAGATTTGACCCCACAGAGCATCCGGTTAGTGTGCAAATTTTTGGCGGAAATAAAGATACTTTGGTCGAAGCCGCACGCTACATTGAAGAAAATGTTGATGTTGACATTATTGATATTAATATGGGATGTCCAGTGCCTAAGGTCACTAAAGCTGAGGCAGGGGCTCGCTGGTTGTTAGATCCTAATCAAGTTTATGAGATGGTTCATGCTGTAACAAGCGCATGTTCTAAGCCTGTAACCGTTAAAATGAGAACTGGATGGGATGAGGATCATATCTATGCAGTTGAAAATGCATTAGCGGCACAAGAAGGCGGAGCAGCAGCTTTAGCTATGCACGGTCGAACCCGCAAACAGTTATATAGCGGACATGCTGACTGGGGAATTCTCAAAGAAGTCGCAGATCATCTGCATGAAATTCCATTTATTGGGAATGGAGATGTGCGGACTCCTGAAGATGCTAAGAAGATGTTAACAGATGTCGGAGCTGATGCAGTCATGATTGGACGTGCTGCATTAGGGAACCCTTGGATCGTGAAACAGGCTTCAGAGTACCTTGCAGGGGAAGAGGTTGTTCCAGAACCAACTCCCGCTGAAAAAATTAAAGTAGCTAAAGAACATCTACATCGCTTGGTGGGGATTAAAGGGGACTATGTCGGACCACGTGAATTTAGAAGTCAGGCCGCCTATTACCTCAAAGGCATTCCGCGGTCAGCGCGGGCAAAAGCAGCTTTAAATGATGCTGCAACGGAAGCTCAAATGATTACAATTTTTGATAACTTTTTAAGTGACGTTGAAGATTACGTTGAACGTAAAAAACAGCGTCAATTGGCAAAATAGATTTGCAATTTAGCGGTAGAATTGGCAATATATAAGATGGAAATTGTTTTTGGAGGGATAAGTTTGGCGAAAGAAGAGAATTTAAATGATCAGTTGCGGGTGCGGCGTGAGAAACTAGCGGAGCTGCGCACAGAAGGAATTGATCCGTTTGGTCACCGTTTTGAGCGGACAGCAATGTCACAGGAATTACATGACAAGTATGATCAAAAGACGAAACAAGAACTTGAAGATTTAGATATTAAAGTAAAGATTGCCGGAAGAATGGTTGCCAAGCGAGGCAAAGGCAAAGTAGGTTTTGCTGATATTCAGGATCGTGACGGCCGTATTCAATTATATATTCGTAAAGATGTTGTCGGTGAAGAAAAATATCATATTTTTAAACGGTCCGACTTGGGTGATCATCTCGGCTTGAGCGGTGAAGTTATCAAAACCGATATGGGTGAACTGACGATTAAGGTGACAGATGTGACCTTCTTGTCAAAAGCCCTGCGACCACTTCCTGATAAATTTCATGGACTGCAAAATGTTGAACAAATTTATAGACAGCGTTATCTTGATTTGATCTCAAATCGTGATAGTTTTGATCGCTTCTTGAAACGCAGTAAAATTATCAGTGCAATTCGAGGCTATCTTGATGAACATCGTTTCTTGGAAGTGGAAACACCTGTCTTGCATAATCAGGCTGGTGGTGCAGCTGCACGTCCATTTATTACCCATCATAACGCGCTCGACATTAAACTATACTTGCGGATTGCGCTTGAGCTGCATTTGAAGCGCCTAATTGTTGGCGGTATGGAACGCGTGTATGAAATTGGCCGCGTTTTTCGTAATGAAGGAATTGATACTAAACATAATCCTGAGTTCACAATGCTGGAATCATATGCAGCTTATTTTGATTTCAAGGATGTTATGGATGAGACAGAGGGAATCTTTAAAGCTGCGGCTAAAGTAGTTACTGCTGACGGAATTGTTACTTATCAAGGAAATAAAGTCGATTTCAACAAGCCATTCAAACGGATTCACATGGTTGATGCGATCAAAGAGGAGACGGGAGTTGATTTTTGGCAACCGATGACAATTGAGCAAGCGCGCCAGCTTGCAGATGAAAAGAATGTTCATTATGAGGATTATTGGACAGTTGGACATATTATCAATGAATTTTTTGATAATTTTTGTGAAGCTCAGCTTGTAGACCCTACATTTGTTTATGGACATCCAGTCGAAGTTTCTCCGTTGGCTAAGAAAAATGCTGACGATCCGCGCTTTACTGACCGTTTTGAAATGTTTATTTTGGGTAACGAATTTGCCAATGCATTTACTGAATTGAATGATCCGATTGACCAACGACAAAGATTTGAGGCACAGGTAGCTGAGCGGGCCGCTGGTAATGATGAAGCCGAGGGAATTGACGAGGATTACATCGAGGCTCTTGAGTATGGCATGCCGCCAACGGGTGGTTTAGGTATTGGGATCGATCGTCTTGTAATGTTAATGACCGATGCGCCATCTATTAGAGATGTATTACTATTTCCAACTTTACGCCCTGAAGAACATAAGTAGCGTAAGGATGCTGTTGGAGTCTGCGCGAAAGTATACTTAACGGTAATTTAAAAAGCAGCTAGCCCCAATTTGAAATGCTAAATTTAAATAATACGCTTTTTGAGATTCAGCACAAGACGTTGACTACATAACGTTTTGTGCTGAATCTTTTTAATTTGACTTAAAAACTAGGAGAAAATGAAATTTTTAGGAGTTTGAAATCAGACTATTAACGGAATTCCGAGGTAGAAGAACGTTAGTTATCGCTGTTTAAAGCAGTTGAGAGCTGTTTTTAAACTGACAAAATTTAGCTGAGTTATTTTTTGAATTTTATCTTGCATTAATTATTAGGCGTGCTATAATATAAAAGTTGGCTGTTGATGAGAACGGTGTTTAGAAAAAAGTTCTTGCATTTAATTCAAATTGCTAGTATAATAATCTATGCTATCTCATAGCAGACTTTAAGTAGACCTTTGAAAACTGAACAAAGTTTCGACAAATCAAATGTGTAGGGCTC
>NZ_AZFQ01000015.1 GCF_001435195.1 Liquorilactobacillus satsumensis DSM 16230 = JCM 12392 | reverse complement strand
CCATTATGACCACCGACGAGTGAAGCACGCTCAATAGCCGTACCGCCCCTTAACAAACTGGTGGCATAAACTAACTTCGTGAAGCCAAGTGGCTTCAACGGCGCGAACCAAAGTTAGCCAAGTGGCTGATTGATTAACGACGACACGCTTAATTTATCTGGCGTTCAATTCGCAAGCGTCATCTGGCACGCTTTGATGCGTCATTGACCCAACTAAACTCATAAAACTTGATTAAAAAATTGTCGATTTGAAATCTCATTATTTCAAATCGATTTTTCATTGTCTTTTTTGGCCACCACCGTAATTTAATCATCCCCGGTACCAGCCGTTTAATCGTCATTATCAAATGATAATGTTAATTCATATTTTAGCAATTCAATAGATTCATTTTGGGAAAGTCGGTATTCAAATACTATATATTGTGCTACAATAATTTGTGTCACACTATATATAGACAAAGGACGATGATTCGCTACGGAACCTGTAAATATTCTCTACATCAGTTTGAGCGGTAATACCAAATATTTTATTGGCAAACTGACAAAATACTTTGAAGAAGAACGCCACATTCAAGTTAATTCAATTAACGTTAAAGAACACCCCGAATTCACCACTCTCGACCAACCGTTTGTTGCCTTCCTGCCGGCCTTTCTTAAAGGCGGTAACGGAGTTAACAACGGCTACACCGAAATCTTGACCACCATTTTGGGGGATTACCTAGAACACGAAGATAATTATTGCCGTTGTTACGGGATTATCGGTAGCGGCAATCGTAATTTTAATAAGCAGTTTGCACTCACGGCTAAACAGTACGCTGAGCGCTTCGGTTTTCCCTACATTACCGATTTTGAACTACGTGGCACAGCACACGATTTTCCTCGCATCGCCGATGCAATCTTAACCTATCGCGATCAATTCAGTTCTCAAACAACAAAGGAGTAGTCCCTAATGGCAACTAGCACCCCAGAAATGGAAAACACCTATTTTTACTTAAATAACCTCGTAAACATCCCCGTCGACGGAGAAATTCCGCTATATTATGATCAAGAAGCCCTCAAGGCCTATTTTGAAGAGACGGTCGAACCAAAGACTAAACAATTTGATTCATTGGATGCCAAATTAAACTACTTAGTCAACGAAGATTACATTGATCCAGATATCCTGAATCAGTATTCCCACGAATTTGTGCGGTCCTTGTTCGACCGAATGAAAGACCATCACTTCCATTTCCGCAGCTTTCTCGGCGCGTACAAGTTTTACACACAGTACGCCATGAAAACCAACGACGGACAACAATTCTTGGAAGGCTTTATCGACCGTGTCGTCTTCAATGCCCTCTACCTTGCAAACGGTGATGAGCAACTTGCTAATGACGTTGCCGATGAATTAATTTCACAGCGTTATCAGCCCGCCACTCCCACTTTCCTCAACGCGGGGAAAAAGCGCCGCGGAGAAATGGTGTCGTGTTTCCTAATTGATATGGCCGATTCAATGCTCTCCATTGGCCGTGGCGTTAATTCCGCCCTTCAACTATCACGGATTGGCGGTGGCGTCGGTGTTAACCTGTCAAATCTCCGTGCCTCAGGCGATCCTATCAAAAAAATTGCCAATGCCTCGTCCGGGGTTGTACCAGTGATGAAGTTACTTGAGGACTCATTTAGTTACAGTAACCAGCTTGGTCAACGTAACGGTGCTGGGGTTGTCTATCTCAACGTTTTCCATCCCGATATTTTACATTTTCTGGATACCAAAAAAGAAAACGCGGATGAAAAAATTCGGGTAAAGACCCTGTCCCTCGGGCTGATCGTTCCCGATAAATACTATGAATTGCTCAAGACTAACGAACCGATGTATCTTTTTAGTCCCTATGACGTTGAACGCGAATACCACACGCCATTTGCCTACATTGATATCACGAAGGAATATGACAACATGGTTGCCAACCCGAACATCAAAAAATCGGTCTTTAACGCCCGGAAGCTAGAACAAAAGATTTCTCAACTCCAACAAGAATCTGGGTATCCTTACATCTTGAACATTGATACGGCGAACCGCACGAACCCCGTCGATGGCAAAATTATTATGAGTAATCTCTGTAGTGAAATTCTCCAGCCCCAGGAACCCTCAGAACTTGATGATGATCTATCGTATAAGACCATTGGTACCGATATTTCATGTAACCTCGGATCAACTAATATTATGAATATGATTGATTCGCCAGACTTTGGTCGCTCGGTTGCGGTCGCCGTTCGCGCGCTCACCCTCGTGACCGATACAACCAACGTCAAGGAAGTCCCAACCGTTAAACATGGTAACGAACTTTACCATACGATCGGATTGGGTGCCATGGGTCTGCATACCGCCCTTGCACGCCACCAAATTGAATATGGCTCACCTGAAGCCCTTGAATTTACGGATGCTTACTTCCTAGCCTTAAACTACTATTCACTCGTCACGAGTAACCAAATTGCACGCGAACGTCACGAAACCTTCGCCAAATTTGAGCAATCAAAATACGCCGACGGTAGTTACTTTGATCAATACCTGAACGCCGACTTTGAATTTAAGAGCACTAAAGTTGCAGAAGTTTTCAAAAACATTAAATTACCATCTGTTGCCGACTGGGAGGCCCTCAAACAGGCCGTCATGGCGGATGGTCTTTACCATCGTAACCGACTTGCCGTGGCACCGAATGGTTCCATTTCGTACGTCAATGAAACAAGTGCGTCACTTCACCCAATCACACAATTAGTAGAACAACGGCAGGAAAATAAAGTGGGATCAATCTTCTACCCGGCACCCTACCTGTCTAACGAAACTTTGCCCTACTACACGCCCGCATATGATATCGACCAACGCAAAATCATCGATACCTATGCCGTAGCGCAAAAACACATTGATCAAGGCATGAGTCTGACACTGTTCATGCGTTCAGTTTTGAAACCCGACCTTTACGAGTGGAAGGACAATGACAACTTGAAGATGACGACCCGGGACCTTAACCGGTTACGGAATTACGCCTGGACCAAGGGCATCAAGTCACTTTATTACATCCGAACATTCACAGAAGACGACGAAATCAAAACCGCAAATGAATGCGAGTCATGCATGATCTAGGGAATGTATTCAGGGTTAGCGCCCGTTTAACCCACCGACAACACGTTATTGGATCACGGTGCCCGTACACCTGTGAATCCTAACTAAGGAGACGAACAAATAACGATGGACTATTTATACTACAAAGCAATTAACTGGGATGACATTAAAGATAATTTCGATAAATACACGTGGGAACAACTCACCACTAACTTTTGGTTGGACATTCGGATTCCCGTCACGAATGATCAACCAGCTTTGCAACAGCTAGCAGACACTCAACAACAGGCCATTACCCGCATGTTGGCAGGTGCATCGATGTTAGCCGTCTACCAATCAGAGGTCGGCACTCCTGCCATTCGCCATGATCGGCGAACCCAACAAGAAGAATCCGTATTAAATACCATTACCTTCATGAAATCAGTCCATGCTAAGAGTTACACGACCATTTTCCGGGCCCTGATTCCAGGCAATGGTGGCGCAAATTTCACTTGGGCAGACAATAATACCGATCTGCAAGCTGAAATAGACCAACTCGCTCAAACGAGCACTAATGGCACGGCTTTACAAAAAAAAGCCCTTTTCATTTTGACCGAAACTGGCCTTTCATTTGGTAAATATTGGACAACCCTTCAAACCCATTCTCTCGTCAATACCTACCAAATGTTGGCCAATATTCTTCGTGGAAGTGCCATCTTTAGTGCCTATGTCGGCTACAAATTTCACCTTGGGTTTGAAGACCTCGCGTCAAGTGACCAAGCCGAACTGCAGCATTGGATTAACACCCAGTTTGATCAACTCATGCAAACCGAAAAAGATTTCCTAGAAGCTAACCTTGAAGATGCCACCGAAGCCATCAATTTGGCCTACTATGGTGCCAATCATGCACTAACATCACTTGGTTTCGATGCTAGCTACGAGGTTCAGCCATCTCCACTAGTGGCGCAGCTCAAGAAATTGATGATCGACCAAGATCAATTCTTGCAACAGGTGATGGCAGCAAACAACGAATCGGACACTGAAGAAATGACCGACGACGACTACGATTTCTAAGGAGCATTCAACTAATGAACTATAAAACAATTAACTGGGACATCATCGAAGACGAATTTGACGAATATGTATGGGATAAAGCAACGGCACAATACTGGTTAGATACACGGGTGCCCGTTTCTAATGATTTACGCGACTGGCGGACACTTCCTGACACCGAAAAGTCAGTCATCAACCGAGTTGTCGGGGGATTAGCCTTGCTGGACACACTCCAATCCGAAGAAGGCGTCGACGTCATGCGGCCCGACGTTCGGACACGGAAGGAAGCGGCAGTCATCAATGACTTTTTGATGATGGAGTCAATTCATGCCAAGAGTTACGGCACTATTTTGACCTCTTTGAACGATCAAGCCACTGTTGACGAAGTCTTCAATTGGATGAACAATAATCCCCGAATGCAGTACAAAGCCAAACGGATCAATGACATTTACCAAACAGGAAACAACCTTGAAAAGAAGGTCGCAAGTGTCTTTCTCGAAGGAATTTTGTACTACACCAACTTCTTTACCCCACTTTGGTACCGCGGTAACAATAAGCTCTCCAACCTTTCCGAGGTCATCAAGCTGGTGATCCGTGACGAATCCGTCCATGGCACCTACCTCGGCTACAAGTTCCAACTAGGCTATAACGAGCTGCCAGAAGCTGAACAAAAAACATTCAAAAAATGGATGAATGATTTACTCGATGATCTCCTCGAAAACGAATTTGCATTCACTGAAGAAGTTTACGCGCCAATTGGTTTAGCCGAAGACGTGAAACAATTTGTTCACTACAACGCCAACAAAGCCCTTCAAAACATGGGCTTTGAATCCCGCTTCCCCCATGCCGAAATTGAAGATATCAACCCGATTGTGATGAACGGCATTTCAACCGAAACGGCGAACCACGATTTCTTCTCCCAAGTTGGTGCTGGCTATCTAATGGGTAATGCCGAAGCCATGGATAACAGCGACTACGATTTCTAATTCTTATCCGCTTTCTAATCAAAACGTCCCTCCCCGAATCAAATCGAGGAAGGACGTTTTTTAATTTGTAGTTGTTTGAATCGGTGCTAGCAAAAAGTGAATCTGTTGGCGAACCCGTTCCCGCACATCGGCACTCAATCGCCGCTGATTTTTAATCAACAATTCATCATACAGTACCTTCTGAAAAATCGACATCACAATCATCGCAAGGTTATCGGCAGCTTGGCTGTCATTAAGTGCCAGTTTCTCGATATTTTGAAAGGCTTGAGATAATCGCGCCTGAATTTGTTGAATCGCGTCAATCAACCAGTGAGATTGCTCATCAGACAACAGCATTCGTTCACGAATTGTAATAATGAACGATTGATAGCTGGTTTCACTTTGGAATGCTTGCCATAGCTGATCGAATAATGTCATCATTTGAGTTTCGATACCAGTGACAGTTGTCGAATTTGTTAGTGATACCGTTAGTAAACTAACCCGACTTTCAATTCCCTGCTGAACAATTGTATCCAAAATTTCCTGTTTACCATGTGGAAAGTGGTAGTAAAGTGCGCCCTCCGAAATCCCTGCCGCTTTATTAATCATTCGTGTCGTCGTTGCCTCAAAACCGCGACTAGCAAACAGTTTGCGAGCCACATCAATAATTTTATCCTTTGGTTGGTCGTTTTTAATCATTTAATCTCCATCTTCGTAAAAAGTCGGGCACTCAGGCCCGACTTAAACTACATAATACCGACAGTGTTGCAAGAGTATAAAGACAGACAAAAAGGGCATTAGCTTAATTGTTAGTGTCCTTTAACTATCTATATTATGGTTTTTGAGTTTGTAAGAATAGCTCATCTTTTTTATTAAAGTTTATTTTTCGTTCTGTTTTAGCATAAGAAGAATTGTTTCTTTTTGTCGCTGAGAGACGTTGTTGTCCAAGTAAGTTTCACACATTTGATTAACTAGATCGTACATTTTTGTATCAGTAACCACAGACATACTTTTAATTAAATCATATACAGGTGGATCAACCTTAATGGTCTTTCGCTCATTAGCCTTGTACTCTTTTTTTATTGAAAGGTCTCTACTAACATCTGCGGTATTTTTAATATTTGGTTGGACATTATTATCTCGTTTGAGTAAAGCCATTAAGCGTTAGCCCCTTTCCCTTTTCAGTGAGCCTATTGCTATTAATAAATTCATGTTCATATTTAAAATCTACAACGTCACCAGTTTCTTCAAAGGATTTAATGCGTAATAATAACTCTTTGAATATATCTGCATATAATGCAAAGATTCGTTTGTCATGGAAGTCTTCAAATTGGACTCCCTGTGCGGTATACCACTCTAATCTAGCGTGGTTGTTAATAATGTTATTAAATACATTGTCACGACCAAAGTATTTTATAGTTTCATCGACAATTTTTTGCTGTAAAGGTCTACGTGCTTGTAAAAGAACTGGTAAGACTCCAGCAACTTGAACATTAATCATATTACCAAAGTCGTTAACTAAAGTTTGTAAATATGTAAGAATTAGTCGTTTAGAACCATCGAAAGCGAATTGTTGGGTTTCTTGAATGACGATTACATAATCTGCGCAAACCATTGCATTGTCGACTTTGATATCAGTAGAAGGTGGGACATCAATAAAAATAAAATCGTAGTTATCTTTGACCTGATCTAAAAGGTTTTTAAGATAGAAAGTTTTGTCTTTCAGTGATTTGAATTTTTTGTCTAGAAATTCAGTATAGTTACGCATATCATAGTCGCACCCGATTAAATCTATTTTTGGAGCTAGGTGTACAATTCCTCGCGATAAATCTTCTTTTTCTAAACAAGCCATTAGTGTATTGGGAATTTCAGGATTTCCAAAGGTTTTAGATAAAAACTGAGTTGCGTTTCCCTGCAAATCCGTATCAACGACTAACACTTTTTTACCAAAGATAGTTGCAGCGACTATTGCTTCCATTACTGTATCTGTTGTCTTACCTACGCCACCCTTTTGTTGAGCATTAATTATTGTATACGTCATTTAGACACCTCCATTAAACATATAGTAAGTCAATTTTATTTAAAAGTAAACTAAAATGTAATAAATCTCCTTTATACTTTTTTATTAAAAGGAGAATAAGAGATTAGTGTAAAAAGAGAAAAAGATAAAAGGAGAATAGTCTCTTAATATCCTAAGAGAAAAAGAGAATAGGAGAATAAGAGAATAAACATTGGTATAATACTATTACAGCAACAATAATAATTTTAAAAGGAGAAAAAGAGAATAGGAGAATAAGAGAATAGTGTAAAAAGAGAAAAAGGGAATAGGAGCTTATTCTCTTAAGAGAATAAGAGAATAGTGTACCAAATTGTTGAAAGGAGATTTTTTACATAATAGCTTTACATTGGAAATAGAAAGGAGTATTCTATAGACAATAAAAAAAGAGATTACCCAAAGGCAATCTCTTTCATAAAGAAAAAGCCACCAGAGACTGCAATCTCTAAATGACCCGAACCATAGTTTTAAATTATGGTCTTATTGTAGCATATTTATCTGATATGTTCAATGTAGCTGATTTCAAAAACGCAGGAGACAAGCTGCGAGATAAAGCAAAGCCTAT
>NZ_AZFQ01000014.1 GCF_001435195.1 Liquorilactobacillus satsumensis DSM 16230 = JCM 12392 | reverse complement strand
AATGCACCCAGTAGGAGTCGAACCTACAACCTTCTGATTCGTAGTCAGACACTCTATCCAATTGCGCTATGGGTGCATAATAATATAATTATGCCGAGGACCGGAATCGAACCGGTACGGTAATCACTTACCGCAGGATTTTAAGTCCTGTGCGTCTGCCAGTTCCGCCACCCCGGCAAATAATATTAACAAGCGGAAGACGGGATTCGAACCCGCGACCCCCACCATGGCAAGGTGATGTTCTACCACTGAACTACTTCCGCATAAAAATGGTGCCGACTAGACGATTCGAACGCCCGACCCTCTGATTACAAATCAGATGCTCTACCAACTGAGCTAAGTCGGC
>NZ_AZFQ01000013.1 GCF_001435195.1 Liquorilactobacillus satsumensis DSM 16230 = JCM 12392 | reverse complement strand
TTTTTAGGCTAATTATACTCAAAATAAGTTTACCTGAAAAATTTTGCACCAGAACCGTAAAAAGGCCTATCCAAACTTGGGTAGACCTTTTTATCGTGCTCAGTCATTATAAGGCAGTTAAATAATTGAAGGGTTACTAGGTAACATAACTAAGCATTAACCAAAGCTAAACTTTGTGAATCTTAATTAGGCCTGTTATACTAGTCTTTCTAAGCAACTTACTGATAGATTTAGTCCATTTAGCCAAGTTTGTGAAATTAGCTTAAACTGTTCTAGTTAGACTGCTTGTGATTTTGATGTTCTATTTAGTATAGTCCGAATATTCCCGGCTTAGAAACCGCCTCGGCTGAGACTATCTATTGTTATGTAGTAGGTCTGTCGCTAGTATTTAATTCTTAACACCTTGTGGTCTACGAGACGGCTAGTAGCTTAATAACACCCTAGTCTAACCCACCTGTGATTTTAATTTATTTATTCAATTTAGTTGACTTATTGGGTTACCCCTGCTGTAATGCGAGTGAGTGAAGTGGTTGAGTGCAAAGTTGTACCCTAGTCAGACGGTCAAATTTAAAATGACTATCTAGCTAGAGTGCAACTCACCTATTGTAACGCTCGGTCGTTCGGGCATCGTTTGGACAATCAGTTGCGGTATTGCTACCAACCACTAGTCGATTGCCTAAAGCCTTATGTGATATAACCGGTATTAACCCAAGTGTTCAGTTGTATACTCCCAATTCCCCGCCTACGTAACTTAAAA
>NZ_AZFQ01000012.1:83523-94384 GCF_001435195.1 Liquorilactobacillus satsumensis DSM 16230 = JCM 12392 | reverse complement strand
CCAAGAGTAGTTGGGGGATCGCCCCCTGCGAGGGTAGGTCGTTGCCGTGCAAATAATAGTACTCAGGAGGATAGATAACCGGGGAACTGATTATTTTTAATTTTCTGAGTACCTTTGTTTTATAGTAAGTTAAAAGCTTACTTATGACCCGTTGGTCAAGTGGTTAAGACACCGCCCTTTCACGGCGGTAACATGGGTTCAAATCCCGTACGGGTCATCAACATTGTGCCGGCTTAGCTCAGCTGGTAGAGCATCGGTATCGTAAACCGAGGGTCACAGGTTCGAATCCTGCAGCCGGCATATCTATGCAAGTACATAATTTCTTTTGAATTAAGGGTCTGGGACAAAAGTCGCGAACTCTTTTTTTGTGCTCTTTATTTCCAAACAGCTAATGCTGAAACGTGCACCAAAAGCCAGATGGCTGCACTTAACAGTGTAAGTCAGCCACCATCCCATCGCGGAATTATCCGCCTTATGCTGTTAATTCTCGCCATCTAAACACCTGTTGTCCCACTTTTTATTTTTACTGTGAAATTCAAAATAATTAGTTTGAAAATTAGCATGATTGCGCGGTGGCTTGAAGAAATTCTAGGCTGAAAGAGCCTTCACAATTAGAGTTGACGCTCTGAGGTGAAGCTCCTATAATTAAATCTGTTGTGTGTTAAGTGTTAAGTCATTTAATTGAACTATTATTAATTTTCTTGTAGCTTATACAAGATATTTGGAGGAATTAGGTAATGAATAAAGAAGCGCAGGATACTGCTTTTTTAGGGCATCCGCGAGGATTAGCGACACTTTTTTTCACAGAAATGTGGGAAAGGTTTAGTTACTATGGAATGCGTGCCATCCTTTTGTATTATATGTACTATTCAGTGACGGCTGGCGGATTAGGTTTTAATCAAACGGTTGCAGCATCCATAATGGCAATTTATGGATCCTTGGTGTATCTTTCTAGTGTTGTGGGGGGGTTCGTTAGCGATCGTCTCTGGGGCAGCAGAAGAACCGTTTTTGTAGGCGGAATTTTGATTATGTTGGGGCATATTGCTTTGGCAACACCATTTGGAAAACTGGCTTTGTTTATTTCAATTGCACTGATTGTCGTGGGAACTGGGCTTTTAAAACCTAATGTTTCTGAGATGGTGGGTGATCTTTATCAAGCTACTGATTCACGACGCGATACAGGATTCAGTATTTTTGTTTTCGGAATTAATATGGGAGCTTTCGTGTCACCATATCTTGTAGGTTATTTAGGGCAAAAAGTAAACTTTCATTTAGGGTTTTCGTTAGCTGCAATTGGAATGTTTTTCGGTTTGGTTCAATATTATTTTGACGGTAAAAAATATTTGACCAAGGACAGTCTTTACCCAAAGGATCCAATTGGTCCGGTAGAGATGAAGAGCTTAGTTAAAAAAGGTATTTTGGCAGTAATTGCACTTATTTTAATTTTTGTCATTATGGGCTTGTTTGATCTTTTAAATATTACTAATGTTATTCTACTGATTACAATTTTGGCAGTCTTAATTCCGGTTTATTACTTTGTTTTAATGCTAAACAGCCAAAAACTGACTACTAAAGAACGCTCTCGGGTATGGGCTTACGTACCGTTATTCATTGCAAGTGTGCTTTTTTGGTCCATTGAAGAACAAGGTGCAGTGGTCTTGGCATTATTTGCAGGGCAGCAGACGCGGCTGACCCTTTGGGGATTTAATTTCCCAGCAAGTTTTTTCCAGAGTATGAATCCGTTTTTTATTATGATCTATGTCCCGCTGTTTGCGCTGTTGTGGACTAAACTTGGTAACCGCCAACCTTCTTCACCTACAAAATTTGCTTATGGCTTATTCTTTGCCGGAATTTCATTTTTGTGGATGATGCTTCCAGGGATGTTATTTGGTTCTGAAACTAAGGTTGGTCCGCTATGGCTAGTGATGAGTTGGGCACTAGTAATCATTGGGGAAATGTTAATTTCTCCAATCGGCCTTTCGGCTACAACCAAACTTGCTCCCAAAGCTTTTCAATCACAAATGATGAGTATGTGGTTCTTGAGTGATGCAGTTGCGCAGGCTTTCAATTCACAGATTGTTCGTTTTTATACTAAGGGATCGGAAGTTCTCTATTTTGGAATAGTAGGTGCGGTAACTATCATTTTTGGAATTGTATTGTTAATGCTTGTACCACAGATTAAAAAATTGATGGTCGGTGTCGCTTAAAAGGTATCAAATTATTTGATGAGATTCAAAGAGATCTTCAAGAATTGTATTAATTGAATTGAAAAAAAGCTTGCATCTAGATCACAATCATAGTATTATTATAAGGTCGGATATATGATATCTGTGTTTGTGATCTTTGGAAGGGTAGCGAAGTCTGGCTAAACGCGGCGGACTGTAAATCCGCTCCTTCGGGTTCGGTGGTTCGAATCCACTCCCTTCCACCATAATTGGGCTATAGCCAAGCGGTAAGGCATCGGGTTTTGATCCCGTGACGCGCTGGTTCGAATCCAGCTAGCCCAATCAGAAAAAGTGAAAGAACGTTGCTGAAGAGTGATGTTCTTTTTTGTTGCGAAAAAAATTTTATTTGGCAAGAATATTATTTTAAACTGTAATATCCGAATTAAATTTTTAGGATAAATAACTTTTTAAGGCAACAACGAATTACCCTTAGCCAAGATCAGATGATGTTCGCAATTTAGCATAGTAGATAGTTGAAGCTGCCGATTAGCATAAAATTTTCTTTGAAATTATTAAGGCTCTAGATTGACATTTGGAGCAAAAATAGGTACATTCACTGTATTGGTATATATCATTTATGAGGAGGGTATCAAATGAAAATTGGGTTTATTGGTGTAGGCAACATGGCAAAGGCGATTATAAATGGGTGGCTGACTTATGGGGAAGTAAAAGCTCAGGATATTTTTGTACATAGTGCGCACGCGCAAAATTATCGCAAGTATGCATTTGAGAATCATTTGGAACCAGTTGACAGCAATTCAGAACTTGCAAATCAAGCCGAAGTCATTTTTCTTGCGGTAAAACCAACTGTGTTACCCAGTGTTTTGGCTGAGATCAAGGAAGCCGTTACCACGCAAAAAAGGGTTCTTGTTTCAATGGTTAGCGGGGTTTCATTAGCTGAAATAAAGGCTTCTTTGGGCGCAGGCAATCATGAATTATTACGTATAATGCCAAATATTAATGTCGAATTGCATGCTGGAATGACTGCTCTGGCTAAAGGAGAATTTTTATCAGAGGCGCATTTTGATGAATTACAAGGCTTACTTAATCAGCTTGGAAAAACAACCCTGCTCCCGGAAAAAGATTTTAGTACTTTTGTAGCCTTGGCAGGAAGTTCACCTGCTTTTATTTACCTCTTTATTGATGCGATGGCGCGAGCAGGCGTTAAATACGGCTTAACTAAAAAACAGGCGACTCAAATTGCAGCACAAGCAGTTTGGGGCAGTGCCGCGAAAGTTTTGGGAACGCCTAAAACACCTTGGGATTTGATTGATGAAGTTTCGTCCCCAGGTGGCACAACTGTTGCAGGACTCTTAGCAATGGAAGATGCAGGATTTATGAGTGCTGTGGTCAAAGGAATTGATGCCACAATTGCTAAAGACCAAGAAAAGCATTAGTAGATTTTTATAATTATAAAGAAAGAAGCATTACTAATGAAGACAGTTTTAAAACATGCACATCTTTATACAGGAACTGAGCAAATCAGTGACGGCTTCATTCGCTTTTCTAAAAAAATCGAAGAGCTTGGACCGATGAGTGCGTATCAACCGCAAAGTGCTGAAAAGGTTATCGATCTTGCGGGGCAACTGATTGTTCCCGGCTTCATTGATGTTCACAGTCATGGTGGTTATGGCTTTGATGCAATGGATGGGGATGCGGCACAGCTTGATGAGATGGTTCGTCACATGGTGCATGAAGGAATTACCAGCTACTTTCCAACGACAATGACACAGTCGCACGCGAAGATTGCACACGCAATGAATGGGATTCGTGAAGCTGCGGCAAAAAATCCTGTGATCCAAGGAATCCATTTAGAAGGTCCCTTTATTTCTCCGGTATTTAAAGGGGCTCAACCTGAGGAATATATTCAAAATCCTGATGCTGCTTTACTCGCGCATTGGGATGAACTTTCGGGGCACCGTGTCAAATTAATTACTTATGCTCCAGAAGACGAACATGCTGCTGAATTTGAAGACTACTGCCTAGCACATGGAATAGTTCCGTCAGTCGGTCATAGTAATGCCTTAAGAGAGCAGCTCAAGCATTCAAAAGCTAGTCATGTGACCCACTTGTACAACGCACAACGAGAATTTAAGCATCGTCAGCCTGGTGTGACAGGACACGCGCTGCTTGAGGACAACCTGTACTGTGAAATGATTGCTGATGGTTTTCATGTAGTTCCTGACATGATTAAATTGGCCTACGAGATTAAAGGCCCTTACAGAATGGAACTTGTGACGGATTCGATGCGTGCAAAGGGGATGCCTGAGGGAGTTTCTGAACTGGGTGGTCAGAAGGTAATCGTAAAAGATAAGCAGGCACGGTTAGAAACTGGTAATCTTGCAGGCTCTGTTTTGCAATTTCAAGATGCTTTCCGTAATATAATCAGATTCACCGGATGTGGCATCGCCGAGGCTGTGCTCATGTCTTCCGTTAATCAGGCACGTGAATTTGGACTTGAGCATAAGGGGACACTGACTGTAGGTAAGGACGCTGATCTGAATGTTTTCGATCAAAATTTGGAATTAAAGGAAACATATAGTTTGGGGCAGCTTGCTAGTGATTAATAGAAATGAGGGAGTAAGATGACTTCGCCTGTTTATATTCAAATTCATAACGTGATCAAACGGTCAATTGAGTCCGGTAAATGGTCAATCGGCGATCGCATCCCTTCTGAAAGAGAACTTGCTGTTAAATTCGGAGTCAGTCGCATGACGCTCAGACAAGCAATTCAGACATTAGTTGACGAAGGTATCCTTGAACGCCATGTAGGTTCAGGAACCTATGTTGCACGGCGAAAAGTGCAAGAAAAGATGTCGGGTGTCACGAGTTTTACGGAACTTACAAAAGAACAAGGCAAGGTTCCATCAAGCAAGACACTTTCTTATCACGTGACGACACCTTCTTTAAGTGAAATGGAAAAACTTAACTTGAAGGAAAAAGATCAGGTGTTGCGCATGGAAAGAATTCGTTATGCTGATGAGACTCCAATTTGTTTTGAGGTTGCTACGATTCCAGCGCAGTTAGTTAAGGAATTCAGTAAAGAAGAAGTCACGAGTTCGTTATACCATGCTTTAGAAGAGAGCGGGTATGCGATTGGACATGCACAGCAAACAGTAACTGCAATGCTTGCCTCTGAAAAAATCGCTGATTATTTGGATATTAAACGTGGAGATGCGATTCTACGTTTACGCCAGATTACGAATTTAAAAGACGGTCGGCCGTTTGAATATGTACGCACACAGTATGCAGGAAACCGGTTTGAATTTTATCTCGAAAAATAACTTAGATCCCAGAGATACCAAAATTAATAAAAGATCCAGTGAAAGAGGTAGAAAAGCCTTTCAAACTGGATCTTTTTTACTTTTAAGAAACAAATTTGGTGTATGGGAAACTAGTCATTAATTGGTTAGAAAAGCTGCAGATTAGGTAATTATTTTTTCTGATGGTTATATTTTGAAAATAAGACCAATGCGAGATAGCGCGGTAAAGACAAAATTCTGCCAATTCTGGTAGGTTCTTGCAAAAGCCGATAGAGCCATTCGATGTGATGCTTTTGCCAAAAAAGCGGAGCACGTTTGACGGTCCCTGCTAAGACATCAAAACTACCACCAACTCCCATCCAAATTGCAGAGGCACAGGAGCGATACTTTGCAATAAAGAATTCCTGTTTTGGAAATCCTAGTGCAACAAAGACAAAGTCAGGGGCACTTGCTGTAATCTCAGCGGCAACCTGTGCCGCGTCGTCGAAATAACCATCATGGTAACCAACAATTTTGAGATGCGGATATTGCGCATGCAAGTGCGCAACTGTCAATTCTAAAACAGCTGACTTTGCACCTAAAAGAAAGACCCTTTTATTATTTTGCGCAGCAAATGCAAGCAGCGCAACCAAGGTATCAAAACCGGTGACACGTTCAGGTAGCGGGGTATGCAAAAGTTGTGCCCCCTTGATAATCCCGATACCATCTGCGGTTATATAATCAGCCTGCTGGATGACCCTAGCATATGCAGGATCATGCCGTGCATACAAAACAATTTCAGGATTGGCAGTAACAACAAAACGGTTTAAGTGCTGTTGGCTGTCTGCTATCAATTGCGTGCGCAAGGCATGATTTGTGATCTTGGTAAAGTTCACTCCGAGAACATTCACCGTTGGATATTTTGCTTTCATGGGATCCCTACTTTCGAAAAAAGCTAGCCTAAGTATAACAGAAATGACTGTGCAATGAAAAAGTGCTAAAATAATATAATGTTTATTCTATAATTACGGTACCTTAAAAATCAACTCAGCGTGACTGAGAAGGAGTATGAATGATGGTAAAGATTTACCCAGATGATAGCTATGCCCTTCACACGGATGAATATCAATTAAATATGATCCAAACATATTGGGAAAAGGGAATTGATCAAAAGAAAGCGGTTTTTGAACTATATTTCCGAAAACTACCGTTTGAAAATGGCTATGCTATTTTTGCTGGTTTGGAACGTGTAATTGAATATATTAACAAATTGCATTTTAGTGCGACCGATCTTGAATATTTAAAAGGAACAAATGACTTTCCACCTGCTTTTTTGGAATATCTGCGTGATTTTAAATTTACAGCAACAATTAGATCAGTGGTTGAAGGTGAAGTCGTTTTCAACAATGAACCAATTTTGCAGGTTGAAGGCCCGCTTGTTGATTGTCAGCTGGTGGAAACTGCTATTTTGAATGTTGTTAATTATCAAACTCTCATTGCAACTAAAGCTGCACGGATGCGTTCGGTAGTTCACGATGATGGTATCATGGAATTTGGAACTAGAAGAGCACAAGAATTTGATGCAGCTATTTGGGGTACGCGTGCGGCCTATATTGGTGGTTTCGATGCGACAAGTAATGTGCGCGCAGGAAAAATATTTGGAATTCCAACCAGTGGAACGCATGCTCACGCGCTTGTGCAGGCTTACCGCAGTGATTATGAAGCTTTTTGCGCATACGCAGCAACGCATAAAAATTGTGTATTTTTAGTGGATACCTACGATACTTTGCGTAGTGGAGTGCCGAATGCAATTAAAGTGGCACAAGAATTCGGGTCTAAAATTAATTTCTTAGGTGTCCGGATTGATTCGGGGGACATGGCCTACATTTCAAAGCGTGTGCGCGAACAGCTTGATGAGGCTGGTTTTCCTAACGCCAAAATCTATGCTTCAAATGATCTTGATGAAAAAACAATTACTAATCTTAAAATGCAGGGTGCTAAAATTGATGTCTGGGGTGTCGGTACTAAATTAATTACAGCATTTGACCAACCTGCTTTAGGCGCAGTTTATAAAATGGTGGCAATTGAAGACGAAAATGGGAAGCTTGAAGACACAATTAAGTTGTCTAGCAATGCTGAAAAAGTCTCTACACCAGGACGCAAGCAAGTTTGGCGAATTACCAAGAAAGCCGATGGCAAATCCGAAGGCGATTATATTGCGCTGTGGTATGAGAATCCAACAGCTATTAAATCGCTTTATATGTTTCATCCGCACTACACTTATATCAATAAATATGTGACTGATTTTGATGCGCGGCCGCTACTCCATGATATTTATCGCGCAGGTAAATTGGTTTATCAACTACCTCCACTTGAAGTGATCAAACAATATGCACATGATCGGTTAGATAGTCTCTGGGAAGAGTATAAGCGTGATTTGAATCCGCAAGATTATCCGGTAGATCTTTCACAGGATTGTTACGATAATAAGATGAAAATAATTAAAGAAATTCGTGAAAGTATTACTAAAAAAGGGTAGAATGATGGTAGATGTTATCACATTGAATTGAGCTTTACTTCAGGAGGACTAGCGATGCGTGAACTTCAACAAAAAATAATCAAGGAATTAAGAGTTAAACCTGAGATTGATCCCCAACAAGAAATCCGGAGGAGCGTTGAGTTTCTCAAAAATTATTTGCAAAAGCATTCTTTTTTACGCTCACTTATTCTAGGTATTTCTGGTGGACAGGATTCAACCTTAGCTGGGAAGCTTTGTGAAAAGGCAGTGGAAGAATTGCGTCAAGAAACCGGAAAGCAAGATTATGAATTTATTGCTGTCCGTCTTCCATATGGCAATCAAGCGGATGAACAGGATGCAATGGACGCAATTGCATTTATGCAAGCCGATAAGACTGTAAGAGTAAATATCAAACCTGCAACGGACGCAACAGTTGCAAGTATTGAAGAAAATGGTGTGCTTGTTAGTGATTTTAATAAGGGAAACATTAAGGCTCGTCAACGAATGATTGCACAGTACGGTGTTGCAGCGGCCAGCCATGGAGCAGTTGTGGGCACAGATCACGCTGCTGAGGCGGTCACTGGTTTTTACACGAAGTATGGTGATGGAGGAGCCGATGTGACTCCTTTATGGCGTCTAGATAAGCGGCAGGGTAGAAAAATGCTGGAATTGCTGGATGCGCCTAAACATTTGTATGAGAAGGAACCAACTGCTGACTTGGAAGATGGTCGTCCGGCTTTACCAGATGAAGTTGCGTTAGGTGTAACTTATGCTGATATTGATAACTACTTAGAAGGGCGTCCAGTCCCTGAAGATGCGGCGAAGAAAATAGAGACTTGGTATTTTAAAACGCAGCACAAACGTCATTTGCCAATTACGGTTTATGACGAGTTTTGGAAATAGCAGTTTTTGTTTAAAGTCACAGATTTTTAAGCCCAGAGCTTCTGAACCTTGCATTAGCTGGTAAAACCCGCTAGCATATTCAGGAGTGGAGGGCTTTTTTAGACGAACAGTTTTACTTCTGAAACAGGTTACCTTCCTTGTCAGATGTTGTCTTTTTTAATATTGAAAGCGAGCGCAATTAAATGAAAAGGAGGCTATCATATGAAGGATGACCAACTGCAGACGCTTGTAACTCAGATTTCGCGGCATTTTTTTCAACTGGAGTTTAAACATAAAGCAACCTTTAATAAGCGGTTGCGAACTACTGGAGGAAGATATCTCCTAGAACAGCATGATATTGAAATCAATCCTAGAATGGCTGTTTTGGGAAACGGTGTTTTGATTGGAATTATCAAGCACGAACTTTGCCATTATCATCTACATTTGCAACATCTAGGTTATCGGCATCGAGACCATGCGTTTAAGGAACTGTTGTTGCAAGTTGGTGGGTTGAGATATGCGCCCAGAACAGCTGCACCAGTTTGGAAGTATAAATATCGTTGTCGTAATTGTGGTCAGTTGTATTTTAGACAAAGAAAGATTAATAGACGGCGGTATGTTTGCGGAAATTGTCATGGTGTTTTAGAAATTTGTGCAAAAAGAAATGTAAAAAAGCTTGCCTCTGATGCTTAGATTTGATATAATTATTTTTGTTGTTGCGGGTATGGCGGAATTGGCAGACGCGTCAGACTAAGGATCTGGTGGGCGTTATAGCCCGTGATGGTTCGAATCCATTTACCCGCATTTTAAAAGAGGGACCCAGGAAGACTTGGGTCCCTTTTGCTACACCTTAGTATTAAAATTTGAGTGCCTGAAAGGAAGATGCAGAAAAAGATGGTTAAAGCTGTTAAAATTGCTGCAACTGCTCATTATGTGCCACAGCGAATCGTTACAAATGATGAACTCAGTAAGATTATGGAGACATCAGATACGTGGATTCAACAGCATACGGGCATTAAGACACGACATTATGCACTTGATGAAAATACTTCTGATTTGTGTGCTAAAACGGCGGTTAAGTTGTTAAAAGAAGCTCAACTTCCTGCAACGGCAATTGACCTGATTATCGTTGCGACAATTACACCGGATGCATTAACACCTGCAACGGCAATTTTAGTACAGCAAAAGATTGGAGCTGATGCTGCAGTTGCTTTTGATGTGAATGCAGCTTGCGCCGGTTTCGTGTTTGCACTCAATACTGCAGAAAAATTTATGCGCCAAGGAATATATAAGAATGCACTTGTGATTGCTGGAGAAGTTAATTCAAAAATGATGGATTTCCAAGATAGAACTTCCACCGTATTTTTCGGTGATGGGGCAGGCGGGGTGTTGCTAAGCGCAGTGGATGACCCTGCACAAGAAGCTTTTGTGGCACAGGAATTGGCAACTAAGCCTGCACCTGAAGTAATTCATAGTGGCCGAATTCCGCATGTAACACAAGTTTCAGCGCAAAATTATCCTAGCTTGGATGCTTTCTATCAAGATGGACATGCTGTCTTTGATTTTGTGATTACAGAGGTTCCACGCTACATTCAGCATTTTTTGCATATTAATAACGTCAGCCTTGAAGAGTTAGGGTTGGTCGTTACACATCAAGCAAATTTGAGGCTGATCGAGGGAATTGCACACAAACTTGCTTTACCCCTGCATCTTTTTGCTCAGAATGTTGTTTATTATGGAAACACTTCTTCTGCCGGGATTCCCATCGGTTTGGATCTTGCGCTTAAGGATGGCCGCGGACACAAAGGCTTAAGTCTGCTCTCAGGTTTTGGTGCAGGTTTAAGTTACGGGAGCATCTTATTGGATTTGTCCCATGTTGGCAATCATTAAAGAAGCCCAGAATGGATGCAACGCATGTTTTTCAGTATTAATCTGAGAAATTATAAATTAAATGAAATTTTAATTTTTGAAATATGTTTAGCTGCAATAAAAAG
>NZ_AZFQ01000012.1:61746-83443 GCF_001435195.1 Liquorilactobacillus satsumensis DSM 16230 = JCM 12392 | reverse complement strand
TTTGACTTATGGAACACGTTTATCCAGAATAAAAGAGGGGCTGTGACAAAAGTTAACTTTTGTCACAGTCCCTCTTTTTTAATACTTCTCAAGCAAAAACGAATGTTAGTGTTGTTATTAAATTTTAGTAGCCGTTATTTGAATATCCGCCACCACCGGGTGAATAGGTGGAGCCACTAGTACCAGTACCATTGGTTCCAGTTCCATAATTTGAAGTAGAGCCATTCGAATAGGTACCATAACTGCTTCCAGTTGTAGTGCTTGAGTTCGTGGTAGTAGAAGATCCGCCGATTTGATCCACAAAAGTTTCTGTGGAAGCGCTGAGCCCCAATTCTTTACGAATGCGATCAGAAACCTTTTTCTTTTCCGTAGCCGACGCCACTTGGTAGGAGAGACCATCGATTGTTGCATCTTCCCCTTTAAGGACATACGATTTAATGGAGCCCGCTGCGGCTTTATAATTTGTTTCAATTGTGATCATGTCATCATATGTTAAATCGGTTTGCATATTACTTTGAACAGTGTTCAGAATCTTTTGGTAATTTGAAAGGGAAGTAACCGACAATAATTTATTAACAATGGCTTCAATCACTTGTTTTTGCCGTTTTTGCCGACCATAGTCACCTTCTGGGTCAGTATAGCGCATGCGTGAATAGGCAAGGGCTTCTTTACCGTTTAACTTCACTGTTTTACCTTTAGTGACATTTGCATCGCTATAACTGAAAGTCAGCAGTGGAGTGAGTGTGACACCGCCAACGGCATCAACTAATTTACGCAATCCGCCCATGTTAACCAAAAGATAAAAGTCTAGCGGAATGTGTAATGTATTTTGAATCGTTTTAACTGCGGCGGTTGTGCCTCCGCTTGTGTAAGCTGCATTGACTTTTTCGTAGGCACTTGAATCTCCGCTGACTTTAACTTGAGTATCACGTGGGATACTTGTTAAAGTTGCGCGTTTTGTTTCGGGATTAATGGTTGCAATAATGATTGTATCCGTTCTACCTTTGTCGCTGCGTCCAAGATCACCAGTATCAGTTCCTAGTAAGAGAATTGAAAAAGGCTTCTTTTCTTTTAATACTTGCGAAACGTTCCGTAACTTCTTTACATTTGTTTTCTGATATGTTTTGTTCAATGTCTTCTCAGCGGCCCCTAATAGTCCATGGACGTAGACGCCCGCACCATAAAAAGCCACTAAAACAACCACTAAAAGAGCGGCGCAAATTTTTCTGCGTCTGCTATGCGGGCTGACTTTACGGTGCGAACTACCTGAATCGCTGCGCCTTAGGGGTGTTTCAAGAAAGTCATTATTTTCTTTTTCATTTTTATTCATAAAAAACTCCTTAATTGCACATTTCGACACTATGTGAGAATTATACTACTTAATAAAGAAATATGAAGCGGTATTTTTTTTTTTAAAGGTAAATTAAGTAATTGGGGGCATTTAGTTGACAAATCAATAAAATTTAATTTGCCAACTGTGATATACTGGTGATTGTTTATGGAATGATTAGAGAAAGAGATGAAAGTATGGAAGTTTTTGAACATAGCGTTTCGGGTGTTTTAGTGATTTTAGTAATGATCGTATTAGGTTACATTTTAGCTGAACGTGGCTGGTTTGATCAGAAATCATCTAAACTGATTGCTCGAATAGTTACACAGATCTCCCTTCCCTGTTACATGATGGCTACGATTACTAACCGATTTACGGCGCAAGAACTCGCAAAAATGCTTCCAGATCTTCGTTTCCCGGTTATCTCAATGCTGATTTTAATGGCTTTTGCATTTGCAATTGTACAGCTGTTTAGAATTAAAGATAGTCACGCCGGTTTATTTTCTTCGATGTTTTTTAATTCAAATACAGTTTTTGTAGGTTTACCGATTAATCAAGCTTTGTTTGGGAGTGCAAGTGTACCATATGTGTTGATTTATTATATGGCTAACACCACAATTTTTTGGACACTGGGGACCTATCTGATACAGCGCGATGGGACTGTTGAGGTTAAGATGAGTTGGAAAAAAACACTCTCCAAAATATTCTCGCCACCATTGCTGGGATTCTTAATTGGAGTTGTTTTTGTGTTACTGAAGATTAAGCTACCGGTTTTTATCAATTCGGATCTAAGTTACGTAGGAAGCTTAACAATTCCGCTTTCAATGATCTTTATTGGGATCTCTGTTTCACATGCTGGTCTAAGAAATATTGCATTCCGCAAGGATAATATTCTTGTTTTACTAGGGCGTTTTTTCTTTGCACCTTTGTTAATGATGATCTTAGTAATTCCATCTAACATGCCGCTTTTAATGAAACAGGTTTTTATTTTACAGTCTGCGATGCCTGTAATGACCAATGCACCTGTTGTTGCAAGTTTATATGGGGCAGATGCAGATTATGCTGCTGTCATGGTAACTGAGACCACGTTAATTTCCCTAGTTATGGTCCCGTTACTGATGATGGTTACACAAAGTCTTTAAAAAGGAAGTTTATCATGAAAAAAACAATAATTTATGTCGTGATCTCGACTTTAATGTTTAGTTCAATGGAGATTGCGCTAAAAGTTGCGGGGGCAACTTTTAATCCAATTCAATTAAACTTAATTCGCTTTTTTATTGGAGCGCTGGTCCTATTTCCAATTGCTAGTAAAACACTTAAAAAGCAACAGCGGAAAATTGAAAAAAAAGATTGGATGCTATTTTTAATTACTGGTTTTCTCTGTGTAATCGTAAGTATGTCATTGTTTCAGTTAGCTGTGGTTGCAACCAAAGCTTCAACTGTAGCTGTGCTTTTTAGTTGTAATCCGGTATTTGCTTTGATTTTTGCTTTTGTGATTTTGCATGAACGGTTGGGCAGGGCCAACTTGATTGCGGTGACAATTTCGATTATTGGCTTGATTGTGATTGTGGATCCCTTTCATCTGAGCAGACCGTTCGGTATTATTTTAGCGTTATTATCTGCAGTTACCTTTGGTTTTTATTCTATTATTTCACGCTATGGTTCTACCCAACGCGGTTTAAGTGGAATAGTCATGACATGTTACACATTCATTGCAGGAACCCTCGAATTATTGGTGCTTGCGTGGATTACACATATTCCAGCCGTTGCAAGTTATTTAAGCAGAATTCCTGCTTTAGCCAGTTTTAGCAAAATTCCGGTTCTTCAAAACATCACGCTTGCTTCTGTACCGATGCTGCTTTATCTGGGAATTTGCGTTACTGGTGGTGGCTTTGCCTTTTACTTTCTTGCGATGGAAAATTCAGATGTTTCCACGGCATCGCTGGTTTTCTTCATTAAACCAGGGCTGGCTCCAATTATGGCAGCAGTCTTGATTGGTGAACACATTACATTGCTCACGATTATTGGAATTATAATTATTCTGATTGGTTCAGTGGTTACCTTCGTAGGCAATCGTGTCAAAGAAGATAACACGGTTGTACCAAAAGATAATTAAAGATTCTTTGGTTACTTGGTAAATCAAAGAACGACCTCGGCTGTTAATAAAAGTACTATTTGAAAATGTTAAAAGCAGGCTCAGTTTTTATTAAAGCTGGCTAAAGGAATGCAGAAAATGCACTTTTTTAGCCGGCTTTTTTAGTGTGGTGAGACAAATTACAACTTTTTTGCATCATATAGAGGGGTTAAAAGTTCATTATTGAGCAAAAATTCATTGAAATAGGTGAATGAGTGTTAATAAAAATCCCATTTGGCGCGTTTGAAATTTAAAATGTTACTTTTGACACACAATCGTAATAAAAGGTACCAAAAAGCCTATAAAAACGTTATTTTTGTAAATAGACTGTAATGCTCACAACTGAATTAAAATGGTACTATTATAAGCGTGGTTAGAATTAAAAATTAAAATTAAAAAACAAATTCGACGTCAGAGGTGTTCGTTAGTGAAAAAAGGGGTTTTTTCAAAGGTGGTCGTTGCAGCAGTTGCTTTTTCTGCTGTTTGGGGGCTAAGTGTTCGTGCGTTAGCATCGGATACAGAACAAAAGCTTAATGAAGTGAATCAGAAAATAACACAGAAACAAGATCTTGTAGACGGAGGTCAAAAAAAGCTCTCCAAATTACAGGATCAGCAATTCAGCGATGAAACTGAAATCAAAGAGTTGACTAAAAACATAAATGCGCGCAAAGCACATTTATCTGACCAGGCACGGTCAGCACAGGTTAATGATACAGGTAGTTTGATCGAATTTGTCACAGATTCAAAAAGTGTGAGCGATGCGGTGGGACGGATTGCGACAGTTGCAACGATGGTCAATGCTAACAATCAGACGTTGAATGATCAAAAAAGAGATAAGCTTAAGGTTGCCGCCGACAAACAACGGATTGCAGAAGCTGTGACACAGCAACAAAAGCTTAACGAACAGTTACGTAATGATATGGCAGACCTTGCAGTGCAAAAAGTTGAATTAAAAGTTCAAAAAGCAAAAGAAGATGCTGATAAGAAAAAAGCTGAAGATGCTCTCGCAGCCACAAAGCAGGCAGCCGCAGCAGCTAAGCAGGCTAAGGATAATGCAACGGCAGCTCAGGCATTGGCAAATGTTAATAAAGCAGCTGCAACGGTGACTACAAACAAGACTACCAGTACAGCTGATAGCAGCAGTAGCACAACCGCAACAACTACTAATACCACTTCAACGAACACAAATAGTAACGTTCAGACGGTTGCAGTTAAGAGTACAAGCACAAGCTCTACCACGCAATCAAGTATGGACACCAGTTCGGTTGTCAGTGCGGCACTTTCATTGACTAAAATGGGAATTCCATATGTTTGGGGAGGAAGTTCTTTGTCAGGGATGGACTGTTCTGGTTTAACAGCCTATGTCTATAGTCAATTTGGGGTTTCACTACCACATAATACTGTTTCTCAAGAAGGCTACGTTACATATGAGAGTGTGTCTCAGGCCGAACCAGGTGATTTACTGTTCTGGGGATCTAAAGGAAGCTCTTATCATGTTGCCATTTACATTGGCGGTGGACAGTTTGTGCACGCTCCAACAGAAGGTGAAAATGTTAAAGTAGGCAGCATTAGCAGCTTTGCACCAAGTTTTGCAGGACGTTTAAAATAGTAATAGGTTAGTCGAAAAGAGTATAAATTCAGTTCAAGGTGCCGTTTAAATTTGTCTTGGCACAAAGTGACCTACAATTTGTTAGACCAAGCAAGTCTAATGATTGTAGGTTTTTTGTGTTTACAATTAGCAACCGCTTCAAAAGAACACAGTTGACTGCTATTTTAAAATTGAGCCTAGTTCTTTAAGGCGCAGTTGAATTAATTAATGATGCAGTATTTTAAATCCGGTACAACAAAAATTCAAAGTTAAGCATTCCTGCCAGTTTCAAATAAGAGGCGTTTTTGTGCAGATTTAGTGTTTAAAAATTGCGACTATTGTTACACACATCTCTTAATTTTGGTATGATAAAGTTGTCTGATATTTCAAAGGAGCGGTCATATGGTAAAGTTAGTTTTGCTACGTCACGGCCAAAGTGTTGCCAATCAAAAAAATGAATATACGGGATGGACGGACGCACCTTTAACTACTAAAGGTGAGCTCCAGGCACAGCTCGCAGGTGATCTTTTGCATGAAACCAAGATTGTATTTCAGCAGTTACATACATCGGTGCTTTCACGTGCCATTAAGACGGCAGAGATTGTTTTAGAACGAATTGAGCAAAATAACATTCCGGTTTTAAAGACATGGCGTTTAAATGAGCGACATTATGGTGCTTTAAGAGGGTTAAATAAGGACTGGACACGTCAAGAATATGGCGCTAAACAGGTGGCATTATGGAGACGCAGTTTTATTACCGTGCCTCCTTTGATGGAATTTCCGGATCAGGATCGACGTTATGCTAGTTATCCACAATCGATTTTACCGCGAGCTGAGAGTCTTAAAATGGCGTCCGATCGTATCATTCCGTATTGGATAGATCAAATTGCTCCACAGCTCTTACACGGGCATAATCAATTAATTGTCGCACATGGAAGCACGTTGCGGGCTTTAATCAAGTATATTGAAGAAATTGATGATAAAGACATTGATGGAGTCGAAGTTGCCAATGGGGTGCCGCTGATCTATGATTTGGATAATAAGTTGCGGATTCAACAGAAGCAAGTTTTACGTAAGCATGAAGTCTAACAACCAGTTTTTAGCGTAAATAAAAGAGACGCTAAAAGGGTGGCAATTAGAAAACACCTTTAAGCAATCGTTTGAGAATAAAAGAGGGGCTGCAACAAAACGTATGTTTTGTTGCAGCCCCTCTTTTATTTCAGGATAAACGTGTTCCATAAGTCAAAATCTTCCGTCTGACTTTCCAATTACTCATAGCAAAGTACTCGCTGTTCGTAATTTCGAGTTAGTACTCAAATTTTCCCGACTTATGTCACACTCTCCCTTCTGGTAAGATTTGCTCTTGTCAGATAAAATTTAAACTTTGAGTTTAAGCAAGTGAACCCATTGGATCCCAAGGAGCAAGAACAGTCGGTTTTTCTTTAAGAATTTCTTGTAATTTCGCAGGTAAATGTTTCTTGTTAACAACTACTTGGTAGCAGTATTCGTTCATCCAAGCATTGCTCATGACGAAGAAACCGTCATTTCCAACTTTTTTACCCCAAGAATTTTCAACTTTCCATTTGGTTGGTTTATCATCAATCAAATCAACCCCTGTCAGCACCATTGCATGCGTCATAAGGCTTTCTGCGTAGTCTAAACGCTGTGCTTTTGTCATCTTAAGGTCAATATCGAAAAGTTCTCCCTTGTGATACAAGGTCGTGTCCATAATGCCTTTTTGCCTGTCAGATTCTTGACCAACATCGCAGCCAAACCAGACGCTTTCGCCTGATTGCAGTTGTTTGATAGCCACCGCTCTAAAGGTTTCCATATCGACATTTAGATGGCGTACTTGGCGACCATCAACTACATTACCCAGCATTTCTACAGTATACATCTGATTGTAAGGTTTATCTGCAGTTGGCCCATTGATAATAGAAACGTAATCAGCTAAGTCCCAGCCAACATATTTTTCGAAAAATGCGGTCGGAGTTAATCCACGGTCAAGATGATAGTTCTTGGCAGCATCACGATATTCAAAATCAAATTGGGCTGGTGGTTCTCCAAAGCTGTAAGCTAACATCCGGTAAACATCATTTAGAAGCTCTTCTTTGAAAGCTGCGATTTTAGCTGCAGGTGTATTTGCGGCAACTAATTTTCGGAGTGCTACGGCATCTTTGCGTAATTTTAAATTGAAAGTACTGTTGAATTCGCTTGATTTAGAAGAATTATATGTTTCAGGCATTGCAGCTTTAGGGACGACACCGTATTTTTGAATAATTGCGACAATCATGTCCCACTGACCACCATCTTGTTGCGGGGTTGTCATTAGCCAGGCTACTTTACGATCAGAGGTTGGCAAATCAGCAGTTGCAAGGACATTTTCGTAAAAGTAATTTGCTTTTTCAAGTTTATCCCAAAAATAAGTGTAGTTTTGGGATAGCTCAAAGTCCTTTGGAACGTTAAATTTATTTTTAATCTCATGACGCATGGTGTTTAAAGCTGCAAACATCCAGCAACGGCCGGATTGTTTCTGGTTGGCAACATCACCAGTGTCAAGATCAATGGAGAAGACGGGTGTCATTTTGGTTTCAGCTTGATAATCCGCCGCGGACGCCAAAATCCCATTTCTTGTGATGGTTCTTTCTAAAACCTTATGTTCGGGACGCTCTTGTAGCGCGTCTTTGAACTTAGATAACTGTTGTTGCACGATTGCTTTAGTCAATTAAGTCACTCCCTAAAAAGATATAAAGGTATTATATGCTAAAAAAGATAATGCGTAAATACTGCAGGCTTAGCGCACTTCAAACACCCGAGGTCCATCATCAAAACCTGCAATCACAGTATTGACAGTGTCTAAAAAGAGTCCCTGTTCAACTACCCCGACTTGTTGCTTGAGATAGGTTGCCATTTCAGCAGGGGCCGTAATTTCACCAAGATGAAGATCAATAATGAAATTATCAGAATCTGTTTTAACTTTTTGACCATCGGATGTCAAACGAAAGCTGGGATGGAAACCTTTGGCCGCGAAACGGGTAAGCAATTGCTGGCTGCCATACGGAATAACCTCAACAGGTAATGGAAATGCTCCCAACTGTTTAACAAGTTTGCTTTGGTCAACAATCCAAATGTTTTTACGGGAGTTAGTTGCTACGATTTTTTCAAAAAGTAAGGCTGCACCGCCGCCTTTAATTCCTTGATAGTCTGCACTTACCTCATCAGCACCATCAATGGTTAGATCAATATGATCAACTTCATCCACACTTTTTAGCCTAATTCCCAGAGAGCGGGCCTGTTCTGCCGTGCGGGCTGAGGTAACAACACCAGTGATTTCAAGGTGTTCCGTTTTGATTTTTTGTGCAAGTGCAGTCACCATATACTTGACGGTCGAGCCAGTTCCAAGGCCGACAATCATGTCGTTATGCACCCAATCAACTGCTTTTTCACCAACTAGTTTCTTTAGTTCTTCTTGTTTCATAAGTTTCCTCCGATTTCAGCGTTCTTTAGCCAACAAGGATTTGTATTCGGGATTTTTTTCAAAAAAGGCACGTGTGAATGGACATAAAGGCAAGACTTTTTTCTTTTGAGCGGCAACTTGATCAAGGAAATCCTTGGTAATTCTTCCAGCAAGACCTTGTCCGCGTGCTTCTTCGGCTACCCAGGTATGCTCAACCACATAGGTTTGTTCATGATTAATAAGTCTAAAACCAATGTGGGCCACAGGGTTTTTGTCCGTCTGAGCTCGATAATAGTCAAAAGCGCTTTCACTCCAAGCAGTAAACATCTCATCACCTCATTTTTTATTTAATTATATCATAGTAATCTGGACCTGTATCTAGGCCGGAAATGATGATAGAATAAGAATACTAAGCAAAGAAAGAGTGATTTTTTGAAAAGAGGATTTGAAATTGTCAGCAAGTACGAATCTCAAGGGATCCACCTGCCGATTAGGGCGACACAAAATGCAGCAGGATATGATTTCTATGCTGCGCAAGACTTTATCATTCCAAGTATCTGGAGACTTAATTTTATTAAACTTTTGTGGAAGATGGCGACAGCCAAAGAAGTCTTGGAAGACGAACAGTTTGCTGCACAAAAAGACCTGAAACCTTTTTTGGTACCAACTGGGATTAAGGCCTATATGCAGCCTGATGAATTCTTATTGCTGGCTAATCGTTCCAGTAATCCTTTAAAGCGGAGTTTAATCTTGCCAAATGGAGTCGGAATCGTTGATGCTGACTATTACAATAATGCGGATAACGAGGGGGAGATCTTTTTCCAGTTGCTTAACTTTGGGGTTAAAGAATTGCGGATAAAAAAAGGGGAACGGATTGGGCAAGGTATTTTTGTGCCATTCTTGTTAGCTGATGCCGAACAAAAAATTGTTCGCAAACGAACGGGTGGCTTTGGATCTTCCGGACGTTAAAGCAAAGGTTTAGTGGTATAAAAGTCAAAAAATTTCGCTAATTATGTTAAGATGGTACGAGAAAGAAGAAAGAAGGTTCCCCTGTGGCAAAGACGAAAACGCATTATGTTTGTCAAAATTGCGGATATACCTCTCCCAGATATCTGGGACGGTGTCCTAACTGCGGTTCGTGGAACACACTGACTGAGGAGCTGCAGCAACCAGAGTCAAATAAAAAAGCCGCCCGGGTTAACTTTAGTGGAAACAGGATCAAGCCACAACTGTTGCGAGATGTTAGCGTTCAGGAAAATCCGCGTGTTAAAACTGATTCACGCGAACTTGATCGTGTTTTAGGGGGAGGAATTGTCCCAGGCTCGCTCGTTTTGATTGGAGGCGATCCTGGAATCGGCAAATCAACACTTTTGCTGCAACTTTCGGGACAGTTAGCTGCTAAACAAAATACTGTGCTTTATGTTTCAGGTGAAGAAAGTGCCGTTCAAATTAAGCTGCGTGCCAAACGTCTGGGAGTTAACGGGGAACAGTTCTATCTTTATCCTGAAACTGATATGCCAAGTATTCATCAGTATATAGAACGGATGAAACCTGATTTTGTGGTAATTGATTCTGTCCAAACGATGCAGGAACCGGAAATGTCCTCTGCAATCGGGAGTGTTTCCCAGATCCGAGAAGTGACTGCCGAATTGTTACAGATTGCCAAAACCAACGGTGTTACAATTTTTGTCGTTGGTCATGTGACTAAGGGAGGGGCATTAGCTGGTCCTAAAATTCTGGAGCATATGGTAGATACGGTGCTTTACTTTGAAGGAGACTTGCATCACGCATACAGGATACTGCGTGCCGTTAAAAATCGTTTTGGTTCAACTAATGAGATCGGAATTTTTGAAATGAAGGAAAATGGGTTGGTCGAAGTTCCCAATCCTTCTGAGATCTTTTTAGAAGAACGTCTTCAAGGTGCAACCGGATCTGCAATTGTAGTTTCACTGGAAGGAACGCGACCAATTCTGGTCGAAGTACAAGCGCTGGTTACACCCACAGCTTTTGGGAATGCTAAGCGAACTTCAACCGGATTAGATCACAATCGGATTTCATTGATTATGGCGGTGCTTGAAAAACGTGCCGGTTTATTGTTACAAAATCAAGATGCTTATTTAAAAGCGGCTGGTGGGGTCAAATTGGATGAGCCGGCAATTGATTTGGCAATTGCAGTTAGCATTGCCTCAAGCTATCGCGATGCCGAGACACGCCCGACCGACTGCTTTATTGGTGAATTGGGTTTGACCGGTGAAATCAGACGTGTTAATCGAATTGAACAGCGAGTTGCTGAAGCTGCAAAGTTAGGGTTTAAACGGGTGATTTTGCCTAAAAACAATGCAACTGGCTGGAATCCACCTGCAGGGATAAAGATTGTTGGAGTGGCAACTTTGGCACAAGCCTTACAAACCGTGTTTAATTAATAATTAGGCTGGAAAGGAGTAAAAACATGAGAAAGAAAATGATTAAAGTTGTCCTTGCCGTTCTTGGAATCGGCGCAGGGTACACTTTTTTACCATATTTGTGGCTACTATTGGCACTCCAAAACAACTTTTGGATAAATAACTTTATTGTCAATGTGTTACTTGGGATTGCAGTCATGTCTATTGTCTCATTATTTGTGACTGATCCGCTTGAAAAGCTCATTCAAAGAATTGAAAATAACTTAGCACGTCAGAGCCCGTATGTAATTATCTCAACGAGCGTTTCTGTAGTCGTTGGTTTGATTATTGCAGCGTTGCTCTCAACACTTTTTTCGCATTCGCGCTTATTTCTTTTAAATACAGTTATTCCAGTGGTGCTAATGGTTATTTTAAGTTATTTAGGCTATATCGTTGGGAGGAATCATCTCGATTTTTTCAAAAAGTTGATTACACAACGGCGCAAACCTGAAAGAGAACGAGAAGATTCGCGGCAAAATATTTTAGAACGAAAAGCGGGGGAAAATTTCCACCGAGTTAAGTTGCTGGATACTAATATCTTGATCGATGGTCGTATCTATGATTTGGTAAATACTGGTTTTATTGAAGGAACACTGGTTGTTCCCAATTTCGTCTTGTATGAGCTTCAATATATTGCCGATTCAGCGGATAGTATTAAGCGCGTCCGAGGCAGGCGGGGGCTAGACATTTTAAATAAGTTACGGAGCGAGAAAAATGTTCCTGTGGAGATGTATGATGGGGACTTCGAGGATGTTCAAGAAGTGGACAGCAAATTGATTAAGCTTGCCAAGCTTCTTGATGCAGTGATTGTTACAAATGATTATAATCTAAACAAAGTTAGCGAATTTCAAAACGTTGAAGTTTTGAATGTAAATGCGCTTGCCAAAGCATTGAAACCGCGAGTTGTTCCGGGTGAAAAAATGACAGTGACAGTCATCAAGAAAGGGACTGAGCGGCAACAAGGAGTTGCTTATCTTGATGATGGCACAATGATTGTGGTGGAAGATGGGCGTTATTATACCAATCAACCGCTTGAAGTTGTTGTCACTAGTGCATTGCAGACTGATGCAGGCCGGATGATTTTTGCTAAGCCAGTCCATGCTACGCGGAGTCTAAAAGAAAAAAATTAAACAACAAATATAGAGCTGTTGGTTTATTTTTTTTTTTATTCATTGTAGAATTATCAGAGTAACGATCGTTCGCTTTTTTCAGGGATGATCAAATCAAGAAAAAGAAAGAAGAGGCGCTAGAATTGGCAGACAAAAAAATTCGTGTCCGGTATGCTCCTAGTCCTACTGGACATTTGCATATTGGAAATGCACGTACAGCATTATTCAATTATCTCTTTGCTCGACATAATAATGGGACTTTCGTTATCAGAATCGAGGACACTGACTTAAAACGGAATATTGCCGATGGTGAAAAAAGCCAATTAGATAATTTGACTTGGTTGGGAATGGACTGGGATGAAGGTCCGGACAAACCTGGTGAATATGGCCCTTACCGTCAATCAGAACGTTTGGCAATCTATAAACCCTTAGTCCAGGAGTTACTAGACAAAGGCTTGGCCTATGAGTCGTTCATGACAGAAGAAGAGCTGACAAAACAGCGCGAAGAGCAAAAGGCGCGTGGTGAGGCTCCTAGATATGTTTATGAATATGAAGGAATGAATGCTGAAGAAATTGCTGCAAAGCAGGCACAAGCTCGTGCTGCAGGTCTAGAACCGGTTGTCCGGATTCGAGTTCCTCAAAATAAGACTTATGAGTTCGATGATATCGTCAAAGGACATATTAGTTTTGAATCCAACACAATTGGTGGAGATTTTGTTATTCAAAAACGTGATGGGATGCCAACATACAATTTTGCCGTCGTGGTGGACGATCATCTGATGAAGATTACGCATGTCTTACGGGGAGATGACCATATTGCTAATACTCCTAAGCAGTTAGTTGTGTATGAAGCTTTTGGTTGGGAACCTCCTGTCTTTGGGCATATGACTTTAATTATTAATACAGAAACTGGCAAAAAACTCAGCAAGCGGGACGAAAGTGTGTTGCAATTTATCGAACAGTATCGCTCCTTGGGTTATCTTCCTGATGCTATGTTCAACTTCATTACTTTATTAGGGTGGTCACCAGTTGGTGAAAAAGAAATCTTTAACCGTAAAGAATTGATTGGCATGTTTGATCCGAAACGTCTCAGCCGCTCGCCAGCCTCGTTTGATGCCAAAAAGCTGGAATGGATTAATAATCAATATGTTAAGAATGCACGAGAAGATTTGATTGCAGATTCTTCCTTGAAACAGCTGATTAAAGCAGGCAGAATTCCCGCTGACCCTGATGCTAAAACAATTGAATGGGCGCGTAAATTGACGAATCTCTTTAAACAGCAGATGTCATTTACAGGACAGATAATCAAACTTTCAGAAATTTTCTTTGATGATCCGGCAACTTTAGATGAGGCGGCTTTGAAGGAACTTGCTGATGAAAGTGCACCCGTTGTTTTGAACGCATTTGCGCAGAAGATTAAAGAATTGCCGCTTTTTGATGCAACGGAAATCCAAAATGCAATTTATGCTATTCAGCACGAAACTGGCGTCCGTGGACGTAAGTTGTATATGCCGATTAGAATTGCAACAACGCGTGAAACCCACGGACCTGAACTAGCAGCTTCTGTCGAATTGCTCGGGCGCACTAAGGCGTTGATGCATTTGCAAAAAACCCTGGCTGAGATTGGAAAATAAGTGACAGGGGTTAGGATTTAACCAAGTATTTTGAAATAAAAAAGTGTGGTAATGGAAGTGCACTATAAGACGGTAAAATTTGATGACTAACTTGCGGTTACAAAAATTACGCGTACTGCGGCATGAGTAATTTAAAGTTAGGGCGAAAATTTTGACTTATGGAACACAGTTATCCAGCATAAATAGAGGGACCTGATCAAAATTTAACTTTTGACCCAGTCCCTAATTTTATTTTAGGGATCTTTGTGGGTACGACCCCAACAGCAGATTGTGTCAAAGTTAGGAAAGTTTGCAGTTCAATGCTTTTAACTTCGTGCTATTGGTGTTAAGCGTCGCTGGTGCCTTGAGGTTGGAAAATTTGCTGAAAATTTTTCAACTTATACCACACTCTGTGCGAATCGTATAAAATTAGAATTAAAAAAGGAGGCACGCTGCATGATTCAACTATATAATACTTTGACAAATAAAAAAGAAGAGTTTGTTCCGCGCGTTCCCGGAGTAGTGAACATGTATGTCTGTGGCCCGACTGTTTATAATTACATTCATATTGGAAATGCAAGAAGCTCAATTGCATTTGACACGGTCCGGCGTTATTTTGAGTTTAGAGGTTATCATGTTAATTATGTTTCTAACTTTACTGATGTAGATGACAAGATCATTCATGTAGGGCACGAGCAAAATATCAGTCCACGCGCGGTGGCAGATAAGTACATTGAGGCCTTCTATGAAGATACCGATGCACTGAACATTGAACGTGCAACACTTAATCCACGAGTTATGGATATTATGGATGATATCATTGCTTTTGTAGAAGCACTTGTTGCCAAGGGGTACGCGTATGAATCACAAGGAGACGTGTATTATCGGGCACGTAAATTTAAAAATTATGGGCAGTTATCAGGACAATCTGTCGATCAGCTTGAAGAAGGTGCAAGCGAGCGGATTAGTACAGTTGAAGCACTTAAAAAGGAAGATCCACTTGATTTTGCGCTTTGGAAGGCAGCTAAACCAGGTGAAATTTCGTGGGACTCGCCATGGAGTAAAGGACGTCCTGGTTGGCATATTGAATGCTCTGTGATGGCAACTAAGTATTTAGGCGCAACGCTTGATATTCATGCTGGTGGGCAAGATTTAGAATTTCCGCATCATGAAAATGAAATCGCACAAAGTGAGGCCAAAACCGGGCAAAAATTTGCAAACTACTGGTTGCATAATGGATTCGTAACGATTGGTGACGATGACGAAAAAATGAGTAAGTCATTGGGGAATTTTGTAACAGTTCATGAACTCATCAAAAGTGTTTCACCCCAGATTTTACGCTTTTTTATGGCAACGACACAGTATCGGCGACCTATCAGATACAGCCAGGCTAATTTAGATGAGGCGAGCGCTAACCTTAAAAAAATAACAAATGCTTATCAGAATGCGGGTTATCGCTTACGTTTTGCTGAGCCAAAAAAGGCGCTTGAAAGTAATATGGCAGCCTATTTGCAAGCAAAAAAAGCTGCATTTATTCAAGCAATGGATGATGATTTAAATGTCCAAAATGGAATTACTGTTGTTTATGAAATTGCAAAGGAAGTAAATGTATATAGCGCTTCAACTGCACCAGCAGCAGCAACGCTTATAGCCTTGAGAACACTGCTGCAAGAATTACTGCAGATTTTTGGGATCAAGTTGACTGATGGCGAAACTGAGCATCAAAATGATGATCAGCAGATTGAAGACTTAATTGCACAACGGGATGTGGCGCGTGCACAGCGTGATTTTGCGCGGAGTGATGCTTTGCGTGACGAGTTAAAAGAAAGAGGGATAATATTGGAAGATACTCCTCAAGGAACAAGGTGGAAAAGGAATGAATGACGAATCTTTTGAACAAATCAATGGGATCGCCTTAGCTTATATGGGTGATGCAATTTATGAAGTCTACATTCGTCGGCACTTGATTGCTGCAGGGTTGACGAAGCCCAATAAGCTGCATCGCATAGCAACGCACTTTGTTTCCGCGAAGGCCCAAGCTTTTTTAATCACAAAGATGGAAGAAGAGGACTTATTAACTCCTGTCGAGCAGGAGTATTTCAAACGGGGGCGGAATGCTAAAAGCCACACAACTGCTAAAAACACTTCTGTATTAACTTATCGTATTTCAACTGGTTTTGAAGCTTTATTTGGCTATCTTTACTTAAGTGAACAAACCCAAAGATTAGACGAGCTGGCACAGTGGTGTATAGTGACAATTGAAGGAAAGAAGGATGAACTTGGACAAGACTGAACAGAATGCAGAGTTCATAATTGGGAGGCATCCTGCCTTAGAGGCATTAAAGAATCATCAAAATATTAATAAGGTTTTTATTCAAGAAAAGAACCAGTCTGATGCACTCAGCGAACTCAGTCAACTTGCTAAAAAAAGGAAAATCATTGTGTCAACGGTGCCTAAAAGCAAATTGGATTTATTGGCTGACGGGCAAAACCATCAGGGAGTTGTGGTTGCAGTAGCGGCTTATGCCTACGCCCAACTAGATGATCTTTTTGCAGCAGCTGCGGCTAAAGGGGAAGCACCGTTTTTTTTGATTCTTGATGGCATAGAAGACCCGCACAATTTAGGTTCAATGATGCGAACGGCTGATGCCGCCGGGGTACATGGGATTATTATTCCTAAACGACGGGCGGTACAGTTGACTTCAACTGTTGCGAAAACTTCAACTGGTGCAATTGAACACGTTCCTGTAACTCGGGTTACCAACTTAGTACAAACTGTCCAAAAATTAAAGGAAAAAGGACTGTGGATTTTTGGGACCGATATGAGCGGCAAAGATTTTCGCAAGTGGGATGCACACGGTGCAGTTGCACTAGTGATTGGAAATGAAGGTAAAGGAATTTCGCCACTTTTGAAAAAAGAATGTGACGAGATGCTGACAATCCCAATGAGCGGTCATGTTCAAAGTTTAAATGCCAGTGTTGCTGCTGCACTATTGATCTATCAGGGATTCACTTCAAGGAGAAAATAAATGAAGAAGAACATCCTGATTGTTGATGCCTATAACATGATTGGAAATTGGCCAAAATTAAATAAGCTTAAATTATCCGGTCGTTTGGAAGAAGCGCGCGATCAACTGTTGCGCATTTTATCCAATTATCACAAACAACGGGATTATCAGATCATTGTGGTTTTTGATGCGATGTACGTTCCGGGGTTAAGCAAGAGTTATCGGCAATACGGGCTCAAGATTATTTGGACCGCGGAGGATGAAACTGCGGACACCCATATCGAGTCGCTTGCAAAAGAATTGCAAAATCGGCTGACACAAGTCACAGTTGCTACGAGTGATCAAGCTGAGCAGTGGACAATCTTTTCACAAGGGGCAATGCGGATTCCAGCTTGGGAGCTGTACCAGGATATTAAGCGTGCTAACAAAGAAGTTCAACGACAAGCCCAAAAGTATCAAGACGAAGCTGCGGTAAGAAGGCTTCCTTGGGATGAACAGCAGCTCCAGAAATTAGCGCAGCTACGTGAACAGCTCTCACACGAGGATCACAGTGATGATTGACAGTTAACGTGCTGCATGTTAGAGTTATTTCTGAATTAATGACTGAGAGGTATTTGAAATGTCACAAAAAAAGGTCGCTTTAGCATGTTCAGTTTGCGGCTCGCGTAACTATACTCTGAATTCTAATGCTAATCGAGTAGAGCGCCTGCAGGTTAAAAAATTCTGTAAATATTGTAATAAACATACATTGCATCAGGAAACAAGATAGGGAGGGCTTTTGGTGAAGTTTTTCAGAAGTGTCATCAAAACAATTAAAGAAACAAGATGGCCAACGCGCAAAGAAACCGTCAGCGATACAACAACTGTGATTTCAACAGCTGTCCTATTCGCTATCTTCTTTGCAGTGGTCGATTTTGCGGTTCAGCAATTGATTAGCTTATTGGCATAGAAAATTAGAGCTAGCATAAAAAAATCTAGTGGTTGAGTTTAGTTTTATGCTATACTTAATTGTAGTGAGGAAAACTTCGTTTGAGCGAGGTTTTTTTATTTTTCGTTTTTTCGGTTAACTTAAGGAGGCAAAATCATGGCCGAGTCATTAGAAAAAAATTGGTATGTTTTACATACCTATTCTGGATATGAAAATAAGGTAAAGACTAACTTAGAGTCGCGGGCACAGTCAATGGGAATGGAAGACTATATTTTCCGCGTAGTGGTTCCTGAAGAAGAAGAACATGAAACTACTAAGACTGGGAAAGATAAAGTTGAGAGTAAAAAAACTTTTCCAGGATATGTTTTAGTAGAAATGGTGATGTCTGACCGTTCGTGGTATGTTGCACGTAACACCCCTGGAGTCACAGGCTTCGTTGGTTCCCATGGCGCAGGTAGCAAACCCGCTCCTTTATTAGGCGAAGAAGTTGAATTAATTCTGCGCCGGTTAGGAATGAGTTCGCGGCATAAGGAATTTGACGTTGAGGTTGGCGAATCAGTTAAAATTGTTGAGGGTGCTTTCTCTGGGTTAGTCGGCAAAATTACAGAAATCGATCGGGAAAAGATGAAGTTGCGGGTTAATATCGATATGTTTGGCCGTGAAACGGCAACTGAACTAAATTACGATCAAGTTGATAAATTAGTTTAAGCTAAAATACTTCGAGATTGAAAAAGAGTGAGAGTTATGAATAAAAAATTTGATGAACCACTGCTCTTTATTCATGGTTATGCAGGAAATTTTTTTTCTTTTGATAGGATGATTCGTTTTTTTAAGCAAAAGCAGCTCTGTTCAAAACGAACTTTGGTATTTATCAATTCTCGAGGTAAAAGTTGGATCTGGGGAAAAAAGATTCGCACTGGAGTTGCTGTTCAAGTAATTTTCTTGCGCAATCATGCTTCAGTAACCCAGCAAAGTGCATGGTTAAAGGAATTGCTCCTCAAGCTTAAGAACGAGGATAATATTCAGCATCTGAGTATTGTTGCACATTCTATGGGAGCAGTCAGCGTGCTGCATTTATTGACTACATGCGCACAAGATCCTTGTTTGCCGCAGGTGAGAAAAATTGTTTGTTTAGGCGCGCCTTTTAATGATCTTGAACCTGGACGAGATACAAAAGAAGTAGAGCGAATTCCTGTTTCACATTTGGGACCGCTATATCCTACTAATTTATTTGCGCAGATGCGGCGTGGAGCGGTTAATATTTCAAGAACGACGCAGTTTTTGAACATTATTGGTGACATTGATGATGGTTTTTCTGACGGAAAAGTCGCGGTCAGTTCGGCGCGGATGCTGCGTTTTTTACTGAAAAAAGGCAATTTTTATCGAGAATTAGTGTTTGAAGGTAAAATGGCGGCACATCAGCGGCTGCACAGAAATAACGCAGTCTTTGCAGCGATCGCAGCTTTTTTGCTTAAATAAAACTCTTGCACCGAGTTTGAAGATGTGCTATGTTAATCTAGTATGCTGTTGCGTACTAGTGGGAGGTCAAATAAGCTGACCATCCGTACCACACACGGACTTTAAGGAGGTATGTACCGTGGCTAAAAAAGTAATTAATGTTGTTAAATTGCAAATTCCTGCAGGGAAAGCAACACCGGCTCCCCCAGTTGGACCGGCTTTGGGTCAAGCAGGAATTAATATTATGGGTTTCACTAAGGAATTTAATGCACGTACAGCTGATCAAGCTGGCATGTTAATTCCTGTTGTGATTTCTGTTTACGAAGATCGTTCATTCGACTTTGTAACAAAAACACCACCTGCGGCTGTCTTGTTAAAGAAGGCTGCTGGTGTTGAACATGGTTCCGGCGAACCTAATACTAACAAAGTTGCAACAGTTACTAAGGCACAAGTTAAGGAAATCGCTGAAACAAAAATGCAAGATCTAAACGCTGCAGATGTTGAAGCTGCAATGCGCATGATTGAAGGTACTGCACGAAGCATGGGCTTTGTCGTAAAAGATTAAGCTTCTCTTTACCGTGCTTCTCAGTCGGGTACTTTATGAAAATAAATGTACCAAGTGGGAGGTATATCCGTTTCACCACACATTGCAAGGAGGAAAACACAAATGGCTAAAAAGAGTAAAAAATATATCGAGGCTTCTAAGAAGATCGAAGCCGGAAAAGCATACGATGCAAATGCAGCGTTAGCTTTAGTTAAAGAAATCGATTTTGCAAATTTTGATGCAACAGTTGAAGTTGCATATCACTTAAATCTTGATACCAAGCAAGCTGACCAACAGTTGCGTGGTGCTGTTGTTTTACCAAATGGAACTGGTAAAGAGCAGACAGTCATCGTTTTTGCTAAAGGACAAAAAGCTAAAGATGCAAAAGAAGCTGGTGCTGATTTTGTTGGGGATGATGATTTGGTCCAAAAGATTACTGATGGCTGGTTAGACTTTGATGTTGCAATTGCGACCCCTGATATGATGGCCCAAGTTGGTCGATTAGGACGTGTTTTGGGACCTAAAGGCTTAATGCCAAACCCTAAGACTGGTACAGTTACAATGGATGTTACTAAAGCTGTTTCTGAATCTAAAGCAGGTAAAGTAACTTACCGGACTGACAAAGCTGGTAATGTGCATGTACCACTTGGCAAAGTTTCGTTTTCTGCAGAAGCATTAACAGAAAACTTCAAAACTATTCAAGATATTATTGCAAAATCACGCCCTGCATCTGTTAAGGGACAGTACATTCAGCATGTTTCTGTTGCTTCAACGTTTGGACCAAGTGTAGCGCTTGAGATTTCAGCACTTTAGTTTGCAACCGAACGTTGGTTGACTTCGTTTAACTGATGTGGTATGTTAACTAAGGTCAATTTTATAAATGATTCTACCTAAGACTCAGGTGGCGGATGCCTTAATATAACCTGGCGAGGAATTTGAGTGAATATTTTACTTTAAAACTTTCTCTATGTCTTGGTGGGCATAGGGTTTTTTTAAACCCTGACACTGACTGGGAGGTGAATCGAATGAATAAGGAAATTGTTGCAAAAAAGGCTGCTGCTGTTGATGAAGTTCTTGAAAAATTCAATTCAGCTGTTTCGTGTGTAGTTGTTGACTACCGTGGTGTGACAGTTGAGGAAGTTACAGCTTTACGTAAGGAATTACGTGATGCAGGCGTAGAATTACGTGTTATTAAGAACACATACTTGAAGCGTGCTGCTGATAAAGCAGGCTATGAAGGATTAGATGACACATTTGCTGGCCCAACTGCAGTTGCTTTTTCAACAGAAGATGTTGTTGCTCCGGCACGTATCTTGGCAAAATTTGCTAAAGATATTGATTCTTTGAAAATCAAGGGTGGCATGATCGAAGGCAAAGTTGCTTCTTTGGAAGAAATCACTGCACTTTCGAAATTACCAAACCGCGAAGGCTTACTTTCAATGTTACTTTCTGTCTTGCAAGCTCCAGTCCGCAATGTTGCATATGCGGTTAAGGCTGTTGCTGATAGCAAAGATGGCGACGCTGCTTAAGCGTTCTAAATGCGAACACACACAAAAATCATTTTTATATGGAGGGTATTACAATGGCTTTAGATACAGAAAAAATTATTGCTGACTTAAAAGATGCCAGCATTCTTGAATTAAATGCATTAGTTAAAGCAATCGAAGACGAATTCGGTGTTTCTGCAGCTGCTCCAGTTGCTGCAGCAGGTGCCGGCGCTGGTGAAGCTGCCGCAGAAAAAGATTCTTTCGATGTTGAATTAACAGAATCTGGCGACCAGAAGATCAAAGCAATCAAGGCTGTTCGTGAGATTACAGGTCTTGGTTTGAAAGATGCTAAGGGCTTAGTTGATAACGTTCCTTCAATTCTTAAAGAAGGCGCAACAAAGGACGAAGCTGAAGATATTAAGGCAAAACTTGAAGCTGTTGGTGGAGTTATCACTCTTAAATAGTTTTTAGGAATAGTTTTTCTAAAAAGGGGGCTGTGACAAAAGTTAAATTTTGTCACAGCTCCTCTTTTATTCCGGATAAACGTGTTCCATAAGTCAAAATTCTCCGTCTAACTTCGAATTACTCATCGCAAAGTAT
>NZ_AZFQ01000012.1:32844-61736 GCF_001435195.1 Liquorilactobacillus satsumensis DSM 16230 = JCM 12392 | reverse complement strand
TGTTCGTAATTTCGAGTTAGCACTCAAATTTTCCCGACTTATGTCACACTCTCCTTTTGTTTTAAACTTAAACGCAATATAATTGGATTTTTTTACTCTTTTTGGTAAGGGACAGGTAGCTTGAAAAACGAGTGACGCTGCAACTTGGGGAGCGTTTGCGAAAAGTGAAATTGAGGCTGCTTGAATTGGGGGCTTAGAGGGCTTATTATAATCAACGATTACACATTTAAAGAGCAATTACTGGTTATGGTGTAAGCTAAGAGATGAATGTTTTTAAGGCGGGGTTTTATGAAGGATAAATTAAAAAGTTTGGCAATGTTTGTTGATAGGAAGATAGCAGCAATTAAGTTTTTGTTTGTACTTTCGGTTTTAATTTTTATTTTCTTTGAATTGGGCAGAATTTTCAAAGGGATGTCTTGGGAAAATATTAAAGGCAGCATTGCAGGACAATCACCTGCGGCAATGCTGTTGCTGGCAGTTTTAGGATTTGTGGCAGTTATTCCCATGTTGACATATGATTTTGTAGTGGTTTCTTTTCTGCCTGCAAAGTATTCACGTAAATACATTTTACGCAGCGGCTGGATTACGAACACTTTTACTAATATAGCTGGATTTGGTGGCTTTTTAGGGGCCACTTTACGTGCGAATTTCTATAATCGTTCTTCGACCAAAAAGCAGGTCGTCTTTGCAATTTCAAAAGTAGCGCTGTTTCTATTATCAGGGCTCTCAGTGTGTTGTTTATTTGCCTTGATTGCATTATTTGGCTTTGGGGTTGGGGATCAATTTGAACAATACAGCATCTGGCTTTTTGGTGGAGCACTTTATTTTCCGGCATTGCTTTTACTTACCCATTTTAGGGACTCCGCTTTTTTCAAAGATCTTTCCTTCAAAAAAGAGATTATTCTAGTGCTTGGTTCAACACTGGAGTGGGGAGCAGCTGCGGGCTTCTTCCTTTTAGTAGGGGCAATGATGGGCCTTTCAGTCGATTATACGGCTGTTTTTATCCTATATGTGATTGCTTCGATTATCGGGGTAATTTCGATGGTTCCTGGGGGATTAGGTTCATTCGATGTTTTCATGTTAATCGGTTTGACTAATCTGGGTATCCTAGATGAAACTGGTGTGGTGTGGCTCCTGTTTTTCCGTATTTTCTACTACATATTGCCCTTTATTGTAGGAATTGTGCTTTTTATTCATGATACAGGACGTAAAATTAATACATTTCTTGATGGAATTCCAGAGGCAATTTTGCGTAAAACAGCTCACGGAATTTTGACACTTTTCCTATATGCTTCTGGGATTGTAATGCTGCTAGAATCAACGGTTCCTAATTTTGCGTTTGGCAATTCATTGATTGTGAAGTTGTATCCCTATACTTTCTTTTTTCTGAATCAGATTTCCAGTGTAGTTTTTGCTTTTTTGTTAATTGGGGTCGCACGTGGAATCGAGTCTAAGGTTAAACGTGCATATTGGTTAACGTTGATTGTGTTGGCAATCGGGATAGTAAACACTTTGTGGCGTAGTTTTTCACCGGGAATGGTCGTTTTCTTGTTTGTTATTATGATGATTGTTTTTCTTTCGCGTAAAGAATTATATCGAAATCATTTTGCTTATTCTTTTGGCAAGGCATGCTTTGACAGTGTGCTTTTTGTAGGCAGCTTTGTTTTGTATTCAATTGTTGGGGCTGTTAATTCTCCACAATATACAATTCATCATGCAGTCCCGGATGCACTTTTCTTTCCTTCTGAACGGGTCTGGTTGTCGGGTTTCTTAGGACTAGTTTTTGCAGCTCTCATTGTTTTGTTGATATATCGCTATCTTTCTTTAGGAGACTCTTTTGAAGATAAAAGTTTTCCAGAAAAAAGAGTACGTGCGGTCCTTGAAAAGTACGCAGGAAATGAGACCAGCCACTTAGCATTTTTAAGAGATAAACGGATTTTCTTTTTTCAGCATGAAGGTGAAGATAAGCTGTTTTTTATGTACAGAAAAAAGGCCGATAAACTAATCATTATGGGGGAACCAGTCGGAGATCGTAGCTTTTTGCGAATTGCAATTGCTAACTTAATGCAAAAGGCGGACTGTGCTGGATACCAGCTAGTTTTTTATGAAATTAATAGTGCAATGACATTAACGTTGCATGATCTTGGCTTTGACTTTATCAAAACGGGCGAAGAAGGATACGTTAAACTCTCAGACTTCACCTTAAGTGGTAAAAAACAACGTGCTCAAAGAGCATTAATGAACAAATTTGAACGCCAAGGATATCGATTTGCGCTTATCAAGCCGCCTTTTGCACACGAAGAGATTCAGGAGTTGAAAAAGATTTCTGATAGTTGGTTGGATTCACAGGAAGAAAAGGGCTTTTCGTTAGGCTTCTTTGATGAATATTACCTGAACCAAGCACCAATTGCAGTTATTCGTGACGCCCAAGGGCAGGTAGTTGCCTTTGCTTCTTTGATGCCTTCAGGCAGTAAAAAGATTCTCTCGATTGATTTAATGCGGCATCTTAAAGAAGCACCGTCAGGGATCATGGATAAAATTTTCATCAGCTTATTTGAGTATGGCAAGGAAAATGGATATGAATACTTTAATATGGGAATGGCGCCACTTTCAAATGTGGGTCGCTCGGAGTATAGCTTTATTGAAGAACGAGCGGCACATTTAATCTATGAGTATGGATATCATTTTTATGGTTTTCAGGGCTTACGTTCATATAAGAATAAGTATGTAACTAAGTGGCATTCAAAATATACTGCTTATCGCAAACGTAATTCTGTGTTAATTACGATGCTCCAACTAGCAAGTGTAGTTAATCAGCATGCTGCCACAGGACAGTCTAAACGTGCTTTGATGATTGCTCATTTCTTTAAGTAGAGAGGGTAAAGCCCTGCCTGTTAGCGCTAAATTATAATAGTACGTGTTCTTTACAATTCAGAGATAAAGGGTTTGACTTATGGAACACGTTTATCCCGAATATAAAGAGGGGCTGTGACAAAATTTAACTTTTGTCACAGCCCCTTAATTTTAGACTGACTGTAAAAGACAACGCTGTTACCTAAATGCACATGTAGTACGTTATATAGTTATTTGATATTGTAGTCTTCGTCTGACATTGCTTCAACATCGCCTAATAAATAGCCATTGCCTACCTGGGAGAAAAAGTCGTGATTAGAAGTAGTAGTCGAGATGCCATTCATAACGACAGGGTCGACATCATCTGCTGTGTCTGGGAAAAGCGGGTCTAATCCTAGATTCATCAACGCTTTGTTGGCGTTATAACGGAGGAAGGTTAAGACTTTATCTGCCCAGCCGACTTCATCATAGAGATAATGAGTATACTTTTCTTCATTAGCATAAAGATCATAGAGCAGGTCATAGATCCACGCAGAAAGCTTGTCTTGTTCTTCTTGATTTAATTCACGAAAGCCAAGTTGGAATTTGTATCCGATATAGGTCCCATGAACGGATTCGTCTCGTAAGATCAACTTAATGATCTCAGCGACATTAGCCAGCTTGTTATGCCCTAACCAATATAAAGGAGTGTAAAAACCAGAATAAAATAAGAAGGTCTCAAGGAAAACCGAAGCGACTTTTTTCTCTAAAGGTGTTCCCGTACGATAAATTCCATCAATTTTTTGAGCTTTGTATTGCAGATATTTATTTGTGTGGGTCCATTCGAAGATTTCTTCAATTTCCTTGGGTGTATTCAAAGTGGAAAAGATTGAAGAGTAGCTTTTGGCATGGACAGATTCCATAAATTGAATGTTATTCAAGACAGCACGTTCATGCTGAGTTCGAATATCCTTCATTAAAGAGTCCATTCCATCTTCGGATTGGACGGTATCTAACAGTGTCAAACCGCCAAAGACACGTTCAACTACTTTTTTATGCTCTGGTGCAAATTTACGCCAATCAGCGAGATCATTTGAAAGTGGGATTCTAGTATCGAGCCAAAATTGTTCAGTTAATTTTTCCCAAGTTGCTTTATCGATTTGATCTTCCAGTTTGTTCCAGTTGATTGCTTGATAATAATCTTTCATTTGTCTGGGTCTCCTTAGTTATTAAATAACACAGCTTTCGCATTCATTTGCGCCGACTTCATTTTGATCATCAGTAAATGTACGGACATAATAAAGTGATTTGATTCCCTTTGCATGCGCATAGTTCCGCAAAATTGATAAGTCGCGGGTCGTCATTTTATCTGTATGACCTGCTTTCCAGTCATATAACCCTGCAGGAATCGTTGAACGCATAAAGAGTGTTAAACTCATGCCTTGATCCACGTGCTGTTGTGCTGCAGCGTAGGTGTCAATTACTTTTCGCATATCTGTGTCATACGCGGAAGTATAGTAAGGGAGCGTTTCGTTTGAAAGATAAGGAGCTGGATAATAAATTTTACCGATTTTACGTTCCTGACGTTCCTCAATGCGATTAATGATTGGGTGCAGACTCGCAGTTGTGTCATTGATATACGAAATGGAGCCATTCGGTGCCACAGCGAGCCGATTTTGATGATATAGACCATCTTTTTGCACGGCTGCCTTCAAATCTGCCCAATCCCGCTGGGTAGGAATAAAAATCCCAGCAAAAAGTTGTTTAACCTTATCGCTTTGAGGCTGGAAGGTTTGCGTCGTATATTTGTTGAAATAAGTACCATCAGCGTACTTGCTCTTTTCAAAGCCTGCAAAAGTTGTTTGACGTTCAACTGCGATTTGATTTGAGGCCTTTAAAGTCCAGTAATTTAAGAGCATAAAGTAAATGTTAGTAAAGTCAATTGCTTCTTTTGAACCATAATGAATTTTGTTCTTGGCTAAGAAAGCATGTAGTCCCATTGCACCAAGCCCAATCGTATGGCCTAATTTGTTTCCTTTTTGGATAGAAGGAACAACATCAATGTCTGAATGATCGGTAACATAGGTTAGAGCGCGTACCATGGCTGCTACTGAAGCCCCAAAATCAGGGGATGCCATCAAATTAACAATGTTAGTAGAACCCAAATTGCAACTGATGTCAGTACCCAATTTATCAAAGCCTTGAGTATTATTGACAATTGAAGGTTGTTGGACCTGTAGGATTTCTGTACACAAGTTACTCATAATAATTTTGCCGGAAATTGGATTCTCCTGATTAGCAGTGTCAATATTAAGAATATAAGGATATCCTGATTCTTGCTGCAACTTGCTGATTTCAGCTTCGAGCTCGCGTGCTCTAATCTTCTTTTTAGGAATTCTGGGGTTCGCGACAAGTTTATCATATTCTGCAGTGATATCAACGTAGGAAAAAGGCACCCCGTATTCGCGCTCTACACCCCATGGATCGAAGAGATACATTTCTTCATTTTGACGGGCTAATTCATAAAATTTGTCAGGAACCACTAACCCGAGTGACAAAGTTTTGACACGAATTTTTTCATCTGCGTTTTCTTTTTTAGCTGATAAGAAAGCAACAACATCAGGATGGAAAATATTGAGGTATGCCACACCAGCACCTTGACGTTGACCTAATTGATTAGAGTAAGAGAAACTATCTTCTAACAATTTCATAACGGGTACGACTCCAGAAGCTGCTCCTTGAATGTTCTTAATTGGTGCTCCAGCACCACGCAAATTGCTGAGGGAAATGCCAACTCCGCCGCCAATTCTGGACAGTTGCAAAGCGGAGTTAATTCCTCTGCCGATCGAGTTCATATCATCAGTAACTTGGATTAAGAAGCATGAAACCAGTTCTCCACGGCGTTTACGTCCAGCATTGAGGAAAGACGGAGTAGCAGGTTGGTAACGCTGATGAATAATTTCATCGGCAAGTGCAAGCGCTAATTTTTCATCACCGTCTGCAAAGAAAAGAGCATTGGCAGCAACTCGATCGATGAAGCTTTCAAGATAGAAGTCGTTATCATTGGTGCGTAACGCATACTGTGCGTAAAATTTATAGGCAGCCATAAAAGTCTTGAATTTAAAATGTGCGTCTTCCAAAAATTTGTAAAGTTTTTCAATAAAATGAAAATCAAACTTTTCGATAAACTCACGTTCAAGATAATCGTTTTCGATTAAGTAATTAAAACGTTCTTTGAGAGAAGGAAAAGTTTTAAGATTAGGTTTAACGTTTTCTGCTAGGAACGCTGCCAGTGCTTCTTTGTCTTTGTTGAGCGGAATTTGTCCGTTTACAGGAAGATTGATCTCGTTATTTAGGTCATAATAGGTTACTTTGTTACTGTCTATATCTTTAAGTGTCAATTTCTGTCACCACTTTCTAAGTTGTAAAGAACTTAATGAATGAGCTCTTGTGCTGCTGTGCTAAGCTGCTTAATAAGATTGAAAGAAGATTTTCGGCTTTCGGGGCAAACAAAAAGAGCTCAGCGAGTTTTTTGATCGCCGTCGACTACGCTGAGCAAACTTAAACTGGGCTTTAAATGCTAAGAAAATCAAGGCTTCAAGCTGAGGTTATGCGAAAAAGACAGCCTTTTTTCAAAGCTCAACCCCAAACGATTTTAAAAATTAGCAACTAAGTTTTTTAAAAGATCGGGACGAAAGCCATTGATAATTGGAGCATCATTTTTTTCGATCACAGGAACAGAGCGAAATCCTTTTTCTTTCAGATAAGTAATGTACTGTGGTTCGCTGCTGACATTATGCTCCTCAAAGGAAATATGGTGTTCTGTTAGAAACTTTTTTGTCATCTTACATTGGATACAGTTGTTTTTTGTATAAATTGATAATTTCATAGTTGGCACCTCGCGTTAATATGTTGTATGCTTAGTATACATCATTTGACGAATTAATCAAGAAGCAAACACCATATATGGTATTTGCTTCTTTTAATGGTATACGATATATAGTATTTTTTGGAAATACCGCAAGCTTAACACGCCTAGGCTTCAGCTTGCGTAGGAATTTAAAGTAGGATATGAGGTTGAAAAATGACAAATTATTATTATTCCAAAAATCCAGATGTAGTTCATCAAGAAAGCAGCTGGGATTTTACGTTATTGGGGCAACCAATGCATTTTGTAACCGATAATGGTGTTTTTTCCAAAAGAACGGTTGATTTTGGTTCACGGGTTCTTTTGGAAAATCTTCCCTTAACGACCTTGATTGATGGCCCAATCTTGGACGTGGGCTGTGGGTATGGGCCCTTAGGGTTAGCGGTCGCTAAAAGCGAATCCCAAAGACAAGTGGACCTGGTTGATGTAAATGAACTTGCTTTACAGTTGGCACATAAAAATGCGGCTTCTAATCAGGTAGACAATGTTAATATTTGGGAATCAGATCTTTATACTGCAGTGACTGAAACTGCTTATGCGTTGATCCTTTCAAATCCACCTATTAGAGCAGGCAAACAAGTTGTCCACCAAATCTTGACGGGTGCAAAAGCACATTTGAAAGAGGGCGGGAAATTGGTGATTGTGATTCAAAAAAAGCAAGGAGCTCCTTCAGCACGTCAAAAAATGGAAACAACCTTTGGCAACTGCCGAGTAGTTGCCAAAGACAAGGGATATTTTGTGCTTGAAAGTACCAAGTAAAATGCTGGAGGAGGTCCGTCTGTGGAACTAGATGCACAACAAAAAATAAAATTTATGCAAGAGGCACTTTATGAAGCACAAAAGGCAGCTGCAATTGCGGAAGTTCCAATTGGGTGTGTAATTGTGTCGAATGGTAAAATAATTGGACGCGGACATAATCTACGTGAGCATAGTCAAGACGTCACAATGCATGCTGAGATGATTGCCTTACAAGAAGCCAATGCGGCCGTTAAAAGTTGGCGTTTACCGGACGCACAACTTTTTGTAACCTTAGAACCATGTCCAATGTGTAGTGGTGCAATCATAAATGCACGGATTAAAGAGACTTATTACGGAGCACCTGATCCTAAGGCGGGTGCGGCCGGGTCTTTATTGAACTTGCTAGAAGATCAACGGTTTAATCATCAAGTAAAAGTAGAGCGCGGGTTATTGGCAGCCGAGTCCAGTGCGCTGCTTAAGAGCTTTTTTAGAGAGATTCGACAGAAAAGAAAAAAATCCAAACGTGAAGACTAGCATTTTTATTACATTTCATGTATTATAGATAGTGCCGCAAGGCCTTGGGACAATGTCGTCCTTGTGAACTGTGTCAGGTCCGGAAGGAAGCAGCACTAAACTTGGTACGGCATGTGTCTCAAGTTAATATGACAAGTTACCTCCCGATCATAGCGGTCGGGAGCTTTTTTTAAAATGAGGCAAGATAAAGGAAGTGTTGAAATGGGATATCAAGCTCTCTACCGTGTCTGGCGACCACAGCGTTTTGCTGATTTAGTGGGCCAGGAAATGATCACGAAGACCTTGCAAAATGCGATCGTGACTGGGCAGACGAGTCACGCATATCTTTTTACCGGTCCTCGTGGTACAGGGAAAACATCCGCTGCCAAAATTTTTGCTAAGGCACTTAATTGCCATGCACGCAAAGATGGCGAACCTTGTAATCAGTGTGAAATCTGCCAGGCAATCACTGCTGGCAGACTAAACGATGTCATTGAAATTGATGCAGCTTCAAACAATAGTGTAGATGAAGTCCGAGAGATTCGCGATAAGGTTAAATATGCGCCTACCGTAGCTGATTATAAAGTTTATATTATCGATGAAGTGCATATGCTTTCAACCGGGGCATTTAATGCACTGCTGAAAACCCTTGAAGAGCCACCGACCAATGTTGTCTTTATTCTCGCTACTACAGAGCCCCATAAAATTCCAGCAACAATTATTTCACGCACGCAGCGGTTTGATTTTCGTAGAATCAGTAACCGGGATCTTTTTGCCAGAATGAAATACATCTTAGAACATAAAAGTTTCAGTTATGAAGAAGATGCGCTCCAAGTGATTGCACAAGCAGCTGCCGGAGGAATGCGGGATGCACTCAGTATTTTGGATCAAGTTCTTTCCTTTGGAGACGATACTGTCACGTTGAAAAATGCATTGTTGGTGACTGGGAGTATTACGCAAGAGAAACTTTATCAGTACTTAGAGCTGGTATTTACACATCAACCTGCAAAGGCGCTCGATAAGCTGCATGTTTTATTGGAAGAAGGGACCGACGCTAACCGGTTAGTGGAGGCGACAATTAAATATTGTCGTGATTTGCTAATGTATCAGACGGCTCCTGAAATTCTTGAAAAAGAAGGCCTAGGGAAAGTCAATGAGAACTTGAAAAAGCTTGCTGTTGAACTGACACCGGCCGAATTGTACGCTGCAATCGATATTTTGAACAAAGAACAGCAGACAATGCGTTTAACCAGCCATACCGATATTTGTCTAGAAGTTTTGACAGTTAAATTGGCACAACAAAAGAGCAAAGAAAAGCCTGCTATTCCACAAGCAGCGAACGGTGAATTAAGTACTTTAAAGAAAGAAATCAAAGACTTACGCCGGACAGTTGACGAATTGCAGCAAACCAAAGGGCAGGCAGGGTCTGCTCAACAGCCGTTGGCACATAAAAAAAAGGCGACCGCTGCTTCTAAAGGGAAAATGGTAATTAACCTAAAGAAAATTTATCCAATTTTAAGCACTGCAACACGCGATAATTTGATACAATTAAAAGATGTATGGGTGGACTTGATGAGCATGCTTTCAGTAACACAACGAGCAATTATGAATGTCAGTCAGCCAGTCGCGGCAAGCTCAGCTGGGGTAATTATTAGTTTTCGCTATGATTTTCTTTGTGAAAAAGCCAGTCAGGATGCAGAGCTAAAAGACGAACTTGCAGCTGATTTGGAAAAATTAGCAGGCAGTCAGTATGAATTAGTCTTTATCCCTAATGAACGCTGGCCTGAAATCCGGAAACAATTTTTACGTGAGCATGGGACTGAACTTGAAAAGGATCAGGCACAAGAACAAAAACAGGCTGAAAAAAATCAGGATGAACAGCTTGTTAAACAAGCTGTTCATATCTTTGGTGAAAATGTGACTAAAATTGTAGATGTTAAAGAGGATTAACTAAGAAAGGATCTTGATAATATGATGCGTGGAATGGGAAATATGCAAGGTATGATGAAACAAATGCAAAAGATGCAAAAGAACATGAAGAAGGATCAAGAAGAACTAGAAAGCCAAGAATTTATAGGTAAAGCGGCTGATGAGGCGGTTGTGGTTAAATTTACTGGGAAAAAAGAAATGACTGATATTCAAATTAAACCAGAGGCGGTCGATCCAGATGACATTGACATGTTGCAGGATTTAGTGATTATGGCCGTCAACGACGCGATCACACAAATTGAGCAAGAAACCCACAAAAAAATGGGCAAGTATACCCAAAATATTCCTGGATTTTAGCTCTAGTTTAGAACTTACGAGAGGGATGTCATGATGCAGTATCCAGAACCGATCGCCAAGTTGATCGACAGTTATATGAAATTACCAGGAATTGGAGAAAAGACAGCAACACGTTTAGCTTTTTTCACAATTGATATGCAACAAGAAGACGTTGTTGGTTTTTCCAAAGCTCTTTTAGCAGCAAAGCGTGATTTGCGTTATTGCAGTATTTGCGGAAACATTACTGAAAGCGATCCTTGCGTGATTTGTGCTGATAAAGCTCGAGACCAAGCTAAAATTATTGTGGTTGAACAACCTAAAGATGTAATGTCACTGGAAAGAATGCGCGAGTACCATGGCCTTTACCACGTGCTTCATGGAGTCCTTTCACCAATGGAGGGGAAAGGTCCTGAGGATATTAACATTGCCAGTTTGCTACGTCGCTTGCAGCATAATTCTGAAATCAACGAAGTCATTATTGCAACCAATGCTACGCCTGAAGGTGAGGCAACTGCAATGTATATTTCACGCTTAATCAAGCCAGCAGCTATTAAAGTGACCCGCTTGGCTCACGGATTAGCTGTTGGAAGCGACATTGAATACGCTGACGAGATGACTCTCTTTAAAGCAATCGAAGGTCGGCAAGAAATCTGAACTCACTAAAGAGGAGTGATTGTGTGTTTGGCAAGAAAAAGAAAAGGCTCAAAGTAATTTTCGACGAGAAATTGTTGAGTGCAATTGATATTGCAGCTGCTGAATGGGAGCATGCCAAGCAAACACAAGTGGCTGTACGTGAAGAGGATAATGAATTGAGCGCACAGACTAAATTGGCGGAAGCAAAGTACACTTTTTTGTACATGGAGGCCCGCAGGCGAAGAGTCAGAGGTCATCTGCAATCTTCAATAATTGAGCACTGAAATTTTTCAGTGTAATCATTCAGCAAGGACCGATCATGGCAAGCAACATTTTGATCTGTCCTGTTTTTTTATTGTTAGACACTGGAACACTAGTAAAGTAGAATAAAAGAGTACAGGTGAAAGAGGTTATTTAAGTGGCGGGAAAGTTTATAACTTTTGAAGGTCCAGATGGGTCAGGGAAAACAAGTGTATTGAAAGAAATTGCAGCCAGACTTACACAAAAAGGAACTGTTGAGTATCTCCTAACACGTGAGCCAGGCGGTAATCGCATCGCAGAAAAGATCAGAGGAATTATTTTAGACAAACAGCTGGGAGAAATGGATGCACGGACAGAAGCATTACTTTATGCTGCCGCGCGGAGACAGCATCTTGTCGAAACGGTCCTTCCTGCACTTAAGGCTGATAAGCTTGTTCTTTGTGATCGTTATGTGGACAGTTCAATTGTTTATCAAGGTGCTGGTCGCGGATTGGGTGAAGCTGCGGTAGCACACATGAATGAGTTTGCAACTAATGGATTATTACCGGAGTTAACGCTTTACTTCGATGTTTCGCCTGAGATTGGGTTAAAAAGAATCGCACGTTTTCGCAGCAATGAGGTTAATCGTTTAGATAAAGAATCATTAACTTTTCATGAAACTGTACATGCGGCATATTTGCGAATGGCAAAGGCCGAAAAAAGAATCGTTACAATTGATGCAAGTCAGCCGTTTAAGAATGTTGTGAGTGCAGCTTTGCAGCAACTCAATAAGGCGCTGCCAGGTTTGTTTGATTAATTTTGTTAAAAATGGAGGGAAACAAGATGAAAATGATCATTGCAATTGTGCAGGACAAAGATAGTAACCGTCTTAGCAATCAATTTATTGAAGAAAATATTCGCGCCACAAAGTTGTCGACGACAGGTGGGTTTTTAAAATCAGGGAATACGACATTTATGATTGGGATTGAGGACGAACGGGTCCACGATGTACTGGAGTTAATTAAGGAAACTTCGCGTACACGGAAGCAATTCATGACACCTCCAATTAACTTGGATGCTTCGATGGATTCATCAGCAGCTTATCCGGTAGAAGTTCAAGTTGGCGGAGCAACTGTTTTCGTCTTGCCAATTGATTCATTTCAACAATTCTAGGATGAGCTAAATGACTGCTACTAATAAAGTAAAAAATTTGCAACCGCGACTGATGAATTACTTTGCAAAATTGGTTGCTACTAAAAAACTTGCACATGCATATCTCTTTGCTGGTCCTGAGGGTGCAGGGAAACGGGAACTTGCTGTCTGGATTGCACAAGGGATTTATTGTGAGCATGCGGCAGCGGGGCGTCCGTGTCTTGAATGCTCTGAGTGTCATCGAATTGCCGCTGGAAACCAGCCGGATGTGGTATATGTCGCACCTGATGGACTTTCAATTAAGGTTGAACAAATCCGGTTTTTAAAGGACGAGTTTAGCAAAAGTGGTGTAGAAAGCAATAAAAAAGTGTTTATTATTGAAAATGCCGAAAAAATGACGGTCAGTGCTGCAAACAGTCTGCTTAAATTTTTGGAGGAACCAAGCGGACAGGTTGTGGCGTTTTTACTAACGACGCAACCTGCTGCACTTTTGCCAACGATTGTATCACGATGTCAGCTTTTTGAACTGCAACCCCTAAGTGCCAGGCAGCTAACAGCTTTGTTGGAAGCAGAGAATGTCCCTAGGGAAAAAGCTGTTTTGCTTGGAAGGTTGACCAATAGCTTAGAACGTGCGCGTCAACTCGCACAAGCACCGGTCTTTGATAAGCTGAGTGGGAGTGTTTGCCAATGGTATTTACATATATTGCAAAATGATTGGCGTTGCTTTGTGGAAGTCCAAACCAAGTTGATGGCAGAGGTCACGAATAAAGAAGATGAAAAGATTTTACTAGACCTGCTTTTACTTTTGGGAAAAGATTCACTAGAATTAACTAATGGTGAAAAAGAAAGTGCATTTAAAAAATATCAAACTCGTTTTGCAGAACAGCTCGCGGGAATTTCAAGCGCGCGAGTCGCTGAAGGAACAGAGCTTTTTTTACAAACTTTATATCTTTTGCGGATCAATGTGTCTTTTCAAAATACAATTGAAGCATTGACGCTGAAGCTTTGTCGGTGCTATCACGGATAACGGATAAATGAAGGTGATTTTTTGAACAAGCGGGAATTATACGATGGTTTTGCACAGATGGGAGCCGAAGCTCAAAAGATGCTTGAGCGTATTGAGGCGATCAAAGTAGAGATGACACGGGTAATTGAACGAAATGCAGAGCTTGAGACTGAGAATCAGCATTTACGTGCACATCTGCAGGAACTTGAACAACAAAAACAAAGCAATGGGCAAGCAGAATTGTCAAAATCGAAAAAAAATTTAGAGATGCTGTATGAAGAAGGATTTCACGTATGTAATGTGGATAATATGTACGGGACACGCAGAATTAACGATGAACCGTGTGTTTTTTGTCAAGATGTCATTTATGGGGAGAGACGCTGATGGCTTTTGAAAAAATGAGTAGTTTTCAACAAGCCGAAACTAAAGGGGCACTTTATCTAGTACCTACACCAATCGGTAATTTAGAGGATATGACGATCCGGGCCGTTAAGGTGCTGCAGGAAGTGGATTTGATTGCTGCAGAAGATACCCGAAATACCCAAAAACTGCTGAATCATTTTGAGATTAAGACTCCACAGATCAGCTTTCATGAACACAACACGCAAGAAAGAATTCCGATACTTTTGCGTAAGTTACAGGATGGACAAAAGATCGCGCAGGTTAGTGATGCGGGAATGCCTTCAATTAGCGACCCAGGGCATGAATTGGTGGTGGCAAGTCTTGCTCAAAAAATTCCTGTTATTCCGCTGCCTGGGCCAAATGCGGGACTTACAGCGTTGATTGCTTCGGGAATTGCACCTCAGCCTTTTTTGTTTGTAGGGTTTCTTGCGCGGAAAAAAAAGGAAAAAGAAGCGCAATTGGAGGCTTTGTCTAAAAAAACTGAAACAGTGATTCTTTACGAGGCACCACATAGGTTAAAAAAGACGCTTAAAGCTTTAGCCGCCTCTTTTGGGGGAAAAAGGCAAATTGTTTTATGTCGGGAACTCACTAAAAAATTTGAAGAATTTTTGCGTGGAACCTTAGATGAAGCCTTGGCGTGGGCAGAAAGTGAGCAAATCAGAGGCGAATTTTGTCTGATTATTGCAGGTAATCAGCAGGTGCAACAACCCGCTTCACCTGAGTCGATCCTGCCTTTGGCTGATCAAGTTGAGTTATTGATTGCTACCCAAGGCTATAAACCTAATGAAGCAATTAAAACGGTTGCTAAGAAGAACGGGCTGAAGAGACAGAGTGTTTATAACAGCTTTCATCACATTGAAGCTGAACAAGGAGGGCAAGCGCGTGACTGAAGGAGTATTTAGTGAAAAGCATCAAGTGTTATTCTATGAAACGGATCGAACTAAAGAGACAACAGTCGGGATGCTTGTAAATATTTTGATGTTGGCTTCGCAGGACCAGAGTATTGCATTGGGGTTGACGGAAGAAAAGATCAACGCCCTTGGATATGGCTGGGTAATTACGCAACATCTGATTGAAATTGTGCGGATGCCAAAATATGGGGAACAGATTACAATTTTCACAAAAGCTGATTCTTATAACCGCTATTTTTGTTACCGTGATTTCTGGATTGAATCACAACAAGGAGAGCGACTAGCCAAAATGCATAGTGTGTTTGTTTTGATGGACCAACAGAAAAGAAAGATCGCACGTGTGTTAGATGAACTGATTGATCCTTATAATTGTGAGTACTCTGCAAAAGTAGAGCGGATGCCAGATCCTAAGCGCTTAGCGCAAGGAAGACAATTGCCAGCTAAACAGTATCGCGTGCGCTTTATGGATATTGACTCTAATCAGCATGTTAACAATGTACATTACTTTGACTGGATGATTGATGGTCTCAGTGAAGACTTCTTATTAAGGCATAAGCTGCTTAAAATGAATATCAAGTATAAACGTGAAGTTCATTATGGCGAAATGGTCGAAAGTGCGACTGAAATTGATGAAGCCAAACTTGAATCTTTCCATGTGATCAAAACAGTTCAAGGCGAAAGTTGTCGTGCACGCTGTCTTTGGCAAAAAAGAACCATGTGAATGGCGGGCATGAGCGTTACTAGCAGTGATTATAAAAAATTTAGGTAAAGAAGCTTCTCCGCCCTTGGAGTGTGGTATAATGAATGGGCATGTAATTATGCAAATTCGGGGTAGGAAATAAGGCGTTAAGTGCTGGAAGGACGGAATGTGTCTTCTGGACGAAAGTGGAGACCTGCGATCTTATTTCCGCATTCGCCGCATCTTTTTGTGGCAACTCCAAAAGGGAGATGTCTTATGAATAGTTTTGTTGCACGTTTGACAACACGCAAATTATCTTTGCTGGGTTTTTTGATTGCATTGGATATTGTGGTTGCCAAGTTTTTGTCATTTGGTATTTGGTCAGTGAGGGTCAGTTTAACCTTCGTGGTCGTTTTTTTTATGGCTTTGTGGTTTGGCCCGTTACTTGCTGGGATTGCTGCTGGGTGTGCTGATATTGTGGGTACCCTCATCTTCGGCGGAATCGGTGGTTATTTCTTTGGTTTTACAATCTCTGCGTTTGTAGGAGCTTTTGTGTACGGTATCTTTTTTTATCAGCATAAACCACAGTTATGGCGGATCATCGTAGCAGTTTTGATTAATGTTTTGTTGATTGATGCGTGCTTGAATACGTTTTGGTTAATGGAGTTGTATCATGCTTCTTTTTGGGCACTTTTTCCGACACGCATTGTTAAGGAGTTAATTATGATCCCGTTGCAAGTAGTGTTACTTTACTTTGTGAGTCATAATAGAACTTTACAAAGTTTGGAAAAGAGAATTTAATTGAGCTGTTAAGGTTCTAATGCACAACATGAATGTGTGCAGCAATTTTTTTGAATACTAAGATTACTCAGCCAAGGGGACTGTGACAAAAGTTAAATTTTGTCACAGCCCCTCTTTTATTCCGTATAAACGTGTTCCATAAGTCAAAATTCTCCATCTGACTTTCCAATTACTCATAGCAAAGTACTCGCTATGTTCGTAATTTCGAGTTAGCACTCAAATTTTCCCGACTTATGTCACACTCCCTTGTTCATTTGAATAAGGTGGTCATACTTAGCAATTTTGGATAATCAGGCTCGCATTAGGCGTAACTTTGAATCCGATTTGCTTTGTAACGCAAGACTTAACTCGTGGAGGTTGGGGGGACTTCTCTTTAAAATACGGGCGCATTCTTAACCCAAATGTGGTAGTATTATTGTTGGAATCGGACTAAGAATTGGAGCGGAATTAAAGAAATGAAAATATTAGCCATTGATACTTCGAATCAGCCGTTAAGCTTAGCGCTACTTGAAGATGAGCGGTTATTGGCGACGATGACAACAAATCATTCTAAGAATCACAGTGTAGCTTTGATGCCACAAATTGCTGCACTTTTGAAAAGTGTTGCGCTTGAACCTACAGAGATTGATCGAATTGCAGTTGCTCAGGGACCAGGTTCGTACACAGGTCTTAGAATTGGGGTCACAACAGCTAAGACACTTGCTTTTACTCTGAATAAAGAGTTGGTAGGAATTTCAAGCTTAGCAGTTTTAGCAGGAGCAGTGCATGTTGCGGAAACGGTGATTGTTCCTCTTTTTGATGCACGGCGGGGAAATGTTTTTGCTGGAATTTATCAAGAAAAAGAAGGGATCCTAACATCCTTGGTTGCTGATCGCCATCTTGGACTGAGTGAATTATGTCTAAAGTTACAAAAATATCCCCATATCGTTTTTGTGGGGAATGATAGTCAACAATTTGCACAGCAGTTTAAACATGCATTCAAGCCGCAACAAGTTAGTTTTGCACATCCTGAGTTGAATTATCCTCAAGCGTACATTCTTGGATTATTAGCTTTGCGTCAAAAACCAGCAGAAATTCAAAATTTTATTCCAAAATATCTGCGTTTAACACAAGCAGAAGCACAGTGGAAGAAAAAACATCAGGGGACTTTAGATGGACCGCTTGTTGAAAAAATTTAAGAAAATGCAGCTTTGGCTGCAAAAGCATCGAATCAAAAAAGATGAATTAGAATTTGCTAATCTGCGGGTTGAGATTAATGGTGAAAATTATTTGCTTTGCAGGGCACTAGTCCCTGACATTCCTGAAATGTATGCACTTCAACGACAGGTTTATCCACAAGATGCCTCCTGGGATCCGACAGTCTTTGAGAGCGAGTTGCAGGATCAGGCGCATAAAATATATTTTATTTTGCGCTACAATGATCAGTTGGTAGCTTTTATTGGTGGGACCTTTGCAGTTAGGAGTAAGGACGTTCATATTACAAATGTGGCTGTTATGCCTTTATTTCAGGAACGTGGCCTAGGCAGTTTTTTATTGAAAAAAATGATTGCATATGCAGCACAGCATTCTTTTAAAACAATTACTTTAGAGGCGCGTCTAAGCAATGTTCGTGCACAGAGGCTCTATGCTGCATTAGGATTCAAAAATAATGGGTTAACGAAAAATTATTATCAATCAAATCGAGAAGACGCAATCAATATGAAGTATGTGATCAAAAAAGAAAAAAGGGAAAGTAAAGAAAATGAATAGTCTTAAAAGAGAACTGATCTTGGCTTTTGAAACCAGCTGCGATGAAACCAGTGTAGCAGTTGTAGAAAACGGGGAGAAAATTCTTGCAAACGTAGTTGCTACCCAAATAAAGAGTCATAAACGTTTTGGCGGCGTCGTGCCGGAAGTGGCTAGCCGACATCACATAGAACAAATTACACTTTGTTTGCAAGATGCTCTTGCTGAGGCTGCAGTTACCTATGAGGAACTTGATGCAGTGGCTGTAACATATGGACCAGGGTTAGTTGGTGCGCTTTTAGTTGGTGTTGCGGCAGCAAAGGCTGTTGCTTTTGCACATAATTTGCCGTTGATTCCAGTTAATCATATGGCGGGTCATATCTATGCAGCACGTTTCGTTACTCCGCTTGAATTTCCAGCGATGGCACTGCTTGTTTCCGGAGGTCATACTGAACTTGTTTATTTACCTGAACCTAATCGTTACGAGATCGTGGGAGAAACGCGTGATGACGCTGCGGGGGAAGCTTATGATAAGATCGGTCGGGTGCTGGGACTATCATATCCTGCGGGTAAGGAGATTGACGCACTAGCACACGCAGGAAAAGATTCCTTCAAATTTCCACGAGCAATGTTGCATGAAGAAAATTATGATTTTAGTTTCAGCGGGCTAAAAAGTGCATTTATTAACACAGTTCATCATGCACAACAAGTTGGAGAAGAACTTAACAAAAATGATTTAGCTGCGAGTTTCCAACAAAGTGTAATCGATGTGCTAGTCGCTAAGACAATTAGGGCGTTGCACGCTTTTCCAGTGAAACAGTTAATTCTTGCAGGCGGGGTGGCAGCTAATCGGGGATTACGGCAGGCGCTCGCACAACGTTTGACGCGCTTAGATGAAGTTGAATTTGTGAAGGCTCCACTTACTCTTTGCGGTGACAATGCTGCAATGATTGGAGCTGCAGGTTATGTGGCTTGGAAAAATGATGTTAGAGCTCAACTTGACCTTAACGCAGAACCGAGTCTTGAGTTCCCATGGGTAAAAGGTGCATTGAAATAGGCCGCAACTATCTAGAACTAATAGCGTAGAAGATCCTTGAGAGAGTGTGACATAAGTCGGGAAAATTTGAGTACTAACTCGAAATTACGAACATAGCGAATACTTTGCTATGAGTAATTCGAGGTTAGACGGAGGATTTTGACTTATGGAACACGTTTATCCAGAATAAAAGAGGGGCTGTGACAAAATTTAAATTTTGTCACAGCCCCTTTAGTCTAGCATGATTAAAGTGCACTAAAATTTTTGTAACAGTTTACACAAGCGGGTTAAGGGGCCAACAGATGCTTGATTTAGAAAGCTAAAGCTGTCTATTGGTGCCGCCACCAAGTGTGCATGAATCTGAAAATTGTTTTTGGGGTGTAAATAAAAAGGATCCAATTCAAAAAACTGAATTTAATCAGAGTTTTAAACTGCATCTTTTAGTTTAAAGTATTTTTACTAAATCCGTTGGAATAGTCAGCAACAAGAGAACTGCGAGTTTAATTAAGTTAGAGCTCTTCATTTTCCAGACTTTTATGCTCCCACTGCTGTTCCAATTGGTCCTGAATATCTTGGGCTTTTTTTAGTTGTTGTTGCAAGGTTTTACTTTTAGCAGGATCTTTATAGTTTTCAGGCAGAGTCATCTGGGTCTGGATCTGTTCAATTTCTGTAGCCTTGTCTTCGAGTTCTTGTTCGAGCAGCGCGATTTCACGTGTGAGTTTGCGTTTCTTTTTTTGCAGCTCTTTGCTTTGGAGATAATTTTGCTGAGTTTCTTTTACAGTTTGTTTTCCCAAAGCAGTGCTGGGGACTGCCTGGTCATCTGCCAGTGCTTGTTCCTCTTCTTTTTTATCTAGGTAATAATCGTAATCACCTAAGTATAATTTGCTGCCGGCAGATGATAACTCAAGAATTGAACTGGCAAGTTTGTTGATAAAATAACGATCATGAGAAATAAAGAGGACGGTTCCATCAAAGTTTTGCAGTGCTTCTTCTAGAACTTCTTTGCTTTCGATGTCTAGGTGGTTGGTAGGTTCATCGAAAATCAAAAAATTATCGTGCTCAAAAGCCAATTTTGTAAGCAGTAAACGCGCCTTCTCGCCGCCAGAAAGATTATGAACCAATTTTTTCACATCGTCGCCTGAAAAAAGGAAGCTACCTAAAATTGAACGAATTTCGCCTTCAGGAGTTGTAGGATGATCGTCCCATAACTCCTGCAGTACGGTTTTGCTGGAGTGCAGTCTTTTTAATTCTTGGTCGTAGTAACCGACATCTACATTTGTACCAAAACGAACCTCACCAGAAAGTAATTGGATTTTTCCAAGAAGGCTTTTAAGAAGAGTGGATTTTCCCACTCCATTTGGTCCAATAATTGCCATTAGTTGGTGCTTTCTGAGATCAAGGTTAATCGGGCCCGCAAGTGGTTGTGAATTGTAACCAATGTATGCAGCGGTGACATTTAACACTAAGTTGCCGCTTTGCCTGGCAGGCGTGAATTGAAAACGAGGTCCCTTGGCTGCAAGTGTAGGTTTTTCAAGGCGTGTTATTTTTTCAAGCTGTTTGCGCCGGCTTTGTGCACGTTTAGTAGTAGAGGCACGGACAATATTACGTGCAACGAAGTCCTCTAATTTTTCAATTTCTACTTGCTGTTTTTCATACTGTTTGAGTTGTTGTTGGTAACGCGCTTTTTTTTCATCAATGTAAGCCGAGTAATTTCCTGGATAATGTTCTGTTCCAGTAGGCGTTAGTTCATAGACTTCATGCGCCACTTTATCAAGAAAATAGCGGTCATGTGAGATGAGCAACAGGGCACCTGAATAAGTTTGCAGATAATTTTCAAGCCAGCTCAAAGTCTCAATGTCCAAGTGATTGGTAGGTTCATCCAGAATTAGTAAATCTCTTTTTTCGAGTAAGAGCTTTGCTAGCGCCAAACGTGTTTTCTGTCCACCAGAAAGAGTTGCAACCTGGCGCTTATAATCTTCTTCAAAAAAATGAAAACCATGCAAGACAGAGCGAATTTCGGATTCATAACCATACCCGTTGGCTTCTTTGAAGTCATGTTGGAGTTGATCATACTTCTTTAGTAGGTGCTGATAAGCAGCACTTTTTGTGCTAGTCGCAGTTGCAGCAATTTCTGCTTCGATTTGATGGAGCTCATTTTCCATGTGACGTAAATTTTTAAAGACTGTCAACATTTCAGCATAAATTGTATTTGAAGTTTCTAAACCAGTATCTTGTGCAAGATATCCCAGTGTGAGCCCCTTATTTTTACTAATTTGTCCTTGATCAGGACTTTGTTGTCCGACAATCATTTTCACAAGCGTCGATTTTCCCACACCGTTGTGACCTACAAGTGCGATGCGCGCATTTTCCTGGACGTCCAGATTAACATGTTCAAAGAGGACGTCACTTCCAAAAAAGCGTGCGACCTGTTGTACCTGTAATAAAATCATGGTTGTTTCTCCACCTCTTTAAAAATTGATTAAGTAAAAGTCCGATTGAGCAAAGTAGCTTGAAACATTCTTTATTGCACGAAAACATAATTTAGTGTAGCATAGTCACGGTAAAAAGTAGTGCACAAGCTACTCACTTGTGAAGTTGACTAATAATTATTTTCACAAATTTGTGCTATACTACAATTATGAAAATCTTTTTATTGTTTATGAAAGGAGCAGTGCAATGGCAACATCGAAGATTCCACACGCAACGGCAAAGAGACTGCCTATTTATTACCGCTATCTTCATTTTTTGGCTGATGCTGGCAAACAAAGAGTTTCCTCTACTGAACTTGCTGACGCAGTCAAAGTCGATTCAGCGACTATTCGTCGTGATTTTTCCTATTTTGGTGCTTTGGGGAAGCGCGGTTACGGCTATGAAGTAGAAAGTCTGCTTGCTTTTTTTAGAAAAACATTGAAACAAGATAAGTTGACCAATGTTGCCTTAATTGGAGTAGGTAACTTGGGACATGCTTTATTGAATTATAATTTCCATCAGAGCAACAACGTCAGAATCAGTGCAGCATTTGATATCAATGAAGATATCACTGGGACAATCCAAAGTGGTGTTCCAATCTATCATATGAACGACATGAAGGAGCAGTTGACTGTCCAGCAAATTGAAATTATCATTTTGACTGTACCCTCAAATGTTGCCCAAGAAGTTACTAATGAATTAGTAGAAGTTGGGATAAAAGGTATCCTGAATTTTACACCACTGAGAATAACGGTTCCGAATTCTGTCAGAGTTCAAAATGTTGATCTGACTAATGAATTGCAAACATTGATTTATTTCCTTGATAAATTTGGCAAGGATGATGAAACACCTGCTGAGTAGCCTAGTTACATATTGCGCAGACTGAGAAGGGCAGTTACTTGTACATGTTGTCGCATGTTACAAGCTAAAGCCTAATAAAGTAAGTGCATGTACGGTCACCTGATTACTAGGTTAGTTGTGACTAAAACCAGCTAAGTACGTTGATTCGTAGCTTCTCAGATAAAGCTAAGGGACTGGACCAAGCATTAATTTTGGCCAGTCCCTTAGCTTTTTGTGTTTTGTAAGGGTCTCAGAATCTATGCTACTTACATGATTCTGAAGGTGTCAAATTACAAATTGCAAGACGATTATGATCGCGTTCATCAGAATGTGAGCAGTCATGGACGTCAACAATCTGCCGGTTTTACGGTAGAGATAACAAAAAAATAATCCAAGTAGCGCATAGGTTAAAAAATGGCCATCAGCATGTGCAATACTGAAAAGAATACTTGAGATCAGCGCAGCTCCAATGGGAGGAATTAATGTGCCTAAATTGCCAAAAAGCACTTTACGAAACACAAATTCTTCCATCAAGGGGGCAGCCCCAACAAGATAGACGAGATAAAAAGGGTACCGGCGCATAATTGCAAGTGCTTCCGCCGTATTTTGCGATGAAACTGACTGACCTAAAATACCCGTTTCAACGATTAAAGAAAAGTGCTGTAAGACAAGGGCAACAATAGCACCGCCAATACCCCAAAGTAAGCTTCTAAAAACGGTCGTTGTTTTCTTTTCCAAGTTGTTTTTGTAGGCATTTTTTTTATTAAGATAAAACATGGTAGCTACTCCAAGTAAACTGCAACACAAGGTTGCATAAAATAAAAGTGTATTATTTTTAACAATTAAAAAAAGGATACTTGGGAACAACATCACGGTAGCATATGTAAGCAGTAATCCAAACGAATTTTTTTTAATTTCCATTGACGATACTCCTATCAAAAGCTTCTTGTAGTCAGTATAACATAAAAAAACTAGCGCTTAGCACTTGCGACATAAGAGTGACAAAACTCTTGCAATTAATTTGTAAATTGATTATAGTAATAAATGTGGTTAGCACTTAGAGATATAGAGTGCTAAAAGCATAACAATATTGGAGGGATAGATAGTGCTTAAGCCTTTAGGAGATCGAGTTATTTTAGAAGTTCAGAAAGAAGAAGAACAGACTGTTGGTGGAATTGTAATCGCAAATAATGCGAAAGAAAAACCACAAACAGGCAAAATTGTCGCAGTCGGAAGCGGCCGTGTCTTAGACAATGGTGAGAAGGTTGGATTGTCAGTCAAAGTAGGCGAAACCGTTTTGTTTGACAAGTATGCTGGCACAGAGGTCAAATACGATGAAAAGCCGTATTTGGTTGTCCATGAGAAAGATATTGTTGCAATCGTAGACTAATGCTCTTTTTACTTATTGAACTATTCTAATTATGAGGTGAATAATTAATGGCAAAAGAAATTAAGTTTTCAGAAGATGCGCGTTCAAAGATGCTTGCTGGTGTAGACCAACTAGCTAATACTGTCAAATCAACACTTGGGCCAAAGGGAAGAAACGTTGTATTGGAACAGTCTTACGGTTCTCCTACGATCACAAATGATGGTGTGACAATTGCTAAGGCGATTGAACTCGAGGATCATTTTGAAAATATGGGTGCTAAACTTGTTTCAGAAGTTGCTTCAAAGACAAATGATATTGCTGGTGATGGTACAACAACTGCAACAGTTTTAACACAGGCAATTGTAACTGAAGGAATGAAGAATGTGACAGCTGGTGCTAACCCTGTAGGTATTCGCCGTGGGATTGAATTGGCAACCAAAAAAGCTGTCGATGCTTTACATGAAATGTCGCATAAAGTCGAATCCAAGAGTGATATTGCGCAAGTTGCTGCAATTTCCTCTTCAAATGAAGAAACTGGCAAATTAATTGCTGATGCAATGGAAAAAGTTGGCAATGATGGCGTTATCACGATTGAAGAATCAAAGGGAATCGATACTTCATTAGACGTCGTAGAAGGAATGCAGTTTGATCGTGGTTATCTTTCACAGTACATGGTGACAGATAATGATAAGATGGAAGCAGATCTTGACAATCCTTATGTTTTGGTAACAGATAAGAAGATTTCTAACATTCAAGAAGTCTTGAACTTGTTACAATCAATCGTTGAACAAGGTCGTCCTTTACTGATTATTGCAGATGATGTTGATGGCGAGGCTTTACCAACACTTGTTTTGAACAAGATTCGTGGCACGTTTAATGTCGTCGCAGTAAAGGCTCCTGGTTTTGGTGATCGTCGTAAAGAAATGCTGCAAGACATTGCAACCTTGACAGGTGCAACAGTTATTACTGATGACCTTGGCCTACAATTGAAGGACACCAAGATCGAACAATTGGGTTCTGCAGGTAAGATCACAGTTACAAAAGAAAAGACTACTATTGTAGAAGGCGCTGGAGATAAAGCAGCGATTGCTGAAAGAGTAAATACCATCAAGAAACAAATTGCCGAGACAACTTCAGATTTTGATCGCGAGAAGTTGCAAGAACGTTTGGCTAAGTTAGCTGGTGGTGTTGCAGTTATTAAAGTTGGTGCTGCAACTGAAACAGAACTTAAAGAACGCAAATATCGGATTGAAGATGCCTTGAACGCTACACGTGCTGCTGTCGAAGAAGGCTTTGTTCCTGGTGGTGGAACAGCCTTGGTAAACGTAATCAGCCAAGTTGCTTCGATCAAGGAAACTGGCGATGTTGCAACTGGTGTTAACATTGTTAAGCGCGCGTTAGAAGAACCAGTGCGGCAAATTGCTGAAAATGCAGGGCTTGAAGGCTCAGTGATTGTCGAAAAATTAAAGTCACAAAAGCCAGGTGTAGGTTACAATGCGTCTGCTAATAACTGGGTAGATATGGTTGCAGCTGGAATTGTTGATCCTACAAAGGTAACACGTTCAGCACTTCAAAATGCTGCGAGTGTTTCAGCTTTGTTGTTGACAACAGAAGCAGTTGTAGCTGAAGTTCCAGAACCTGAAAAACAAGCTCCAGCAGCTCCTGCACCAGGTGCTGGCATGGGCGGTATGATGTAATTTAAGCCACTTACTAAAAGATGGTCAAATAGAGAGTGTGACATAAGTCGGGAAAATTTTGAGTGCTAACTCGAAATTACGAACATAGCGAGTACTTTGCTATGAGTAATTCGAGGTTAGACGGAGAACTTTGACTTATGGAACACGTTTATCCGGAATAAAAGCGGGGCTGTGACAAAAGTTAAATTTTGTCACAGCCCCGCTTTTATTTTATAAGCTGCAAATTAATTTGCACCGATAGTCAAACTTACCTCTTTTTTATGCGTATTTTTGATTAGTGTACTGAAGGTTTGACAAAAGGGGGTGCAACTCTAAATGAAATGTGATAAATTGATTTAATAAGGACTGGGCTTGCGAAGAAAGTGAGCAGCTCATCTCCTTTATTTATTTTTTAGAACAAGGATTTATTATACGTATTATGTACACAAAGGAGAAATTGAAAAATGTGGCGTTATTTGAAACGGTTGCTGATTGGCAAACCGTTAAAGACAACAGATGAGGGTGGACAGCAACTAACAAAATTTAAAGCTCTAGCCTTGCTTTCTTCGGATGCTTTGTCATCTGTTGCTTATGGAACTGAGCAAATCACAGCTGTTTTGGTGGTGCTATCCGCAGCAGCTACGTGGTACGCACTCCCAGCGGCTGGGATTGTACTTATTCTCCTGTTTGCGATTACGATGTCTTATCGCCAGATTATTCATGCCTATCCTTCAGGGGGTGGAGCCTATGTTGTGGCAACTAAGAACTGGGGGACAGGGACAGGCTTGGTTGCAGGCGGTTCATTGTTGGTTGATTATATGCTGACTGTTGCTGTATCAGTAACATCTGGAACAGAAGCAATCACCTCTGCGGTTCCTTTTTTACGGGAATATAGTGTTGCCATTTCAATTGTCATCGTTTTATTTATCATGACATTGAATTTACGTGGAATGCGTGAATCTGCATCATTTCTCACAGTTCCGGTTTATTTATTCATTGTCATGTTAGTGATGATGATCAGTTGGGGATTGTTTAATATTGCAACTGGTAGAGTGCAATATAATGCCGCAGCACCGGTTGGCAGTTTTGTTCCTGGAATGTCATTGCTATTATTTCTAAAGGCTTTTTCGGCAGGTTCTTCTTCCCTAACCGGTGTTGAAGCAATCAGTAACGCAGTGCCTAACTTTAAAAAACCAAAACGCAAGAATGCTGCCAACACACTCGCTTTGATGGCAGTTTTGTTAGGATTATTCTTTGCGTCTGTAACTTTTCTAAGCTATTATTTGGGTGTGATGCCTAACAATGATGAAACGGTGTTGTCTCAGATTGGGATGGCAGTCTTTGGTCATGGAATTTTATATTATTTGCTGCAATTAGCAACAGCGATGATTCTGGCTGTAGCAGCTAACACTGGTTTTTCGGCGTTTCCCATTTTGGCATATAATTTGGCAAAGGATAAGTTCATGCCGCATATGTTTATGGATCGAGGGGACCGGCTTGCATATTCAAATGGGATTATCTCATTAGCAGTGGGTGCAATTGTTTTAATTTCAATTTTTCATGGACAAACCAGCAGATTGATTCCACTGTATGCGGTCGGCGTCTTCGTTCCGTTTACGTTGTCGCAATCTGGGATGATTATTCACTGGTTCCGAACTCGTGATCGCAATTGGATTCTCAATTCGCTGGTCAACTTGTTAGGGACTGTGATTTCTTTTTTGCTAGTCGTATTTCTCTTTTTGCTGCATTTTGATACCGTCTGGCCTTATTTATTGATAATGCCGGTGTTGCTCTATGCATTTTATAAAATTCATGAACATTACGGAATTGTTGCTGCACAGTTGCGTTTAAGTGAAGAGGCAGAACTGCATGATTATGCTGGATCAACGGTAATTGTACTTGTCAGTTCAGTGACGCATGTTACGACAGGGGCAATTAATTATGCACGTTCAATTGGCGACTATGTAATTGCAATGCACGTGTCGTTCGATGAGAATCCGAAGAAAGAGCATGAAACGGCCAAAGAATTTAAGGAATCATTTCCAGATGTGCGGTTTGTTGATCTCCATTCTTCATATCGTTCGGTACCAGCACCTGTGCTGCGTTTTTGTGATGTAATGGCAAAAAATTCTGCACAAAAGAATTTTACGACGACTGTTTTGGTACCACAGTTTGTACCACGAAAGCCGTGGCAAAACATTTTGCATAATCAGACAAGTCTGCGTTTACGGGCTGCATTGAACTCGCGCGAGAATATCATTGTTGCAACTTATAGTTATCATCTGAAAAAGTAGTTAGTTTCTAAGCAGTGTGATTAAATCTCGATACAAAAGTAGCTAGGATTTATGGTATAATAAATACCAATTAGTGCAGAAATGATCTAAAGTTTTAAGCTCTTCTTTGGATGATTACTAAAAGAAAGAGGACGGCGTATGTATAGAATTGTTGCGTCTTTATTTGTGACAATGGTTTTATCCTTTCTCTTAACGCCATTAGTTCGCAAATTGGCGGTTAAGATTGGAGCGGTCGATAGTCCCAATGCGAGACGCGTCAATAAGATCCCAATGCCAACAATGGGTGGTTTGGCGATTTTTGTGGCGTTTAACATCTCATGTTTTTTTTTAATGAAGCAACAGTATCCCGCACACCAGCTCTGGACCCTTTTTATTGCTGAGTGTGTTGTGATTGCAACGGGGGTTCTAGATGATGTCTTTGAACTAACTCCTAAGCAGAAATTGTCAGGGATCACGTTAGCTGGACTGATCGTTTTTTTCTTTGCGAAAGTCAGAATGACGACACTCACGCTCCCTTTTTTGGGCACGCTCAATCTTGGATTATTGAGTTTACCAATCACATTATTGTGGATTCTAGCAATTACTAACGCTGTTAATTTAATCGACGGGTTAGATGGTTTAGCAACCGGTGTCTCGATTATCGCGCTCTTTACCAGTGGATTAACTGGCTTTTTCTTTTTAAATGTAACGAGTACATTTGTTTCAATTTGGATCTTCACGCTGGTGGCTGCCTTACTTGGCTTCCTGCCATTTAATTTTCATCCGGCTAGCATCTATTTAGGAGATACTGGTGCGTTATTTATTGGATTTATGATTTCAGTTTTTTCGCTGTACGGGCTTAAAAATGCGACCTTTATTACGATTGTAATTCCTGTGATTATTCTTGGTGTTCCAATTACAGACACAGTATATGCAATTCTAAGGCGCTTTTTGAATAAGAAGCCAATTTCTCAGGCTGATAAGCATCACTTACATCATCGTTTGATGGAAATGGGATTATCGCATACCCAAACCGTCTTAGTAATTTATGGAATTGCGTTAATCTTTTCGTGTATTTCCTTACTGTATCCGATCTCCAATGTGTTGGGGTCAGTTTTACTGACAGTTGCGACTTTGTTTGGGCTTGAGCTTTTTGTGGAGTCGATTGGACTTGTAGGTTCTCAACGTAAACCGCTACTGAATTGGATCAGCAAGATTGTGGGAGAAAAAAAGCAGGAATTGTTGGCAGCTGAAAAGAAACGTAAACAAGAAAAAAACAAGAAAAAAAAATAAACACATTCAAATTTTAGGAGAATTTGGGTTGTTGGATTTGACTATTAGAAAGTTGTGTCTGGGGCTCAAAACCGAATATTTGAAATGTGCTAATTAATACTTTAGGTCAAA
>NZ_AZFQ01000012.1:0-32780 GCF_001435195.1 Liquorilactobacillus satsumensis DSM 16230 = JCM 12392 | reverse complement strand
AGAATTTTGACTTATGGAACACGTTTATCCGGAATAAAAGAGGGACTGTGACAAAAGTTAAATTTTGTCACAGCCCCTCTTATGCGTGATAAGGCAGCTCACGATAGCGGAGCTGCCCTTTTTTAATTTTAACTGCGTTATTAAGGAGCTCAATTACCTTTTTTTCAAATTGAGTGGCATTTTCTTGAGGAACGGCTACAGTTAGAGTGACACTCACAAGATACTCAGTGTTAATGAGTGAAATCGCTTCTGATTCAAGGAAATGTTGCAGTTTTCCCAGTTGAGGGTAAGCAATTTCGAGCTCAAGAATTTGCTGCGGTTGACAGATAACGATTGTTTCTGCGGTAAGTGCTTGGCTGGTAGCTTGGCTATATGCGCGAATCAAGCCGCCAGTACCTAGTTTAATTCCCCCAAAGTAACGGGTAACCACAGCAGTCACATTGCGTAAATTGTTTTTTTTCAAAACTTCTAAAATGGGATGTCCGGCAGTCCCAGAAGGTTCGCCATTATCACTTGAACGCTGGATTTCATTTTGCATCCCCAGCAGATAAGCAAAGCAATTATGGGTGGCTTTTGCGTGGGATGCCTTAACTTGTGTGATAAACTGGGTAGCTTGTTCTTCTGATTCTGTGCGCGCCACACTGCAGATAAAAGTTGATTTTTTAATTAATAATTCAGTCTGATGCTGATTCTTAACGGTAAGATATGTTTTCAATCAAATTCCTTCTTTTTACGTATTTTAATAATGGAAAGGGGGAGGATCAGCGTGACTGCGTCTAAAACAAATGCATATAATGAATTATTTGGCAGGTGGTTGACCGGTAGAAATGGTTTTACACCTATACAAGCAAACAAGCTGAAAATTATTGCACAACCAGCTCTTGAAGTTAGTGCTGGAAAAATAAGGTGCAGACGTTGTGGACAAAAAACCGGCAAAAAACGGCGCTGCTGCCGCATGGGCAGTATTATTGTCCCCGGTGTCTGAACTTCGGACGGCTTACTAGCTTAGATACATTATACACTATCAGTGAACCGAACTTTTTTGAACCACCTAAACAGATTTTAACATGGAAGGGACAGCTTTCACCTTATCAGCAAAAAACTGCTAAGCGCCTGTTGCAAACTATTGACCAGCAAGAAACCTTCTTACTGTGGGCGGTCACGGGTGCCGGAAAGACAGAAATTCTCTTTCCAGCACTGGCGCGTGCTTTTGCCCAGGGAAAACGCGTTTGTCTGGCTTCTCCGCGAATAGATGTGTGCAATGAGCTTTATCCACGATTAATGAGCGCTTTTTCCCAGATTTCGCTTGTACTGCTTCATGGACAACAACAGCAAAAATATCGGTATACACAACTTGTGATATGTACTACCCACCAATTGATTCGGTTTGTAGCTGCATTTGATGTGCTGATTGTTGACGAAGTAGATGCTTTTCCTTTTAGAAACAATGCTTGGCTTTCATATGCTGTGCAAACAGCCAGAAAAAAGAACAGTACATTGCTTTTGCTCACGGCAACTCCAACGAAACAACTTTTGCGGCAGGTTCACAAAGGAAGATTAGCTTTTGGGTATCTCCCATTGCGTTATCATGGATACTTGTTACCACAACCGCAAGTTTTTTGCGAAATGGCATGGAAGAAAAAAATTGCTAAGGGCGAAGTTCCTGCACGTCTCAAACGAATTCTCTTAACCTGGATAAAGCAGCAAAAACCTTTCTTAGTTTTTGTTCCACGAATAACTTTACTGGCACCCGTTTATCGTGCAATTTGCCGGGTTTTACCATCCAAAATTCAAGGAACCACGGTTCATGCAAGCGATGTACAAAGAAGTGCGAAAGTCGCTAAAATGCGTCTAGGTGAGTATCATTTTCTCGTTACCACAACGATTTTAGAGCGCGGGGTCACGTTTCCCCGGCTTAATGTAGTGGTTTTAGGAGCAGGTGATGAGATCTTTATGCAGTCAGTGCTAGTCCAAATTGCTGGGCGTGTAGGACGAAGCCGTGCGTGTCCAACAGGAGATGTTTATTTTATTTGTACAATGCAAAATACTGAAATCAAAGCAGCTTGTAAGCAAATTGCTTTTGTGAATAGAAAAGGACGGAGGATGAAAAATGAAATGCTGTCTGCTTTGCCAAAGAAGAAAATATGAACCGTTTAGCTTTGCTTGGCTTTTTTCACTGCAGTCCGAAAGTGATGCGCTGCTTTGTCAGCTTTGTCAAAGTGCATTTACACCGCTTAAAGAAAAGATTTGCACCGGTTGCGGGAGGGAAGGAACATATGTTAACTACTGTACAGATTGTCAACGGTGGTTGCAGACCGGAATATCAGAATTACTTTATAACAGAGCCCTCTATCGCTATAATGATGCAATGAAAAAATATTTTGAACAGTTTAAATTTGCAGGCGACTATTACCTGCGCATACTCTTTAAAAGAGAATTGGCACGTTTTTTGCGGCAGCGTTACCGCCAAGGGTGGCTTTTTGTTCCAATTCCAGTTACAGCAGAAACAGCTACTAAACGCTGTTTTAATCAAGTTGAGGGACTTTTTGAAAACGTTACTTTACACAAAGTGATTTACAGCAAGATAAAAAGCAAAAAACAGCAGTCATTGTTAAAGCGAAGGGCACGGTTGCAGACGCCACAGCCATTTGCAATTACTTCTCAAGATCAAAGCAGGTTATCAGGGGCAAAGGTGGTCTTAGTGGATGACATTTATACGACGGGGCGAACGTTGTATCATGCAAGGGCGGTGCTAAAAGCGGCGGGAGTTGCACAAATTCGGGCAGTTACATTAGCGAGATAGATAATATTATTTGTTAATTGTAACGTTTTCTTTTATAATATAATAAACGTTGATAGATCATAAGTGGTCTATCCTGCATGTTAAATGCAGTGTTTAGTTGTGAAAGGAGAGGTTTGTTATGCTAAATTACAATATCCGCGGGGAAAACATCGAAGTGACGGAGGCTATTAGGAATTACGTCCAGAAAAAGCTTAACAAACTCGAAAAGTATTTCGAGAATACTTCCGATTCAATTGCGCATGTAAACTTGAAGGTTTACTCGGATAAGACTGCTAAGGTCGAAGTTACAATTCCACTTCCTTATTTAGTACTACGCGCAGAGGAGACTTCACACGATATGTACGCGAGTGTCGATTTGGTTACTGATAAACTGGAACGACAGATTAGGAAGTATAAAACTAAGATAAATCGTAAATCACGTGAAAAAGGCTTCAAAGAATTTCAGTTTAATGATGAACAAAATACCAAGGCAAATGATGAAAATAAATTTGATATCGTACGCACAAAGCACTTCTCATTGAAGCCAATGGATAGTGAAGAAGCTGTTTTACAGATGGATATGCTTGGACATGACTTCTTTATTTATGAAGATGCAGAAACAAGCGCAACTAATATTGTTTATCGGCGAAAAGACGGACGCTATGGCTTAATAGAGGCAAGTGAGAAGTAGCAAAGCACTAAGAATAGACAGAGATAAAATATGTTTTTTATGACAGGCTATCCATTGATCGGATTAAGCCTGTTTTTGTGTCACTTATGAATAGTTAGAAGTTGTTTCAAAATACTTTAAAAGATGATAAAATACAACATGGTATACTGTTTTGCTGAAATTGATAAAGTTATAATGAATTTGAATGAGATTTAATGTTTTTTTGAGAAAGGAAATCTGACATGGCCAATGTCCTAAGAAAATGGGTTGAAAGTGATAAGCGCGAATTAAAGCGTTTAGGAAAAATAGCAGATAAAGTTGAAGCTTATGCTGATGATATGGAAGCACTAAGCGATGCTGAATTGAAAGCTAAGACACCAGAATTAAAAAACAAATATCAAGACGGAGCAACGCTGGATGATCTTTTGCCAGAAGCATTTGCGGTCGTTCGTGAAGGTGCAAAACGTGTTTTGGGGTTGTATCCGTTTCGTGTCCAGATTTATGGTGGAATTGTTTTGCACGAAGGCAATATTGCTGAGATGAAAACAGGTGAAGGTAAAACTTTGACGGCAACGATGCCGGTTTATCTAAATGCTTTAGCGGGCGAAGGTGTGCACGTTGTAACAGTTAATGAATACCTTTCAAGTCGTGATGCTAAAGAAATGGGTGAACTATATACTTGGCTGGGACTGACTGTTGGTCTCAATATTTCAGGTAAAACCCCAGATGAAAAAAGAGAAGCCTACAACTCAGATATTACTTATTCCACTAATAGTGAATTAGGCTTTGATTATCTGCGCGACAATATGGTAGTTTATCGCGAAGATATGGTGCAGCGTCCTTTGAATTTTGTGATTGTTGATGAAGTTGATTCGATTTTAATTGATGAAGCACGAACACCATTGATTATTTCAGGGCAAGCAGAACAATCAACTACTCTTTATACGAGAACAGATCGTTTTGCCAAAACGTTGACTGAAAAAGCAGATTATAAGATTGACCTTGAATCCAAAACAGTTTCTTTAACTGAAGAAGGGATTAAAAAGGCTGAAAAATATTTTGGATTAGAAAATTTATATGATCCTGATAATACGGCCTTGACACATCATTTGGACAATGCTTTACGGGCTAACTTCATCATGTTGCGCGATAAAGATTATGTGGTTTCAAACGGTGAGGTTTTAATTGTTGATCAGTTTACCGGTCGAATCATGGAAGGCCGTCGTTATTCAGATGGTTTACATCAAGCCATTGAAGCAAAAGAGCATGTTGAGATTCAACAAGAAACCAAAACAATGGCAAATATCACTTATCAGAACTTTTTCCGGATGTACAAAAAAATTGCCGGAATGACTGGGACGGCGAAGACTGAGCAGGAAGAATTCCGCGAGATCTATAACATGGAAGTTATTTCGATTCCGACCAATAAACCAGTAATTCGCGAAGATCGGCCTGATTTGTTGTATCCAACGCTAAAAAGCAAGTTTAAGGCAGTGATCAACGATATTCGGGAACGTCATGAAAAGGGACAACCAATTTTGGTGGGGACAGTTGCAGTTGAAACTTCTGAACTGCTTGCGCAATTGCTTGATCAAGCTGGGATTCCACATGCAGTTTTGAATGCTAAAAATCATGCAAAAGAAGCCGAAATTATTATGAATGCTGGACAACGTGGTGCAGTTACAATTGCGACCAACATGGCTGGGCGTGGAACAGATATCAAGCTTGGACCTGGTGTTCGTGAAGTCGGAGGCTTGGCTGTTATCGGAACTGAGCGGCATGAGTCACGCCGGATTGATAATCAGCTGCGTGGACGCTCTGGCCGTCAAGGAGATCCAGGACTGACACAATTTTATCTTTCATTAGAAGATGATCTGATGCTACGTTTTGGTTCTGAGCGGGTGAAAGCGATTCTTGAAAGGTTCAAAGTGGCTGATGAAGATGCTGTAATTCAAAGCAAAATGATTTCACGTCAAGTTGAATCAGCGCAAAAACGAGTTGAAGGAAATAACTATGATACTCGTAAGCAAGTTTTGCAATATGACGATGTTATGCGTGAACAGCGTGAAGTTATTTATGCACAAAGACAACAAGTAATCATGGAAGATGAATCACTTAAGCCAGTAATTATGCAGATGATCAAACGCACGGTCGCACATATTGTCCAAATGCACACTCAAGGTGAACAAAAAGACTGGAATTTGCAGGCAATCCTTGATTTTGCAGTTGCGGCGATGGTTAATGAAGATAGTATTACTTTGTCTGACCTCCAAGGCAAAGATCCAGATGCAATTGTGGCATATTTAGTAGATCGAGCAGAAGCTAATTATGCCCTCAAAGAAAAGCAACTTTACGATGCATCTCAAATGTTAGAGTTTGAAAAAGTTGTTGTTTTGCGTGTGGTTGATTCACGTTGGACTGATCATATTGATGAGATGGATCAGCTGCGACAATCAATTGGATTGCGTGGTTATGGTCAGTTGAATCCATTAGTAGAATACCAAACAGACGGTTTTAGAATGTTTGAACAAATGGTGGGTGACATTGAATATGATGTGACGCGGCTCTTCTTGAAAGCAGAAATTCGACAAGATATCAAACGTTAAACAAAAATAACAAAAGAGAAGAGGGAATCTTAGTATGCGGTAACTAAACGTACTGAGATTCCCTCTTGAATTAAACAACTAGAAAGGATAGATAACTGATGGATAATGGGGAATACAAAAAGATTATTGAAAAAATGAAAAAACAAGTCGCTGACTTTAGGGGGTCTCTTTGACTTAGATAGTCTGAATGAAAAAATTTCTGAAAATGAAGAGCAGATGGCTGCTCCTGATTTTTGGAGCGATCAACAGAGTGCTCAAAAAGTTATCGCGGAAAATAATCTGTTAAAAACAAAATATGATAACTTCAAGCTGCTAGCTAATGCAGTGGACGATATTGAAGTGCTCTTTGAACTTTTGCAAAGCGATCCAAGTGACCAAGAATTATTGACGGAACTTGACAATAAAATTGCAATAGTTCAGAAAAAGATGAATAGCTATCAGTTAGAATTACTGCTTAATGGCAAATATGATAAAAATAATGCACTGCTAGAGATTCATCCTGGGGCTGGCGGCACAGAGTCGCAGGATTGGGGAGCCATGCTGTTGCGCATGTATGATCGCTGGGCTCAGCAGCATGCCTTTGAGGTGGAGTTGCTTGACTACCAAGATGGCGATGAAGCAGGGATTAAGAGTGTTTCATTGCGAATTAAGGGAGAAAATGCGTATGGTTATTTGCGAAGCGAAAAGGGTGTTCACCGGCTGGTACGGATCTCACCGTTTGATGCTGCTGGCAGAAGACACACCTCATTTGCATCAGTAAATGTCATGCCGGAACTTGCAGATGACGTTGAGGTCGAACTACGGCCTGAAGAGATTCGGATGGAGGTTTTCCGTGCAAGTGGAGCTGGGGGACAGCACATCAATAAGACTTCTTCCGCGGTGCGTCTGATTCACGAACCGACCGGAATTGTGGTTTCCAGTCAAGCTCAGCGTTCGCAATTTCAAAACAGAGCAACGGCAGAAAGTATGCTGCGTTCGCGCCTTTATGAGCTGAAGTTAGAAGAACAAGAGAAAAAACGAGCGCAGATTCAAGGAAAGCAACTTGAAATTGGTTGGGGTTCTCAGATTCGCTCCTATGTTTTTCATCCTTATTCTTTGGTCAAGGATCATCGAACAGATTACGAGACAGGTAACACTCAGGCAGTGATGGATGGTGACCTTGATGGTTTTATAAATGCTTACTTGCAGTTTGAACTTCAAAAAGAAAACCCCCAATAAGGTAATTGAAACTTAAACGTAATATGATTGTAATATCACTCTTTTTATTAATGATATAATATCTGGGTGCGTAGCCGAATATGGGGGGGAAAGTCCTTTTGATAGAGTTCAAACATGTTTTTAAGAAGTATGCAAATCAGGTTGTTGCTGTTAACGACTTTAATATTAAGATCCAACAAGGAGAGTTCGTGTATGTGATCGGGCCAAGTGGAGCGGGGAAATCGACTTTTATCAAAATGATGTATCGGGAAGAAAAACCGACATCTGGGCAGATTAAGGTCAATGATTATCAGCTAGAAGAAATCAAAAATAGCAAGGTTCCCTTCTTACGCAGAGAGTTAGGGGTTGTTTTTCAGGACTTTAAATTGTTACCCAAACTCACAATCTTTGAAAATGTTGCATATGCACTACAGGTAATTGAAAAACAGCCTGCTGCAATTAAGGCGAGAGTTGAGCATGTTTTGGGATTGGTTAAATTGGCTTCCAAGGCGCCAGCATTTCCCAACGAACTTTCAGGTGGAGAACAGCAGCGTGTTGCAATTGCCCGCGCAATTGCAAATGAGCCCAAAATTTTGATTGCAGACGAACCAACGGGTAATCTTGATCCCGAAACAGCTGCAGGCATTATGGAAATCCTTGAAAGGATTAATCAGCAAGGTACAACGGTGGTAATGGCTACTCACAACAGCCACTTAGTGAACGAATACCGACACCGCGTGATTGAAATTGAAGGTGGACGCGTGATTCGCGATCAGGACGAAGGGAGATTTTTCCAAGATGAAGCTAGCAACTTTTAAACGACATCTCATTGAAAGTTTTAAAAGTCTGAAACGCAATGGGTGGATGTCCGTAGCAGCTTTTAGTGCGGTCACCGTGACTTTGCTTCTAGTCGGAGTGCTGTTGTCAGTTTTAATGAACGTGAACAAGATTGCGGCTGATGTTGAAAATGATGTACAAGTACGTGTGCTGATTAATCGTGGGACAACACAAGCACAACAAACTAAATTGAAAAATAAACTTGAGAAACTAGCTGAAGTTAAAAAAATAACGTTTTCAAGTAAAGAAAATGAATTAAGCAAGGTAGTAAAGAGCTACGGCAAAGGCTTCAAGCTTTTTGGTGGCGACGGCAATCCGCTGTATGATGTTTTCATAGTCCAAGCAAAAAAGCCACAGCAAACCGTACGGGTAGCGCAACAGGCGAAGAAAATGAGTTTTGTCTATGATGCAAAATACGGCGGAACTTCTGCTAAGAAGATGTTTGCAATTGTTGATAATATTCAAAAATGGGGCTTAGGTATCAGCTTATTGCTGCTGTTTGTAGCGGTGTTCCTAATTTCAAATACGATTCGAATTACCATTCTTTCGCGCCAAAATGAGATTTCTATTATGCGGTTAGTGGGTGCGACAAATAGTTTTATCAGATGGCCTTTTATTCTTGAAGGAGCGTGGACAGGATTATTTGGCGCGGTCATACCTTTAGTAATCGTTAACTTTGGATACGTGTGGACGCATCGGGTGCTCTCCCAAGCACTTGCAAGTACTAGTTATCGCTTGTTGACTCCGGGGACTTTTCTGCTTGAAATTGACGCTCTCTTAATTTTAATTGGAATTTTTATTGGAGCGCTTGGAGCAGGTTTTTCAATGCGTCGCTTTTTGAAAATTTAATTTCATTTCAAAAGAAATGGACATTACCATGACAACTGGAGTGTCGCGTGCGGGTTATTAATTTAGTTATAGGGCTGGACCAAAACTTAGGTTTTGGGCGCAGCCCTATAATTATGTCTTAGAAACAGAATTTTTTTGTGATTAAAGCTAAGCGGGCTTTGTGCTCGATTTGATTAATTGGTATACTTAAGTTTGAGAAAAAGCTTAGGAGCTGTAATTATGTTGATGATAAAATTCATTTTGTTATGGGGATTGCAACCAGTCTTTTGGTTTGGCTTTTTAGCAACAAGTTGTGCGCATTTTTTGCGGATCAAGCATGAGCGTGAGCATTATCACGTTGCTATTAACCGAGATTTTTATGAAGGACGGCATTATTTGAAAAATGGGTTCATTTTTTCATTACTGGGTTCAATGCTGTGCCTCGGACTGGGTGTGGTTTTTCCTATAAAATGGATTTTTATGTATAGTATCGCGGCTATCTTAGGAATAATTTTCAGTGTTTTTTGTGATGCCGGTTTATTCTTTTTACTGAGTGCATGTCTGCTGCCGATCGGTGTCCACTTCCTACAGACGTGGTTTCCACATACCAACATGCTTCAGCTTGAGAAGCTTGTGCCGCAGAATTTTAATGGCACAGCATTCCTATTGCTATGCGCGCTTTTCTTCTTATTTAGATGGTTGCTATTAGGACGTTTTTCTCCCGAATTTTTGACTCCTAAAATTAAGCAAGGCAAACGGGGTCGAAAACTGGCTTCATATAATTGGCGGGAATTAACCGTTGTTCCTTTAGTAGTTTTGATTCCAGGCAATTTTTCTCAAAATCTAATTCCGTTTTGGCCTTTAGTAACATTTCAAGGGCAGCATTATAGTTTCTTTGTACTACCTTTACTAGTTTCGGGTAGCTTGTGTATTTGGCGAACCGCAGTCACTGTAGGTGTTGCGCAAGCCCGCAAAAATGCGGCACAGCTGCTGGGATTTTGTCTGTTAGGTGCCTTAATAACAGCAGTAGTTTCACAAGCGGTTGGTGTAGTTTTTCTTTTATTGGTTTTGATGGTCGTCTTGCGCTTTATTAGAAGATATGCCAAGATGAAGAAGCAAGGAAAATGGTACGTGGAGACTTATAATGGCATTCGCGTGATTGCAGTTCGCCCCAATACTCCGGCAGCCAAAATGCAACTGGAACCCGGCGATGTGATTCTTGAATGTAATGGCAAAACCGTTGTGAATGAAGCTGAGTTCTATGCAGCATTGAAACTTGTACCAACCTTTTGTCGTCTCAAAGTCAAAACTTATGCAGGCGAGTTAAAGATTGCTGAAAGTGCGATCTTTGCTAACTCACCTCATGAAATAGGTTTAGTATTATTTCACTGATTTTGGAGGGAACATTTTGAAGAAAATATTAGTTGTCGATGATGAAATTTCGATAGTCACATTGTTGAAATATAACTTAGAACAGGCCGGCTATGAAGTGGCAACTGCAGTCGATGGCCAAACAGCACTTGAAATGGCCAGAAGCAACGGATTTGACTTTATATTATTGGATCTGATGTTGCCTCAGATGGATGGACTGGAAGTTACAAAACACTTACGCCAAGAAAAAATTAAAACGCCTATTATGATTTTAACGGCAAAAGGTGAGGAATATGACAAGGTTATTGGGCTTGAGTTGGGGGCCGATGACTATATGACGAAACCTTTTTCTCCACGTGAAGTTATTGCACGGATTAAAGCAATTGCGCGTAGGACAGAAAATGCGACAGATAAAGATGGAAAAGCGAGCGATCGCATTGCAGAAGAACGGACTGAATACTTTGAGTTTCCTGACTTTTCAGTTGATTTGGTTAATTATACCGTGACTAAGGATGGTCAAAAAATCAAATTAACACCCAAAGAGTTTGAACTGTTGACCTATTTTATTAGAAGGCAGCATCGCGTGTTAAGTCGTGATAAACTTTTAAACGGTGTTTGGGGTTTTGATTATGTAGGACAGACTCGAATGGTCGATATGCATGTCAGTCATTTACGTGAGAAGATTGAAAAAGATCCGAAAAAGCCACACTACATAGAAACTGTGAGAGGTTTTGGATATCGTTTTGAGGGTGAAGCAAATCAAAATAATTAAAACTTTTTGTAGCGATGTTGTGATTATTTTTCTTTTTTTGGCAGCAATTTTTTTACTAGTGATACAGCAATCCGGTGTGGCTGTACGCCATGCGTGGAGTTTTGAGACATGTTTTTTATTGCTGGTAACTGCAATGATCTTAGCGGCGGTCGATGTTTGCGGAAGATTTCTGCGGTTTAAGAAGCGTAAAGATGAATTGCAACTCTTAAATGCTAGATTGGATGACATTATTGATGGGAGAAAGCCTAAGCATGTTTTGCTGGATCCCACTGATCCTTACTATGAATTATCACGCACAATCAGTGCTGTCCAAAGCATGAAAAATGATCTTTCTAAAAGTTTTGTCACGCAGCAACGCGGTTATTTTTCGTTGATCGAATACTTAACAATTGGTGTTTTGGTTTTGGATCAAGATCGTAAGATCTACCTTAGTAACCATGCCATGAGTGATTTGATCGGGCGTGAGATGAATCTTAAGGGACAAATTTATGTTAATGTCTTGCGGACTTATGAATTAAGCCAGTTGATTGAGAAGGTTTATCAGGATAAACAGGATCAGCATGTAGAAATTAAATTAGATTTTTCCGCTAAGATTGTAGATGCGCATGTCGTTTACGTTCCGGTAAGCGAGCATCATTTCTTAGTGATGGCGCTCCTTTATGATATTACAGAATTAAAAGAGATCGAAAGAATGCAAATGGATTTTGTTGGTAACGTCAGCCATGAGCTCAAAACACCGATCACGGCAATTACCGGTTTCAGCGAAACGCTTTTGCAAGGAGCAATGAATGATCCCAAGGCTTTGAATGAATTTTTGAACATTATTCATCAAGAAAGTTTGAAATTGACTGAGTTGGTGGAGGATATTCTGTCACTTGCAAGAATTGATGCCAGCCCTGAACTCAAATTGGTTGAAATCGATCTGCGGCAGTTTTTAATCGAACTTTTAAAATCTTTCAGACCGGAAATTAATAAAAAAGAAATTCAAATTTACATTGAAATCCCAAGTGGATGTGTTGTGCAGGTAGATCAAAACAAATTGCGTCACGTCGTCAATAACTTGGTGCAGAATGCGATTAAATATAATAATCGTAAAGGAAAAGTTTGGCTTAAAGGAACAATCAAAAAAGATTTTTGGTTTATCAGTGTGACTGATAATGGCTATGGGATTCCCAAGGATGAAAAAGATCGGATTTTTGAAAGATTTTATCGGATTGATACTTCGCGTTCTCGTCAAAATGGAGGCACCGGATTGGGGCTTTCAGTTGTGAGGGAATATGTAGAAGCAATGTCTGGAAAGATTACAGTTGAGAGTCAAGTTGGCGTTGGCTCAACGTTTACGGTAACATTTCCAGTAGTGTTGCCAAAAAAAGAATTGAATAACGAAGCTGAATAGCGGCGGGCTGTATCGATGCTTGTTAAGAGCTGGATACAGCCTGCTTTTAAAATAAAATCAAAAAAAAGCTGATTTAATACTTTTGAGAATTGCACGAAGTCAGAGAAAAGTATAGAATCAAAATAATCAAGAGCTTTTGCGTTTTATTTGGGGATGAGACTATCAAAGTTCAAGCAGGCTGGGGGTGAAGGAATTGAGAAAGACTTTCAATAATGAATTGAACAAAATGCATGTACGGTTTGCAGAGATGGGGATGATGACCCACGAGGCAATCTTTCGTTCAGTTAAAGCTTTTGTCGATCATGACAAGGAACTTTCCCGCGAGGTAATTGCCCGCGATCAGGCAATTAATGAGTGTGAGAATGAACTTGAAAAGATGACCTTGGAAGTCATTGCGCTTTATCAGCCAGTGACTGCTGATTTGCGGGATGTAATAACCATTTTGAAGGCTAGCTCGGATATCGAACGAATTGGAGATCATGCAGTCAGTATTTGTCATGCAACCATCAAAATGAAAGGGAGCCAGCGGATTGCGGCAGTTGAAGTTGAAATTGCCAAGATGGGTGACTATACATGTTCAATGGTTGAGCAGGTTCTTGACGCCTACGTCAATCGTGATCTTGAGGCTGCTTACAAGCTTGCAAAGGAAGATCGCTTTCTTGATCAAGAGCTGAAAAAAATTCGCTCTCTTTGCATGAAAGTTATGCAACAAGAACCTGATGCAGTGTTCAGTGGGTCGTATTATATTTCAATTGCAACTTATCTTGAGCGAATTGGTGATTATGTAACTAATGTCTGCGAATGGATTGTTTTCTTGCAACTTGGTGAGATTGTCGAGCTTAATCCCAGCGCACGCAATGAGCTATAGTTTTGTTTAAGTTTGCCGCACTTAGTTTGCTAAAAATCAAATGAAAATGTACAATTTTCATAGGTAACGTTACACAAGATTAAGTTTAGGAGGCTTGTTTAAATGAATAAAGATGCTAAAAAAATCAGGAGATCGTCAAATCGGTTAATTGCTGGTGTATGTGCGGGCCTGGCTGAATATCTTAATCTGCAGCCTTGGATTGTGCGCGTAATTTTTTTGATATTAGCCCTTGTGCCACATCTGACTTTTTGGATGATCTGTATTTATGTCATGCTGATTGCATTGATACCAGCAGTTGAAAGCAATCCTTTCACGGCCCTTTTTTCGTTGTTTGGAGAACAAAAGACGTCAGCAAAGGAAGATCATTCTAAAAATAAACGACGCATTATTAAAGATGCACGTGAAAAAGATATTCATTAAAAAAGAAAAATTTAGGAGGAATTTAGATGTCATTCTGGCGACGTGTGGTGGTGAACGCACTCGTATTTATAGCTACGGCAGGTTTTTTTTCGCAGTATTTTCATGTTGCTAACATATGGGTTTCACTAATTGCTGCGTTTGTGCTGGGCTTATTAAATATGTTTGTCAAGCCTGTTTTGCTGATTTTGTCGCTACCAATCACTTTTGTTACGCTTGGTCTTTTTTACTTTGTCATCAATGCTTTGATGCTTGAGATGACTTCTTTTTTAATTGGGGATTCATTTAAATTTGCAAATTTTGGGGCGGCATTTTTAGTAGCCTTGATTTTAAGTTTTGTTAATTTGATCATCACTAATTATTTTCAAACGGATCATTAGTTAAGTTACACACCAAAGGAATTGTAGTAGAAGGAAAGCTGTTTAGAAAGCTTGTGCAGGAGGTCTTTAGGGTGGATAACGCTGTAAATGTACAAAGTCTAGTTGAAGCAACGGGGTTGAAAGTTTTTTCTGGCGGAAAATATTTAAAAACTAAGCAGATTTATGCAAGTGATATTTCACGTCCTGGTTTGGAATTGACGGGCTATTTTGATTATTATCCTGCTGAAAGAATTCAGGTTCTCGGAATGACAGAAATTTCTTATGCCCGAAAAATGGATCAGGATAAGCGTAAAGAAGTGATGGCTAAGTTATGCGCTGATGCTGCGACACCTTGTTTTATTATTTCACGTTATTTACCTGTTCCAGCAGAACTGGATGTTGCTGCTAAAAGCAATGGGATTCCAGTTTTAAGATCAAAGCTTCCCACGACACGCCTGCTAGCCAAGTTGACAGATTTTTTAGAGTCCCAATTGGCCGAAAGAAAGTCTTTGCATGGAGTCTTAGTGGACATATATGGTTTGGGAGTCTTGATTACAGGTGATTCAGGTGTCGGTAAGTCTGAAACAGCACTTGATTTGATTAAAAGAGGTCATCGGCTAATCGCAGATGACCGGGTCGAAGTTTATCAAAAAGATGAGCAGACTATTAGAGGTGAGGCTCCTAAAATCTTGAGGCATTTACTCGAAATCCGCGGAATTGGAATTATTGATGTCATGAATCTTTTTGGGGCAGGAGCAGTGCGGGCAGAAACTGATATTTCATTGATTGTCCACTTGGAAGACTGGGGACCGGATAAACAGTTTGATCGGCTGGGCAGTGGGGAACAAAAATTCAAAATTTTTGATGTGGAAGTTCCACAGATTGCGGTTCCCGTTAAAATTGGGCGCAATCTGGCAATTATAATTGAAGCAGCGGCGATGAATTTTCGTGCCAAAACAATGGGTTATGATGCAACAAAACTTTTTGAAAATAATCTGAATAATTTGATTAAAGAGAATTCAAATGAACAGTAAGGATGTGTTTATTAAGTGAATTATCTATTTGGCGCCCTTAATCCCGTGGCGTTTTCGGTGGGGCCGCTTGAAGTGCACTGGTATGGAATCATCATTGCCAGTGCAGTTGTTTTGGCGGTGATTTTAGCAGTTCGTGAGGGAAAACGGCGCGGCATCAGCGAAGATACTGTCTATGATTTACTGCTGTGGGCCATGCCTTTTTCAATTATTTCTGCCCGCATCTACTATGTGATTTTTCAATGGAGCTATTATTCTCAGCACCTTAATGAAGTTTATCGTATCTGGGATGGTGGCATCGCGATCTATGGTGCTTTGATCGGTGCAATTATAGTAATTATCTTTTTTTGCCGGCAAAGGCAGATTCCGGTTTGGTTATTATTGGATGTGATTGCCCCTACGGTAATTATGGCGCAAGGAATTGGACGCTGGGGTAATTTTATGAATCAAGAAGCACATGGAGTTAAAACGACACTTAGCTTTTTGCAAGAATTACATTTACCAGAGTTTATTATTCGACAGATGAATATTAAGGGTACATATTATCAACCAACCTTCCTGTATGAATCAGCATGGGATCTTGCAGGTTTTGTGGTGCTGCTTGGACTGCGCCATCGGAAAGGCCTTTTTAAACGCGGCGAAGTTTTCTTTGGCTATGTAATTTGGTATTCCTTTGGTCGTTTCTTTGTTGAAGGAATGCGGACCGATAGTTTGATGCTTGGTTCATTGCGTGTTTCACAGTGGTTATCCGTTATTCTTTTTGGTGGGGCAATTGTGTGGTTGCTTTTACGGCGCTACTGGAGGCCGCTTGATCCGTGGTATCTTGATGGAACAAAAGATGTATTTGAAAAATAGGAGTGGTTGTTTTGTGTGAAAAAATTGCAGTGATCGGTGCCGGATCTTGGGGAAGTGTACTTGCCAATATTTTAATTTTAAATGGTAAGCAGGTCTGCATTTGGTCGCGCAGGCAAGAACAAGTAGAGGAATTAAATAATTTACATACAAATGAGCACTATCTTCCCAAGCTGAAATACGATCCACGTTTAGAAGCGACCACTTCTTTAGCAAGGGCGCTTGCAGGAGCAGATGTGATCTTATTCGCAATTCCTACCAAGGCGATTAGAGCAATGGCACAGCAGGTTGCAACCTTGCTTAAAGCTGGGGCACACCCGGTGATTGTGCATGCCAGTAAAGGATTGGAATTGAAGACACATAAACGGATTTCCGAGATTCTTGCAGAAGAAATTCCCAGTGAGAATCGTGCTGGAATTGTGGCACTTTCAGGTCCCAGTCACGCTGAAGAAGTTGCACGGCATGATTTAACCTTAATTACTGCGGCAGCAAAAGATAAGAAAGCCGCGCAGTGTGTGCAGAAAATTTTTATGAATGAATATTTCCGCGTGTATACAAATAGCGATATCATCGGTGTTGAATTAGGTGCAGCTTTTAAAAATATTATTGCCTTAGGTGCGGGGGCATTACATGGTTTAGGCTATGGTGATGATGCAAAAGCTGCTTTAATGACACGCGGGCTAGCTGAAATTGCACGTCTAGGGGTGGCACTTGGTGCTGATCCGATGACTTTTATTGGATTAACCGGAGTGGGTGACCTAATAGTGACATGTACCAGTGTGCATTCACGAAACTGGCGTGCTGGTGACCAATTAGGTCGCGGACAAAAATTAGCGGATATAGTTGCAAATATGGGAATGGTGATTGAGGGCATCAATACCACTAAGGCTGCCTACGAATTAGCGCAGCAAAAGCAGATTGAGATGCCAATTACTGAGGCAATTTATGAAGTTCTTTATCAGGGGAAAGAAATTAAAGCAGCGATTGCAGATTTGATGAAACGTGAAGGCCGCTCGGAAGAAGAAACAAATTACTAGCATGCTTACAATTTGTAAGCTATAATGTGACGGAGTCCTGAATGAAAGACATTGAGGAAGAGAAGGAAGGGTGACTTAATTTGGTAAAAAAATATGATGTGATTATCATCGGAGCTGGTCCAGGAGGAATGACGGCGGCTTTGTATGCTTCACGTGCAAATTTGTCAGTGCTGTTGCTTGATCGTGGCGTCTACGGTGGACAGATGAACAATACGGCTGAGGTTGAAAATTATCCTGGATTTAAGTCCATTCTTGGACCGGATCTTGCAAAAGAAATGTACGAAAGTGCCACTCAGTTCGAAGCAGAGTACGCTTATGGAACCGTCGAAAGTGTTACGGTCTCACCTACAGGGATTAAAACGGTAAAAACAGACAGTGCTGAGTTTGAAACACATGCCTTGATTATTGCCACGGGTTCACAATATAAGAAACTCGGTATCCCGGGTGAAGAAGATTATAGTGGACGTGGTGTTTCCTACTGTGCTGTCTGTGACGGTGCTTTTTTCCGTGATCGTGATGTGGCAGTTGTCGGAGGTGGGGATTCTGCAATTGAGGAAGGCTCTTATCTGACACAGATGGTTAAAGAAGTTAATGTAATTCACCGACGTGATCAGTTACGCGCACAGCAGATTTTGCAAGAACGTGCTTTTGATAATCCTAAGATTGACTTTACGTGGGATACGATTGTCACTCAGATTGAAGGTGACGGACAGAAAGTCACCGGTGTGAAGACGCATAACAAGAAGACAGGTGAGGATAAACTGCTCCCGGTTTCGGGCGTCTTTATCTACATTGGTCTGTTGCCCATGACTGAGACCGTCAGTCACTTAGGAATCACAGATGACGAAGGCTGGATCATTACCAATGAAAAAATGGAAACGAAAGTTCCCGGAATTTTTGCAGTTGGTGATGTCCGCAAAAAAGATTTACGCCAAATTGCAACTGCAGTTGGTGATGGCAGTATCGCAGGGCAAGAAGCCTACAATTACCTTGAAACCGTTAAAGATGTCCAGCGATAATTAGCAGATCAAGAAATACTTTAATAAAGCTCTTGTTTAAGAACTGTTAAAAAACAGGTACTTGAATGAGGGCTTTTTGAATGGATCTGAAATCAAATGCAGGATTCCAATTTTTTTACTTAACTGGTAAAGAATTTCTCTTTTTTGTATAAAAGCGGTTTATTTATAGTATACTATCAGTAGAATAATTTAGGAGTGATTATGTGAGCTGGAAAGAAAATTATACCGCATGGACAAATTTTGCTGGCCTCAATCAGCAGTTGCGCGGCGAACTTGAAAAGATTAAAAATGATCAAGAAGCGCAAGAAGATGCTTTTTATGCACCTCTTGAATTTGGAACAGCGGGGATGCGTGGAGTCCTCGGAGCCGGAATTAATCGGATGAACATTTATACAGTCAGACAAGCTACTGAGGGACTGGCTTTATTCATGGATACTTTAGATGAGAAGCTAAAAAAACGTGGTGTGGCAATCAGTTTTGATTCAAGACATCATTCCCAGGAATTTGCGCATGAGGCTGCCCGTGTTTTGGGGGCACATGGAATTCCAAGTTTTGTTTTTGAAAGTTTGCGTCCAACACCTGAACTTTCATTTACTGTGCGTCATCTAAAAACATATGCAGGTATTATGATTACGGCAAGTCACAATCCTAAACAATATAATGGCTATAAAATTTATGGTGAAGATGGCGGTCAGATGCCCCCTAAAGAATCTGATTTGATTACTAAATTTGTACGGCAGGCAAATGATTTGTTCAATATTAAAGTAGCAGACGAAAACGACCTGCAGGCTACGGGATTAATGAAGATCATTGGTGATGAAGTCGATCAAGCCTATTTAGCTGAGGTTGACCAAGTTACGATTAACAGGGACCTTGTTGCAAAAGAAGGCAAAACACTGAAGCTGATCTTCTCGCCGCTGCATGGCACTGGAGCAGTTTTGGGTGAAAGAGCTTTAAAGCAAGCAGGATTTACCAACTTTACGATGGTCAAGGAACAAGCTACTCCCGATCCAGAATTTTCGACAGTTACTAAGCCCAATCCGGAAGACCCAGCTGCTTTTAATCTAGCAATTGAACATGGTAAAAAAGAAGATGCCGATCTGCTGATTGCTGTTGATCCAGATGCTGACCGCTTGGGAGCTGCAGTGCGGCAGCCTTCTGGTGCATATCAATTAATGACAGGTAATCAGATTGCTGCGGTGATGTTAAATTATATTCTGACTGCTCACCAAGCAGCAGGAACATTGCCTGCGAATGCGGTAGCTGTAAAATCGATTGTTTCAAGCGAATTTGCGACTGCAATTGCCAAAAATTACAATGTGAAAATGATTAATGTGTTAACAGGGTTCAAATTTATTGCTGAACAAATTAAAGACTATGAACAAACAAAAGCACATACCTTTATGTTTGGTTTTGAGGAGAGCTACGGATACCTTATTCGACCGTTTGTCCGCGATAAAGATGCGATTCAATCACTTGTTATGCTGGCAGAGGTTGCTGCTTACTACAAGAGCAAGGGACAAAATCTGTATGATGGGTTGCAGGAGCTTTTCAACAAGTATGGTTTCTTTGCAGAAAAGACGATTGCGTTAACTTTTGATGGCGTCGAAGGTGCCACAGAGATTAATACTTTGATGGCTAAGTTTAGAAAAGCTGCACCTAAAGCATTTGCAGGTGTTTCTGTGGCTGCAATGGAAGACTTCTCGAATTCTGAAAAGAAGACCGCAGAAGGTACGGTGACCAAGATTGAGCTGCCTCAAGCCAACGTTTTGAAGTATATTCTGACAGATGGTTCATGGCTGGCGGTTCGTCCTTCCGGGACAGAACCAAAAATTAAGTTCTATATTGCAACTGAAGCACAAACGCAGGCCGAAGCATTGGCCAAAAGGGAACAATTTGCAGACGAGATTCTGGCCTTTGCCAAAAAATAACGAAGACTGCATGTTTGGCTGTGTGAGTACCTGCAGTGAAATGTGGGAATTCAAGCAGTGGGACTGAGAGTGTGACATAGGTCGGGAAAATTTGAGTGCTAACTCGAAATTACGAACATAGCGAGTACTTTGCTATGAGTAATTCGAGGTTAGACGGAGAATTTTGACTTATGGAACACGTTTATCCGGAATAAAAGAGAGAGTGTGACATAAGTCGGGAAAATTTGAGTGCTAACTCGAAATTACGAACATAGCGAGTACCTTGCTATGAGTAATTCGAGGTTAGACGGAGAATTTTGACTTATGGAACACGTTTATACGGAAAAAAGAGGGGCTGTGCCAAAATTTAACTTTTGTCACAGCCCCTAGTCCTCTCTAATATTATGCGGTGCTTATGTCTGCAAGGGGTCGCTTAATGCACATGTCAAGGTTAGACTAGTTTTGCATTTACCAAAAATGAGTAGGTTGTCGATAAATTATCATAATTGCTATTTGGGTTTTTTAATGCAAGTTCAGGCGAGGTGGTGACAAGATGAAAAGAAATAATGTAGAGCGTAGAGCCGCGCTCAAAGATGACTTGTTGAATAATGAGGTTGTGAGCGCAAGCGAGTTGGCGCGCAAGTACCAGGTTAGTCGGCAAACGATTGTGGGCGACATTGCGTTAATGCGTGCACAGGGAGAAAAAATCATTGCTACTGTGAACGGCTATAAATTTAAAACGAAAAGTGCTTCTTTCCATGGCATACTTGTCTGCCAGCATGACTTTAAGCAAACGCGTTTGGAACTTGAAACAATTGTAAAAGCAGGCGGTGAAGTTTTAGATGTTACGGTGGATCACAATGTTTATGGTCAGTTAGTGGGGACACTGGGAATTGCGACTGAAGCTGATATCAATGACTTCATGAGCCGCGCTGTGCATGGCAAGCATAAATTGCTCTCTAGTCTTACAAATGGAATTCACCTGCATAACATTGCCTGTGAGAGCGAAAAAAAATTTGACGAAATAAAACGCAATTTAGGAAGCTTGGGGTTGCTTTATAAGGAGTAAGCTTGACTGCTGCGGTAGATAGGTATAATTTAAAGGTATTAGATGTCTTTACATCCCTACCGGCCTGTAAGACAGAGTTGGAGGAAACAGATGAAATCACGTAACTTAACGCTTTTGTTAGACTTGTACGAGTTAACGATGGCTAATGGTTTTTTTGAAGAAGCTCCCCAAAAAAGAGGTTACTTCGATCTTTATTTTCGTAAAATTCCTGATAAGGGTGGCTTGGTAATTTATGCTGGACTTGCACAAGTAATCCAGTATCTGAATGAATTGCATTTTAGTGAGTCTGACCTTGATTATCTTAAAAAACTCGAGATCTTTTCGCCTAATTTTTTGGAATATTTGCGGACTTTTAAATTTGAGTGTGATGTGTGGTCCGTTGAAGAAGGAACTCCAGTTTTTCCAAATGAACCTTTGATTACAGTCAGGGGACCGCTGGTTCAGGTCCAACTGTTAGAAACAATGCTCTTGAATATTGTTAACCACGAGTCTTTGATTGCTACAAAGGCACGCAGAATTTGTATGGTAGCACGTGGACGTTCCGTGATGGAATTCGGTTCACGCCGCGCTCAGGGAGCGGATGCGGCAACTTATGGTGCGCGGGCAGCTGTGATCGGCGGCTGCTCTGGAACAGCAAATGTGTTGAGTGCAAAACTCTTTGGGTTAAAACCGCTTGGGACAATGGCACATAGCTGGATTCAATCGTTTTCTTCTGAAAAAGAGGCTTTTATGGCATGGAAAAAGATCTATCCGCATAATTGTCTTTTACTGGTTGATACTTATGATGTTTTGCACTCCGGCGTTTTGAATGCATTAGAAGTTTTTAAACAGTTAAAAGAAGAAGGTATTCAAAGTAATCTTGGAATTCGGATTGATTCTGGTGATATTACGTATCTGACAAAGCAAGCTAGACGCATGCTCGATGATGCCGGATTTAAGGATGCAACAATCACGGTTTCAAATGCACTTGACGAAGATGTAATTCAAAACGTGCTTGAAGAAGGCGCTTCGATCGACAGTTTTGGGGTAGGAGAAAAGTTAATTACCGCTTCTTCTGATCCAGTTTTGAGCGGAGTGTACAAGTTGGTAGCTACTCAAGAAAATGGTGAGATTATTCCCAAGATCAAGCTCAGCAACACAGTTGAGAAAACTACTATTCCAGGGTTTAAAAATCTTTACCGGCTTTATGATGATGATGGGCAAGCGCGTGGTGATCTTTTAACATTGGATGGAGAAAAAATGCGGCATAACAGCCAACTTTTCAATGCGGATCCAAATAAAACATATCAAAAAAAGAAGCTGCGCGGGTTGCAGTTGAAACCACTGCGGGTGCAAGTTTTTGCTAAAGGAAAGTTAGTCTATCAGGAACCAGAAACGATGGAGATTCAAAGAACTTCGCAAGCAAAACTGGCGACATTGCCAGCAGCATGTCTGCGTTTGAAAAACCCAGATATTTACGATGTCTATTGGACGCGGCAACTTAAAGAACTGCGGACTCAAATGATCGAACAGTATTCCGAATAACTGAATTTAAAAGCGTGCGAAAGTATGTTCGCTATGTTAGAATAATAAGGCGTGATAGTAGACCGTGACGAGTCATATTGTCATGGCCTTTTTTGCAGTTAATAGCAATCAAAATAACAGGGGGTTGGCGAACGTGATAGAAAGACAAGAAGAGCGTGAATTTGACTTAGTTTCTGGGTATCAGCCGACAGGTGATCAACCGACAGCTATTCAAGAACTCTCTCAGGGAATCTTGCAAGGTGAAAAAGCACAGGTTCTTTTAGGAGCAACCGGAACCGGTAAAACCTTTACGATTTCCAATGTTATTAAAAATGTCAACAAACCGACACTTGTCTTAGCGCATAATAAAACTCTGGCAGGGCAGTTATACAGCGAATTTAAGGAATTTTTCCCGAATAATGCGGTGGAATATTTTGTCAGTTATTATGATTATTATCAACCAGAAGCGTATGTACCCTCAAGTGACACCTATATAGAAAAAGATTCAAGTATTAATGACGAAATCGATAAGCTTCGTCATTCGGCTACCAGTTCGCTGCTTGAACGCAATGATGTGATCGTTGTCGCTTCGGTCTCCTCAATTTTTGGATTAGGGGATCCTAAAGAATATAAGGCACATACCCTATCTTTACGTGTGGGGCAGACATTGGAGCGTGATACTTTACTGCGGCAGCTGATTGATATTCAGTTTGAAAGAAATGACATTGATTTTCAGCGTGGGCGTTTCCGGGTTCACGGAGATGTAGTTGAGATTTTTCCGGCTTCACGGGATGAACGTGCCTTACGGATTGAATTCTTTGGAGATGAGATCGATCGCATTCGTGAAGTTGATGCGCTTACCGGTGAGATCGTAGCTGAGCGGGAACATGTCTCGATTTTTCCAGCAACTCATTTTATGACGAATGACGACATTATGGATAAAGCCATTGCGGGAATTCAAGCAGAATTGGCAGCGCAACTTGAAAAATTAAAGGGTGCAAATAAGTTGTTGGAAGCGCAAAGGCTTGAGCAAAGAACCACCTATGACATTGAAATGCTGCGCGAGATGGGGTATTGCTCAGGAATTGAGAATTATTCTAGGCATATGGATGGGAGAAAACCTGGTGAACCCCCATATACCCTTTTAGATTTTTTCCCAAAAGACTTCCTGCTTGTAGTGGACGAATCGCATGTTACGATGCCACAGGTTCGTGGAATGTATAACGGAGACCGTGCGCGGAAACAAATGTTAATTGATCATGGTTTCAGGCTTCCCAGTGCACTTGATAACCGGCCGTTAACTCTGACAGAATTTGAGCAGCATATTCATCAAATAGTCTATATGTCCGCAACACCAGGTCCTTATGAGTTTGAGCAAACAGATAAGATTGTCCAGCAGATTATCAGACCAACAGGACTTTTGGATCCTTTAATCGAAGTGCGTCCGATTATGGGGCAAATGGATGATCTTGTGGGTGAAATCAACAAACGAGTTGCTCGCCATGAACGTGTTTTTGTAACGACACTCACTAAAAAAATGTCCGAAGATTTGACAGATTATCTTAAAGAATTACAGATCAAGGTTAAATATCTGCATTCTGACATTAAAACATTGGAGCGAACGAAAATTGTGCGTGATCTTAGATTAGGAGTCTTTGATGTGTTGGTAGGGATCAACTTGTTACGTGAAGGAATTGATGTACCTGAAGTTTCTTTAGTAGCAATCCTTGATGCCGATAAAGAAGGGTTCTTGCGTAGTGAACGTTCGCTGGTACAGACCATTGGGCGTGCAGCGCGCAATGAAAATGGACGTGTGATTATGTATGCCGACCATGTCACTGATTCAATGCAAGGCGCAATTGATGAAACAAAAAGACGGCGCAGTATCCAAGAAAAGTACAATGAAGAGCACCATATTGTGCCACATACTATCAAGAAAAAGATTCGTGCACTGATTTCAATTACGAAACCGGTGCGCGGTGGCAAGTCAGAAAGTTTCAGCACACTAGAGTTTAAAGACATGGAAGAAAAACAGCAGCAAGAAACGTTAATCAAATTGGAAGATCAAATGCGGGCAGCGGCCAAACAGTTGGACTTTGAACAGGCAGCAACCTTGCGTGATACAATCATTGAATTGAAAGGGCAAACTGGCAAATAGTTGGATTTATTGAGAGGAAGAAGGCAACGGTTTGGGACAAAATAAAATAGTGATTCAAGGGGCACGAGCACACAACCTGAAAAATATCAACGTTACAATTCCTAAAAACAAGCTGGTAGTGATTACTGGTTTGTCGGGATCTGGCAAGAGCTCACTAGCATTTGATACTTTATATGCTGAAGGGCAACGGCGTTATGTGGAAAGCCTTTCGGCGTATGCCCGTCAATTTTTAGGTCAAATGGATAAGCCAGATGTCGATTCGATTGACGGTCTTTCTCCAGCAATCTCGATTGATCAAAAAACGACTTCGAAAAATCCACGTTCGACGGTCGGGACCGTCACAGAAATAAACGACTATCTTAGGTTGTTATGGGCCCGAGTTGGGACACCCATTTGTCCGAATGATGGTCATAAGATTACAAGTCAGTCACCTGAACAGATGGTTGATCGTGTTTTAGAACTTCCTGAAAGAACAAAAGTCCAAATTCTCGCGCCAGTTGTGCGCGAAAAGAAGGGACAACACAAGAAAATCTTTGAAAAAATTAAACGTGATGGTTTTGTGCGTGTGCGTGTCGATGGTGAAATTCATGAGATTGAAGAACCCTTGGAACTTGCTAAAAACAAAAAACACTCTATCGAAGTGGTGGTTGATCGGCTTGTGATCAAACCCGAAGTTCGTTCCCGGCTGTTTGATTCTTTTGAGGCTGCGCTGCGTCTTTCTGAAGGATATGCAAATGTCGATGTGCTTGAGGGAAAGTTATTGCAATTTTCTGAAAACTTTGCATGTCCTTATTGTGGCTTTACGATTGGCGAACTTGAGCCCCGGTTATTTTCTTTCAATGCACCATTTGGAGCATGTCCAGATTGCGATGGCTTAGGAATCAAACTTGAAGTTGACCGTGATTTGGTGGTACCTGATACAACGAAAACATTGGCAGCGGGTGCGATTGAGCCCTGGAATCCAATAAGTTCACAGTATTATCCGACACTATTAGCACAAGCTTGCGCTGCATTTGGGATTTCACTTGAGACGCCTTTTGAGAAGCTTTCTCAAGCAGAACAACGGACAATTTTATACGGGGCAAATGGACGAACTTTCCATTTTCATTATGAAAATGATTTTGGCGGTGTGCGTGATGTCGAGGCACCCTTTGAAGGAGTAATTCCTAATATTGAGCGACGCTACCATGAAACAAATAGTGATTTTACCCGCGATGTGATGCGCAAGTATATGACAAGTTTGACTTGTCAGACTTGTCATGGTTATCGTTTGAATCGTAAAGCTTTGGCAGTCAAGATAAACGGCAAGCAGATTGGCGAAGTTTCGGATCTCAATATTGCCGATGCCCTTGATTTTTTCAAGCAGCTTTCCTTTGGGGAACAGGACGAAACAATCGCACGCCCAATTTTGAAGGAAATAAAAGACCGCTTGACTTTTCTGATTAATGTCGGACTTGCTTACTTAACGCTCAGCCGCTCAGCTCGAACTCTTTCTGGGGGAGAAGCACAGCGGATCAGACTGGCGACCCAGATTGGGTCGAATTTATCCGGTGTCTTATATATTCTTGATGAACCTTCGATTGGATTGCATCAAAGAGACAATGATCGATTGATTGACTCTTTGAAGAAAATGCGTGATTTAGGTAACACATTGATTGTGGTGGAGCACGACGAAGACACAATGCGCGCAGCTGATTATGTAATTGATATTGGTCCAGGAGCTGGGAGTGCTGGCGGTCAGGTGATGGCAGCCGGGACGCCTAAGCAAGTTGCACGCAACAGTAAGTCGTTAACTGGGCAGTATCTTTCAGGCAAGAAGTTTATCCCTGTTCCGCCTAAAAGAAGAGCAGGAAATGGGAAAAAGATCGAATTGCTAGGAGCGGCTGCAAACAATTTGAAGCAGATTGATGTGGCGTTTCCCTTAGGGACTTTTATTGCTGTGACCGGAGTTTCCGGCTCAGGCAAGTCAACGTTGATTAATTTAATACTGAAGCGCGCATTGGCTCAAGAGCTAAATCATAATTCAGAAAAACCAGGTAAATTTAAGCGTCTTTTAGGAGCAGAGAACCTTGAAAAAGTAGTTAATATTGATCAAAGCCCAATTGGTAGGACTCCGCGAAGTAACCCGGCAACCTATACGAGTGTCTTTGATGATGTGCGTGGACTTTTTGCGCAGACCAACGCTGCCAAAATGCGCGGTTACGGCAAGGGGCGTTTTAGTTTTAACGTTAAAGGCGGACGCTGTGAGGCCTGCAAGGGCGATGGAATTATCAAAATTGAGATGAATTTTTTGCCGGATGTTTATGTTCCATGTGAGATCTGTCATGGTGCACGTTATAATTCTGAGACCCTTGAGATTGAATATAAAGGGAAAAATATTGCCGATGTTTTAGATATGACAGTTGCAGAAGCGTTGGAATTCTTTAGTGCAATTCCTAAAATTAAACGAAAGCTGCAAACAATTGTGGATGTTGGGCTCGGATATGTCAAACTTGGACAACCGGCAACAACGCTCTCAGGCGGAGAAGCACAAAGAATGAAGCTTGCCTCAGAATTGCATCGTAAGGCAAATGGTAAAAGTTTCTATATTTTGGATGAACCAACCACAGGGTTACACACCGATGATATTAAAAATTTATTAAATGTTTTGCAACGCTTGGTAGATAAGGGCAACACGGTGCTGGTGATTGAACATAATTTGGATGTGATCAAGAGTGCTGACTATCTGATTGATCTAGGACCTGAAGGTGGCGACGGTGGTGGCAGGGTGATCGCAACTGGAACACCGGAAGAAGTTGAAAAAAGCACTGTTAGCTATACCGGAAAGTATTTACATCAGGTTTTAGAAAGAGCACGCAGGCATTGAGCACTTGCTTTTTGGGGGTGAAATGCTTAGAGTAAGTTTGGAAGGTTAATTCTAAAAAAGGAGTGTTTAATGATGGCTAAGGTTGAAAGTTTTACTTTGGATCATACAGCAGTGAAGGCACCATATGTGCGGTTAATTACAATCGAAAAGGGTCAAAAAGGTGACGAGATCTCGAATTATGATCTGCGGTTAGTGCAGCCAAATGAAAATGCGATTCCAACAGCTGGGTTGCATACAATTGAACATATGCTCGCGGGATTTTTGCGCGACCGTCTTGACGGAGTGATTGATTGTTCACCATTTGGTTGTCGTACAGGATTTCATTTGATTGTTTGGGGTGAACACGACACTACAGAAGTTGCTAAAGCTTTGAAGGGCGCTTTGGAGCAAATTACTAAGTCCACATGGGATGATGTGCAAGGAACGGATATTCGCAGTTGTGGTAATTATCGTGATCATTCACTGTTTTCTGCACAAGAGTGGTGCAAAAAGATTTTGGCAGCAGGAATTTCTTCCGATCCATTTACCCGTAAGGTTGTTGATTAGAGTAGCATTGATGAGCTTAAGTCGATGCTGCGTAATCCGCTGGTTACAATAAAAGTTTGGATTACGGAAAATGTAAAAATATGTTTTTGAGCATATTTAGCAATTAAATACTGTCGTTAAGAGAGTGTGACATAAGTCGGGAAAATTTGAGAGCTAACTCGAAATTACGAACATAGCGGGTACTTTGCGATGAGAAATTCGAAGTTAGACGGAGAACTTTGACTTATGGAACACGTTTATCCGTAATAAAATAGGGGTTGTGCCAAAAGTTAACTTTTGGCACAGCCCCTTTTTATTTTGAGTTAAGAAAGTAGATAATTGACATTATAGTTAATAAGTTTCGGAGTTTATCACGACAATGAAAAAGTGGTGACAAGCTCACATTTGTTGGGCGTAGCTCAGGTGGCGCTAATGGCAATATTATTGTAATTATGTACATAAATTGATATACTAACTAAAATAAAGTATCGACTAAATCAATTTTTGAATAGGAGACAAATAAAATGGTTGAAGTACATGTTGTAAGTGCCTTTAGTAAGGACAATACTGGGGGTAACAAAGCCGGTCTTGTTTTTGATAGACCTGATTTGAATTCAATTCAAAAAATGGCGATCGCCAAAGAGTTAGGCTATGCTGAAACTGCTTTTATCACTAAGTCAAACTTAGCAGATTTTTGTTTAGAGTATTTCACACCTACAGAGGAGGTACCGCTCTGTGGACACGCTACAATAGCTACTTTCGCATTTTTGAATTTGATGAACAAGTTATCTAAAAATGAATATACGATAGAAACAAAGTCAGGTATTTTGTCCATGAGAATTGATTCAGACGGTATGGTATTTATGGAACAAAATGCTCCTACTTACGCTGATGTTCTTTCCCTCGATTCATTTAATAATTGTTTAGATACAAATTCAATCGACCCAAAATTACCAATTCAGATTGTATCTACAGGATTATGGGATATTCTTTTACCAATAAAATCAGGTGAAGAGCTTAAAAAGTTAGCGCCTGATTTTGACGTTATGACTGAATTAAGTAAAAAACATGATGTTATTGGTGTTCATGCTTTTGCGTTAGAAGATAAAGAAAATAACATTACTGCAGTTTGCAGAAATTTTGCACCACTTTATGAGATCAATGAAGAATCTGCGACAGGAACTTCTAACTGTGCGCTAGCTTGTTATCTATTTAAATATGTTGAAAAGAAGTCGCAATATATTTTTGAGCAAGGGTATAATCTAAATAATCCAGCAAGAATTGTTGTTAACCTAACAACTCATGATGACATGATTGATGCCATCTTTGTTGGCGGCTATGGTTATCTTGTAGAAACAAAATCAGTAGCTGTTTAAATTAATTAAGAATGAATTAACAGTAGACACAGTCTCAAATGTACAGAGCTGTGTTCTTTTGAATATGCCATGCATAAGGTAGGCAATCGATTATGGGCTAGAAAGGGTTTAATCGATCTTAGGACCATAAGGAGCAGCGACAAAATTGTACACCGATATGCTATTATGATTTTAACGGAACGCCAAACTAGGAACACAGTGTTATTTTTTGGATCGTAGTAAAAAGTCTAATGAAATGGTTGCTGCTTTTAAACTCTTTGATGAACATTATGGCAAAGCTGTGCGGGCTGTGATGGCTGAGTGTCGTGTTTATTTTTATGAAAAAGCAACAAAGGATGAAGACGGCACACCCGGTGTGTTATAATTGCCTGAAGGCTTTTGGATGGAGGATTGAAGATGGAAAAACAACTAAAACTTGTTGTTGTAACCGGAATGAGCGGGGCAGGCAAAACAGTTGCAGTTCAGAGCTTTGAAGATCTGGGCTATTTCTGCATTGATAACATGCCCCCATCACTGCTGCCTAAATTTTGGGAACTGGTGCGCGAATCCGGCAAGATTGACAAAGTTGCGTTAGTAATTGATTTACGTTCCCGTGCTTTTTATGATGAAATTATTGAAATGCTGCGTAACTTAGGCAGCGATGGGTTAATTGATGCAAAGATCCTTTTCTTGGATGCTTCCGATGAGGAACTTGTTGCACGCTATAAAGAAACCAGACGCTCGCATCCTTTAGCGATGGAAGGCCGCTTGATGGATGGAATTAGACTTGAACGTGATCTGTTAAAAGATATCAGATTAAAAGCCCAACTGGTGGTCGATACAAGTAAGTTGACACCTCGACAGTTGCGTGAAGAGATCTTTCATAATTTTGATACCAGCAAATCAACTTCATTTCATATCGAGGTTCTTTCATTTGGTTTCAAGTACGGTTTGCCAATTGATGCTGATATCGTGATGGATGTTCGTTTCCTGCCTAACCCGTACTACATTGCTGATTTGAAAAATAAAACAGGGCTTGAGCAGCCAGTCTATGATTATGTGATGGATTCTGATAAAACCACTATTTTTTACCAGCAATTTATGACTTTATTGCGTAATATTATTCCCGGTTATAAAAAAGAAGGGAAAACTAGTTTAACAATTGCAATTGGTTGTACCGGCGGGCAGCACCGTTCTGTGGCACTTGCGGAACGGATTGGTAGAGCTTTAGATGAAGAGTATCCTGTTAGGATTTCACATCGAGACGTTACAAAAAGGAAGGAGACGACTAACCGCTCATGAGAAGAAAGCCAGGCTGCAAAAGCCAACGGCCACATATTGTTGTGATCGGTGGAGGGACAGGACTTCCTGTAATTTTAAAGGCTTTGCATAAAAAAAATGCCGATATTACTGCAATTGTTACGGTAGCTGACGATGGAGGTTCGTCAGGTGTTATTCGTGATTATATCAATGTTGTTCCTCCAGGTGATATTCGGAATGTTTTAGTTGCACTTTCAAATATGGCGCCCATTTATAAACGAATTTTTCAATATCGCTTTATTTCGACAGATCAATTTTTCTCTGGACATGCGATTGGTAATCTAATCATTGCCGCTTTATCGGAGATGAATGATAATGGTATTTTTAATGCCGTGCAAGAGCTCTCACGCATGATGGACGTTGAGGGACATGTCTATCCGGCAGCCAACGAACCCCTTGTCTTGAATGCCCAATTTTCCGATGGGAGCGTACTAGCGGGTGAATCTGAGATTTCTGCGGCTGAAAAGACCATTGAAAGGGCTTGGGTGTCAGGCAGCGATGGGGCACCACCACGTGCCGTTGATGAGGTTATTGCGGCGATTATGGATGCTGATCAAATCGTTTTAGGACCAGGCAGTTTATTTACAAGCATTTTACCCAACTTGATGATTTCAAACTTGGGTGCTGCTGTTTGTCAGACTAGTGCAGAAGTCATTTATATTTGTAATATTATGACCCAAAAAGGTGAGACTGAACATTTTACTGATGCAGATCATGTGCGGGTTTTGAATCGGCATATGGGGAAGCAGTTTATTGATACTGTCTTGGTAAACACAGAGCCCGTTCCAGCCGACTATATGGATCATCAAAAGTATGGAGAATATCTGTATCAAGTTAAACATGATTTCAAAGGGTTACGTGAGCAGGGATGCCGCGTGATTTCAAATAATTTCCTGGAACTGCGAGATCATGGTGTTTTCCATAATGGTAATCAAGTTGTGGATGAATTATTGCGGTTGACAGGCAGACCGCTATCATGGTTTGACGGTGAGTTTAATTAGGCCTAAAGGAGGGGATTCCATTGTCATATGCGAGTGATGTTAAGAAAGAACTTACGACTTTGGAAGTTCACTTTGGAAATGCTAAAGCGGAGTTAATGGCGCTAATTCGGATGAATGGCGCCGTGAGTATCATTAATCATCATTTTGTTTTGAACATCCAAACTGAAAATCCTGCGATTGCGCGCCGAATCTATCAATTGCTAAAGAAGTTTTATGATGTTGAAAGTGAATTGCTGGTTCGGCGTAAAATGAAGCTCAAGAAAAACAATCTGTATATTGTGCGACTCAAACGCGGCAGCGAAACGGTGTTAAATGATTTAAAAATTTTAGATGATTATCATTTACAACCGACACTTCAATTAGATTTACTAACTGATGATGCACAGATTCGGTCATATTTACGGGGCGCGTTTTTAGCGGCCGGCTCAGTCAATAATCCAGAGACTAGCAGGTACCATTTGGAGATCTATTCACTTTATGAAGAGCAGAATAATGCAATTTGTCAATTGATTAATCGTTATGGGTTGAACGCCCGTAAGACGGAAAGACGCAGCGGGTATATTACCTATCTTAAAGAAGCAGAAAAGATTGCTGACTTTTTGTCGCTGATTGGTGCAACAAATGCAATGCTTAAATTTGAGGATATTCGGATTGTGCGCGATATGCGCAATTCTGTGAATCGGATTGTTAATTGCGAGAATGCTAATATGAATAAGGTGGCGGATGCCGCTAATCGGCAAATTGAAAATATCAAATATCTTGATGAACGGATGGGGCTCAATAAGCTTCCGCCTAAGTTGCAAGATGTTGCGCGTACCCGGGTGACCCATCCAGAGATTAGCCTAAAGGAATTAGGTGAAATCGTTCCTGGAGGTCCGATCTCTAAGTCAGGAGTTAACCATCGCTTACGTAAGTTGAATGAATTGGCAACAAAAATGCGTGCAGGTTTAGAAGTTTCGGAATATAAATAAGGCTAGAGAGTGTGACATAAGTCGGGAAAATTTGAGTACTAACTCGAAATTGCGAACATA
>NZ_AZFQ01000055.1:159095-198772 GCF_001435195.1 Liquorilactobacillus satsumensis DSM 16230 = JCM 12392 | reverse complement strand
AATTACTACTTTTTCTGGCGAAGCTCTTTATTTTGGGACTTTTGACCCAGCCCCCTCTTTTTAGACAATAACTTAATAAATCATCCTGTTTTGATAACGGTGCTTTATTTTCTTGAAATCAAAGTTACCATGTCATAGGGTTTAATCACGTATTCTGCAGTCTCCGACAGACGTTCTTCCAAGGCATTCGTTAGTAAAAAGTCTGCCTGCAAGGAACTGAGCTGCACCTCTTCGTCACCTTGGTTAGACAATCTGACTACCACTCGTCCTGGAATCGTATAAGCCGGATAGACTGCTGTGACGACAACTGCAGGTGCCAGCTTTAAAAATGTCGCTTGTTTTGAAAGTACAGGCGAGTTAGGCTCAAATTCAATCTCCCAAATTTTATTATCTAATCGATTAGCAAACAAATCAAGTTGCTGTAACTGATAACTTATAGTAGGTGTTAGCCAGCGCTCTACTTGCAAAGCCAATTCGTTCTCGGTAATCGCCCCTTGCGTTCCATATATGCCAAACTCAAACACATTCTTGCCCAATTCTTGTGCTGCCGGTGTTGGGGTCATCTTGTGTCCCAAACTTGTAGTATCGCCCGATGCTCTGCCTGGGCGCCACAGCAGATTGGGTTTTCCTAACTGCCCAGTTGTAGCCATCAAGGTAATCAACAATGTATCTGCACGCAATTCATATTCTTTTTCACCTTTGCCGCAGAAGAATAATCCATGCTGTCCGTCGTTCATTCCGACAATCTTATCGAAGTTATAGATATTGACCGGCTTTTCAACAAATTCTTGCTCCCAATTCTCACTGATCGGCAGATTGTGAGTCTTCCTGAAACCTCCCTGAATTTGCGCCACTGCTTCTTCATTATTGATTCCAGTCTTAAGCTTTAGCCGCAGTCGGTGTGCAACCACTTGGTTATCAAGTTCCAATGAACCGGAGATGACTGAATCAGCTGCTGTCAGCGTCAACCTCAACCGGTAGGCAACCATCGCAGTCTGCGGGTCAGCCGCACCACGTTCTGCCAGATCTCGCGGTAATTCCCAGGTTCCCTTTACTTCAATCTGCTTGTAGACTGGACTCTCTACTACAGAGACTGTTCCAACTAAAGGCAGCTCCAGCTCATGATCGGCGCGCACAGGCGAAAAGTCATACGTATCGCCATCATTACCTTCATCAACAAATTGCACTGCATTCTTGTAAAGATGATCTGCATTTTTCAGATCAAAACCAGTTCCAGTATAAGTAATCTGCCAACTTTCATTTTGAATCTCATTCTTCTTTTGAGGCTGGACTGCAGGCAGTTGCTGCGAACCTGTTGTAAAATCAATGACTTGGTAGCCCAGTCCGGTGAATTCAACAAACAAACGCACAACCAGCTTGTAATATCCAGGTTCATCATTGAATTCAAAACCTTTGGCAGTTTGCTGCATGATATTTTTGCGCGGCTTTACGTAAGTTTGCCGTAAGATAGTTGCTTTATACTGCTGCGCGAAAACCAAGTTCTTAGTCGCCGAGATAATTTGCACATCCTTATATCCACTGAAAGCACGTGTTTCAGTATTAAAGACCAATACCTGATGTGCCGCTAACTTAAGCCGCTGTGCGAGTCTTTTCTTAATCAGGTTTTCAACTCCTGCCGCAGCCTCAAACCCCTGCTTGAAGCGGTGTTCAATATCTACAGCAACATTATCCGAAACACTTCCGCCAAGAGTATCGTGTGCATGATTTTCTAACAACTTCTTCCAGATTCGCAACAGCAGACCATTTGAGATTGAAATTCCACATTTTTGTGCAATCACGGCTAACGGTTCAACACGTTTTAAAATGATCTGTTCCAACTCAAAATTCTGTCGCTTAAGCCGTGAGCGAACGGACCCAATTGTTCGATGAACTCGAGCATAGGTGGGAAGACGCAATTCTCCGGCATATTTTTTCAAATCAGCCCGCTCGTGCAAGATCTTCATAAATTGCGGATAACTGCTGATAAAAACCTGATGCTGACTAAGGTCATTAATTGCTTTCAAGGAAGCAGAAACATTGTGAACAATATCCATCTGATCAATTCCTGAGGGTAACAGAACTTCGGTATTCTGTCCGTGCTGCGCTTCAAACTCGATTCCAGGATCAAGCCGGTTTTTCACAAATTCACGCAGTTGGTGTTTTGACTCTACTGCAAGCTGCCCTGTATAATATCCCAGCGGAAAGCTCGCAGCATATACCTGAGCCGAGCCCAAACCCTGCCACTTAAAGTAAACGGAATCTACTTGACGTTTGAAGTTGATCCCCCGCCAAGAAATAAAGTCGTGGATTCCGACTTGATTCAAAAGCATCGGCAACTGCGCATTAAAGCCAAAAGTATCCGGCAAATAACCGATCATCATCGGTTGACCGTAGCGACGCTGGGTCTCCTTGATACCGATTACTAGATTGCGAATGATTGACTCGCTATCTGGAATCAGTGCATCGGTCTGTGTGAACCACGGTCCAATAAAAAGCTGCTTGCGGGCAACTAGATTCCGAATACGTGCTAATTCTGTGGGATGCAGCTGCAGATACTCATCAACTATAGAAACTTGTCCATCTAAAGTGAACGTTGCCTCTGGATGATGTTCAAGTTCGCATAAAGCATCTGAGAATAATTGATCACTCAGCACCCGTGCATCTTCCGTTGTAAAATACCATTCACGATCCCAGTGCGTATGATTCACAAAATGTGCCTTTGTCATTTAAATTCTTCACTCCCGTAATTAGTATCGTTTAAGCCGATTCCGTTCAAAACAGGTTGCTCCATCTATTCAAAGCTGATCTCAATGTCATCTTCATCTTCTTCGGAGTCTTTCCCAGCAGGTGTTGAATCATTAAAATTAACTGCCAATGGTGCTAAAATTCCAATAATTAAAGCGCATACGAGTAATCCTACCAGATAGGCCCAGCCATTATGAATTGTCACAAAACCATACATCCCACCTACTGGAGGAATCTTAGCCTGTGCTCCCAACAAAATGGTTGTTACTGAACCGGCAGCACCAGCCAGCATGTTAATCGGAATTAATTTCAACGGGTTAATTAAGGTGAACGGAATCGCTCCTTCTGTAATTCCAATAAATCCCATGAACCAGTCACTGCGGCCTGCATCCAACAATTCTGTTGAAAAACGCTGTTTAAATAACGTAGTTGCAACTGCATATCCCAACGGAATCCCAGCAATTGCAACGTTAACGATCATTGCTGGCGTATAAATTTTTTCTGCCAATAAAACATTTCCAGCCATCCAAGCAGCCTTATTAATTGGACCACCCAAGTCAGTTCCAATCATTGCGCCCATAATCAGGGCGAGGGTTGCTGCACTGACTCCGCTTGCGCTCATTTCTTTGATCCATGCTACCAATGAAGTATTAACCCATGTCAGTGGCTCTTTTAAAATAATTCCCATCAAGATTGCAACAACCATCGTGGATAAGAGCGGTACAACGACCAGTGGCATAATTGATTCAAACTTCTCGCCAACTTTAAGCTTACGCTGGCACCAGCGCGCTGTGTATCCGCTTGCAAAGCCAGCCACTAAAGCACCTAAGAATCCCATATTAGCAGTCGTCGCCAACGATCCGCCAATAAACCCAGCCGCCAAGGCAGGCTTGTCGCCAATCGCATATGCGATATATCCGGCAAGGACAAGATTGACCAGTCCAACTCCGATCCAACCGACGCTTTCGATCTGTCCCAGATAAAACCAAATACCTGACTTATATGCATCAAAACTGGTAATTCCGAAACAAAGACCAATCAATTTAGGCACAGCTACAACCAATGAACCGCCAATGACCACCGGAAGCATGTAGGAAATACCTGACATCAAAAAACCTTTCCACTCCGCAAATAGCTTTTTCATCTTTAATTCCTCTTTTCTATATCATCTGCTACTTTGAAGAACGTGCCGCAACAACTTTGCTTGCTTTGTCAATCACTGCCTTGGGTTTTTGAATGCAACTATTAATATTTACCCGTAACTTAGGAATTCCTTCAAACCGGTCCATCTTCTCAATCTTCTGATCTGAACCGATCAACAAAAACTGTGCTGCTTGTGCTTCTGCAACCGTAATTTCGTTTTTCAACCCCATTTCGCCTTGTTGTTCCACTTTGGCAGTCAATCCCAGTTCTGCTGCTGCTTTTTCCAGGGCTTTGGCTGCCATTGGGGTGTGTGCTAATCCTGCTGGACATGAAGTAATCGCTACAAAATCCATAATAATCGCTCCTTTAATCTATATTTGCGTTAATTTCTTTTGTCAAAAAAGTATAAACTTCTGCTGCCGTTTGACAATTGGTCAATGCTTGACGTTGATTTTCATCAATTAAAGTCGTGGCAAAATTTGCCAAAATTTGCAGATGAGCCTGCGTGCTGTCTGCTGGAACCAGCATTGCGATGATCTGCTTCACTTGCGTGTTATCAAAAGTCTCCCATTCGCTCACCGGTTTAGTTGTTCTGACGAATAACACTGCTGCTTGCTGAATGTCGCTTGAAATAGCATGTGGGATTGCAATTCCGTCCTGCATCCCCGTTGACATCTCTGCTTCCCTCTTCTCTAAAGCCTTAAGCACAAGTTGTTCTTTTTTCGCTAATTGCAGCGCAACAGCTTGCTTGGCGATAAAACGGAAAACTGCCTGCTGATCGGGAAGTTCCTTTTCTAAAAAAATATATTTGCGATTAAAGACATCTGCCATAGTATGCGTATCTCCTTACATAATGATTTCGTACTAATCACTCAAAAGTGTGATGACTGCTTCAACTGTCTGCGCGGTGCGTAATTTTCGCAACATTGCCCCATTTTGAATTACTTCATAAAAATATGAGTAGATATCATCCATTTCGTCCTCAACTTGTCGATTGAGGGCCACGAAAAACACCGTATAGATTGTGTCTTTTCCCCATTTAATTCCAGTCGCCGAAGTCATAATTCCAATCACCGGTTTTTTGACATTTTTAAGATCACCGTGCGGAATTGCAATCTCATTAATGACTGTTGAGGCCAACCGTTCCCTGTCCAATGCAGACTGCGTCATCTGCTCTTCGACAAAACCGGCGGCTACCATCCGTTGTGTAATCTGTACAATTGCTTCTTCCTTATTTGCAGCCTTTGTTTTTGTAATGATACATGTTGGAGAGAGTAGACTTGCAAATGCGTGACGTGCATATTTGTCTTTTTGAATTCTGTTAGCTGTTATTTGAAGCAGTTCAAGCTCTTTTTCTGAAAGAAACGGACTCACCGTCATAACCGCTGTTCCTTGCAGCTTCAACGGAATCGTCGATACCACTAGGTCTGCAGCTGGCGCAGCATCGATTAATTCAGCGACTGAAAGAGTTGCCACAATTTCAAGTGTGGGTAACTTCTCTTGAATCCGCTGTTTCAATAAGGCTGCAGTCCCGTATCCAGTACTGCAGACGATTGCGATTCTAACTTCGTGCAATTTAACTTGTGATCGTTCAATAAAAGATTCAAAATGCAATGCCAAGTATGCAATTTCATTTTCAGGAAGTCTGACACTAAATTCCTTTTGCAGTTCAAGCGCAAGTTCCAAAGATTTATCAAAAGCAACAGGAAAATTGGTTTTGATTTTATCTAAATAGGGATTTGAAATAAAAACCCCTTGCTGAATTCTGCTAAGAGCCGGAATCAGATGCAAGCCGAGATTTTTAAGCAATTCTTCGTCATATTCTCGAAGCGAATTTTTTAACCACTTAACTAATTTGGGACGCAAGCTATCAGGTCCATCTAGGTTAATATAGCCGTCTTCGATCGCCATGACATGAATGTTAAGGTAGGCAACTTCAGCTTGTGGAATCTCGCATTTGAAAATCCGCGTAAGAATTTCAACTAACTTAGTTGTATGTTGGGCAATTAATGCTGGTGCTTGGTGTTCCTCACCTTTGCTGAGAAATTCACCTTTTTTGATCCGCTGAAATGCAATTGTAATGTGAATGAGCAATGATTCATATTGATATTCATTTATATTTATATTAACGAGCTCTGCAAATTCCTGCATCGCTTGTTGTGCTTGGTGCAACGTTTCCTTATCGACATACTGAAAGAAATTCGCAGGAACGGTGAAATTACGTCTCATCTGCCCTGTTTTAAGACTTTGCGTAACTTTTTGTCCCCAGTACTTTTGTAATACCTTCCCCAACAGCATCCGTTTGTCCTTTTCCAGCCCAACGAACTGGATTCCTGAATTAGTAGACTGATACTGCAAGTTATATTCCTTCTTCAAAACACGCAGATCGCGTTCAAGTGTACTGTGACTAATATAAAAATGCTCTGCAAGATCATCTAATAGGATCGGTTTCTCCAGCTTGATCAGCATAGTTAAAATATCTAGTCTACGTTCTTCCTCACTTTCTTGCTGATATGGAGCAGTCACTCCAATATTTGCCAGCAAGGCTGACTGATCTCCTGCAAGATAAATACCGTGTCCGCGTTTGCGAATTAAGCTGACCTGATACCGTGCAGCAACCACCTCCGCTTGCTTAAGATATTTAGCAATTGTTTTCCGGGAACAACCTGTATAGTCCATCAAATCTGAATAATGAACGACCTTCTTGGTTAAAATAAACTTGAGAATCTGATCTGTAAGAGTCTGTGGTGACTGTTTCAGCGCCAATTTATTCACTCCCAACTTTTACAATTTTTATTATAAAGAAAGCGGTATCATTGTTTAACACCAAAAAAGTATATTTGCAGTTAGTATACTTTAGATTCCAGTAATCTCGGATACCTGCGAGTGCTGATTCTACTGTAACAGTTTTGAACTGATTTAGGTTGCATCCAGTCCGGGAACACCCAAAACAACGCACAAAAAACCTCCTAACAACACACCGCCCTAAACAGCAGTTGCATTGTCAGCAGGTCCTCCGACTTAATCAATTTTATTTACTTTGTGCAATTAATTCTGTCAAATAAGCTGCAAAACCGCTGGTCGACAACTCGACTGCTGCTGGCAGTGCGCGGGCAAAGTCCATCGTCACATGCTGCTGTGCAATGGCTTGTCCAATGCTGCTGCGCAACAATTCTGCAACAGGCGTCCACCCCAAATACTCAAAGAGCATGGCACCTGACAAGATCAGCGAAGTCGGATTCAGTTTGTTTTGCCCGGCAAATTGCGGTGCAGTCCCATGCGTTGCCTCAAATAAGGCCCGCTTGGTCTGATAATTAATGTTAGCTCCCGGTGAGATCCCAATACCGCCAACTTGTGCTGCCAGGGCATCGGAAATATAATCACCGTTCAAGTTCGTAGTCACCACCACTGAGAATTTCTCGGGCTGCAAGAGTGCCTGTTGAAAGAAATTGTCGGCAATAATGTCGTTGACAATCACCTTTCCTGCTCGAACGGCTTCTTGCTGTGCGACTTGTGCGGCAGCTGCCCCATGCTGTTGCCGAATCTGCTCGTATTCTGGTGTGGTAAAGACCTGTTCTCCAAAAGCTGCGGCTGCCTCATAACCCCACTGCTTGAAACCGCCCTCGGTTTTTTTCATGATGTTTCCCTTATGTACTAGGGTAACCGTCTGCTTGCCCTGAGCAAGTGCGTATTCGAGTGCTGCGGTCACAATTCTTTTAGAACCTTCACTTGAGATCGGTTTGAGCGCAAACGCTGCAGTTTGAGGGAAACGGACTTTGTCAGCTTGCTGCTGTGCCTGCAAGAGCGTCAAGAGTGCTTGTGCTCCAGACGTGTGTGCTGCAAAATCAATTCCAGCATAAATATCTTCTGTATTTTCACGAAAAACCGTGATGTCGACACGTTCTGGATGTTTAACTGGTGACGGTGTTCCAGCGAAATAACGTACTGGCCGCACACAGGCAAACAGATCCAATTGCTGGCGCAGCGTCACATTAATTGACCGATGCCCCTCGCCGACTGGAGTCGTCAGCGGACCTTTAATAGCTACCAAATAAGTGCGTAATGCCTGCAAAGTCTCAGCCGGCAGCCAACTGCCAGTCTGTTCATACGCTACCTGCCCTGCTAATTCCTGCTTCCATTCTACGCGCCGCTCATTGCCATAGACTCGCTTGACAGCTGCATCAAAAACCTGCCGTGCCGCCTGCCAGATCTCCGGACCAATCCCGTCTCCAGCAATAAAAGGAATAATCGGAACAGCCGGAACTTGCAGCTGTCCAGCAGCAACGCTTAATTTCTCTGGTTTATTCATCTAAGCATGCCCTCTTTTCTGAATTTGTTCCCCCAAATAATGTCTGTCTGTCGGACCCACATATTCGGAATTTGGACGGATCAAACAATTCTCGTTGCGCTGTTCCATTACGTGTGCCAGCCAGCCGACTGTCCGGCACGCCGCAAAGAGCATGGTAAAGACTTCCTTGTCCAATCCAAGGCAATGATAGATCAGCGAAGTATAATAATCGACATTCGGGTGCAGGTTAAAGCGCTGCAGCATATAGTCAGCTAACTGCCGTTGAATCTCAAAATATTCAGAATTGCCTGTTTTTGCCGCCAGTTTACCGGCAATTTGTTTTAAAATTGCGGCACGCGGGTCGCCGTTCTTATAGATTCGATGACCAAAGCCCATAATCTTTCGTTTTTGCTTCACCTGATCTTCTACAAATTCACGCGGATCCAAGCCCTGTTCCTTAATCTCCAACAGCATCTCAAAGACCCGTTCGTTGGCACCGCCGTGCAATGGTCCTTTTAAAGCACAGACGGCAGCAGTCAAACACGAATAATAATCAGCAAAGGTGGAGGCCACGACCCGTGCAGTAAAGGTGGAAGCATTGAATTCATGGTCGGCGTGCAAGATCATCACCGTTGAAAACATTCGTGCAAGTTCCTTGCTGGGTCGCTTACCGGTCATCAGATAAAGAAAGTTCTCAACCACACCCAAATGCGGATCTACCTCCAGCAGCGGTTCATTTGCGCGGATTCGGATAATCGCTGCCACCGTGATCAGCATTTTGGCTAAAATCTTCGGCGGTTCGTCATGGTCAACGTCGTTCGTTGTTCCTAATAAGGACGTCGTTGTCCGTAAAATACTCATCGGGTGCTGCGGTTCTTTTGCCACATACAACAGCAATCTGACTGTTTCTGCCGGCAGCACCATTTGTGAGACCAGCTGATGCCGAAAAACTGCGATTTCATTTTCGCTTGGCAAGCGCGTGTGCCATAGTAAAAAGACCACCTCTTCAAATGAAGCATGTGCCAATTCTTCAATTGGGTACCCTGCATAGGTCAGGTGTGCCCCGGCAGTCGAACTGATCTTAGTCTGATCAACGACAACTCCTGCTAAACCTCTTGGACATTCCATCTTTACTTCCTCCTTCCAGCAACTTGACGTTCACCGCCCATCTTCTTAGCAATCACATAAGGCAAGATTCCATTTGCTTGGTAATATTTAACATCAATTGGGGCATCAAAGCGGACCTTGACTGTAAATTCAACTTCATGCTTGGCAGAACTTGCCCGTACATGGGCGGTCTGCAAATCGACCAATGTAATGTCGAAAGCCTCATCTCCATCCAGCCCGAGACTGGCAGCATTCTCTTTTGGAAGATACTGGAGCGGAATAACCCCCATCATCACCAGATTGGAACGGTGAATTCGTTCAAAGCTTTCGGCGATCACCGCTTTAACTCCTAACAGCTGCACACCTTTAGCAGCCCAATCACGCGAAGAACCCATCCCATAATCCTGACCGGCTAAAATAATCGTCCCGATTCCGTGTTTGCGGTAAGCCATCGCAGCGTCATAAATCGTCGTCTCTTGGGAACCCAGCCAACATTTGGTGTAACCGCCGCGTTTATCCGGCGTCAGCTGATTCTGCAACCGCAGATTCGCAAGTGTCCCACGAATCATCACCTCATGATTGCCCCGCCGCGAACCATAGGAATTGAAATCCTGCGGCTTAACACCTTGTGCCAGCAGATACTTGCCCGCTGGTGTCTTTTGCCCAATGAATCCGGCAGGTGAAATATGATCCGTGGTAATGGAATCCCCCAACTTGGCAAGTACACGCAGCCCCGTAAGCTGACCGCTCGCATGTTCAAACAACGGCGGTGATGCTAAGTAGGTAGAATCCGCTTGCCAATCGTAGGTCACAGATTTGCTGGCTGGCAATGCATTCCAAGCGGCATTTTGCTGGAAGATGTTCTGGTAGTTATGCGAGAACAATTCTGGTTTCAGATACTTGTAAATTACAGCACTGACTTCGCTGACTTGCGGCCAGAGATCAGTGAGATAGACTGGCTGGCCTGTAGCACTGGTTCCCAGCGGCTGTTGGGTTACGTCAAGATCCAGCGTTCCTGCCAGAGCATACGCAACCACCAGCGGCGGTGACGCCAAATAAGTATCTTTAATTAAAGGATTCACGCGCCCTTCAAAGTTTCGGTTGCCGCTTTCAATTGCAGCAAGCGGGTAATTCGTCTGTGCAACTGCTTCCTGCACTCCGGGTTTCAACTTGCCTGAATTGCCAATACAAGTCGTACAGCCATAGCCGATAATATTAAACCCCAGTTGATCCAGATACGGCTGAAGTCTGGATGCCTCCAAATAGTCCGCAACAACACGTGACCCAGGGGCAAAAGAAGTCTTCACGTACGCTGGAACCTGCAACCCAAGCTCAACTGCTTTTTTAGCCATTAAACCTGCAGTAATCAGGATTTCCGGATTGGAAGTGTTGGTACAGCTTGTGATCGCAGCAATTCCCAGCGCACCGGGACGTAAGGCAAATTCTTTATCGGCTGCAGTCACAGCTAATGCCTTCATCTGGTCGTAGCCGCGGAAATTCTGAGGTAAGTTCGGAAGTTCAACCGAATCTTGCGGTCGTTTGGGCCCAGCCACACAACTGCGGACAGTCCCCAGGTCAAGCGTGACTTCTTCAGAATAATGCCGCTCTTCATCCTCATCTTCGCGATATGCCAATGAGTTCTGACGGGCATAAGCTGCCACTCTTTCAATCTGTTGTGCAGAACGATCAGTCAGTCGTAAATATGCAAGAGTTTGCTCATCGATTGGGAAAAAGCCGCACGTTGCTCCATATTCAGGTGCCATGTTGGCAATCGTAGCCCGATTTGCCAGCGGCAGCGTCTTTAACCCCGGCCCATAGAATTCAACGAACTTACCGACCACATTATGCTCCCGCAAAATCCGCGTTAAGGTCAATGCAAGATCCGTCGCGGTTGCAGTTTGCGGCATTTCTCCAGTTAAACGCACCCCGACGACCCGTGGCATTGGAAAATATGATTCTTGTCCCAGCATGCTGGCTTCGGCTTCAATACCGCCGACACCCCAGCCTAAGACTCCTAAGGCATTGATCATTGTCGTGTGCGAATCAGTTCCGACTAATGTATCGGGAAAGAGCACTGGAATTTCAGCGTTGGAGTGCCGAATAACCGGTGATAAGTACTCAAGGTTGACCTGATGAATAATTCCAGTATCCGGCGGGACGATTGTCAAATTAGTAAAACTCTCCTGGGCCCACTTCAAAAACAGATAGCGTTCGCGGTTGCGCTTAAATTCTTGTTTTATATTGTAATCGAAAGCTGCTTCACTGCCAGCTAAGTCCACCTGCACCGAATGATCAATTACCAGATGGACAGGCACATCCGGATTAATCTGTGCTGGATCTCCGCCCTTGCGCAAAACTTCTTCACGCATTGCCGCAAGATCAACTAGAGCCGGGACGCCGGTAAAATCCTGCAAGACGACACGCTCAGGCTTATAAGGAACATCCTGTTCATGGTGCTGATCCCAAGCAAGAAATGCAGGCAGGTATTGCTGCATTTCCGGCTGTGTTGCGCTATGCCGCAGGGTTAGTTCTAATAAGACTCTAATTGAATAGGGCAACGTTTGGATGCGCTTGCCATGTGCCGCCATAAAAGCTGCAATGTCAAAGTAGTCATACTGTTGTTGCGCTAAAGTAAAGCTTTTGCGATAGTCTGCTGTCATGTTAAACTCCTCCGTCCGGCACTTTTTACGCCTTAATTTTTAATCATTCTAACATAATTCTAATTAGGCGCAACTAACAGTAAATGTTATCTCCCACGATTTATTATCTATTCGGAACCATTCTTGCATAATAAAATTACTAAATAACTAAGTAAGCGCTACCAACTTTTTAAACGAAACAATTTGTGCTTTTTTGTACAAAGTGCCCTTATGCCCCACTTATTTAAGCCGACAGTCCTTTTATTTCGTAAAATTTTGCCCGGCAGCGATAATACTAAGCAATGGACCCTTGGAACACAATCATAATCTATAGTCTTTAACTTTGCATTTGAGCTGAAGCGAGTTAAAAAACGTTGCCTTTGAACATGGTGAAGTTACCTGTCCGCTAGATAATAAGTTGATAAATCAAATTATTACCCAAAATAGATAAAAATAATTTAACAGTTATAAAATTATTAAGCAAAATTCATGCATTGTTTTTGCTCTCATTTTGCAATCAGTGTAGCCGCTTCTGACTAAAAAAGCGACCCCTTTCTAAAACGAAAGAAGATCGCACTCATTCTTTAAATAGACAAAATCCTGTACTAAAAATTTAACGCCCTGACTCCGCAAACAGACGCTTACTCAATTCCAGCTTGGCTGCTCCAGGTTCGCTGTTAGCAAAGCTGACTGAACCTGGATGCCCAAGCGGTTCCAACAATTCTTTTTCGCGTAACAGGCGCTGTAACTCGCGCGCTGCACCAGGTCCGCCGTCAATAATGAACGGTGCAGGCCCCATGACCTTAATAATTGCCGGTTCTGCAAAAGGAAAATGGGTACACCCTAAAACAATTGCATCGACCTGTCCGCGATACTGCTGCAAAAGCTCTGTCAAATAAGCTTCAACTGCGGGTGAATCAAGTTCGCCCGCTTCAACAAATTCAACCAGCCGCGGTGCTGGAACCGGGATCAATTCTGCCAACTTATCATACTGCTGCATTAACTCCTGAAACTTTTGCTCACGCAGTGTTAACGGAGTCGCCATCACCAACACACGTGAATGCGGTTTGCGCATGACTGCTGGCTTTACAGCGGGTTCGAGCCCTACGATCGGCAGCTGCGGATATTGTGCACGCAATTTATCAATTGCAGCACTTGTTGCTGTATTACAGGCAATCACAATCGCCTTGACATTCTGTGCAATGAATTTTTCAACAATTGCCCGGCTCAACTGCTGGACTTGGGCAACGGTCTTAACGCCATATGGGGCGTTAGCTGAATCACCGTAAAAAAGATAATCTTCCTGCGGCATTAAGCGGTGTAAGTTACGCAAGACACTAATCCCGCCCACACCAGAGTCAAAAACCCCAATTGGTTGTGTTTTACTTGCCATTTCGATTTTCCTTTCTCAAGACAGTCCTAAAACGAAACTTTTAAGTCTGTTTCAGCTACTTGGCAGCCGGCTCAACTGGCCCGCGCGCTGTTACATATCCGCGAATGCGTTTAACCGCTTCTACAAGACTTTCATAACTTGCAGCGTAACTCAAACGCACATATCCTTCTCCTCCAGGTCCAAAAGAGATTCCTGGAATTAAAGCGACCTTTGCCTGATGCGCAAGGTCACGGACAAATTTCCAAGAACTTTGTGGACAATTGGCAGGTATTTTGGCGAACAGATAAAAAGCCCCATCTGGACTTGCCATTTGAAAACCGAGCTGTGTCAACTCCTTAATCAAGAAATCACGGCGGCGGGCATATTCTTTGCGCATCGGCACACTATCTTGTTTACCATTTTGCATCGCTTCCAAACCTGCAAATTGAACACTGGTAGTTGCTGAAGTGACCATATTCTGATGCGCCTTTAATGCCTGATCAATAAAATCTTGCGGTCCCAGAATGAAGCCCATCCGCCAACCAGTCATCGCATGCGACTTCGAAAGCCCCGTAACTAGAATTGTCTGCTCAGGAAGTATGGAAGCCATTGAAACATGTTTTTTAGCATATGTTAATTCAGCATAAATCTCATCACTGATTACCCACAGCCCCTGTTCGCGAATCACCGCCGCCAATTCTGCTAATTGCTTACGCGAATAAGTCACACCGGTTGGGTTGCAAGGATAATTAAGTACGACTGCCTTAACCTTTGCCAATGGGTATTCTGCAATAATTTTACGCAGTCTGGCTGCAGTCAGAATAAACCCATCTGCACTGGTATCAGTCAGGATCACACGTCCGTCGTTAATTTTGGTAATCGGAATATACAGCGGAAAGATCGGAGTAGGCACAATCACCGTTTCATCTGGGTTCAACACCGTTTGCAGACTGGCTGCAATTGCTTCTGTGGCTCCGACTGTCGTCACAACCTGCTCTGGTGTATAGTTCAGATCATACTTTTCGTTATAATAAGCAGCTGCAGCCGCACGCAAAGGCATGATCCCGCCAGTTGGCGAATAATGTGAATGATCTGCTTCGATGGCCTTGATTGCAGCCTTTTTGATATGTTCGGGTGTCTTAAAATCGGGCTCCCCTAGCGTCAGCTTGAGAATGTCCGGAATCGCACTGACCTCTTCATCAAAGCGACGAATATCTGAGATTGCAATGCGTTCGATCTTTTCATTGAATTTGCTTTTTGCCATTTTTCAAAACTCCTGACCGTTAAAGAATTAAGAAACTTAGCCTTTATTATACCACGTTACCGCAAAAACTGTGCAGCGCAAGCGTGTGCCTCCCAACATCCTAGCGCTGCGGCCGTAATCCTAAGGAACCCTGCAAACGCAAAGCAATCAGCGCTACGACCAACAATTTGATCAAACCTGGAAGCAAGAATGGCACCAATCCGACTAGTAAAGCAGACTTGACACTCAAATGAAGCACGGGCACCATCCACAATGAACCGCACAGTAAATTCACCACAGCACCTAACACGTTGCCACTGATCAAGTTGGCAAGGGAACGGCCACGATATTTAAGATAGGCAGCAGTCACAAGCGCATAGAGCACAAATGAAACCAAATATCCGCCAGTCGGTCCCATCAATGCTGCAAAACCACCTGAAAAGCCAGCAAAAACAGGCAACCCGACCGCCCCCAGAATTAGGTAAGCCAAGACAACTTCAACCGCATAGCTGACCGGCAGCAAAGAAGCAATCAAGCCGATTCCAAAGGTCTGCAGCGTCAGCGGAATTATCGGCAACGGAATCGTCACTTGTGAACAGACTACCAAAACGGCCAGCAAAATACCCGCCAATACTAAATTATGTAATTTTTCTCTTTTCATTATGAAACATCCCTTCATCTTTTGAATAGTCTCAGCATAGCGAAAATTTCCAAGTTAGTCAACCTTATTAATAATGTGGTTGACAATACCGAATAAGCACCTGCTTTGTCATCCAAATTTACACCTTCAGTTGCTTAATTCACTAAAAAAGAACTACAACAAGCTGAAAGTCTTCGTTTCAGTCAAGTTGCAGTTCTGTCTATTTTAAAATTGAGCTTTAATAATTTTGTTATCCAAAAATTCCGTTAGTGTGCCTGCTTTTAAAATTCTATCCCAGCAAGCATCCACTTGATGTTTACCCCCAAAATTAACCGCACAGAATCCATCCTGCCATACTAGCACAAAACAGACCACGCTGTAAGCAGGCTGATTCTTAGCTTTCACTTAAGCTTTGAACTTATTCGAAATTAGGTTTTAGGAGCTTGATCTTAATTGCTAAAAGGCCATGTTTTTTGATATCCTCGGCACTATAAAGTTGCGCCAACTCCGCTTGCTCCATTCCAACAGCAGCTGGAGAATATTTTTGATATAATTCAGCGAGATTACGGCATTTTTTGATACTCCAGGCACTCACAAGCACCATGTCTTCATCATTGCTGCCTCGATGGATCGCAATCGTATCACCTACTCCGAAATGCTTCATCTGTCCATCATTGAGAAAAACCTCGACCGTCTTTGAACCGCTCGAAATCTTTTCAAACAGTACATCATCTAACTTGATATCCACGCTAATCGACCTCCTGCAAACGCTGGTTATTTAACACATTTTTTAAATCCTCCTGCCAAATCCACACAAAGCAACTGCAAGATTAGCCTCACAGCCAATCATATAATTAAAATGTTATTATATTTTCACTTTGATTGCAAGATTTACAAGCAAAATCTAAAAAAAGTGTTACTTTTAACATTTTCTAAAGAAAGTTTTGCTGGGATCAGGTGTCTGAAGCAGCTTTCAGCTTGAGCACAAAAAAACTCTGATTTACGGAAATTTCTGCCTAATTCCATAAATCAGAGTTAAATTATGTTTACCTTCCGCAAAAAGCTTAATCAAGCTCCCCTGCTAATTGAATCTTAGTTGACTCAGGGAAGATCGCCCGTTCCCTTTCAGAAAGAACCTTATCAGTAATGAAAACTGAGATCTTTTCTGGGGAACAAATACTGTAATAAGAGTTATTGATGAATTTGTGATGCTCAGCTACCAAAATAACACGGCGCGCACGCTCGACTGCTTTGCCAACAATCTCTGCATCTTCTTGGTTAAGTAAGTAGATCCCGTGCTCATCAATGCCTGATGCTGCAATAAAGGCAGTGTCCAGTGCAATGTTATCGAGCTCACTAATTGCTGCAGTCGAATAGAAAAAGCGATTTTGGTGATCAAGGGTCCCGCTTAAAACCTTGACTGTAACCTTATTTTCCTCCGCTAACGCCGTACAATTGTCCAGTGAATGCGTAATAATCGTCATTGGCAAATTAATATTTTGACACGTCTTCAACAAAATCGTCGAAGCGTCGACAAAATAAACGTGATGTGCCTGAAAATAATTTGCAGCTTCCAGCGCAATTTTCGTTTTTTGCTTGGTAAACCGTGATAGCCGGCTTTGAAAATTAGGAACTTTATTGCCAAAATCAAGTGGAAGAATCCCTCCATGAGTGCGCTTGACCTCACCTCGCCTAGACAGCAACACAATATCTCGTCTAGCGGTATCTTGTGAGACCCCAAATTCACTCATAATATCTCTGGTAGTCAATTCTTGTTTTTCTTCAAGCAGCTGCTTAATCAGCTCAACTCTTTTTTCCTGACTCATTGCGCATACCTCAAATCTTTTTTGAAAATCTAATAATAATTATACACTTGTTAAGTGTTTATAGCAAAATACTTAACAGAAATACTTATTAATCAATAAAAATTCTCGTTAAAACAAATTTTGTTGTAAATCAAAGGCCTACGCGCATAGTCACATGTAAATAGACTTAAAAAAGGAGCGCAACAAAAAACATTTGCTGCAACCCCCCGTTTAATCACATTATCAAATTTTAAAACAGTTGCTGCTCACGCCCGTTCACAAAAAGTACCTTGCGCTTAAAAGGCCTTTTCTAATGGCGGTACAACTTGTTTCTTACGTGAAACCACGCCTGGAAGTTCAGCCTTATTGTCCTTAAGCTGAATATCAAAAGCCTTTTCAACCACGTCTTGTGGTTCGCCAACCACAAGCAAGCGGGTGTCACTATTAAGGATATTGGTAACCATTAAGAGGAATAAGTCATAGCCTTCAGCTTGATTTTCTTCACTGATTGCAGCCCGCAAAGCAGTTTCGCGTGCAAAGACTTCATCGATATCCACTGTATTGATCTGATCAATCCGGATAGTCTTGCCACCCATTTCAAATGACTTAGCATCTGCATCAATGAGTTCTTTTTCGGATTTGCTGCCAAGGTTTGTCCCTGCTTTAAGCATCTCTAAACCATATTGCTGATAATCTACTTTAGCAATTCCAGCAAGTTCTTTAACGGCTACCTTATCATCGTCAGTTGTTGTTGGTGATTTGAATAACAAAGTATCAGAGATAATGGCCGAAAGCATCAAGCCCGCCAATTTTGCAGGAATCTCAACCCGGTTTTGCTTGAAAAGTTTCGAGATAATCGTGCTTGTGCAGCCAACTGGTTCTGCGTGGTAATAAAGTGGCAGTGACGTCTCGAAGTTAGCGATTCGATGATGATCGACCACATGTGTAACAGTTACGTCTTTCAAATCTGCTACACTTTGCTGGGCTTCATTATGATCAACCAGCATGACTGCTTCAACTTCAGGTGCAACCTTTTCAACAACCCGCGGTGCAGGTTCCTCGAAATGTGCCAAAACAAATTTTGTTTCCTCATTCGGTGTACCAAGTGCGACCGCTTCAGTCTCTGCACCTAACTGATTTTCCAGGTACGAAAACGCCTTTGCAGCTACGATAGCATCCGTATCGGGATTTTTATGACCAAAAACTAGTTCCTTCATCAAAAGATCTCCCATCTTAAATTGATTTCCTATTTTGATTTAACCTTGATTGCTGATTTCTGTCAAGCGCGAATTGTAATCCTGTTTTGTCAGATAATCATCAAATTCCTTCAAAAAATTAGCAATTCGTGGAATCTGATTCTTCCCCTTGCGGAAAACAAACGCCAGATCAAATTTGATTGCCGGCTCAAAGTGTGCAACATGCAACTTAGTGCCAGCGGCAGTTGCATTATGTGCACGCACGAAAGAAGCTGGCAAGGCGGTGTAAACATCCGTTGCTCGGGCGAATTCAAAAATCTGGCCTGGTTTTGCAAAATAAGCAACCGAAGAAGGCGGATCGATCATACTATTCTTATAAGCTTCAAGCATGGTACTGTGCAGATAGTAACCCGGTGGATATGTGACCCAATCGTTGCCAGTCGTATCGCGCAAACGAATGTTTTTCTTCTTGAAAAATTCCGGGCGATTATGCAAAAATAACAGATCTTCTGTCAAAATTAGTTTCGACTGATATGGTTTCCAGTTCTTAATACTCTCATCAGGCAGATACATGATTGCAAGATCAATCTCATTATTCTCCAAGAGTTCCCAAATTTCCTTGCGTGTCAACATATGAAAAGTAATCTTAATACTCCGGTGAGCCATGTAATACTCAACTGCAAACTGACTAAAGACACGGTCTTCAATCGACGCCAGAATTCCCAGATGGATCTCGCCATGCAATGCACTTGTCGATTGCTGGATCTCATCGGCAGCTTCATTGAGTGTTTCATAAATCTGATGAGTTGCATCCAACATGGTATAGCCTGCATCAGACAGGTGCAGTTTTTTCCCCACGGAATAGAATAATGGTGCCCCGACTGTTCGCTCCAACTTCTTAATCTGCTGTGTGAGCGCCGGTTGCGTAATTCCCAAGATTTGTGCAGCCTGCGTGTAACTCATTGTTTCTGCTAGTTGAAGGAAGTAGGTGAGCGTTTTTGAAGAAAAGATACTATCCTGCTTCGTTTTCATGTGTCCAGTTCCCCTCTATTAATTATTATTAATAATAAGTACTATCCGAAACTTATCGAATCAACCTAATAATAAAACAAACTAGAGGGCTCACACAAGCCAAATAGCATAAAAAATAGTGATTATTTTAAAATTTTCACTTTTTTGACCGCAGCTTGTCCCAATCAGAATCCAAATTCGCGATACTCCTTCATTTTTTGGGCAAACAAACTACTGGTGGTCGGTGGATTGTACGTGATTGCATTTGCACCAGCGGCAATTGTTTGTTTAATTGACTCATCACTATGACCGCCCGTTGCAATAATTGGAACTTGAGGATAGCGTTCCCGAATAGTATGCACTATTTGAGCGGTCTGATAGCCGCCGCTAACGTTGATAACATCAATTCCGGCAGCGAACTTCTCGGCAAAATCAACTTCGGTGTTGACAACCGTTAAAATAATGGGGATATCCACCACATCGTTGATTAATTTAATCGTTTCAACGGAAGTCGGAGCATTGACAATTACCCCAAGACTTCCCCAGCTTTCTGCAAACAGGCTCATATCAGCAGAGCGTTTTCCATTCGTCAAACCGCCGCCGACACCTGAAAAGACCGGACGATCAGAAGCTACATGGATCGCTTGCATGATTGCCGGATCGGGGGTAAACGGATAAACTGCTAAAATAGCGTCTGCATTCGTATTTCTGACAATTGCAATATCAGTAGTAAAAATAAGCGATTTCACGTTACGCCCCATAAATGAGATCCCACTTGCGGTTTCAATCGCCGTGGGGACCGTCACAAGCTGCTTTCTTAAGTTTGTGGAGACGTTGTATTTGTATTTGAATGAATTAATCAATCGAACTCACCCCTTATATTAGTTGGTTGCAAACATCCGTATGAATAAATGCCAGCACTAAATAAAATACCATAGAAACATACTTTGGCAAGCAAAAAAGTTTAAAAATACAAACTTGTAATCTTAGGCTCAGCCAGCCGCCATTTTTTTTGACAAAAAGAGTTCACCCTGACCGCGACTCTCTGCAAATTAAATATTCGGATTAAAAGTTCACTGTGGTGCTCATCTTTTATTTACGACGCATAAATCTTTTATAAGTCAAAATCTTCGGTCTGACTTCGAATTTTAACAACCTATGTCACACCTCCGACTAAAATGGAACTCACAACGCTCCACTAGCAAGCCAAAAAGTTTTTTTGAAACTTAGTTAGTTTTTATTGACAAAAACTAACTAACAGTTTATGCTGTGATTGTTAGTTAGCAAATGTAAAAACTAACTAAATCTAAATCAAAAATGGGAGTGTTTTAAATGACTTATGACTCACAAGAATTACTAACTTTGTTCGGCCGTCTTTTCCAGCAACATGCCTTCGTAGCTGCTGCTATCAAAAGTACCCGTTTTGGAGACCAGCAGCGCCCGCAAGACAACCGTGGTCCATTACGCTTGTTGCAGCTGCTCACTGAAAAAGAACAATTAACCAATTCAGAAATTGTAGAAGAATTAGACATCCGCCCGAGTTCGGTCAGTGCGCTAGTGCGTAAATTAGAAGAAGAAGAACTGGTAGCACGGCGAGAATCCCCCACCGACAAACGGGTCTTACTAATTTCTTTAACCGCTAAAGGCACGCAGTTTATCAACGATTCGCACAAACTAAAAGATGAATTATCAGAATCATTATTTTTAGCCCTAAGCGCTGAAGAACAGCAGCAACTCCGGACACTTTTACGTAAATTACTAGCTGATCTCGATGAAAAAGCTCCTTTTGATTGGCACAATGAAAAAGGTAATAATTTCTATGATTTTATGAAACAACTGCGTCAAATGCATCACGGCTTTGAGCGCTCACACCCAGACTTCAAGCAACGCTTTGACCGTTTTCACGACTAAAAAGAATGCGCTAGGAGAAAAGCATGCAAGCAAAAATGAATTTTAAAACCAAAGATTTCCTGCAGTTGATTACACAGATTAAGCCGCATTATTGGCAACTTAGCGGTGGTTTAATACTCGGTCTGATTGCTACTGCAATGCAGCTGGCAGTTCCGCATTTTGCTAAAGATTTGATTAATGAATTAGGCAAACACGTCAATCTTGAACTAGTTCTGACAGTCATCGCCCTCTTCGTCGCCAGTGCATTGATCAGTGCTGTTTCGGGAGCAATTCTGGGCTTTTTCGGAGAGGACGTGGTCTATAAGCTGCGCGCACGTCTGTGGCAAAAATTACTAACCCTCCCTGTTCCGTATTTTGACAAAACAAAATCAGGAGAGATCACCTCACGTCTAGTAAATGACTCCACTCAGGTAAAAGATCTACTCGCAAATTCGATGCCTAAAATGGTAACCTCGCTTTTGCAGCTGTTTGGAGCCTTGGCACTGATGCTCGTGATGGATTGGAAAATGACAGTGTTGATGTTCATCGCAGTTCCCGTGGTTGTCTTAGCCATTCTACCAGTTGCAAATCGAGCACATAAAATTGCGCATGCCCGGCAAGACACACTCGCGGCTTTTAACGGTGAAGCCAGTGAAATTCTTAGCGAAGTCCGGTTAGTAAAGTCTTCGAATGCTGAAAATGCCGAGCTCAATTCAGGAAATCGGCGAATTCACAAGCTGTACCAGATTGGGCTCAAGGAAGCTATCTATGACTCTGTTGCTGGTCCATTGATGACAATGGTAATGATGGGAATGATTGTCGGCATGTTGGGCTATGGCGCTACCCGAGTCGCTCAAGGTACAATGAACATGGGCACCCTCTTTTCATTCTTGATGTACCTTGTCCAAATGATCGGACCATTCGTTGTCTTAGGACAATTCTTTTCTGAGACTGCCAAAGCTAGCGGTTCAACAACCCGGCTTCAAGAATTGCTGCAACTTCCAGAAGAAGATCAAACTTCAGGAAAAACTCAGAATGTCGTGGGGCAGACTCTGAGCATGCAAAATGTCAGCTTCTCTTATGAACAGAACCGACAGATCTTAAACGCTGTTTCGTTCACTGCACATCCGAATACCGTCGTGGCATTTGCAGGTCCTTCTGGAGGCGGTAAGTCGACAATCTTTAGTCTGCTGGAGCGCTTTTACACCCCGGACAGCGGTGAAATCAAGATTGACGACACAAACATTGCAACTGTTAATTTAACTGACTGGCGCCAGCAGATCGGTCTTGTCGGTCAAGATGCCGCCATTATGGCTGGAACTATCCGCTACAACCTGACTTATGGTTTAAACGGTACCTACGCAGATGAACGGCTCTGGCAAGTACTCGAAATGGCATATGCAAAAGATTTTGTGGCTCAAATGCCGCAAGGCCTGGATACGCAAGTCGGCGAACGCGGAGTCAAGGTCTCAGGAGGCCAGCGTCAAAGACTTGCAATTGCACGCGCATTCTTGCGCGATCCCAAAATTCTGATGTTGGATGAAGCCACCGCCAGTCTTGACTCAGAGTCCGAAATGATGGTACAAAAAGCACTCGAAAAACTGATGCGTAATCGGACCACCCTGGTAATCGCCCATCGACTCAGCACAATTGTCGATGCTGATGAAATCTACTTTATTGAAAAAGGACGAGTTAGCGGTCATGGTACTCATCAAGAACTCGTTGCCAAACATGCACTTTACCGTGAATATGTTTCAAATCAATTTGGCAACTAATACAGAGAGTGTGACATAAGTCGGGAAAATTTTGAGTGCTAACTCGAAATTACGAACATAGCGAGTACTTTGCTATGAGTAATTCGAAGTTAGACGAAGAATTTTGACTTATGGAACACGTTTATCTGGAATAAAAGAGGGTCTGTGACAAAAGTTAATTTTTGTCACAGACCCCTGCTTGACTTTTCTTGCCCTTAACACTTTATCATCCCTAAAAGTCTCATTGACACTCTATGGCTTAATTTGTGCTATGGTTAATGTTGAAAGCTAAATTTATTTATCTTGGGGGATTATTTTATGAAAGAAAAACTTGCTAACTTTGATCCATTTACCTTTATCATCGGCATTCTAAGTATCATCACGGCCATTCTTTGTCTGCGTAATCCGCTGCCGACCTTTAGAGCTGTCATTATCATTACCGGCGTCTTGGCAATTCTCAGAGGTGCACTAAAACTCTTTAGTTACCGTCCAGTGCTAGAAAGAACTGGTTGGTTTACCTTCACTGCTGGCTTAGATATCTTCATTGGGTTGTTAATGCTCTTTAACCTTCAATTTGGAATGCTCTTGATTACCTTTTCTTTTGCGCTCATGTTCTTGTTCGATTCACTGACAAATCTCTGGCTGGCAAACGTGATTAGACAGGTCGAACCCCGTTACTTCATTGTAGATGTACTAATCGCAATCCTCGGAATTGTGATTGGAATCCTGTTGTTCCTCTCACCTGCTTTGTCAATCTTTTCAATTTCTTTCCTGATTGCAATGTTCTTTATGCTTTACGGGATTGAAATGCTTATTCATGCGATTTAGCCAAAATAAATTGCTCTAGCTAAATCATTTATAAAGACTACGGGATCAAGCAAATTTTGTTTAGCTTGATCCCGTAGTCTTTATAGATATCATAATTAGCACAGTGACCAATTATGATAATTTTTCTTCTAATCTTTGATAGTAACACATTTAGACAATCACTAGAATGCCACCAGCAATTATTAAAAAAAGCCCTCCGAAAACCTTAGTCATTTCCTTTGCCTTACTTTCTTTTAATAACAAAATACCAATTAAGGTTGCAATGACGACGCTGAATTGCGATAACAAAAAAGCATTTACAATTCCATTGGCTTTCATTGACAAAAGATATGCAATCGCTGCTCCTCCAAAAAGAAGCCCACCCAATGTATTCAAGAACAACCTATCCATTTTCTTTACATCCTTTTTGTGACTCACTAAAAAGATTAACGCTATTATAAACATCCCAGCTGCTTGTGGAAATAACTCTGCATTTGCGGAAGCTTGTGGAATCATTTTAGGAAAAGCAGAATATCCCCAATAACCTATCGTAGTTAGTATCAAAAATAGATAAGGAAATATAGTCTTATTTCTGCTCTTCCATGTTTTTAAATTCAGGTTACCAAGGGCAACTCCTAAAAGAATAATGCAAATGCCTAGAACTCCTTTCAAAATATCATCGACAGTTTGCCATTCTTGGAAAAGGAAACCACCAATTAATGAGTTACCACTAATTTGTAACCCAGTTGAAATTGGTATAACTTTACTTATACCAATTTGACGATAGCCTATATATTGTCCCAACTGACCAATACTCCAACAAATACCCGAAAGAAAACTCCAGAAAATAATTTTTAGAGTGATTTGAGGTTGCTTATATAAAAATAGAATGCTTCCAATAATAACGGTTCCTAAAGTTGTTCCAAGAAGTTGCGTAAAAGCAGAACCTTTAAAAAAATGTAACAACAAGGACATAATGCCCCAAATTAAAGCTGGAAAAAAACCAATTAAAATTCTATCCAATTGTTTTACTCGTTTCTAAAAAATTTGTGGTTTTTATGCAGATCAATTTTCAGCGTAAGTACGTCATATTTTTCAATAGAACCATCATACTTACGCTCATTTTCCAGGGCGTCTACTACACTTGCTCCCAGAGGTAATTTGAATTCAATTCGCTGTTTAGTAGGATTAGAAATGCGTAGAATAATTTGATCATCACCACTGTAGCAAGGATAACATGCACTAATAACTAGGTTCTTTGGTAAACAAAAACACTCTTTTTCTTTCAGCAGCTGTTGTTGCGGTGCCAAGTTATCTTGTAATTTATTATCAAGGCGTTGATAAAATAAATTTAGTTCTTGTTTTTGATAACAATCCGTTTTGAAGTTAAGTTTGTTTTGTTTTAAAGCTATTTCCAATTCTTTGAAGTACTCACTAAAGTCAATCTCAAAATTAAACTCAAAACTTTGCTTTAACTGAGCCTGTGGTGTTGGAATCAAAGGATGTCCAACATTAGTTGTATCTCCAGAAGCTCTGCCTGGTCGATTAACAAGATCGGGTTTGCCTAATTGATTCGTTGTCGCTAACAAAGTTAATAACAATCTCTCATTTTCTTGCCGATATTCTTTTATTTCAGATGTAAAAACAGTTAAACTTTTGGAAGCGTCCGAAATTGTAATATTTCCATCTAAAGGCCAATAATTTATTGGTTTCTCAGCATATTTTTCTTTCCAGTTAGTCGGAATCTTTATCTGTTCACGCTTTAAAAATCCAAAGGGAACTGCTGCAATGACTTCTCCTTGAATACCAGTATTAATAGCCAACGTCAGTTGATGACTGTCGATATTGTTCTTAAAGTGCAACTTAATTTTTAACTGGTCTGTCCCATTACATTGAATTTCAATTGCATATTTAAACATGTGTGTATATTTATTTTGCTGTCGTTCAGTTAAATTAAGCGGCAGTTTTGTTTCCCCACACAACACCATTTTCTGAAAAGCTCCTTGCGTATGCACAGTCGCTTGATCAAAGTAAAGTGTAATTGGAGGATCATCTTTTAAAGGAGAAAAATCGTAAGTGTCACCTTCATTGCCGCAGTCTTGTAAAGTCAGAAAATCAGAAATAGTCTCACTTTCTCTAGTTAAATAAAGATGACCATTACTAAACCAAATTTTTACTGTAGCACCTTTAATCTCTGCACTTTCTTGAAAATTCCAAGAAAGTGCTTGTCTACTTTCCTTTTTGTAAAAAGATATAACTTTATATCCTAATCCTAGTAAAGCTGTCTTGACAAGATAATTACTAATGTAATAGCCAGGTTCCGTTACATATTCCTGCCCAGCAGAAGTCTGTTTTAATATATTCTCTCTAGGAGGGATAAATTCTTGCTTCAGCAAAACCATATCTTCTACATCTTCAAAAAAAATATTTTTAGCATTAGTAATTACTCGTACTTCATAATATTCAGTTCTTTTTTGTGGAAGTGGGTTAGTCAATAAGATTTGATGTCCATTCAACTTTAAATTAACACTAATAAGCCGCTGAATTGTATTGATGATTCCTTGAGCCAACTGAGTTCCTTCCTTTAAGCGATGGAGTATATCTGTGGCCACTGAATCTACGATGCTACCTGCCAAACTATCATGTGCCTGACTCTCAAGTAGCTTTTCCCAAGATTTAGTTAATAGCTCATTACTTAAGTTAATTCCACATTTTTTTCCAATCACCATTAATGGTTCAACTTGATACAGCAACAGGTTTTCTAAAGTTGCTGCAGCGATTTTTATGTCCATTCTACTCGAACCACAACTACGATGAATTCTGGCAAAAACAGGATCTAAAAATTCTCCAACATATTCTCTTAAAGTATTTTCATTAGTTCGTGCAATAAAGTTTGGAAAATCACTGATAATATACTTATATTCGCCAAGTTCATTAATTTGTTTAACTTTTCTTTCTAAATCACTTGTCAAACCAAGTTGATCATTTCCAACAGGAATTACAACATCTGTCACGTTATTAATAAGTTGGTCTTCAATGAACTTAACAGCTGGATCCAATCTACCCTTAATATATGCTTTATTTGGCTGCAAAAGCATCCCTGTCCCATACCCTTGGGGCATATTAATTGCTGTTACAACTCTATTTCCTCCAAGACTACGCCATCTAAAATAAAAAGATTTTGTCTTATCTGGGTCAAGCCCACGCCAAAATACAAAGCTATTCATCTCCAATTCATTGAAAATAACTGGTAATTGGCAATTAAACCCAAAAGTATCGGGTAAATAACCAACCTTCAGCGATTGTCCATATTTTTGAGCCTTTTTATTTCCAATGATTCCGTTACGTAACAGTGACTCTCCATTTAAATGTAATGTATCTGGCTGTGTATACCATGGACCAATTTGCAATTGACCCTTCTCAACTAATCTTCTAATTCGTGTAAAATTTTCCGGATGCAATTCGAGATATTCATCTAAAACTGAAAGTTGACCATCAAGTACAAAATTTACCTGCGGTTGCTTTTCTAGTTCTAAAATAATATTTGAAAATAGCAGGTCGCTCAATACTAAAGAATCTTGATCAGAAAAATACCACTCTCGATCCCAATGCGTATGATTTACTAGATGAACCGTAATTTTCTTTCTTTCTTCAGCACTTTTCATAATCTAGCTCTCCCATTCGTCTTCCGTAAAATAATCACCCTCGTCGCTTTCTTCTTCAATAGCTTTATCTTCCATTGGTTGTTCTTTTCTTAACAGCAGTGTTAAGGCAGTAACTATTAATGTACCAACTGCGACTCCAATCAGATAAAACCACCATTTTTCAACAGCTAGCCATCCATAAAAGCCTGAAATTGGTGCGTGATTTACTGCGCCTAGGCCAACTGCCAATGCACTGCCAATTGCAGATCCAATCACATTTGCAGGAATAACTTTTAACGGTGATTCTACAGCAAACGGAATTGCTCCCTCACTAACTCCAATCAAACCCATTACTAAAGAAGCGTTGCCAGCTTCTTGCAAATCGTGATTAAATTTTCGCTTATTTATAATAGTTGCTAACCCTAAACCCAAAGGTGGAATAATAATGGCAACCTGAGCTGCTGTATTGGGATCATAAACACCACTAGTAAGAAGTGCCATAGCTGTTGTTACAGCAGCTTTATTTACTGGACCTCCAAGATCAAAACCAACCATTCCACCAACAATTGCTGCTAATAAAACTTTATTTGTTCCTGTTAAACCTTTTAACCAAGCAGCTAGCCCTGTATTAATGCTTGCAAATGGGACTCCAATCACATATTGAATTAAAAACAATGTAATAAAAGTTCCTACAACGGGAACTATGAACACTGGTAATACAGATTTTGCAGCTTGTGGTAACCGAATGTTGTCAGTTAATAACTTAACGGTATAGCCCGCAATCAAACCTGAAGCTAGCGCACCCAAAAAACCAGCATTCATATTAGCTACTAACATACCACCAATAATTCCAGGTGCTATCCCTCCCTTGTCAGAAATAGAATACGAGATATAAGCCGAAATGATTGGAAACATTAAATCAAGTGCCATACCACCCCAACCGTCATCTGTATTTAAAAAGCGAATAATTAGATTTGCACTATCAGCCCACTTACTTTCCCATATATCTGAAATTCCATAGAAAGAAGCGCCTACACGACTGATTGCCATCAGAACAGCTCCAGCAATTACAATTGGAATCATATAAGATATTCCTGTCATAATATGCTGTTCTAATTCTTTGCCGATTTTTTTCAGCGTCATAACTTCCAACCCCTTCATTTTTTGTCAGCTAATTTTAAAGCATCCTCAATCACCTTTTGTGCATCTTTAATTGGAGCGCTTACATTTACTTGTAATATCAATTGTCCCTTAAAACGTTCGCTGTCCCTTACCTTAGTATCCGTTGCAAAAATAACGGCTTCTGCTATCTCAACATCTCGAGTAGTCAAACGATGTCCAATTCCTGTTGCTCCCTGGGTCTCAACCTTAATCAAAACCCCTTCTTTTTTTGCACCTTTTATCAGTGCCTTTTCGGCCATGTAAGTATGTGCCACTCCTGTTGCACAAGCTGTAATTGCAATTAATTTTCTAGTCATTTTACTTTACCTCACTTTCAAAGATTTTCTCTAGATCTAATACATTTGTAACTTTTTTTAATTTTTCACGTACATCGTCGTCCATTAAAGTCCCAGCTAGTTCAGAAAGTAGCTCTAAATGAGTGTTATCACTTTTTTCTGGAACTGCTAATAGAAAAATGTACTTGACTGGCTTATCATCCAAAGCATTCCAGTCAATCGGATTAGCTGTACTTGCTACCGCCACAGCAGCTTTCGATACTACGCTCGACTTTCCGTGCGGAATCGCAATCCCGTCTCCGATTCCCGTCGTGCCATCACTTTCTCTTTGATTAACGGCTGCAATATATTTCTGTTTATTTGTTACAATTCCTTTTTCATAATAAAGAGCAGCAAGTTCTTCAATCACCTCTTCTCTACTAGAAACATTCAAATTAAGTCTGACTAATAATGGATCCACTATTTTAATTGTCATTTTCAATCTCCCCTATTAATCTAATAAATAAGTCGTGGTTTGTTTTTGCTTTGATTAATGAATCAAGACTACGCTGACTATTCACAATTTTATAAAAATCATCAAAAATGGGATCAATTTCTTTCTGACTAAGCGTATCTGTCATTCCAAAAAAGAAAACTATAGAAACAAGATTTGCTCCCCATTCAATGGGCTGCCTTAATATACAAACTGCAACTACAGGTTTCATAATGAACTCGGGTTGTGCGTGTGGTACCGCATAATCTTTAAAACTAGTTTTCGAAAGTTGCTCACGCTTGATGGCACTTTCTGCTATGCCTTTTTTTGCATAGCCCATTAAATACAATTGATGACTCATCCATTTGATTAACTCAATAAAGTCTGTAATTGCAATATCTGTGAAAACTAATTTTTTTTGGATTAATTTATCTAGACCGTGCTGTTGTGATTGCCTACTTATATGCGAATTCTTAATAGTGTTTTTTATACCCTCTATTTCTTCTCTTCTTAGAATTGGTGACACTTGAATGGTTCGTATCCCTTCAATATTAATTTCAATTGTGCTAATTACTAGATCAATCCCTGCCAATGATTTTTCGCGTAAATCATTCACTGACCAAATTCCATTAATCTTTAAATCAGGAAATTCTTTCCTAATTTTAGCTGCAAGTAACTGTGCAGACCCCAATCCTGTACTACATACAAGAACAATGTCTAGTTGCTGTGATTCAGCACGCATTCTCTCTAAGTAGGCCTCAAGATGAAGGGCAAGATAGGCAATTTCATCATCATTCATTTCAATTGAATTTTTCAATTTGTAATATTTAGCAATTTCTATCCCAGCATCAAAAGCACGTGTATAGTTTTCTTTTATACTTAGAGTATATGGGTTAGTAATAGTTGCTCCTGCCTTCAAGCGATTAAACGCCGAAAAAAGATGTACACTTAAACCAACTAATAATTCATGATCATATCCAAATACTGATAAGATTTCCTTTAAAGTATTAACAAATTTCTGATCTGTAATTTGAATATTTAGTTTATTTGGACTTGAAGCGATTAAATGGATTTGAATATATCCAATTTCTTCTGATGGAATAATTAATTTAAACTTTTGCTCAATCATTCTTGCAAGGTAACGTGCATTATTAAGTTGATTTTCTATCTTTTTTTCAGAAATTGACTTGGTATTTATAATTGAATTTCCATCTCTAATTCTTTGAACTGCAATTGCCAAATGAATTACTAAGGATTGAAATGCATAATCCGTAAAAGAAATTCTTTTTTCTTTTGAAAAATCATCAACAATTTTAATAAGATGCTGTACAATTTCCTGTGATAAAAAAGAATTATTTAATGTTCCTTGATAATTAATAGTTGGTTGCGTCTTCCGTTCATCAACAGACCAGTGACCACCCCATTGAAGATTCAATATTTTATAAAGCATTTTCCTTTTTTGCTTTTCAGTCGCTATCAAGATTATTCCTTTTTTAGGATGTCTTTCAATTCGCACTCCAGTTTCTTTTAAAAAAATATCTAGCTGTTTTAAATTCCTTTCAATTGTCTTTGTTCCAATAAACAATCGCTCTGAAAAATATTCCAATGTAAAAAATCTATTGTTCTGGAGAAGCTTAACTAGAATATACATTTGACGATCAAGATCACTATCGGGAATTGTATATTTTTGTGAAAGCTTTTTTAATACTCTTTGATAATTTCCAACTGATCCAGTCAACGAAATGCCTCTTCGTGGTTGAATATGAATTGAAATAAGTTGTTCCGCTAAGATCGGCTGCAAAATTTTCAAGTCATTATAAATAGTTTTAGAAGAGACTGACAGTTGTTTTGCTAGTTTTCCAGCCGTTGTTTGCTTTACGGTCAGTAGAACTCTAATCAATGACAATTGTCTTTTGGTTAGATTAATCATCTTGTTCACATCCTTCCAATGCAACCTTAATTATGAGTATATCTTACTATAAAACGTTTACAACGACTTTAAAGTGCACTTTATTATGGAAGTTCTAGATATCAATTTTGAATTCCTGACTCTGTTACATATTAGTTATACATAGTGCGATTCATTTTAGATAGTTATGTATTCCGGTAAATTAGTGACTTTGCGAACTCAATTAAATTCTGTAAAAATTTGCCATTCAAGCTTTACTTACTAAAAATAAGTTGATATAATGACAACATTCACAAGATAGGAGTGTTCAAAAACATGGAAACTAAGCTTTTAGATTTGTTAGAAAAACGTCATTCAGTATACGCCTTAGGTAAAGATGTAAAATTCAGCCAAGCTGAAATTGTCCAACTGGTGGAAGATACAGTGCAAGCAACGCCGCACTCTTTCAATGTAGTTACGACACGTGCTGCTTTTCTCTTTGGCGAAAAACACGATCAATTCTGGGAAATTGTGATTAAACGTTTAAAGAGCGAAGTTCCAAATGAAGAAGCCTACAAAAACACAGTCGCCAAAATTTCCAGCTTTAAGGCAGCTTTTGGGACGATCTTATTCTTCATTGATACTGATCAAGTTGCTCAGTTGGAAAAAGATATTCCGCTCTACGCGGCGAACTTCAAAGATTGGTCAGAACAAGCACTTGGTTCTGTTCAGGCGAATACTTGGGTGGCTTTAGCAGAAAATGGAATTGGCGCCAATCTGCAGCATTACAACCCCATTATTGACGATTTAGTTAAAGAAGCCTTTCAGTTCCCTGCTAATTGGAAGCTCCGTGCACAACTGGACTTTGGTTCAATTGAGGAAGAAGCTCCTGCTAAAGAAAAATTATCTAAGAACGAACAATTCAGAGTTTTACGTTAAATTGCGGCAGGTTTGACAAAGCATACTTGCGAACTAAGCATTAGTCTCAATCGCAATTACTTATTTCTTTAAATATAAACACAAAACAAAAAGGACGAGAGTGTGACATAAGTCGGGAAAATTAGAGTGCTAACTCGAAATTACGAACATAGCGAGTACTTTGCTATGAGTAATTCGAAGTTAGACGGAGAATTTTGACTTATGGAACACGTTTATCCAGAATAAAAGCGGGGCTGTGACAAAAGTTAAATTTTGTCACAGCCCCTGTTCACTTTGATTCATCTATGATGGCGTAGCAAAAATGGTCACTATTTTAAACTTCCGCTACTTTTGCCTACAGTTGGTCTCAATCAGTAATTTTACTGAATTTTTTGTAAATTATTAATTCCTTGCTCAATCTTGGCAATCGCCGCATCAACATCTTGCTGGGTCGGATTAGCCGCTTTAATGACCCCGTTACCGCGATAAACGGCATTTCTCAAATTATCAAGTGATTGTTCAGTATATATGCCATTAGTATAAAGGTATTCATTAGCTACTTTTAATTTAGCCTCCAAAGCTGACTTATCCGTTTGATTGGTCGTTGGTGCCACAGATTGTTGCGGCAGCATAATAGTTTTACCAGCGAATTTAAGCGAATTCCCAGTGTAAATTAAATTCTCATTCGGAATATGATTGAGCGCCGCCAATTGAGCTACACTAATGCTTGTGCCTTTGGTCTTGAGTGCTGTCGAAATTCCCCATAAGGTATCACCTGCACGGATCGTATACATTTGTTGTGTGTTGGTAATTTGATTTGCAATTTGTTGCGGTGAATTAGCAGTCCAATTTGTGTCAGCATTAACCACCCCCGAGAAAGCAAGAAGTGTCCCCGACACAAGTCCAGCGCTTACGGCCGCTTTTAATTTAGTAAATCGGATAGTTGTTTGTTTTTTATACTTTATTTTTTCCCTCATCAAGATTGACCCCCATCTATGCATTTCAGCTTTCTACTTCCTTGTAGCCTTGATTTGATTGCGGTAAGCTTCATCTCAGAGTAAGACCACCCCCGACTGTAATCTCTTTCATTACCAGTAGTGTAACGCGCCACAATTATAAGTCAAACCATAAGCAATCAATAATAAAAAACTAATCATAAATTAAGGATGGGTTTTGAAATAAAGAATAAATATCCTAAAAAAATAAATTTTTTGTCCAAATTAAATTAGATATGTCACGACTGTCTTTAATCTGTGTTTTAATTTATTTTGCTGCTTTTATATAAATTGGCAGCAAGATCTCATCGACTAAAGAATCAATTTTACTTTGAGCCAATCTCCCAGAAATCAAGATTTGATTCACAACCAGTAATGCAGGTAAGGTTAGTTGATCGACCGTAACACTGCTACGAACGTGTTCATGCCGCTTCCTGGCATTTTCAATAATTTTTTTAACTTGAAGGGTAATAAAATTGTCTTCATTAATCGCCTTAACCAGTCCATTAAGGTAATTACCGTCTGCGGAAAACGTTGATAGCGCCTCTGGTAACAACTGTTTCCACGTTTCTTGGGGAACAGTTTCTAAAACAGGTGTTAAAAAGCCTAGCAGTTGCTTTAAATCTCCCTCCAGACTGCCTGTATTAGGAGTTGCCAACGTTAGCTTGGGCGCATGCTGTTGAATAGCTGCAAAAACTAATTCCACCTTATTCTCCCAGCGTCGGTAAATCGTATTTTTATTAGTCTGTGCCTGCTTTGCAACCGCACTGATCGTCAGTTTTTGATACCCCTGCTGCTGCAATTCTACCCAAACTGCAGCGAGAATTGCATTTTCTAGGGTTTTCCCCCTTCTGCGCTCTCCCATTCAACATTCCTCCACCTCAAAGCTGTTCTTTTAGCTTCTAATTGTTTTCTATTCAGCTTAACTTTTTTAAACTCAACTGTAAAATGGTTCAGTTTCTTTATTGCTGAAATTTGCGCTATTTTCGTTACCTGCAGCTAAAATTTAGCTTCTATGTGGGTGTTTCCATAAAAAGATGGTCCCATAAATCCCGACAAATCCGATTGCACAAATAATTATTTTACTTGCGGCTAAATTCAAATCAGCATGTGCCAAGTAAAAACCCGGGATAGCCCACGGGATATACTGACCAATCTGTTGTGGGGCAAACATTACATCGATAATCAAACTAATAAAAGCTAAAGACATCGGCAATAATGCACTTCTAAAGAGTGATGCCAGCAATGGCCATAAAAAAGCTAGCAAAACATCATAGATAAATGCCACTTCAGTCTTTGCCAATGCTGCTATCAGTAAACTGCCACGCGGTGCCACACCAAATATAAGATATCCGCTTATCAAAATTAGTAGCAACGAAACAGCCACAATCATTAACTCTGTTATTTCAATGGCGATTAATTTTCCTAAAACGATATTTGCCCGTGAAACTGGCAGTGCTAGCAGATCTTTAAATGTGCCATCTGTATATTCCCTAGCAAACACCCAACTAGCTAAAATTCCAAACCCAACTGATCCGACTACGACTAATAAAAACAGCAACGAATTATTAATGTAATTTTCCCAATCAGTTCCCCTGCGCACCAATACCAAAAACAACAAGCCCATGATAATCATCTCAACCAAATGACTTTTAATAATTTTTTTAAGCTCTAACCAGATAATCACTTTTAAGCTAACAAGCTGTTGAAATCTCATTTTTTACCTGCCTTTCTTAACACTGACAAAAAGTACTCTTCCATATTTTCAACTTCTTCATGCCATTCAGTCGGAAGAATTCCATTACTTATTAAAAGCTGTTGCTTAGCTGCTAAATCTTCAAGCGCTGTTAAGCGCAGTTGATAAACCGTCTCACTTGCGCTCCAATCAATATGCTTTTGTGCATAGATGTTTTTAGCTTTAGTTGCTTCTTCTACTGAAGAAAATGTAATCAATAATCGATGGTGTGCATTTTTCAGATACTCTGCCCTACTCTCCTGTCGCAGCAGCTGTCCGTGGTGTAGTATACCAATCGCAGTAAACATTTTTTCCATCTCATTCAAAATATGGCTTGAAATTAGAATTGTGACACCCTCATCTTTTGCTAAGTGGATCAGCAATTGTCTGACATGCGTTAGACCTTCCGGATCAAGCCCGTTAGTTGGCTCATCTAGCAACAAAATTTTTGGTCGATGAATCAAAGCCTTTATTAACCCGATTTTCTGGTTATTTCCAAGCGATAACTCTTTGACTAAGCGATTTTTATAAGGAGTTAGTGCTAGTTGATCCATTAAATCCTTAATTCGTTGTGCACGTACTGAACTTGGAATTAACCGCAATCTTGCGTATAAGTCTAGGTTCTCTGCAACAGTTAAGTTGGGATAACTATGTGGTGTTTCAATCAAATAACCCACGTTGTTCCAAAATAATGGTGACACTTGCCTGACTTCCTGACCTAAGATCAAGGCATGCCCCTCACTGGGCTCAATCATATTAAGCAGCATGCGCATCATTGTAGTCTTTCCTGCCCCATTAAGTCCGATAAAGCCGTATATTTCACCTGGTTTAACTGCTAAGTTCACATTCTTGAGCGCTTGAAAACCTTTATAATTCTTTGAAATCGAGTGAGTTAAAATCGAATACATCGGCATTCTCCTTATATTTAATTTAAGGTACTATAGTACCCAATTACAATTAAGAATTATGCACTAACTTTATTTTCTTGTCAATAGTCCAGTATCAATATTCTATATTTTTAGAGCGTAATTCCCCGTTTTATGAATTATAGAATTGAGCTATCCATTTAAAAATAAATAGCGCGAGAATGTGACATAAGTCGGGAAAATTTGAGTGCTAATTCGAAGTTAGACGGAGAATTTTGACTTATGGAACCCGTTTATCCGGAATAAAAGAGGGTCTGAGTCAAAAGTTGAATTTTGACTCAGACCTATCTCTTTGTTTTGTTTTATAATCTCGAACTTGCGGCCCCCACGTACCCTAAATAATTACTTAGCCAACTTTTTTTGTATTTTTTCCATATAATTTTTAATGTTATTTACTTCATCATCCGTCAAATTATTAAACATTTTAATAATCTGCTTATCTGCGGCTTGATTAATTGCATCTAATACCTGTTTGCCATGCTCCGTAAGATAAAGAAAAATTTTTCGGTGATCATTTAAAGATTTTTGTTTTGTTATTAATTTTTCTTTTTGAAACTTTCGTAAAATCCGACTCAGATAACTTCTATCGATATTCAGCTCTGCAGCAAGATCGTTTGCATAGCACGCTCTATTTTTTGCTGCGATTTCAAATAGTATCCGGCTCTCGGTCAACGTATACTTTGTGTTTGTAAGTCTGCTATTCAGTAATCCAAGGATTTTAGAGTAGAATCGATTAAACTGTCTAATCTCCTTAATAACTTGTTTGTCCATAATTTCTCCTTTAGTTGACTAAGTCCAATATAAATGCTAGGATAATTTTACGTCAATTAAGTGGACTTAGTCAACTTTATTTCAATCCGCTTGCAGGAAGGATTATTAATTATGCTAAAAATTCGAGAAATAACACACGCCGATAATGCAGACGTGAAAAAAATCATTCAAGATTCTCTAAAAACGCTGGGACTGGCAATTAAAGGAACCGCATATTTCGACCCCCAGTTAGGGCAGTTGTATGAGTTCTACCGCGACTTGGAAAATGCGCAATATTGGGTAGTAGAGTTAGCTGGCAAAATTGTAGGCGGAATTGGCATTGCACCCTTCAATCAGGAACTTGGAATTTGTGAGTTGCAAAAATTATATTTAGTTCCGGCTGTGCAGGGGCTTGGGATTTCCAAAAAATTAATGGAGACCGCGCTAACTTTTGCCCGCTCTCGCTATACCAGCTGCTATCTAGAGACTACACATAACTTAAAAGCTGCTTGTAATTTATATGAAAAATTCGGGTTTAAATTATTGACTGCTCCAATTGCAGGTTCAGCTCATTGCGCGATGGACGCGTGGTATTTAAAATCACTGAGGTCACCATCCGATTCGAACTTTTAACAATTTATACACACTCTCTCGCAAACAGAGCATAAAGATGGTTGACATTTGCAAATAATCAATTATAATTCACTCTAAATTATAAATAAATGTTAAAACGATGAAAAGATAAGTAGTAAGGCAGCCTTTTCTCCAGAGAATTCACCCTTGCTGAAAGTGAATGTTGAGGACCTTACGAAAATGGTCTTGGAGTATCTGACATTAAGTACATGTACGAGATGCCAGTGGTAACACCCATTACAGTGTTTGAGTCTGACAGCAGCAATGTTGTTGGACTTGCAGAGTTATTCGGTGTGAATCGAATATAAATTTAAGGTGGCAGCACGTATCTCAAGACGTCCTTGGAAGTTTTTCCAAGAACGCCTTTTTTATTTTACAAAATAAATTAAAAGGGGCATTTAGATGACACATACCTTTGTAACCGATAAACTTGAAAAACAATTAATTAGTTATCGTCACTGGTTTCATGAATATCCTGAACTGGCAACGCAGGAGTTTAAAACTACCAAAAAGATTAAAGAAATTTTGCAAAGCTGGAACATCAGACTCTTACCAACAGCTCTGCCCACTGGGGTCTTTGCTGAAATCGGCACTGGTTCAGGACCCATTGTCGCTTTACGTGCAGATCTGGATGGCTTACCCCTTCAAGAAGCAACGGGCCTTACTTTTTCATCGAAGCACCCTCATGTAATGCATGCTTGTGGACATGATACCCACATTGCGGCTTTGTTGGGAGGAGCGTTTTTACTGAAACAACAGGAATCAAGACTTCCAGGAAGAGTCCGCTTAATTTTTCAACCTGCCGAAGAAGACAAAGAAGGTGCTTTACAAGTAATCGCTGATGGACAAATCAACGGCGTCAGTTCCATTATCGGTTTTCACAATAATCCCAACTATTCAACTACAGAGTTTGGCATTAGAGCAGGAGTCGTGAGTGGCGCAATTGACAAATTTAAGGTCCTTTTACATGGTGTAGGTACACATGCTTCTGCCCCCCAAAACGGGAGCGATCCCATCGTTGCTTTGGGCGCGCAAATTAATGCTTTGCAAACTATCAGCAGCCGTAATACAGATCCCTTTGCAGCCGTCGTCTTAAGTATTACACACGTCGCTGCTGGTAATACTTGGAATATTTTACCAGCAGAAAGCTTTTTCGAAGGCACTGTACGGACCGCTGATCCCGTAGTCCGTACTCAAGTAAAGAAACGTTTTTTTGAAATTGTTAAGTATACGGCCAAGGCATACGGCGTTACGGCGGAAATTGATTGGTATGCAGGCGATCCTTCAGTTAATAACGATCCGCACCTTGTATCAGTTCTAGCAAAAGCGTTAAACAACAGCGCCACGATCTATCCACAGGAAAAAAGACTTGGAAGCGACGATTTTGCATGTTACCAAGCTAAAATACCAGGCGTTTATATTAATATTGGCAATAACGAAAAAATTAGTGCACATAACTCACAGTTCTTAGCAGATGATAAAATTGTGCTGCAAGGAGCCATTTTTTTCGAAAAAGCAGCGCTTAGTGTTTTGGCAGACTCACAGCAAAGCTAACTTAGCTAAGCTAAAGATTACCAAACACCATTTGCTTAAATCTCATGGTATCCGCATCGGCTTTGCCAAAATAACGCAACCAGAAAATTTATGGCGTTTTATGGTTGCGTTATTTTAGTGTAGTTCAAAATTAAAAAGAGAGTGTGACATACGTCGGGAAAATTTGAGTGCTAATTCGAGGTTAGACGGAGAAATTTGACTTATGGAACACGTTTATCCGGAATAAAAGAGGGACTGTGACAAAATTTAACTTTTGTCACAGCCCCTTAAAATATCTTTTCACCTTTCACCTTCTCTAAACTTGTTTTTTAGGACCTTTATCATTTTGTTCAAGCGTCTTCTTTAACTTAACAAGCTCTGCTTGAACGGCAATTACTGCTTGAGTCGTTTCAGCTACTCTTTCTCCAAATTCCGCGCTGCGAATGCTCTGACCAGCCTCAACTAGAATTTTATTATTCAAGATGTTGCCGATCAGAATAATAAAGGAACCCAAGACACTCGTCATTAACGTAATGTCCGTGGTGGTGAAAGAAAGTGCCAATTTAAATTTGGCATAGGTCAGACCTAGAATAAGCAGAAATGTTGCCAATGATATCCAGAAACTCACTTTGTTTTTGTTCGCACTCCACAATTTCTGCATGATTTTGACCTCTTTTGAAATAAATGTGCTACCTGCACTCCCTTACTTTATATACTCTGACGGTCCCCTCGTATTTTGTCCGCTGCGCATATGTCGGACTAGCCTTAAAAAGCAAGGTTCCGACTGCGATTTTATTTCGTTGCGCTAATTCGGGCAGGGTACCTACATCAATAAAACAATCACCACGATAAATTGCATAGATAGAAGCTCTTCTTGCCATCAGCATCCCCCCGTTTCCAGCAAATATAAGCCCGCTGGCCAATTCGTTCTTATAAAAGCTCATAAAATCGTTCGCTTAAGAGAACACCGTAAATTTAACACTCAGATTCACTTTTGTCAAAGGTTATTAGTTTCAAAGAAGTGCTGCTCACCGACCTTCAGCCTTCGTTAGCTAGGCATTTGGTTACACATTAGCAATCAAAAAA
>NZ_AZFQ01000055.1:108119-159025 GCF_001435195.1 Liquorilactobacillus satsumensis DSM 16230 = JCM 12392 | reverse complement strand
ATGTTCGTAATTTCGAGTTAGTACTCAAATTTTCCCGACTTATGTCACACTCTCTCCTTTATTTATCCCAGATAAACGTGTTCCATAAGTCAAAATTTCGCGACCGACTTCGAATTGCTCAACGCAAAGAACGCATGCTATTCGTAATTATGCATTAGTTTTCAAACTTTGGCCGTTCGTTAGTCTAATTTTCGCTTTTGGCTAAAAAATTGCTGTAACAGATAGTGCTGCACCTTCCCACTAGCTGTCCGTGGCAGCTGAGCAAGTCGAATAAAATACCGCGGCACTTTGTAATGGGCCAGTTTTTGTCTCCCATAACTGCGCAGCTGCTCTTGTTTAATCTGCGTGTCAGCTACGTAAAAAGCACATGGTACTGCTCCCCAGCGTTGATCGGCTACTCCAATGACTGCAATCTCCTGAATCGCTGGAAACTGGGCATAAACAGCTTCAATCTCATTTGGATAAATGTTCTCCCCACCTGAAATAAACATCTCATCAATTCGACCCTTTATAAATAAAAAACCGGCTGCATCCAAGACCCCAAGGTCGCCTGTACGAAACCAGCCATCGCGCGTCAGCTTCTTTTTAAAATCGTCTGGAGCGTTTAGATATCCTTTAACAACATTAGGCGCTTTGACTTGAACTTCTCCAGTACCCTTTCCAGTAATCCGAAGTTGCACGGGAAATAAGGGCTTGCCGACCGACCCAATTTTATCAGGTGCATCTGCAAAATTTAAAGCAACAATTTGCGAACAGGTTTCTGTCATTCCGTATGATTGGACTACCGGCAGCTTCCGTTCTTGACAAAGCGCTAAGGTCGCGTGTGAAATTGGAGCTCCACCAAGTAAAAAGCCGCGAAAATCCTGCTGATATCCTTCAACTGGAAAGACTGCCAGCAGCTGTACCAACATTTGCGGCACAACTGACATTAAAGTCACCGGTGCAGTACACAATAGTTTAGTGATTTGCACAGGTTCAAAATGCCGTACAAGCAGCACTCCCATCCCATAAATCAGACTGCGCATCACGATTGACAGCCCGCTAATATGAAAAAGCGGAACGGCGCACAGCCAAAGATCATGTGCTTGCAATCCTAAGTTAAAAGCAGAACCGACCGCCGAATAAAAATGATTGCGATAACTTTGCATCACACCATGTGGTGCTCCCGTTGTACCCGAAGTATACATAATTGATGCTGTAGCTTCTTCCGCAAACTCTTTAACTAAAGTTGGCGTCACCGGACTTAGCTTTGCAAGCTGCTGTAAGGAGCTGACTGTCCACCTTGACTGCAATTCAGCAATCCCGCTGATGCGCGGCGACAGTTTTGGATCAACTAAAATAACATGGATATCTGCAGTCGCAAGCTGACTCTTAAGTTCCTGCAAACTTAACCGAAAGTTCAGCAAAACCGGTTCAATCCCCAACTGCTGCAATGCCAGAAGCGCAAAATAGCTTTCCGCAGTGTTTGCCGCAATCAGAGCTATTCTACGTTCGTTTTGAAACCCCGCCGTAGTTAAACAACCAGCAAATTTTACTACTGCCGTTCTGAGCTGCTTGAAGGTCCAGCTCTTCCCTTCAAAAAGCAGTGCAATTTTTTGCGGTTCTAGCTGAGCCTGTTTTGTTAACCAATTTTCCACCTTTACCGCTCCTTATGCCCTTATGGAAATTTAGGAAATTTATCAAAATCCGGCTGCCGTTTTTCATTAAAGGCATCGCGGCCTTCTTTTCCTTCGTCTGTAGTATAAAAAAGCATTGTGGCATCGCCGCCAAGCTGCTGTAGCCCAGCGATGCCATCTGTATCAGCATTCATCGCTGCTTTAAGGAAACGCAATGCGGTTGGCGACTTGGTCAATAACTCATCGCACCATTTTAATGTTTCAGCCTCAACCTGAGCTAAAGGAACTACCTTATTGATCCAATTCATTGCAAGTGCTTCTTGAGCAGTATACCAGTGATTCATAAACCACACTTCTTTAGCCCGTTTATGTCCAATCACACGTGCCAAGTATGCGGACCCATAACCCGCATCAAAACTTCCGACTTTGGGACCAGTTTGACCAAATTTAGCATTATCAGCTGCAATTGTCAGATCACAAACCAACTGTAATACATTGCCGCCACCAACTGACCAGCCTTTAACTAATGCAATCACAGGTTTCGGAATAACCCTGATCAACCGCTGCAGATCAAGTACATTCAGCCGTGCAATTTTATCAGGACCAACATAGCCCCCATTACCACGGACTCCCTGATCGCCGCCGGAACTAAAGGCTTCATCCCCAGCACCGGTTAAAATAATCACTCCGATTGAACTATCATCCCGACAATTTGTAAATGCTTCGAGTAATTCAGTAATTGTTACAGGTGTAAATGCGTTTCGCCTTTTAGGCCGATTAATTGTCAATTTAGCAATCTTGCCACTACGTTCAAAAATAATTTCTTGATATTCCTTAACTTTTTGCCATTTCCTTGTTGCCATCTATTTCATGTCCTTTCTGTTAAAATGGAACTAAACGTTACTAACTGAGGAGATGTGTCTGTGAATTTACTTGAAACTTTAGACATTGAAACTGAATCTGTTTCTGCTGCACAAGCTGTTATTACAGTAACTGTCAGAGAAAAGTTAAAACAACCTTATGGGCTTGTCCATGGCGGCATTAATGCCATTTTAGCGGAAACCGCCGCAAGCCTAGCTGCCAACGCAGGAGCCCCTGCCGGCCAAATCGCAGTGGGAGTCAGCCTCAATACAAACCACCTGTTGCCCGTTTCCACAGGAAGCTTACGGGCAGTCGCGTCCCCACTTCATCTTGGGAAAAAGACCCAGGTCTGGCAAGTCAAGACCACTCAATTACCCAGTAACCAAGTTACAAGCTTTAGTATAGTCACGCTGATTCTTCAGCAAATACCTGAATGAACCGCACGCCTGCATTACTTTTAACCGGGTTAAAAGCTAAAACTTAATTGCACCTCTTCTTTGTCAGATAAGTGTGTGACATAAATCAAAATTCTCTGTCTAACTTTGAATTACTCGGTACAAAAGACTGCGATGTTCATAACTTCGCGTCAATACTCGAATTTTACCGGCTTATGGCACACCCATAATTTTAGCACATGAAAAGACCGAAAGCCTGAATAGAGCTCTGGTGCTCTTAAGCTTTCGGTCTTATTTAATAAAAATTTTCTGAGCCTCTTTTAACCCTTAACTTCTTTCAACTTAGCTGTCTGTGACATCTGTTCAATGCTTTTGCGTACAATCGTCATTATATCTGCTTCAAGCTCGCCTGTTTCCGGATTCATCCCTTGCGAGACCCACAAACTAATTGTACCAATAACTCCATTTGTAATAAATGCATAGAAATATTCGAACTGTTCATCTGTCATCCACTTAATCTGGCTAATTATATAAGGTCGTGCTGTCTCACGACAACTTGCAAAAATTTTTTCCAGGAAATCACCGCCATATCTTCTATCCAAAGAAGCCTTTACCACTTCCGCATCTTCTTTTTTTAGAACTTCAAAAATGGCGGGAAGAATCGTATGTTCCCCTTCATTAAATCGATATTTAATGAAAGCTAGGGTTTCTTTAAAGAGCTGCTCACGCTGTTGCTGCAATAAATCAAAAGGATTACGATAATAACGATAAAATGTCCCCCGATTTATCTGTGCTGTCCGGCAAATGTCAGTCACAGTGATCGCTTCGATATCTTTTATGCGTAAAAGTTTAAAAAAACTGTCACGGATCATCTTTTTAGTATAACGGCTGCGTTGGTTGTCCTTCGTTCCGGTCAAAAAATCACCCCAATGATCTTAAGCAGATTTATAATAATAAAGCAGCACTCCCAAATTTGCGTTTCCTCTCCCCTGTTTTTTTATTCGTGAATTTCAAGCGGTAAGCCATCAGGATCAAAGAAAAAGGTCATCTTTTCACCTGTAAAAGTGTCTTTTCTAATCGGTTCTGTCTCAATGCCCAATTTTTTTAACTCCATGGCAGTTTGAACAACATCTTCGACTTTAAAAGCAAGGTGGCGCAACCCCGTCGCCTCTCCAACGGGAAAAGTCAGTCGCTGAGGCGCAGCTGGCTTAATGAAAATTTCCAAGTGGATGCTCCCCTTTGCAAGATCTAATTTGATGTCTCCTTTATCCGCACGCTGATGCTGTGCCATGACTTCAAACCCTAACTTGTCCACATAAAAAGCGCGTGTCCGCTCAAGTTCGTGTCCTATCAAAGCAATATGGTGAATCAATCCTAGCCTCACATCAATTAACCTACCATTTCATTATTTTTTCGTTTGAACCTCAATGTAGCTTCGCCCTTCAGCAACAATTCCGACTACTTTTCTTTTCTGGTCTTCATCAAGGTAGCCCATCATGATTTTGCCTAAAACCTTCTCCGGATCTTCAATCACCACATCTGTGAAGACTGCATTCACAAATTTTTTACAAATTTCAACTTTCTGTCGTTGCTGTTCAGCTTGTTCAGCTGCTTTTGCAAGCGTTAAGCCTTCATCCAAAAGCAGCTTGATGGCCCGAACTTTATAGAACATTTCAAATTTATACTTGCGTGCCGAACTCTTTCCATCTGTGACTGATTCGATATACTTTTTTTCTTCCCAATACCGCAGTTGTCTAGCCGAAACGCCTGTTAAGTTACTGAGATCACCGATTCCAATTATCAAATCTGCTTTTAACGAAAATTTATCCCCTAACATCTGCTCCATCCTTTTTGGACTATTTTTATAACTAAATTTTAACTTTCTTGGATTCCTTGTCAACTTATTTTACAATATCATCTGTCTGTATATTGTCATCTTATATTTTAACAAAAAAAAACTATAAAATCTGTGTTTTCTATCACAAGATAATTTTATCTGCTTTGAATTATAACCAATTACGTCGGCCCTGGCTTTTAAATTTCTGTGCTGATGCCCCTTTAGGTTATTAAAATGAAAATGGTTTCTAAATAAATAAAGTGCTACCATTATATGTAAATTGAGCAGCATAAAACTCGGAAAGGAGCTGACAAAGTGTTCTCACTCTTCATTCTTTTATTGCAACGCCTTGGGATTATCTTAGTACTGGCTTTTTTACTCGTAAATGTTTCTTTTTTCCGTAAATTAATCGCACAGAAAAGCTTAAAAGCAGGCATTGCACTAATTGCAATCTTCACAATCTTCACCATTATCTCCAATCTAACGGGTGTTGAAATCACACGTAACAATTCACTTGTGCAGGCTCCCTTTTTAACTGGCCTGCCGCAATCTGACTCGATCGCCAATACCCGTACTTTGGTAATTACTGTTGCCGGAATTATTGGCGGTCCGCTAGTCGGAAGTGTCGTTGGTTTTCTAGGAGGATTGCACCGTGTTATTCAAGGGAACTTTTCTGATTACTTTTACATTGTCAGTTCAACCTTAGTTGGTCTTGTGAGTGGACTCTTGGCTAAAAAATTAAAGCATAATACTTCTTATCCGAGTCCGGGAATGAGTGCTGCACTTGGCTTGCTTGCTGAGTCATTGCAAATGGTATTTATCGGTATTTTCAGCGGCCTTGCGCTTGTTAAGCTGATTATCATCCCGATGATTCTGTTAAACAGTATTGGAGTCTCAGTTTTCATCTCCATCTTAAATGCGTATCTTTCAAATGAACAACAGCTTAAGGCTGTGCAGACACATGATGTCTTGAATCTGACCAATCGAACACTGCCATACTTTCGCCAAGGGCTAAATATTAACTCGGCACAACAGGCATGCCGCATTATCAGACAGTATACTAATTTTGATGCGGTTGGGATCACTGATCGCGTAAATGTTCTGGCACATGTTGGGGCGGGGGAAGATCATCATCTTGCTGGTCAAGCGGTTTTGACAGATCTTTCAAAACATGTCATTGCAAGCGGCACAGCCCGTTTTGCATATCATCAAGCTGAAATCGGTTGCCCGCATGCCGGCTGCCCGCTTGCCTCAGCGATTGTTTTGCCATTAATCGTTAATGATAAGACAATCGGTGCTTTGAAGATGTACTTTACAAAAGCAGAACGTCTAACTAGCGTCGAAGAGAACCTTGCGCAAGGACTTGCCTCAATCTTTTCTAGTCAGCTCGCATTAGGAATGGCGGAAGAACAATCCAAATTAGCGAGTGATGCGGAAATTAAGTCACTTCAAGCACAGATTAATCCTCATTTTTTCTTTAATGCGATCAATACGGTCAGCGCGCTTATGAGAACAAATGTGGATCAAGCACGGACTGCCCTTCTTCAACTCAGTACCTTCTTTCGTTCCAGTCTACAGGGAGTGACGGAAACACAGATTCCATTAAAACAAGAAAAAGAGCATGTTAATTCTTATATGTCATTGGAACAGACCCGTTTTCCAGACAAATACACTGTGATTTACGCAATTGACGCTGCTCCCGAAGTCCAAGTCCCGCCTTTTTGCTTGCAGGTCCTCGTTGAAAATTCTGTACGGCATGCATTTCCTAACCGGCGCAAGGGCAACATCATCAAGATCACTGTTAAACAACACCCCACAGCGTTAAATATTATTGTGGCTGACAATGGGATTGGCATAAAAAAAGAATTGCTTGCTCGTCTAGGACAAGAAACAATTACTTCTTCTACGGGCACCGGCACCGCCTTGGCAAATTTAAATCGCCGTTTAATTGGTTTGTATGGCAACGAAAGCCATCTGCAAATTAAGAGTTCTGCAGCGGGCACTACAATAAAAATAGTAATTCCTAATTTATAAATATGATATTTCATGGTTGAATTTTAAATTAGGCATCCGGTTAGCTGCACTAAACATCAAAAGTGTGCCATAAGTCAATTAAATTTGAATATCAATGGAGAATTAAAAGCCAACGGGGCTGTGACAAAAGTTAAATTTTGCCACAGCCCCTCTTTTATTCCGGATAAACGTGTTCCATAAGTCAAAATCTTCCGTCTGACTTTCCAATTACTCATAGCAAAGTACTCGCTATGTTCGTAATTTCGAGTTAGCACTCAAATTTTCCCGACTTATGTCGCACTCTCGTTTTGTTCCATTTTGTTTTGTAGTAGCTGCGTTTCCGTGTTCCATTAAATAATCTTCGAAATTTAAGTTGAACCCAAAGGATAACAGTGTTACCCTTTGGAGAGGAGGAAGATCCATGAATCAAAATAATACACGGACAAAAATTATTGCTCTTACCATTCAAAAAATTCAGCAGGGTCAACTGCAGCAGCTTTCACTGCGTAACCTTTCACAACAATTGAACCTCACCACTGGTGCCTTTTATAAACACTTTAAAAACAAAGACGACTTGTTCTATGTCGTCTCTGAAAAACTCTCGCACCGTCTTTATGCTGAAATTTCTCCGGCAGTAGTTGCCTCCTTGCCACAAGATCCTGTCAAGGCACTTCTTATCCTCGGAGATCAGTTATTGGACTATTTCATTAACGAACCCCAAGTTATCGACTTTCTATTCTTCAATCCAAGCGTGCGCACTAGCTATCCAGCCGCTAGTCCGACAAGTGACAAGTTTCAATTTCTAAAGTTAACAAAAACTGTTGTAGCTGCGGTAACTCGTACAGAACATACTACTGTTTCAGAACACGTACTATTTATTCAAATCTGGTCATTCATTCAAGGTTATGGCATCTTGTTAAAAAATAAGATTGTAACCAAAGATTATCATTTACTCGAACAAACTCTAAATAAGCTATTAAAAGGAGGCTCCTATGAATAAAGTACTCATTGTTTACTGCCATCCCTACAATCAAAGCTTTAACCATGCTGTTTTAACAGCTGTTAAAAGTAATTTAGAAAAACAAAATTGTGCGTATGCGGTGATTGATCTCTACCGTGATAATTTCAAACCTTTTTATGATGCCGAGGAACTCCGCCTTTTCCATTCAGGTAAAACACATGATCCGTTAGTCACTAAGTACCTCACCCAACTAAAGAATGCTTCTGGGATCATCTTCATTACTCCAATTTGGTGGAACAGCATTCCTGGAATGTTAAAAGGATTCATTGATAAAGTCATGAAAGAAGGCGAGGGACTCTCGCACATCGTTACCAGAACTGGAATCCGCGGCTGCTTGACTAATTTAAAGCATGCCTATGTACTGACAACCTCAACCTCACCCACCTTCTATTTCAAATGCTTTATGGGCAATGGCATTCAAAAAATCTTTATCAACAAAACTTTAAAACAAATCGGTGTCAAACATGGAACATGGCTTAATTGTGGTGGAATCACCAACTCCACACTAGCCAAACGGCAACGTTATTTGCAGCGCATTGAATCTCTGCCATTTAAATTCTAAACCGAGTGTGTTCTTTGTTTTTTTGCTTTTAAATCTTTCTAACCAATCTTTCGTTGATTGGTCTCGGTTCCTAACGTCCAAACAACTACCCCGGCAAACAATGCAATTGCACTGATAGTCCAAAAAATCATCTCGACGGATGTGACCTGCAGCATCCATGCAACAACAAGGGGCATTGCAACCGTAAATAACTTAGCAATCCCATTGGAGATTCCGGCACCCCGGAAGCGAAAAGCCGTCGTGAACAATTCTGCAACGTAAACAGCCACCACACTAGCCATCAAAACATAAAAACAAGTTGTCAACAAGAACCCTACGATAACTACGCCACTTGTACTTGCCTGTTGCGCATACAGCATTCCAAAAACTGCTGTCAGTAAAAAGGCGGGTACAATTGTTTTTTTACGGCCGATTCGATCAACCAAATATGCTCCAAGTGCGCAGCCGACAGGTGCCCCAAGCATCATTAACGTTGACAGTCCCAACGAACTTGAAATGTTAATTCCACGCTTAACCAACAATGTTGGTGTCCATGAGGTAAATGTATACTGACAAATGTTAACCGCCGAAACTGCAACAATCGCGACGAACAGACTAATTCCCAAAGAGTGTTGCACCGGTGTCGCTTTTTTTGATTGCATTGCTGTTCGGCTGCCATTAACTTCCAGTTGTTTAATGACCGTTTCTGCCTGTTCATTTTTCCCATGTACCATTAACCATCGCGGAGATTCAGGAATATCGCGCCGTAAATACCATAAAATTGCTGCAGCAATTCCAATCCCTGCAAACATGACCCGCCAACCAAAACGTGGAATAATCAAGGTACAAAGAAGCAAGGTCAACGGTGCCCCACAGTTTGCAATTAACGAAACACCCGCACACCACTTACCGCGATTATGAATTGGTGCAAATTCATTAACCATTGAATATCCAGTCACAATTTCTGATCCCAGACCAATACTTGCGCACAAACGGCAAATAATCAAAACCCACATATTAGGTGCAAATGCAGCTAGGAAGGTAAATCCGCCAAATAATAAAAGGTTAACCTGATAGGCAACACGGCGCCCTTTAAGATCTCCGATAAAACCTGCAATTAAAGAGCCAATAAATAATCCTAAAAATCCACCTGAAAGAAAATACGAATTCTGTGCTAGTGTTGACCAGCCGCTTTTAAAAACTGAGCTAACCACTGCACTGGCCATGTAGACATCAGCAGCATCTAAAAACATCCCACCTGCCACTAGTGCAAAGATCTTATAAAATAATGGCGATTCATGTGTCCGATCAATTCTCTTTTGTAATTCTGCAACATTTTGCATTTCCATAAAAGTACCTCTCAGTTATAGTTTGGGATATTTGCTTCATAAGCCGCAATTTGATCTTCGTATCCCATTGTGATCGCAATATCGTCCAATCCCTTAATGAACTTATTTTTCCACAATGGATCAATGTCAAAATCAAAACTGAAGTGTTGATAACGTACCTGTTGTTGCGGCAAATCAACGGTAATCTTAGCGTCTGTCGGAATTTGTGCTAAAATACGACGCTGTTCTTCTGGAAGAATAATTGCCAATACTCCATTTTTAGTACTATTCATGTAAAAAATATCGCTATAGCCACCGGCAATAATTACTTTAAATCCGAAATCTTTCAAAGCCCAGACCGCATGCTCACGTGAAGAGCCGCATCCAAAATTATCACCGGTCACTAAAATTTGTGCCCCTTGGCGTTCTGGTTGGTTCAAAATAAATTCTGGATTAGGCGTCCGATCTGCTAAATAACGCCAATCATAGAACAAGTTTTTGCCGTAACCTACTTTTAGAATGTTCTTTAAAAATTGCTTAGGAATAATTTGATCAGTATCAATATTTTCCTTCATTAGCGGAATTGTCGTACTAGTAATCGTCGTAATTGGTTCCATTAGACTTCTTCCTTTCTGATATCAACAAAATGTCCATTAATTGCAGCGTACGCAACCATTGCGGGGCTTGCCAAATGTGTCCGTGATCCTGCGCCTTGGCGTCCTTCAAAATTCCGATTAGAAGTCGAAGCGCAGTGCAACCCTGCTGGCACTTGGTCCGGGTTCATACCTAAACAAGCAGAACAACCGGGTTCGCGCCACTCACAACCAGCATTCTTAAAGATCTGATCAATCCCCATTTTTTCAGCGGCTTCTTTTACGGCCCGTGACCCGGGAACAACTAAAGCGGTGACCCCGGCTGCAATGTGGTGGCCCTTCAAAACATTTGCGGCAATTTTTAAGTCTGATAAGCGCCCATTAGTACAAGACCCAAAGAATGCATATTGAATCGGAATATCCAAAACAGGTTGTCCAGGACGCAAGCCAACATAATCAAAAGCTTTTTGATCGTCAGCGTTCTTGATTTCTGGCAATTTTTCATCAACGGGCACTGACATCCCAGGATTTGTTCCCCAAGAAACAAACGGAGCAAGTTTGTGTACATCGAAATCAATGACCTTGTCAAATGCCTCAGGACTATCAGTATAGTATTGTTTCCAGTCTGCAATCGCCCGCTTCATATTTTTAGGTGCGTATTTACGGCCAGCAACATAGTCAAAAGTCGTTTGATCCGGTTTAACATTGCACATTTTTGCCCCTCCTTCAATTCCCATATTACAGAGGGTCATTCTCTCTTCCATGCTCATGTTCTCAATCGTATCTCCATATAACTCAACGGCATAACCGGTACCAAAGGCCACTCCTTCACGTGCAATGATTCCCATAATGATATCCTTGGCATAGACACCATGTGGTAATCGTCCATGCACATGAATTCCCATCGTCTTGGGTTTGGTTTGCCAAATTGTCTGCGTGGCAAGTACATGTTCAACTTCACTAGTTCCAATTCCAAAAGCAATTGAACCAAAGGCTCCATGGGTAGCAGTATGTGAATCACCGCATACCACTACCATCCCTGGCTGTGTCAGTCCAAGTTGTGGTCCAATCACATGAATAATTCCCTGATCTGCGTGTCCCATTCCAGCTAATCGAATTCCGAATTCTTTGGCGTTTCGCGCTAGTGTTTCGATTTGTTTGCGTGAAATTGCATCTTTCACGTTAAAAATATCAGTCGTAGGAACATTATGATCCATCGTTGCAAATGTTTTGTCAGTTCTTCTTACCTGACGACCATTTTCACGTAATCCTTCGAAGGCCTGCGGAGAGGTGACTTCATGCACTAGGTGAAGATCAACATAAATTAGTTGCGGGCCTCCTGGTTCACCAGAAATTACGTGTCTATCCCAAAGTTTGTCAAACATTGTCTGTTTCATTTGCTGTTCCTACTTTCTTTGATTGTAGTGATAATCGCATCAGTAACTTCTGTGGTGCTGGCGTTGCCGCCAAGATCAGGTGTGACAATTTGTTTACTAATGACAGCGTTGATAGCTGTCGTAATTTGTGCCACAAGATCCGCACGGTCAAACGAATTAGCAAGCATCATTGCAACAGATCTAATCATTGAAATCGGATCCGCAATTCCTTTACCAGCAATATCCGGTGCAGACCCATGAATCGGTTCATAGAGCGCAGGACCGCTGCTGCCTAAGCTCATTGAAGGAATAGTTCCAAGCGAACCTGTAATCTCGGCCGCTTCATCACTGAGAATATCGCCAAACAAATTCTCGGTCAAAATAACGTCAAATTGCTGTGGTGCAGAGATTATTTTCATCGAGGCAGCATCAACATAACAAGCATCATAAGCTACATCAGGATACGTAAGGGCAATTTCGGCAACAATTCTGCGCCAAAATTTACTAGTTGCTAGAACATTGGCCTTATCTACCAACGTGACATGCTTTTTTCGTTTGCGTGCGAGTTCAAAAGCACTGCGTGTAATTCGTTGAACTTCTTCTTTGGTATATCGCATTGTATCAAGCGCATAATTTTCATCCAGTTGGCGTGGAGTGCCAAAGTAAATTCCACTAGTAAGTTCACGCACAATCACAAAATTAACCGGTTTTCCATTTTTTAAAGGTGAATATTGCTGCATTGCTTCTTCAATCACAGTTGGACGAATATTTGCGAACAGATTTAACTTTTTGCGAATTTCTAATAGACCCGCCTCTGGTCGTTTAACAGCGTGGTCCCACTTAGGCCCACCAATGGCCGCCAGTAGCACTGCGTCGCTTTGCTGACAAGCACTGAGTGTCTCTTGCGGTAGCGGTTCACCCGTCTGATCAATTGCAGCTCCACCGAAGGGAACTTCATGTAGTTCGTAATCAAAGCGCCCATTTTCTCCAACCACTTCTAGGACCTTAAGCCCGGCTGCCATAATCTCCGGCCCAATATAATCCCCTGCTAAAGCCGTGATTTGTACCTTTTTCTTCCCCTGCATTATGAAACCACCTTTTCAAATTTTTCCATTATTTCACGCAAATCAGTTTCTGAGACAATCGCAGTATGATCTGCTTTATTCTTGAAGATTGGAAAGATCTGCTGCATGTCTTCACGTTCAACGCTGTATCCCATCTGTCTAAGCTTCGTCATCACCGCATGTGATCCTGAAAGCTTACCTAAAGGCAACGTGGTTTTGGCAGCTCCGACTGACTCAGGGGTTAAAATCTCATATGTCTGTGGACTTTTTAACATCCCATCCTGATGGATTCCAGATTCATGTGCGAAAGCATTCGCTCCGACAACCGCTTTGTTATGTGGCACAGGCATTTTTGTATAACGACTAATCAGCTCGCTGATCGCTTTTGTTTTTTTCAAATCAATCCGATCTACTGCATCGTAATAATCCTTTCTTACGTATAAACCTGCAGCAACCTCTTCAAGTGCCGCGTTGCCTGCCCGTTCGCCAATTCCATTAACGGTGCCTTCAATCCGAGTTGCTCCATTTTTAATTGCAGCCATACTGTTTGCAACCGCCATGCCTAAGTCATCGTGGCAATGTACAGAAAAGGTCACCTCAGCAAATGACGGGATCTTTTTTTGCATATACTGGAACAGTTCTGCAAATTCTGCAGGATTTGTATATCCCACAGTATCAGGAATATTAATGACTGAAGCCCCTGCATCAATTGCTGTTTGAATTACTTTACATAAGTAATCATACTCAGTCCGCGTGGCATCCTCGGGTGAAAATTCCACAATTTCAAAGAATTGATGCGCATATGAAACAGAATCTTTGATTGCTTTAAGAACCTGTTCCTTGGACATATGCAATTTAGATTCACGATGGACCGGACTAGTAGCAATGAAAACATGGATCTGTTTATGTGCAGCTTTTGCTGTCGCTGCAACACAAGCATCAATATCTCCTTTACGTGCTCGTGCAAGTCCGGTGACGCAAGTCTTTTTCACTGCTTGTGCAACCGCACTGACCGCCTCAAAATCACCTTTAGAAGCAATCGGAAACCCGGCTTCAATACAATCAACTCCCCATGCCTCAAGCTGTTTTGCCAATTCTACCTTCTGCTCAATACTGAAGTTAACTCCAATCGTTTGTTCACCGTCACGCAATGTTGTATCAAAAAATTGAATTTGTTTCGTCATCACAAACCACCCTTTCGAATTTTTGTCCTTTGATTACTGATTTTCCAACAAAAAAAGCACCCCATCAGAAATGGGGTGCCGGCCAAGCCCCATTTCATAACGCAAATAGGACTCGACATAAATTGTCAGAGTCCTGCGTTATAGTAATAGGGCTTGAAGTTGTGAGGCTACAGGTAAAATCGCATCTTTAACGTTAATTTCGATCATTGCTTTTTTCATGTCTGTAGCCTCCTTCGAATTTGATATTATCAATGTATCATCACTTGTGAAGAAAATCAATAGCAATTTTTAATTTTTATCACTTAATTCTAATTTTTATTTTCATTGCTTGCTAAACTGATAAATTTCAAAACTTTTATTTACCATCTGACTAATTTAAACTAGCTAACGACCGTTTTTCAACCACTTGGTTAGTAAAATAGATGCCCTTGCTTATTTTTGGTCATCAAAAAACAGCCCAGCAAGATAAAGTTCCGGTTTTAATCCGTTTGCTTTTTTCTTTCGTCTAGCTAACTCTGCCTTTAACAATCTTGAATTTCTTCAATATCATCATCGACTTGATTAACTATCTCACTGGACTGCTGTTAAATAAGGGATTTTCAAACTCTAACCTCTTTTCTAACTGTCTTGCGACAGCTCTTTTTATCCAGTCAACATGCAAGCATGCCACTGAACCTTCGATTATAGCGTTTGCTATAATCCCTTACACTTCGTATTATAGCGTAATTCGGTTTTAATGCAAGCGTTTACACTTAGGCATACAAGAACCTGAACCAAAACTCATTTTTGGATTCAGTTCTGTAGTTTGATAACATCCTAGTCTACTGCTTAGTTCACCACAATCGGGTCCTATGCCACAACTTCTAGTGGTAGGCCTGAATAAAAAGACTAATTGCTAAGATAAGTGCTCCTACTCCTACACATAACTTTAATGGTTTTTCAGGAATCAGTCGCACAATCTTAGGTCCAAGATAACCACCCAAGAAAAGCCCTGCCCCCAAGGGAATCACCAATAACCAGTAGATATGCGACTCAAAAGCATAGATGAGCGTTGCGACTAAATTCGAAAGTCCCAAAGAAACATTCTTCAGTGCATTGTAGACCGTAAACTTAGTGGTACTTCCAATTGAAAAAATTGCCAGCATAATTACTCCTCCAGCTGCACCAAAATAACCGGCATAAGCGCCTACCAAAAAAATTGCAGTATAATAAATTGTCTTTTTCAAACCACTCTCAAAGCGGGAAGCAGACTTTTTAAGTGCCTGTCTTTGCGTAAAAATGGGTCGGATTGGGAGTAACAGTAACAAACCTGCAAATAAAATAAAAAAAGGTACGATGTGGGTAAAGGATGCTGCTGGTTGAACTAGCAACAAGATAGATCCGAAAATGCTGCCAAAAATCGTGAGTGGCAGAATTTTTAACAATTCTCCCCGATGATCCTTCAATTCCCTTTGAGAAGAAATACTAGATCCAAAACCGGTTAAAACCAATGCAGCAGTATTGGTAACATCCGCAAAGACCGGTGGAACTCCCACTGCGAGTAAAGTCGGATATGATACTAACGATGCCAAACCTGTAACTGTACTCAAAATTCCAGCTACAATACCAGCAGGGAAAAGCAGAAACCATGAACTTAAACTTTCCATCAACTTATTTCTCAACTTTCTAAAAATTAAAGAGTAGACTGACAAATTACGCCTAGTATACTAGATTCACTTACTTATTATAAACAATTGCATATAATTTAACACAAATAATTATTCAACCCAGAGCTGCAAAATTATTAAACAATATCATCTTGCCCATTTGGACTAGCTCGTGGTTAGTTTTTAAATGTTAAAGCCCACCAAAAATCTCATTTTTTTGCACTTGACATCGTCAGGTTGCGGGTGTAAGCTTCTGTCAAACATTAGATTTGGATAAGAAAATTATAAAAACTTGAAAAGCACAGAAGAGAAGTGTCTTTTACATTTTCCGTTCAGAGAGTTGCTGGGAGCTGAAAAGCAATCCGGAAAAATAATTGACAATCAGCTCCGAGCCATGCAGCTAAAATCAAGAGTAAGTTGCACTGCATACACACATTATCGTGTATTTGTTTCATATGAAACAATTGAGGTAGTCTGCTTAAGATTACAAATAAAGGTGGTACCACGCAAAAGCGTCCTTTAGCCGTTCTAACTGAACAGCTAAGGGACGCTTTTTTGCAATCTTGCCTAGCGGGTTATGAGTTTTCGCATTCAAATTCTAGGAGGTGTTACAACTTACGCAGAATACTTTCTGTAAAACTAATTTAAATTTCACATTGCGGGATACACGTAGCTAGTTCGAAAATCAAAAAGGAGCGTTTTTGAAATGACAAAAGAAAGTAAAAAGCAAAATGTAGCGGACCTCGATTGGTCTAATTTAGGATTTTCATACCGGGATTTGCCCTACAGCTACCATGAAGACTTTAAAGATGGTAACTGGCAAAATGGTGGACTAACCACTGCTTCCACCTTAACTTTATCAGAAGCTGCCGAAGATCTTCACTATGGGCAAGAAGTTTTTGAAGGTATGAAGGCATATCGCCGTAAAGATGGCGGAATCAACCTTTTTCGCCCCGACATGAACGCTAAGCGATTTGTAAACTCTGCTAAAAGATTACTCATGGAACCCTATCCTGAGGAAAAGTTTGTTGCAACTGTTAAAGCTGTCGTCAAAGCTAATCAAGAATTTGTCCCACCCTATGGAACAGGCGGTGCACTTTACATTCGACCTTTTATGATCGGAACCCAACCGCTTGTCGGTGTTGCACCTTCGGAAGAATATCAGTTCCATATCTATGCCACTCCAGTTGGCGCTTATGTTAAAGGATTAGTTCCAATGCCATATGTAGTTAGCAAATATGACCGTGCCGCTTACGCTGGAACTGGTCAAGCCAAAACTGCCGGAAACTACGCCGGGAGTTTGTTTCCTTCAATCTTGGCAAAGAAGGCCGGATTTGCAGATTGTCTTTACTTAGATCCACGCGAACATAAATATATTGATGAATTTGGCGGTGCGAACTTCTATGGCATCACCAAAGATGGCCAATTCTTAACCCCTAAATCAAATTCAATCTTGCCGTCTATCACTAAAAAATCCATCTTGGAAATTGCTAAGGAATTAGGTCTGCATCCTGAAGAGACTCAACTTAAAGTTAGTGAATTAGCTAAATTTTCAGAAGCTGGGGCGATGGGAACTGCAGCTGTCATTTCTCCGGTTGGTTCCCTTACCTATCAAGATAAGAAGCATGTCTTTTATAGCGAAACTGAACCCGGCCCTGTAACCAAAAAACTTTATGACGCTTTAGTCGGGATCCAGTTGGGAGATCGCCCTGCACCCCAAGGTTGGGTACAAGAAGTGGTGGCAGCTAAGGTCCGCTAGTTAGTCTGAACATGCCTCTTGCTGGCAGGTTTCAAGTTTTAAACTAACTTACAAAATAAAATTGAGGTAGAGTGTGGCACACGTCGGTAAATATTGAATGTTATCTTGAAATTACAAACATCGTGCGTATTTTAAGGTGAGTAATTCGGAGTTGACCGGAAAATTTTGACTTATGAAACACCTCATCCATCAGCATGAATAGTAAGAGTTTGGGACAAAAGTCGCGAACTCTTTTGTTGTGTCCTTTGTTTCCAAGCAGCTAGTGCTGAAACAGCCTTTTCCTTAAGAAATTTCACTAGTTTAGCGCTATGATAGTCATAATAGAAAGTCAATTCAAAAAAGATTTCTCATATAAGGAGCAATTTAACATGAATCTATTTAACCCGACACTTGCACTCCGTTCACTTCCCACGATTCTCAGCGGGTTGCCATTATCCCTAACTCTTTTGGTTGCTTGTTTTATTACTTCAAATGTCGTCGGGATTCTTATAATGCTACTGCGCATAAACCCGCACCGTGCGCTCAGCCTCTTAGCACGCTTTTATATCTCTTTTTTTAGGGGTGTCCCAACATTGGTAGTTTTGTTTTTAACTTATTTTGGGGCAAATCTGGATGCCATTTCAGCCACGATTCTCTCAATCACTCTAGTTTCAAGTGCTTTTATTGCCGAATATTACCGCTCAGCCCTCCTTGGAATCAATCAAACCCAATATGATGCCGCTCGCGCACTTGGATTTTCAAGCCTTCAAACAATGCAGTATGTAATTCTTCCGCAGGCCTTTCGCATTGTCCTGCCTTCCTTGGGAAATGTCCTCTTAGACATGTTCAAAGGAACCTCACTTGCTGCAATGATTACCGTGTCAGAAATGTTCATGAAAGCCAAAATAGTTGCGGGGGCCAGTCAAGACTACATGACAATTTATATCGTAATTGCAGTCATCTACTGGTTAGTCTGCTGCGTCCTCAGCTTGCTTGAACAGTGGACAGAACATCGTTTTCAATATTAAAGGGTTAACTTCTAATTAGGACAGCCTTGTCATTTGTGGAATCGCTTTCCGAAGGCTATGATAGAAGTAAGAGTGATCTTTCAATCCAAGGGGGAACTACAAATGTCACGTAAAAAATGGTTGATTTCTTTAGGACTAGCAGTTATCTGTATTCTGGGCTTCATTATTTTGGGCACCAAAAGTCTCAGTCATAAAAACACACTGACAGTCGCAACTTCAGGAACACTTTATCCAACTTCGTATCATGATTCAAACACAAAAAAATTAACTGGCTATGATATTGAAGTTATCCGGGCAGTTGCTAAGAAACTCCATAAAAAAATAGTATTCAAAGAGTATAATGTTGACGGGATGTTAACTGCGGTGAAGTCTGGTAAAACAGAAGTTGCAATCAATGATTTTGCAATCTCTCCTGCCCGTAAAAAGAGCTACTTGATGTCGACATCCATTAAACACTCATTTAACAGCCTCGTAGTTCGTGCAAGCGATAATTCAGGTATTCACAGTTGGGCTGACCTCAAGGGGAAACGCTCCGCAGGCGAATCTGGAACAAACTATCAACGCCTAGCTGAACAATTAGGTGCAAAAGCTGTCAACTACGATAATGTGACTAACGATGTCTATCTGCGTGATGTAAAAAATGGTAAGACCGATTTCATTATGAATGACTATTACCTCCAGAAATTAGCACTCAAGGCGGTTCCTAACAGCGGACTTAAGATTATTCCTAACATGTACTTTACTACTAATGAAGATGGCACAGGTGAAGGAATTGTCATTAACAAAAATAACAAGCAACTTCAAAAACAGATTAATACTGCACTTGCCGCCTTGAAAAAAGATGGGACTCTTTCAAAATTCGCCAAAAAATATTATGGTGCTGACGTGACGCAAAAACCTACTGTGCATATTTCTAAAAATTTTACACTTAAAAATAGTTATGTTGGCCAGTAGCAACATTCAGTAAAATCTGCTTTCACGACTGCTTAATTACCGTTTTTCAAGGAAAAGAGAGTGTGACATAAGTCGGTAAAATTTGGGTAGTTCGAGGTTAGCCGAAAAATTTTGACTTATGGAACACGTCTATCCAGAATAAGTAAAGGAGCTAGACTAAAATTTCACTTTTGGCCCAGCCCCCTTATTTTTTGTGGATAAGCATGTCCGATACTCAAAATTTCCTGATCAACTCAAAATTATTCATAGCATTCATGTTAGTCCTCCAATCTTAAAACCTTCTATCATACTCTCTTATCTTAGGAAGGCGCGCTAAATATTTGAAAGCAAAGTCCACTTATTCCAAGAATAACGTGTATGTGCAGCCGCAATAATACTGATTTCCAATTGCTTCGCTTCATTAATATAACCAACAAAATTCAGTTTAGTCTGCTAAATTTTAGAATATTTAGTTACAAAAAAACGCTCTCTTTAATTATTTTTACTGCGCAACAATTAAAAAGAGCATTTTATTAACACGACAATGTCATTTATTGATACATATAATTTAGACTTAGAAATTGTTTTTACCAGATAACCGAAACAATATTTTTTAAAATTTTCGGCTATGGATTATAGTGACCCTTATGGTAAAATTAGAGGCGAACGTATAATTAAGATTAACATTGGGTTAATGGTATGGTAATTCCGATGCAAAAACAGTGCCCGTATTATTTGAGTTACTGTGTGAATTTGCCTGTTCGGTCCGAACACCATTAGTTGCAACTTTTGCAATATTAGTAGTCTGAACAGCGTCAACAATGAGCCCGCTCGAAAGCGCCGATAAAGCTATCAATCCAATTAACTTTTTCTTCAATTTATACTCATCTCCCTTTTTAACTAATAGTAACATATAATTTTAAAAAAAATAAGGTGGAATTAAAATGATAGACGGAAATGTTATAAAGACCCAGCGCAAAAAGCTTCATATCTCCCAAAAAGATCTTGCCGATAATATCACTACACAAGGGACCATCAGTGCGTTGGAGCGCAATTCCACTACTCCTAGTAGTGAGATTCTCGCCAAAATTCTCGATCGACTTTCTTTGTCGTTAGACGATGTTTTAGTGGCAAATACCAAGATTCAAAATCAACGTTTCTTAAATACTGCTGATAAGCAATTCATGAATTATCAATTTGAAGACACATTAGCAACACTTAAAAAAATTAAAAAGACAACTGTTCCTGAACAACAAGCACATTTTAACTTTTTAAAAACTACAGCTGCGATGTGGATTAAAAAAGATTACGATGATGCCGTTTTTGGCTACAATCAAATCTTGCAGGAATCAACAGATAAAGCCAATATCTATACGATCCTTGCTATTTGTGAGCTAGGTGTTACCTATGAAATGAAAAAGGAGCTCGATAAAAGTTCCTTCTACTTCAAACAACTTCCCGCCCTACTGACAAAAATCAACACCGATAAGAATGTTTTTTGGTATCTCATGCTGTTAGATAATCTCAGTAAATATTACTCAAACACGGAAAACTATAGTTCCTGCTTAGAAAGTTTGACCACCGCCATTAAATTCGCCAGAAAGCATAATACCCCTATGTTTATGGACTCCTTCTATTTCCTCTATGCTACCACGCTGCGTGATCAGCATGATAGTTGGACACAAGAAGCTCTCGCGTACATGATCAAAGCGTGGTCCTTTGCAGACTTTCTCGGTGACAAGCTTGTCCTTCAAAAAGCCCAGGAACATTTGGAACAACAAAATATTCTTTAAAGTGTTCCCGTTTGCTGTATGGCAGCCTAACAATTAATCAGATACTTTTGCGAATTTTATATAAGAAAAATGTTTTTTTAAGACCAAATATCAATTATAATTGTAGTTCAATTTAAGTAAAAGGGGTTGAATCCCCCTGTTCTTCATGTTATATTAATTGAGAACCAGGAACTATTATTCTTAATTGGATTAATAATAGTCTCTTATTCGCACAACACTTCTGTGGCCTCATCTCTTAATTGAGTGAGGCTTATTTTTTTGCATTTTAGTATCACCTGAGACCTATTTTTCAGCACATGCTTATTTAATCAATTATTTTCTCAAAAAAGTGTGTCTTCTCCACAAAAATAACTCCCGGTGAATTTAGTGCGGCGTTAATCATAATCTAAAATAGCACACCCACTAACGCTCTAATCTGATTGTCAGAGCTACAGGTTGGAAACGAATGTCCTGTTAAATACATCATTATCCCAGCAAAAATATACTGTGGTAACCCTCTAAACAATTCCTGATACTCCAAGGCTTTACGCACACCCACTAATTGATACCAATCAACTGTGAGGAAAGAACCCGCGAACTATCGGGAATTGTGATGAGAGATACCATAGATAATTAGTACATTATAACTAAGATGGTATACCTAGTTCATAAAATTCTTTGTTTTTTCACATCAACTCTCAAATATAACATTAACTTTTTAGCACTTTAAAAATTAACATTATGTCAGCTACTGTACCCGTAAGTTTTTCAACTATCTGCTTCTAATTTTTCCCTGCCATCTGTGATCTTTTCAGCCTAAATAAAAAAGACTTGCTACTAGTACCGTAGTTAAACGCTCACTAGGCCCAAATCTAATTTTACTTATTTTGCAAAATTTCCCGCGAAATATTGAGAGTGAAAAAAGGCATTTAGTTGGCTTTTGGTTCATGTCTCAGCACTAGCTGTTTGGAAAGCAAAAAAGAGTTCGCGACTTTTGTCCCAAACTCAAAATTACACTATGCTTTTTTCTTTTTTAAATACTGCCATATCTCCTTAAAACTAAGATGATGCTCTTGTCCGCTTCGCTGCAGTAACGCTTCTCTTGCTCTTTCAACTGCCTTAGTTAAATAGCGAAAGACAGAGTCAGCGGCAAAAAATAAAATTATTAACAACAGAATTGAAATCGGAGAAATTGCCGTGAGCGAAAACAGATTGTTAAACAATAGTGCAGCTACAACAGTGCACACAAAACTCGCTGCAATCACACCTACTCTGAACTTGTTCAAGGGTTGACTAATTTTGAACAATACCATAAACCCAACTGCGATCAAGAGCATTGTTGCTGCGGTTGATACATCGGCTTTGTGTAAATCGAGGATTATTCCGCAAATAACGAGCGCGCCTACTACTAACAAATCCGTTATTCCACCCGGAATCGAACGACTAAGAATATTTATAATGAAGTTGCCCCTGATACGTTTTCGATTATCTTCCAATGCTAGTAAAAATGAAGGCAATCCGATTGTAAAAGCACTAATCAACGTTATTTGCGTTGGCTGCAAGGGGTAAGAGACGGTTAAAAGCATCGCCAAGACTGCCATCAACAACGAAAAAATATTTTTCACTAGGAATAAACCGGCAGAACGTTCAATATTATTGACTACCCGTCTTCCCTCAAAAACTACTTCTGGCATCTTTGAAAAGTCTGAATCTAGCAGCACCACTTGAGAAGCCTGCATTGCAGCACTATTTCCGGAGGCCATCGCAATACTGCAGTCAGCTTCCTTCATCGCAAGAATGTCATTTACCCCATCACCCGTCATTGCAACCGTACTCCCCTGTTTTTTCAGCAGCTGAATAAACTGTTTCTTTTGTTCAGGTCTGACACGTCCAAAAATTGTATAATTTTTAACGGCAGCAGGATATTGCTCCGGGGTTAACCTTGAGGCATCAATATATCTATCTGCAGCTGCAATTCCGGCCTCTGTTGCAACATGCGAAACTGTGAGCGGATTATCTCCAGAAATTACTTTGAGGGCAACGCCTTGTTTTTCAAAATATGCAAATGTTTTGCGAGCTTCCTTACGCACCGGATTAGCAATCAAAATGTAACCTAAAGGTCTTACTTCTGCTGTTAAGACAGGCTTAAGTAGCTCCTTGGGATACTCTCCAAAAACAAGAACACGATAGCCCTTTTGCGTATAATTAATAAATTCTGGCTGATAACTGTCAAATTTGGCACGTAAAACCATTTCAGGCGCTCCCAATACATAAGTTTGGTCAGCAAAACTAACACCGCTAAACTTTTGTACTGAGGAGAAAGGAACTTTACTTTGAGCTTGCCGGCCGCTTGTTTTAGTAAAATAATGCTTAATTGCCTTCATTGTTGCGTTGTCACCTGGCATGGCAGCTGCAAAATCTCCAATCAACGTTTCTATGGGAACAACCTGTCCTTTTTCTTGGTAACCAGCGGCTGGAATTACTTTCTGGACTGCCATTTCATTTTCAGTAATCGTGCCCGTTTTGTCTAAGCATAGGACATTAACCCTTGCTAAGGTCTCAACGCTCTTCATGTCGTGCAGCATCACCTGCCTCCGCGCTAACCGAGTTGCACTCAGAGCTAGCGCAATGGTTGTCAGCAGATACAAGCCTTCTGGAATCATCCCAATTAATGCAGCTTCCATTGAAATAACACTATTTTCTAAAGATTCATGATTAAGAAGTATATTTTGGAAAAACAAAATAAGTCCTACAGGAATAATAATAATTCCGACCCATTTGATTAACTTATTCAAGGACTTAATCATCTTGGACTGTTCATCATGTCCCATGGCCTTTGCCTTTAACGTTAACTTCGAAATATAGGCGTCGTTACCTACCTTATCTAACCGCGCATAGCATTTTCCTGCAACGATAAAACTGCCGGAAAGTAAATCATCGTTTTCTTTCTTGGTAATCTCATCAGACTCTCCGGTTAACAAGGATTCGTTGACCTGAACCTGTCCTTTTACCACCACCGCATCCGCAGGAATCTGATCATCCGTCTTAAGAATTACAATATCGTCAAGAACCAATTCCTCAAACGGTGTCGTTTTCTCTTCTCCGTTTCTAATGGTTGTCACTGTAGCCGCGTTCATCACACTCAGATTATTCAAAACTTTCTTAGCATGGATTTCTTGTACAATTCCGATCACCGTATTGGCAATCACTACCGGAAGAAAAGTCAAGTTCTTGAATGAATCGACTACTACTAAAAGAACTGCTAAAACCAAAAAAATCAGGTTAAAGTAAGTAAAGGTGTTATCTATAATAATCTGTCGGTTCGTTTTAAAGTCACTATCAACAGTCTGATTAACTGCCCCTTCAGCAAAACGCGACTCCACCATGGCGTGACTTAATCCTGTTTGATAATCAGGGTGATAGCGTGCTGTTTTAACTGTCTGTTCGTTTTGCTGTCTTTTACTCTTATCCATCCATCTTACCCCTCAAAAGTGCCTGCTCCTTTATTAAAGTGCATGCAGATTTTTTCTGATTCCCGCTTGCCAGCTTCCAACCCTTTTCGGTAGAAACCCAAAGGTCAACATGTATCCATCTAAAAGCTGATTAACTAACTTATTTTAATATTATTATATTATCTAAACCTCAGGAACAGTTTCACTCTATGTTAAGAATTATTTACGTTTTTTTTAACTATATTATAAAGATTTGCTGCTTATTTGCCTTTTAACCCCATATTTTTTGCCTGCCTAACAGCGACACCCAAGAATCACTGCACAGCAAAAAACCTTTTTGTGCAAATAAGTTTAGCTCAGGACCTGCTCAATTTACGCAAAAAAGTTTCTAAACACCGCGATTGCTATCATACTTATGAGAATTCATAGATTATGCTGCCACATCGATTATCCTAAAACTACAGCCTGATATGGTCTTAAGTTGATTGTATCGGCTGTTTTGTCGAGCGTGGTTTGATTGTTTATGAGTACCCTTCCTGCTGAAATTGTAACGTGTTGTTCATTTGGAGACAGATTAACTAACACTAAAATTGCCCGCTGCTGCCAGACTCTTTGATAGCCAAGGACATCGGCTGGAATATCTTTCAGTTCTTCCAATGAACCCTCAATAAAAATGGCATGATACTGCGGATCCTGCCGAACTTTAGCCAATTGGCGATAATAATTCAACGTTGAGGTCGGATCGACTTCTTCTGCCGCCACATTAATGCCTTGGATATCGGTGCCCATTTTCAGCCATGGCTGTGTTTGTGAAAATCCCCCATATTGGCTGCTATCCCACTGCATTGGTGTCCGTGCATTATCCCGTGAACGTTCATTAACTAACGCCAAGGCTGTTTTTGTATCCTGGCCGGCTGCAAGTGCAACTTGATAGTTATTGAGTGATGAAACGTCATTAAACTCTTTAATGCTCTGACGCTCAAAATTCTTCATTCCAATTTCTTGCCCTTGATAAATAAATGGAACTCCTGGCAAAAAATAATACATTGTCGCCAGTGCTTTAGCTGCTGTGGGCGTCTGGTAGCGTTTATCCTTGATCAATTTTGACAGTACCCGCGGTTGATCATGGTTCTCGAGCACATTGGCTGTCCAGCCAGCGACCGCTTGAATGGCAGCATGATATTCAAAAATAATCTGCTTTAAATCAGTTACTGACCAATTTGCATGTCCGCGATCCCACTCATCAACATCAGCAACATCGATGTTAATGTAACTAAAATCAAAAATCATTGAAAAGTAGCCTGCTGGACCGATAAATTTTGCCAAATCCTTTTTAGGAACACCATAAGCTTCACCGATCGTGACAGCGTGATATTTGTCAAATGTTTCTTTTTTCAATTCATCCAAAAATAGCTCTAATCCTGGGCGATTCTGACCTTTTTTAGTGACCGTAACTAGCCCGTCCGCTCCATCTGCGGGCAAACTAGCCCAGTCAAGATCCTTTTTCAAATGCGTAATTGCATCAATTCTGAATCCTGCAATTCCTTTATCCAGCCACCAGTTTATCATCTGATAAATTTTTTGCCGCAATTGTGGATTTTCCCAGTTAAGATCCGGTTGCTGCGGAGCAAAAGTATGAAAGTAAAAGGTCCCTGGTTCATGCGGGACTTCCGTCCACGTTGAACCTCCAAAAATGCTGCGCCAATTATTGGGAGCTTTCCCATTAGCTGTAGTTTTGAAAATATAGTAATTTCTGTACGGACTATCTGGTGTAGCAAGCGCTTGTTTGAACCATGCATGTTGATCTGAAGTGTGATTAATTACCAAATCCATAATTAGCTTGATTTTCATTTTTTGAGCCTTTTCAAGCAATTCATCAAAATCGGCCATTGTTCCAAATTGTGGATCAATTGCCTCGTAATCCGAGATATCGTAACCCATATCAACCATCGGTGATTGATAGACTGGCGAAATCCAAAGCATCGTCACCCCCAATGATTTAAAATAAGCTAAATGTTGAATAACGCCCCTTAAATCACCTATTCCGTCGTTATTAGTATCCTGAAAAGAACGCGGATAGACTTGATAGACTAATTCGTTTTTCCACCAACGGGTATTTTTCATTTGGGACTCCTCCTATTTTTGTATTAAATAAAGAAAAATTACCAGCAAGCATTTGGATCCTCAGTTCATGGGCCCATTAAATTGATTAGAGCTAAGTAAAAAGATGGCTTGCCACACGCTAATACAACTCTATGGTACATCTGAATCACCTTTATTATTCGGCAGACACCTTAAAAAACGCGGGATTTGTGTAAATCTTGGTAAACACACGCTCAGCTCGTAAACTAAAGTGTGCTATTGGTAATCTTACTGAAGCAAGTATTCCACAATTAAGTCCCAAAAATAAAATTACTCTTACTAAATGAGACTCATTCGCATTATAATGGATTTAAATATAAGGAGGCCTTCTTGCATAATCAACTTGGAATTTCATTAAAAAAAAGACGTAACCAGCTGAATTTTTCACAAAAAGAAACTGCTAAAGGGATCTGTGCTCAGTCAATGTTGTCGGCAATAGAAAACGGCAAGTATCTGCCAAGTGCAAAATTATTAATCAACTTGTGCCAGCGCCTATCAATCAGCTTGACAGAAATCAGTTTGCTAAAAGATTTTGAGATTAGCACTCAGCAAAATTTCAATCAGAAATTGACTGAATTATGCAACAAGCACGACTATGCAGCTTTGAAAAATTTCTTGCTCGCTACTGAAACAATTGCTCATGTACAAACAGCTGAACAGACCCAAGCATATTATTATTATTTGGGGGTGGCTAAGCTTCACCTCGACGCCAATCTAAGTGAAGCAGCGCAAAATTTAAGACTCGCGATTAGCGCTGAGGAAAGTCGAACTGCTTCACCCTTAAAACGTTTAAGTCTTATTTCTCTAGGGCTTATTAAAGTTAAACAAGGGCATCTTCAAGCTGCTTTCAACCTTTTGAAAAAGGCCACAAGTTCAATCAAAGATGATAATTACGTCGAAAATTTAAATATTGTTTTTTATCTGGCGGCATTAATTAATTACGAGGCTGATCACATAAATAGTGCGCTTAAGTGGTTGGAAGATGCGATTACTTATATCACCGCTCATAACTCACATTATATGCTGGCTAACTGTTATCAGCTACGCGCGCAAATCGCTAAAGAAAGTGGTCAGGCTGACCAACAATTAGAAGCACACCGCCGCAGTCTTTTTCTAAAAGATCTTTTTGGCGAAAAAACAAATGAGGAGCTTTAAATATCAGTATTCTGATTATCTCTTATTTCTGAAATTTAGTATATTAAGACCATCAAATCGAGGAGGTCTTGATTATGCAATATAAATTATTTTCTAACATTGTTTCAGTTAATGCAGAGCTTGAAAGGGTTAAAGAAGTTCTAGTCCATCCCCAATACTTACTTGAATGGGTTCCAGAAATTACCACAGTAAACCAAGAGGGTGCTAAGTTCATTATCAAGCGCGCAGAAGCTGCACTTAATCAGCATGAAACAATCACACTAAGCACAGCCGGCAACCATATTAGATACCAAAGTACAGGTGGCAAATTAGCATATCAAATTGTTTTTACAATAACTGAAACAGCTGCTGGTGTTAGTGTTTTGCAAGAAGAGCTTTACATCCCGGAAAAAACAAATCTCCAACTCCCCTTAAAATTACTGGCACCAATTGCGAAACATACTTTTAATGTTAATTTGAATAACTTGGCTTCACTTATTGAAAAACTCCCCCGTTTGGAGAACTAAGCGTTAACCTGCATATACCTAATAAGAATCTAAATCTTGTATTTACTTTATAAAAAAGGGCTGTGACAAAAGTTAAATTTTGTCACAGCCCCTCTTTTATTCCGGATAAACGTGTTCCATAAGTCAAAATTCTCCGTCTAACTCGAATTTTCCCGACCTATGTCACACTCTCTTTAAGTTTTTGAAAAATTTTGACGATAAAACTAGAAAATACTCTGATAAATAACTGCAGCTACAATCGCACCTGCTGTAGGTGCAACAATCGGAACCCAGCTATAACTGAATTGCGAACTGCCTTTGAATTCAAAAGGCCATAAAGCATGCAGCAACCTAGGCCCAATATCACGTGCGGGGTTCAAAGCTGGACCAGTTGGGCCTCCAAATGAAACCACCAAGCACATTACCAAAAAGCCTAATCCAATAAAATCAGCCCGAGAATCAACCTTATCAGCTGTGATGCTTAAAGCACCCATTACTAATAAGAAAGTCCCAATAAACTCGTTAATAAAACCATTCAGCCAACTATTAGCTGCATCAATTGTCGAGAAGGTTCCTAGAATAGCCTCTGGATTAGTTGTTTCGGCATAATAAGGTCGATATGCCAGCACAATTAATAATTGACCAAAGATGGCCCCTAATAACTGCGCTACAACATATGGCACGACTTCCTTCCAAGGAAAGCCGCCTGTCACAGCAAGTGCAATCGTCATTGCCGGGTTAATTTGTGCTCCTGAAACAGTTGCAAACATCAGTGCAGGAATCATTACTCCAATTCCATAACCAAAGCCGATCAACACCCAGCCACCGTGAAACCCTTTAGTTCCTTTTAACTCAACATTAGCAACTGACCCATTGCCTAATGCAACCATCACGGCTGTTCCAATAAATTCTGCAATACAACGAACTAATAAAGAATAATGCATGTCAACTCTACCCCACTAATACTTTCTTCTTTTCTGTAGCTGAGAGTGTTTTGTTCATCCGCCCGCTCTCAAAGTTTTGTAAATCAACAGTTACATACTCGTAACCCAACTGCTGTAATTTTTGAGCAATTTGTGCTTTTTCTGCAATAAGTGCTGCTAAATCAGTTGCTGGTACTTCAATGCGTGCAATTTGCTCATGCACACGAACTCTGACAGTTGCAAAGCCTTGCGCTCTTAAATATCCTTCGGCTGCGATTACACGTTGGACTTTTGTACTTGTCAATTCCGTGTAATATGGGAAACGAGAAGAAACAGAGCAAGACGCAACCTTGTTCCAGTTCTCAAGTCCTAACTTGTGTGCAAGTTCACGGACTTCCTTCTTATACATTCCAGCTACCTGCAAAACAGAAACCGCACCTTCTTCATCGCGCGCACGCAACCCTGGACGAAAATCTGCATTGTCATCCATAATCATCCCATCTAATGCGGCAGTTGCTGAAAACTGCGCAGCAACTTTATTTAGTGACTGGTAAAAAATCTTCTTCATGTAATACCATGATTCTGGTGTATTATGCTTAACATGTTCTTCTGCTAAGTAGTCAAGTTGTATTCCTTGAACTTGTGCTCCGAGCTCATTTGCCAATTTAACAGCTTTTTGATACTCTTCATCTGCAAAAAGTTCCGAGTTGGCAACAACTGCTAGCACATTCTGTGTGCCCAAAGTATTGAGTGCTTCCTTTAAGACAACGGTTGAATCAATTCCGCCTGAAAAACCTACTACAACTCGGTCGTAACCTGCAATTACACTTTGTAACTTGTTTTCTTTTTCTGTTAATGTCTTCATTTTAATTTCCTTCCTCAATTAACTTTTTCTTGAAGCTCTGCTAAAATTTGCTGTTCTACCTCAAACACTGGTCTGTGCCACTTAGCTGCCAGCCTTAAAAGCTCATCATGCTCCAGCGAAAATTTGCTGATTCCTTGGTAGCTCAGTTGTTTAATTTTGATTTCTCCCAAAGACGTCTTAGCTGTTTTTAACTGGCGTTGCATAATTTCGCGCTGGAGCAGTTGGGACCGCACACCGATCGCAGAAGTTTGTGCAAATAAATACTCAAGTAACTGTTGCTTTTGCTGTGGCGCAAGCAACACACATAATTTGTATGCCGGACGTCCCTTTTTCATCATGATTGGCACGCTCCACGCATCTTTAGCGCCAAGTTCCATTAAGCCCTGGATAGCATCGCCGAGTTGTTCACCGGTAATATCATCCAAATTAGTTTCCAGCAACATTACCTGGTCTTGAGTTTGTGCAACTTCCTGAGCGCTCAGTTTAGAATTGAACAGACTTGCACGTAAAGCATTTAAACTGCCAGTCGCGCGCTTGCCAAAGCCATAACCAGTTTTTTCTAAAACTCCCGGTGTTGTTGTAACATTAAAAGACTGTGCCAGGCATTTAACAATTGCCATTCCTGTAGGTGTCACTAGTTCCGTATGTACGTCGAAACGTTGTTGCACCGGGATATTCGTTCCTAAACGCATCTGCATTACGGCTGGAACTGGTACAGGAACAACGCCATGAGCAATCTTGATTGTCCCTGTCCCGTCTGCCAAGTTATTTACCACAATCTGATCAATCCCTAACAGCTCGACAGCAATTGCCGCCCCTACAAGATCTACAATTGAATCCAAGGCACCTACTTCATGAAAGTGAACTTCATTTAAGTCTTTGTGATGCACCTGACTTTCTGCCAGTGCAATCTCTTTGAACATCATCAATGCCCGTTGCTTAACCTTTTCTTTCAAGGTACTTTTTTGCAACAATGTTTGAATCATCTGAAAATTTCTGCCATGATGATGTCCGTGCTCAGTAACGCCATTATCCTTGTGCTGGTGGTCAGCCAGTACAACATCAAAATCGACCCCTGAAATGCTTGAGCGTTCAGTCTGCTTAACCGTTAAATGGAATCCTGAAACATGTAATTTGGCTAGTTCATTCTCCAAATCAGTCTGAGACAATCCTAAGGAAAAGAGTGCTCCTAAAAACATATCTCCGCTAATTCCTGAAAAAGCATCTAAAACTAATGTCTTCATTCGTCCTTTCCCCCCTGTGCTAAATGATTGATCATGCTGGCATTGTAGGCCGCGCCAAACCCATTGTCGATATTGACTACGCTGATTCCGGCTGCACAACTATTCAACATTGAAAGCAAAGGAGTCAGACCGTTCAGGTGGCTGCCATAACCCACACTAGTAGGCACCGCAATTACGGGAACATCAACCAAACCGCCCACTACGCTAGTCAAGGCACCTTCCATTCCTGCAATCACAATCACAACATTTGCCCGCCGAATCAGGTCCAACTTGGAGAAAAGCCGTTGAATCCCTGCGACTCCAACATCATAAATTCGTGTAACCCGGTTACCGAAAAATTCAGCGGTCACGGCAGCCTCCTCAGCAACATTGATGTCCGACGTTCCAGCCGTCACGACTGCAATTTCACCGTTTTGCTCAATTTGGGCTGCTGGCAGTCGCAGCGTTTGTGCAATCTGATCATATTGCAGTTGTGGTTCCTGCGCTAAAACAGCAGCAGCCTTTTTCGCGGTTACCCTAGTAGCCAGGATTGGTTGTTTTTGCTGTTTCATTGCCTGTACAATCCCGACAATTTGGGCAGCTGTCTTGCCTGCTCCATAGATAACTTCTGGATACCCCGTGCGCACGGTCCGCTCAGTATCAATTTTGGCATATTCTAATTCGGTAAATCCTGTATTCTTGAGCTTTACCAATGCCTCTTCAGGAGAGACCTTTTGTTGGGCAACTTGTTGCAAGAACTGCAACATCTCACTTTGTTCCATCAATTAATCCTTTACAATGACGCCCAGGCCATCTGGAATAACAGTAACTTTTGCTGCCTGTCCTTCGCGTTCATATGCCTTTTCCAGAGCTTCATCAAGTGTTTTAGCCAATTCCATGTGCATTTTAGTAATCAAAGCCGGATCAACAAGGTCAGAGACAAAGATTACATGATGGTTAACCAAAATCCGCGCTAAAATTTGAGACGTCCACTGGTCTGGAACAGTTTCCAAGCGGGGGGTATTAATAGCTGCATCCAAGAATTCTTGGGGATCCGCTACATCGGCAATATTATGATAAAAACCTTCTCCACCATGACCATCACGACAACCGGCAACCATAATAATCGTGCCATTTTGTTTATTTGTTGCTTCTGCAGCTGTCATCCCCTTAACCGCTTGGTAAATGTTCTGATCCAAGGGATATCCGCCATTGGTAGAGATCGTAATTTCGCTTTTAACCGCTTTGACTCCGGCTAAATCAGCTACAAAATCCGTTCCTTTTTTATGTGCTGCTTCGAGATCTCCTGCAAAGGAACCAATAATCTTCTTATCTTCGTCTAACACAACATTCAAAATGAATCGTAGACCAGCTTTTTTAGCTGCATAGACCATGTCATGATGAATTAGATTGTGTTGCAAGTTTCCTGTACGTGAATGCTTGTCATCAATAAATTCACCTGAATGATTTGCCATGATTGTCTTATAAGACGCGATTCCTGGTAAAACAGATTTACGTCCACCAGAAAAGCCCGCAAAAAAGTGCGATTCAATGAATCCTTCTGAGATTAAGAGGTCCGCTTCAGCTGCAACTTTATTAATAATCAAGTCACCGCCTGAAGGTAATTTACCGATTTTAACCATGTCCTCATCATTTTGAGACATATGCATCACAATTTCTTCGTTTGCCACAATTTGTTCACCATATTTAGCAACCAACTCCGCATGCGTCGATGGTCGATGGAAACCAGTAGCAACTAAAATTCTAATCCGTGCCTCGGGTGCTGCGGTACGCAAACGACGCAGCAGAATTGGTGTAATAATATGTGACGGTACTGGTCGTGTGTGGTCAGAACTAATAATGACAATGTTTTTCTTTCCTGCCGCCAGGCTCTCTAATGAGGGACTCCCAATCGGATTATTCAGGGAACGTTCAACTAATTCATTTTCTGAAAATGCGGCTTTATAGGTCGCTGCTTTTGAGACCAAAGTCCCTGCCAGTTTTTCTTGTGGAATCTTAGCAGTAATAACTCCTCGATCGTATGGAAGATTTATTTCTACCATCTTAAATATTCATCCTCTTTCTTTTTTGCTTACATTGAAAAATGATATACTGTTGAAAAATCCTTTCATTGACAATCAGTACTATTAAAGTTAGTCAGCCAAGAATGATATCATTAAACATTGACAAATGTTAATACAAGGATATGCTATTTATGACTAAGATATTATAAAAGAAAAAGAGTAGAAGAGAGGAAAATAGTTGCCTAACAAAGATATTGATTACCTAGTTCATTTTTTAAAAAGCAAACACATCCCAACAATCACCAAAAAATGTCACACCTACCTAACATTTCATGGTTTAAAAGCAGCGAGTGTTTTCATCCTCAAAGAAGGAATTATTAAAACCTCTGTTATCTTACAAGACGGGCGTGAATTCAACATCTCATACATCAATCAGCCCGATGTAATTTCACTGCTGCATGACGAGGCTCTTCAGTACGACGAGCAACCGTTCAATGTGCGGATTGAATCTGAAACCGCCGCATTTTATCAGATCAATCGCGTTAAATTTTGGCAGTATGTTAACTCGAATCCAGAATTACAAAACTACGTTAAACAATACTATCGTCACCGTTTATCTGAAAATTTCTCCCGCTTACAACGCCTAACAATGAATGGAAAGCTTGGAGCACTTGCAAACTTTTTGCGCGATATGTCATTGAAGTTCGGTAAATCCTTACCTGATAGCTCACAAATTCTAATCGATTTTTATGTTACTAATGAAGACATTGCAGGTTTTTGCGGCATTGCCAACCATACGAGTGTCAGCCGCATGATGCGGAGATTAAAAGACGAAGGAATTATTGAATTCGGCAACAGTTCCGATAACAAACGCAGGATTATTATCACCAATGCACAAAAATTGGATGATTATATTGCTTACTAGCCCTGTATTTGCACTTCTAAACGTTTTTCAACCTAACCGTTAGCAGTTGTAGCGCATACGCAAAAAACAGGTGCTGACAAAAAAGGAAAAACTTCCACTTTTATCAGCACCTGTTTTGAGTACCGCTAGTTATAAATTAAGCTATGTATATTTTTATCAGTTCGACTTACTCGAAAACACAGTTAAAAATGTGAAAATGTGATTGTCATCTCAACTGCATTAATTCGAACCGCTGCACCCAGCGGAGTGGTAATCATGGGAATCGTGTGGCAACTGTCATACGCAGCAATCACTGGCACAGGTTCATTAATAACTTCTCGCAAAATATCAAACGGCTGTCGCTGTGTTCCTTGGTCGTCAAACAAAGCATGTTTTCCGAGCAGCACACCTTTGATCCGCTCAAAAATTCCCGCATTTTTCAACATCGCAAAATTTTTTTCAACAGTTGCAGCATCTTTTTCTGCGTCTTCAATCAATAGGATTGTATCGGTCTTCAATTGCGGAAAATAGGGTGAAGCCAAAATCCCGTAAATTGTGTTCAAGTTTCCGCCTAACAGCGTACCCGTTAAACAGGGGGTATTGTACTCCCAAGTGTTCACCCTTTTTGCCTTCTGATGTTCGAAGCTTTCCCAGTTCGCACGTTCATCCGTCCAAAACTGTGGAGCCTTGATTGTGACAGCTCCCCCTTTGGGAGTATTCATAATCTGAACAAAGTAGTTCCAAGTCTGTTCAACATCCGGCGGCCATTCGCCAAATGAAGCGACCAGTGCCGGACCATATAGCACGCGACAACTTGGTGCCTTAGTCTTAATCGCCAATAAGATCGCAGTGGCGTCAGAATACCCCACGAAAGTTTTTGGATGTTCTTCCAAATACTCATAATCAATGTATGGCAGAAGTGAATTGCTATTAGTCCCTCCGATTGTTGCCATAATAACATCCAGTTCATCATTATGGATTAACTGATTGAGTTCAGCTGCTCGTTGTGCAATAGAACCCGAACGGTAAAAATCACCCTTTCCGGTTAAACTCCCTGCCACAAGACTGACTCCCTTAGCTGTTAAAAACCTTTTAGCCCGTTGGAACCTAAGCGGCGCTAATTTGGTAATTGGAGTAGATGGTGAATAAAAACCGATTTTCAAAAAAATTCTCCTTTTTTAAGCTGCATTTAAAAGTGCTAAGATGTGCCCATTCAAAAGCCCCAAGGAAAGATTACTATCTTTGACATTTGAAAAGAGCACAATAAAGTTCTTCTTATCATGGGAAAAGCCATTCGAAATACTGAATCCAGAAAGATACCCGCGATTAATAATTAATCCAGGATCATTGTAAAATCCCATCCCATATTTAGAACTACTTCCTGGGGTCCACATTGTCTGCAAATCTTCTTTTGAAATCAGCTTTCCGCTAGTAAGTGCTTGGTCAAATCGATACATGTCGCCTGGATCCATGTAAATGTCACCGACCCCATAAAGCTGAGAAAATGCTGGCAATCTTTCTGTTTGTGTATCAGTCAAGTAATGTTGCTTCAAATATCCGTTGGCTGCATCTGAGCGTTTGAAAAAGTTCTCATCGGCAAAACCAGTATGCTGCAGACCGCTGGGCCGAAAAATGTGCCGTTGCAGGTACTCTCTCAAAGACTGCCCTGAAAGCTTTTCAACCAAATTAGCAAGCACTACGTAGTTATCATCCATGTAGTGCCACTGCCCTGGTTGTGTATTAATCCCATTATTGCTGATTTCTTGCAGCAGTTCTGCTGGTGTCTTTTCAGCAAAAGTTTCAGCACGCCCTCTCAACCCCGAGGTATGTGTTAACAGATTGCGCAGCTTAATTTTTTGACCATTTGGAAAATTTGCATAATACTTACCAATCGGATCATCAAGATTAAGCTTTCCTTGTTCTTTAAGCTGGAGAATAGACGTCGCCACTAACGCTTTCTCCGTTGAACCGATTAAAAATACTGAACTAGGTGTATTACTGCGTTTTTGGGCTGCATTCGCATACCCATAACCTTTTTCCAAGACAATCTGATTATTTTTGACGATTAAAACACTTCCAATGAAACCATTTTTGGTAAAATAGTTGTCTAAGGCCGCGCTTTTAACAATTGTTGGTTCGTTTTTCACCATGGGAGTCTTTTTAGAGGACTCCTGCTGCGCTGCAGAACTTGCCTGGGCTGCAGCCCTTTGCCTTTCTATTCGCTGCCGCGTCGCAGTTTGCTGTTGCTTAACTGTTCGCCAAATTAACCCTCCGGCGACAAGTATTACTATAAATAATAGTGCTACTAAAGACAGTCCCTTTTTTTGCTTGAACTTAAAAAAATTCATCATCATATTCCCTTTAATTTATTAGAATTGTGTCAAAACTCAGGTCTTAATTTAACTTGAAACCAGCACGTCGGGAATTCTCCCCAAAAGAACTCAATTTTTCCGCCAACCTCCGCAACATGTCGTGTTCCATGAAAATGTTTACCACGTTTGGTTAACTTTAGACTTGCAGTTTCACTTTCGAGTATAGGAGAAAACTGACATACAGGCAACAAGAGATTGTTTAATTTACAATAATTTGTGAAAATTTACGCTTGTTACTAAACGCTTATCCGCTCCTCGTCTCAGCTGCTTAACAGCTTATACTAAAAAAGGCCGTGGTAAAAAACTTTTGCCGCAGCCTTCTTAATCTCAACACACAGCTATTCTTGAATCTTTATCCCGCGCTGCCTGGTTCTTCGATCCTCACTAATCGTTTAATCTGCCTGATTGCTGTCGGGAACCACAGTAATAGGGTGCATAATCCGCCGCCCCACGCTAATGGTTCAGCCAGGCAGATTCCCAGATAACCCCAATAATTGACAAAAAGCAAGGCAGCGATCATGCGCATGATTAATTCGACGACACCCGCAATCATGGGCAGCAAATTATAGTTAAGTCCCTGCAGTGTAAACCGTAAAATAAAAAGTACTGATAACAAAAGATACCATGGCGTTACGACTCTAAAGTACAAACGATTCAGCTGCAACAAGCCCGCTGATGGTCTCAGAACAAACAGGTATGTCAACAAATCACTGAAACCAATAATCGTAACTGCTAAAAATAAGCCAATTCCTAATGATATCCAGCTTGTTTGCTTAATACCTATTAAAATCCGCTTATACTGCAAACTACCATAGTTTTGAGCGATATATGTCCCTAAGGCTGCTCCCAGAGCAGACAGCGGCAACATTGCAACCTGGTCTACCTTTGCAGCAACGGAAGAAGAAGCAATTGCGGTCGTGCCCAATCCATTCAGTGCACGTTGTACAAGTAAAGCACCAATTGCGATGATTGAAAACTGCATCCCCATTGGAATCCCAACAGTTAACTGCGCTGCTAGTTCCTTAAATTTAAGCTTAGTTGGCATTTTAAAGCGAAACATCATCTCATTTTTCAACATGTGAATTCCACACAATACTGCAGCTGCAAATTGCGAGATTACAGTTGCTAACGCCGAACCCATTGTTCCCATTCCAAACGCTAAGATAAAGACAAAGTTCAAGACAATGTTAATCACCACTGCAATCGCTAGGAAAACTAACGGTGTCCGACTATTTCCTACCGAACGCAGCATATTAGCGCACAGATTAAAGGCCATTGAAATTGGAATGCCTGCAAAAATCATTAAAATGTAGTCGCGGGCATCATTAAAAATTGCCAGCGGTGTCCCCAAAAGCAGCAGTACCTGCTTGACATAAACCAGACTTAAAACCATTAATATCATGGCGATGACTCCACAGATCAGACAACTAATACTAAACTGGCGTTTGACATCTTTAAAAGCGCGTGCACCAAACAGCCGCGCAATGATCAGCCCCATTCCAGTTGTAATTCCTTGTGAAAAGCCCAAAACAAAGCCTACTAGACTGCTTGTGCTGCCAATTGCCGCAACTGATTGCGCCCCTAATAGTTGCCCTACAATCATCAAATCAGCCAGATTATAAAGTTGTTGCAAAAGCCCACTCAGTAAAATTGGCCATGCAAAATTGAGAATAACTTTCCAAGGCGTTCCTTTCGTTAAAATATGACCACCTCATACTCTAGTTGCCGCAGCTCAAAATAACAGTTGTACGCTGTCAAACTAATATCCTACTAGTTGAATTTAGCAGTATGTGCCTGCAATAAACGGTCCAGATCTTTAAAGTTTGCCCGCAATTCAAAGTCGTGAACTGGTGCTTTTTTAAGATCATCAATTTGAGTGGTAATTCTTCCCAAATCTGTTTCATCAGTATACTGGATCCATTTGACATTTTCCAGCCAGTCGTAATAAGCATGCTTTCCTTTGCCATAACTATTGCCAAATAAAAGACATGGGGTTTGCGTCAGCACCGAAAAAACCATTGCATGAAAACGATCAGAAACAATAACTTCTTGACTAGCAATTTTTTCAAGAATTTCTTCAAAAAGTCGTTCCCGTGTGACTGGTGTTATTTTAGCTGGATTTTCTAAAACTGTATCGGTCCGCTCTACCGGTCCTTCCTTTGCCAACACGTCCTTTAACGTCGTAATAAAGGATTCAGTCAGCACTTTTTCACCATCATGGCGGAGCACAAAGAGCGCTCCTTGCCGTTTGAGCTTAAGAATTCGTGGTTCAAGAAAAAGGACCATGTCAGGGGTGAAGCGGACATGATTGTCAAATGCCTTTTGCATTCGGCGAAAACTCTGCGCATCACGGGCAAATAACACTAGGTTAGGATTACTTGCATAAGCTGCTTGACTAAGTTCTAACTCTTTTTCTCCGTAGTCATTTTTTTCAAAATGAATTGACTGGGGAAAAGAAATTGTCAGATTATGTGTAAATGTCTTAAAGACTTCCCGACGACCTTCCTCAATGTCAGTGTACAAACTGCCCAGATTGCCGCCACCAGTGTAACCCACAATATCACGGGCGTTAATAATTTCTTTAACCGCTTTAATTCCAGCGTGGGTGTCGTAGTCCATGATTTCAATAAATTGATACTGCGGAAATTCAAGTTCAAAATATTTTCTAATCGCTAACGAAACGGCTTGGTCCCCCATATTTGTGTAGCTCGGTGTCCCAAACAGAAACATTTTAGGACGATCATTTTGCGGTAATTCACTCACTGGTGCACTCGTTTTAACAAAAAAATCTGCCATCATCAACACTCCTTAGGATTATTTAATCGGTGCGTGCTTTGCAGCTTGAATCTTGGCTGGCTTTATTAGGAACAGCGTTAGAAAAATACTGAAAACATTGGTCAATGAAAAGATCATAAAGGTCAGCGCTGAACCGAACATTGCAATTAACGTAGGATAGATCAAGCTAATCACAAAATTTGTCAACCACGTAGTTGCTGTGGCGAACGCCATGAAACGTGCCTTAACGGGCAACGGAAAGATTTCCGACATCATCAGCCAAGTTGCCGGACTGACAATTCCTTGGTGACTTGCCAAAAATAAAGTTAAAAAGATTAGTACAGCAACATTCAACCATGCTGTTGGTAGCAAATGCAACTGTAAAATCAAAGACAGTATCCCTAGAAAAACAACATTCCCAAAAATTCCAACTAATAAGATATTCCGATGATTATGTGTTGCAATTAAGCGTGTGCCTACGATACTTGCTAAAAAAGAAACACTCCCAATCAAGATGTTTCCATAAAGCGAAGAACCTCTTGATAAGCCAACATCTTCCAAAACAACCGTCCCGTAATACATCACGGTATTTACCCCGGAGATTTGTTGAATCAGCGCGATGCTGATCCCAGCGATAAAAACAAACAGCAACGGTTTATTGCGCAGAATTCGTCGCAAAGGGACATTTTTTTTAACCTTGTTCTCCTGTAATCCCTTTTGAACTACCGCCACATTTTCTTGCATTAAATCCGATGAGAAACCCAGTTTTTCGAAACTAGTCTTTGCACCCGTTTCTTTACCGTGCAGCAGCTGCCATTTAGGACTGTCTGGAATTTGATATGAGCCCACCCACATTAGAATCGCAGGCAATGCTGCCATTAACATCATGACACGCCAAATCGCATGCCAGTCGCCCCAGATATTTCCTAGAAACGCATTTACAGTGAATGCCACTAGCTGTCCAAGAACAATTGCAATTGCGTTTCGATTAACGTTCCGATCAATTTTTTCAGGGGTTGAGATTTCGGAAAGATACATGGGCGATAATCCTGAAACAGCCCCGACTGCTATCCCAAGGACAAAACGCCCGCAAATCAGGATCCCAATCCCAGGTGCCCACGCACAAACGATTGTCGCAGCAGTAAATAAGATGGCAATCCAGCGCAATAAAGCTCTGCGCCCGATTCGATCCGCTATTCGTCCGCTACTAATTGCTCCTAGGACACCCCCAAGAACCAACGCACTGGACACAATCCCTTGAGTCCCAGCATTCAAATTCAATTGGTCTTTAAGACTCATAAATGCCAAAGCCCCATTAATAACACCGGTATCATATCCAAATAAAAATCCGCCTAAAGCAATTATATAAGTAAAGAGTTTCATCATTAGGCGGCTGTTATGTGTATTTTTATTCATATTTTTCATACAGCTCCATTACTCTGATTTTAAAAAAAGCATACTGCTTGTCACAGAAATTGCTTTTTTCACCTCTTCTAATCTGCTCAATCCTGTTAAAATACTAGCTTAATTATTCAAAATCTCAGCGTTGACATTTTTATCAGCTTTTTTAAGCAGTCTACGACTTTTATGTTACTCCTCAAAAAATTATTAGACCAACATAAGCACTTGTTACCGTGCAGCAGCATTTTAAATCTTCACGTTGGAATATATGGTGATCTGGTACATTTCTCACTATGAGAATGCAAGCAAAAAAGCTAGGAAACTGTGTCAAAATGTACATCTTGACCAATTTTCTAGCTTTAAGTAACTTCAAATTTTTTGCTGTATTTTTCTTACCGAGCAGTAAATCAATGCTTATTTTTTAACTTCTGCAATCAGCTTCGCCAACGCCTGTTGTTGAAACTGCGCCTGTGCTTGGGCGGCAACCTTTTTAGTCAACGCTTGTTGCTGTGCTTGCGACATTGTTGGATTTTTCGTTAAAGCCGCTGTGAGTGCCTGCTTGACCTGTGCTGTAACAAACGTTTTACCAGCTTCTTTCATCTTGCTTTGGTTCTGCTTAACAAGTTGTGCCAGTTTCTTGGCTTGCGTTGTACTTAGTACAAGCCACGCGTTATTAATCCTAAAGGTCTTATAATGCCGCACCAGCTGATGCCCATTTCCTGAGATTCCAAACCAGAAACTATAAAAACTATTCTTGTATTCCCAACGCATTGTCTTTGTGACCACTTCCGCTGTGCCGGAAACTTTAACTACTTTGCTATGAGTATTGCGCGGATCCGGATTAGTCGTCGTAACCTTCTTTTGTGCCGCACTGGTTTTATAAATATAGACTTTTTCTTTACCGGATGTACCGACTTGTTGATAAAGCAACATCTTAAGCTGTGACGACGAGGCTGCAGAATATAGTTTGCTTGTTTTTACTGTAGAAACCTGATGCATCCCAAAATGCTCACGGTCGTTCTTAACCATGAAAAACATTGACACGAGAATCACCGCGACGCAAATAAAGCTCAGGATTGTGCGTAACCCCACTTTATCAATCGTTATCATGACCGTAAAAAGCAAAATTGCTGCTATCAATAAACAAATAATAATCATGCTTGTTCACCTCCGACATTCTCCGTGCTTTTTTGCATCATTTCACCAGGAGTCCGTCCACTAACAAAGAAGGCGACAATTAAACCGACCAAACTAAAACCAATTGCTACCCAAAAGGCGGCATGATACCCACCGAGTGTCGCTTGAAAAGCTGCATTCTTATATGCCAAAGGATCGGAGTGCAACATGGCCTTACCAGGCATATCATTTTTAGTAACATTTGTTAAAATGCTGACCAAGACTGCCGTTCCAACCGATGCCGCTACCTGTCGAATTGTATTATTAACGGCCGTTCCATTACTCATCATCTTAAGCGGCAAGGAGTTCATCCCTGAAGTCGTCACGGTCATCATCGACATTGCAATTCCAGCCATTCTAAGAGCATACAACGTAACTAGATAAACAAATGGTGTCTCTCTAGTAATGAACGCAAACGGAATCGTTCCAGCTGTTAATAAAAATAAACCGGTAATTGCGATTCGTCTTGCTCCAATCCTGTCAAAAACACGTCCTGCAATCGGGCTGATTACACCCATCATTAAAGCCCCTGGTAAAAGAGTGAGACCTGAATGAAATGCACTTTCTCCGCGAACAGTCTGCAAATAAAGCGGCAGTACCATCTCAACACCGATCATTGCCATCATTAGCACCGAACTTAAAAGTGCTGCTACTGAAAATTCTGGATTTTTAAGAACCCGCAGGTCCAAAAATGGTTTTTCTAAACGCAACTGTCGGATACCGAACAGGACAACAAAAATTACACCCGCAATAATTGAGAGGATTACAATGCTGCTACCCCAACCTTTTTCACCAACTTCAGAAAAACCGTATAACAGGCTTCCAAAACCGATTGTCGAAAGTAACGCTGAAAGCCAATCAAGTTTAACCTTTTGCGTGGGTAAGACGTCCTTCATTAACCAAAAACCCGCAATTACCACCAAAGCAGCAAACGGAATCAACATCCCGAATAGAGTCCGCCAATGGTAATTGTCAATTACCCAACCTGAAAGTGTGGGTCCAATTGCAGGTGCAACCCCAATTACAAGACCTGCCATTCCCATAGCAGCTCCGCGTTTATTTGCCGGAAAAATCGTTAACATCATTGTCTGTAGCAACGGCATGGTAACCCCTACCCCAAGTGCCTGAATTAAACGACCCGTCAATAAGACAGAAAAACTAGGTGCGATGTAGCACGTGATTGTTCCCAGTAAAAAGACGACCATTGCGCCTTCATATAATGCCTTAGAGTTCACACGTACTGTCAGCCAGGCACTGATCGGGATCATTACGCCACTTACCATCATAAATCCCGATGTGAGCCACTGGACAGTTGAGGTATTAATATCAAAACTTTTCATCAAAGTTGGAAATGCTGTTGTTAAAATTGTCTGATTTAAAACGGTACAAAATGAACCTATTAGTAAAAGTGCGACCAATAACGTTCTGTTGTACGCTTTACCATTCTCATCAATTGCTTTTCCCAAGTTGTCTTCTCTCCCTAACATTCTAAAATAAGTATGTGAACTAATAGTTCAACGTGACAAATAATATACTCATCTTTTTTAATTGTCAAATAATTTGACAAAGATGTTATAAAGGTTACAATTAACGTTATGATAATTGACAAAGGAGAACGTTCAATGGGAGACAAAAACAATGCTGCGTATGTTACCCGTTTCAAGGATATAATAAAAAACGAACATTTCCTCTTCGGAATTGGTGATATTTCAAAAGCCACTGGTGTTTCGCAAAGAAAGTTGCGTTACTGGGAAGAACGCGGCTATATTCACCCTGAAAATAGCTCTGACGAAGGTCAGCACCGAAAATATAGTCACTTTATGTTTCTCAAAATCGCAATGATTCAGTCCTTTTTAAAAGAAGGTTACACACTAAGTGCTGCAGTTCAAAAAACAAATGAACATCACAAACTTGGAAAAGCGGTTTTCGGTTTCGTCAAAGAAAGACTGCAGAATTTTACTTTTGTTCCTGGCGGCTATGAAATCGACTTAGGTGAAGTTAATGATACCCAAGGAAAACATATCTACGCATTAATTCGCAGTAATAAGAAAACAGAACTATTTTTAAAGTAAACGCAACGCTATTTAAACAAAGTTCAAGTGCCATTCACACTGCTTAGTAATTTAGTAAGTAGCAGCTGTTCCAATTTCATTTCCAAATTTCAAATTAATTAGCAAGTAGACTATAATTACAGTGAAAAATATTTTTTTATTGAAAACTGGAGGAAGCTGTATGAATGTCCTGCTCGTTGATGATGAACCGCTGGCACGTGATGAACTTGCTTATCTGCTGCAACAAAATATTACCGTAAATACAGTTTTTAAAGCTGAAGGCGTTAAAGAGGCCTTGGCACTTCTTTTTGCGCACCACATTGATCTCGTGTTCCTCGATATTTCTTTAAATGAAGAAAACGGTTTTACACTTGCAAAAGAACTGCATCAATTAAACACACCGCCACTAGTAATCTTTGCGACTGCCTACGACAAATATGCCGTTCAGGCTTTTGATATTAATGCTATCGACTATGTCTTAAAACCTTTCGATCAGGAACGCATCAATCAAGCACTCCAAAAAGCAAAGCTGGCGCTCTCGACTCGGTTACCCCAGGGCCCTCCGTCCTCACCTGCACCGCAAAAAGATAACCAATTTATTACACTGACAAATGACGAGCGGACAGTTGTTATCAAAACCCGTGAAATCCTAGCAGCAACCGTTGAAAATGGCGAATTGACAATTTTTACATTGGATGGCAAAAAATACGTTTCACATGAAACATTAGTTTGGCTCCGTTCACATCTTGCTGCTCAACATTTTATTCAAGTGCATCGCAGTGCAATCGTGAACATTGACAATATCCGTGAACTGCAGCCCTGGTTCAACCACACCTTCATCTTAATCATGACTAATAATCAAAGAATTCCGGTTGGTCGTTCCTATCTTAAAGTTCTCAAGACACGACTTAATATGTAATTTGATTTTTGACCCGCTGATTTTAAACATTCACCCCCCGTTTTTTGCAATTAACCGCAAAAGACGGCTTTTTTCATTTTGTTTGTACTATTCTTAATTCATCAAGAACAAAGTCTAAGAAAGAAGGTCAACAAAATGAACAAAACACACGTGGAACAAAAGAAAGGTGCAGCCGCAGCTCCTTTGCTCGTTCAGATGGGCATTTACACCACTATCTTGTTTGTCTCAAACTTAATTTCCGGCTTGTTTCCCAAATCTTTTCCGGTTCCAGCGCCTGTAATTGGGATGATTTTATTGTACGTACTCTTATCAGCTCACCTGCTTAAACTTGAATGGGTAGACTCGCTAGGAGCCTTCTTAATCAGTATTATCGGCTTTCTCTTTGTTCCCTCTGGAATTTCCTTAACCGCGAGCCTTGATGTAATGCGTACAGCAGGCCTCCAATTAATTTTAGTTATTATTTGCTCAACCATTATTCTATTGGTTGTAACCGCATACACAACACGTACCTTTATCTGGTTAAGGAAAGCACATCTTGAAAAACACAAATTCGTCCACCAACCGCTTGCAATTAAACATCGCATCCACGTGAAAGGAGAGGAGTAGCATGTCATTATTAACAACTCCATTTTTTGGCATCTGCCTATCCCTACTGGTCTATCTTTGCGGTCAGTGGCTCTTCAAAAAATCGCATGGTCTTTTTATCTTCCAACCGCTGTTCGTAGCAATGGTTTTAGGAATCACACTGCTCGTTTTACTAGCAAAATTCTTTCAGCAAAACGTCACTCAATTTTACACACAGGCGTATAAACCCGGCGGTGATCTCGTTTTTTGGTTCTTAAATCCTGCCACCATTGCCTTCGCTATTCCACTATATAAAAGAAACGATGTTATTAAAAAATACTGGAAAGAGATTTTAGCCGGCCTCCTGGTAGGCACCACGCTCTCATTATTTGCAATCGTCTTGATCTCCAAGCTGCTGGGTCTCAGCCAAACTGGAATTGCTTCAATGTTACCTCAAGCTGCCACCACTGCAATCGCCTTACCAATTTCAAGTGCAATTGGGGGGAATTCAGCAATCACCGCAATGGCCTGCATTCTAAACGCAGTTATTATCTATGCCTTAGGTGACTGGTTAGTTCGGTTCTTCCATTTAAACTCTGATCCAATCGGAACTGGTCTAGGGTTGGGAACTTCCGGTCATACCATCGGTTCTGCCTTTGCGCTAAAACTCGGTTCTGTCCAGGGCTCAATGGCTGCAATTGCGGTGGTTGTAATCGGTGTTGTTGTGGATGCAGTCGTTCCTCTAGTATCACGTCTTTTGTTTTAAAAAAGTAAATTGCACCTCTTGCTGTTCAACCACATCCACTAAAAAAGAGTCAAAAACTATGGGGCTGTGACAAAAGTTAACTTTTGTCACAGCCCCTCTTTTATTCCGAATAAACGTGTTCCATAAGTCAAAATTCTCCGTCTAACTTCGAATTACTCATCGCAAAGTACTCGCTATGTTCGTAATTTCGAGTTAGCACTCAAATTTTTTCGACTTATGTCACACTCTCATAGTTTTATTTTATAAGTATCCGAATTACTATGGAACAAATCCCCAAACCAGTCTTCAAACCTGGTTAATCATCTTCAACGCCAATTCTTTTGCCAATGCTTTTAATTAAGGCCACATCTTTTTTGTATTCTTCAGGCGTCATATCAACTGCCGCGAAACAAGATGTTAATTTATCTTTGATCTCATATTTCTTGCTTTTTGCCTTATGTGTTAAACAGATATACACACGTCGGGCATCTTCTTCCCCATGTTTCCGTTCAATCCAGCCATCTTTTTCCATTCTCTTTAACAAGGGTGTCAAGGTCCCGTTATCCAAGTTCAGCCGCGCTCCAATTTGTTTGATCATCATGGGTTCTTCATTCTCCCACAGGGTCAATAACGTAATATACTGCGGATAAGTTAGTTTGTATTCCTTTAATGCCATCGCATAAAATTTGTTATATATTTTTTGTGAAGTATAAATCGCAAAACACAGCTCATCTTCTAATTTATCAGGCCGATGTTCTAATCCCATGATACACTCCTACTTTCCTAAAATTTTCTTTGTTTATTTTCTGCATCAACCACAACATACCGCTGTGGCTCTTTACCTCTTGAATACGTAACAATTTTTTCATTATGTGCCAACTTAGTGTGCACTATTTTTCTTTCAAAAGCCGGCATCGTATCCAATGCAATTTTTTTATGCTCAACAATGGCTTCAAGCGCTACATTTTCGGCAAGCCGTTCGAGTGTCTGCCGCCGTCTTTTTCTGTAGTTGCCAACGTCTAAAACAACTCTCACTCGCGCTGCACCTTTCTTTTCTAAATAATTCTGCACTAAAACCTGTAAAGCATTTAGCGTGCGGCCGCGTTTACCGATCAACCGACCTTCTTGCGTAGTAATTAACACATATTTCGCTTCTTTGTTAGTATAATCGACTTGGACCGTTACTGCTACTCCCATTTTCTCTATGATATCAATTAAATAATATTGTGCTGCAATCACTGCATCCCGCACCTGCTGTTTTTTAGCCTGTTTTAGCATAACTTGAGGTGGATCTTGTTTAAGCTGTGGGGTTTCTTTTGACAGCTTGACTCGGTCTTTAGCCGGTTTCTTTTTTTGTTCAAGCAATTGTGGGTTCACTGTCAAGTCTACGATCGCAAGTTTACGTCCAATTCCTAAAAAGCCTCGTTTATGTTTTTGAATCACCGCTATTTGGACATTTTCTCGCGATACTCCAAGGGTTTCAAGGCCTGTGGCAATTGCTGCAGCAATCGTTTTATCACTGAACCTTGTCATTTTCATTCCCCCTTTGAATTTGCCCAAAAAATGTTTCCTTTGTATTATAGCATTTAATTTATATTCAGAGTATAGTGATTATCCCTTATTCAAGCCATTTTGCCGGTTTTTGAAAGCATTTGCGAAAAAAGCTCAGCAACGCTATTTTGAACATTGCACCGCTGAAATTAACAATTCTCAGTTCAGTGTAGTAAAATGAATCTGAGAATCATAAACTACTTGAAGCGAGGTTTTTGGATGAACAGTTTAATTGATACTTACACCTTGAATAACGGCGTAAAAATCCCTGTTGTTGGTTTTGGAACATGGCAAACGCCCGCTGGTGCAGTTGCAAAAGTAGCTGTTAAATCAGCTCTTTCATCTGGCTACCGTCATATTGATACCGCCGAAATGTACGGCAATGAGCAAAGTGTTGGTGCAGCAGTCAAGGAAAGCGGCATTTCCCGCCACTCACTCTTTATTACAAGTAAACTTAATAATGGTGCACACGACTATCAGGCTGCAACCGCTGCAATTGAGCAATCACTCAAAGATCTCCAATTATCAACACTTGATCTTTTCCTGATTCATTGGCCGAATCCTAAACCTTTCCGCACGGATAATTGGGAGAAACGTTTACAGGAAACTTGGCGTGCGCTTGAAGATGCTTATCGTGCTGGAAAAATAAGGGCAATCGGTGTCTCAAATTTTCGTAAGCGACATTTTGAAATTCTAAAAGAGACTCAAACAATCGTTCCAATGGTTAATCAGATTAGAATTTGCCCGGGTGATTTGGACACAGAAACAATCTCATATTGTCAACAAAACCAAATCCTGCTTGAAGCTTATAGTCCATTAGGCACTGGTGAAATATTCTCAGATAAGACCCTCCAAGCACTCGCAAAAAAGAACAAGCGGACTGTTGCTCAAATCTGTCTGCGATGGTCTTTGCAGCATCATTTTCTTCCGCTTCCGAAATCAATTCATGAAGAACGCATTGAGGAAAATACTAAGCTGTTTGATTTTACCCTCTCAGAACAGGATATGACTACCATTGATCAACTTGATGGGATTGTTGGCTACGCGGCTGATCCGGATACGGTCAATTTTTAGGCTACAATTTAAATCTGGGTCCACGACAAAGGCTTTGCACATTAACACCGAGTTATAACACAGCCGTGCTTTGACTATCGCTAACTCGGACTGATGTTCAAAGCCTTTCGACTATTGTGTCCCCTTTATTTTTACTGATGTTACCTTAGTCCAGTCTTATAAGCTACATCAATTTTTTTTAGAGTATCATCCTGTTTTACTTTGAACTACAATACTAATTATATCAGCACAGGAAGAGAGGCTTCAGTATGACTGAAACAATTAATCAGAAACTCATTAAAGATGACTTGTACCAAGCAGTCAATGGTACTTGGCTCAAAACTGCTCAGATTCCAGCAGACAAATCCTCAACAGGCGGTTTTGCGGACCTTGCAGAAAATATTGAAAAGCTTTTAATGAAAGACTTTGATCGCTTAGCACAAAACCCGCAAGAAATCACGGATCCCTATCTCCTAGAATTCATCAAATTCTATCGCCTTGCTCATGATTTCGCTAAAAGAGATGCAGTTGGTTTTAAAGCTGCACGCCACTACCTTGAAACAGTTGCGCAAATAAAAGATCTGACTGATTGGGAACAAAAACTGGCTGCGCTAACCTTAAGCGGCTATCCTAGCCCTATTCCTTTATATGTCGAACCTGATATGAAAAATACTTCGCGGTATGCACTTACAGCCGGTGTCCCTAACTTGATCTTGCCGGATAAAACATACTATACGGACGATAACCCTGCAGCACAAGCATTATTGCAAGTTTATACCAAGATGTTAGAAAAACTCTTCAAACTTGCTGGATATTCTGCGGAGTTTACTCAAAAAACAATCGCCCAAACACTTGCATTTGATAAGACCCTTGTCCCACATGTCAAAGACAGCACCGAATTAGCTGATTATGTAAAATCTTACAATAAATACAGCTTTGCTGATTTCGTTAAATCAAGTGATCATTTTGATATTCAGCATTTTGTGACTGAACTTCTCGATGCACAACCTGATCAGGTGATCGTGACTCAGCCAAAATACTATGCCGCTTTGAATTCTTTGGTAACTCCCGAAACGTTTGCTAACATGCGTGGTTGGATGCTTGCAAAGTCACTGCTGGCTGTCAGCCCTTACCTCTCAGATCAAGCTCGGATCATCTCGGGTGAATATTCACGTGCAATCTCAGGCAGCAAAGAACCCATGAATCCCCAAAAGAGTGCCTACTACTTAGCAATCAACCAATTTGATCAAATTGTGGGTCTTTACTACGCACACAAATACTTCGGCGAACAAGCCAAAAATGATGTTACTCAGATGGTGCACAAGATGGTCACCGTTTATAAAAAGCGACTGCAACAAAATAAATGGTTAAGCCAACCGACACGAGAAAAAGCAGTTGTCAAACTTGAAAAGCTTGGAATCCAAGTTGGCTATCCTGATAAGCTTGAAGAAATTTATAAAAAATTCAAAGTAACATCAGATTCACTCTTCAACAATAGTGTGAACTTTGACAAAATCTACCTCAAAGATCATTACAGCCGTTGGAACAAGGAAGTTGATCGAGAAAAATGGGAAATGAGTGCTGATACGGTCAACGCCTACTATAACCCTTCCTATAATATTATCGTTTTTCCGGCAGCAATTTTGCAGGCTCCTTTCTACAGCCTAAAGCAGTCTTCAAGTGAAAATTACGGCGGAATTGGGGCCGTAATTGCTCACGAAATCTCACATGCTTTTGATAACAATGGGGCCCACTTTGATGAATTGGGAAATCTCAATAATTGGTGGACAAAAGAAGATCGCGCTCACTTTGAAAAACTCGCTCAAAAAATGATTGCAGAATTCGATGGACTTCAAACTGCTGCGGGCAAGGTAAACGGCAAATTAGTAGTCTCAGAAAACATTGCCGATGCCGGTGGCCTAAGTTGTGCACTGGAAGCCGCAAAAGGTGAAAAGAATGTTTCTCTTAAAGCATTCTTTATTAATTGGGCACGTGTCTGGTGTCTTAAATCCTCGCTGGAACGCCAAAAATTATTGTTAAATATTGACGTGCATGCCCCCCATGAATTACGTGCCAATCTTCAGCCGCAAAACTTAACTGATTTTTACACCACCTTTAATATTCAGCAAGGTGATAAAATGTATCTCCCGCCTGACAAACGTGTTAATATCTGGTAAAAC
>NZ_AZFQ01000055.1:62125-108035 GCF_001435195.1 Liquorilactobacillus satsumensis DSM 16230 = JCM 12392 | reverse complement strand
TATCCGGAATAAAAGAGGGGCTGTGACAAAATTTAACTTTTGTCACAGCCCCCTTTTTGATTGCAAATCTGTGTTAAAAAACAAGCTGAGCACCTTAATCTAATATTTTAAAGTCAAAAAAAGGAGCTGATCTTAATCAACTCCGCGATTCCAACGACATAATCTACTTATTGCCACCAGACTTAATTCCTCAACTAGGAATATTTTCTATTTTCTTTTACCCTTATAGGCCCTGCGCTTCGCTTTTTCAAGAGCTTTCTTGCGCGAACGTTGCGCCTGTTCTTTTTCTTCACGTTCCTTATTTATTTTAAAAGGATTGTTCAGTAAAAGCGTTTGAAGAACTGAAAAGGCATTTCCAACGACCCAGTACAGCGACAATGCTGATGGTAAAGAAATCGCTGTAAACAGAATGAAAATCGGCATCCCATAGGTCATTGCTGCCGTCATGCCATTTTGTTCCGGCTGCGACATGACACTCAACTTAGAGGTAGCGAAAGTAAAGATAGCAGCTAAAATTGGTAAAACAAAGAGAGCATCGCGTTCACCAAGCTGCATCCATAAGAACGAACCCGTCTTCAGCGCTTGCGACCGTAAAATCGCTTGATACAGCGCAATCAAAATTGGCATCTGTACAACCAACGGTAGGCACCCAGCAACAGGATTTACACCCGCCTGTGCATAGAGCTTCTGTTGTTCTTCACGCAATTTAGCCTGTGTTTCTGCATCTTTGGTTGAATACTTCTTTTGTAAAGCCTTCAACTTAGGCTGCAATTCAGCCGTTTTGCGCATACTCTTTGTTTGGTAGAACATCAATGGTAATAAAATAACGCGGATGATGATCGTAAAAATAATGATCCCCCAGCCGTAGCTATTCCCAAATAGTCTACTCAAAAATTGAATCGCTTGAATGAAGTTCCAAATAATGTAATGATCCCAGATTCCAGAACTGTTCTCTGTGACAGTTGAAGTACTGCAACCGGATAAGATAAATACTAGTCCCATCACACTGAGCAGCGTGAGGATTCTTTTCCCTTTTTTCACTGCATTTCCCTCACTTTAAAAAGCCGAATTTATAACATGTGAGCTAACCGCAAAACATGCATTAAATTTTTTTTAGTCTCGGCCATAGACGCACCCGAAATTGCAGGACGAGCGATTACAATGAAATCAACTTCCTGCCGCAATTTGGGCTTGAGTTCTGTCAGGCTTTGCCGAATTCGACGTTTAACCCAATTACGCGCCACAGCATTTCCTATTTTTTTTCCTACTGATATTCCCACTCGAAAATGAAGCTGATCAGATTTTCTTAACACGTAAACAACAAATTGTCGATTTGCATACGACTTGCCTTGGGTGAAGACCTTCTGAAATTCAGCTTCTTTTTTGACACGGTATGATTTTCGCATAATACATCTCCCAGTGTCCTGCAAAACTCCTGTATTAAAAAGAAAAGACCACTGACGGTCAGTGGCCTATGCAGACAATACTTTTCTACCTTTTTGACGTCTACGTGCTAAAACAGCGCGACCGTTGCTGGTACTCATACGTTTACGGAAACCGTGCACTCTTTGGCGATGACGTTTCTTAGGTTGATATGTTCTCTTCATTAGATTCTACACCTCCTTGATCGAGTAATAGGACTCGACAATCATAACTAACATTTTATTAAAATAAAGATCTCTTGTCAAGTTGAGTTTTACTCAGTTATGTTATCACAAAAAAAACTGTATTAAAAGCTGTTTTCAAAAATCAGGCCGCAAAAACCACCGAAAACTTATCCACAGATATAATTAGAAATCGCTTTCTCCTGTGGATTTCTCAAACTACACTTTTCCCTGTGCACAAAACGTTCGACAGAACTTTACACAGATTCACACCCTGTCAACAACTTATACACAGCTCTACATTCAACTGTGCATAAGTCTTTGAAATCCTTTTATATTAGGCTTAACAGTTGACATGGTGCTTGTGGAAAAACTACGCAGAATTTCATAGTTTTTAGTTCTTCACATCCTGTGCAAAAACGATTAACAGTCCTGTGCAAACTGTTTTTATGTTTTACACGTACCTGTGGAAAACTTTTTTTAAAAATGCTAGAATATGTAAAGCGACATTTTATAGAAAGGAGGTCTCTTTGTGCCTGATCTTGAAACTTTATGGCAATATATCTGCGATGAATTTAAAAATAAGCTTTCAACTATTAGCTACAACACTTGGCTTAAAGCCGTAAAACCCGTTGCTTTTTCTGGGAATACATTGGTAATTGAGGTTCCGACCGCATTACATAAAGACTACTGGAAAGCAAACTTAAGCAATCAGGCTGCGACGATGATTGAAACCTCAATTGGTCAAAAAATCACTATTATTGCAAAATTACCGGAAGAGCCTAATCCGTTGCAAAAGCCGCGTTATGCCACTTCTCAACCTACAGGTCAAAACGCGGTTGATTCACGGCCAACATTTATGCGGGAAACAAAGTTAAATGACAAATATACCTTTGAAACATTTGTGATTGGTAAAGGCAACCAAATGGCACATGCGGCAGCTTTAGTTGTGGCGGAAGAACCTGGTGCACTCTATAACCCGTTGTTCTTCTTCGGTGGCGTTGGTCTTGGTAAAACGCATTTGATGCACGCCATTGGTCATCAAATGTTAACAAATCGGCCTGATGCAAAGGTCAAATATGTAACCAGCGAGGCTTTTGCAAATGATTTTATCAACTCGATTCAGACAAAAAGACAAGAAGAATTCCGTAAAGAATACCGGAGTGTCGACCTTTTGTTAGTCGATGATATTCAATTTTTTGCCGATAAAGAAGGTACGCAAGAAGAATTTTTCCACACTTTTAACGCGCTTTATGACGACAAAAAACAAATTGTGCTTTCATCTGATCGTTTGCCTAATGAAATTCCTAAGCTTCAGAAACGGCTTGTTTCACGTTTCAAATGGGGTTTATCAGTTGATATTACCCCCCCTGATTTAGAAACACGGATTGCGATCTTACGCAATAAAGCTAATGCCGATCATTCAGCAATCCCTGACGATACGCTAAGCTACATTGCGGGCCAAATCGACTCTAACATTCGTGAACTGGAAGGTGCTTTAGTGCGGGTTCAAGCCTATTCATCCATGACCCATATGCCCATTACAACCAGTCTGGCAGCGGATGCTTTGAAAAATTTGAAATTAAATGGCAAGTCCAACGAAATTTCAATTTCAGTAATCCAAGACAAAGTTGCAAAGTATTATCATATTTCAATCAGTGATCTTAAAGGGAAAAAGCGGGTTAAAAGCATTGTGCTTCCACGCCAAGTTGCAATGTACCTTGCACGTGAACTGACTGACGCATCTTTACCAAAAATCGGACATGAATTCGGCGGTAAAGACCATACAACTGTAATTCACGCGCATGAAAAAATTTCAGCAGAACTTGACAATAATAGTGAGCTACAACGTGAAGTCGGTGACTTGAAGGGAAAGTTGAAAAAATAGAGCCTGTGGAAAGCTGTGCGTAAAAAGCGTAGTTATACACAGGATATCCACATGTGGATATTTATTATTTTTGGGTTTATTTTTAGTTTTCCACAATATCAACAGGACCTACTACTATTACTTTACTTAATTATTCTTAATTATATATACCAGGAGGCAACTTATGAAATTTACGGTGAACCGGACAGCATTCCTAAAAAGTTTATCAGATGTTCAAAGGGCGATTTCGACTAAAACAACTATTCCAATTTTGACAGGATTAAAACTCAAGTTAGAAGCACGCGGCTTAACCTTAACTGGTAGTGATGCCGACATTTCAATCGAAACTTTTATTGCAGCAGATGATGATAATGCAGAATTACAAATCGAACAACCAGGACAAATTGTCTTAGCTGCACGTATTTTTAGTGAAATTGTTAAAAAACTTCCAGAAAAAACGATGACTTTTGAAGTTACAGAAAATTACCAAACAGAAATCACTTCTGGTTCAGCTTCTTTCACGATTAAGGGATTAGATGCTGATAATTATCCACGGCTTCCTGAAATTGATGCGGAAGAAAAATTAGAATTCAAAGGTGATCTGTTAAAACAATTGATTGGGCAAACAGTAATTGCAGTTTCTACACAAGAAAGTCGCCCGATCTTAACTGGAATCCATCTGGTAATTAAAGAAGGTGAATTATTAGCGGTCGCTACAGATAGTCATCGCCTGAGTCAAAGAAAAATTGCTCTGCCAGCTGCACAAAATGCAAATTATGACATCATCATTCCTGGCAGATCTTTAAACGAGTTAGCCAAAATGATTCCAGAAGAGGCTGACAAGATCAGTCTACGCATTTCAGAAAATCAGGTCTTATTTGATTTAGGTAAAACAACTTTTTATTCACGACTTTTGGAAGGCAATTATCCTGATACGGAACGCTTGATCCCTAAAACTGCAGAGACTTCAATCGAATTTAACGCTGCGGACTTTTTAGCTGCGATCGAGCGTGCCTCTTTGCTGTCGCATGAAGGACAAAATAATGTTGTTAAATTAGTGCTGGAAACAGCAGTTCAAAAAGCTACGATTTATGGGAATTCACCGGAAGTCGGCAATGTGGAAGAAGAACTGCATTTTCAGAATTTAACAGGAAATGATATCGAAATATCCTTTAATCCGGATTATATGAAAGATGCATTACGTTCATTTGGCCAAACCACTGTAACGGTGGCATTTACGCTGCCACTGCGTCCATTTACATTGGTTCCAAGTGAAGACCACGAACATTTCGTGCAGTTAATCACACCTGTACGGACATTCTAGTGTTTTATTTCTTAAAAAATTAAGCATTAGCTTAACGGAAAAATGTTGGGTAAAAACTGCTAGTAAAGTATATTTATGTACAGACTACAAAATAAACCAAAGGGACTGAGTAAAAATTTAAGTTTTGCTCTGTTTCCTTTGGTTTATTTTGCTTAAACAGCCTAGAAAGCCTGCTAAGCTGAGTAGAGTTATCAAGGGATGTCTTTTGATACTCAAAATGTTTTGTTTTTAGAATTCGTTCAAAGCAGCTTGTACAAATTAACTCGCATTAAACCTTGTATTGTTCAAAATGAGCGTTTTTGCCTAGTAGATAGTCTAATTCCATTAAGGGATATTAAAAACGCTTATATAAGCTCTGAGGGCTATCTACGATTGTCATTTGAATTTAAAAAGGGTATAATTAAAGTATAATTAAGAAAGTGGGCGGTGCCTGTTGAGTAAAGAAATTTTGCTAAAAACACCATATATAACTCTCGGACAGTTGCTGAAAATTGCAGATGTAATCTCTTCTGGGGGACAAGCAAAATGGTTTTTGCAAGAAAACAAGGTTCTAGTTAATGAGCAACTTGACGAACGACGCGGTCGCAAGCTCTATTCTGGTGACAAAGTTGAGATTCCCACAGTGGGAACCTTTGTAATGCGCGCACAAAAGGCAAGGTAAATGTATTTAGAAGATCTAGAACTTAAGCAGTTTCGCAATTATACAGCGACAAAATTAAAATTTTCACCGCAGATCAACATCTTGATTGGTGAAAATGCACAAGGTAAGACTAATTTACTAGAAGCAATTTATGTCTTAGCAACGACGCGGAGTCATCGGACAGGTAACGAACGCGAATTAGTCAAATTTAAAGAAGACACAGCTGCTTTACGTGGAACATTAGTAAAGCAACCCGGAAAAATTCATTTGGAATTGATCCTTAGCCGCAAAGGTAAAAAAGCCAAGCTTAATTTTTTGGAACAGGCCAAGTTATCGCAATATATCGGACAAATGAACGTTATTTTATTTGCTCCGGAAGATCTTGCACTTGTTAAGGGCGCCCCTGCTGTCAGAAGACGTTTTATTGATATGGAATTCGGGCAGATTGATGCACGTTATCTTTATAATTTGACGCAGTATCGTACAGTTTTGAAGCAGCGTAATCAATATTTAAAACAACTGCAACTGCATCAAACTAAGGATCTTGTTTTGCTAGGGGTCTTTTCTGATCAACTGGCAGCTTTTGGGGCTGAGATTATCGCTAAAAGAATTACTTTCTTAAAAGAGTTGGAGAAATATGCCCAGCAATTGCAGGACCAAATTACGCAAACTAAAGAACAATTACGCTTTGAATATGAAACTAGTGTAGCGCAGACAACAGCAAAAAGTGTAGAGAGTTTGTATACAGCATTAAAGCAATTGTATGAAAATAATCGTGAAAAAGAAATCATGCAGGGAACAACGCTCTATGGTCCGCATCGTGATGATGTGCGTTTTTTAATAAATCAAAAAAATGTACATGTTTATGGTTCCCAAGGACAGCAGCGTACAACCGCACTGGCGCTTAAGTTGGCTGAAATTGATTTGATGAAGAAAGAAACGGGCGAGTATCCAATCCTACTGCTCGATGATGTTCTTTCTGAGTTGGATGGGAAACGGCAGACGCATTTATTGCGGACCATTCAAGATCGGGTGCAGACGTTCTTGACGACTCCCAGTATTAGTGAGATAACGCGTAAATTAATTAGAGATCCAAAGGTATTTAGAATCGCACAAGGAGAAGTTTTTGCGGATCACAGTGAAACAACTGCAGCAGCTAAACAATCAGGAGGGAAACAGGTTGACAGATAAAGAAATGCAGGAAGCTAAAGAAGCACGTGCTAAAGAATATGATGCCAGTCAGATTCAAGTCCTTGAAGGCCTCGAAGCCGTTAGAAAAAGGCCTGGGATGTATATTGGATCAACAAGCTCTCAGGGACTACACCATCTTGTATGGGAAATCATTGATAATGGGATTGATGAGGCACTTGCAGGCTTTGCTGATGAAATTAATGTGGTTGTTGAAAAAGACAACAGCATTACTGTCAAAGATAATGGTCGCGGTATTCCGGTCGGAATTCAGCCTAAAACTGGCAGACCCGCACTTGAGACTGTCTTTACAATCCTGCATGCCGGTGGCAAATTTGGCGGTGGCGGCTACAAAGTCTCTGGTGGACTTCATGGTGTTGGGGCCTCTGTTGTTAATGCTCTTTCTACAAGCTTAAGTGTCCAGGTTAAACATAATGGCAAGCTCTACGCAATGGATTTTAAGCGTGGCAAAGTTGAGCATGAGATGCATATCAGCGGTAATTGTGGTGAACATGAACATGGCACGCGCGTACATTTTGTTCCAGATCCTGACATTTTTACTGAAACAACAGTTTATGATATTAAAATTTTGACTACGCGAATTCGCGAACTTGCCTTTTTAAATAAAGGTTTGAAAATTACGATTAAGGATGAGCGTCCAGCGGAACCAACTTATAAAGAATTTCATTATGTTGGTGGCATTAGGCATTACGTGGAATTTTTGAATAAAGGCAAAGAAGTCCTTTTTGATGAACCTATTTATCTTGAGGGAGAGCAAAAAGGAATTATTGTTGAAGTGGCCTTGCAATATACGAATGATTTTCATTCCAACCTGCTGACCTTTACGAACAATATTCACACTTATGAAGGCGGGACCCATGAAGCTGGTTTTAAAACAGCTTTGACGCGTGTCATCAATGATTATGCGCATAAGAGCAACATGATAAAGGAAAATGAAGATAATTTGTCTGGAGAAGATGTACGCGAAGGGATGACTGCAGTTGTAAGTATTAAACATCCTAATCCACAGTTCGAGGGTCAGACAAAAACTAAATTAGGAAATTCGGATGCAAGAACAGTTACTGATCGCTTATTTGCGGAACATTTTAATAAATTTATGCTTGAGAACCCGACGGTGGCGCGTAAAATTGTTGAAAAAGGGATGCTGGCTTCTAAAGCACGAGTCGCTGCTAAGCGTGCGCGTGAAGTTACGCGTAAGAAAAACGGTTTAGAGATTAGTAATCTTCCAGGAAAATTAGCAGATAATACCAGCAAAGATCCGGCAATTTCGGAATTATTTATTGTCGAAGGAGATTCTGCTGGTGGTTCAGCTAAGCAAGGAAGATCAAGATTAACACAGGCAATTTTGCCAATTCGTGGGAAAATCCTGAATGTTGAAAAAGCGTCTCTTGATCGTGTGCTGGCCAATGAGGAAATTCGCTCCCTGTTCACGGCACTTGGAACGGGATTCGGGCAGGAATTTGATGTGACTAAGGCAAATTATCATAAATTGATCATAATGACAGATGCCGATGTTGATGGCGCCCATATTAGGACACTGTTGCTAACACTGTTCTATCGCTTTATGCGTCCAATGATTGACGCGGGGTATGTTTATATTGCACAACCGCCCTTGTACCAGGTAAGGCAAGGTAAAATGATTAAGTATATTGATACTGAAAGTGAGTTAGAGCAGACATTAGGTCAACTGCCACCAAGTCCTAAGCCAGTTGTTCAACGTTATAAAGGGTTAGGTGAGATGGATGCTGAGCAGTTGTGGGAAACGACAATGAATCCTGAAAATCGTCGCTTGTTGCAAGTGGAACTTTCTGATGCTGAAGAAGCAAATAATGTTTTTGAGATGTTAATGGGCGATAAGGTTGAGCCACGGCGCGAATTTATCGAAGAAAATGCAACTTACGTTGAGAACTTGGACGTTTAAGCTATTTCCCGGGAAATAATACATGATTGCAAGAATTTAGGAGGCAGAGACATTGGTAGAGCTACCGAATCGAGTTAAGCAGACTGATTTGTCGGGAGTAATGCGCACATCTTTTATGGAGTACGCGATGAGCGTAATTGTGGCGCGTGCACTTCCAGATGTTCGTGATGGATTAAAACCAGTTCATCGGCGTATTTTATACGGTATGAATGAATTAGGCGTCACTCCTGACAAGCCGTATAAAAAATCAGCAAGAATTGTGGGAGACGTTATGGGGAAATATCACCCCCATGGTGACTCAGCAATTTATGAGTCAATGGTCCGGATGGCACAGAATTTCAGTTATCGGTACATGCTGGTTGATGGTCATGGAAACTTTGGCTCAGTTGATGGCGATGGAGCTGCTGCGATGCGTTACACGGAAGCGAGAATGAGTAAAATTGCAACCGAGATGCTTCGTGATATTAATAAAGATACGATTGACTTTAAAGAAAATTACGATGGTTCAGAAAGAGAGCCAGTTGTCTTGCCTTCGCGGTTTCCCAATCTCCTTGTCAATGGAGCAACTGGAATAGCTGTCGGAATGACTACTAATATCCCGCCGCACAACTTGGCAGAAGTGATTTCAGGATTGCATATTTTGATGGATAATCCGGATGCCACGACAGCCGATTTGATGGAGGCGATTAAAGGTCCAGATTTCCCAACTGGCGGAATTGTGCTCGGCAAGTCTGGAATTCGCAAAGCTTATGAAACCGGCAGAGGGACCGTGACAATTAGGGCTAAAGTGGAAATCGAACAACAAGCAAATGGCCGAGAACAAATTATTATTCATGAACTCCCTTATATGGTGAATAAGGCTAAATTGATAGAAAGAATTGCCGAGCTTGCCCGTGAGAAAAAAATCGAAGGAATTACTGATATTCGAGATGAATCTGATCGTGAAGGAATGCGAGTTTCAATCGATGTCAGACGCGATATGAGCGCTTCAGTTATTTTAAATAATTTATACAAATTAACTTTAATGCAAACAACCTTTGGGTTCAATATGCTTGCAATTGTAAAGGGAACCCCCAAAATTTTGAGTCTTAAAGACATTTTGACATATTATTTGGAGCACCAAGAAAGCGTGATTCGCCGCAGAACAGAATTTGAATTAAAAAAGGCACAGGCACGAGCTCACATCTTAGAAGGTTTGCGGATCGCGCTTGACCATATTGATGCAATTATTAATATTATTCGTAGTTCTAAAAGTGGCGAGATTGCAAAGAAACGCTTAATTGAGGGCTACCAACTGTCCGATCGACAAGCCCAAGCAATTTTGGATATGCGCCTTGTTCGTTTAACTGGTTTGGAACGTGAAAAAATTGAAGACGAGTACCAAAAATTGGTTGCAGCAATTGCTGATTATCGCGATATTTTGGCACATTCTGAGCGGATTGACAAGATTATTTATGAAGAATTGCTGGAAATCCAAGAAAAATATGGAGACGAACGTAGAACTGAATTAATGGTTGGTGAAGTTCTTAGTATTGAGGATGAAGATCTGATTGAGGAAGAAGAAGTTGCTGTGACACTTACGCATAATGGGTATATTAAGCGTCTGCCGACAAGCGATTTTAAAACTCAAAGACGTGGAGGCCGTGGTATTCAAGGAATGGGCGTTCATGCCGATGACTTTATTGAACACTTAGTGACAACTTCGACGCATGATGAACTGCTGTTTTTCACTAATATGGGGAAAGTATACCGCATGAAGGGGTATGAAATTCCGGAATATGGTCGGACCGCTAAAGGAATTCCAGTGATCAACTTGCTGGGGATTGCTTCTGGTGAAAAAATCCAAGCAGTCATCAATATTTCGCGGGAAATGAAAGAACAGGAGTACTATCTCTTCTTCACTACTAAAAAGGGAATTACTAAGAGAACGGCTGTTGCAGAATTTGCCAATATTCGTAGCAATGGACTCAAGGCGGTTTCGCTCAAAGATAATGATGAATTAATCAATGTGCTCATTACGGATGGCACGCAAAATATTATTATAGGGACTCATCTCGGTTATGCTGTGAGTTTCAAGGAAACAGACGTCCGTTCAATGGGAAGGGCTGCTACGGGTGTGCGTGGAATCAGGTTGCGTCCAGCTGACTATGTCATTGGCGTAGATGTGCTTTACCCAGACAGTCATGTGTTTGTAGTTAGTGAAAATGGTTACGGCAAACAAACACCTGCAAAAGATTATCCAATTAAGGGCCGTGGTGGCAAGGGAATCAAGACCTCAAACGTTACGACTAAGAATGGACCGCTGACAGGGTTAACTACAGTCAAGGGTGACGAAGATATTATGCTGATTACAAATAAGGGTGTAATGATTCGTTTCAATATTCAGACAGTCTCAGTTACGGGGCGTGCAACTTTAGGTGTTCATTTGATTAGAGTTGATGATGAAGCACTAGTTTCAACAATGGCTAAGGTTGTGCCGGATGAAACAAGCAGTGAGGAAACAGACGAAGAACAAACAGAAGAATAATTTTCGGCTAATTTGAGCAAAATCACGTAATTAAAAGCAGAGGGCTTTTCGGGATTGCCTTGCATTACAGTGCCATAAATGATATAATTCTTCTTCGTTAGTATCTAACTCGAAATAGATTTAGATTACTTTCCTTGCTCTTAACAAGGTTAAGAGCCAATAGTCCATAAGGAGGTGTAAACAGTCATGACTTACGAAGTTACTTATATTATCAGCCCAGCAATTGATGAAGCCGCAAAGAATTCTTTGGTAGAACGCTTTGATGGTATTTTGAAAGACAACGGTGCTGAAGTCGTAGATTCAAAAGACTGGTCTAAACGTCGTTTTGCATACGAAATCGGTGGTTTTACAGAAGGTACTTACCATATTGTAAATATTAAAGCTGATGACGCAAAAGCAATCGATGAATTTGACCGTCTTGCTAAAATTAATGATGGAATTTTACGTCATATGATCGTTAAGCGCGAAGCTTAATCACATGAAGGAGGAACTGAACATTGATCAATAGAGCTATTCTTGTAGGTCGATTAACACGTGATCCCGATTTGCGTTATACCTCCAGTGGTGTTGCAGTTGCGACATTTACTGTCGCTGTCAACCGTCAGTTTACCAATCAGCAAGGTGAACGTGAAGCTGATTTTATCAATTGTGTAATTTGGCGCAAGTCTGCAGAAAATTTTGCAAACTTCACGCATAAAGGTTCACTAGTTGGAGTGGATGGGCGTATCCAGACACGTTCTTATGAAAACCAACAGGGCAATAGGGTCTATGTGACAGAAGTCATTGTTGACAATTTTTCGTTGCTTGAGTCACGTTCGCAATCTGAGCGTTATCAACAACAACATGGCAATGACACGCAAGGTTCAGATTCTTCTCGGAATCCAGCAACTAATAATTCAGAAAACAATCCGTTTGGAAATTCAGTGAATAAAAATTCTACTGAAAACAATGCACCTAAATCTGGTAATAATAATAACGATCCATTCGCGGATAATGGAAAACAGATTGATATCTCTGATGACGATCTGCCATTCTAGATTTTTAGGTAACAGAAGGAGGGAACATCAACATGGCACAACAACGTAGAGGTGGTCGTCGTCGTCGTAAAGTAGACTTTATTGCGGCTAACCACATTGAATATATCGATTATAAAGATACAGATCTGTTGAAACGCTTTATCTCTGAACGAGGAAAGGTTTTACCTCGTCGAGTAACAGGAACAAGCGCTAAGAATCAGCGTCGTTTGACAATTGCAGTTAAACGTGCACGCATTATGGGACTTCTTCCATTTGTTACAGAAGAGTAGTCTTAAAAAAAAGACCATCACGGTCTTTTTTTTTGTGCATTTTCAGTTAAATGTAACGTTTATGCATTTATCTTACAACACTCTATATACTATATATAGTATTGAATTTAGCGATCTAATACTACATATATTGCTGCAAGTCAAGACTACTATTTAAGTTTTAAGCGCATATAATCAAAAGAGAAGGAAGCGTCAGCTTGTCGCGTAATTTTGAAAACTAAGTTTTTATTAGGTAACGTGATTACTGATAAGCGATGTTAATTCGGATAATGCAAGATAGTATTAAGGAGATGTCTGGATGTTTGATCGTTATGTGGATGTTTTGACAAATTTGCCAAAATATTCAAAAAATGTTTTTAGAAAGAATTATTTTAGTTGGTTGTTTAACCAGTGCCGTGGTTGGGGGAGATTCAGTTATGGTTTGCTGATCTTTAACTTTGTTCTTCAGGTAATTTCATTAGTACAATCATTTAATGCGGCACCATTGCAATCAGGACTGTCCTTTATTGGTGGGAATCTTTCAGTTGCTTGTGTGATTGGAATTTCAAACCGCTCAGGAATACAGGGATGGGCTGGAGCATTCAGCGCAATTTGTATTGCATCCGTAGGTTTTATGGCTGGAAATTTCGCGACTGCATGGGAACAGATCGGATATTTACTTTTTCTGGATTTCTTTTGCATCTTAGATCCTAAGTGGAATGATAATATTCAAGCAGAAAAATTTGAAAATTTACGTGAATGGCTTTATTACATAATTTTCTTTGTGCTTGCTTGGGGAGTTATTTATTACATTTTTAGTTTAACAAGTGATCCACGTGTTTTTCTTGATAGTTTGAATCTTGCGATGGCAATTACAGGCTCGTTGCTTGAACTTAATCGTAAACGAGAACAGTATTTTGTTTGGACAATCAGTTCAGTCTTTACCATTGCATTATGGATTCAGACCATGTTGCAAGGTGATGGTAATTTTGCATTGATTTTCAGCTATAGCGTGTTTTTCTTGAATGATATGTATGCATTTTTCAGCACTCGCGGATGGTTTAGAACCAGTCACCAGATTTAAAAATGTCATGATGTCTTGGCTGTAAAATGATTTCAAAACAAAAAAGATGGTAATAACGAAGTGCCTTTCAAACTCTGGTTTTATTAGCTAGGGTTTGGGGGGTATTTTTGTGTCTAACCTCAAATTGCGCATAATCATAACCCGCCTATTTTGCAATTTGGTGTTAGTGCTCGAAGGCTTGCTGAGCTGGCTGGCACTTTTTTTAACGTGCTCCACCCTGCAACCACCTGTGCCTAAGCCTAAATTACGCGTAACCAAACCCAGGTGACTTTGTAATTCAGGACTTAGCTCACGGCGGCTGAACGCTGGGTGTCGCACTTTTGCAAAAATACGATTTTAGCGATCAGTCTTATCAAATGTGTATCAATGAATTGTTTGTGTTAAAATAGTATGCAAACAAGATTTCACTAAAGTACATATGAAAAATTTTGGTTATAGGTGGGGGCACCTTTTTCTGAAGGAGAAGATCCTGAGAGCGATCTTTGCAAGAATGTGAGGAGAAAGACAGTGAAACAGTTATTTTCGAAAGATTTATGGCATTTACCAGCCTTTATGAAGAATAGTAAAATCAGGTTGATCGCTTTTTTCTTGCTGGCAATGTCACTAGTGTGCGCTGTTATGGCTTTTTTAGTTAATCCGATTCTTGGATTAATTATTCTCGTAATGGTGGTGCTAACAGTTGTAGTCGCTTCCTTTACACTTAAGGCGATTACAGAAGATACTAACGAGTATATTTCGGATTTATCGTATCGGATCAAACGCGGCGAACAAGAGGCGTTGATCAAGATGCCGATTGGAATTCTTTTTCTGAATGAGCGTAATGAAGTCGAATGGGTAAATCCATATTTGCAGCAGTATTTTGGTAATAATGAGGTCTTAGGGAAACCTCTTGCTGAAATTGATGCGGAACTGGCCAAGCTTGTTGCAGAAAATCGAGAGAATAAAAAGCCGATTGAGGTTTCATGGGGACAATATAAATTACAATTGCTGATTCAAAAGGATATTCATGCTATTTACTTAATGGACATTACCCATTATGCCGAAATTCAACAACATGATTTAGATACAAACGTTGTAATTGGTCAAGTCTTTTTAGATAACTATGATGAAATTACGCAGTCGTTAAACGATAAGGCTGTTTCCAATTTGAGTAATTATGTGACGAACGAGCTTTCAAATTGGGCTAAAAAATATCAAATGTACCTTAAGCGAATTGATGATGATCATTTCTTTATTTTGGCATATTCAAGTGTTTTAAAACGCCTGGAAGATAATAAATTTAAGATCTTGGATCGAATTCGTGAACGAACTTCTAAACAGAATTTGCCATTAACATTAAGTATCGGAATTTCCTATGGTGATGATGATCTTGCCCTGCTAGCCAAGATTGCACAAAGTAACTTAGATCTGGCATTGGGGCGTGGAGGCGATCAGGTCGTCGTTAAGACCCCTGATGGTGAAGCACGCTTTTATGGCGGAAAAACTAACCCAATGGAAAAACGGACACGGGTTCGTGCCCGAATGATCTCACAGGCCTTACAGGAGTTGATGAATCAAACTGATCAGATTTTTGTGATGGGTCATAAACAACCTGATATGGATTCTGTGGGCGCATGCCTTGGGATTCGCAGAATTGCTGCAATGAATCAAAAAAAATGCTGGATTGTTTTGGATCAGGAAAAGCTGCATTCAGATGTTGCTCGTTTAATGGATGAGTTAGGGCAATATCCTGAAATAAAAGGGACGGTTTTAACTCCGGAAGAAGCCGAAGAAAAGGCAACTGAACAAAGTCTGCTGATTATGGTTGATCATTCAAAACCGTCAATTTCAGCCAGTGAAGAGCTTTACCAGCAGCTTTCAAATCGTGTAATGGTAATTGATCATCATCGTCGGGGTGAAGAATTCCCTGAAAATCCAATTTTAGTGTATATTGAACCATATGCATCTTCAACTTGTGAATTAATTACTGAGATGTTTGAGTATCAATCACGTGAGAGCGAACCGATTAATAAAATCGAAGCAACTGCAATGTTAACAGGGATTATTATTGACACTAAATCATTTACACTACGGACAGGGACGCGTACGTTTGATGCTGCTAGTTATTTGCGCTCTGTCGGGGCTGACTCTGTGCTGGTGCAGCATTTCATGAAGGAAAATGTAAATAACTTCTTGCAGCGCAATCATTTAATTGATCGTGTTGAATTTGTCGGCAATCGCGTCGCACTTTGTGTGGGTGAAAAAGACAAAGTCTACGATCCAGTGACTGCTGCTCAGGCAGCTGATTCACTGTTGAATGTCAGTGGAGTGGATGCTTCGTTTGTTGTTACCAGAAGAGCCGATGGTAGGATTGGAATCTCGGCTAGAAGTAACGGCGAAGCAAATGTTCAGGTTGTAATGGAGCAATTAGGCGGCGGTGGACATTTATCAAATGCTGCAACCCAACTTTCGGAGGTAACGATTGAGGAAGCACGCGCTCAACTTTTAGATGTAATCCAACAGCATGAAGAATAGTAATATTGAGGAGGCAGTAATAAAATGAAAGTTATTTTTTTACAAGATGTAAGAGGCAAGGGCAGACGTGGTGAAGTTAAAGAAATTGCAGATGGCTATGCTAACTTTTTAATAAAGGCTAATAAGGCTAAGGCAGCAACTGCACAGGCTATCAGTCAGCTCAAGGGCCAGCAACTGGCAGAAAAGAAGAAGGATGCTGAAGAATTGGCAGCTGCTAAGGAGCTGAAAGAAAAGCTAGAATCTGGCAAAATGGTCGTTGAGATCAAAGCAAAAGCAGGTGCGGATAGCAGGTTATTTGGGTCTATTACCAGCAAGCAGGTGGCCCAAGCTTTCGAAAAACAATATGGCTTAAAAATTGATAAAAGAAAGATGGAACTCACAGTTCCGATCAAGTCGTTAGGCTATACTAATATTCCTGTTAAATTGCATAATCAAGTGACTGCAAAAATTAGAGTTCATGTTGCTGAAAAATAAATTTGCCGAAATTGGCAAGCTGTTTCAAGTTAGCTGAAAGGTGAAGTAATTATGAGTAATGATGTTTTGACTGATCGTTTGCCACCGCAAAACATTGAAGCTGAACAGGCTGTCCTTGGGGCCATTTTTTTACGTTCAGATGCTTTAGTGGAAGCAATGGTCTACTTGCAGCCGGATGATTTTTACCGCCGTGCACACCAAATTATTTTTCAGGCCATGATCGAATTGAATAATCAAGATGAAATTATCGATGTTGTGACTGTCAATAATTACTTAAAGGCTAACCAACAAGTAGATGATGTTGGCGGGGTTGGCTACATCGCTGAGTTGGCTGCAGCAGTTCCAACGGCCGCTAACGTGGTTTACTATGCCAAAATTGTTGAAGAAAAAGCACTTATGCGCCGTCTGATTGCGACAGCTACCAATATTGTTACACAGACGTATACTCAAGATGACGATGTAACCACACTTTTAGATGACGCTGAACGTCAGATTATGGACGTCTCAGAGCGGCGAAATCGGAGCGGCTTTAAACCGATTAAGGATGTTTTGAATAGTGCCATTGAAGATATTGATAGGTTGTATCAGCAAAATGAGGATATTACCGGGCTTGCAACCGGATATCATGAGCTGGATAAAATGACAGCTGGCTTGCAACCGGATAACTTAATTATTCTAGCTGCACGGCCGGCTGTTGGGAAAACAGCCTTTGCCTTGAATATCGCACAAAATGTGGGTACCAAAACTGACAAAACAGTGGCAATCTTTTCACTTGAGATGAGTGCCGAGTCGTTAGTTAATAGAATGCTCTGTGCTGAAGGAAGCATTAATGCTAATCATCTGCGCACAGGGCAGCTGAATGATGAGGAATGGAAGAACTTAATTGTTGCTATGGGTTCACTTTCTCAAGCAGCGGTCTTCATTGATGATACACCAGGAATAAAGATGGCTGAAATTCGCGCAAAATGTCGTCGTTTAGCTAAAGAGCAAGGAAATCTTGGCCTAGTCGTGGTGGATTATTTGCAGTTGATTGAAGGTTCTAATAAGGAAAGCCGCCAACAGGAAGTTTCCGAAATCTCGCGACAGCTCAAAAAACTTGCAAAAGAACTGTCCGTCCCGATTATTGCACTTTCACAGCTTTCACGTGGAGTTGAGCAAAGACAAGACAAGCGACCTGTGCTCTCTGATATTCGTGAATCCGGTTCAATTGAACAGGATGCTGATATTGTAGCTTTTCTTTATCGTGACGATTATTATGAACGCTCTGAGGGTGATCAGGATGATGAGAGTACCCAGCAAGATGATGAGACACAGGATGTTGGAGAAGTCGAAGTAATTATTGAAAAGAACCGTTCTGGACCACGTGGAACCGTAAAGTTATTATTTGTTAAATCATATAATAAGTTTTCTTCAGTCGCCTATGTTCCAGAAAGTCAAAAAAAATAGTAATAAGGTTTAGATTCGATGCAAAAGCTGACCAATTTCAGTTTTAACAGCGAATCTTTTTGTTTGTAGGCTAAGCCTGTCTTGCGTATAACCAAGCTTAGGTTATTTTGTAATTCAGCTCCAATTCTCCAAACCAAGCACTTTTTACACAGTTCTTGAAGTTGTTCACCTTAATAAAAAGAAATCCCTTTTTAAAAAATTAAAGTTCGTTATTTTTTTGATAAAATATTATTTTCATGATAAATATTCGGGATTTACTTGAAAGATGGGTGGGCGACTGATACAATTATCGAGGTTAGTGAAATTACAATTTTTATCCAAATTTTTTTTATGAGGTGAGTGTTCATGTCATCAGTAGTAGTAGTTGGGAGTCAATGGGGCGACGAAGGAAAGGGAAAAATAACAGATTTTCTTAGTCGAAATGCCGAAGTAATTGCACGTTATCAAGGCGGTGATAATGCTGGGCATACAATCGTGTTTAACGGAGAAACTTTCAAGTTGCGTTTGATACCTTCGGGGATTTTTTACCAAGACAAAGTTAGCGTAATCGGTAACGGTGTCGTCTTGAATCCTAAGTCGCTGGTGGAAGAATTAAAGTACTTAAACGGTCGTGGAGTTTCGACTGATAACTTGCGCGTTTCAGATCGTGCACATGTGATTTTGCCGTATCATATCTTGTTAGATGGCTTGCAGGAAAAGTCTAAAAAGGATCAGAAAATCGGGACGACTAACAAAGGAATCGGACCGGCTTACATGGATAAAGCAGCGCGTGTCGGAATCAGAGTTGCAGATTTGCTTGATAAAGAGATTTTTGAGGAGAAGCTGCGCCGCAATCTTGAGGAAAAAAATCGTGAATTCACACGTTTTTATGAACATGAACCACTTAAATTCGAGGATATTTTTGAAGCCTATTACGAATATGGCCAGCAATTTAAAGACTATGTAACTGATACCTCTGTTGTACTTAATGATGCTCTTGATAGTGGCAAACGTGTTCTATTCGAAGGTGCTCAGGGAGTAATGCTTGATATTGATCAGGGGACTTATCCATTTGTAACATCGTCTAATCCAGTTGCAGGCGGGGTCACCATCGGTAGCGGGGTTGGACCTTCAAAGATTGATAAAGTTGTTGGAGTTTGCAAAGCTTACACTTCACGTGTTGGTGACGGACCTTTCCCAACAGAATTAAAGGATGAAACAGGGTCATTTATTCGTGAGGCAGGACATGAGTACGGAACAGTTACTAAGCGACCACGGCGGATCGGATGGTTCGATAGTGTCGTAATGCGGCATGCAAAACGGGTGTCGGGCCTAACAAATCTTAGTTTAAATTGCGTTGATGTCTTAACCGGATTGGATGAAGTTAAAATTTGTACAGCTTATGAGCTTGACGGCGAATTGATTTATCATTATCCTGCAAGTTTAAAGCAGCTTAGCAAGTGTAAACCAGTGTATGAGACATTTCCAGGGTGGACAGAAGACATTACACATTGTAAACGGCTTGAAGATTTACCGTTGAATGTCCGTAACTATATTCACCGAATCCAAGAATTAGTGGGCGTTAAGATTTCGACTTTTTCTGTTGGACCGGATCGTGAACAAACAAATGTGTTAGATAATATTTGGGCGCGCATTTAATCTTTTTTAAATTTAGTTGAGCACTAAAATAACAGCTTGTAGGAGAGTGTGACATAAGTCGGGAAAATTTTGAGTGCTAACTCGAAATTACGAACATAGCGAGTATTTTGCTATGAGTAATTCGAAGTTAGATGGAGAATTTTGACTTATGGAACACGTTTATACGGAATAAAAGAGGGGCTGTGACAAAAGTTAAATTTTGTCACAGCCCCTTATTTACTATTATGGATAAATGTGTTCCAGCTCAGCTTTTTCCTGTAGCTAAATCTAAATTACGTGAACCGGTTTTTAAACAGACAATACTCAAAATTTAAAATATAATAAATTTAAATAAAAAACAAAAACATAATTGCTGAGGAGCGTCTTCGCGAATACACGCATGAACATAGTGCGTTTGAATCTAAGTTGTAAAAATACGCTTGGATAACTGTGGTTAAGCGGAATATGCTCGAAAAGGCGCGTTAAGACGCCGTAACAGGCTGCAGAACAAATTATGCAAGTTGATCTTGGCACTTTTTAGACAGACTGCAGATCGCAAAATGTGACCAGATATCGAGGTTAAAGGACGGCAGTTTTTAGAAAGATGGGCTAAAAAAATTTACAGTCAGAAACTTTAAGTATAAAAGGATTCGTGCATTTGCAAAAAAAAAAGAGGGGGTTAATCCTCGTTTTTTTATTAAGAACGGTATAGAATAGGATAGTACATTAATAGGAACGGGTGCTGTAAACAAGAATGAAAAGGGAAGTGTTGACGATGGCCGATTCAAACGAGACCGAGATAGCAGTTAAGGCGGTCATGAAGCAAAGATCATGTTCGTACGAGGAGGCAATCGCCTTCTTAATCGAAATTGTTAAGAAGCAGGAAATTCATTAATTTTCTTAATGAAGCCTGCTTTTTTAATTTAACCAACGTGGCTGCAGTTCAAGCTGCTGATTGAAGCTTTTGGCTTGCTGTAGCTGCTGTTTGCGTAATGCTTGTCTGACAGAATAAGCTTGGCAAACACTTATTTCCTCAGGTGTTTGTGGCACAAGCGGTGGTAATTTAATCTCCTTTTTTAGAACAACAAAGGTTAGAAAAGTTGTTGCACCTAAAAAACGTTGCCCGGTTGTTAAATGTTCACCAATGATTTTTGCAAAGACTTCAAGGGAACGTTTGCCGCTGCCGCTAACAAAAGATTCAATACAAAATGAATCATTGAGTTTGAAAGGTGCGATAAACTTAAATTGATCTACGGCCGCTGTCACTGTTTGCGTCTTACAAAAACGTGAAGCAGAGATTGAAGCCGTGCCATCTAACATTTCAAGCAATTTTCCGCCGTAAACGGTCTCATGCTCATTAAGATCATTCGTGATTACTCGATGGCTAGTAACTGCAAGGGTTTGTGCACAATTCATATTGTTTAAGAGGGCGCTTGTTCAGCGCTCCTCGTGAGGCCTCCTTTTAATTGTGGACTACCTATATCATAATATTTTTATTTAGTTTTGGCGACTTATAAATAATATAAGACCATGTTTCACGTGGAACAAGGCTAAACAAACTATCAGCGGATACCGGATTTTTTTATGGTAAGATAAGTGAGGGAAATTTAAGCAGAGTAAGAACATTTGTGGAAGAAGAGCGTTTATGATTTTTAAGATGAAAAACCTGACTTTTTGGTATATAGTGGGATAAAACCTTTGATTGAGGGAAAATATATGCACATAAAAATATTGGTGACAAGCGACATTCATGGTCACGTCTTTCCAACCCTTTATTGTACAAAACATGATCAAAAGAGTCTCGGACTTGCTAAGGCTGCTTCTTTGATTAAGCGCATTCACAAGCAGGCGACTAAAGATACAATCGTGATCACGATTGAAAATGGTGATCTTCTCCAGGGTTCTCCCTTAACATCCTACTTGGAAAAATGCGAAAAAAGCGTTGCACCGCTGATTGAAGCAGTTAATTTATTGCATTATGACGCGGGTGTCTTGGGGAATCATGAATTCGACTATGGCCGTTTTTCCTTAGAAAAGGCATTACAGGTGAGAAAGTATCCGTTGTTATGTGCCAATATTCTTGATGAAGAGGGGCAACCATATTTTGGCAGAGCCTATACGATTGTAGAGAAAAAGGGGGTTAAAATTGCTATTTTAGGATTAACGACTCAATTTGTTCCACATTGGGAACCGGCTCAAAATATTACTGGTTTACACTTTGAATCAGCAGTTGCAACAGCTAAAAAATATGTACCATTTTTGCAAAAGCAAGCGGATTTAGTACTAGTTTCCTATCATGGAGGATACGGTGAATTAGTGACAGAAGTTGCAGGGGAACCAATAGATGGAGCTGACGAGGCATTTGCGTTAAGCAAAATTCCAGGAGTAGCTGCTCTGATTACTGGGCATCAGCACCGTAGAATTGCGACACATGTTAATGGAGTACCAACGATTCAACCCGGGCAAAATGGTGAGTACGTAGGTATGATTGAGTTAGAAGTAGCGTGCAAATCCAAAACGATTCAGCAAAGTCACGCTACACTGCTGCCGGTTGCACATGAGCAGCCTGATAAGGAGATCAGTGCTCTTTTAGAGTGTTTCGAACAAAGGACACAAAAATGGTTAGTGCAGCCGCTCGCTCGATTGGGAGCTGGTTTTCAGCTTAAGAATCCGGCACAGGCACGGTTAGAGGGGCATCCTTTTGTAGACTTGCTTAATCAAGTTCAGTTAGAGGCTACTGGGGCTGAGATTTCAGCAGTTGCACTTTACAGTGATGCAGTTACAGGATTTTCAGAGCAGGTCACCATTAGAGATGTGAAACGCAATTATCCCTTTGAAAATAAATTAGCCGTTTTACAGATTACGGGAGCACAGTTACGAGCTGCCTTAGAACAAAATGCAGCTTATTGGGATATTCAAGCAGGAAAAATTGGAGTGCGCCAAGGAGCGTATGGGCCACTAATTCCGCATTATAATTACGATCTTTATGCTGGAATTGACTACGTGATTGATGTTGCGCAGCCTGTCGGGGAGCGGTTAATAAAATTAAAGTATCAGGGAAAGCCGGTTCAAGCAACACAACAATTTCGACTGGTAGTCAGCCAATATCGCGCCTTGGGAGGTGCATTTCGGATGTATACTCCCAAACAGATAGTGTTTGTGTGCACACGCTCCATGCCGGAAATGATTACAGACTATCTGCAAAAGAATGAAGGATTGTTGACTCCTAGAAAAATAAAGCATAATATTTATCAAGTCATCATGACTGGTAGGTAGGGGACTGATGCTCTGCTAGTCAGCAGAACTAGCTAGCAGGTGCAGTACCACCTTTAAACTGAGTCAGTTAGCGCGAAAAGAACTGACTGAATAGTGATTAACTTTAAAAAGGTTCTGTTTCACGTGAAACAGAACCTTTTTTTACAGCTATAAATTTATTAAAGGAGTATCAACTGGACAAAACTGAAGATACACTTGATGAAAAATAGATTATAAAAAAATAGAGGACTAAGTCAAAACGAATGTTTTGCTTAATCCTCTGAATTACTGCTCAGGTAGGATTCGAACCTACGACCTCTTGATTAACAGTCAATTATTCTACCACTGAACTACTGAGCAATTACACTACAATGTTTTTCAAGACAAATATAGTTATATCATATATAATCATCCTTGTAAACATTTTTTTGTGAAAAATGCAAAAATTCAATGGTGGAAAAATGAGCATAAATCAAAGGTAACTTAGGTGGTTATTTAAAGCTAAAAAATATAAATATTTATATTAATCAAATTCTTCGTATTCATTTGGATCTTGGTCGTCAACTCTGCCATCTGCGCGATTCAAGGTATTAATCTGTGCAATTTCAGCTGCTGTTAAAGTGAAGTCAAAAAGAGCGAGATTTTCTCTTTGATGGATAAGCTTGCTTGATTTTGGAAGTGGAACAATGCCACGTTGTGTATGCCAGCGTAAAATAATTTGACCAACACCTTTGTGATACTTTTGGGCCAATTCTTTAAGTAGGGGCTCTTGGAGTGCTGCACTTCCTCGTCCAAGTGGACTCCATGCTTCTGTGAGAATTCCACGTTTCTTATCCTCAGCCAGCCTTTCTTCTTGAACCCAGTACGGATGAACCTCGATCTGGTTTACAGCTGGGGTTACACCTGTTTCTGAAATTAATTTATCAAGGTGTGCAGGCTCAAAATTAGAAACGCCAATTGAGCGGCACAGTCCAAGCTTTTGGGCCGTAATTAGTGCTTTCCAAGCTTCAACATACAGACCACGTTTAGGAAGGGGCCAATGAATTAAATAAAGATCAAAATAGGAAAGCCCCATGCGACAAAGAGACTCTTGCAGCATCATGAGCGCATCATCGTAATGGTGGTACTTACCGGGGAGTTTGCTAGTTACAAAGAATTCAGCACGCGGAATCCCAGATCTTCTGATAGCTTCACCAACAATGCCTTCACTATCATAATTGGTAGATGTATCTAGCAGACGGTAGCCATCTTGAATTGCAGCAAGAACTTGATCAATACCAGCACCGCCACGAATTTGATAGGTACCTAGCCCAACAGTTGGAATATAATGACCGTCATTCAGAGTTTTAACAGGAACGTTCATCAAATCAATCCTCCTCAAAATAATTAGTTACAGGCTCACCTTATTACTTTGGTTAATAAATGTGAAGTGAATTGCTTATTTGGTCAATGTACTAAGGGTAGTAGACCACTAATGCATGTTTTTTCTAGAGCTCATTTTAGCTCAGTGATAGGCAAAGAGCTATAATAAAAATAGGAGGAAAGCCGTAAGCGGTGCTGATTATCCGGTGTTCCAACGACATAAAAGTTAATGGGGTTACAGGTAGGCAGATTTAGGCAACGAAGATTGGGTCATCTAATTGTCATTACAAAATAAAATGAAAAGGGACGGTGAGGATGATGGAAATGATTAATGATCGGCGCGTACTGGCTATTTTTAGAAAAATTAAACTGGAGTATGCCAAACAAGCCGAACTCGTTGCTGGAGGCGCTGAGGTGTTGGGGCAAACACTGTACAGTGAACTTTTTTTTAAGAAAGCAACGCAGCAATATATTTTGCGAACAACGGTAAAGAAGGACTGGTTGTACTTGGATAAGGAACTGATCCTTGCGACTGCCAAGCAACGTGCAGAAATTTTTAACGGGAGGATTAAAGCACTCACTCCGCTAGTCTTGGTAGAAGATTCGCAGGCAGCGGTTAAAGTAATAATGGATTCCAGAGTCTTGAGCAGTGGACTTGTGGTGCTCAAACTACAGCAGGCAAATGAGAGCGTGGTATTATCGCCAACTAACTTGATGCTTTTTCTCAAATATATTAAACATCCAGTTACACTAACGGAGGTGTGAAGATTAAAAGATTAGCTGACTTGGTTAGCCGAAATAAGTGAGACTTTAAGATAATTTGATTGGAGCAGAAGTACGATGAGATGGTTTTCAAAACTTTATGAGCGCTCGTTCTACTGTTTTATAGTAATTTATGTTTTGGAGTTTTTCTTAGCATGTGTTATATACTTTTACTTGCCTGATGTGATTCCGCTGCACATTGGGTTAAATTCTGTGGATCTTTGGGGAAAGGGGAAGTTTGCAATTTTTTTCTTGCCCGTATTATTAATAGGTGTTAGCTATATCAGTAAATCAAACTATGTAGATAGAAAATATCTGCCAGGTACATCCACCACTCTTTTTATTAAAATATTTTTATTTGCGGTGCAATTATTGTGCATGTTGGGTTCAATTAACTATTTCTATATTTTATTGATGTTGATTTTTAAGGGGAGTGCTTTTTTTAACTAAAAAAAACTGCTACTCGATTGAGTAACAGCCACTGCCCCGCGCAAGTTCTTTTTTGGCTAACTTTTTTGATTATTACTGACATTCTATACAATGCAAATTTTTTTAAATACAAAAAAACCAATAATCACGGCATTTTGATACCTAATGATTACTGGTTTAGTAAACCTCTGATGGGTGGCCAGGGGATCGAACCCTGGACCCACGGATTAAGAGTCCGTTGCTCTGCCAGCTGAGCTAGCCACCCAAATAACTCATCAACAAGAAATATATTACCATGACTAATACTATTATGCAATAGAAAATTTAAAAAGTATTTTTGGCTGGCAGGAATCGGCGTCAACGCGATCCGTGGGTTGTAGCTGAAATTACAGTTCTGAAAGTGAAATACAGTAACGGGACACAAATCGCGGTTGAGATTGAATTAATCACAGTAGCCGGCAGACTTAGGAAAGATGCGACAATCGCTGTTTTAAAAGATGTTCCAACCATCAGGGCTTCAATAATTGCGGTACAGTATGAGGTCAAAATTTTAGTCGCACCGGCTGTAATTCCTAGTAAAATAATATTTCTTTTGGTGTCTTGATAACCAAATGCTTTAAAAACAGCGTTAAGCACAATTCCAACGATAATGACCTCTAAAATTGTCAACCAAGAGGTTAAAGCGTAGCCATTAAGAATATCAAAGCCCCCAAGACCAATTGCTCCAGCTAAAACCCCATTGCGCAATCCGAGAAAAAGGACAGCTAAAGCGGCGAGTGTATTTCCAAAATGAATAAATGGTCTGCCAACGAGGGCTGGAATCGGAATTCGTAAAATAAAAATTCCAAGATAAATGATAGCTGCAAAGAGACCGGTTAAAACAATCATTTTGAGTGAATTTTGTTCTTTTCGCATAATGTTCTCCCTCCTTTAAGTAAGTTGTTTTAATAATACAGACAATTGTTGAGAATAATCAAGACCAAAGCGCGAATCACGGTTTTTTTCTGTCTGTGCGTTTTCAATGCAAGCGCTAACGAAGTCCATTGCACTGGTTGCAGCTGTTTTAAGCTTTTTTTTCTTAAGCAGCGTCGCCAAAAGAATACTTGCAAAAAGATCCCCGGTGCCAAAATAACTGCCAGGGAGTTTTTTGCGTTGGAGTTCCCATATTTCCCGGGAAATAGCGTCAGAGCCAAAAACTCCGATTTGACCATTGTTTAATTGGACACCCGTAAGCAAAATTGCTGAGGCAGTGAATTTTTGCTTAAGCGCACCCACGATGCTATGTGCCTGCGCATTGGAAATAGTTCCTGAGGTGCATGTTTGACCTAGCAAAAGCTGGGCTTCAGTTACATTTGGCGTCAAAAGAGATGCATGTGCAGCTAGTTTGCGCATTTTTGTAACGTAAGCGGCGGTGAAGCCACGGTAGAGCCGACCGTGATCGCCCATCACGGGATCAATTAGCCACAGGCTTTTCGCTGTACCAATGCGGAGACGTTCTTTTAGCAAAACATCTACAGCTTTGTTTCCCAAGTATCCTAAATAGATGGCAGAAAAAGAAAGGGGTAATGTTTCCCAATGGGCAATGATTTTAGTCATTTCTGAACTAAGATCAAGGTAAGTATTTGCGCCTAAGCCGCCTGTATGTGTTGAAAGCAGTGCAGTGGGAAGGATGGTCGGCCTGAACCCCAGTGCACCCAGAAGCGGAAGCGCGACGGTCATTGAGACTTGACCGGCGCAGGAGAGATCCTGAGAAATCAAGATAGATGCTGTCATGGCCTAAACTCCTTTATATAATTTTAATGTGAACATATTATAGCACGAACCACGAGTGGCATGAGTGGTTATAAAACCTGGTTTGGCAACCAGAATGGGATAGGTTATAATAGAAGAGGTTTACTGTGTTGATTTTTTCAATAAGAGACTGATAGATCTTAAAAATCCAGGAAACACTAATAATTCTAAAGCTAACAGATATGCGTCAGTGTGTGCTTTAGGAAAGGAGTTTCATAATGAAGAAGATTTTAGTAGTTGATGATGAAAAACCAATTTCGGATATTGTTAAATTCAATTTAACTAAAGAAGGCTTTGACGTTTACACGGCCTATGATGGTCAAGAAGCTTTGGATCAAGTTGAAGAGGTTGTGCCGGACCTGATCCTGCTTGATATTATGCTGCCTAAGATTGATGGCTTGGAAGTTGCCCGTGAAGTGCGTAAAAAGTATGATATGCCGATTATCATGGTGACAGCTAAGGATGCGGAAATTGACAAAGTTCTTGGACTGGAATTAGGTGCCGATGACTATGTAACAAAGCCGTTTTCAAACCGTGAGTTGGTGGCCCGTGTCAAAGCAAATTTACGGCGACAAACGAGCGCAGCAGCGGCAGTTCAATCAGAGGAGGAAAAAAATAGTGAAATCACAATTGGTGATCTTACAATCCATCCTGAAGCGTATATGGTATCTAAGCGCGACGAAAAGATTGAGTTGACACACCGTGAGTTTGAATTGCTGTACTATTTGGCAAAACATATCGGGCAGGTAATGACACGTGAACATCTTTTGCAAACTGTCTGGGGTTATGATTACTTTGGTGATGTGCGGACGGTGGATGTGACGGTGCGTCGCCTGCGTGAAAAAGTCGAAGATAATCCTAGCCGTCCGATTTGGCTGATTACACGACGCGGTGTGGGTTACTATCTGCGTAATCCAGAAGCAGAATAGAAATTTAGAAAGTCTTAGTTCTTTTTGGAGTAATAATGAATAAAAAACTGCATTTTTTTCAATCAATTCATTTTAAGATTGCACTTGTGTTTGCTTTGTTATTGTTAATAACATTTCAAATCGTAGGGGCCTATTTTGTGCAACAATTAAAAAAAGATAACGTCAAGACTTTCAAACAGCAGGTGGAACTCTCAAGTTATATTGATAATTCATTAATTGACAATCTTGCGCGTAGCAACACCAAGAAGGCAAATTCAAATATTCGTGATATTTTGGAAGATATTGACAGCTCGAATGTGACTGAAGTCCAAGTGGTTGATACCAAAGGGACAATTCGCGGAGATAGTGATGTTAACAACCAAGGAATTGTCGGGCAAAAAACAACTAACAGTGATATCAAACAGGTCTTGTACAATGAGCGCTCATATGCCAAGTCAACGTATGACCGTTCAGATAACAAGCCCTATTATGTTTCTATTACACCGCTTTTTAGTGCCAGTGGAAATACCAATACGCTAGTGGGTGCAGTTTATTTGCGTGCTAGCTTGGAATCGGTCTATGACTCGATTCATAAGGTTACGGTGATTTTTGTCACGGCGGCTTTGATTGCAACTGTCTTTGGACTAATGCTGGCAATCTTAATCTCAAGAGCAATTACTCGTCCAATTGATGATATGAAAAAACAAACTAGTCGAATTGCTCAAGGTGACTATTCTGGTCAAGTTAAAGTCTACGGGACAGATGAATTGGGACAATTAGCACAGGCGGTTAACAACCTTTCAGTCCGAGTCGAAGAAGCCCAAGAATCCTCAGAGGCTGAACAAAGACGTTTGGATAGTGTTCTTTCACATATGTCAGACGGCGTGATTGCGACTGATCGCCGTGGAAACGTAATTATTATGAATGAAACAGCTTCTGAAGATTTGAATATTGATCCGGATGTCGCAGATGGACAATCTGTACTGGATATTCTTAACATTCGTGGAAGATATACACTGCGAGATTTGCTTGAAAATCAGGATGAAATCGTGATTGATCTTTCTGATGATGAGCATGAACAGATTTTAAATGCTTATTTTTCATTAATTCAAAGAGAATCTGGTTTCATCAGTGGGTTGGTATGTGTGCTGCATGATGTAACTGAACAGCAGCGGATAGATCGTGAACGGCGTGAATTTGTGTCGAATGTCTCACATGAATTGCGGACACCTTTGACAAGTATGCGCAGTTATATTGAAGCGCTCAGTGATGGCGCATGGAAAGATGCTAAAGTGGCACCGCATTTTATCAAAGTGACACAAGATGAGACTGAACGGATGATCAGAATGATTAATGATCTCTTAAGTTTGTCACGCATGGATTCTGGGACGTCTAAGCTTGAACTTGAGCTGGTTAACTTGAACGAACTTTACAACTATATTCTTGATCGTTTTGATATGATGCTGAAAACAGATGATGACGATGCGCGTAATGCCAAGCACTATACTATTAAACGTGATTTTACCCGGCGTGAACTCTGGGTGGAGATTGACACAGACAAGTTTATGCAGGTCGTGGATAATATCATGAATAACGCGATTAAATATTCTCCAGATGGCGGGGTTATAACCTGCCGCTTACTTGAGACACACAATCACGTAATCCTAAGTATCTCTGATCAAGGTCTGGGAATTCCTAAAAAAGATGTTGCACATATTTTTGACCGTTTCTTCCGAGTAGATAAGGCACGTTCGCGAGCTCAGGGCGGAACAGGTCTAGGCTTAGCCATTTCTAAAGAGGTTATTGAGATGCACGGTGGTAAGATCTGGGTTGATAGTGTCGAAGGAAAGGGCTCAACGTTCTATATTTCGTTACCTTACGAAGAATATGAGGGGGATTTGTGGGATGAAAATTAGAAATTTTCTGTTACATTCTGGCTTGATTATCACAATTCTAATCAGTGTTCTTCTTTCGGCATTAATTTGGATTAATCCTGCGGTTTTTCAACGTGACTCTAAAACAACGACCAGTACCGGAGAAAGTTCAGAAAATGTTAATAAAAAGAAGCTCAGTGATGTATTTTTACCGCTGCAGACAACTTTAAATCAAAATGGACAGAGTTATGTTTTATTTAGCGATAAGAATGATGTTACAGGGGATCTTTCGAAGCAATTAGGCAAATTGAGTCTAAAAGACGGCTCCCTTAAGACCTACAAGACTGATACTGAATATCAAGAGTTTTTACAGCAAAATGATTCGGTGCTCTTAAGTTACACCAGTTCGATTACAACGGCATTGTTTAATCAGGTTTTTTCACAAAAGCTTAAGGGGCTGCAGGAATACAAATTCAATCGGATTTTGATCCCACTTCAAGGAGGGGCAGTTTACCTTGTCAGTGATCAGAATCGCCAAGCTTATAAGCTGACGGTTAAGAAAGATTCCTATACCAAGATTAAGCAGATTTTAAATACGAATGGGGTTCAAAAGCTGAGCATCAGTTACTTTTCACTTGAAAGTGATAATCTGACAACCTTCTACACCAGTTCTTTTAGCCTGCCGCGGTATAGCTATTTAGTGAATAAATCCAACATCAGTCCATTCCTTAGTCAATTGCTGAACTCAAATGGACAATCATCGATTACTACCAAAGTTCAAAAGAATAAAACAATCTACTCTGATGGAACAGATAATCGCATGGAGGTCAATGATCAGACAGGAGAAGTTGTCTATGAGAATTATGCTGATGTCAATTACAATGGGAACGAGAAGGTGCGTGAGCAACAACTCGGATTCTATGATCTTTTGAAGCAGAGTTTTACACAACTCAATGCCCTAGGAGTGCAGTTAGATGATGTGCGTTACGCTGAATATAGTGAAAGTGACAACACAGTTACCTATCGCAGCTACATTGCAGGTTTTCCAATTATTAATGAAGACAGTTACGCCACATATAAGATTCAACCGTTAAATTCAGGTGGAAAGAAGTATGTGTTCTCGTTGAACGGTTTGCAAGTCCCAGTTCCATCTGGCGGTGCTAAAGAGACTTTACCTGCAACCGAAACTGTCTATCAAGAACTTGAGAATGCCGGTTATTCCAGCAATCAAATCAAGAGTATCAAAGTAGCTTATCAATGGGAGCAAAACACGTCTTCCAAACTGGTAGTAGACCTTGTTCCGACGTATTTTGTTAATTATAATGGCCATTGGCAAAGTTATACAGAATTGTTAAAGAAGACTGCTAGCGGAAATTAAGAAAGAGTGGTGTAAGTATGAACTTTAAAAGGATCGAATTAATTTTTTTCCTCGCGTTTATCGCGCTTGATATCTTTTTATTTGTTTCATATATGCAAAAAGATGACATTGTTGTTTCAACAACGAATTCAACAACTGAAGATTCCACGACCTCTGTGCTCAAAAGCATCCGCAATGATCAGATTTCATATGGCAGTCTTTCAGATAAAAAGAGTGAAGGCTTTTATATTTCCAGTCCGCAAAAGGACACGCTCAAAGAAAAGACATCAACTTTGCAAGGACAGTCATGGTCCTACGATGATCATAAATTAACCGCTGCTTTTGAAAATAGTATAAAATTAAAAGATGATAGCAAACCGCAAGAAACGCTGAACGCTGTTGTTAAAGATAGTACTAAGATAATTGCAGGGCAGCAATATGTGTATGACCGTGGTTTGTCAACCAAAAACATGGTTGTTTATACGCAGGTTGTAAAGGGGTATCCAGTCTACACGGCCGATGGTCAAATTAGATTTACAACAAGAAACGGCTATGTTACAGGATATACGCAAGGTTTGCTCGAAAACGTTGAGACCTTGCATGAGAAGCGACCGATTATTAGTCAAAAACGGGCGTTGATCTGGTTATATCAATATAATAAATTAGTAAGTAACAGTAGTGTTCAATGGGTCCGTTTGGGATATACACGCTTGCTTTCTGTGAATAACAGCCATGTTTACATTCCAACGTGGATGATTGCTGTTAAGAGCAATTCAACCGGCAATATTCAATATCGGCGCATAAATGCCTTTACTGGAGCTACCATGGATGATTAAAACAGATATTTATGAATTTTAGGTGATAGAAGGGTGAGCAATGGAGAGTTCTGAAAAACAGACAGATACGATGAAAGTCAGTGTTCTCGCAAGTAGTAGCAGCGGGAATGTTACATACATTGAGACGCCCGAACGTAAGGTGTTGGTTGATGCAGGATTGAGCGGAAAAAAAATCGCAGGGTTGATGAGTTCAATTGGTCGCGATCTTAGTGATGTGGACAGTCTTTTAGTTACACATGAACACAGCGATCATTGCAAGGGAGTTGGCGTGCTGGCACGCAAATACCACTTGGATGTGTACGCTAATGAAGGTACTTGGAATGCAATGGCACATAAAATTGGTAAGATTCCATTAGCCCAAAAGCATCTCTTTGAAATGGGGAAAACAAAGTCGTTTGGCGATCTTGATATTGAAAGCTTTGGCGTATCGCATGATGCTGCTGAGCCGCAATTTTATGAGCTTCATCATCACGGGCATTCCTTTGTGATCTTAACCGATACAGGCTATGTTTCTAGTAGATTAGAAGGGATCATTAAAGGTGCTAATGGTTATCTGATTGAATGCAATCATGATACTGAAATGTTGCGGATGGGGGCGTATCCGTGGTCACTAAAACAGCGAATTCTTAGTGATCAAGGGCATCTCTCAAACGATGATGGGGCGGCAACGTTAATTGATGTTTTGGGTAATCAGACAAAGAAAATCTATCTTGGTCACCTTAGTCAAGACAATAATATGAAGGAACTTGCGCATGTGACCGTTTCTTCAACACTGGAACAGCATGATCTAGGCGTTGGGCATGATTTTGCGGTTTTAGATACAGATCCTGCACGGGCAACTCCGCTAGCTGTAATTTAAGGAGCAGTGAAGAGCGAAGTTCAAAAAAAAAGACTTTTTTAACAAATGTAGGATTTAATTCATGCTTTTTTCAAATATTGTCGTTAGAATGTAACCATGGAAGAGCTATGAAAAAATCTCTGGGAGGGGGGTCAGCGTTATTTTTTGAATAGCGCATAACTCATGGATAATAACGAAGGAAATAACGAAGGACAAAAAACTTTTGAAGGGGAATTTAAAGAGCCTAATTCTCCAAAAAATAATGACAATCAACACCCTAAAATGGGTAAAATTTTTGTAGTAGCACTCGTTGGGGGCCTACTAGGAGGCGGAATTGCCTTTGGCGGCTATGGCGTGTACCAGCATTATCAAGAAAATGCGGTGAGCACCGCAAATTCACGCGGGACAACGAGTGTTAGTAATATAAAAGTAAACGTAAGTACACAATCTACCAAAGCATTCAATAAGATTCAAAATGCGGTGGTTTCAGTTGAAGCGTACTCTTCAAGTAGTTCTTCTAACTCACTGAGTGGTCTTTTTGGCTCAGGTTCAGATTCAAGTAGCTCGTCTTCTGAAAGCGAAGGCTCAGGTGTGATTTATAAAAAGGATGGTAATACGGCCTTTGTAGTTACAAATAATCATGTTATTTCAGGAGCAAATAAGGTCGAAGTCCTCTTGAACAGTGGGAAGAAATTGACTGCTAAAGTTGTTGGACATGATTCTGTAACTGATTTAGCAGTTTTGAAAATTAATGCAGCAAATGTTACACAGGTAGCATCATTTGGTAACTCAAATAATATTCAAGTTGGGCAGACAGCCCTTGCAATTGGTTCACCGCTAGGATCAACTTATGCAACCTCATTGACGCAAGGAATTATTTCAGCTAAAAAACGGACAATTGAAACAACCGATAGCTCAGGTGCAAGTACGGGACAGACTACCGTTATTCAGACTGATGCTGCCATTAATCCTGGTAATTCAGGCGGCCCGTTGATCAATCTTGATGGTCAAGTGATCGGGATTAACTCGATGAAGCTTGCATCTACCAGTTCAAGTTCGACTAGTTCATCATCGTCGACAAGTGTTGAAGGGATGGGCTTTGCAATCCCAAGTAATGAAGTGGTAAACATCATCAATCAGCTTGTTAAAAATGGCAAAATTAAGCGTCCTGCGCTTGGAATTTCGTTAGTTGATTTAAGCTATGTTTCTACAAGTGACAGAAAATCAGTGCTGAAGTTACCAACTAGTGTTGATAATGGCGTTGTAGTCCTTAAGGTTTCGTCGAATTCACCAGCTAAACAGGCGGGGTTGCAGAAATATGATGTGATCACGTCCCTAGGTGGCAAGACGGTCAAAGGGCTCTCATCACTGCGCGAGGCGCTTTATGAGCATAAGGTCGGTGATACTGTGGAAATCAAGTATTACCATGATGGTGAACTTAAGACAGCAAGTATTAAACTGTCATTGGAAGCAGATGATGCAAATACGACCACCTCATCGAATTCTGGAAACTAGAATTTTAAGCATAATTTATAATTTGGTTACAGAGGTATTTGTCCGTGAATTGCGGTTGTCAAATACCTCTTTTTATGTGCACAATAATTATAAGGCACAGTTTTGAAGAGCTTTGTGGATAAAAAAGTGAATAGCAATCTTAGCGGGTGTTGAAAAGAGGGAGTGTTGTTGATAAATGGCTTTTTCCATCTTCTCAAAGTTATCCACAGATTGTGTTTTTGTCTGTGACTAACTTTATTTTGCACTTGAAATCTAGTGTATAAATGCTATTGTATCAACATTCTTTACCTAAAATTAAGGAGTGTAAAGACTGTGTAAAACTGTGGATAACTGATTAACTATTGACAAATTTGCAATTAATAAATGTTGTGACGAAAATATGTTCGCGCCAAGATATAGAGATGCTAGCTGTGGATAAGTGGATAACTTTGTGGATAACTTGTGAAAAGGCGGGTAGTTATGAACAGTAAAATTATTGTTGTTGGTAAACTTAAGGAGAAATACTTAAAACAGGGAATTGCAGAATACGCAAAACGCTTAAGCAAATTTTGTAATTTTGAAATTGTAGAAGTTCCCGATGAAAAGGCACCTGAGAAGTTGAGTACAGCACAAATGCAACAGGTTAAACAAATCGAAGGCGAACGCATTCTGGCTAAGATTAAGGAAAGAGAATACGTTTTTGCACTGGCAATTAAAGGTAAAGAGCTCAGCTCAGAAGAATTTGCAGCGGAATTTGAAAAATTAACAACTTATGGTCATAGTGCACTCACATTTGTCATTGGTGGCTCATTGGGATTGAGTCCCGCTGTATTAAAAAGAGCTGATGCGCAGTTGTCATTCGGACGATTCACCTTACCGCATCAATTAATGCGGTTGGTGTTGACGGAGCAGATCTATCGCGCTTTTATGATTAATGCTGGGAGTCCGTATCACAAATGATGCCTAGCATTGTTGTTTATCTATATTTGCTTCCAAGAGTCCATTAATTCGAATATTAAAAAAGGGGGTTGTGACAAAATTTAACTTTTGTCACAGCCCCTTTTTTATTCCGAATAAACGTGTTCCCTAAGTCAAAATTCTCCGTCTGACTTCGAATTAGCACTCAAATTTTCCCAACTTATGTCACACTCTCTTTTTGAGGTTACTGAAACGAGCAAGCTGCGAGGGTTTTGAACCCTAACTGAGCGAGGTACTGGTTTTAATTAAGAATTTAAAAGCTGACTTTACTGCTATTTTGTAACTTTGGCTGGTTCGCTGACAAAACGATCAACTTTGGTGTGATTACCAGCAAAGAAGTTAACAATATTTTGGCATGAAATTCGTTGCAGTTCAGTAATTGAATTAACTGAGTAGAAAGCAGCATGCGGGGTCACGCTGACGTTTGTGCGCTTTAAGAGCGGATGGTTTTTCAACACAGGGTTTTCGACGGCCAAAACGTCAAGACCAGCACCTTTGATCCATTTTTTTTCAAGCGCAGTCAACAAGGCTTGCTCGTCAACACTTTCACCACGGGCCACATTGATAAAAAGCGGGTGTTTTCCTTGCCCCATTTGTTTAAACGCCGTGGTATTAAAAAAGTGCCGGTTGGCTGCAGTTAAACGCATGTGATTAGTGATGATATCTGCTGCAGCGTAAATTTGTGATGCCGTTACTAGCGGAATCTCAAGTTTTTCCGCCACTGCAGGAGGCAAAAAAGGATCATATGCAATTACTTTCATCCCGAATGCTTTAGCAAGATAGGCAACTTTTTGCCCAATTTTACCTAAACCGCAGATTCCTAAAGTCTGTTCAGCTAGGCGTTTTTGTGGTGGCAAGGCATTATATTTCCATAAATGTTCAACTGTCAGTAAATGATCGTAAGCTTTCAACTGCTTGGTCAAGCTCAATAATAATGAAAAGGTAAACTCGGCTACATCTGTACTGCAGTAATCAGAGATTGCGCAGACGCTAACTTGATGGGCGGCAGTGGCTTTGAGATCAATATTATTGAAACCCATTGCATTTATTGAAATCAATTTTAGGTTAGGAGCGTTAGCCAGCAAGGTTTCATCTACAGGAATAAAGGCTGTTAGCAGTGCATCTGCATCCAACATTTCAGTGTAAAAGGCAGTTAATTTTTCAGGATTATATACCATAGTTTTTACGATCCAGTCAGGATGAGTCTGCGTTAGGAGTTTAAGTTCATAAGTATGATCTTCCATCATAGCTGCTGCGTAATCAGCAATCATAATTTTCATGTGGGCTACCTTCTTACTATACTTATTTTTTGCGATTTGAGGCTATCCCAGCAGGAAAAGCACAAATCAGATACTTGATGTTAGAAAATATATCATCTAAAGTACTTTTTAACCAGTTAGACACTTGAGAATCACTTGAGATTATAAAGTTCAAAAAATAATGATGAATATTATCTCGTTAAAAAAGAATATCTATTAACATGTAACCCATAACATTTAGATTTTATGCATTAAAGGGTTCACTAAAAGTCTGAGGAACTTTTTAAAACAACTTTTTTTTGCATATATACATTGTTATATTCATTGCACAACTGATTAATTCACTTGAATTTATAACAAGAACACACAGTGAGGTTCCAAGGTAACTTTTCCATAAGCCACTTTCATAGCGCTTACACGGCGATGTTTGCTATACTTACCGTAGACATGTTGAAGTATTCAGACTAGGAGGAGTGTTTACGATGGCAATTAAAACAACGATTTCCGAGTTAGCTGCATTACCGATACCTGAGACTGCTGCGCAAGTGATTACGCTGAACCTGAACCTGAGTAAACTAGCTTATGATGAAGCTGAACAGTTACGGGTCAAGAATCTTCTTAAAGAGATTAGGCGCAAGTTAGGGACCGAAGCGGATTCTTTTGTCACTGAGGTAAATGACTTGGTGAGACAGCAATTACCATATGCTGGGATCACCGTGGTTTTTGAAAGCAGTGCGGCCGCAGTTTATTATGTTGACCGTACTAGCATTGAGGAGTCGACGGTGCACGTTGGAGAGACAATCGACTTTTTAATGTTGTTAAGCGAAGCACCTAATAGCGATTATACTTTGATTGAATTGAATCGTGACAGCAGTCAGCTGTTTCGCTTGCAAAATAAGAAGGTGCAAGTATTAAAAATTCCAGATTATCCTACGAGCTTGCAGGATGCACTTGGAAGCGAGCTTAGTAAGAGTGAATTGAACTTTCATGCAAGAGGTGGAGAAGCCTTTTATCATGGACATAGCGAGATCAGTCAGGAAAAGCAGATTGATCAAGAACGCTATTATCGTTATCTGATTGAGTTTTTGGGTAAAGCGTCTTCCTTAAGCAAAAGCACGTTCATTCTGATGGGATTGCCACAAAACATCAACCTATTTGAAAAACTGAATGAGAATTTAACAATTGCAGCTGTCCGGGTCGAGCAGTCAGTTCAGAAACTTTCAACGGCTGAAATTGCGGAGCGTGTAAATGACAGAATTGATAATGATAATAAAAAGACCTCGGTAGCAGCAGTCACCAAGGACTTCAAGGATAACTTGTATACGGATCTTGGTAATATTCAAAACATGCTGAATGCACATGATATTCGTTATCTTTTTGTTGCACCAGAGGCTGAAATTGCTAAGAAAGGACCCGAGCTTTATCCGCAGATTAACCGGTTACTTAAACAAGCGCTAATTCAGCAGACTGCAATTTCTGTGGTGACGCAACAGCCGCAGATGCCGTTGGTCAGTGCAGCCGCATATGCAAAATAACGGCATAAAGTGACTGATTTAAGATAGAATAGTGGAACTGTACTAAAAGCCAAGGAAAAAGCTGATTAAGCAAATTCCTTGGCTTTTAATTTATATTTTCCGGTGATTTAGCAAAACGACAGTTCCTCCTAGTAAAAATAAAGAGGCTGCAATCGCGACTAACATGCCCGGCAGGAGCTGAGATAAGGGCTTTGTGCCCTGAAGAATTGCTAAATTATCTCCAATCAAAGAAAGTGGGTTATAGTTGTGGAGTTGTTTAACTAGATTGATTAGATAAAGGATTACGGTAATAAAGAGGGGAATCAGCAAACCGCCATAGTTATTTTGGCCTAAAGTTGAACCAAATAGAATTAATGCCAATAAGAAGATACCAAAGAGCAGCAGTGGGAGGAATCCTGCTAAAACAGCAGTGGGAGTTATTTTAGCAGGAAAATAATAGGCAGTATATCCCCAAGTTACAAACAAACTGAGGCTGAGTGCAACGGTCCATTGTAACAGCAGACTAAAATATTTGCTCAGGACAATTGTCCAACGTGGGAGTCCTTTAGTTACAAGATTAACTAAAGTATTTTTACTCAGTTCCTGACTCATTGTTCCGGCAAAAAGGATGGCAGTGACCAAGATTCCAAGCTGAGTTATCCCTTTATAAAATTGTTTCCAAGAATCAAACGCAGTTGGTTGCGGGAGCTGTAAATTGAGCGTATCATTCAAGCTTAACTTGATAATCGTCGGTGTAAGTTTTGCTACGAGTGGACTCATCAATGCTAAGATTAAAAAAAATGTTATCAGAGTCAAAAAGCGATAAGTGCGCCAAGTTTCGACAAGTTCTTTTTCAAACATGATTGTCAGAATGCGCATTACCAGTCACCTCCAAGAAGATTTGTTCAAGTGTGGGGCACTTGTGTTGCAGAGCTATCGGGGTTACTGATGCTGTCAGCGTTTGTAATACTTGGTGTGCAGCATTAGTGTAGCTTCCCTGATAGTCAATCATTACGGTATTTTTAACTGCATAGGCAGGAAAATGAGCGAGGACCTGCATACAGCGCTTCGCGGTTGGTGTATCTGGAAAAGTTAACATGATTCGTGATCGACCATATTGGTTGCGCAGATCACTTAAGGGAGCACATTTTTGCATGCGTCCTGCATGAAGGATGCCCACGTAGTCACAAATCCTTTCTACATCGCTAAGAATATGGGTTGAGAAAAGGACAGTTACTTTGCCGCGCAGAGTTGCCAAAAGTTCTAGAAACTCGTTGCGTCCTAGGGGATCGAGTGCACTGGTCGGTTCATCGCAGATTAAGAGCTGGGGTTCGTTTAGTAAAGCTTGTGCTATCCCGAGACGCTGCTTCATACCACGTGAAAAACCATGAATTCGCTGTTTCTTGGTTTTTAGACCAACGAGATTCAACATTTCTGCAATTCGCTGTTCGCGGTTAGCAATACGTGTAAGCCGTGCGCACAGTGTCAGATACTCTGTAGCAGTCATGTAGTCATAAAAAGCCGGGACGTCTGGTAAGTAGCCTGTGATTGAATTCGTCCGATTTCCACCAAAGGTAACTTCTTGACCCGCGAGGAGGATCGAGCCATGCTCACTTTTCTCCAAACCTAGTAGTAGACGCATGGTAGTTGTTTTGCCAGCCCCATTTTCACCTACGAAACCAAAGATTGAACCAGTTGGAATACTAAAGCTCAAATCTTGCAGGACATGGTGTGTGCCAAAAGATTTTTGTACATGTGTGAGTGTTAAAAGAGCAGTCATTAGTTTTCACCTCTGCCAAATACAAAATAAGTAAGGGGACCAACGATTTGAATAAAAAGAATTACAACAATCCAGAAAACTCGATTTCCAAAGCGATAATGTGAATGGCGTAAAGCATGAATAAGTGCTGCGAGCATCAAGCCGACCTCTAACAAAACAAGCGGGATGAATAAAGGTAAGTTAGTCATTAAAAGCTGCCAGTGATTATTCATAATTTTTTGGCTCCTTTAATTGTTGGCAAAGTGCAATCATCCGTGGGTCATCTTTGTAAGGTGCAAAGACGGTTCCTTGAAGTACGAAATTTTTTAGACTGGATTGAACCTGCGCTGGATCGCGTGGGAGCTGTGAACCGATGTCTAAGTGTTCCAACCAATCATCAATCAGATCAAAGTAGCGATCCCCATGCAATTTAACTGGAAATTTAGTTGCGGTAAAGATAGACACAAATTCAGTCAGAACTTCGAATAGCGCGGTTGTTTCGCGCTGCTGAGCAAATCCGGCTGCAGCGGACAGCTGTAAATTCATCATAGCTACGGGATGAAGTGTCTCGAAGTGAAAGCTGTGGGTGATATCTTGTGCATGCTGATAGGTTTGTGCAAAACGTTTCGGCTCGTTAAGCAGTACTTGCAGATAGTTGCAAAATTGACCTACCATGATTGTTAAATATTGAAAGAGTGAGCTTTGATAGATTGCTTGAGCAGCTTCTAGGTTGTTTTGGCGTTGAAAAGCTGCTGCAATCAGGTTCTCTACGGGAAGACAAGCTGGGGTACGTCTACCTAATAAAGCGAAGACTTCTTCATTATTTCCTAACATCAGCTGCGCATAACCCGCAAAGTCGTTAGCTTGCTTGATTAGTGTCAGCTCCTTAGCATTTTTAAACACATGAATAAAAAGGTCCTTTGCTTCGGAAACATAATGCTGCAACTTTTCCGGTTCGTCTTTTCCGGGAAGTAAATCGTAGTGATTAAGTAGCAGCAATCCCATTTGTTGGATAAAAGGGTAACAGGCATAGTAACGCCGAACAAAGCTGTGAATTTTGCGCAGCACTTCCTCAGCTGTTTCGGTTTCAAAGGAAGTTTTGAGTGCGGCATAAATTGTTTGAATTTCTTTCGCGGATAACTGTGGTTGATAATTCAACAAGTCGTCAATGCGCAAATCGAAATATGCGGCTAGTGCAGGAAGTAATGTGATGTCTGGGTAGGTTTGTCCAGTCTCCCATTTAGAAACAGCCGCTTTGGAGACACCGATAAAATCAGCTAATTGTTGTTGTGTAATTCCTTTTTGCTTACGTTGAGCTGTTAGAACTGGTCCAATATAAAGTTGCATGTTACAGGGCTCCTTTCTGTATATTAATAATTTTACGGCCTAAAAAGAGGAAAGTATATGGAGCCTTAGGCAACTAATCGAACTAAAAGTCAACTATTAGGAAACTGTGTTTGCAGGAGTGATGACAGGGCTTATCTTTAATACATAAAGAATGGAATAGCGGATCAAAGTCGTGGGCAAGCGGATTTGCAATCAATAAAAGAAAGTGCGCTAACAGGCGGTTAGTTGACGCACGTTTCAGCACTCGCTGTTTGGAAATTAAGGGCACTAAAATAACAAGAATAGGGCATTGGTTCGGGGACGAAAAAGCTTGTTTCCGAACCAATACCCGCTATTCTTTAGCATAAATTGTTTATTTAATAATATTTTTATTGACAAGACGTAGAAAAAAGGGGCTGTGACAAAAGTTAAATTTTGTCACAGCCCCTCTTTTATTCCGGATAAACGTGTTCCATAAGTCAAAATTCTCCGTCTAACTTCGAATTACTCATAGCAAGGTACTCGCTATGTTCGTAATTTCGAGGTAGCACTCAAATTTTCCCGACTTATGTCGCACTTTCTTTTAAGTTACCGGTACACCCCGCAGCCTGTAAAACCAAGTGCTAGAGTTTAAAGCTCGCTGTCTACTAGCTTTGTACTTAAAGCAAAATTGCGTCGAATTAGAAATGAAACCACTAATGCAAGTAAATCAATAACGATGAAAGCGATGAGAGTCAAGGTGTAGTTATGGAACAGTTGATGGGTGAGGGAAAGGAGCACGGGACCAACAATTCCAGCTGCAGCCCAAGCAGTTAGAACGTAACCATGGACGGCACCGAGTTCCTTAGTTCCAAATACATCACCAAGATAAGCTGGGATGACAGAAAAACCAGCACCATAGCAAGACAGCAACAAGCAAAGTGCGCTTACAAAAATAATTTGTGATTGGAAGGAAAGTAACAGTGTCAGCATGGCCACATTGATTATAAAAATGGTGCTGAAAGTCGCAGGCCTGCCAATGTAATCGGAAAGGGTGGCCCAGACTAGGCGGCCAAAGCCATTAAAGAGCCCGATAATACCGACCATGACTGCAGCTGTTTGAACTGACATTCCAGTCATACTTTGTGCCATAGGGGAAGCTGCCGAAACTAAGCCGATTCCGCATGTAATGTTAATAAAGAACATTATCCAGAGAAAGACAAATGACTTTGTTTTCAAGGCCTGATTGGCGGTTAATTCAGGTCCAGTGGTCAAACGCGTACCGCTTTTGAGCTTGTGTCCGGCAGGATTTGCGATTGTAGTTCGTGGACGAACGATAAATTGTGCGGCGACTAACATCACAATGAAATCCGCTGCACCCAGCAAATAAAATGTTTGTTCAAGTCCAACTGTGACCATGAGCTGTTGTGCAATCGGGCCGGTTAACAGAGCTGCAAAACCAAACCCCATGATTGCCAACCCAGTTGATAAGCCACGTTTGTCAGGGAACCATTTAATAATAGTTGAAACAGGTGTGACATAACCTGAACCCAGACCTAGACCACCGATTACACCATAAGCAATGTAGAGCAGCCACAAAGATTTTTGATGAATAGCGAGCCCGGTCATAATAGTTCCAGTACCATAAAGGAAACTAGCAAGGGTACCGGTTAACCGCGGACCAAACTTTTCGACAGCTCGTCCCATAAAGGCCGCTGACAGTCCTAAGAAAAAAATGGCAATACTAAAAGCAAATGCGACTGACGACTCTGCCCATCCGGTTTGTTTTGCAATTGGATTAGTGAAAACACTCCAAGCATAAACTGAACCAATCATTAAATGGAATATGATGCCTGCAGCTGCTACTAGATAACGATTTGTTTTCAAATTTTCTTCCCCCGTTTATTAGCAAATTGGCAATTTAGTTTGAACAATCACGTACAAGTTGTACACAACTAATTTATATTGTTAGCATATTTAGATTGTAGCATACGATAAAACATTAAAAAAGAGTTTTTTTATTGTTAAAAACGAACTTTATCTCAAAATTAGCTCTGCTTGTTAGCTAGAATTTAAAAAGTTGTCAGAACTAAAAAACTAATGTAGGAGTAAAAGAAGTTAAAATTCTTTGAAGGGGGAGGAATGTGAACTGAATAGGAGCGTTTCACGTGGAACGTTAAATTGTTGAGGTGTGACAAAGGGGATTAAGTGAATTGCGCAAAGATGACTTTTTGATGAATCGAATGTAACAACTTCTTGAACATTCTGGGCAGTCACGTTATTGAAGAGTCTTTTGTGCTAAGATGAAGATGCTGCTTGAAGTTTTGAGCAAGAATTAACGAAATCGGGGTTGTTCATGGTGAAGGGAAGTTTAAAGGGCTCAATCAAGAGCTATCTAGGCGAACTTGGTCCACAGATAAAAAATAATTGGTTGACTGCGGGACTATTGTATGTTGTTGTCACAGTAACGATGTGTGTGTTAGTGCTATTTGATGGCATTTTGTTGAAGTTTGGTTTATCCACTTTAGCATCGGCAGTTACACTTTTACTTTATGGTGCAAACTATGGTTCATTGTTAATCGGGGTTGCTGCATTTATTTTAGGCTTATTTTTCTTAGTAGTATTAGAAATTTTCAGTTTTTATATCGCAGTTGCAATTCAATTTAGCATCCAAGATGTTAATCGCGGAGTGCAGACCAGAGTAAGCTTTCAAGATACATGGCGCAGAATTAAACAGATGAATAAGAACCAACTTTTACGCTTGTTCTGTTATAATTCGCTGTTTATTTTCTTATGGTTGTTGCCAGTGCTGATTTTGAAGTCTTTATTTGGTGGAATTCAAATTGTAGCTTATCTGTTACAACTCGTGGCTTTTGGAGTGCTTGTATGGAAGAGACTGGAATATTCGCAAAGTCTCTTTTTATACCGAGAAAAGCAACCGCAATTTCTGGGACAGTCGCAAAGGCATGCATTAACAGCTAGTCGCCGTTTTATGAAGAAGGCTAAATTGCGTTTGTTAGGGCAATTATTGTTAGCTGCGCTTCCTTTGGTAGTGTGGATTGCAATCTGGGGAGTTGTAATGTACTTTGGCTTTTATATCTGGGAACCAATTATGATCTATGGCGGCCCGTTGCTCAGTGTCCTAGGGGTATGTTTCTATCTGCCGCTTTTCCAACTGATTTTAGCAAGGTTTTATGAACAAAACAAAAATGCGCAGTTGCTTGAAACTGCTTTTCATAAAACTTTCAAGCCTGTCGAGCAGTTGACTGGTGAAGCATACCGTAAAAATGTAAATTAGCAAACGCATCGGTTGTGGTGGGCGCCTTACGCTGAGCCACGAAACAACTTACATGTTATAAACCAAAAAGAGTTCGGGACCAAAAAGTCGCGAACTCTTTTTTTGCGTCCTTGTTTCCAAACAACTAGTGCTGAAACGTGTACCAAAAAACAGTTGGTTACACTTACCCCCGTAAGTCAGACAAGCCAATCGCGGAATTATTATGCGCCTTATGCTGTTAATTTTCGCCAACTAAACGCCTGTTAGCACACTTTCTTTTTTTGTGTTAGCACATTTTCTGATTTTGGGAAGCTTTTTTTAAAATTACTCAAAGCCGTCGCATTTTAACGGCAACGTAACTTGTATCTTAAAGTTTTATAGTCTAAAATAATAACTTAGGGATACCATAAAAACAAGGGGCCATATTATGAGAACAGCTATAGATAATTACCTTAAAGCAATTTTTGAATGCAGCTTGTCAACTAAAAGGACTACCAATAAGCAGGTGGCTTGTTATTTAAAAATTGCACCAGCATCGGTCAATGGAATAGTTAAAAAAATGGAGCAGCATGGTTTGGCATATCAGAGACCGTATGGCCCGATTATGCTGAGTACTAAGGGGATGCAGCGGGCGTTAGTGCTGATGCAACGCTATCGGCTTTGCGAGGCGTGGTTAGTGCATGACTTTGAGCTGCCGTTAACAACGATTCCGCACCAAGCATGGGAAATTGCAGATTTTGATGATGCGCAGCTGGTCCAACAGTTGAATCAGTATCTGGATTATCCAAAGGTGAGTCCTTTTGGTGGGGCTATCCAAAATGTCGATCAGATAGTTAATGATGGAAGTCAGCCGTTAATTAATTTTGAAGCAGGACAAACGGTCAGACTTTGCAGCTACCTTGAATCCGAAAATACTATTAACTATTTTCAAAATATAGGATTAAGTCTCCAACAGACGTTAACGGTTGGTGAGTATAATCCGCAAAAACAAACGATCGCAGTAACTGATCGGAATGCAAGAACGCTGAAAATTAGTGAAAAAATTGGAGAGTACATCTATGTCTCTCTTGTAAAAAATACAATTGTTGTTGATTAGATGTGAAAGGAGGTGGCAAAATGACAACCGCGGAAAAAGAACTTATTTGCACACGGATCGACGATGTTAAAGTTGTTGTTGGTGAGAAGGCAACCTTATCGCCAGCAACTTTTGTTAATATTTTAAATGCGTTAAAACAGGATATCAGTACTATTTAAACGCAGCAAAGTGGATAAATTAATATTAATATGTACGCAGTCGTGCAAAGAAACATTAATTTATCGATTTTGAAATTTTCGTTAAGCTTGTTAAGTACAGCAGCGTAAAGTTAAGGGGTTGTGACAAAAGTTAAATTTTGTCACAA
>NZ_AZFQ01000055.1:0-62078 GCF_001435195.1 Liquorilactobacillus satsumensis DSM 16230 = JCM 12392 | reverse complement strand
TCACACTCTCTCTTTTATTCCGGATAAACGTGTTCCATAAGTCAAAATTTTCCGTCCAACTTCGAATTACTCATAGCAAAATACTCGCTATGTTCGTAATTTCGAGTTAGTACTCAAATTTTCCCGACTTATGTCACACTCTCTTTTTTGTATTAATGTGTTCCCATCAAGCAGTTTTCTATGGCTAAACCTGCATTGATGCTTGAACCGAGTGTCAGCACTTCTTGATAATGTACTTTTCTCAGTAACTTAACGTACAACTAAAACCGAAGTGGGGGAATACTTTGCCATATAGGCAGCTTGGCTTCCAAAATGACGTCGAATTCCCTTCTTTGATTCCGAACCAATGATTAGCAAGTCTGGATCGACTTGGGGAATAATTTCTTTTACGATTGTTTCACCAGCATCACCTTCACCAACAATGGTCCGGACGTTTGTGACTCCGGCAGCTAAGGCCCTTTGGCGATAATCAAGAATATGTTCTTCAAGATCTTCACGTTTACCATGAATATAATCTTTGTCCATTGCTTGATAAACGCTTAGTTCATCACTTTCTAAGACTGAAGTAATGATGAGTTCGGCCCCTTCGTCTTTAGCACGTTTAATGGCATAATCAAAGGCCAGCAACGCGTCAGCAGAGTCATCCACGCCAACTAAAAATTTCTGTATTTTTCCTTTGTTCATTTTTGCTCTCCTCTAAAAAATTAACTTTTAAGCTTCTGCTTCTAAATGGACTTTTCTAAGACGCTGATCACCACGATATAGGTCAACGACTGTCCAGATAAGAAGGATTAAGATGCAGACAATTAAGACATACGCGATGTTATCGGCAAGTGCAATTTGGGCCTTAGTTGCATTATCACCGAAGAAACCTTCAATTGAGCCAGGGAGGCCCTTCATGTTCAAATAGGTTAGCCCAATTACGGAAATCCAACCTAATACTTTAACCCAAAGAGTGTTCTTAAAACGGGCACTCATTTCAACATCGCTATTGGTGAGCATTAATAACGGCAGCATTGAAAAAGGTAGCGCAAATGCTAAGAAGACTTGGGAGTTATTCATTAACGTATTAATTGCTTCATGTTGTTTGATGGCACTTTCGTTGCTGGTTAAAGAAACACAAATTAAAACAGGAATTACAGAAATTAGGCGGGTTACTAGGCGGCGTGCCCACAGCGGCATTTTCATATGTACAAAGCCTTCCATAATGACCTGACCAGTTAGTGTTCCAGTAATGGTCGAGTTTTGACCGGATGCCAACAACGCAACCGCAAATAAGATCGATAGGATACCTGACTTGGCGACAGTAATTAGGAGGCCGTTACTCAGAGCCGAAGTATCTGATAATGCTTGGAATAATCCGAAGAATGAAGGATCTTTAACTGCGCCTGATTTAAAGACTGCCACACCCATGATTAACAGTAAGGAGTTAACTACAAAGGCCAATGTCAATTGAATGTTTGAGTCCCAAGTTGAAAATCTAACTGTGCGTGCCACGTCTTCTTCATCATTATGATCAATTTTTCTCGTTTGAGAAATAGCTGAATGCAGGTAGAGATTATGCGGCATTACGGTTGCGCCGATAATCCCCAAGGCTCCATTAATAGGCGTCATTCCACCGACGGTTGGAGAACTGGCAAAAGTTTCACCTGTAGGAATGAAACCTTTAAACATTGCAGCCCAATTAGGGTTGGAGAGTGCCACTTGGTAGACAAAAACTACTAAAATCACCAAGATTAAGCAGACTACAATGGCTTCGATTTTTCGAAAACCGATTTTAGTTAATAAAAGTAATAATAAAACATCAAAAACTGTTAAGAACACAGAAATCACAAGAGGAATGTGAAATAAAAGATAAAGTGCGATCGCAGCTCCGATTACCTCTGCAATATCGGTCGCCATAATGGCTAATTCAGTTAAAATCCAGAGGATAATTCCTAAGGCTTTGCCGGTTCTTGCACGAATCGCCTGTGCTAAATCCATCTGACTTACAATGCCCAGTTTAGCAGCCATATATTGTAATAACATGGCAATTAAACTTGACATTAAAATGACAGAAATTAAAAGAAATTGAAAGTTTTGACCACCAGTAATTGAAGTTGACCAGTTACCAGGATCCATATAGCCCACAGCTACTAGGGCACCTGGGCCGGAGTACATAAATAAAGTCTTTAGGAAACCTTTTCCTTTTGGAACCTCTACTGTGCCGTTAATCTCTTCTAGTGAAGGACCATTAGCGTATTCTATTAAATGATGTTTGCGCGGACTATCCGCCTTTTTACCCATAGGTAATACCACCTTTCTTAATTTGGACCATTCACATTGTACAACAGTTTCAGCTTATTTCAAATAAAAATTAGGGATACTTAAAAAAACAAAAAGGGTAAGTAAACTAAAAAGATCGTTTATTTGAAACGTGGGAACTCTTCCATATAATTTAAAATAATCGCTTTTAAAGAATCAGGTTGAGCGAAAAATGCTAAGCTGTCTAGTTATCTGGTTATTGCCGTTATAGAGCTTCTCATCGAAACCCAGACGCGTTAGAATAATAGTTGAATTAGAATTGATCTAAATGGACAGTGGCAAAAGCTCAATTGTTTTGAAGAAAGAGACTTTTAACTGAACTAATAGTTGAATAATCAACATTTAGGGTAATGAACTGTTCTGAATAATCGGCAGTTTACTTTATCAAGGATAATTGGAGCGATTTTTATGGAAAAATTATTTAAAATCAAACACGTGGCTAGGTTACTGAATATGTCTTCAGATTCGATCCGATTTTACGAGAAAAAAAGGATTGTGACTCCTTTACGAGACACACAGAATGCTTATCGGGGTTTTCGGCAAGAAGATATCTGGAGACTGTATGATTGTAAAATTCTGCAATCAATGGGTTTTTCAATCGCTGAAGTTACAACGATTATGAACAACGTCTGTCGAACAGATTATAATGACATGCTTGAACATAAAGAGACTGAACTAGAGCACCAAATTAGGGTTTATCAGGAAATGTTACAGGAGATCAGGCGAGTTCAAGCGGTTGCTCCAGCGATAGCACAGTCTCAAAATGTCTGTTATATTCAAGACAGTCCGCATCTTTATGCTCTGTGTTACACAAGAAATGGGGAGCTTGATTCCAAGTCGATTGAAAATAAATTCTTTAAAACTGCACTACAGCACTACTCGGCTTTTTTACCAATTGCAATTATTCCCTTCAAGCGTGCATGTTGTGAAAGATCTCTTTGGGAAAACAGCTATGGTTTTTGCATAGATGCTAAAATAGCGGATGAGTATGGGATTGCTACGCAACAACAAGTAATAGAATATCTGCCTAGACGCAGCGTTTACGTACTCGTAGAAGCAAAGCCGGGGCTTAATGTACAGACTTTGAAGTTTGCCTACACTTGGATGGCTGAGCATAATTTGAAGCTCACTGGGGATATAATTGGCAGAATGCTCCGGTTTGATTATGGGCGCTCGGGTGCGACCCGCATCTATGAAGTTTGGCTGCCAATCGATTAGCTGAGTAGCCGCTGAAAACTTGCTGCACCTAAGCCAAGATTCAGAATACAGTGAAATCCTCGTCAATTAAATAGTGCTGAGGATTCTTTTTAAAAAAGTATTGACCTTAGAATAGTTCTATACTTCACAATATGATAAAAGATGTTGTTGCTATAATTGCTCATAGATTAACAATATCTTTTACGCACAGCAGATTGATGAAGTAGCAAGTGCGACTCATCTGCACAGCACGTTTAGTGCAACGTTTATTTAGTATTACGGAGTTATAGGAGACTACTGTATTTTTTTGTTATAGGAACTGTTTATTAAAACAGGACGGGTTTTTTTAACCGAGTAAATGAAACCTCTTTCACATAAAAGGTTTTATGTAGTCAAAGCCCGTGCAGAGTTTAGTTAAGCAGGTCTTAGAGACTGATTAAAGAAAAGGAGCGAAGAAGCTAATGAGATATGAAAACTTAGTAAAGCCAGGCAGAATCGGGACTATGCGGCTGAGAAATCGCATGATTATGCCACCCATGGAGACTTGGATGGCTACCAGAGACGGAATGGTAACCGATAAAGTTGTTAATTATTATGGTCGCAGGGCTGAAGGCGGAGTGGCTTTGGTTACTACCGAAATGATCAATACCACCCCAGGAACAATGGCATTTCCGGGAGAACTGACCTTGGCTGAAGATTCTTATATGCCGGGGATGAGCAGACTCGCGCGGACGATTCATGCGGGAGGTGCACGTGCATCTTTGCAATTGTGTCATGCGGGAGTCTTTGCTCACAACATCACTTCTGATTTGCCGGCATTTACTCCTTCAGGGATTGGTACGTTTCAATTACCTGGAGCTAAGTTGAAAGTAATGACTAAAGCAGAAATTGCACAAGTAGTTGAGGATTATGGGCTGGCCGCTGCACGTGCAAAAACGTGCGGTTTTGATGCAGTTGAGATTCATGGGGCACATGGGTATTTGGTGAATGAATTTTTGTCAGGCTACTACAACAAGCGTACTGATGAATATGGCGGAAGTTTGGAGAATCGGGCGCGGTTTGCACTTGAAATTATTGCCTCGATTCAGAAACACTGTGGCCGCAAGTTTCCAATTATTTTCAGACTGCCCGGAGAGGAATATCTTGCGACTGGGATTACACTAGAAGTTGCTAAGCAATACAGCCAGCTCTTTGAAAAAGCAGGAGTAGCAGCAGTTCATGTAACGATCGGGACTTTGGAATCCAAATATGATGATTACATGGATGTGATGCGAGATAAGAAGAAACCGGAAGGCAACTTTCTTTCCAAAGGAGTCAGTTCATCTGTTTGGATTCCACCGTGCTACAGCCCCAGAGGAAGCGCATTGCCAATGGCCGCTGCAATCAAAAAAGTGGTTAAGATTCCAGTCATTGCTGTAAATAGTATTAGTCCTGAAATGGGAGAAAAGACACTTGCAGCCGGGAATGCAGACTTTGTTGCTTTAGGACGACAAAGTATCGCAGATCCTGATTATCCTAAAAAGGTCATGGAAGGCAGAGGAGAAGATATCCGACGTTGTTTGAGATGCAATGAATGTCAAGGTTCGGGGATGGAATGGCAGAGTATTCAATGTTCTGTAAACCCTGAGGTCAGTATGGAATATTCCAACTTTGCGGATGTCAAACCAGCAGAAACAAAACGTCGGATTGCAGTGATCGGGTCTGGGCCTGCCGGAATGGAGGCTGCACTCACAGCCAGCAAGCGTGGACATGAGGTAGTTTTATTCGAAAAATCTAATCGATTGGGTGGATTACTGCATTTTGTCGGCAAACCGGATTTTAAAGCAGATTATAGAGCGTACACCCAGTACATGATTCATATGGTTGAAAAATCAAGAATTGACGTGCGGTTAAACACGGAATTTAACATGGAAATGCTCCAAGATCAGCATTTTGACAAGTATATTGTGGCAACAGGTTCCGAACATTTTGTACCTAATATTCCAGGCGCACACGAGAGCCATATTCTTAATCCAATGGATGTACTAGATGATGAATATCCGCAAGACGCGCATAGCTTTGTAGTTGCCGGCGCAGGTTTGGTTGGCTGTGAAGTTTCAATGTATTTGGCTGAAAAGGGTTACCAAGTCACGATGACTGATATCTTGCCTGAAGCCGGCATGGCTGTAATGTACTATGCAAGGTGGGCACTTGATGCCAAAATGAAAGAAGACGGAATTAAGATTGAACTGAGAAATAAGATTCTTTCAATGGACGATGACAAAATTACTTGTTTGGCTGATAAAAATCGAAAACCGTATGCGGCGCTCTCTGAAAAATTACCACCTGATCCGACTGCTGATTTTGATGGTAAGCAGGTTGAATATAAAGCCGATGCAGTTATCTGTGCATTAGGAATGCGTTCCAATGATCCGTTGTCGGAGCAATTGATCAATGCTGGGGTAGCGGTCGAAGTAATTGGAGATGCGGTTAAACCAAGGAAGATCATGAATGCTGTGCAAGAAGGTTTTCAAGCAGGAAGACGGGCCTAGTCAAATTTGATGCTTTCCAATTTGACTGCTAGCATTATACATTTCTTAGAAATTTAAGCTATAAAAAGAACCGCTGCTTTGTGGACATGAAAACATGACGCAAAGGAGCGGTTCTTTTAATGTTTTTAAATAAGATACTGACACAGTTGAATGTCTTCGTTACTTATCAAGCTGAACAGCTTGCTTTCTTAATTCCCACTTACGAAGCAACGGAAGCAGGAGACCAACGCCGAACAGGATAAAGACAGTAATAAAGTTTAATAGCAATTGGTGATCGAAAGCCTTGGTTCCAAACGCGGCTTCTTGTGGAATAAAGCCAAGCGTGGCACACACAAAGGTAAAGATGAGACACCAACCACCAACCAAAAGAGCGCTGGTACGATTTTTGATAAAGATATAATCTGAGTGAAATTCTTTTTGACGCCAACGAATAGCAACAAAGGAGAAAAAGACCCAACATGTTTTATACGGTGAGACGATCCCATTGATATTCAATAACCAGTTATAAATCGTATTAATATTAGGCAAGGTCCCAGTCAGAAGCAACAAAAAGAGACTTAGTCCGGTAGTCATCAGGTAAGAATTAATCGGGCGTCCCTGTTTATTTTTCTTAGTCAACCAATGTGGCATGAACTTATCCGCCACATCACCGGCAAAGACGCGACTGGATGCATCCAACAAGACGGCCAACTGTGCCATCATGAAGATTGCCTGGACAACGGCAAAGAGATACATCAATATTTTACCTAAGCCCAGTTCTTGCCCAAGTAAAGAGAATGCGTAATAAGGACCATTCATTTTGAAATCATGTGGAATGTGGTTGGCGTTAAAGAAGACTGCAAGTGAAAGTGTGCCAAAGATTGTCAGAAAAGCTGTCATAATAGCCAACAGCCACATTGCCTTAGGAAATTCATGCTTAGGATCACGCATCTGTACAATATATGGCGCAGCTAATTCTGCTCCAGACATGGCAAAGATTAACAATCCAGTAGTTGAAAAATATTTTAAACTAAAATGCGGTAAAAAGGCATGGAGATTAAATGGCTGGGTCGCAATCTGTGTCCCATGAGTCAGTGCATAGCCTGCTAATAGCACAAACAAACAGGACATAATAAACATTGCACCGCCACCAATTAGAGACAAAATCGCTAACGAATTTTTGATTAGATTCTCCAGTAAAATGAAGAGCAAAATAATAATGAAAGTCAGCAAGCCAAATTCAAAAGTCGACATGCGCTGCCCCAGTGTATTATTGCCAAGAATGATCCAACTAAAGGAGACAATCACAGAGTTTGAAACATCAACAATATAAGGGACACTTTGAATCCAATACATCCACGAAGTCCAGTAACCCAGCGTGTCATTACTGCTGCGTCTGACCCATGAAGCAAGGCCACCGCTTTGGTTGTTGAAAGTCAGACTTAATTGACTGACGATTAGTTCATAAGGAATAACATAGGCAAATAATAGAAAGATCCAAGAAATTACGACTGAAAGGCCCTGATTTTGAAAGGGATAGAAAATATTTTCAAAGCTGATGATTGTTACAAAATCTAGTAAAGCAATCACGCCCCAGCTCATGTAATGCTTTTGTGGTTCCAAGGTGTTGTTAGACATAATTAACTCCTCAAAAATAGTTTTATTGTGTTGCTTTTTCAATAAAACTATTTTTGTTTGGCGGCTTATGGGTAGTTGTTTCGAGTGCTAAGTTCACTTGGTGCCATCCTCACGCGTATTATAATTAGACAATGTCAATACAGTAATTGATTGTAAAACAAAAGCGCAAAATAATACAGTGAATTTTGAAAACTGTTTGAAAGGATTAGGTGTTGCAGGGGTAAGTGTCCAGATGGTTAAGCCACTTGCGCTTAAGCTAATTAAATTTTACGTTCATTGTAACTTTAAGTACTACCCGAAAACGTACCTGGTGCCTATAAAAAGTGCCCTTGAAGTGACAGCATGGCCAATTTGTGAAGTCTGGATAATAGGAAAAGTGGCACCGGCTGGCAAGGATGTAAGCAGCAGTTCAGCGACAGGAATTTGAGGGACGGTCTGTTCATATTTTGTAAAAGTTCCTAGCATAATGCCTGCAAGACTATTGAAATGGGGCAATTGACTAAGCTGACTGAATTGAGAAAGCAAGAGAGCTTGCTGTCCGCTGTAGCTTTCAATAAAAAGCAGCTTGTTTTTGAGTTCAGGAAAGAAGGGGGTACCAGCAAGCTTTAAAAAGCAGCGCAAGTTACCGCCGCAGATTTCAGCATTTAGCTGGGATCCGCGTAAAAAAGAATAATCGAATTGAAAAAGATTGGCTTTATTTTTGAAAAAAGTTTCATAAAAGAGCTGCTGTTGTTTTCCAGTGGCCTCTTGGACAAGTGTTTTTATTTGAAAAAGGCAAACTGGAAGCTGTGTGCGTGTCTGTAGGGCATTTAAGATGGTACTTAAATCGCTGTATCCGCAAAATAATTTAGGATTTTGCCGAATAAGTGCATAGTCTAAAAACGGTAGGATTGTATTTGCAAGATTTCCACCTGAGAGATCGAAAATGGCTTTCACTGAATGATCTGCAAAATACTGATTCATCAGGCGGGCTTTGGCAACCGCGAGATTAGGAGAAGATGAAAAAAGCAGCGGACTGGTTTTAACCTGAAGCTGCCAGCTGTTCAGTAAGGCGGTTAAGTTTGCTACGAGTGGTTTTTCAGTTGCGGCTAGCGGATCAGAGTTTGCAACCAGTGCGACAGTATCGCCAGCGATTAATGTTGAATTCATCTAAAATTCCTCCTTAAAGAATCAGCTTAGCATATTTAATCTGTAAAAAGAGTGTAGCGTCAAAAACAAGCGGTAGCAAACATTTACATATCTGATACGGAAACTTTACGAAGGATTGACTCTAATAACCAGCAATTAAGGTATACTAACTCTCCTAGGCAAGTTTAACAAATCTTTTCAGGCCAAAAAAGGTTCAGATATTTATGAAGTATTTATTAGAGCTTAAAACAATGCTTGAGTGGCTGGGTTTACAGTTTATATCCCGCTTTCCACAGCAGCAGTTAAAGCAAAAGAATGTCAGCATTCCACAAAGCACATTCTGAGGACCCGGCTGCGGGGGACTTCAGTGCCTAAGTCATTTTCACAACAGGGTTTTGTGGGTTTCAATCAATATTATGCTGGAGCTACAGACGCCTTTGATAGCAGGCTGAGTAAAAAAGGCGGCTAAATCGATTTTAACGAAATTGCAAGCGCAAGCTAAGCAGATGTTTTCTGATAACTAGAGCAGTTATCATGATCAGAAAGAAAAAGGACTTTGTTGGAAAGAGGCGTTTTTATGACTACTACTGTTAAGTTTTTAAACGGTTTACGCACTATTGGCGGCAATATTGTTGAAATCTGTACAGAAAATGCACGAGTTATTACGGATTTCGGATTAGTTGCGAATACCAGCATTGCTGACCCAGATGAAATGCTTGCTAAGCATATTTTACCGGATATACCAGAGCTGTTTGGCAAGAAGGCGCACAGAAAGTACCAAGCTGAAGCAATCTTTATCACGCATCTTCACCTAGATCATACTGCTGCATTGGCGTATTTGCGCAGCGATATTCCGGTGTATGTTTCACGTCAGACTTATCATCTTTATCGCAGTTTGGCAGCCCAAGGGATGGCACTTGCATTGAACATTAATTTTCAAGTTTTTGATTATGAAGAGCCAGTCCGGGTGGGTGATCTGACGGTGACTGGTTATCAGAGTGATCATGATGTTTATGGGGCTGCCGCGCTTTTGATCAGTGATGGTCGACATTTTTTCGGTAATTCTGGAGATGTGCGGCTCAACGGACCGCATCGCAGTCATGTCGATCACTGGATGCATATTTTCCGTCAGTTGAAATTGGATTTGTTTATGCTTGAAGGAACAAGCTTCACTACGAATCCCGTAGAACAAGGGGTAACAAACACTGGTGAGCAGTGCTGTTTGGAGAAGTTTAAAACGGCATTGCGAAACTCTTCGGAATTAATCGTGATTAGTCCATATTTGCGCAACATTGAACGCCTTTTTGAACTCAATCAGGCGGCGTTAGTGATGCAACGCCCAATTGTCTGGGAGGCTGCGTACGCCGAAGTATTACGCGATTTTTATTCAGATATTCCAATTTATGTATTGGCAGATAAGAAAGGGGGCGGAAGAATAGCGGAAGGACTAATTCCAGTTACACCAACAGTAGTAAATCATAATAAACGTTATTTTTGTGTGCAAAACAGTTTTGAAAGATTACAATTTCTAGCACGTTTTTCAAATTTTACATACCTGCATTGTAATAGCGATCCTTTGGGAATCTATGACCCGCATTATCACACATTGACTGCTTTTTTGACACACCACCAGGCTGCACTGCTTGATATTGGAGTTTCGGGCCATGCAACTCAACAGGAAATCTGCAAAATTGCTCAGGTGGTGCATGCTAAACAAACCGCTATGTGGCATTCTTTTCACCCCGAGCGGGCAGTCGAAGCACTTAAGCAGACTGAACTTAATTCGCTTTTGCCAGAGTACAGTAAGGAATATCGGTTCGAATAAGCACGATTGGTTTTATTTTTGAACATCTGTTTTTGTTTCACGTGGAACTTGTCAAGGTGAGAGGTTTTTTTAAGTGGTGATTCTTTTCCGGGTGCCTAAAATCAGCAAAACAGCTGCTAGAACTATTAAAAGCAAAAGCAAAGAAAAAGAGTATTGTGCACCTAGAGCTGTTCGCGCAGCATAACTTGCTGGAAAATTTGCATTTTGTGAAAGCTGCATAATTGCTGAAACCAGTGCGGTTCCGACCGCACCGGCAAATTGCTGTAAGGTGTTAAAGAGTGCATTTCCATCTGGTTTTTGTGCGGCTGGAATCGCAGTCAGTCCGTTAGTCATGGTGTTGCCCATTACCAAGCTAAGACCACACATAAATAATAAGTAAAAAAATCCGATCAGTAAATTGCTTAAGGAACGAGCAAATAAAACGAAGAGTAAAAGTGCAAGTAATTCCACAACGATACCAGCCAAAATTGGTTGACGGGCCCCGAATTTATCAAACAAACTGCCGCTCAGTGGAGCAAAAAGCGCTCCAAGAGCTGCCCCGGGTAAAACAATTAAACCTGCCAAAAGTGCCGTTTGATGGTTAACCAGCTGAATATAGTTGGGCAGTATGAAAGAAATTCCCAAAACAGCCAATTGCAGCAAGAAAAACGCGATGAGGTGTTGCGTGAATTTGCGATTATTTAAAATGCGCAGACTCAGCAAAGGATGTGCAACGCGTAATGAGTGTCGGCCGGATAGCAAAAGACCGACACTTCCAATTACCAACGGAATAATAAAGGAAAGTGGCGCTTTTGTCAGTTTGGAAAGATTGCCACAGGCACTTATTAAACCGATAAATGTAAGCGCAATAAAAAATAAACCGGTTTTATCCAACGGGGAAGGTTTTAAAGGTGTACCCTGACGAATTGCCCAAGCTCCGAGTAAAAGTGCCATAATGACCAGTGGGAGGATAAAGACAAAGATATTTCTCCAGCCTAAGGTATTAACGACTAACCCGCCAAATGTTGGTCCTAAAGCCGGCGCGATCGCAGTAATCAGCATGCCAATGCCCATCAGCAAGCCGATTTTTTCAACAGGTGCCTGTTCCAAAATAATGTTGAACATTAGTGGCAAAGCAATTCCAGTCCCAATTCCCTGACAGATACGACCTAGAACAAGCAGTAAAAAATTAGGGGCATAGATATCGATTAGTAGTCCAAGAATAAAGAGACTTGCGGCTGTGATAAAAAGATGTTTTGAAGGGAAATTGTTTTTGAAAAAAGCTGAAAGTGGCATCACAATCGCAGCAACTAATAAATAGCCGGTGGTCATCCATTGAACCATTGCGGTACTGACATGGAAGGTACTCATTAGTACAGGGAACGTAACATTAGTTGCAGTTTCGATCACGACCCCGCTAAATGACATCAGACCAGTTGCAATAATGGCAAAAATTAATTTCGAATCAAGCTTTCTAATCACAGAATCTCCCTTTCTTGAACTGTTAGGCTTCAAACAATCTATCTTAAGTTGTATCATAAACTATAATATTATTCTAGCGGTTAAAAGAACTTGGCGTTTGTTAGAAGACGGCCAATTTTAAAGGAGCACGCAAATGGAGAGATCATTAGGAATAAGTATTAAGAAAGCTTCAAATGCAATTGCAAGAAATGCTGATAGTTTTGCACACAGCTTGGGCTTGACTGGTGTTCAGATTGGAATTATTGATTACATTTTTCAAAACGAAAAGGAAAGAGCAATTTTTCAAAAAGACATCGAAAAAGAATTTAATATCCGACGTTCTACTGCCACAAGTGCTTTGAAGTTGATGGAGGCTAGGGAATTACTGGTCCGTGTCCCGCTACTGAAAGATGCACGCATGAAGCAGATTCTTTTAACGCACAATTCAAAAATATTAGAGGGAAAAATCCATTGTTTCTTTCAAGCTACTGAAGAAGAAATGGAGTCAGCGCTGGGAAGCGCAGAGGCTAAGCTATTGCAGCAACAGTTGTTAACACTTACAAAAAGTTTAGTGCACTAGGTTTTTAAGTGGCACATAGTTTCAAAGAGTTATTAAAGATAATGAAAAGTAGCAGCTTTGTTAGACCTGCAGTACATTAATACAGGTTTTTAACTTATAATTGAAGGTAGTTCAAAACGTGGGGGAGACTGAGAAATGCCGAGAACAAAAGTATTTGTTTGGCAAATGGTCAGTGTTATTTTTGCTGCTATTTGTGTATTTGTTTTATATAATGCGATTTTATTACCGGGGAAATATCAAAATGCGAAGTTGTACCTGCTCGATCCACTTACCAATCTGGCACTAATGTTAGTTGCAATCCTAACCTTGCTGGTATGTTATCACGGGTTACGGAAACTAACGATCAGGAGAATTTTGCTAACGAGCATACTTATACTGGCATTTTTATGGCAATTATATTTGATTATCAGTTTCAAGGGTAGTCAAGGAATTGACGATTTTGATGTCAGGCTGCAGGCGGCTGCACTGGCAGGCGGGGCACGAACTTGGCCGACCTATTTTTCTTTTGCACCAAATAATGTGGGCGTAACTTTGTTGTATGCACTAGTGTATCGCTTTTCGCTGCTTTGTGGCTGGGGATATAGTACAGTTGTTCTCAATGCTTTCACTTTTATTCTATTAGATATTGGAATTTTATGCAGTTGGTTAATCGTGCGGCGGCATGCAAATCCGCGCGTTAGTTCACTTTTCTTATTATTGACATTTTTCTTTGTGCCTTTATATACGACTTGTCTGGTGACTTATACTGATCCGATTGCTTTATCCTTTTTGATGATGGGGTTTGCAGCATTTGATTTTTTTATGTCAGGACAAACGCATTGGATCAGAGGATTAGCATTGGTACTGTCTGTGATGATGTTCGCAGCCGCCGTGTACTGTAAGACAAATGCGATTATTGCGCTGATTGCATTGGGAATTTTTATTATTTTTAATAAATATCCAGTTAAGCAGACAGTGATCCTGTTACTGACAATGCTGGTACTATTATGTGGGGCGGTTCAGCTAAAAACTGCTGGTGAACATGGAACAAATTTTAAAATTGAACGGGCACATAATTTTCCTTTTGTCTACTGGATTAGTGCAGGGCTGAATCCTAAATTCAATGGGACAATTGGAGATGCTTGGGCGGATACGGCGAGATTTAAAACATATGAGGGTAGAAAAGAACACGCACAGGAGTTAATCAAAACCCGCTTGCAGAAAATGGGACCATCAGGGCTGCTCCAGTTATATGGAAGAAAAATCAATGTTCAGTGGTCGTTAGGAACGGTGGGAACAGAGAATCGTGGGTATGGAATCACTAACGACACTAAGGATGCTTACGCTTACATTTTTGGGGAACAACGCATGCCGCTGTTCGCATTTGAACAAGTAGTGTATATTACTCTGTGGTTCTTTGCATTCTGCGTGGGAATTGACAGTTTCAAAAAGGCGCGACACGGGAAATTTTCAATTCACTATCTTTTACTGCTTTATATTGTCGGAATCTTCTTTTTTCATATGCTGATGTGGGAAGTCGCTGTCCGTTATTCCTTCATTACAATGCTGCCTTTACTTATTTTGGCAAGTCAAGGAATAGAAGTCCTTGCCCAAAGTAACCTTTTAAGGAAAGCAGGCAGATTTAAATATCCGACGGTGGTATTAACCTTGGTTGGTATTTTTCTGAGCGGAAGCTGTGTGTATAATTATTCGTTAACACAAAAAAGAGTTTCAGAGCAACGACCAATTGTAAGTCAGCAATTCTTTAGACTGACTTGGTTACAACTTAAACCAGGCCAAAGTGTCAGTGAGCGAGTTGTGGCTGCGCGCTCCTTCAATACACTCCAAACTAATTTTTTACCAACTGTCCAATCAGGCTTAGTGGTGAGTCTTAAGGGAAATGGCAGTTTAAAAGTTTTCCAAAATTCTAAAAATGAGAGTGTTCCGGTCACAGGTTTAAAGGGAAAATATCGCTTAATCTTAAAAAACAGTACTAACCACCCGCTTAATATTCAATACCTGCGGTCAAGGAAATTAGATATTCTTCAGCCGCCGATTGACGGTTATCAAAATCGTTTTTTGCTGTTTAGTTTGATTAGACAGCAAAGCAAGTTACTTTACCCAGTTCCGCTTTATTTGCTGATTTATGTGGGTGCTATTCTAATTCTAGGGATGGATATTTGGTATTTGCGCAACAGAGGATTTGCAAGACATTAGCCTAGTTTTTTGGTTGAGGCGAATGCAAGCAGATCAGGGCTAAAAGAAGGTGGTATTTATAAAGCAGCGAAAAAATAACGAAGCAAAGATTGCAGCGAAGTTGCAGCAAAATGGCTGGGATAAAGCCGCTTTGCAGGTTTATGACAAGGCATATGCTAAGCGAATAGCTAAGGGTAAACCGATGGAAGCATGGACGGAAACAAGTAGATTAATTGGCTCTGAACTCTACACGAAGATGTTTAAAGCTGCTAGGTTGTCTCCCCAACAGAAGCTCACTTTGGTATTGCAACAACTGCAGGCTCAAGTCGACCGCAATGGATTTTTACAAGTAGGGACTATATATAGCTTAGATCCCCAGATGGCGCCACACGCAGCTTTTTTGCAGTACTTCAGAAAACTTGTGCAACAAGTTTTCCGGAAACGGAGTCTTAGAGAATATGCCAATGGCGCTGATGGACTTGCAGAGCTTGCTCAAAAATTACATCTTTTCAGAAGCTATCTTGATAGGAATAATATTAGGTTTGTCCGAACCAACTTTGTGGGCCAGAATGATTTTGAAAAATTATTGCAGTATGCCCAATACTATCAATTTAAGCTAGATTATGGTACAGATGCTAACTATCACAATCGCCATTTAAAAAGTTCTGCTTTTCTTTACCCACAGAACATGAAGATTCAGGTTACAAAAAGTAGTAGAATGTCTGAGTTTATTGTTGCCTTAAGGACTGGTCAGTTTGTGACAGAATGGCAAGTGTATAAATATACTGCTGCTGGTCAGATTGATTCGAATCCGGGACACTATGCTGTGCATCAAGCTGAGGCAATTGCAAATACTGAGTCATTCAATTATGGAATTCCTAAGGGGAGAAGCTTTAATCCACTTCTTTGCATAAACCATAGTCATCAATTATTAGATGTTAGACATCCAGCTGACCCCAAATTGCGGCGAGTGTTAACGACGGTTGGACAAGATGATTATTGGTTGGCGGAGAAAGATTATTATGTTAAAAATGCCCAAGGAGAATATGTAGGTCAGTATGCAGATCTAGTTAAAAAAGGTCAGGAAGATGTTGTGGCTTGGAGACAAGTACCAGACGCTAAAAAAGCGCAAGTTTACGCAGATTTTCTTAAATATTGTCGGCAGCGTTGGCCTTTGCGTAATCCAGGATTTGCTAAATATTTTCGAAGTAAAATGAGAAAATGATTGGAATGAGCTAATGTTTGCAGTATTACCCGGGAAATATTTTGAATTTTTCGGGGAGACTATGTGCTAAAATGGGTCTAATTACTTGCTAAGACTTGCTTTTTAGAGGGATTTTAAATTTTAGTTAGCAAACTGTTGACAAAAGTAAAAATTGTAATTATGATAATTCTATGAAAAACATTTTTATTTTCACAGAACTGCGAGGAGAAGAGTAGCTGACTTCAGAGGTGGAAGAGAATCCGGATGGTGTGAAAGGATACCTTGATAGTCAGTGAAGATGAGCTCTGATTAGTTGCATTCAGGTCAACGCTTGGATGTCGGGGGATGACCGTTATAACATCGGGTATTTAGAGAGATACTTTCAGAGATATTATCCGTGAGGGTAGTATAAATTTGGGTGGTAACACGAGATTAAATTCGTCCCTTGCTTGGCAATTATGCTGAGCGAGGGACTTTTTTTGTAGCGAAAAGGGGTTATTCGCGCGCGTTACTTCTCAAAAACTTGGCTTCTTTCAAGGTTCGCACGCAACATTTAATTTATTACTAGGACAAAATTTTAGGAGGATATACATGACAACAACTATTATCGGGTTTCCCAGAATTGGACAACAACGTGAATTAAAATTTGCAACTGAAAAATATTGGCGGAAGCAACTTACTCAAAATGAACTACTGCAGGTGGCAGCACAGCTCAGAAAAAATCATTGGAAGGTTCAGCAAGAAGCGGGACTTGATTTGATTCCTGTGGGTGACTTTTCTTTTTTTGATAACCTTCTAGATACTGCGAATTTGCTGAACATTGTACCCAAGCGCTACAAACGGCTGGGGCTTTCGCCTCTTGCTGAATATTTTGCCCAGGCGCGTGGATATCAGCAAGGGGAGGTAGCCGTAAAAGCATTGCCGATGAAGAAGTGGTTTAACACCAACTATCATTACATCGTTCCTGAATTTACAACAGATACCGACATAAAGCTAGTCGGTGACAAGCTGTTTGCGGAACTTGATGAAGCCTTGAAACAAGGAATTAATGCTAAAGCTGTTGTGATTGGACCATATACGTTGCTAAAGCTTAGCCGTTTTCTTGAGGATACAACTGCTAAGAATTTTGTACCGGCACTGAGCGCTGCTTATGCTGAGATTATTGCGCGCTTAGATCAAAAGAAAATTGACTGGCTCCAAATTGATGAACCAGCACTTTGTTTGGATGTAACAGCTACCGAAAAAGAATTGTTTAAAGAACTTTATACTGGAATCCTTACCCCGAAACATACTACCAAAGTATTATTGCAAACCTATTTTGGTGATTTACGTGATGTTTATCAAGAGGCTCTAACTTTACCCTTTGATGGAATTGGACTCGATTTTCTGGAAGGAAGCTATAATGCTGAGTTAGTTGAAAAAAATGGTTTTCCGGCTACTAAAACTTTGTTCGCAGGTGTGGTCAATGGCAAGAATGTCTGGCGAAATCACTATGTAACCACGCTTAAATTGCTCAAAGAGCTGACGCAGACAATCGCTGCACCAATTGTAATTAATAGTTCAACTTCGCTCTTGCATGTTCCATATAGTGCGGCCACTGAAGAGCAATTGCCCGCAGATGTAAGGCAGCATCTGGCTTTTGCTACAGAGAAGTTAGTTGAACTGAAAGAGTTGGATGCACTTAAGCATGATAAAATTGGAAATCAGCAATTTTTGGAGAAAAACGATGCGTTATTTGCTAACGTGAAACATCCATACAATGCAGCTGTGCATGCTCAAAGTGATCATTTGCAACCAAACGATTATGAGCGCACTCCTGAACGCAAAGAACGGCAGCAGCTGCAAAAAGAAGAATTTAAATTACCACTGTTACCGACTACAACTATCGGATCATTTCCGCAAACAAGAGATGTGCGTCAAAATCGTGCTAAGTTCCGCAAAGGTGAGATCACACGTGCACAGTATGATAAATTTAATGAAGAAAAAATTGCGAGAATTGTTAAAATTCAAGAAGAAATTGGCCTTGATGTACTGGTTCATGGTGAGTATGAAAGAAATGATATGGTTGAGTACTTCGGTGAGAAACTAGACGGGTTTATTTTCACAAAAAACGGCTGGGTCCAATCTTATGGTACGCGTGGAGTTAAACCGCCAATTATTTGGGGGGATATCAGCCGAACTGCCCCAATTACGGTTGCTGCTTCAGTCTTTGCTAAGAATCTGACTGCTAAGCCAGTTAAAGGGATGCTGACTGGACCAGTTACGATTTTTAACTGGTCATTTCCACGAGAAGACATTGCTCCAAAAGAAACAGTAACCCAAATTGCACTAGCTCTTCAAGGAGAAGTGTTTGACTTAGAGTCAAATGGAATCAAAATTATTCAAATTGATGAGCCGGCTCTTCGTGAAAATTTGCCTTTACGTAAGTCAAATTGGAATCAGGAATATTTGGACTGGGCGGTTCCAGCCTTTAGACTTGTTCACAGCAAGGTTGCGCCTACTACGCAGATTCATACACATATGTGCTATAGTGAATTCGGTGATATTATCGATGCAATTGATCAGCTGGATGCAGATGTGATTTCGTTTGAGGCCTCACGTGCTGATTTTACGTTGATCGACCAACTTGCGGCCGCAGACTTCCAGACAGAGGTAGGTCCCGGCGTGTATGACATCCATTCACCTCGGATTCCGGCAGAAGAAGAGGTTGAAGCCTTGATTGAGCAAATCATCAAGAAACTGCCGCTTGATAGGATCTGGATAAATCCGGATTGCGGATTAAAAACGCGCTCGGAAGAAGAATCATTTGCAAGTTTGAGAAATATTGTTGAAGCCACGCGGAAGGTTAGGAGCAGTGTTAATGAAACTAACGGAGCTTTTTAACAGTAAAACAGTATTTTCACTTGAAGTTTTTCCGCCTAGAAATGAGCTTTCGTCTCAGCGTATCATTCCGACACTTGAGGGTCTGCAAGAAATTGCACCGGATTTTATTTCTGTGACACTTGGAGCTGGCGGAATCGGTCATGACCAAGGAACTTTTGAGATTGCTGATTTTATTCAGAATACATTAAACATTCCTGCGGTTGTGCATGTTCCGTGTTTATATCTTTCACAAGAGCAGGTACTTACATTACTTGATCAGCTAAAAGAAATTAATGTAACTAATATTTTGGCACTGCGGGGGGATTTCATTCCTGGCAGGAAACCGGTCGGTGATTTTTCACATGCAAATGAACTGATAGAGTTTGTAAAAAAGGAACGTCCACTTTTTAGCATTGCGAGTGCGTGCTATCCCGATAAGCACCGGGAAGCGGTCAGTTTTGTTGAAGATATTGCTTGTTTGAGGAAAAAAATTGATGCTGGTAGCGATCATCTCATTACACAGCTGTTTTTCAATAACGAAAGTTTTTATACGTTTAAAGAAAAGGCTGAAATTGCGGGAATAAACGTGCCGATTGAAGCAGGGATTATGCCCTGTACTAACAAAAAGCAAATTGAGCGAATTGCGAAAGTTTCGGGGGTTCCAATTCCGCATAAATACAGCCAGATGCTAGACAAGTACCAAAACAATAAGGAAGCTTTGGAAGACGCGGGGGTAGCCTATGCGGTCGAGCAGATTATTGATTTAGTAGCACATGGAGTTGACGGCATCCATCTTTATACAATGAATCATGCAACAGTTGCACAAAAGATTTGGCGTGAGACAAGGTCTATCTTTAAAGCAACAAGTAAAAATTCTTAAAAAAACAAAATTTTATGGAAGTGCTGAAGGTCTCTTGGACTGGTGGCACTTTTTTAACGTGCTCCACCCCGCAACCACCTGCGCCTAAGCCTAAATTACGCGTAACCAAGTTCAGGTTACTTTGTAATTCAGGACTTAGTCAACGGCGGCTGGACGCCGGGTGTCGGCACTTCTAATCCAAAGCTTAGTCGGCAGAAGCTGAACACTGGTTCTTGGTGCTCGAAATTTTTCCGAGCCATGTGCGATAAAAGTTAATGGCACTTTTTCTCCAGGTGTTTTGGGCGCATAAGTTTTCATCAAAATAGTTATAAGGAATCTGAGTGGTTGGGTCAAGGCGGAGATCACGCTGGTATTCCTTTGCTAAAGTTTCAGTCGAATATTCAAGGTGACCGGTGACGTATAATGAAGCGGTGATAGGATCATGAATCACAACGGCGCCTAATTCATTATTTCCAGCTATTACGCGGGCTCGTTTGTTAACATTTTGGGATGGAATAGTGAAATAGCGTGAATGTGGCATTGTAATTCCGTTAACAGTATAAACTCCGTTGAGCTTATGTTTGAGTTGCAGTCCCGTAAAAAGATGCTCAATATTCCCGGCTGCATACGCTCCCCAGCAGACAAAGAGACTGGTTTTAACATGAGTATGCCGCCATGTTAGGATTTCTTTTAACTCTTCCCAGTAGTCAATTGCCTGAAACGGTAGCTGGTCAATTGCGGCTCCGGTGACGATCAGAGCATCATAGTGATTGTGTTGAATTTGTGCGAATGTTACGTATTTCTCAAATAAATTTTTTTCTGGATGTCGAAATTGGTGAGTTTCTGGAACGCAAAAAGTTACGGTACTATTTTGTGGAATCTGTGCAAGTAGTTGAGTAAATTGTTTTTCAGTGGCTTGGCGTGTAGGCATTAGGTTCAAGATGAGAATTTTTAAAGAACCAGGGACCACCGGGACATCATTTTTAGTTAGACCAGACAAAATACTGACACAAGACATATTGAAACCTCCTTAAGGTTAATACAAGTACAAAAAACCCCGCAATCCTATCAAAGGATTGCGGGGCGAAAAGTCGCGGTACCACCCGTTTACTAGTCATTAACAATGACTACTCTTTACGTGTACGGCATTTAAAATGCGATACACTGCTGCGTTAACGGGCGCACCCGAATTATACTTGCTTTATAGATTAAAGTTCGTACAATTTTCACTCAGGGACCATTTTCACATATGGATGATAACTGGTTCGCACCATGCCCAGTTCTCTGAATATCATCGCAAATATATTACTCATCCCATCAACGTAATATTATTATAAGTAGATTATGACTTTTTAACCAAAACGTCAAGTCTGTACTCAATTTTTTTAAAAATAAGTCGTGAAGATTAATAAAAAAAGGTATTGACAGTTGGCATGAACGAATGTTAGGATACTTGCAATAAGATATGTGATTTTGATGAGAAGAGTAGGCTTAATTTTAATCTGATAGAGAGTACGAGTTGGTGAAAACGTCCCTGCAAATATTTTTGCAGGGACGTTTTTGTGTATCTTATAAAAAATTGTCGCACAGCGTATATTCTAAAGGAGGAATTTTCATGAGTGAAAAAAATTTGAGTTTTGAAACTTTACAGGTCCACGCAGGACAGACAGTCGATGAAACAGGTGCTAGGGCAGTTCCAATTTATCAAACAACTTCGTACGTCTTTAAGGATGCTAAGCAGGCAGCTGATCGCTTTGCGCTGCGTGACCCCGGTAATATTTATAATCGGCTTACAAATCCAACGACAGCGGTAGTTGATGAACGCGTGGCGGCACTTGAGGCAGGAACCAGTGGAGTTACGCTAGCAAGTGGGGCTGCTGCTGTTACAGCCGCAATTACCAATATTGCTGGACAAGGTGATGAGGTAATTGCAGCCAGTACACTTTATGGTGGCACCTATAATTTGCTGAATGTGACATTGCCTAAGTTAGGTATTACTACGCATTTTGTTGATCCTGATGCGCCGGAAAATTATGAAAAATATATCAATGAGCACACAAAAGCAATCTATTTGGAAACGATTGGGAACCCTGATATCAATTTACTCGACATTGATGCAATCGCAGCAACAGCGCATAAATACGGAATTTTAGTGCTCGTTGATAATACCTTTGCTTCACCTTATCTTTACCGGCCGTTGGAACACGGTGCCGATATTGTAATCGAATCCGCGACAAAATTCATTGGGGGGCATGGAACCTCAATGGGTGGGGTGATCGTTGAGAATGGGAAATTTGATTATCATGCAAGTACGCGCTATCCGGAATTTACGACGCCGAATGCTCAGTACAATGGATTGGTTTTTGCTGATTTACAAGGCGGTGCTTTTACCACAAAAGTCCGTGCTGAAATTTTGCGTGACACTGGGGCGGCAATCAGCCCATTTAATTCATTTCTGCTGCTGCAAGGACTGGAAACACTATCTTTACGAATTGAACGACATGTTTCAAATACAAGAAAAATTATTGCTTTTCTAAATGATCACCCTAAAGTGGCTTGGATCAAATACCCAGAACTTGAGTCCAGCAAGTATCATACATTAGCAGTGCGCGATTTTCCTAACGGTGTAGGCTCGATTTTCACTTTAGGATTAACTGGGGGAGAACAGGCCGGCAAGGATTTAATTGAGAACCTGAAGCTTTTCTCACTGTTGGCCAATGTGGGAGATGCCAAATCCTTAATCATTCATCCGGCTTCAACGACACATGCTCAATTGAATGCAGAAGAATTAAAGGAAACAGGAATTACACCTGATTTAATTAGAATTTCGGTTGGGATTGAAAATGTGAATGATTTAATTGCGGATTTAAAACAAGCTTTAGATAAGCTTTAATTTAGATAAAAAATTACTTTGTTTGCAAACCATACGCTAGCGCAGGCTTTTCTGTTTTGAAAAATAGAGTAATCAAAGGGAGTGGGAAGTCGTTGTTTAAAAGTTCGCGCTTTAAATTAAGTGTTACGCTTTTGGTGGTTTTACTAATTGCGGTACTTGCATTTTTCACTTTGCATGGTCAAAAGAGCAGTTCAAATAATCAAAAAACAATTTTGCTAGGCAGTTCTCCAGGGCCTTACAGTGAGCTTTTTCTCAAGGGAATTAAACCAATTCTTGAAAAAGAAGGCTATCATGTGACAAATAAATCCTTCAATAATTTGTTGAATGCAGATGTTGCACTTAGCGAGGGTCAAGTGGATTTGAGTGTTGATCAGCATACGGCCTACATGAAGAATTTTAATACTGAAAAGAAGGCAAATTTGGTTGCACTGACGCCAATTCCAACCGTACCTACTGGTATTTATCCAGCGCAAAAAATAACATTAAAAAATGTTGCTTTCGGTGACCGGATTGCAATTCCAAATGATCCTGCCAATACTGCACGTGCGTATAATTTGCTGGTCAAAGCTGGCTGGATTACCTTGAAGAAAGGGACAGATCTGATTAAGGCAACCAAGAAAGATATCGCTACTAATAAGTACAATTTAAAAATTACTGAAATGGACTCTGCTACCATTCCACGGTCTAAGCAAGATTTTGAATATGTTGTTTTACCTGGTTCAGTTGCTTATAGTGCAAAAATCTCTACCAAAAAAATATTACTAGCAGAGACTTTACGTTCTGAGTATCGTTTAGTAGCTGTAACCACTAAGAAAAATGCAAAGACTGCTTGGGCAAAGGCAGTAAAAAAAGCCTATCAATCAACGGAATTTAAGAATTATGTCAAGCAGCATAATAACGATAATTATTGGGTGTTGCCTAATAATTAACGTGGCAGCAGGCGAAAGTTTAAAAGTGGTATGGTAAAAGATAATAAAATAAAGCAGGGCTGTGATAAAGTTGGAGAATCTTCCAATCTTTGTGGCAGTCTTGCTTTTTAGTTGAAGCCGATTTTAAAAATAATGGGAGGCGCGTACGGTCGGTGCAAGACAATGCGAATAGGGAAAAGAATTATTTCACACTGGCTGCCATTTTTATTGCAGTTGAAGGATCATGTGTCTCCAGTTCATAAATAATGTTGCCCTTTTGCCACCGCACGAGTTGCTCCCGACTTCCGTAACTTAAGCCGACATTGAAGCGGATTTCACCATAAGATTGTGGTGCAGGCAAAAGATAGCTCTCAAGTTCTGCAACTGTTTGTTTGGCTAACTGTGTAGGATCTTCATTTTTTACGGCAGCAGCATGCACACTCAGTGACCAGTTGCCTTCGTTCCAAGATAAGTACCGTTGTCCCGCCCCTGAATCAAGATATCCTCTAATATTATGTCCCAAATCGACTGTTGGTAAGCCCTGAGAATCACTTGCGGTTCGGTGGGTAACTTGTTGGGCAGCCTCGGTGGCAGACGAATAGGTTTTCTTTGTAAATTCAGCATAAGGAATTTCCTGTGCGACGCTAGAATCATTAAAATCTTTGGCACGTGTCTCAACACTATAGCTAACGGTATAATTAGCAGCATTTCCATGATAACGCGCATTGAGTTTATCGCTACCACTAGTGAGACCATCATTTTGTGGTAACAAGACAGTGCCCAGATGTGTAATGAGCTCATGATTCAGTTGAGCAAGGCGGGATGCTTGTTGCTCGGATTGAGAAGATGCAGCTGCAGAGCTAGTAGTGGACTCTTCTTGGCTAGCACTTGCTTTTTGGCTGTTTGTTTGGGTACTTTTGGCAGCTGACTGTACTTTCTTTTCGGTTCGGGTTGCTGATTGTTTTTCAGTTCCTGGTTTCTTTTGCGAGCTGCACCCCACGAGCAGCAAGCATAGTGGAATCAAAAATAGTTTATTTTTGTTTAACATCTTTTGTAACCTCCCCTTTGTCATAAGAATACTATATCTTTGAGGTGGGATACAGCGCAGTGTTTGTCTCCTTAAAAATAATATCGAAGAAATATAGAGACACGAAAATTTTAATAGGTTGAATTTGCTCACAATTTCACTTATTATAAGGTAAAAGCCAAGCTAAAGGAGGCATTTTTATGAATACAAACGACGATAGTAAGGACTACAATACCACAGATATTAAGCTGATCAGCACTGAAGTTTTGATAATTGGTGCAGGTAATGCTGGATTAATGGCCGCTGCTGCTGCCGCTGAAAAAGGGGTAAAGACGCTCGTAATTGAAAAAGAACACACTATTAATCTTTTACGGCTTAGCTTAGGTGGGGTTGATACTAATGCTCAGAAACGAGCAGGTATAAAAATAAACAAGTTTGAATTAGTGGAATATCTAGCTGCTTTTGCACAGCATAATGTTGATGAAGGCTTAATTTATCATTGGGTAAACAACAGCGCTGAAGCAGTCAATTGGGTGGAAGATAATGTGTTACAGCCGCATGGGGCACATCTTCGCGCTGAGCCAGATATTGGAGAAAAGAATCCGATTTATAAAGCATTTCCAACACAAAACGACGCAACAAAGGATGATAACACTTTTGCTTCTTATGGAAAATGGTTCCAAGAAAAAGTCGAAGAAATGGGTGTTGAACTGCTCTTTGACACTTCATTAGTAAAGCTGGAAGTAGACAATGGAACTGTCACGGGGATTGTTGCTAAGAATCTTATCGATGATAAATACTTTAAAATTAGGGCAACTAAAGGCGTGATTCTGTGTACAGGAGGTTACTCAGCAAATAAGGAGTTATTATCAAAATGGAATCCATTAGCCTTAAAAAAGAATGTCTATAATGACAGCCCACGTAATGATGGGGCTGGAATTATGGCTGCAATGAATGTGGGAGCAATTAAAGATGAAGCGCCTGCAGGATGTACTTTTGATAGGGGATTAGTACCAATTGGGACTCGAACTGAAGATATGTACGTTCAAACCGAAACTTATCAAGACTGGTTGTGGTTGGCAAGTCATCCATTACTGAAAGTCAATGTTCGTGGTGAACGGTTTGCAAATGAATCAACCCCATATGAGTTTATTGTGAATGCAGCAAGTAAACAAAAAGGGTACTTGTATGCGATGATCTGGGACAGTAATTTTGGGAAATACGCAGCTCAATTTCATACTTTAGGATGTGCACGAATTGGTTTTCCTGGATATATGGCAAATGTTGAGAAATTGAAAGCAGATACGGAACAGTATGTCGACAAAGGACTGATCGTTAAAGCAAAAACGCTTGAAGAGCTTGCTGAAAAACTTCATTTACCGGTTGAAAACTTATTAAAGACAGTAGCTCGAGTTAATGAGTTATCCGCACAAGGTGTTGATCAAGACTTTGGGAAAGAGGCATACAGGCTGACTCCGGTTGCTCAAGCACCATACTATGGCTGTATGTTAGGCGGACGCTTACTATGTACCTTTGATGGGTTGCGCGTCAATAAAAAGATGGAAGTTCTGGATGAGGATTATGCGCCAATCAATCATCTATACGCAGCTGGAAATGACAGTGGCGGCTTTTTCTTTGGGAGTTACCCAGATCGTGTTCCGGGTACAGCGGCTAGTCATGCACAAACTTTTGGGCGACTAGCTGGTAAACAAGCAGCTCAAAATTAATGAGTGGAGATCTTATGGATTTCAAAATAAAAACTAGGCCGCTAATATGCGATGGCCTAGTTTTTATTTTGAAATTTGCTGAATCATCACTTAAAAGACCTCACGGTGTGCCGGTTTTGATTTTAGAACATCAAAATTATAAGTTGCAAGTTCCTTTAGACCATCACCGCTGGCATCAAAATAAGCCGTCAAACTTTGTGCAATCATTAGGTTAAGTTTCTTTTGCGGATCAAATTGTACGATAACAATAGGGGTTTTGTTTTCAAAGGCAGCCCCAATTTCAAAAATAGTGCCAGAGTCGCTCTCATTTTCTCCGCCTTCCAGTTTATAATCGATAATTGCCACAAGCAGATCAGCACGGTGAACTTGACGCATGTCTGAAGCAAAAACGTATTGCTGCCAAGCACGGCTGCCGAATTCTTCTTCTTCAAATTGATGTTCTTGAGGTAAAAAGATATTTTCGCTATCAATGGTTTTGTTTTGCTGCAATGCTTTTTTAACTGCTTGAATTCGCTGATTTTGGGGTTCGCTGAAAAATGGTGCTGCAAGATAAACTTTATTCACTTATATGACCTCACTTTTACTTTTCCTACAAGATACAGTGGTTGCATTTAATTTTAATACATTCACTTGTGTAAAAGCAATCCTTTATTTTTATTTAGAGACCGAGTATGATGGTAATTGGTACTTGTTGAGTCGATGGACTGAGTGACTGTTACTGGCAGGTATACTAAATGTAACAGAGTATTTATGCGTTTAATCTTCAAGGCTTTTTGTTTCCGTCACAGGGTTTTTGAAGATCAAAGCTAACGGCACTATGAATAGAAGAATTAGAAAGGGTGTAACGATCATTTTGATTACATTATCTGGGATTATTGGATCCGGCAAGTCCAGTTTAACAGGCATTTTGGCTAAGGAATTGGGAACCAAAGCCTTTTTCGAACCAGTGGAGGATAACCCGGTGTTACCGCTATTTTACAAGGGAAACGAGATCGCTGCTCAAAAAAGAGCTGCTGGGGATGAAGAAGCTACTAATCCATATGCTTATTTATTGCAGACATTTTTTCTAAACAGGCGTTTTAAAATGATTAAAGAGGCAATGCAAGGCGACAATAACATTCTGGATCGGTCAATTTATGAAGATGAACTGTTCATGAAGATGAATACAGAGATGGGTAATGCGACTGATGTCGAATATCAGATATATAAAAGTTTGTTGAATAATATGATGGAAGAGCTGCCTTATGCTGCCAAGAAGAAAGCACCTGATTTAATGATCACTATCAGAGTCTCTTACGAAACAATGATCAAGCAGATTACAAAACGCGGTCGCAAATATGAACTTATTGAAAATGATCCTTCACTTGTCGGATATTACAAGAAGCTGTTACAATATTACGATGATTGGATGCATAATTACAACGTCTCACCGTTGTTGATTCTTGATGGAGATCAGTACGACTTTGTAGGGAATCTAGGTGATAGAATCAAGGTTCTTGAGTTGATTGAAGATAAATTGCAAGAACTTAAGAAAGTTCCTAGTTCACAGATAGAAACGCTTAAAAAAAAGCATCAGATTTTGCTCAAATAAAATGTTTTAAAAAATAGCGGAGTTGTGACAAACTGAGTTTTGTTATGGCTCTTTTCTTTTACCTAAGGATATATTTACAAGCATAAAGAGAAAACAGTATACTTGTGTAAATAAACTAAGTTTTGGACCCAGCTAAAGAAGGCTTTGAGAGGGAGTGGCAGCTATTAATAATTCTGCAAAGAAAAAGTTTCAAAAAAAACTTGGGAAAACATTATTGGTGACAGCGATCTATTTTGTGGTTTTTCAAGTTGTCGCATTAGTCGCCTCTGTTTTTTTGTTAATTGGTAATAATTCGGCAGTCAAAAATATGTTGCCAAGTGCAATTGAGCAAAGTGGAGTACCTTACTTTTGGGCGATCGGTGTCGGCTTATTAGTTATTGTAGCTGTGTCGCCACCTCGTTTGCGCAGGCAATATTGGATAGCGGGAAAAGAACAGATTTCATGGAAAAAGTTTTTCAGTCTAACGGCGATCCTGATGACGCTGCAGATTGTGGCAGGTATTTATGGTGCGCTATTTGAAAAATTGGTCAACTTGATTGGCTTTAGCGCCACGCAACAGTTGGAGGCCGCGACACATTCCAGTCAAAGCTTTTCAATGTTGTTATATGCAGCTTTGTTAGGACCTTTGACAGAAGAAATTGTTTTTCGTGGATATTTACTGCGAAGTTTAGCAAAATATGGAAATGAGATGGCAATTATCATCTCAGCTTATATGTTTGGGTTATATCATGCTAATTTTGTGCAAACCCCCTTTGCATTTATGGTTGGACTCGTCTTTGGCTATGTTGCACTGAACTATGGGATTAAATGGTCGATTGGTTTGCATATCTTTAATAACTTTGTCTTGGGAGACTTTTTGACGTTCGTGTTGCGTCGGCTTGCACCTGCTCGAGCAGATCAGCTTAGTGGGATCATTATTCTAGGTGGCGGCATAATTGGTGCTTACATATTAGCCCGTAACTGGAGCAAACTACGCATGTGGTGGGCCGCTAATCGAGAGGGACGCCATTATTTGCGGACAGCTTTTGGCAGCAAGTATCTGCTGATAATAACGCTTATTGTGGTAGGGTTGGCATGTTTGGGACTGACAAGAGTTTAAACACCAGGACGTGCACTATTACGTAAATTGCTTGAAGTTTTGCAGCAGCAGCGCTATGATAGCACTATAGAAAGCAGTTCTAACGTTAAAGGCGGGTGGATGAAATGGCTCATAAATATGCACATATTTTGGTAGCAGTTGATGGTTCTGACGGGGCTGAGGTTGCCCTGAATAAGGCAATTGAATCTGTGAAACATAGTCAAGGAGCTACGCTGGATATTTTGAGAGTTCTAGATTTAAACTCTTTGGAATATGGTGGTGCAGGAATAGCGCTTGATGGAGAACGGATCTATAAAATTGAGCAGGCCAATGAAGATTACATGCTGAAGCTCAAGGAGCGCTTACTTAAGGATAATGAAATCGAGCATGATGCTCTGCGTGTCCATCTTCGTTTTGGAAATCCCAAAATTGTTATTCTTGATTTCCAGAAAGAATATCAAAATGATTTAATTATCGTCGGATCAACAGGTAAGAATTTCATTGAACGACTGGTGGTTGGTTCAGTAGCATCTTATATAATTAGAAATGCAAACTGCGATGTATTAATGGCACGGACAGCAGTTAACAAAAGCAAATAAGATTGAAGCCAGCTCTAAAAATACATTGAATATTAAAGACTATATTAAAAAAGTATCCCGCAGCTCAAGTACAAGCCTGCAGGATACTTTTTTATTTTACTGCACTAATACGGAAACTAATCATAAACGTAATCTTGGAATAATATAGTTTTTATTGTTCACACATAATCACAACAAATTGATGAGGATGTTGTGAAACACTTTGAAACTGTGGCGATTGAACGTGGAGAAGTACCTAGTTACATTGTTTCAAATTTTTCTTTAATAGTTGCTGCAGACTTTGCAAGTTTTGCTTCCTCTTCAGGAGGCAATGGGATCGTGACAACTTCTTCAACACCGTTTTTACCGATGATTCCAGGTTGGCCCACATAGGAATCGTATTTAGCATTGTAAGTCGAGCATGGGCACATTAAGTGTGCATCATCAAAAACTGCCCGGCTGAGTTTAACTGCACAAGTAGCGATTGCAAAGCTAGTGTAGCCTTTGCCAGAGTGAACTGCCCACCCACCAGAACGTGCTTGCGCTTCTAATTTGTCAAGGTCTAATTGTTTTTTTGCTGCCAAAGGTTTTACAGCCAGACCATTTACCTTGACTGTCGACCAAGCCACAAACTGGGATTCACCATGTTCGCCATAAACAAAGCCGGTTACGTTTTTAGGATCAACAGCGAAATTTTCTGCAACCACACGTTGCATTCTTGCTGTATCAAGGAAGGTGCCAGTTCCAAGAACTTGTGAACCAGGTAATCCAATTTCTTTTTGCAGATATTGAGAAATTGCATCACAAGGATTCATTGTATCTATCAGGACGCCATGGAAGCCACTTTCCTTGATCTTGGGTGCAATGTCTTTGACTATTTCCCGGGTATATTCGAATTCTGCCCAGCGATTGCCGCTTGCGTGATCAAGTGCATGGATATTTCCTGCTGTCACAAATAGAATATCGGTATCAGCCAGTTCGCTGTAGTCTTGAATCTTAATCTTGGGCCGTGTCTCCAAACGTGCGGTTGCATCTTGGAGATCCAACTGTTCAGCGCGAGCTTTCTTTTCATTTTTGTCAATCAAAATTAGTTCATCCGCATCACCCTTAGTAACTAGAGCAAAGGCGATTGTTGCACCAACATGACCAACACCGATAATTGCGTACTTTCTTCCCATTACATCTATTTCCTTTCCGTTCCATCAAGTAATTAAATTAGTTATTGTTCAGCTTAAACGATCTCCAAGTGTAATTGGTTATCTTTGATTAACCCAACCTTTTTCATCATGCTGTATGCTACCAATGAAATAACTGCTGGCAAGAACATTCCCGTAAATACATAGACTGCAAAGGATTCCCAGCCTTGACCCATGTAAGCAATTGGCGCAATAAATGAATTGAGGCCTAAACCTGCAAGCTTATATGTTGAACGGAAACCAAACATGATAGTTGCGATTGGGGCACAGACAACTGCCGAGAGGATTGATGGGACTAAAAGATACGGGTTAATTAACAGATTAGGGAACTGAACCTTGGGTGTCATCACTCCCTGCGCGATGTTTGCACCTGCGTTATTTTGTCTGAACGACATTGCAGTGAAGGCTACAAACTGCGAAGTTGTACCAATCAAAGCAGCAGCTGATGAAATTGGATCGAGTGTTAAAGCGATCGCAAGAGCAGCAGAGGAAGCGGGTGTCATTAAGAAAAGTGCCCAGATGGCAGAGATACAAATTGAGCCGACCAGCGGATTAACCTGCATCGTTTGTGCGATAAATGCACTGACATTTAATAAAAACGGTGTAGTTACGGCTGCTAATCCTAAACCTGCAATTCCACCGGTTAAGGTAGCCGCGAAAGGAACAAGCATCATATCAAGTGGTGTTTTACCTGTAAGATATTTACCGACAAGTGCAGCCACTAAGCCTGCTAAAACAGCACTGACAGGTTGACCGGTTGCAAATGTTGCACTTCCGGCAGCCTGCATCAAACTGGACCCAGTTGCGGTAGTGCCGTTAACAGCGCCAGTGGTAAAATGAACTGCATTTGCCCCGACAGTTGATGAAATCATGGCACTGAACATTACAAGTGAGTTTGTTCCAAGCTGTGAAGCAATTGCGACCCCTAATGCAGGGGCAAGCAAGTCATTTGCAATCACACCCACTTGATAAAGTGCATTCCAGTGAACAAAGGAAGCGATTGTCTGCAATAATAATCCAATTCCTAAAGTAACTAAGATTGCGTTGGCAACTGCGGCACTGATGCGGTATGCATATTCTTTTACAGTTGGGGCGGTCGTGTTTGTATTCTCCATTTTAATAACAGCTCCTCTTTCTCTTGAAAATCGCGACTATACTTTTTCGATCCAGCCTGTTGGCGCTTTGCGATCGCCAAACTGAATACCGGTCAATTCATCGTAAAGTTTATGTGTTACAGGCCCAACTTCAGTTTCACTATAGAAGACATGGAAGTGATCACCATATTTGAAGCCGCCAATTGGTGAGATTACGGCTGCTGTTCCGCAGGCACCGGCTTCAGCGAAATGATCCAATTGATCAATGTAGATATCCCCTTGCTCGGTTTCCATGCCAAAACGTTTCTCAGCCAGATACAAAAGTGAATATTTTGTAACACTTGGTAAGATTGAAGGAGATTTTGGTGTGACAAACTTACCATCTTTAGTGATTCCAAAGAAGTTTGCGGAACCGACTTCTTCAATCTTTTTGTGTTCGATAGGATCAAGGTAGATACAGTCTGAGAAACCTGCATCATGTGCAAGTTTTCCAGGGAAGAGACTAGCAGCATAGTTACCACCGACTTTGCTTGCCCCAGTCCCTTTATGTGCGGCGCGATCATATTCTGAAGCAACGAAATTCGTAGGGGTTAAACCACCCTTGAAGTAGCTGCCAACCGGCATGGCGAAGATTGAAAAAATGTATTCTTGTGCTGGATGAACACCGATATTACCGCCAACACCGATTAGATATGGACGAAGATAAAGAGTTGCTCCAGTCCCATATGGAGGAACATAATCTTCATTAGCTTTAACAACTTGTTTAAGGGCACTGATAAACATGTCAACTGGGACCTGAGGCATCATGAGACGTTCGCAACTTTTTTGCAGTCTCTTAGCATTTTGGTCAGGACGGAAAAGGTTGATACTGCCATCCTTGCATCGATAAGCTTTCAGTCCTTCAAAGACTTCTTGTCCATAGTGAAGGCTGGTTGAGCCCTCGCTGATGGTGACATTTGCATCTTCTGTTAGGCCTGCATCGCGCCATTCGCCGTCACGCCAATATGCACGGTATCTGTATGGAAGGTTCATGTAGTTGAAGCCAAGATTGTTCCAATCTAATTCTTGTGGGTTCTTTGCTTTAGGATCTGATGTAAGTGTCATAGTGATTCCTCCTTAAAGTTGAATTGCGAGGCGACTGCGAAATTAAAAAGAAATTAAAAAGGTACCCACCGCATGATATTCTGGCGGTGGGTACCTAAAAAAAATCCATCGCCTAAGTTCTCCTTAGCGCGATGGTTTTAATGTCTTTACACTCTAATCAGCCAAGACATTGGGAAACACATCGCGCGTGTTAATAATGACTAGGCTCACTAGGTATTGGATTGTTGTATTAGAATTATTACAGCTATTCATAGTGGTCATTGTGCATGACATGTTACCCAACTCCTCTCAGTTTTTTTAAAGTTACCTCGTAATTGATATTTTTTATTATAACTGCTCACATTAAAAATGCAAGCATTTTTTTAATAATAATGTAATTATATTATCTGTTGTACTAACTGTAGTTAATAAAATAGCGTTTTGAAGCCACAAAGAACTTGTTAGGGACCGTTGAATTATTAGAAGGAAATTTGTTGGCAGCCGATGATTGACTTTTTTTTGAATAGAAAGTATATTATAGACAATCATTCTTATCTTAATTGATGAAGTAGTCAAAGTGCTTTATCCACGTATTACGCGTGGAGTGGCGCTTTTTTTATTGTCTAAAAGGGAGGTTTTGAAGGCGTGAAAACAGCCACAGAATTTGATACAATTGCCGCAATCTCTACTCCCCCGGGTGAAGGAGCAATTTCAATTGTTCGTCTAAGCGGGGAAGAAGCAGTTCAATGCGCACAGAAAATCTTTGCTGGTCAGAATTTACAACTTGTTTCAAGTCACACAATCAATTATGGACATATTGTCGATCCTGAATCAAGGCAAGAAGTCGATGAAGTAATGGTTTCGGTGATGCGCGCTCCCAAGACGTTCACGCGTGAAGATGTTGTTGAAATTAATTGTCATGGAGGAATAGTTGCGACTAACCGCATTTTGCAGTTGGTATTAAGTAATGGCGCACGGCTTGCCGAACCAGGGGAATTTACAAAACGGGCTTTCTTGCATGGCAGAATCGATCTTTCACAAGCTGAAGCTGTCATGGATCTCATTAGGGCCAAGACTGACCGTTCAATGAAGGTGGCCTTAAACCAGCTTGATGGGAACTTGTCACATCTGATCAAGAATTTACGACAGGACATTTTAGGAGTTTTGGCGCAGGTTGAAGTTAATATTGATTATCCAGAATATGACGACGTTGAAGAAATGACAACCCGATTATTGAAAGAAAAGGCGTTGGAAGTCAGACAAAGAATTAAACAATTGCTGTCAACTGCTAAACAGGGTAAGGTTTTGCGCGAAGGGCTGGCAACGGCAATTGTTGGCCGCCCAAATGTGGGCAAATCAAGCTTACTGAACCACCTTTTGCATGAAGATAAGGCAATTGTAACAGATGTTGCGGGCACGACCCGTGATGTAATCGAAGAATATGTTAACGTCCGCGGAGTGCCACTTAAACTGGTTGACACGGCCGGAATTCGCGAAACTGTTGACAAAGTTGAAAAAATTGGGGTCGCGCGTTCAAAGCATGCGATTGAACAAGCGGACTTAGTAATGTTAGTTTTAAATGGCAGTGAACCGTTAACAAATGAAGATCGGCAGTTATTGAAACTGACGGCTACCAAAAAAAGAATTGTTCTTTTGAATAAGATGGATTTAACTCGTGGAATTGAGGTTGCGCAGCTTAAGGAGCTGTTGCAACCTGATGAAGAAATACTGACAACCTCAGTTTTGAAGAACCAAGGACTTGAGCAATTGGAAGCCAGGATTGCGGAGCTTTTTTTCGGCGGAATTGAAAATAGTCAAACGACTGTGATGGTTACAAATGCTCGGCATATTGCGCTTTTAAACCAAGCTGAAAAAGCATTAACTTCAGTTTTACAAGGAATTAGTGCGAAGATGCCAGTGGATTTAATTCAGATTGATATGACCAACTGCTGGGATCTTTTAGGAGAAATTACCGGTGATAGTTATCAAGATGAACTTTTAAATCAATTGTTTAGCCAATTTTGTTTAGGAAAGTAATAATAGGAGATTGAGATGGAAGTAAAGCAATATATTAGTAAAAATTATGATGTGATTGTCGTGGGAGCTGGTCATGCGGGGTGTGAAGCTGCATTGGCAGCTGCCCGGATGGGTAATGAAACACTTTTAATGACAATCAATCTCGAAATGGTAGCTTTTATGCCCTGCAATCCGTCAATTGGCGGCCCAGCTAAGGGGATCGTTGTGCGTGAAGTCGATGCCTTGGGTGGTGAGATGGGACGTAATATTGATAAGACCTACGTCCAGATGCGGATGCTGAATACCGGCAAAGGCCCAGCCGTCCGCGCTTTGCGGGCGCAGGCTGACAAGCGACTTTATTCAATTGAGATGAAGCATACACTTGAAAAACAACCGCATCTAACGCTACGTCAAGGGATTGTGGACGACTTAATAGTTGAAAATAACACAATTAAGGGCGTGATTACTAATACTGGGGCACGTTATGGTGCCAAAACAGTGGTGTTAACGACTGGGACTGCGGCGCGCGGTAAGATTATCATCGGAGAATTAATGTATTCTTCGGGTCCGAACAATACGCAACCTGCAAAGAAGCTTTCTGGTAACTTGGAAAGGCTTGGATTTGAGCTGCGGCGGTTTAAAACGGGGACACCACCGCGTGTTGATGGTAATACGATTGACTATGAGGCTACGCAGGAGCAACCAGGTGATGCACGACCTAATCATTTTAGCTTCGAGTCTGCTGACGCTGACTATCTCAGTGTGAAGGAGCAGCTTTCCTGCTGGTTAACATATACAAATGAAACTACGCATAAATTAATCAGAGAAAACTTGGATCGGGCACCGATGTTTTCCGGTGTAATTGAAGGTGTTGGGCCACGGTACTGTCCTTCAATTGAAGATAAAATCGTCCGGTTTGCAGATAAGCCGCGCCATCAGCTCTTCATTGAACCGGAAGGACGAGAAACTGACGAATTCTATTTGCAAGGCCTATCAACTTCAATGCCTGAAGAAATTCAGCAAAAGATGGTGCATTCTATTCAGGGTCTTGAACATGCTCAAATGATGCGACCAGGGTATGCAATCGAATATGATATTGTTTCGCCGTATCAATTACGACCAACACTGGAGACGAAGTTGATTGCGGGTTTATTTACTGCTGGACAGACAAATGGGACTTCAGGATACGAAGAAGCTGCCGGTCAAGGGATGCTGGCAGGGATCAATGCGGGACTTAAGGCTTTGGGTAAAGACCAAGTGACACTGAAAAGAAGTGATGCTTACATCGGGGTTATGGTTGACGATCTTGTGACAAAAGGAACTAATGAGCCTTATCGCTTATTGACATCGCGTGCTGAATACCGCTTAATTTTGCGGCACGATAATGCTGATTTACGCTTAACAGCACTCGGACATGAACTTGGTTTAATTTCAGAAGAAAGATTTGCCGCTTTTAAGTGCAAAAAGGAAGCAATTCAAGCTGAAATGCAGCGTTTGAGCGAAATTAGAATTAAGCCAACTGAACAGGTCAATGCTTTTTTGGCAGAAAAGGGAGCTGCTGCGCTGAAAGATGGTGTGCTTGCCAGCGAATTTTTAAAACGACCAGAAGTTAGTTATGCTGATGTGCTAAAATTTATTCCCGAACCCGACCAAGCTCTTAAACCGCGCGAGATAGAGCAGGTTGAGATTCAATTCAAATATGATGGATATATTAAAAAAGCATATAAAAAAGTAGAAAAGCTTAAAAAAATGGAAGCTAAAAAGATCCCAACGCGGATTGACTACGCTGCAATTGAGGGTTTGGCTACAGAGGCCCGGCAAAAATTGGAAAAAATTCAACCGGCAACGCTAGCACAGGCAAGCCGTATTAGTGGTGTGAATCCGGCTGATCTTTCTATTCTTGCAATTTATATTGAACAGGGCAAGATTGCTAAGGTCTAAGAAAAAAGAAAGCAACGTCTTGTCAGACTGCTGCTTGGTAAAGGCCGCGGTTGCGAATTAGAGGCTTTCTTTAATGTCGGAAAGCAATTAAGTGTGTTTGTAGTTTATAAAAGCAGTTAAAGTAATCAAAAAGATTGGTAGAGTAATTGGTAATAGAACGTAGTGCAGACATTTGAAGTCCAAAAGATGGATTTCAAGCTGTCCATGCTGCGGGTTACCGGTGCCCTGCCAATTTTTATTTGAATAAAATTTGGGACAAAAGGCGCGAACACTTGGCTTGATGTCCTTATTTCCAAACAGCCTCGCTTTTATTCCGGATAAACGTGTTCCATAAGTCAAAATCTTCCGTCTGACTTTCCAATTACTCATAGCAAAGTACTCGCGATGTTCGTAATTTCGAGTTAGCACTCAAATTTTCCCGACTTATGTCACACTCTCTTAACCTGTAAAGTCAGCCAAGTCAACCCCGGAATGATCCGCCTGCTGCTGTTAATTATCAGCAACTAAACGCTTTTTATTCCACTTTTTTGCGCATATTCATAATCCGTCTGTTTTGTAATTCAGCGTTAGTACGTAAAAACTAGCGGCTGCACAGCGGGTTGCACTTATTTTTCATCATCCTCAGTTGCCTCTTTTTCTGCCTCGCGTCGCTGTTTGCGCTTAAATAATACGAATGCCAGCAACGTTGATTCTAGATTAAGATAAATAAAATCAAACAGCACCAAACTAATAATCCAGAAAAGATTTTGTGCCATAAAGGCCCAGATAGTTAAGAACAGTAATGGTAATAAGAAGATGCTGCAAACAATGAGAAAAGGTGAAGCATGAATCCATAATTTTGTTTTTGTGATCATATGGGAGCCTCCAAGTAAGGTATGCATGTTTAAAGCATAGCGGAGACACATGGAGAAATAAAGGGTTTAGCGGAATTTTAAAATTGCAGCAATAAAAAATGATGTTAAAAACGCGGTCAGCCCAGGATGATCATTAGTTCACAATCAAGTTTTTAAAGATGAAATTTTGGCAGAGAGATTTTTTTTACCTGACGAAAGTTACTGACACAAGTTGTTCTATGATGGTTAAGACCGAATTGTAGGTTAAAAGAAAGGAGTTATGTTCGGATCTTTACTTGTCAGATAAAGTGAAAGTTTAAAGGATGGTTTTTTTAATATGTTGAGCTGAAAGTAATTAAAAAAAATGACAAGTTAAAAAAGTAACAATGTTTAATTTTTGATGGAAAGGCGTTAAAATTATATTGTAAGCGTTTTATAAAGCTATATCATTAGTAAGAGAGGCGAATTTATGGCATATTGAGTGTTGGGAAGGCATTTGTTTAGAGACGAAGAGCTAATTTAATGAGGAGGCCCATGAAATGTCCAAAAAAATTATCGATTTTGAACAGTTGAAAAAAAATGGTGATGAATTCAAAACAGTTAAACTCCTATCAGAAGAAGGAAAAATCCTTGAGAAGGGTTGGCAACCTGATTTAAGCGATGACGAATTGTTTACATTGTTTAAGCAGATGGTTTGGTCGCGTATTCTTGATGGACGTTCTACCAAATTAAACCGTCAGGGGCGGCTAGGGTTTTATGCACCAACAGCGGGTGAAGAGGCAAGTCAGATTGCTTCCAATTTTGTGATGGACAAACAGGACTTTATTTTACCTGCTTATCGTGATGTTCCGCAGCTTGTTTTGCATGGCCTGCCACTGTATCAGGCTTTCTTATGGTCTCGTGGACATGTTGATGGTAATAAGTATCCAGCAGACTTCCCAGCATTGCCGCCGCAAATTATTATTGGAGCACAGTTCGTGCAGGCTGCTGGAGTTGCACTTGGGTTTAAGCTCAAGGGGCAAAAAAATGTGGCATACACTTACACGGGTGATGGTGGAACTTCCCAAGGGGATTTCTATGAAGGAATTAACTTTGCGGGCGCATTCGAGGCACCAGCAATCTTTATTGTACAAAACAATGGATACGCTATCTCAGTGCCACGCAGCAAGCAGACAGCCGCCAAAACTTTGGCACAAAAAGCAGTAGCTGCTGGTATTCCTGGTATTCAAGTCGATGGTATGGATGCCTTGGCTGTCTATGAGGTTACAAAAGAGGCACGTGACTATGCACTCGCAGGAAATGGTCCTGTTCTGATTGAAACATTGACGTATCGCTATGGACCGCATACTTTGTCAGGCGATGATCCAAAACGTTACCGGACAAAGGAGATCGATGATGCATGGCTCAAAAAAGATCCTTTGGTGCGGATGCGGCATTACTTGGCGGATAAGGGAATCTGGACACAGGAAAAAGAAGACCAGTACGCTGAGGAAGTTCAAGAACAGATAAAAGAAGCAATTGATAAAGTTGAAAATATGCCAAAACAAAAAATCAGTGAGTATCTGAAAAACACATTCGCAGCTACACCGGCAGGCATACAACAAGAGATTGAGCGTTTTGAAGCGAAGGAGGCCAAATAGTCATGACGAAAAAGACAATGATCAAAGCCATCACAGATGCAATGGATGAAGAACTTGCCCGTGATGAAAAAGTGTTGGTTTTTGGTGAAGATGTAGGTAAAAATGGCGGTGTTTTCCGTGCGACAGAAGGGCTTCAGGAAAAACATGGGACGGATCGTGTTTTTGATACACCATTAGCAGAATCCGGGATCATTGGATTGTCGACTGGTCTTGCGCTTCAGGGATTTCGCCCTGTGCCGGAGATTCAATTCTTTGGTTTTGTGTTTGAAACAATGGACCAAATCGCAGGACAGATGGCTCGAATCAGATTCAGATTGGGAAGTACGCGTAAAATGCCAATTACAATTCGGGCGCCTTTCGGCGGAGGTGTGCATACCCCAGAATTACATGCAGACAGTCTAGAAGGTTTGATGGCACAGATCCCGGGATTACGGGTCGTAATCCCCAGCAACCCGTACGATGCAAAGGGGTTGTTGATCTCAGCGATTCGTGCGGATGACCCCGTCGTTTTCTTAGAGCACATGAAGCTTTATCGTTCGATTAAAGCCGATGTGCCTGATGAGGCCTACACGGTTCCTTTAGATAAGGCGAATGTCGTTAAAGAGGGTCAAGACATTACGTTGATTTCTTATGGCGCAATGCTGCAAGAAAGCCTCAAGGCCAGTGAAGAATTGGCAAAACAAAATATTGCTGCAGAAGTTGTAGATTTACGAACAGTTTCGCCACTTGATGAAGAGACAATTATGAATTCAGTTAAGAAAACCGGGCGCGTGGTAATCGTGCAAGAGGCACAGAAACAAGCGGGTGTCGGAGCACAAGTTGCAGCGCTGATTGCTGAAGACGGAATTCTTTATTTAAAGGCACCAATCGGACGGGTTACTGCTCCGAATACCCCTTATCCATTTAGTGAAGCCGAAAGTGACTGGCTGCCTAATCAGGGGGATATTGTAGCAAAAGCAAATGAAATCTTGGAATATTAGGAGGCACACAGCATGGGTAAGTATCAATTCAAATTACCAGACATTGGTGAAGGAATTTCTGAAGGTACAGTTGCGCAGTGGTATGTCAAACCAGGTGATGAATTAAAAGAAGACGACGATCTGCTGGAGATTGAAAACGATAAATCAGTTGAAGAGATTCCATCTCCTGTAGCTGGAAAAGTTAAACAGATCCTTGTTAATGAAGGTGAAACCGCTGAAGTAGGTCAAGTTTTAGTTGAATTTGAAGTTGCAGGTGCTGGAAATGCTGAAGAATCAGCAGTACCTGCTGCAACCGAAAAGACAGAAGAAACGCCAAAAGAGCGGGAAAAAGCACCAGTTGAATCAGAAGAAAATGTGCAAGATCCAGCACATCCAGCAGCATTAGCAGATCAAAAAAGAGCAGTTCAAAAGGATGAAACAACAAAGACAAGCATTCCAGCCACGCCTGATCGCAGTTTACCAGTGTTAGCGATGCCTGCGGTGCGTGTTTATGCGCGTGAACAAGGTGTAGACTTAGCACAAGTTAAAGGAACTGGTAGTCACGGCCATGTCACAAAAGCTGACGTTGAAGCCTTTATTAAGGGAGGCGGACAAGCCGCACAGGCGGAACAGACAGAGGAAAAAACCGGGGAGCAGACGCAGACACAACCAGCTACTGCAACAGCTCAATGGCCTGAAACCAGCGAAAAGATGTCGGGAATTCGTAAAGCTACTGCCAAAGCAATGGTTCGCAGCAAGAGTGAGATTCCACATGTGACGGTCTTTGATGATGTGGTCGTTGACAAATTATGGGATCATCGCAAAAAATACAAGACCCTTGCAGCTGAGCGGGAAATCAAATTGACTTTCTTGGCATATGTAGTCAAAGCTTTAGCCTGTGTAATGCGCGAGTTCCCAGTCTTAAATTCCAAAGTGGATATGGAGCAACACGAAATTGTTTACCGCAACTATATTAATGTGGGGGTAGCGACAGATACCGAGCGCGGTTTATTTGTTCCTAATATTAAACATGCTGATCAAAAGAGCCTTTTTGCGATTGCACGCTTGATTAGTGAGAATACACAAAAGGCAAAAGACGGCAAGTTAAGCGGGACAGACATGCAGCATACAGGAATGTCCATTACTAACATTGGTTCAATTGGCGGCGGTTTCTTTACTCCGGTAATCAACTGGCCAGAAGTTGCGATTTTGGGGTTAGGTCGAATCACTCAAGAAGCAGTTGTTGAAGATGGTCAGGTTAAGAGTGCACGTGTTTTGAAGCTTTCGTTATCATTCGACCATCGTGTAATTGATGGAGCAACAGCACAAAGGGCACTTAACCGCTTGAATGAACTTTTGAGTGATCCAGAACTCTTACTAATGGAAGGATGAGCATAATATGGTAGTTGGAGATTTTGCAATTGACTTAGACACAGTTGTTATTGGAGCAGGGCCTGGTGGATATGTCGCTGCCATCAGAGCGGCAGAAAAGGGACAAAAAGTTACGGTGATTGAAAGGGAGTTCATCGGTGGTGTTTGTTTAAACGTGGGCTGCATTCCTTCGAAAGCCTTGATTGAAGTTGCGCATCGCTATCGGCGCGCAAAAGAGTCTGCTGACATGGGTCTGAGAATCACAGGAGCTAAGCTTGACTTTAAACAGACTCAAAAGTGGAAAAAAGAAAATGTTGTGGATAAGCTAACTGGCGGGGTGGCTGGGCTCTTCAAGAAACATCATATTGATGTTATTTGGGGCAGTGCTTTCTTAAAGGACGATCATAGTTTGCGGGTGATCAATGAAGATCATGCTCAAACGTATACTTTTAATAATCTAATTATTGCAACTGGTAGTCATCCGATTGAAATCCCTAACTTTAAGTTCAAGGGACGTGTCTTGGATTCAACCGGTGCACTGGCACTGGAAGAGATTCCTAAAGAATTGGTAGTGGTCGGTGGGGGCTACATTGGCTGTGAGCTTGCCTCGGCGTATGCAAATTTAGGAGCACACGTCTCAATTCTCGAAGGTGCGGACCGGATTCTTGCAAACTACGAACCTGATTTAGTTTCCGTAATCGAAAATCATTTTAGCGGCCAAAAAGTTGACATTTATACAAAAGCAATGGCTAAAAAAGCGGAACAAACTGCAGATGGAACCACGATTACCTTTGAAGCTGATGGTAAACAAAAACAACTCAAGGCGGATTATTGTATTGTTTGTGTCGGTCGTCGTGCTAATACTGCTGAGATGGGACTAGAGCATTTGGGGATAAAAATTGACAAACGCGGACTGATTGACGTAGATGCTCAAGGACGGACTGCAGTTTCAAATATTTTTGCGATTGGCGATGTAGTTGCCGGACCTGCCCTTGCCCATAAGGCTAGTTATGAAGGCAAAATTGCAGCAGAAGCAATTTCTGGTTCAAAAGCTGTGATCGATTATCGTGCGATGCCAGCTGTTTGTTACACAGATAGTGAAATTGCTACGACTGGATTGACTGTGAGTGAAGCCAAGGAACAGGGGTTAACTGTTAAGAAAGCTCAATTTCCATTTGCAGCAAATGGGCGTGCGATCTCGTTGAGCAGCACTAACGGTTTTGTGCGACTTGTCTTTGAAAAAGAAAGTCATATCTTAGTGGGAGCGCAGATTGTGGGTCCCAATGCCAGTGATTTGATTACAGAGCTAACTTTGGCTATTGAAACAGGTTCTACAATTGAAGATATTTCTTTGACAATTCACCCGCATCCAAGTGTCAGTGAAGCAGTCATGGATGCTGCCGATCTTGCATTAGGTTTACCCGTCAATATTTAAGCTGAAAGGAAGTGTGATCATTGCAATATGTGGCAATGCGTACATTTGATATCAGAAGAAATTTAGCAACCGAGCAGTATTTAATGAATAATGATGAATTACAATTACCCTTAATGCTGTTTTATATCGAAAAGTCATGTGTGATTGTTGGGCGTAATCAAAATACGATCGAAGAAATTGATCAGAAGTACTGCCGTGAACACAGCGTTACAGTAACCCGACGCTTGTCAGGTGGTGGCGCTATGTATCAAGATTTAGGGAACCTGTGCTTTAGTTTTATTGTGGACGCAAATCAAAATAAATTTGGCGACTTTAAAACGATGGTTGCGCCAATTGTAAATGCTTTGCATGAGATCGGTGTTAAAGGAGCAGAGGTAACCGGGCGCAATGATATCGTGGTTGATGGTAAGAAATTCTCAGGCAATGCAATGTATACTCGGGGAGGGAAAACATTCTCACATGGGACATTAATGCTAGATGTTGACACAGACGAGGTTACTAGGGCACTCAATGTACCTTTAGACAAAATCAAATCCAAGGGAATTAAATCCGTCAAGAGTCGGGTTACTAATCTGAGACCATATTTGGCACCAGAATATAAAAATATCACGACTGAGCAGTTTCGTGATCTGCTGATCATGAGGGTTTTGGGTGTTAAAAGTATGGAAGAAGCACGGCAGCATGAATATCAACTGACTGCTGCAGATGAAGAAAAGATCGATCAGATTGAGGAAAAATACTACAGTAACTGGGACTGGGTTTATGGGCATTCACCTAACTTTACGGTCAAGCGGCGCCAACATTTCACAAGTGGCACGATTGATGCACGAATTTTGGTTGAAAAAGGAAAGATTGAGAATATTAAATTCTACGGCGACTTTTTTGGAACCGACAACGTTCAAAAATTAGAAAAAGTGCTTAAGGGCTGTACCTTTGATGAGCCTCAGATCGCTGCGGCTTTGCACGATGTTGACTTGAATAAGTATTTTCAGGGAATTCCACGAAAAGAAGTTCTGCGGTTGCTGGCTGATTAAGTTAAATAAGTGAGACTGTTGGCAGGGCACATTAAAAATGTATTTTCAAGCAACGTCAATTATCGATAATTTTTGAGTGAACACCTTTTTTAATAAATACAACAAAGCGGCAAAGTACTGGCAATGGAATGTAGCGCAAATGCTCAAGGTCAAAAAGTGATCATTGAGTTTCGATTATTCTAGGCTTCTTAATAAAGTGGGCTTTCAAGAATAATTTTGCTACTGAAGTCCTGAACTTTGGCCGCTTTGTGAGTTTTAAGCAAGAAGTACAGCAGTTAAATCTTTATAGACTAAAAGGATTGAATGGCACAGTTAAGCGGGATGGATGAACTATTGTGCAATTTGAGGTAAATGTGAGTTTGGTAGCGTAGCAATAAAAGGGGGCGAATTACTTGAAATGGGTTCCAATTTGGCAACATAATTGCAATGATTTTTCTACACTTCCTTTCCGGATGGAGGAACTGACACAGATTGTCCAAGTGACTACAAATGTTAGCGGAATTGCTTTACGCTTGCACTTAACTAATCTTCACGGCAAAAGTGAACTGGTCTTTCAAAAATTGGAGTTTTCATTTGATGAAACGTTTCATGTGAAACACGAAATAACCTTGCACGGGACTGCAACCATCAAAATTCCAGCTGGCAGCAGGGTGATCACTGATCCGCTTAAAGTGGCCGTGCACACAGGGCAAAGATTGTTTTTTAGGTTGAGTAGCAGTGAACCGCAAAATTATCTAGATTTTGCAAATACTTATGATACCACGCTGACTAACGCTGGAATGATTCGCAAAGCCGACAAGCTCCCCCGCTTGCGAAAATCATTTACGGCCCGTCGTGGCTGGTTTTGCCTTGAGCAAATCGAATTTTGGACGGCAGCCCAACCTAAGACGATTTTATTTACTGGAGATTCGCTGATTGAAATGGGATTAATAACAGACAGCTTAACCGCCTTATTAAATCGCGCCTTTCCAGAGAAAGTAGTGACACTCAACAGCGGAATTTCAGGTAATCGGCTCTTGCATGATGCACCTACTGATGAACTGCTTTATCAAACTTTTGGTCAAGGATTGCTGCACAGGTTGCCAGATCTGCTTGAAATCCAGCCAGAATTAGTGTTTGTTCTAGCTGGCGGAAATGATCTTATTTTGCCGCTGCTCAGTTTACAAGCAGGGAAACAGAAAGTAACCGCACCGGAATTGCTGGCAGGGGTCACGGAGTTGCAGCAATTGGTTTCAAAAAACAACGGAACATTGCTTTTGGGCGATCTTCTTCCGTTTAGACTAGGACACAGCAATCAGGTAAAGCTGCAGACTGCCGATTACGAGGATGCACAACAAACTCGGCGAGAATTTAATCGTTTATTAACTGCAAAGAACTATGTTTTCCATAATTATTTTGTTGCAGATGCACAAGGACAACTGAGCAGTACTTACGATCTTGGGGATCATATGCATGTCAGTAAAGCAGGCGGCATAAAAATTGCAGCGAAATTATATGAAAAGGTTGTACGCAAGCTTGAATTAGCTTGAAGGATTGTTGCAGATCCTTTTAAGGTATATACTGATTTAGGAGTATTTTCAGTGACGTGATTGATCTAGAAGGGGCAACACAATTTATGGGGAGGAGAAAATCCGGTGATTGATCTGCATGAATTTTTAGATAAACTGAATCCTAATCAAAAAATTAATTATGATAAAATTTTACAGAAAATGATCAAAAATTGGCAGTTGACAACGACTAGACCTAAAATTTTATTGCACAGCTGTTGTGCGCCGTGTAGCACATACACGCTTGAATATTTGACTAAGTATGCGGATGTGACTGTCTATTATGCAAATTCTAATATCCATCCGCGTGCGGAATATCAACGCCGTGAGTATGTACAGCAAAAGTTCATTCGTGATTTCAATGAAAAAACCGGGAACAATGTCCGCTTTTTAGCTGCTCCGTATGCTCCACAGCAGTATTTTGAAGCAGTCAGAGGACTTGAAAAGGAACCTGAAGGAGGAGACCGCTGCCGCGCCTGCTTCGGATATCGCTTGGATCTTGTTGCTGCAAAAGCCGTGGAACTCGATTTTGATTATTTTGGTAGCGCATTGACTATTAGTCCGCATAAGAATTCACAAGTAGTTAATAGTGTAGGGATTGAAGTTCAGAACTTTTATACTACTAAGTATTTGCCCAGTGACTTTAAAAAAAATGGTGGGTATCAGCGTTCTTTGGAGATGTGCCGCGAATACGATGTTTACCGGCAGTGTTATTGTGGATGTCTTTTTGCGGCTAAACAACAGGGAATCGATTTAGCGCAAATCAGACGTGAGGCGCTTGCTTTTATGCAGGATAAGGATGGATCCACTGAGTTCCCTGAAATCAAATTTGTTTATCATGACGAGCGTGAGCAAGTTGAATAGGAGCTGCACTTGCACAGATTTAAGAAATGCACATGTAACTAGAATTATAGGGATGTTAATCTGTAGATTGAGAGTGTGACATAAGTCGGGAAAATTTTGAGTGCTAACTCGAAATTACGAACATAGCGAGTACTTTGCTATGAGTAATTCGAAGTTAGACGGAGAATTTTTACTTATTGAACCCGTTTATCCGGAATAAAAGAGGGGCTGTGATAAAAGTTAACTTTTGTCACAGCCCCTCGGTTTTTGTTTTAGGGTGTTGGGCGGCACTTTTCCCATAATGTGCTCAAAGACTTCCGGTGGTTGTCGGCACTTCTACATAACGTGCTCCACCAGCAACCTCCTGTGCCTAAGCCAGCATTACGTGTAACCAAACCCGGGTTACTTTGTAATGCCGGACTTAGTCTACGGTGGCTGAACGCTGGTTGTCGGCACTTCTACTTTTGTGTATAAGCTGCATAACGCAAAAATAGAAATTCGGTAAGCAACAATAAGATAACCGTAAAACTAATCGCCAGATGTGAACCTGCCACAAGCGAGCGCGGTAGATCAGCCAAAACAATCATCAAAGTTGTTGAAACAGCAGCAGCGACCTGTCTGAGTGAATTGTTAAGTGCAGAAGCGTGACTCACATAAAGTGGCGGAACATCTTTGAAAGCTTCGGACATCGCCGGAGAAAAGACCAGCGAATTGCCAATCATCCGCACTAAGTAAGCAAAAGTGATTATCCAAACTGGAGTATGTGCATTCATTAGCAAAAAAGGCACAGTTGCGATCAGCATTAACGCAACCCCCACAGTTAGCAATAGTTTAGGTCCGTGCAGATCATAGTAACGGCCTGCCAAAGCAGCAAAGAGAGCATTCAAGATTGCCCCCGGAAGAAGAATCAAACCAGATTGTAAACTACTAAGACCTAGAACATTTTCAGCAAAGATGGGAACAAGTTGTTCGGTCCCAATTAAGACCATAAAGGCAAGCATGCCAATCAAGGTCAATAGGCAAAATGAACGCAACTTGAATAATTGCACACGGAGCATGGGTTTCTTTAAATGCAGCTGACGGCGTGTAAAGATGAACAACAAGAATAATCCCCCTAAGAGGAGAATGATTCCCAGCAAGATGTTCTGTTGCAGAACAGTCAGACTTGCGAGTGCCATACCAGAGCCGAACAGTGAGAGAAAGACTGAAAGTAAATCAATCTTGATCTTCTGCGGTTGTGAGAAATTAGGGAAGGTCAAGCAACTGACTACCAAAATTAATAACATGAACGGCAAAACTAGAATAAACAGATATTGCCATGTGAAAAAATGCAAAATAATTCCGGAGATGGTCGGCCCAATCGCTGGGCCAAAGGCGATTACTAATCCAGACATTCCTAAAACCGTTCCTCGTTTTTCAGGCGGATAGATGGTAATCATAGCTGTCATCTGAAATGACATCAAGATTCCGCCAGCACAAGCCTGCAATAAACGTGCAAGGAGTAAAATACTGAAGCTGGAGGCAAAAGCGCCTAACAAACTACCGATGATGAAAAGGCTGATTGTAGACAAAAAAACTTGTCTATTACTGAATTTTTCGTAGAGATTTGAAGAAAGCGGCATTACAACTCCAACAATTAGAATGTACCCAGTGGTCAACCACTGCACACTAGTTAATGGGATATTTAAAGAATGTTCAATAGCAGTCAAAGCGGTGATCATCATTGTTTGACTCGCAAGTGAGATAAAGGTTGAGAATAAAAGTAGTATCGTCACAACCATCCGTTTTTTTGAACTTAAAGGTGTTGGCATGAGAAGTTCCTTCCTATGTAGTTAAAACTTAAGCGACATTCTAATGTTAATTGGAATATGGTAGAAATTCAAGCAAGAAAAACTTGGTAAAAATTACTAATTGCACAACGGTGGTTTAAAAGCTATACTTGAGCATAAGTTAAGTCAAAATGAATGGGGTGTCTATATTGAAGGCTATTTTAACCACAATTGGTAAGGACCAGGTTGGAATCATCGCTGGGGTTAGTACTTTTTTGTCTGAGAAGAAGATCAATATTTTAGATGTTTCACAGACCATCATGGATGATAATTTTACCATGATGATGATGGTTGAGCTCAAAGATGAAAGTGTTGATTTCACGGCGCTTGCACACGAGCTCGATGATTTAGGCAAGCAGTTGGGAGTCGAGATTAAAATTAGACGTGAGGAAATCTACCACGCCATGCACCAATTATAGGAGGGCCACGAGTTAGATGGAAACAGAAAAGATCAAAGAAACGATTCACATGATCTCCGATGAAAAATTGGATGTCCGGACGATCACGATGGGCATCTCCTTATTAGATTGTATCGACAGCGACAGTGATCGAGCATGCGAACGCATCTACCGGAAGATCATGACAAAGGCAAAGAACCTTGTTAAAGTCGGACAACAACTTGAGGCAGAATATGGAATTCCGATCATTAACAAGCGGATCTCTGTCACACCGATTTCAATTATTGCTGCGGCATCTGCAGATCAAGACTATTTTAAGTATGCACAAACCCTTGACCGCGCGGCTAAAGAACTCGGAGTTAATTTCATTGGGGGATTTTCAGCGCTTGTACAAAAAGGATACCAAAGCGGGGATCTGCGTTTGATTAACTCATTGCCGCAGGTATTGTCTGAAACAGACCTTGTATGTGCTTCCGTAAATGTTGGCTCGACAAGAAGTGGTATCAATATGGACGCAGTTGCACAAATGGGGAAGGTCATCAAAGATGCTGCTGAGCGTTCTTTTATGGCAAATACCAAAATGGTCGTTTTCTGCAATGCCGTTGAGGATAATCCATTTATGGCAGGAGCCTTCCATGGTGTAGGTGAAAGAGATGTCGTCATTAATGTCGGTGTCAGCGGCCCAGGTGTTGTTAAACACGCACTCGAAAAGGTTAAAGGCCAACCGCTGGATGCAGTTGCTGAGACAATCAAAAAAACCGCGTTTAAGGTAACCAGAATGGGACAACTGATTGGAACACTTGCATCAGAACGACTGCATGTTCCCTTTGGAATTGTTGACTTGTCACTGGCACCAACACCAGCTGCGGGGGATTCGGTAGCTCAGATTCTAGAAGAAATTGGGCTAGAGAGTGTGGGGACGCATGGAACAACAGCGGCGCTTGCATTGTTGAACGATGCGGTTAAAAAAGGTGGTATCATGGCCTGTAATCATGTCGGAGGTCTGTCAGGAGCATTTATTCCAGTTTCGGAAGATGCAGGGATGATTGCTGCTGCAACAGCAGGCACCTTAAATATTGAAAAGCTAGAAGCGATGACTGCAGTGTGCTCGGTTGGGCTTGATATGATTGCAATTCCAGGTGATACCCCGGCGGAGACGATCTCTGCAATGATTGCTGATGAAGCGGCCATCGGAATGATCAATAACAAAACGACAGCCGTACGTGTATTGCCAATTAAAGGTAAAAAAGTTGGAGAGATGGCCGAGTTTGGTGGCTTGTTAGGCTATGCCCCAGTAATGGCTGTTAATGCGGCCTCTTCGGCAGCCATGATTGCTCGTGGTGGTTTAATTCCTGCACCCATTCATAGTTTTAAGAACTAGAAAAATCTGGGTTGCAGCAGCTGATTTTTGAGTAGGAATACTGATAATAATTAAAAAATAAAGGAACTAACTTGCGTAAAAAGCCCAAGTTAGTTCCTTTATTTTTTTAAGTGTAAATTCAAGATGTTATTTAATGTAACATTGAACATGTCGCAAAACAGATTAGGGGATAAGCAGAGTCTAAATTCGGTTGTTTTAAAGTTACATTATTTTGAAAAGTCAACCGTTTTAGTCTCTTTAATTGTTAACAGAGAAACTAAGCACGCAATAGCCATGACCGCTAAGTATAGTCCTACAGAGCGGATTCCCCAATTTTCTGCCAGCCAAGTTGCAATGGTCGGGGTAAAAGCTGCACCAACAATTGCTGCAAGATTATAAGCAATTCCTGAACCGGAATAGCGGACTTTTGTAGAGAAGAGTTCAGGTAAGAGGGCACCCACTGGACCAAAGGCGATCCCCATGAGGACAAAGCCGATTACAAGGAAAAGTGTAACACTGCCAAAGTTGCGCTGGCCTTGCAATAAGTACGGGAAAAGAAATGCAAAAACAATTAAAGCAGAAGCTGAAGTCATTAACGTACGTTTACGTCCCCATTTGTCTGCAAATGTCGATGAGACAACGATTAGTAATGCAAAGATGATAATTGAACCCATCAGCATGAAAAGATATTCTTGGTTAGAGAAGCCTAATTTGGTGGTTGCATATGTCAAAGACCAAGTTGCTAAAGTATAAAAGAGGGTGTAAGTCACAGAAACAATCAAGGTTCCTTGAATTAATTGCCGCCAGCTAGTCTTAAAGACAACTTTGAGTGGTGACTTGGTAACTTCATTTTTCTCCTGCGCCAACCGAAACAGTGGTGTTTCCTGCATCCGTTCGCGCACCCAGAAACCGACCAGAACCAAGATTGAAGAAGCTAAGAAGGGTACTCGCCAGCCGAAGCTAAGCATTTGTGCAGGGGTTAAGAAGGTCTCAAGCAGGAAAAACAAACCATTGCTCAAGAAGAATCCAAGCGGTGCACCTAATTCAGGGAAGGCGCCATACAAGGCTCGTTTGCTTGCAGGTGCATTTTCTGTGGCAACTAAAGCTGCACCAGACCATTCCCCGCCCAGCCCAATTCCTTGAACGAAGCGGCAGGCACATAACAAGACGACAGCTGTCAGACCAAGCGTAGCATAGCTTGGCAGCAGCCCAATCAGCACAGTTGAGATTCCCATTAGTAAAAGTGAGACCACAAGAGTACGTTTGCGGCCAATTTTATCTCCAAAATGACCAAAGACAAATGATCCGAGCGGGCGGGCAATAAATGCAACACCGAAAGTCAACAAACTCAGGATGGTTGCGATAGCCGGCGTAACTTCCGGAAAGAAAACTTTTGGGAAATAGGCTGCTGCAGCAGTACCATAGGCGTAAAAATCAAAAAATTCAATTGCTGTCCCGATCATCGATGCGAACATCACAGTTTTCACCGAATCGCGTTTAAAAGCTGATGTATCTTTATGCTTAAAAGTGGTGCTTAAATTATTTGTGTTATCCATGAGACTCCTCCTAAAAGTTAAAAAAATATGCTTGAAAACAACTGAACCTTTTTTACTGTCTAAGCAAGATCACACCTCCAAAGTGAAGCAAAGAAAAAAGCCAGAAGCTGAATGACAGCTTCTGGCTTAACCAACACTGTCCGCAATTGCGGACAACTAAAAATGCAGCCCGCATCAATTAATAATCGCGCTGATAATAATAATTTGAATGTTTGTGTTGGTTAGTAACATTTCGTTCGCCTCTTAGTGTTTTCTAATATGTTTGTAACTATACTGCGTGCAGAACTTCATTGTCAACCGTAAATTAAAAAAATAATCATCAAAACATTAATCTTAATTGAGCGTTTTTTATTTCTTTACATTATATGCGCTTGAAAAAACAGCCCTAAAAAAGGTTATTTAGAATAAATCCAAAAGAATAAAAAAAGTAAAAACGTTTTGTGCGACCTAAAATCTAGGCGTTTTTTATTAAAAAAAGATGTTGACATCATTAAAACGAGAGTGTAGTATGACACACATGAAAGATATTCATGCTTTGATGAAAAGGAAACTTGTCAGCCGTTTTTCCAGATTGCAAATGGAATAACAGCTATCATAGCATTCTATAACATGTCAGTATTATCTGTGATTGGATAATGGTTCGGAGGGATGTTTATGAAGTTAGCGTATGATATAGTTACTTGTCAGAGCTGTGGAAAGAAAGTTGCTTCTGGGAAGTATTGTTCCAGTTGCGGCGCAAGATTTATTTCTAGCTCTGAGAAGGAAGACGTAGAAGTTAGTGTCTGCGTCAACTGCGGAGCACTCACTCCTAGTAAGGAGTACTGTTCAGCTTGTGGGTTTCATGATAAGCGCAAGTATTATTTCTAAAAATAAAATGGTGATAGTCATTAAAAAGAAAGGGGTTAGATCACATGTGTGCAAGTAAGTGGCAATTAGATACAAACTTATTCCAAAATGTTATCGTACTAGTCGTCCTAGTCATTATTATCATGCGCGTGTGTGATTTAATGCCTGGGCTATTTTGAGTTAGTAACCTGGAATTAATCACACCGCGCTAAGAGATTAGAGCGGTGGATTTTTTTAGCATCCATCGTGCAGATGGGTGCTTTTTATTTTGGAAATGAAGGAGTGTGCGCAGCTGATTTTTGATTTTAAAGGAGGTGAGGCCATGGATCAAGGAAGCGAAGGGAGATGGTATCAAGGTGTGAGGCAAATGTTGGGATTTTTGGAGCGAGAATTTTAAGAGGAGGTGAAAATCATGTTGATAAAACGAGAAACTGAAAAAACTGAGACGAAAAGAACACTTGCTAGCGGGGCCGATTTGTTGTTGGAAGCCTTAAAGGCACAAGGGGTTGAGCTCGTATTTGGTTATCCTGGAGGTGCAGTTTTGCCCCTGTATGATGCCATATATCGACAAGCGTTTAATAATATTCTTGTTCGGCACGAGCAGGCGGCAGTTCATGCGGCTGAAGGATATGCAAAAGCCACTGGGAAAACAGGTGTTGTTTTTGTAACTTCCGGTCCTGGAGCTACTAATACCGTGACAGGAATTGCAGATGCAATGCTTGATTCGATTCCATTGGTTGTTTTTACAGGACAAGTTGGGTGTGCAGCGATTGGAACAGATGCTTTTCAGGAAGTTGATATTCTAAGTATTACGGCGGCGATCACAAAGCAAAGTTACCAGGTTCACGATAGCGGCAGTTTGGCAGAGGTTGTAAAAGAAGCATTTGCGGTTGCTAGCAGTGGCAGACCTGGACCGGTCGTAGTTGATTTGCCAAAAGATGTTGCCGCGATGGCCGTGGATGAGCAACAGCGTAGTCAAACCGCTGGTGGATTCACAGCGAAAACACCGGTTTATCCGCAAAGAAAACTAGCATTTACTAAGATGCAACAATTACGGGATGCACTTTTACGAGCCCAAAAGCCGTTATTGCTTGTTGGTGGCGGAGTGATCGCCGCTGGGGCTGTTCCAGAATTCAGACGTTTCGTGCACCGCTACAAGCTACCGGTAGTTTCAACGTTGTTGAGTTTAGGTGCGTTACCAGTTTCTGATCCGTTTTCGCTGGGAATGGGCGGGATGCATGGAAGTTATCAAGCTAACCTAGCGTTTTCTGAATGTGACTTTCTCTTAAATATTGGTTCACGTTTCGATGATCGTTTAGCAACTAATACTTCACAATTTGCTCCCAAGGCCCAAGTGGCACAGATAGATATTGATGATTCCGAGTTTGGGAAAATGATTTTGCCGGATTTTGCGGTTGCAGCAGATGCGAAAGAGGCACTGAACTGGTTATTAGCTCATCCAGCGAAAACGCAAGTAAGGGATCACCAAGCATGGCTTCAGCAACTGAGCGCATGGCAGCATGAACATCCTCAGCATTACGTTGAAGAAAAAGGCAAAATCAAGCCCCAAGCCGTGATTGCAGAAGTTGGTCGACTAACTGCTGGAGATGCAACAATCGTGACAGATGTTGGACAACATCAGATGTGGACAGCACAGTATTATCCTTTTACCCGCGCGCATCAGTTAATTACGAGCGGCGGTTTGGGAACGATGGGATTTGGACTTCCGGCCGCAATCGGCGCAAAGTTAGCAGTTCCGGAAAAAGAAGTCGTGCTGTTTGTAGGGGATGGCGGCTTACAGATGACAAGCGAGGAACTTGATGTCATTAGGGATTACAGACTAAATATCAAGATTATCTTACTTAATAATCAAACGTTGGGAATGGTCAGACAATGGCAGGATCTGTTCTACAAAAAAAGACGTTCTCAAACTGTTTTCAACGGTCAACCAGACTTCATCAAGCTTGCACACGCGTATGGTCTCAAAGGGCTTAGGCTTGCTTCACAGAATTGGCGCGAAACATTGGCAGATGTTTTCGCAACCCAAGAAAGTGTTCTGGTAGAAGCAAGGATTCCTGCTCTAGAACAGGTTTACCCCATGGTCGCCCCCGGACAGCCTAATCAGAAGATGCTGGGGGTCGATTAAATGCACGAAATAGTTGTTTGCAAAATGAAAAATAGGGTGGGCGTTTTAAATCGCTTCACCGGATTGTTAACACGACGAAACATTAATATTGAGAACGCAGTAATTATTTCAACTTCCAAACACCAAGTAGAAGCTAAAGTCGAGCTGCGGACTGAAAAAGCACAGAACCTGACACACCTAAAACGGGTCCTTGCAAAGCAAATCGACATTTTAAGCGTTAGCTGGTACAGTTGTGAATCAGCTGCAGAAACGACGGCTTTATTGGTTGCTGGAATTGAAAAGAATAATTAACTACATTGTACACACTTTTAAAACGATGTTGAAGTGTTTTTACTACTAAATTAAACAAAAAAATGGAGGCTCTATTATGTCAGTTGAAATGTTATACGAAAAAGATGTTACTACGAATTATTTAAAAGGAAAGAAAGTTGCTTTTATCGGTTATGGTGCGCAAGGACATGCCCAGGCAAACAACCTGCGAGATTCAGGTGTGGATGTCATCGTTGGTGTTCGTCCCGGAAAATCATTCGATAAAGCTAAAAAGGACGGTTTTGAAGTTTATCCAGTTGCAGAAGCTGCTAAGAAGGCTGACTGGGTTCAGATGCTAACTCCTGATGAAGTAATGTCAGATGTTTATAAAAATGAAGTTGCAGCTAATTTGGAAGCTGGCAATGTACTTGGTTTTTCACATGGTTTCAATGTTTACTACAAAGAAATCGTTGCACCGGAAAATGTTGATGTAGTAATGATGGCTCCTAAAGGACCAGGTAACCTGTGCCGGCGTACATACATGGAAGGTTCTGGTGTACCAGCACTTTATGCTACTTATCAAGATGCTTCCGGACACGCAGAAGACCTTGCTAAGGAATTTGCAAAGGCAAATGGGGCAGCACGTGTCGGACTTTTGAAAACGACCTTTAAAGAAGAAACCGATGAAGATTTGTTTGGTGAACAAAATGTCTTAATGGGTGGAATTACTGCTCTGATCGAAACTGGTTTTGAAGTCTTGACTGAAGCAGGTTATTCACCACAATTAGCATTCTTTGAAGTTGATCATGAAATGAAGCTGATCTGTGACCTGATCTACGAGGGTGGTTTTGCGAAGATGTACAATGATTGCTCAAATACATCTGAATATGGTTCTTATACAAGAGGACCGCGTGTCATCAACGCTGAATCAAAAGAAGCAATGAAACGTAATTTGAAGGAAATTCAAGATGGAACCTTCGCCAAAGAATTTATGGATGAATATCGTGGCGGCTTCAAGAAGCTTTACAAGTACCGCAGCGAAATGGAAAAATCTGAACTGCAAAAAGTGGGCGACGAATTACGGACTAAGATGCCATTTGTTGCAAAAGCTGACAAATACAGCGACTAATTTAAAAAGTAAGCAGTAAGAAATAGCGGGAAACTGAGCTCCAACTAAGGTATGACTTGGTGAGCAGCTCTTCCGCTTTTCACTGTACATAATGAAAAAAACTTGAAGGGGTGATTCGGCTAATGGATGTAATGACAGCAAAAGACTTATTAACAAAAGAAGAAATCGAGAAAGCTTATGAGGTGTTGCGTCCGATTATTAAGCGAACGCCTCTCCAACATGACACATATTTGTCCCAAAAATACCATTGCAATGTTTACTTAAAAAGAGAAGATCTGCAAGCCGTGCGTTCTTTCAAGATTCGAGGTGCGTACTATGCAATTTCGCAGACTCCAGCAGCGGTACGTCAGCGCGGCGTGGTGTGTGCAAGTGCAGGTAATCATGCGCAAGGTGTAGCCTGGACTTGCCACAAATTGCAAATTCCGGCGGTGATTTTTATGCCCGTGACAACTCCTCGCCAAAAAGTTGATCAAGTCAAGTTTTTTGGTGGAAGCGCGGTGACGATTAAATTGACAGGTGATACATTCGATGCAGCCGCACAAGCAGCGGCGAATTACTGTGAGGAAAAACAACTGACTTTCATCGCGCCTTTTGATGACAAACATACAATGGCAGGCCAAGGGACGATTGCTTGCGAGATTTTTGAGGATGCAGCTGCACATGACGTTACAGTTGATTATTTATTTGCTGCGATCGGCGGCGGCGGTCTAATCAGTGGTCTTGCAGCGTATACCAAAAATGTTAGTTCTGCAACTAAGGTGATCGGAGTTGAGCCAACGGGGGCAGCTTCGATGGCAGCAGCCTTTAAATGTGGGCACCCACTAACCCTAGAACACATTGATAAGTTTGTAGATGGAGCAGCAGTCAAAACTGCTGGGCAACTGACTTATAATAATGCTAAAAAATATGTGGACCAGCTGGTTAACGTTGCAGAAGGGCATGTTTGTACAACGTTGCTTGAACTTTACAGTAAGGAAGCAATTGTTGCTGAACCAGCGGGTGCGTTGAGTGTGGCGGCGCTTGAAGAACATCAGGCTGAGATTAGTGGTAAAACTGTAGTCTGTGTAATTAGCGGCGGTAATAATGATATTGAAAGAATGCAAGAGATTAAGGAACGTTCTTTAGTCTACGAAGGTTATCAATGCTACTTTATTGTGAATTTCCCGCAGCGTCCTGGAGCATTACGTGAGATGGTCAGCGAGATCCTAGATAAGGACGATGACATTACCAAGTTCGAATATACCAAAAAGGTCAATCGCGGCAAGGGTCCAGTGTTAATTGGGATTCGGTTAGGAAAGAGGCAAAATATTAGGCCACTTCAAGAAAGACTGCGTCAATTTGATCCATATTACATTGACCTGAAGGAAAATCAAATGCTGTATGAAATGATGGTTTAAGCAGGAAAGAAATGTTTCTTAGGGTGAGCGCGCTTAATGAAAGGAGCTCAGCGCATGAATATTTTGTCTTTTGAAAATGTTTCTTTGATAAAAGGTGAGCGCCAGATCTTGAATAAGATTAGCTGGACAATCAAGGAAAAGGAAAATTGGGCGGTTTTAGGATTAAATGGTGCTGGTAAAACAACTTTGTTGAAGATGATACATGGGGATGTGTGGCCAACAGAAGGAACACTTGAAGTTTTAGGTGGGGTTTTTGGGCATACTAACATCCCTGCCTTAAAGCGTAGGATTGGCTGGGTGAGCACTGCACTGCAAGACTGGCTCCACCCAGGGGATTTGGTGGAAGAGATTGTCCTTTCTGGCAAATTTGCAAGTATTGGTTTATATGAGAGCTATGCTCCTGTCGAAATGGAAGAAGCTAAAGCACGTTTGACAAAATTGGGTGGAGCTAAGCTGATTGGCAAACCTTATCGAGTACTATCACAAGGTGAGCGCCAATTAGTTCTAATAGCCAGAGCACTGATGGCTAGACCAGAACTATTGATTTTAGATGAACCGTGTAATGGTTTGGATCTGTTCGCCAGAGAAGCGCTGCTTGCGAAGATTTCCGAAATTGCAGCAGCTCCAACCAGCCCAGCATTGCTACTAGTGTCCCATTACACCGAAGAATTGCTGCCGTGTTTTGATAATGTGTTGCTCTTGAAAAAAGGAAGGATTTACGCCAGCGGTAAACGTCAGGAATTGTTGAACCAGGAAACGTTGACTCATTTTTATGGAGCTCCACTTGAAGTGCGCACAGATGACAAAAAAAGAGTTTTAGTTTATCCGCGATCGGAAGCAAACGCAAACTAGGAGGATGTTTGAATGAAAAAAACAGTTGCAACTCAGGGCGCACCGCAGGCATTAGGCCCTTACTCACAAGGACTCAGAGTCAGTGCAGCGGAAACACTGTACTGCTCGGGTCAAGTTGGAATCAATCCTCAAACGGGGGATTTTGCTGGAGAACAAGTTGAGGTACAGGCCAAACAAGCATTGGAAAATATAAAAGCAATTGTGACTGCTGCCGGCTTTGAGGTCGCCGAGATTGTTAAAATGACAGTTTTTATGACTGAAATTACTGACTTCAAAAAGGTGAATGAAGTATATGCCGACTTTTTCAAAGAAGTGACGCAACTGCCGGCACGCTCGGCTGTAGGAGTTCAGGCACTTCCAGCAGATGCAAAGGTCGAAATTGAAGCTTTTGCAGTTCATCAGCATCAATAAAGATTTCAAGCAGGAAACCAGAAAAAAGACACAAGCGGAAATGAGGAGTTATAAAAAATGAGTGATACATTAAATTTTTCAATCAGCGGGGATGAACTTAGGAAAAGAAGCGACACAATTACTGAAGGAACCGATCGGGCCCCTGGAAGAAGTTTGTTATATGCGACTGGCCAGGTCAAAAATCCAGCAGATATGAAGAAACCATTCATTGCGATCGCTAATTCGTATATTGAAATTGTGCCAGGACATGTTCATTTGCGCAAGCTGGCCGAAATTGCTAAAGACGAAATTCGCAAAGCTGGTGGAATTCCTTTTGAATTCAATACAATTGGAGTTGATGACGGCATTGCCATGGGACATATTGGGATGCGCTATTCTTTGCCCAGCCGTGAGATTATCGCTGATGCAGCCGAGACAGTTATCAATGCACACTGGTTTGATGGGGTATTATTCATGCCTAACTGTGACAAGATCACGCCAGGTATGTTGATGGCCGCCGCACGGACAAATGTTCCTGCAGCTTTTGTCTCGGGAGGGCCAATGAAAGCAGGTCTTGATCCTAATGGAAAAGCTGCTACCCTTTCTACTGTGTTTGAGGCTGTCGGAGCTTTTAAAGACGGCAAGATGAGCAAAAATGATTTTTTTGAATTGGAACGCAATGCTTGTCCAGGATGTGGTTCGTGTGCCGGGATGTATACGGCTAATTCGATGAATTCGCTAATGGAGGCTATGGGAATGGCTCTGCCATATAATGGCACTGCACTAGCTGTTTCTGATGAAAGAAAAGAATTGGTCCGACAAGCAGCACGTCAAGTTATGTACAATGTTGAGCACAATGTTAAACCGCGTGACATTATGACCAAAGAAGCATTTGATGATAGCTTTGCGCTTGATATGGCAATGGGTGGTTCAACAAATACCGTTTTACATGGGTTGGCGATCGCACATGAAGCGGGAATTGATTACAGTGAAAGAGAAATTAATGAAATTGCTAAGAGAACTCCACATTTGGCGAAGATTGTGCCTTCATCTTCTTGGACAATGGAGGACGTGCACAATGCAGGTGGGATTCCCGCAATTATGAATGAATTGATCGAAAAGGGTGGAATTCTTCATCCAGATCGTCCGACAATTACCGGAAAGACGATTCGCGAAAATGTTGCCGGAGCACATACACTCAATCCGGAAGTGATCAGAACACTTGATAATCCTTATTCACAACAGGGTGGATTATCAATTCTGTATGGCAATATTGCACGTGATGGTTCTGTCATCAAAGTAGCTGGAGTTGATCCCGATATTAAGAAGTTTGTTGGCAAAGCGATCTGCTTTGATTCACATGATGAGGCTGTAGCCGGAATTGATGATGGAACTGTCAAAGCCGGAGATGTCGTCGTGATTCGCTACGAAGGACCTAAAGGTGGGCCTGGGATGCCTGAGATGCTTAATCCAACCTCTGATATTATTGGACGTGGTCTAGGCAGGACAGTTGCTTTGATCACAGATGGTCGTTTTTCAGGAGCAACACATGGTATTTGTGTAGGTCATGTTTCGCCAGAAGCTGCTGCCGGTGGTGAAATTGCTTTGATTAAAGACGGCGACCAGATCACGATTGATCTTGAGCAACGAACTCTTGATGTTGCGGTCGATAAAGCGGAACTTGAACGTCGGAAAAAAGGGCTTAAACCATTTCAGCCTAAGGTGCGCAGGGGGTACTTAGCACGTTATCAATATTTGGTAACTTCTGCTAACACAGGCGGTATTATGTTAGGTGCAGATGAGCTTTTCGGTACGGCACCTGTCCAAGATGAAGAACAAGAAACAAAGCAGCACACATGCGGTGCTAATTGCAAGTGTCATACGCAGAAAAATTAAGCGGTTTTGCTAAATGAAGGGGAAGAGAAAATGAGTAAAGTGGAGAAATTAGGGAAAGTTATTGGGCGCTGGTTTACGCTCCTAGTGGTGTTGTGGGCAGCCTTTAATTATGTTCTACCGCAGACGAGTTTGTGGCTGGTACCGAATGTTTCATATTTATTAGGAATTATTTTATTTGGAATGGGATTGACGTTAAAATTAGAGGACTTCGAAAGAATTGCGAAAAAGCCGCTTCCAGTTCTTGCGGGAACCGTAGCTCATTATGTGATTATGCCAACACTGGCATGGTTGTTGTGCCTTATTTTTCAGTTAAAAGGAGCAACAGCAGCGGGTGTAATTCTGGTTGGGTCTTGTCCAAGCGGAACTTCTTCCAGTGTAATGGCTTACTTAGCAGGTGGTGATGTTGCTTTGGATGTTTCAATTGAGACACTGTCTACATTACTTGCGCCAGTCGCACTCCCGGGATTACTGTTGTTATTTGCCGGCGAGTATGTTGATATTCCTACGACTTCATTATTTTTGAGTACAGTTAAGATTGTGCTCTTTCCGATTATTTTAGGAGTGGTCCTACATTCAGTTTTTGGCAGAAAAATAGAGAAAATTACCCATGTCTTGCCGTTAGTTTCGCAGGTTGCAATTTTGATGATTATCGGTGCGGTGATTGCTGCCAATCATGCTAACTTGTTCACAGCAGCAACGGCACTTGTAATTCCGGTCGTAATGCTGCACAATCTTTCTGGATATGGTCTGGGATACCTTTTTTCCAAGCTGATCCGGTTGCGTGATCCGCAGAGAAAAGCAATTACATTTGAAGTTGGCATGCAGGATTCAAGTTTGGGAGCGACTTTAGCGATCAAGTACTTTGTTCCCGCGGCTGCGATTCCGTCGACAATTTTTAGCATCTGGCATAATATTTCTGGTTCAGTATTGGCTTCATATTGGCGAGATAAGGCTACTGAGCAATCTCAGCCGGTTAAACCTTTGGGAAATATCTATAGCACAGACAAATGAGGTTAGCTTTTGAAGATAGATGATGAGCTGCCATTATCTATAGAAGAAAAATGAAATAATAAGTTTTTAGAATTTAAACGCAGTATAAAGAACAGGGGAAATTAGTGCCTGGAGCGGCTTATTTCAGGCAGTATCAGCTAAAACTAAGAGTTTGGGTCAAGATTCATGTTTTGACCCGGGCGCTTAGTTTTTTTAGGTTATTGACGGTTGTCGGCACTTCTATCTTAACGTGCTCCAAAAGGCAGCCCTTTATGCTTAGCTTAGGTAACAACGGTAACAAGTTCAGTTACCTCGTTACCTGTCGCTAATCTTCAAGGTCTCCCGCCTTTTTGCGCACTTCTATTAACGTGCTCCACCCCGCAACCTCCTGTGCCTAAGCCAGCATTACGCGTAACCAAGCCCAGGTTACTTTGTAATTTAGGACTTAGTCAACGGAGGCTGAACGCAGGTTGTCGGCACTTCTTCATAACGTGCTCCACCCACCAGCCTCCTGCACCTAACCT
>NZ_AZFQ01000054.1:144842-152240 GCF_001435195.1 Liquorilactobacillus satsumensis DSM 16230 = JCM 12392 | reverse complement strand
CATAAGTCAAAATTCTCTGTCTAACTTCGAATTACTCATAGCAAAGTACTCGCTATGAGTAATTTCGAGTTAGTACTCAAATTTTCCCGACTTATGTCACACTCTCTCTTTAGTTATTCCAAAATTTAAGGTGCAGGGTTTGGCTTAATGTGTATGCTTAAGCATGTTATTTATAGCTGGCAATTTCCACTAAATTTTGATCATAGTCATTGATGTAGATTGCAGTCATTTGACCTTCAGCCCCTTCTTTTTTAAGCGGACCTGCGACAAGCGGAATATAGTAGCTTGCTAAGTGATTGAGAATGTTTTCGACGGGATCAGCAGCTACGATGCAAATTGCGGCGGAACCGGAAGTTGGCTTGGCAGCTGTCAAAGACTGCGGCTGAGTTGGTGTTTGAAATTCAATTAGCTGGTGGCCACAACGCACACAGCCGTCTGTTTGTTTTTGAGAGATGATCGGCATATCGAAAACTTCATGGTAAAAGCGTAACGCCCGCGGAATATCTGCGACGGTTAAGACGATATGATCAATGCGTTTAATTTTCATAGAAACACTCCTTAATAAAATAAGCATATCACGTGAAACTCTGCCTGAAAATATTTCGAGTAAAAAACAGTCCAAAAATGGTGATGATGAATTCGGTAACAGTGACGCTGAGCCAAATTCCTTCCATTTGCCAAAAATGTCCTAAGATAACAATGCTTGGAAGTAAAATAACGTAACCGCGCATTAAAGACATAAAAAAAGAAAAGCGAGGTTGGTTAATGGAGATCAGAAACATCATGATATTAATGTTGATGCCGGAAAAGAAAATGCTAAGAAAGTAAAGTGGAATTCCGACAGCAGCATAATGAACCATTAAAGTTTGTGTGCCACGACTGAAAATGCCGATAATTGGGTACTTGAAAAGCAACAAAATTCCGAAACTCAAAAAAGCAATTAAGAGACTGGTGCACAGGCCAAGTTTCAAGATGTAACGCACATTTTTCCAGTTGTTTTTGCCATATTCGCGTGCAAGCAGCGGTTGCATCCCAAAAGAAATCCCATTGAAAAGAGCGAGCACAATTAATGCGAGATTAGCAACGACACCATAGGCTGCGATTGCTAAATTTCCGCCACTTTTCAACAAAACAACATTATAAACAAAGATACTAACCCCAGTACTCATTTCGGTCAAAAAAGAGGGGAGTCCTAAGCGGGTTACGGCAAGCACGTTTTTGAAGCGTGGAAGTTGCAGGCGAAGTTGCAATTTACGTCCAGTAAAGTGGCGGTGTTGCGTTAAAACAACAAGACTGGCTAAGGGTGCAAAAAGTGTTGCCCAGGCCGCACCCACCATGCCCCATTTGAAAATAAAGATAAATAGATAGTCAATCACGAGTACGAAGAAAGTTTCCGTCAAAGTTGCCAGCATCGTAAGGCGGGGATTGCCATCGTTCCGAATAAAATTGACAGAGATGTAGTTCAAAATAAAGAAGGCCGCCCCTAGAGAAACTATCCGCAGATATGCACTGGCCAGTCCGATGGTTTGCTGATTGGCCCCCAGTAGTGTTAAAAGCGGCTCAGTTAGGAGGTTGGCCATGGACGCAAAGAAAATCCCAAGGAAAAAGCCCAAGGTCAGCAACTGACCGTACAAAGCGGTATTTGTTTTCTGTGACAGTGAATTGTTGATTGAAAAAATGGTTGCTCCTCCGATGCCTAAGAGAAGTCCCATTGAATTGAACAGGTTAAAAATTGGAAGCACAATGTTTAGCGCTGCTAATCCTAAGGGACCGGCAGCAAGGGAAATGAAGATTGTATCTGCAATTACATAAAGGGAAAGGCCTAGAGAAGCCAGAATGTTTTTCCGTACATAACTGTAAAATTCGCGTCCAAGGTTTTGCACAGAGCGCACCTTCTTTCATCAGTTTGAATAGTTTTCGTGAACAAAGAGGTTGAGACTTTATCTGATAGTTGTTGTAAAAAGGAGCCTGCGACAAGACATAAGCTTGGCACAGGTTCACAATAACTAGTTTAGAAAAAGTCCCAGCCTCTTTAGATGCGGTCGAGTAATTTTGGAGTTAAGCTAATTGTGATTTTTCCAGTGAATTAGCAGTTTAAGCGTCAAAATTTCCGGTTTCGACGTCTGTCAAAAATTTCTTTAGATGGGCAAAATAAACAGGTGCATTATCAATCATATGGTGATGCCCACCATTGGGCGTTGTTTCAAGGCGTGCATGCGGAATTACGCTGGCCATGCGGCGTGCAGTCGCGAGCGGCATAGTTTCGTGCTCCCCATAAGTAATTAAGGTTGGCATGTTAATTTTATGGATATCCTGACGCCGATCCCAGCCTTTCATTTTACCTGTAACCACAAATTCGTTGTCTCCTTGGAAGTAATTGTAGACAGGAGTAGCCATTGTATCTGTCAAATGAGAGATAGCCGGCGGTTGTTTCCGATCAACGTAGCCGCGATTGAGAAGATCAATCAATTTTTGGTAACGTTCATTGGCATAATCGTTTTTTGCTTCACATTTTTTCATAAACTCAAGTTCAGCGGCTGAGAATTCTTTTTCACGGATTGCATTGATATTGGCGACATACTCATCAATATTATCAGTCATGCTTGAAATGATGATTCCCTTAAGGTGCTGCGGGTATTTTAACGCATATTCTTGTGTAAGAATTCCGCCCCATGACTGTCCAATGAGATAAAAGTTGTCTAATCCCAGTTTTTGCCGGACTTCCTCGACTTCATCAATGAAATAATCCATGTTTAAAAATTGGTCAATGTTTTCTTGCTTGCTGAAGTCTGGTTGATCAGAATACCAAGATCCCAGCTGATCATACATCGAGACCTGAACCCCAAGATCGGCCAGTTTGGTTGCAAAATTTTCATAATATTCATGGTTTCCGCCTGGGCCACCGTGAAGACAGAGAAGTTTGATCTTCCCCTGGCCTTCTGTATGCGTCCATAAATGATAACCATTATCTAAAGTTAAAATGGTTGTCCCTTGTTTCATCATCAACACCTAGTTTCTTAAAAGTTATCTCAATCATAGCACTTAAACAACCGTTAAAACCAGTAAATCATTGGTCTAAGTGAGTGGAGGTCATCTGCAGCCGCAGACAGCTTTCACCGAATTGCAGCGAGTAGGCGAGATCCTCATTCGGTCGAATAGTAATTCCCATATCTGTGGAATAGACAACTAGACCTAACTGATGCCCCACGGCAAGGCGGTAAAAGGTTGGCTGCAGTTTAAGGGTAACCGGATAGAATTCATTGGGACTTAACTCGTCATTTTGCCAAGCAAAGTGGCGGTTTTGGAGATTAATATGACCTAAAGAGATCATTTTCCAAGGGGTGGCTTTCTCTAGCTCAAATTCAACCAGGTCTTCTTGCTGCCAATGGTAACCTCTGTCAAGGGCCTTACGGGCGATGACTTGAGGAGTAGTGCCTAAACGTTTAGCTAAACCATAGTCAACGAGCATAAAACTCAACATCCCATGATCTTTGTTCACTGCAACCTTTACCGTGACTTCGGGTGTTCCCCGCAGGAGCAGTTCATGTTGTAAACTGGCTGTTCTAAACAACAGCCGATTTGCTTTAAGAGGTGAGTTTTCTGGAAGCAAGAGGTCTTTGCGCCAAATAGCCGGATTTTTTTGATAATAATTGAAAGCCTCAGTATTTAAATGATCTTTAAAGGTCGCAGCACCAGGCCGAACAGCAGAAAGTGTGCTGGTCAATTCATGTGGTTGCAGCCAAAGAGTCTGTTTGTGTGCCTGTGAACTTTCCCAGTCGGTGTATTCCGTCCATTTCTCGGGTTCAAGGTTATCTTGTACGATCACAGTCGGCAGCAACTCGGCCGCGTGATTGTCAAGTTGGTAAAGTTTATAAGTCAGCCAAAGATTAATCATATCTGTAAAATCAAGTGAGCGGAAATTATTGATGTAGATATGCTGTCCTTGGTGCAGAATCAGCTTTTGTCTGACCGGGAGTTCTTTAAGCGCCTGCCAAAGATGATAAACATTGCGTGGTTTAACATTCCAGTCATTAAGTCCATGTACCATGAAGATGTCAGCAGTTATATTTTTAGTATTGTTAAGATAGTTGCGGGCATCCCAGAAAGAATTGTAATTACCGCTCTTTCGATCTTGTTCATGTGTGATCTGAGTAAGTGTCCGGTTGAATTCAGCTTTTACCTTGAGATAGTCGCCCGGCTGTTTTTTTCGACTGAAGCATTCAAGTGCAAGGACATCAGCATCTTCTCCTGGAAAACCGCCAGGGGAAGCTACTAAACCATTTTCACGGTAGTAATCATACCAACTGGAGATTGCTGCTTCGGAGATAATCGTTTTTAATCCGGCAACTCCGCTTGTAGCCGCTGCGGTTGCGAGTGTTCCTAAGTAGGATTTACCCGTCATGGCAACCGAACCGGTACACCACCATGCTTTAAGGGCAATGTGATCGGTTTTGTTTGTGAAAGCTACGCGTTTGCCGTTTAACCATTCAATGACGGCGATTGTTGCCGCAGTTTCTGCAGGGGAACCGCATGTTTGAACTCCATCAGAATCCTTGGTCCCGATTCCGGAAGCATACACAGCCGCAAATCCACGTGCTAATAAATAGTCATTTAGTGAATAGGTAAATTCGGAACTAAAAGTTTCTTCTGCTTCGGATGTAGTGCCCTTAATTTTTCTGCGTTCTGGCAAAGGAGTTTTAGGAGACTTGAATCTCAGCTGTTCATAAGTTAAGTGCGTTGGTGTTTTATGGACCAGCGGAGTGTTCATTGAATGCATTAACTTATCTGCAGCCTGGTCGTTGGTGCCTTGATTGTACGGACTGGCAGTATAGACTGCAGGAACCTTTAAACCATGGTTGGTCTCGCTGGGACGAATGAAATCAACTTTAATAAGATCACGAGCACCATCATTATCAGTATCCAGATCAGTTTCAACATAAGCGGTTTCATGCACTAATTTAGTGGTATCAAAAATTGGCTGGGCCTTGCCATTAAAAAACAAAGGTTGGGTGCAGTTAGTGCTAAGGGGCACAAAGTAGCCTTGGGCTGCTAAGTCATCAAGGAAAACTTGTCCATTTTTGGTATGCGTACAAAGCAGATCGTACCAGGCAGAAAAAAGATCCTTGGTTGATTCTAGTTGTGTTGCATGAAAAAGACCGATTTTTTCCATATCGTGTAAGGGGGTTTCCAATGAGAAATCCTCAGCAGGTAAGAAACCGAGTAACTGTAAGGCGACGTTATAAAAGACGGTCAAAGACAGTGAATCGGTTTGTAAGAAGGTGGGGACATCTTTTTGGGCAGTTGCTAATAAACCGGCCAGCTTTTGGGCTTTGCTTGAAGCCGAATGTGCCTGTGGGAAAGCTTTTTCTAGTAATTTTTGCCAACAACGATTGAGATTTTTTTCTTCCAGTAAAGTTTCATCTATGTACTGAATTGTTTGCAATTCAGTCAGTTTTTGTGGATAAGGTACCTTGAGATGTGCGAATTGATTATTGCGCATAATTATTCCTCCTGCTTAAGTACTTCATTTCCTGATTATACCCTAATAGCAGCATGTAAAAAAGAAGTGCTCCCAGCACCAGATTTTTGTACCTAACCGCAAATTGAACGTCGCTAAAGACCGACTATTTTACAATTTGTAATTAAGTTCAAAGCCAGCTTGTGCTGAAGACACTTCACTTTTTCATATTCTTTAACGCATTCCAGTCAGTAACCCTGTAAGTCCCAGGTCGAATAAATTGTGACCTCACAAATAATATTACGAGGCTTGGACGCTAACTAACACCCTTCGCTAATCCTGAGTCAATTGACTATGCTTAACCCCATAAGTGAAGTAAATAAACATTCCAATGATAAACCAGATTGCAGATGCAATCCACGTCTCAACTGGCAATGTAGACAGCATTAGCAAACACAAGAAAACTGAAATCAGCGGCAAAACTGGATAGAATGGAACTTTAAAACCAGTATTAGGGATATCTTGACGTTTACGCAAAGGTAAAATTCCCAAAGAAATGAAAGTAAAAGCAATTAAAGTCCCAATATTAACCAGACTTGTCAGTTGATCTAACGAAACAAAGCCACCCATAAATGAAATGATGATTGTGACAACCAGCATACTATTATTCGGGGTGTGGTGTTTTTCACTGACCTTACCTAAAGCTTTGGGTAATAAGCCGTCACGTCCAATTGAATAGATTAAGCGTGAGCTGCTATAGATCATCGTGACCATCATTGTAAACATCCCCGCAAGCGCACCTAATGAAATAATGCCGGCAGCCCAATTTTGGTGAACAAGCCGAAGTGCAAAAGCAACGGGATCAGCAACATTTAACTTTGTATAAGAAACCATTCCGGTCAGCACAATCGAAACGAGCGTGTACAAAATAGTACAAATTATCAAAGTTCCAATAATTCCGATCGGCATGTTTTTACGCGGATTCTTAACTTCTGCTGCGGAAGCCGAGACAGCATCAAAACCCAGATAAGCAAAGAAAACAAGCGAAGCACCTGTAAGGACACCCATGCCACCAAATGGAAAGAAGGGTTGCCAATTAGTCGGTTTAACATAAAAGAAGCCAACTGCAAGAAAAAGCAGGATAATAGCAATTTTAACGATCACAATGAGATTGTTTAACTTGATTGAGGTCCGGACGCCCTTTGAAAGAATAAATGCAATTAGCCAGACGATCAAAATTGCAACAAGATTAACATAAGTTCCGTGGGTCGGGTCGAAGTAATTGCTGAGGGCTTTTGGAAGATGAATTCCGAATCCAGCCAATAAAGAATTAAAATACGCGGCCCAGCCGGTCGAGACAGCGGCTACGGCGAGCATATACTCAAGGATCAAGGACCAGCCTAAGAACCACCCGATGATTTCACCAAAGACAACATTTCCGAAAGAATATGCACTGCCAGCAATTGGCAAGGCCGATGAAAATTCAGCATAGCACATAGCAGCTGTTGAACAGACGACGGCTGCCAATATAAAGGACAAGATAATACTTGGACCACTATGCAAGGCAGCGACCGTACCTGGGAGAATGAAGATCCCAGTTCCAATCACAGCTCCAATTCCTAGTGCAATTAAGTCTTTAGCTGTCATAGTTTTGACTAGCCGTTTATCTTTGGCTAAATAACGAGACAAACTTTCTTTCTTGAAAATTCTTTTCCACAAATCCACGAGCTCAGCTCCTTAAGAAATTTTTAAATAGACGCCTTTGATAGTATACAAAATTAGAGTAAGATGTCAATTGAATTGGAAAATTAAAATGGAAACGATATTTTTTTAATCTAATTAAAGTAATATAGCTTACCGATAGTCTAGGTCTGACTACGGAAAAATTTACACTTAGCCATAATAAACTGCTTTTAGAAATAAGTTGAAGAAAAAGGTTA
>NZ_AZFQ01000054.1:130428-144772 GCF_001435195.1 Liquorilactobacillus satsumensis DSM 16230 = JCM 12392 | reverse complement strand
GTTTATCCGGAATAAAAGAGGGACTGTGACAAAATTTAACTTTTGTCACAGCCCCTGTGCTGTTTGAAGTTTCAATTTTAAGTACACAAGCTACTTAATGTGTTACTTGAAGTTAGAAGCTAAGACAGCTCATATTTCTTAGTAATAAATAGTAGGTACTCCATTAAAAAACAAGCTTATTTCATTTAAACTATGGATTTAGACATTCAAATTTTCAAATTTGCTGAGTAACATTAGCCGACTGCATGAGTTTTAGGAGCGACCAGGCGCTCAAGTTTTGCAATGGCTTTTTGGATTGTAATATCTTCAGTAAAAAGGTCTGGTCTTTCTTTTGAACGTGCAATGAAAAGCTGTTTTTCAGTATTAAGTTCGATGGAGTACCATTTTTTGTTATAAGAACCAAAATTCATGGTCAAACCCCTCCTTTAAAACTATAATAAAAAGTAGCGTTGCAGCAATTTAATAAGCCCAACGCTTACAACTTCTATTTTATGCTTTTGCATACTTTTTTCAATTATTATGCACTGGGGAGGAACTAAGTACAATGAAAAAGCTGCTAGTCCTTTGCGGAGGACCTGGGACCGGAAAAACCACGATTCAACATTATTTAGAAGAAAAGTATGGATTTTCACGTGTACTAACACATACAACCAGACCGCGACGAAAAGGAGAGACAGACGGAAAGGATTATTATTTCGAAACTAAGACTTCTTTTTTTCGCAACAGGTATTTTGAATACATGGAGTATGATGGTAATTTTTACGGTTCTTCAGCAGAAAGTCTTGCTCGAACATGGCAGCACCATGATAATGCTGTGATTGTGTTGGATACCAAAGGTGCACTAGCATATAAACAAAAGCTTAGGACCAAGCAAGTTTCTTTTTGGTACATTGCGGTTGCTGACCAAAATATTTTGGGGCAGCGTCTTTTGAAAAGAGGAGAAGCTAAAGAAAGAGCAGCAAGAAGATTGCAAAGTAAAGAGGCAATTCGGGACATGCAGATGCCACAACAATTGAGAACGTTTTGCGAAGTTTTATTAAATGATGATTGGGGAAAGACCACGGCAGAAATTGAGCTTTTTTTACGGCGCGATGGATTTTTAAAATGATGTGGAGCGGACTTGCCTTATGGTATACTGTTACTATGAATAGTAATGATTATTGTTTGAACGGAGTGGTGCGATGCTTGAAGTAGCTATCAAATTATTACAAAAAAATAATTATAAAATTACCAAACAAAGACGGAGCCTTTTAGATTATTTAAGTCATTTTCAAGAACAGTATGTGGCAGTCTCCGCGGTCGACAAATATATGCACGAAATTTATCCGGGGATGAGTCATAATACAATTTATCGTAACATTAAGGAATTTGAAGAAGTTGGGATTATTGAAAACAAGCTGCGCGATGGGAGCGCTTGGGTCAAGTATCAATGTGACTTTGTGCACCAACATCATCATCATTTTGTTTGTAAAAAGTGTGGGAAAGTCCAAGAGGTCCAAATGTGTCCGCTTGACTTCTTTGAAGAGCAGCTTCCAGGCTGTCGAATTGATGAACATCACTTTGAGCTTTATGGAATTTGTGCTGATTGTATAAGATTAGGCAAAGAGTAGTAAAGATAGTAGTTTTTTTAGATGGTTTTTGTTTTAATGGAAGAATAACCTAAATTTAGGAAGGAAGAGATGGAATGGCATATCGTACGCCGCCCTTTATTACACCTTTTGCTGTAATGTCGGTCGTTCTGGCATTAGGGGCAACCAACGTCGCGGTGAATACCGCCACTCATACTAGTGAGGGCCAATCACGGACGCAACAGACCACTACTTCCAGTGCGGTGTCGGGAAATTCAGGCGAATCATCAGCCAAGTCTTCAAGCAGTGCTTCCTCTGCCAAAAGTGAGAGCAGTTCAGCTTCTGCAAGAGATTCCTCTACGATTGATGAATCGCAAAGTAGTTCACAAAATGAAACGCAAAGCTCTTCTGCTGACGATGAAAGTTCAACCGCAACAGATGCATCTTCTTCATCCAGTGCGCAAAGTTCTGCGGCAACTTCAAGCAGCGCTGAGGAAGAAAGTAGCAGCAGTAGCAGTACACAAACGCAAAACAACACTCAAAGTTCAACACAAACTAATAGTTCTTCATCGAGTGCTCAAAGTACACAGACGGAATAGGAGGGTCTGAATTGTTTAGTATTATTGGGATCATTAACAGTTATCTCGGCTATATCAACATGAACGTCAAGATAAAAAACCAAGTATATACGGTCCTGGGAACAGTCGGCAATTTCTATTTACTGTATGTAGCCTACCGCTTTTTTGCGAATGGTTTTTATGCTCGAGGTGCGCTGTTTATCTTAGCTTTTTTGGCATTAGTTTACTTTTCTTATTTAAACGTGCTTTATTATTTCACGAAAAAAACCTCACGAGTGGATTTTTCGCCTTTTTTAGAAAAAAAGCTCGGAATGAAGCCTAAAGAAGAGGCAGTGAGTGGCAAACATGCAGCTCCAAATCCAGGGTTTGTCCAAACCAATGGTCTTTTTAATCAGGAAAAGTTAATGCCGGCTGTCCTTGAGATGAAGCCGCTACACAAACGTAATTTAAAAGAAGTTGTAGCGCAGCTCGAAGCCCAAAACTATTTAAAACTTGATTATGGTGGGTTAAGTGAAGATGAAATCTTCCGGGAAACACGGCGAACGAAAAAACATCTGAATGCGCTGAAAGTTCCGGTTGCTTTGCCTTTCTTTGAACTGGTTCCACGCGCTGGCGAATTGGTCTTGTTCGGTGGACTCAACCCGATTCAAAAGAAAGAATTGGCAATCGTACGCAAGGTGGGCTTGATGCCAGTAAAAAGTGCGCTGCAACAATATGATATTTTTGTTGCAACTGCAGTTATTAATGGCGGACCCTTTAAATTTGCTGGCAGAACGACTTTGATGCAAGAGGAACACGACTTTGAATTAGGAGTGCAGCTTGTCTATCGCGAAAAGCAGTCCCCTGCAGAAACACAGACGAGAAGATCACACTAGTTGATGCCAGCCTAAGTGTTGCATCAAATGAGCTCAAGAAAGTCCTGTATACTAAGCATAGATGGAACTACAATCCATGGCTTGGTATGTGGGGCTTTTTTGCAGTTAAACATAGCCGCAGTCGGGTTACATGCACTTTAATTTTTGAGGGTTAAATCCGAAGAGTACCTAATCCCAGCCGGCTAATAGATGATCGAACAAGGATGTGCGTAATTTTCCAAAACTGGGTGCCACTTTTTTGAATCTTTACTAAATGAAACCCAAAAGGTCAGAAAACATTTTTTAAATTATTAGTAAGCGCTTTCTAATGTGGAATGCAAGTTTTTTGCAAGAAAAATACGCAAAATTGAACTGACACAAAAAGTGACATTTGTTGCGCAAAGCTAAAAAAAAAATTAGAATAGTTATTATTGAAAATTAATCTTTATCAGGGGGAAGCAAGAATGCCAGTAATAGAATTTAAAAATGTTGAGAAATATTATGGTAAATTCCATGCCTTGAAACATATTAATCTCCAGGTTGAAAAAGGAGAAGTGGTTGTGGTAATCGGTCCATCAGGCTCCGGAAAAAGTACCCTGATCAGGACAATTAACGGATTAGAAGGAATCAGCAGTGGACAGCTACTGGTTAATGGACGTGATCTTTCCAGCAAAGAGACTGACTTGAATCTGATTAGGAAAGATGTTGGCATGGTTTTTCAACATTTTAACTTGTATGAAAATAAAACGGTTTTAGAGAATATTATGCTTGCGCCGCGTTTGGTTTTAAAACGGCCCGAACAGGAAAATAAAGAGACTGCATTAAAATTATTGAAGTCTGTAGGTGTTGCAGATAAAACGGAATCGTATCCGAAACAACTTTCAGGTGGTCAAAAGCAGCGTGTGGCGATTGCAAGAAGTCTTGCGATGAAGCCTAAGGCGTTATTATTTGATGAGCCAACTTCTGCACTTGATCCAGAAATGATTGATGATGTTTTGAATGCAATGAAGGAAATTGCCAAGGAAGGCATGACAATGGTCGTTGTTACCCACGAAATGGGATTTGCGCAAGAAGTTGCAGATCGAGTAGTTTTTGTGGATAAAGGAGAAATCTTAGAAAACGATCGTGCCGATGAATTCTTTAAGGCGCCAAAGGAAAAACGCGCGCAACAATTCTTGAGTAAGATCATTAAGCACTAGGGAGGCTGAGAACGAATGAAACGACTTAGAAACATACTAGTTTTAGTGTGCCTGTCCTTGGTGATGGTAACCTTAAGTGCTTGTACGAACAAAAAAAGCAGTCAACAAAATGCGTGGCAAAGAGCTGAAAGTTCCAAAACAATTACTTGGGGTGTCAAAGCAGATACACGTCTTTTTGGACTGATGGATATTAAGTCTGGGCAGATCCAGGGATTTGACATTGATATGGCAAAGGCGATTACTAAGAAGGTTTTGGGCAAAGACGGGCATGCTAAGTTTGTACAGGTTACTAGTAAAACTAGAATACCGTTGTTAAAGAACCAAAATATTGATGCAATTATTGCGACCATGACAATTACACCTGATCGTGAGAAAATTGTCGATTTTTCTAAAATTTATTTTGCCGCTGGTCAGTCGCTACTGGTAAAGCGGGGAAGTACAATTAAGAATGTCCGCGATCTTAATAAGGCCGGAACAACTGTTTTAGCGGTTAAGGGTTCAACCTCTGCGGTCAATATCAAAAAGTATGCACCTCAAGCAAAAGTCTTGGAGCTTGAAGATTATGCACAGGCGTTTACAGCGCTGAAATCTGGTCAAGGCGAAGCACTCACAACTGATAACGGGATCTTATTTGGAATTGCTTCTGAAAATCCAACGTATCATGTTGTTGGTGGAACATTTACAAAAGAACCTTACGGGATCGCTTTTGATAAAGGTCAAGGCGAGATGCGCAGCAAAGTTAATGCGGCCTTAGCCGAGATGCGGAAAGACGGAACGTATCAAAAACTGCTGCAGAAGTGGTTTGGAAACGTTGCTGGTTTTGATTTGAAGGAGGCGAGTCAACAATGATCAGTGTTTTTCAACAACATTGGCAGGAATTGCTAGTGGGGTTTGGCAATACCCTGCTGTGCAGTGTGATTGCACTTTTTTTCAGTTTGATCATCGGGTCGACCTTCGCAATTTTTGAAGTTCTACCTTCACGGTTTTTGCATATTCTCGGACGTGTCTACATAGAAGTGTTCCGAAATATTCCGTTGCTGGTAATTGGAATGTTCTTTTATGCAGTGGTTCCGCAATACGTGGTCTCTATTAATGGCTTTACGGCAGGGACGATCGGGCTTACGCTTTATACCTCAGCATTTATTGCTGAGACCGTGCGTGCTGGAATTCAAGCGGTTGATGAGGGTCAGATGGAAGGCGCACGGGCTAATGGACTTACCTTCATGCAAGCGATGTGGCAGATTGTCTTGCCACAAGCCTTCAGATATGTGATTCCGCCATTAGGAAATCAGTTTATTAACATGGTCAAAAATTCCTCTGTCTTGGCGTTTGTTGCCGGCTTTGACTTGATGTATCAGGGTGACTTGATCGCGTCAACAACGTTTGACACGTTTAACACCTATATTGCAGTTGGAATTTTATATTTGATTATTACTTTGCCGCTAAGCTATTACATGCGGTATCTCGAGAAAAAAATGGGTTAGGGGGGTGCACTGAATGTCAAGTTTTGCTGAAGCTTACACATGGATTAACTTTCGCTTTTTGCTTGAGGGACTTTGGGTAACCGTAGAAGTTTCATTGGTTTCAATCATCTTGAGTTTTATCATTGGTTCGGCGTTAGGAATTGTCCGCTACATCCGGGCACCTTTCATCTCAACTATCGTGGGAATTATCATTGATTTGACTAGGAATTTACCGCTTCTGCTTTTGCTTTTCTTTACGTACTTTGGGTTGCCGAAAGTGGGAATCAGGATGGATCCACTCGCAGCTGCAATTTCTGCGATGACGGTGTTCGAATCAGCGATGATTGCTGAAATTATTAGAAGCGGGATTCAAGCTGTTGATACAGGTCAGATGGAAGGGGCACGTGCTTGTGGTTTGACTTATTGGCAAGCGCTACGAGTAGTTGTGCTACCACAGGCCTTGAGAAAAATGATTCCGCCACTGGTAAGTCAATTTATTTCGCTGATCAAGGATACATCCTTGGCAACAATTATCGTTTTACCGGAACTGTTGTATCGCGCCCAGATCATTTATGGGCAAAATACACGCTATATGATTCCGATGTTTGTTGCACTCGCAGTGATGTATTTCGTTGTCTGCTACGCGCTTTCATTGGTGGCAGCTCGGCTTGAAAAAACAGCAGGTTAAGAAAGTTTTCATTTCAACCGGTTTACTTTAAATTTCAAAATTAAAAAGACTGCAGGAAAGCTGGCCAAACTCCGGTTTTCCTGCAGTCTTTTTAGTTTTAGCTTCTTAGATTACGTTACTTGTGGGAGAGTGGGACATAAGTCGGGAAAATTTGAGTACTAACTCGAAATTACGAACATAGCGAGCACTTTGCTATGAGTAATTTGAAGTTAGACGGAGAATTTTGACTTATGGAACACGTTTATTCGGAATAAAAGCGGGGCTGTGTTTGTCACAGCCCCGCTTAGTGCTCACAGTCTCCCGGAGATTTCAGCACTTCTAGTTAATGTGCATCACTCACCAGCCTGTTGCGCCTAATTGCCAATTGCTTCTAGTCAAAGACCGACTATACAGCAATTGCCGCTTAGTGCTCACAGTCTCCCGGAGATTTCAGCACTTCTAGTTAACGTGCATCACTCACCAGCCTGTTGCGCCTAATTGCCAATTGCTTCTAGTCAAAGACCGACTATAAAGCAATTGTCGCTTAGTGCTCACAGTCTCCCGGAGACTTCAGCACTTCTAGTTAACCCTTTACCAAAAACCGTGCATAATAATCAGCCTGGCGTGGAGAAACCTCCGCCGTCACTTTACTGCCATCTTCTGTATAGTCAGTTGAGAGCACATTTGCCTGCACATTGAGCCGTTCGAGATAGCTGCCTTGCGTATAAGGAATTAGATAAGTAAAAGTCCGATAGTCCTTAAATAAGAATTGCTTAATCATGGCAGCAAGTTGTTCGATGGAAGAATGCTCACGTGCACTATATGTTAACTGCAGACCTTCTACGCTTGGAAAAGTAATCCCGGCTTGATCAGCCTTGTTATAAGCGTAGATCATGGGTTTATCTGCCGCTCCGATCTCTTCAAGGGTTTGCTCAGTAGTTGCAACCATCTCTTTTGAATTTTCATCAGAGACATCAATGACTTGAATTAGAAGATCAGCTTCGCGCACTTCGGCTAATGTAGACTTAAAAGCTTCTACCAAATTATGTGGCAGTTTGCTGACAAAGCCAACCGTATCACTGAGCAAAAAAGTTTTGTTGTCTGGATAAGTTAAACGGCGCACCGAAGTATCAAGTGTCGCAAAGAGCATATCTTTTTCAAGCACCAGTTGCTTTTTGTCACCGGCCAATAAGGAGATCAGCCCGTTCATTGTTGTCGATTTGCCGGCATTGGTGTAACCAACAAGTGCAACTCTGGGAATGGCTGAAGCTCTGCGTGATTTACTCTTAATATCATATTCTTTTTCAATTGATTTTAACTCGCGTCTTAAAAAATCTATTCTATGCTGAATTGTGCGTCGATTTAATTCAAGCTTAGTTTCACCGGCCCCACGGTTAGCAGAAGTTGAGCTGGCGCTTTGCTGGTCCAGTCTAGCAGTTATCGAACCACGCAAACGCGGCAGCTGATATTTCAACCGTGCAATTTCGACTTGCAGTTGAGCCTCTTTTGTCCGTGCACGATTGGAGAAAATCTCCAAGATCAGTTCAGTACGGTCTAAGACCTTCAGTGAAGTCTCTTTTTCAAGATTCCTAATCTGAGTAGGTGAAAGTTCATCATTTAAGATCAAATATTCAGCCTGGTAATGATCTACGGCCTCAGCGATCTCTTGAATTTTTCCCTTGCCCAAATAGGTTGCGGCAACCGGTTTGGTTAACTTTTGACTGAAATCTGCAACGACTTCCAGGTTGTTAGCTGCGACCAGTTGGGCTAATTCTTTCATCAGGTAAGGGAAGTTTTTTTGCTGATTCTCAATACCCGCAATAAATGCTCGCGTCATGGCGGAATCCTCCTTTTCGTTTAATTATAGCATTAATTTGAGATCCAGCGGTTGAGACACACAAAATAGTGACTGACTGCTGCCTGCTGGAGAAGTTTAAAGAAAAGGCTTTCTTTAAATCTGAGATAAAATTTCATTTTGTTTCGTTTCTAAAGTTTTTTGCCGAAATATTATTTTTTTTAAACCACAAAAGCGGCTTACGTTAATAAAAGTTACATCAAGCCAAAAAATTATGCTTTTCTAAGTTTTTTTTATGAAGAAAATAAGAATCTTTACTTGTATTTAATTCAATTTTCATATAAGATTTATCTACTGTATTAAATAATTTGTTTCACAGAAGCAAAAAAAAAAGGAGTAGTTGTGCGATGAAATTAAGTAAATTTGCCAAACTTGGTGCAGTTGTTGCATTGTCAGCTGTTTTCTTAGCTGCATGTGGCTCCAAGAGCGGCTCAGGACAAGCTTCAAAACAGGTGTTGAATTGGAATGAATCTGCTGAATTACCTTCAATGGATCTTTCAAAAGCAACTGATGTTGTAAGCTTTAATGCGTTAAATAATACTAATGAAGGTCTGTATCGTTTAGGAAAAGACAGCAAGATTGAACCCGGAATTGCGACTAAGACCTCTGTCTCAAAAGATGGGAAAACATATACCTTTACCTTGCGCAAGAATGCTAAGTGGAGTAATGGCGATAAGGTAACTGCAAAAGACTTTGTTTATGGCTGGCAAAGAACAGTTGATCCTAAGACTGCTTCACAATATGCCTATTTGTACAGCGGAATTGCTAATGCCGATGATATTATGAACGGTAAGAAGTCAGTTTCTGATCTGGGAATTAAAGCAGAAGGCAATTATAAATTAGTCGTTACCCTAGATAAGAAATTACCATACTTTAAACTCTTAATGGGCTTCCCATCATTCTTCCCGCAAAGTGAAAAAGCAGTGAAGGAATATGGTAGCAAGTATGGGACAGCTTCTAAGTACATGGTGTACAATGGACCATTCCAATTAACCAAATGGACAGGCTCTAACCTAAGCTGGACTTTAAAGAAGAACAATAATTATTGGGATAAGAAGAACGTGAAGCTCTCTGCAATTAACTACACGGTTACGAAGAGTAACTCAACTGCCTATAACTTATATCAATCAGGTAAATTGGATGAAGCAATTCTCGGTTCTGAACAAGCTAAGCAGCTTTCAAATTCAAAAGAGCTCGTTGTTCGTAAGGCCGCTTCAACGTTCTACCTACAATACAACCAGACTAAAAAAGAATTCCAAAACAAGAATATTCGTAAGGCTATTTCTTTAGTAATTAATCGTCAACAATTTGTTAAAAAGGTTCTTGGGGATGGCTCGACTGTAGCTAAAGGATATGTATCTGCTGACCTTGCTAAAAATAATGGCAAAGACTTTGCAGACCAAGCTTACGTAAAAGATGCAGTGGCAAATAATACAGCGGAAGCTAAGAAGTTATGGCAACAAGGTTTGAAAGAATTAGGTGTCAGCAGCCTGAACTTTGAAATCTTAAGTGATGATACTGATAAGGGTAAAGATACAACTGAATTCCTGCAAAGCCAGATTGAAGAAAACCTGTCAGGAGCAAAGGTATCTGTTGCAAACGTGCCATTCAAGACACGCTTATCACGTTCAGAGAGTGGAAACTTTGATGTAGTTGTTACAGGCTGGGGTGCTGACTTCGCCGATCCAATCAGTTTCTTGGATCTCTTTACCTCTGATAACTCACAAAATGATGGAAAATGGAAGAACAGCGAGTATGACAAGCTGATCGAAGCTTCTAAGACAACGGATACAGGTAACACAGACAAACGTTGGGCTGATTTAGTCCAAGCGCAGAAGATCTTGTTAAACGATCAGGGAATTTCACCTATCTATCAACAAGCAACTTCAACTTTAGTTAAATCTAAGGTTAAAGATGTGATCTATAACTCAGCTGGTGTAAATTACAACTTTAAAGATGCTTACATTGCAAACTAAATTTAAAATCTTATTTTAAGCTGATTGGGGGATTAACTGAAATTGTTAACCCCCCGATTGCGTATTATAAAAAATAAATTATAATGTAATTTGTGCTTATTAAATTAGAAATTCCAGTTTGTGCGATAGATTGTGAGGAGAAATTATGCGTAAATATCTTTTAAAGCGTGTCTTCTATATGATATTAACGTTATTCCTGGTTGCCTCCATTACGTTTTTTTTGATGAAGCTGATGCCAGGAACACCGTACTCTAATCAGGAAAAGATGACACCACAGCAAATTCAGATTATGAATGAACAATATGGTCTGAATAAACCGATTTGGATGCAGTATTTGATTTACTTGGGTGGAATGCTTCATGGTGATTTAGGAACTTCCTTCCAGTTTAGTAACCAGCCCGTTTCATATCTGATCTCTAGCCGGATCGGACCGTCTGCTCAGCTTGGGGCACAGGCAATGGTCTTCGGACTCTTCTTCGGAATCATTGTAGGCTCGATTGCTGCGATTAACCGGAACACTTGGATAGATACGACAAGTACAGTCTTGTCAATTATTGGCAAGTCAGTTCCTAACTTTGTACTTGCAGTTTTGTTGCAGTATTATATTGCGTTGAAGCTGGGCTGGTTCCCAATTGCCGATTGGGGCAGCTTTAGTTATACAGTCCTGCCAACGATTGCGCTGGGGGTTGGTCCTTTGGCTGAAACTGCTAGATTTATCAGAACCGGCATGGTCGATGTGATGAACTCGGATTATATTGAACTTGCGAAAGCGAAAGGACTCAGTCGGTATGGCGTGGTTTATCATCATGCGCTACGTAACAGTCTGATTCCACTGGTTACACTGATTGGTCCGTATACAGTTGCTTTAATGACTGGTTCGCTGGTAATTGAAAATATTTTCTCAATTCCAGGAATTGGGGAACAATTTGTTAAGTCAATTTTGACTAATGATTATCCAACGATCATGGGTGTGACAATGCTGTTTTCAGCAGGATTAGTCGTGGTAATTCTGTTGACAGATATTATCTACGGCATTATTGATCCAAGAATTCGACTAAGCGGAAATGGGGATTAAGCAAAATGGAAGAAAAGTTAAAGTTAAGTCCAGACAGCTTTGAGGCACTTCCTCAGGCTCAGGAACCGGATAATGAAAAAATAGCCGCTCCGTCATTAACATTTGTCCAAGATGCTTGGCGTCGTTTGAAGATGAACAAAGGTGCATTAATCTCATTTTGGATTATTATTTTGATGATGATTGTTGCTTTTGGTTCAAGCTTTTTTATCAATCACAGCACATTAGTCAAGTCAGCACCACAGTATGCCAATCTACCTGCTAAGATTCCGGGTGTTCCGATTAATGGATTTAATGGGAAACTGAAGGTGGCAGGTCAATGGGTCGATGAGTATAAACAAAATAATGTTCCAACTGGTAAATATTTCATTTTAGGAACTGATAACTTGGGACATTCACTGGCACAAAGAATTCTTTATGGGACTAAAATCTCATTAATTGTGGCTTTGGTCGCAACTTTCTTTGATTTAACGATCGGGGTAGCTTATGGGATTATCTCAGGCTGGCGCGGTGGTCGAGTCGATACGGTGATGCAGCGAATTATCGAGATTATCTCGTCGATCCCTAGTTTAGTGATCGTGGTCTTAATGTTGATTGTCTTGCGTCCAGGGATGACCTCGATTATCGCAGCGATTGCGATCTCAAGTTGGACGACCATGGCGCGGATGATTCGTGCCGAAACACTGCAGCTTAAGTCGCAAGAATATGTATTGGCCGCCAGGTCTTTAGGTGAGTCACCATTTAAGATTGCCTGGAAGCACCTTGTGCCTAACCTTTCGAGTGTGATTATTATTCAGACAATGTATACTATCCCGACAGCGATCTTTTTCGAAGCCTTTTTGAGTTTTATCGGAATTGGGATCAGCTCGCCTGAGACGTCCTTAGGGGTGCTCTTGAATGATGGGCAGAAGAACTTCCAATTTCTGCCGTACCAGATGTGGTACCCAGCGATTGTCTTGTGTATTTTGATGATTGCATTTAACTTGCTGGGTGATGGTCTGCGTGATGCATTCGATCCTAAGTCTAGAAGGTAGGTGGCAAAATGGCTGAGAGAATTTTAGATGTTAAAAATTTAAAAATCAATTTCCATACTTATGCGGGAGATGTCAAGGCAATTCGTGATGTCAGCTTCCATCTTAATAAGGGGGAAACACTCGCAATTGTGGGTGAATCTGGTTCAGGTAAATCCGTAACGACCAAAAGTCTGATGGGGCTGTTGGCAAATAATGCTGAGGTAATCGGCGGATCAATCATGTATCACGATGAAGATATTTTGAAAAAGTCGGAAAAACAAATGCAAAATATTCGCGGCAAGGAAATTGCAATGATCTTCCAAGACCCAATGACATCATTGGATCCAACGATGAAGATTGGCCAACAGATTGCCGAACCACTAATGAAACACAAAAAAGTTGAGAAAAAGAAAGCATGGGCACAAGCACTTGATATTTTGAAACTGGTTGGAATTTCAAATGCAGAAGAACGTATCAAAGATTATCCGCATCAATTTTCCGGTGGGCAGCGTCAAAGAATTGTGATTGCCATTGCGCTGGTCTGCTATCCAGAAATTTTGATTGCAGATGAACCGACAACAGCGCTTGATGTAACTATTCAGGCACAGATTTTGCAGCTAATGAAAGAGCTCCAGGCTAAGATCGAGACTTCGATTATCTTTATTACCCATGATCTTGGGGTTGTTGCCGGAATGGCAGATCGGGTGGCGGTCATGTATGCTGGTCAAATTGTTGAGTATGGTACGGTGGATGAGATCTTCTACAATCCACAGCATCCATATACTTGGGGATTGTTGAATTCAATGCCGACACTGACTAGCACAAAGCTGGAAGCTATCCCGGGAACTCCTCCTGATTTATTAGATCCGCCAAAGGGAGATCCGTTTGCTGCTCGTAATCCATATGCGATGAAAATCGATGTGGAGCAGCAACCACCTTTCTTCAAGGTCTCAGAGACGCATTATGCTGCGACATGGCTCTTGCATCCGGATGCACCTAAAGTTACACCGCCGGAAGAGATAGTCCGCCGTCACCAGCTTTTTGCAAAGATGACCCATCAGTCAGTTTAGACTTAGGAAGGAAGAGAATCCCATGGCAGAAAAACAAAAGAAACTATTAGAAGTAAAGCATCTTAAACAATACTTCAATGTGGGGAAATCCGACGAGGTCAAAGCTGTTGATGATGTCAGTTGCGATATTTATGAAGGTGAGACATTCGGATTAGTTGGCGAATCCGGTTCTGGTAAAACAACAACCGGTAGGAGTATTATTCATTTGTACAAACCAACGGCGGGGCAAATTATTTTTGATGGTCAGGATGTAAATCAGTTCAAAAATAAGGCAGAGATCCTTGCTTTTAGAAGAGAGATGCAAATGATCTTTCAGGATCCATATGCTTCGCTTAACCCACGAATGAAGATTAAAGATATTGTGGCGGAAGGAATCGACATTCATCATTTAGCAAAGGACAGTGCACAGCGCAACAAGATGGTGGAGGATCTCTTGGAACTGGTTGGTTTAAATAGAGACCATTCCAGCCGTTATCCACATGAATTCTCTGGTGGACAGCGTCAAAGAATTGGGATTGCACGTGCATTAGCGGTGCAGCCTAAATTCATAATTGCTGATGAACCAATCTCGGCACTGGATGTTTCTATCCAAGCACAGGTGGTTAACTTGTTGAAAGACTTGCAGCGCGATCAAGGTTTAACTTATCTTTTTATCGCCCATGATCTTTCAATGGTTAAGTACATTTCAGACAGAATTGGGGTCATGCACTATGGCAAGCTCTTAGAAGTTGGGCCTTCGGATGAAATCTATGCCCATCCATTGCATGATTATACAGCCAGCTTGATTTCTGCTGTTCCAGTGCCTGATCCAGAGTACGAGCGCAATCGGAAGCAGATTGCCTATGATTCCTCAGTTGAGGTGGATCATCCAGAAAATCCCCGTAAACTGCATGAAGTGGTTCCAGGACGGTTTGTACGTTGTACGGATGAGGAATTACCAATGTATCAGGAACGTGCAGCTAAGTTTACTAAATAATGTTAATGTAGGCGAACTGTTGGCTCATATACGATTTATTTTGAACAAAAAAC
>NZ_AZFQ01000054.1:129269-130365 GCF_001435195.1 Liquorilactobacillus satsumensis DSM 16230 = JCM 12392 | reverse complement strand
CGTTTATCCGGAATAAAAGAGGGGCTGTGACAAAATTTAACTTTTGTCACAGCCCCGTCTTGTGCATTCAATAAAATAACATCCAGAGATTGGAAACTTCCGCTGACTTCTTCTCTAGTCAAGTGAGTTAACGTAGGATTATCAAGGTCAGCTGTTTATTTTAGTATTCCTGAGTATCGAGATAGTGATTGAAATAAACAATTTCAACCTTTTTACCAGTAACAATCATCTTGGTAACAGAACCATTTTTAGGACCAACGGAAACAACATCAATTTCAGGCGCAAAACGGCTGACAATGCTGCGAATGGTGGTTCCATGGCTGACAACCAGTGCATTACTACCGGGCGCTTGATGTGCGTTCAGGTAGTCAAAACCGGCATCGATTCTTTTCCAATACTCTGCATTGTTTTCAGCATCATTGAACGGGTCAGTTTCTTTCATAAAATCACGAGAATCATTAATTGAATATCTGGTAATGATTTCTTCATAATTCCTGCACTGCCGAGTAGCACCGACCATTAGCCAAGTTTGATTAGAGTCGTTGCCTTCAAAGTAGCCGTAGCTTTGTTCGCGAAAATTAGACAGTGTAACTGGTTGCGGAAGGTCAGCTGCCAGTTGATTTTCACTCATAATGATCTTACACGTGTTTTGGGCACGCATTGTGTCACTATGATAGATATTTGCGAAATCTTTATCAGCAAGATGTGCTCCAGCTTTGTGGGCATCGATGATTCCCTTTTGTGTTAAGGGTGAATCACACCATCCTTGCATCCGGTTATAAAAGTTAAAGATCGTTTGTCCATGGCGTACGAAATAAACGGTAAACGACATTCTGTTCCCTCCAGTAGTTTAATGTAGCATAAGCATAATGCCACTTTTGTACATAAACAGTATACATATAAAAGCGATGTTTAAGAAGCGGTTCTTGTAAATTGTTATAAAAACTAGCCAAAATAGATGGAACTTCTCAAGCATGGTACTAGCTGAAAGATTATTTTGACGGTAGTGAACCTGCAAAATGGATAAAAGAAAATCTTGTTTTCAAGCATCCATTTAACCGCAATCAATAAAATGGGGATGTGACAAAAGTTAAAG
>NZ_AZFQ01000054.1:55628-129197 GCF_001435195.1 Liquorilactobacillus satsumensis DSM 16230 = JCM 12392 | reverse complement strand
TTCGTAATTTCGAGTTAGTACTCAAATTTTCCCGACTTATGTCACACTCTCTTTGCAGGTTATTTTAAAATAGATAAAGTAATGGATTTGTTGCAATCAGCACTTGATGCGTGTTTAAAAATCCGCAAGAAGCTTAACTCGGTGAAACATTGCCGCGCAGCATGCGATAAAGTGTGATCACGATTCCCGGGATTGCCATGATAAGTGCCAGCATAATGAAGATTAAAGAGAAGTTTTGTTTTACGAAGTCAAATTGACCAAAGAAGTAGCCAAGTGAAGCGCCAAGTGCGACCCAAAGTAAAACGCCTAGCAGGTTATACAGACAAAATTTTTTATAATTCATATGGGCAGTCCCTGAGATTAATGGGATAAAAGTACGAATCAAAGGCACGAATCTGCCAAACATCACAGTTTTGCCGCCATGTTTTTCAAAGTAAGCATGTGCTTTTTCAAGCTTTTCAGCTGGGAGAATACGTTTGAAGAACGGCAGGCGATGCAAGTTGCGGCCGATTTCATAGTTAACTGTGTCTCCGATCAAAGCAGCAAAGAAGAAGACAGGGACTAAAATACGGATGTCTAACGTTGAACCAGTGAGTGCAGCGAGTGTACTGGTAAAGATGATCAGCGATTCCCCGGGGAGAAAGGCAAAGACGACCAAGCCAGTTTCCATGAAGATCAGAATAAACAGTGTGACGTAAATCCAGCCTCCCAGTGTCTCGACTAGCGGTAGCAGGTACAAGTGAAAATGGGTGAGATAGAATAAAAACTGACTAATCAAGACAACACTTCCTTTACTATATTTGTATCTATTTTAGTGGCTTCGAAGACAGAATACTAGTACTTAGATTGCTATTTAATGTTTTTTAAGCTTTAAGGGGTGAACCTAATTGAGCACAGGCACTAAAGGTGTTAAAATTGTATGATCGACATCTTGGTTTAGAGGCGGGGGGAATTTCATGGACAACAAAACCAAAGAAAAAGAGCAAAAAAGAATGGACGCTGTGATCGGTAAAATCAAGGTTGCGCAGGAAAAAAGCCGCACTGAGATTAAACGGGCACAAAAAGACTCACACGCAATCAGGGATGATTTCTCCAATAATCTGCGGATCAATACTGAGTCTTATTCAGGAATGTTTGAGACGGCAACCACGATTCGGCAGCAGCAGCAGTTACTGCAGGAGCGGGAAAATAATTGGAAGCACGCTACTCGCAGACTGGACATTTTACAAAAACTTGAAAAGAAACCTTATTTTGCACGCATTGACTTGCAGGAAAAGGGCGAAAAACGTGCAGAATCTATTTACATCGGACTAGGTTCTTTTGCGGATCGTCCGGATAATTTCTTGGTTTATGATTGGCGCGCGCCGATTTCGAGTGTCTACTATGATGGTGGCCTAGGTCAGGTGACGTATGAGACTCCTGGGGGCACCCAGACTGTCGACGTGACGTTGAAACGCCAATTCTTGGTGAAGGATGGCAAGATCAAGACGGTCTTTGACACGGACGAAGCAGTGGGCGACCAGATGCTGTTAGATGTGTTGGACGACTCTTCCAGCAGTAAAATGCGCAGTATCGTAACGACTATTCAAAAGGAGCAGAATAAGATTATTCGCAATACGACTGCTGATCTGCTCTTTGTTCAAGGAGCTGCCGGTTCAGGAAAGACGTCAGCTGTCTTGCAGCGTGTCGCGTATCTGTTATACCGCTATCGTGGCAAGCTGACTTCAAGCCAGGTAATTCTCTTTTCCCCCAATCAGTTATTCAATGATTATGTTGACCAGGTTCTCCCCGAGCTCGGTGAGCACAACATGGTGCAGATGACCTATTATCAATATACGCAAAGGCGTCTGCCCAAGTTAAAAGTTGAAACGCTGCAGCAGCGCTTTGAAAGACAGGTCGATGAAACGGGCCGCAAAATTCAAAAGGTAAAAAACAGCGTGGCTTTCTTTAATGCCGCAACGGTCTATGCCCAATTTTTAGAGAAAAAAGGAATGCGGTTTAGGGATCTTAAGCTTGATGGCAAGGTCTTTTATGAGCATTCTCAACTTGAGAAGATTTATTATAGTTTTAACGTTAACTATCATTTACGTAATCGGCTGGATGCCACAAAAGAAAGGCTTTTGCGGCAGCTTAACCGTAAGATTGAAAAAGAAGCGAAGTCTGACTGGGTAGAGACTATTTTGCAAGAATCCAGCAGCAAGGAACTCGCCCAGCTTTATGGGACGCATCCACGCAATTTTGAAAACAATGATGCAGAACTGCGCTACTTGGGACGGCGTTTCTTAATAAAGCACTATCAAAAGATTCATAGTGATCTGGTGCATAACCGCTTTTTAAATATCAATGCGCAGTATCTGCACTTTCTGCACAGTGTTCCCGAGCTGCTTGACCTCAAGAAGTATGATTTGAGCAACTCAGAATGGGAAGCGGGAATTGAAGCCACAATTGCGACCTTGAAAAAACAACGGATGCTGCTGGAAGATGTCAGTCCATATCTTTATTTATATGATACGATCACCGGCAAGCGTGGTGACAATGAGATTAAGCATGTCTTCATCGATGAAATTCAAGATTATACGCCGTTTCAGCTTGCAGCGCTTAAACACGCTTTTCCACGGGCACGCTTTACCGTATTGGGAGATCTGAATCAGGCAATCTTCACGAAAAAAGAAAGCTATACCCTGCTTGATGAATTACGGCAGCTTTTTGCCAAGCAAAAGATCGAAGTGGTGCAATTGACGAAGTCTTATCGGTCAACTAAGCAGATCACGGACTTTACCAAACAGGTTTTGTTAAATGGAGCCGCGGTGGCAGCGTTTGAACGTCTAGGTGAGCTGCCCACAATTACGGTGAAGCAAAATGAGGCTGAATTGGCTGCCAGAATGCTTGAGCAGCTTAAGGAAAATGAACGCGAGCAGCTGACAACCGCAATTATCTGTAAGACATTAACAGAGTGCCAGACTATTAGTGAAAAGCTGCAGGCCGCCAACCAAAAAGCGATTCTGATTAAAAGTGAAAATCAGCGCTTGGCGCCCGGAACAATCATTGTCCCAGCATTTTTAGCAAAGGGACTTGAATTCGATGCGGTCATCATGTGGAATGCCAGTCAGCGTAATTATGCGGCTGAGGATGAACGACAGCTAGTCTATACGATTTGTTCACGTGCGATGCACCGACTTAGCATCTTTGCTTTGAAGCAACTTTCGCCGTTGTTTAAGCGGGTTGCACAGGATTCATATACTCTTTTAGAGTAAAACCTAAGTTCAGGTTAAAATCAGCGCAAAGCATGCTATAATGATGCCAATTAAGTGTGATGAATGTTGGAGAACGATTATGTATAACCAAATCAATTATTACAAGATTCCGCGTGATGAATGGCGGGAACTTTATCAAGAGCATAGTGTACCGCTGTCTGCTGCCGAGTTGGGACAGATTAGGTCTTTAAACGATCGGATTTCACTAACAGATGTCAGAGATGTCTATGCACCCTTGGTTCACTTGTTAGGAATTCATATGCAGGCACGTGCTGAGTTGTTTAAGAAGCAGGCGCAGTTTCTGGGAATTGAAGCCCATCGTGTCCCATTTATCTTGGGTATTGCTGGAAGTGTGGCTGTCGGCAAGAGCACGACGGCCCGCTTGCTGCAGACGCTGCTGCAAGGAACCTACCCGACGAGCAAGGTGCAACTGATAACAACTGACGGTTTTTTGTATTCGAATCAGGAGTTAAAGCGGCGGAATTTGCTGCAACGCAAAGGTTTTCCGGAGAGTTACGATATGAGCCGGTTGTTGACTTTTACCAATGATGTCAAAAACGGATTGCCAGCCAAGGCGCCCGTTTACTCACATAAAAGTTATGATATATTGCCTGGGAAATTTGACTTGATTGACAATCCGGATATCTTAATTGTAGAAGGAATCAATGTTTTACAGTTACCCAGCAACCAGCAGTTGTATGTGAGTGATTTCTTTGATTTTTCGATCTATGTTGATGCAACAGAAGCGTTGATCCAAGAATGGTACCTAGAGCGCTTCAAGCTGTTGCTGGAGACCGCTTTTCGGGATCCGACCAATTACTATTATCCTTATGCAATTGGTGATCGCAATGCGGCAATCAAGATGGCAAAAAGGGTCTGGCAAACAGTCAATCGTCCTAATTTGAGAGAATATATTCTGCCTACTAGGAATCGAGCGGATGTAATTTTGCATAAGACGAAAAATCATCTTGTAAATGAACTTTTTTTGCGTAAGTATTAAGCTTAAAGGCTCGTGGTTTCAAGCTGTTTTGGCTAAACGGTCGATTTGACCATGGGACTTACAATCTGTAAAATAACTGTATAAGTGTACCGTATAATTCAAAATGAGGTGAACATTCTTGACAAGCATTGACATGCAGGCTTTTGATAAAATCATTGTGCTTGATTTCGGAAGCCAGTATAATCAATTGATTACGCGTAGAATCCGGGAATTTGGGATCTATTCAGAACTACTTTCCCATAACTTAACGGCGGCTGAAATTAAGAAGATGGCTCCAAAGGGAATCATTTTCTCGGGCGGTCCGAATAGTGTGTATGACGAACAGGCTTTCCATGTGGATCCTGAAATCTTTGAACTCGGGATCCCGATTCTGGGAATCTGTTATGGAATGCAGTTGATGGCTAATGAGCTCCCTGGGGGCAAGGTCGAAGGCGCAAATAATAAGGAATACGGCAAAGCTCAAATCAGAGTACAAGATGCCGGTGCGGTACTTTTCCGCGATGTTCCAACTAGTCAGACCGTCTGGATGAGCCATGGCGATCTGGTAACACAAGTTCCTGATGGGTTCAAGATTGCAGCGACCAGCGGCAACTGCCCAATTTCAGCAATGGCTAATGAAGCTAAGAAGTTCTACGGCTTGCAGTTCCATCCAGAAGTACGCAACACAGAATACGGTAACGATATTTTGCGCCACTTTGCATTTGATATCTGCAAGGCGCGCGATAACTGGTCGATGGATGACTTCATTGAGATGCAGATTCACAAAATTCGTGAAACTGTCGGCGACAAGAAAGTTCTCCTTGGCTTATCTGGAGGGGTTGATTCCTCTGTCGTAGGTGTCTTGTTGCATAAAGCAATCGGGACACAACTTACCAGTATCTTCGTTGATCATGGCCTGTTGCGTAAGGGCGAAGTTGAACAGGTGATGGATAGCCTGAAAGGTAAGTTCGGTCTGAACATTATTCAAGTTGACGCCAAGAAGCGTTTTATGGATAAGCTGACCGGTGTTTCGGATCCGGAAAAGAAACGTAAGATTATCGGGAATGAATTCATTCGTGTCTTTGACGATGAGGCTGCTAAGCTTGATGGCATTGACTTCTTAGCTCAAGGCACACTTTATACCGATGTGATCGAATCGGGGACCGATACGGCGCAGACAATCAAGTCGCACCATAACGTTGGTGGGTTGCCAGATGACATTAAATTCAAATTGATTGAGCCATTGCGAACACTTTTCAAAGATGAGACGCGTGAATTGGGCGAACGCTTAGGGATGCCGTCTGAATTGGTCTGGAGACAGCCTTTCCCAGGACCAGGACTTGGCATTCGCGTCATTGGTGAGATTACTGAAGAAAAACTTACAATTGTGCGCGATAGCGACCTGATTTTGCGTGAAGAGATCGCCAAGCATGGTCTGGAACGCGAAATCTGGCAATACTTCACAGTCCTTCCCGGCATTCGCAGTGTGGGTGTCATGGGAGACGGCCGCACATACGACTACACTGTCGGTATTCGCGCGGTAACCTCAATTGACGGCATGACCGCTGACTTCGCTAAGATTCCGTGGGATGTTCTCCAGGCAATCTCAGTGCGCATTGTAAATGAGGTTGCACACGTCAATCGCGTAGTCTACGATATTACGTCGAAGCCGCCGGCAACGATTGAGTGGGAATAAAAGATACATGTTAATTGAACCCGAAATGTTGACTTAACGGCATTTTCGGAAGATGCAAAGGATACGATTGGCGGGGAATATGTTACGTTCCCCGCCAAAATCCCCGCCAAGTTTGGGCCGATATGGTTTCAGACTTGGTTTTTTGTTCTGCATGACTGGGACGCCAATACACCTGGGACTGTGAAGTTTAATCAACCAATTCTTAGTGCATTAAATGGTGATGAAGCGCATTGATTTACAGATGATGATGACATTGAAGATATGTTGGGCTTTGAACATCATTTGCAGGATAAGCCATTCAAAGCGTACAAACAGTATCGATTGTTATCGAAAGTTGATGCTTCTGATGGCTTGCATAGAGCCATACCCGCAGAATGGAAGGCATTACTTAAGTCGATATTTATGTAGATATAGATTAAAAAAAGTTGTTTATCTTGGCACACCATGAAGAGGAGAGAATTTTTTGACAAGACGATTTTATACGTATGGAAATACCACCGTTCGAAGCGCTATACGATTTCCCGGTGGCTTGAAAGTACTTTTGGATAAGGGGTTTAGCGGCGATCTTGATGGTAAACAGCAGGAGACAAAATATAGTCTTGCATTAGATAAGGCTGATATCATTAACAAAAATGCTACTTCTGAGGATCAGTCATCCGTGGCACGAAAGTGGCGCTCCGCTTTTGATAAAAGCGGATTTATTACGCCGAAGTTTCATGCCAACAAGGTGAATATTCCGATCTTACCGCAGGTCATCGCTAAGTATCCCGCACTTGGCCTATCTTTGAAACCGTATCAGATCACTCCCCAGGGGCGGCGACTTGCGCAGACTTCTACTACGTACGAAATGCAGGATACTATGTTACGAGCTTTGCTTGCAATTCAGATTGATTCGGATAGTACAGCGGGAAAATTCAAACCTTTTGTTTTCACATTACAGGTTATGGCTAAGTTACGGGAGAAAAAACAAGAGAGAGGGGTGAATGAGAAAGAGCTTGTCCTGATTGGTAATGTTACAGATCATTCGCAGGCTTCAAACGTTGCAGATGAAATTATTGCCTATCGAACTGAACGTGACAAGATCAGTAGCAAACAAAACAAATTAAAATTTGATGCGGAATACTTATCTCCTTTGGCTAAAGCATGTGGGGTCAAGTATGAGTCTTTAGCAACATATACAAATCCGAATTTCAATTATATGTTAACGACTGGTTTATTCTCTCGACAAGGAAAACGTTTGATATTTAATGAAGAGCGAATGGAAGTTATCGATGTAATCCTCAGGACAGAACCGCAACTTATTTTAGATGATGTTGAGTATTATTATCAATTATGGAACGGCTATCCTCTACCAACTGATAATGCTGACGTCCTAATCCGATCGATAAAGCGGATTGCTTCTAAACTGGATCGCTCCTATACAGATGAAGAATTACCGGCTGAGGTTCCGGATCTCAAATTATTCTTGATTCGACTTCAAATGGAAGATGACGCCATCCACGAGCATTCGTATGCCCAGGAGCAATCAAGCGATGGGAACATTGAAGAAATCATCCAGTATCTCCACGTCATCAATGGTGACCACGGAAAAGGCGAAGTTTTCGAAAGTGCGAAAGGTAATGCCAAATTTGATATGCCAACATACTTTGAATGGACTTCTTGGAGGGCGTTCTTGGCGATTGATGGCTTAGTCAATGCACCTGATAAGGCGCGTGGTTTTAATGTTGACCAAGATCTTTATCCGATTGGAAATGCTCCTGGTGGTCGTCCAGATATTGTGCTTGAATATAAGGAATTCATACTTGTCGTTGAAGTCACTCTGACGACAACATCTCGCCAAGAAGCTGCCGAAGCCGAGCCAGTCAGGCGTCATGTTGCTGGGATTCAAGCAGAGCATCCGGGAAAGCCAGTGTATGGCCTATTTTTAGCAAAAACGATTGATAATAACACTGCTGAGATGTTCCGTGTGGGGCTGTGGTATGACAAAGATGCTCCGTATTTTGTCAACATTGTGCCGATGACTTTGGCACAGTTCATCCATGTCATGCAAGATTTTCAAGAAATTCGATTTGATAATACTAAAGTTGAGCGACTAGTTGAAAAGTGCTTAATCCCTAGAAATGCCACAGTGGGTCTTTGGAAGCATGAGATTGCGCATACGGTTGATGCCTATCGATATAACTGAGTGGAACAAAAAGACAGGTTAGGATAACCACCCGTTGGCGCGTGGCTTATCCTAACCTGTCTATTTTTGTTGTGCTATGAACAGGTATTCTTTGACCTTGTTGTTCTTAATGTTCTTCGTCTGATTTGCAAATGAGTATTTGTGATCAACACTAAATAATTGTACTGAAGAAAATTCCTTCTTTAGCATGTTGAGCAACTCAGTCTTCGTTGGTAAAGAATTGGATGAGTATGAGAGGATGATCTTCTTGTTTCGAAATTTATGAAATAGAAATTCGAATGCCTCATAGGTTCCTTGCTGTGTTGAAAATGGCGTTACATAATTCTTGAATTTCTTTGTCTTGGTATTCTCTTGGATAGTCACGCCTTGCCAGTTTCTAGCGATTCCTTCAACAAAGTGATAACGGCGCACGTAGTCATTATCACTTAACTTGCTGAAATAAGGGGGATCCATATATATAAGATCTGCAGTTTTTGACAATTTAAGTGCATCATTATTGAATGTGACATTGGTTTGCAAATTGTCAAATACTGCATCGTTAATGTCGCGGACAGCCTCAACAAACTGTTGCTGTAGGGTGATCTGGAGATCACGCCTGCCGTCATCGTATCGGTTACCCGTATACGTGAAAATTCCACGAGGCCGTTTTTTCATGCAGGCACGCACCAGCGCTGCAATGACGATAGCGCGTTCGTATTCATCCGACACCAAGGAGAGATTGGCACGAATTGTGTCAATAAACAAATTGTCAGCGTCGTCGAAATACAGGTCTTTAAAGGTCGTCTCAACGAACCTGTCGTTTGTACTGGGGCTTTGCATCACCTGTTCCAGCGTTTCCTCTGACAGGGATACTTTATTGTTCTCAACCATTGCTTTGGTGAATGTAGAAGAAAAGGTCATGAAATCATTACTGAATACTTGTTTGCCCATGGCTTTGAACAAGTAGCTAACTGTTCCACTTCCACTGAAAAGGTCGAGCACGCTGTCGAACTGAAGATCTTCAGCAGCTGTGGCGATGTAAGGCAATAGTTTCTCCTTGCTACCCATGTAACGTGTCGAAGGATATTTACTGGCTTGCTGTAAGAAACGGGCCGTTGATGGTGTCAACTCTTGAACAAGATTGTAGTTACGAACGAGAATATCTTCACCTGATCGAGTGGCAGACTTACTACTGATCATTCGTTTCGTCGGAACCACGTTACAATAGTACTGTGCGTATAATTCCTGAATCAACGGGTGATTTGAGTTAGTCAGCAATACATGGCATCCAAGATCGGTCAATCGCTGAACTTCAGCAGCGAGCTTCTTCTGATCATCTTCACCAAATTGATTAGCATTGTAACGTTTAAAATCCGCATACTTTGAAATTGGCATGTATGGTGGATCGAGAAAAACTAAGTCTCCTGGTTGTGCATACTTTTCAAGGACGTTTAAGTAATCACCTTTGATGATGATTGCGTCCTTTAAGACACGACTGGCAGCGCGTAAGTTAGCCTCGTCAAGGATTTTAGGATTCTTATACCTCCCAAAGGGAACATTAAATTCGCCTTTGCGGTTCACTCGATATAGTCCATTGAAATCAGTCTTGTTCAGATAGATAGTTCTTGCTGCTCGCTCCACATTACTTAATGTTTGCGGATCCTGTGAACGGACATTATAAAACATATCCTTGTCATACTTGTATTTTGCTAAAGCGGAAATCAAAGACTCTACATCTTTAGCCACAATTTTATAAAGGTTAATAATTTCGGCGTTGGCATCTGAAATGATGGCTTTTTCTGGTTCCAAGTCGAAGAAAAGCGCACCTCCGCCAAAGAATGGTTCAATATAATTATTGTAAGTAAGTGGCAAGTTCTCCGACAAAATTCCCAGCATTTGTCCCTTACCACCAGCCCATTTCAAAATAGGCTTAGCAATGTTGTTTTCTGGCATGAGTTCGATCTGTCCAATCTGCATAGTATAATCACTCCATTATAACAAATTTGAGAACGGCCGTTTGTTGAATTTTGGTCCGTTTGCATCTTTGCAGATACGGTACGAGAGATACAGAAGTTGCAGACAACCCCATCTAGTCTCTTTAACCGGTAATTATCGGAATCTTTTTGAAGGTGGTATAGCGTGGCTTCTCTACTCCAAATAGAACTTTGTGCTTGTTTAGACGCAGGTGCTAATCTTCCAGGATGACGGATTTATCGTAAATATCATTTTAGGTCGCTGACACTTGGTTGTAACAATCACGACGATAATCACACGCTTGCTTCAAAGCTTGTTGCATCGTGGTATTCGAGTGACAGCGTGGTTTGTGAATTTTTAGCAACTCGCTATCTTTGTTATCTATAGATTACGCAGCGAAGATGAAACCAGCTGGTCAGGGCGGAAAAATGTTAGCTACCAAAGGATCACCAGCTTGCTAAGGTTTTCCCATGAGTTCGCCATTTCCTATAGATTTGTGATTCTGCCTTCCACTTAATTATTACAGCATCACAAAACGTGATGAAATTCTTGATGGTCCGATGTTCTTATTTGCAGTTAACGGGCTTCTTTAGGAAAGTAAATTTGATCTCTGTTTTTAGACGAATTGATGGATTGCTTGAGAAGTCAACACTTTTTCGGACAGTTTACTAAGCAACTTTTTGTGAGACCTGAGTATACTGATCAAGCCAAGATATTGGGGCAAGATAGTTTAAGCGTGCTTGTACCCTTACACAGTTATAAAAGGTCTCGATGTAAACGAAGACTTGTGTTTTAAGATCAGTAATATCTTTAAATTGGTGCTGATAAATGAGCTCTTTTTCCATAATGGCACAGATAAGATAAGGGGCCTATCTGACCTGATTATCTTACTTCAATCAACGATAAAGAAGTGACGTAATTGGATAAGAGTTTTGTCTGCTACTAGGATCTGATGGCATTAGGATTTAAGCAGCATACCGCGCGATATCATTAGACAAGCGAAGCAAAGGATGGTACAAAAGGGGTATCCCTTGTATCTCAACCGAAACTTAGGGAGCGTTCCGCGTTCTGTCGTTGAGTTCATTCTCGGATCACCGATGAATGGAGCTGTTGAGAATGAGTAAAACAAAATATTCAGGCGTATTCATAGACGCCAAAGGTAACTTTTACTATGAAACCGAGTTAGGGACCGATAAGATGAGTGACAAGCGCGTCCGCAAGAAAGGGCGGAGGACAGTCAAGTAATACCATTCAGCACTGTCTTTGCGACCAGCAATGAATTAACATGTGTGAAGCGTAATTATCATGAGGTGCATAGGTTTACGAGATCTACGCCAGTTTATGAAGGACAAGTATATCATCCCAGAGTACAAAATCGTGCAGAACTTCCGTATCTAGCGACTCACTGATGAAAAAGATTAGAGTATTGGTTATTCGCAAGGCTATGTAGGATTGGTATTCGGGTGTTTCCACAGTCTCTTGACCACGCTGTTCAGATGCAGTACTCTTCTAATGATGTGTCAAAACGAGTCAAGGTAATTCCAATCTTTGATGATACGAAGCGGTTCAAAAAGCAAGCTCGATTTTTTTTATACCTTATGATTAATTCAACTTAAAATTGCTGAGATTGAAAGAAAGCAATATGTTACTTTCAAAATTAAATGTTATACTGAGCTTGAGCTATCCATATTTAATCTATTTATATTCAATAATTAATGTACTATCACAAATCTTTACTACATATCTTACAAGTAATCAAGAATAAAATTCTTAGACAAAATATTTTATTCAACAAAGCGGGTGAATTGACCAATGACAGTTTTAGATGAAATTTTAAATTCTCCTGATATCCCTATTGGAACAAAACTAAAGGTAGAGTCACTAGATAAACTAGGGAAAGAAGCATTAAATGCTTATTATGATGAAAATTCTGATTTTTATCGACATGCTCGAACAGAAGCGCTAATAAAAAAATTTTACGCAAATCCAGAAGAAATAACGTATCTGTATCACTATACTTCCTATGAGACGTTAAAAAAAATAGTTTCTGGTCAAAAGTTCTTCTTAGGTTCAATTCATCATATGAATGATGTCCAAGAAATGACCTATACTTTACAATTATTAGAAAAGGAATTTATGCAACTAGATGCACCTCAGACACTCTTGAATGAGCTTAAAGCTATGAAAAATAAATTACCATGGGATGTCTATATTTGGTGTTTCTCTGAAAATGACCACTCACAATCTTTATCAAACTATGGCGAAATTGCCTTAGGTTTAAAAAATCAAAATGTCATGAATACACTTGCTACACGTTTTTCAGGAGGTGCTGAAACACTAGATGATTTTAGTCCGGGAAATGCTTATGTTTTTCCTTTAAAAGTTGAATATAATTTACAAACACAAACTGAGTATATTAAACCAATAGCTAAAGTATGGGTTTCAGCATATAAAAATCTTTGTAAAGATCCGGAAGATATGAAAAGTCTAATATTAGATTGTGTACAAGCAGTTTATCTATGTTCACTTTGTTTTAAAAGTCGTTACTTAAGACAGGAAGAAGAAATCCGGTATTTAGTAATCAAAATCAATGGAAACCATGATCTTAACCCAGATTTTTATCTCAATCATAAACCTTTCGTTTCTTGTGAATTAAAACCTGCTATCCTTGACAAAGTTATTTTAAGCAAAAAGATAGCTACAAAGTTGGACGAAATAAGGGATTTTTTACATGATAACAAATTCGATTCAACTAAAATTGAATCCACCAAGCTACCGTATTGAAGGATTCTCATTGAAAATTTATAACAACTAGAGATGTTCAATTTTTCTTATTTTTGATGTTTTATACGCTTTTATACATTTGGGTACTGCTTGATATTGCAGCATTTTTCTTTATATGGTTGATACAAAGTCCAGAGATTAAGCAACCAGAAATGACAAAAAATACACAGCCAAGAAGGTAAAGTTATCATGAAGAACGCGTTGTTTGAATCAACTAAAGAAGAACTACGCTGCCGTCCTAAAAATTTAATTGATTTGAACCAATGGCTTTTTGTAACCATTAATACTGCTAAATCAATGATTGACAATACGGATAAATCCCAATTTGTTTATTTAAATAAATTTGTTAGCTGTGATACAACTAGAGATATTCAGCAACGATTTGACAAAATACAGGGGAAATTTGGTAATAAGGATTTTTCGAAACGCCATAGCCCTAAATACCTATATCTTTGTTCTTTAGTAGCCAATTTTCCTCAAACAAGCCTTACTAGTGAGAGTAAGCAACTAATTAATTGCTTTGTTACCGAAGACAAGTATCTATTATACGAAATATAGAAAATAAGGGACGGGACAGCTATTTTAAAAGGCTTTTTACCAACCGCTGTTGATGAGAAATTTTTATGAGAAAATCAGTTCATTTTCGAATTGGTTTTCTTTTTTATTTGAATCGTAAATTCAATTTTAAACATTTTCTATAGCCATATGCGGTACGTTTAATTTGTTTGATTTTCCGATTAACGCCCTTCCAAGTAATCGATTCATTCAAATCGAAAAAGATTAGAAGGGGGTGCGGTTGGAAGTCCTTCTTGGTAAGCACTTTATGGCACCAAAGAGCTATGCCAAATTATTAAAGCAAAAAACTTGGAGAATAACAATTATTTTGACGAACGGAGTAACCATACATTTTTAGGTATAATGATTGTTGACAGTAACTAAACAATGAGGTAGTTTTAGACATTATGCAAGATAACTTGATGATTCGTCTGGTTATTGAGCTTAAATAATTGTTATTCTTAAAGGAGTTTTTATGAAAAAACAACTGTTATTAATCATGGTAATAATTCCCATCATATTAGGAACAACTATTACAAGTGTAATTCCAGTTGGAATTGCTAATTCTGCTGGAAACGTATTAGGTAGCATAGATGTTCCACTTTTTGAACTGCCATTTATTTTTATCTATATTGCGGTAATCAAATTAATTTGGAAATTTAACTTCAGTTTTAGCTTAAAAAACTGGTTTGTCCCATTTATAGCAATCGTGTCACTTCTAGTCACAGTATTTGCTAATATTGTGACTTCTAAGTCGTTAACTGTTATTTTTCAAAAAATACCAGGAGGGCAAATTTTGTTGGCAGTGCTGATTTCTTTACTAGCAGCAATTATTATTGGATTATTTGAAGAAACTGTTTTCCGTGGGGTAATTTTTAACTACCTATTTTTCATATTTAGAAAGACCAACCGTCCAGTTTTATTTGCTGGAGTACTGTCTAGTGTAATTTTTGGTGCAGTTCATTTAAGTAATACCCTTTTTGGCGGTGGGGCTGAATGGGGATATACTTTATATCAAGTTATTTACGCTGCTGCTATTGGTTTTGTGTTTGCCATGGTGTATGTAAAAACAAAATCGCTTGTCATCCCAATTGTTTTGCATGCATTAATTGACTGGTCTGACCTTTTTTTCAATTTAGCAGGAGAGCCTGCCATGACCGGTATTAGCTGGACACCAGTCATATTAACGATAATTTATGTTGTTTCTGGTTACATGATTTATCAAACTATTGAGCCAAATTCTTTCAAAAGCCTAGGTCTCAAGCCAGAATAAATAATTTTTATAATGCGATTAAGAACTAATTTGGGCACAAATGTTGCTGTAGCTTCCAAATTTTAGAGTGCACAGTCCACCTGCTTAACTTAGAAAGGGCGGTAAGGGTTATTAATGGTGGCGAGGTAAAAAATTTAAACTAGTGATTGACTTAAATAAAAGTACAAGCTATACTAACTAAAACAAAGTAGAATATTTTGAATGTTGAAGGAAAGAGTACCCAAATTGACTAGCTATAAAGCGACTGTTGACGGTGAAAGAACAGCATTGAGGATTTGGGGAAGATGAATCTGGAGTTTTGTCATGGGTGCAAGCTGATGGCACGCTTTGACTCGATATCGTCAATAACATAGCTATTAGCTGTGTTTTGAGGCTGCGAATTACTAAATCCGTAGTGAATTTTGGGTGGTACCACGATTTTTCGTCCCTGCATTAAGTTGCTGGGGCTTTTTTATTTGGAGTTTTAGAGGTCTCAATTAAGGAGGGTAAAGTTAAGAACTGCGAATTAACGTTTTACTTTGTTAAGGATCGAGATAAAGGCTGTCTGGGATTAAACAATTTTTGAAAAGATTAATTAAGTAAATTGGGGATGAGTAACAGATGAATTATAAAAAAATAGCGACTACAATTGTCTTCATCAGTGCATGCTTATGGCTGAGCGCATGTGGAAAACAGACTAGCACTTCGCAAAAACAGGTTTTGAATCTTAGCGCTAGTGCGCCATTAAGCACAATCGATATCTCGAAATCAACGGGTTATGGACAAACAGGTAATACCTTTGAGAGTTTTTATCGTTTAGGTAAAAATGGGTCAACAACTGCTGGCTTGGCTAAATCCAGTAGTGTTTCTAAAGATGGAAAAACGTGGACCTTTAAAATTAGGAAAGCTTACTGGAGCAATGGGGATCAGATTACGGCACAAGACTTTGTTTATTCGTGGCGCAGAACAATTAATCCTAAGACAAAATCCCCTTATTCTTATTTGTTTAGCGGCATCAAGAACGCTGATGCAATTATTGCAGGGAAAAAGTCGGCAGCTCAGATTGGAATCAGCGCACCTGACAAGCAGACCGTGGTGATCAAGCTTGATAAGGCGATCTCTTATTTCAAAATCTTGATGGCTTATCCACTATTTGGACCGCAAGAACAAAAGATCGTGGAAAAATACGGTAGCAAGTATGGCACGCGTTCGCAATATATGGTCTATTCTGGCCCGTTTGTTATCAAAGCATGGAATGGCACAGGCAACAAATGGCAGTTCGTCAAAAATAAGCATTATTGGGACAAAAAAGTAGTTAAATTGCAGCAAATCAACTATACGGTGGTTGAAAATCCCACGACTGGGCATGAATTGTACCAGCAAAACAAATTGGATATGACTCCTTTGGCTAATCAGCAAGTTAAAAATTACCAAGGATCATCACAGTTTAAATCTTATCCCTATTCCTACATTTCTTATGTTGCATATAACTTCAAAGATAAAGATGCGGACAAGCGGAAAGCTTTGAATAACCGTAATATTCGCTTGGCAATGTCACTAGCCATTAATCGGCAAGTCTTGACGAAAAAAGTGCTCGGCGATGGCTCGTATACTCCAACAGGATTTGTAGCTTCAGGACTGGCAAAAGATCCTAAAACCAGTGAAGATTTTTCAAAACAACAAGAGGTTAAGGGCACAATCGCTTATGATGCGAAATTAGCGCGGAAGTATTGGGAGCAGGGATTAAAAGAAACAGGATTAAAAGGATTAAAACTGACATTGTTGGCTTCAAATGACGATAGTAGCAGTAAAATTGTTGCACAGTATTTACAGTCACAATATGCTAAAGTACTGCCAGGGCTTTCACTCACAGTACGTAGTATTCCAGGCAACAATGCATTGCAAAACGCGCAAACTGGAAATTTTGACTTGTATTTATCTGGTTGGGGCGGAGATTTCAATGATCCAATCACATTTCTTCAAATTCCATTAACAGGAACTTCTTACAATTACGGTGGTTATTCGAACTCACAGTATGATGCTTTAATACAGAAGGCACAAAATGAGGATGCAAATAATCCTAATAAGCGGTGGGCGGATTTGGTCGCAGCTGCTAAGATTTTTAATGCAGAGCAGGGCGTAACCCCTGTCTATCAGCAAGTTACTTCATATTTGCAAAAATCCAAGGTTAAGGGCATTATTCATAACACAGCAGGTACGCAGTGGAATTATAAGAATGCGTATATTAAATAATTAATGAAAACAATTAAAAAATAAATAATCAGGCTGGGATCAAGTTAATCTTTTGGTCCCAGCCTGATTATTTTATTCGCTGTTTAGAGCGAGTTAAACACATTTATCAATTTTGATACATGCTATTTTTTGTTTTATCTTGCGCACATCAATATAATGAGTTCTCAAAGTCAATTTTTCCGACTGATGTCATACTTTCTCTTACTAAGATGCGTGTTCAACCGGATTCATCAGTGCTTCATAAATATATAAAAATTATGCTTGTTTCACAAGGTCAACAAGTTTGACTTTGCGATTAATGACAGCAAAGATAACGTAGCCAATGATTTGTGAAATTAATTGACCAGCGAACAGGTAAGCATAGGTAAGCCAAAAGGGAACATGCGAGACCGCGTGCAATTCAAGTGCGACAAAAATCATCCCGCATGAGACACACAGACCGACTACCACAGACCGGACTAGTAAATTTTGGGTTCTTTGATTAATTAAAATTGCGACTGCTAAGCCAATACCGGTGACACCTAAGCCCACTAAAATATCAAGCAGCCCGAATGGACTGAAAAGCAGGTTTGCAACTACAACCCCTAAAACCATTCCCCAGTAGAATTTTTTGTCATAGGCTACCAGTTGATAGAGCGCCGTTGAGACTCTGACTTGAATGACTCCAAATGAAAAACTGGCAAACAAAGCCGTGATGACGACATAACATGCGGCTAAGACAGCATTGATAGTTAATATTTTTAAATTTTTATGCATGCTTTATAATTCCTTTTCTCTGTGAGTTATGACCAAGTAATTGAAGTTTGGTAGGCAATCGGATCTTTGAGCTTATTAGCCTTGAAAGCTGCAATCCGATCACGACAAGTTGCACATTTTCCGCAAGCAGCCTGTTGTCCGGCATAACAAGAACGCGTTAAGGCAAAAGGAACGTGCAACGCGATTCCAAGTTTGACAACTCCAGCTTTATTCAACTTGATTAAAGGTGCAGCCAGACTAACCTTTCCTGCTGTTCCAGCGCTAATTGCGGCATTCATTGCGTGATAAAACTCGGGAGTGCAATCCGGATAAGCCTGCCCAGCTGCATCATCTGCGTGCGCACCGTAACAGACTTGGGCAGCTTGTTGGCTGTAAGCTAGGGCAGTAGCTTGTGACAGCATTAGCCCATTGCGAAAGGGAACATAGGTATCAACAGTGCCACTGCCTTGTTCTGCAATGATTGCGGCATAACTCTGCTGTGCGATCGCACCATTACCTGTTAGCAGTGTTGAAGTGGAACCGTTAAATAACTGGTGATCAATGTGAGCAACTACATACTCAACTTGATAATAAGCAGCAACTTTCCGTGCGTTTTCCAGTTCTAATTGGTGTTTTTGACCATAAGCAAATGATAACGCTAAGACATTGTTTTTTCCGTGAGTTGCGACTGCTTGAGCTAAACACACCGCGGAGTCTAATCCGCCTGAAAGTAAAATAATTTCATCCATTAAAAAAGACCTACCTTACAAAATTTTTATACTGCGGTAACTGATTTAAAACATTGACTTTGCGTTGGAAGGCCAGTTCTTTAAGTTCAGGGGTTTCGAACTCCGGGTTAACGCGATTTACGAATGGATAGATTGAAATTCCGCCACGTGGCGTGAATAATCCTAAAACTTCAATATACTTTGGATTCATTAATTGATAGAGATCATTTAAAATAATATTCATGCAGTCTTCATGAAAATCACCGTGATTTCGAAAACTGAATAAATAAAGTTTTAAACTTTTGCTTTCAACCATGTTTTGTGTCGGAATGTATGAAAGATAGACTTTAGCGAAGTCTGGCTGACCGGTCTTAGGGCACAGACTGGTGAATTCATATGCATCAAATGAGACTAAATAATCATTTTCTGGATGTTTATTAACGAAGGTTTCAAGCAGCGTTGGATCATAATCTGCTGCATAAGCGGTGTGGGTGCTGCCCAGGTGAGAAACGTGACCGAATTCGGTTTTAGTGCGAGAGGATTGTGTTGTAGTGTTTTTAGACATAAAAAAACTCCCTTTGTTTTTTTTCGGAGGTTTAAGGATGTACCATACTCCAATATTTTATTTTAACTGTGCTATTCTACTGCAAATAAGAGCACAAAACAATTAAAAATCAAAAATTGTCAAACTTTGAATTCACTAAAGCCTAATCTTAATGCCCAAATGTGCTCGAAGTAAAAAGCTGCCACGACTCTGAGCAAAGGAATGGGAGCTTTTGTTTTTTTTAGCCAAAAGATACAACCGACTGTATAATGAAAAGTATAAAAGGAACTTAAAAGCCTAGGGGGAACCACAATGTTATTTTCTCCAATCATCTCTTTGATAATCGTTATATATTTTGTGTATGATCAGTTCGAATTCTCCAGAGTAACCAAAATCAGATTCTTGTTTCTGCCTTTTTTTTGTTTATACCAATTCATCACTAAGTTTAATTTCACTCATATAATTGATCTTATTAGCATTATTATCATCCTTTTGTTGGCCATTGGAATTGGATTTTACCAAAGTCGCAGCTTTAAAGACAAAGTAATGAAAATAGAGTCCAGGTACTTTTTCACTGATCAGAATGGACAGGAAGTGAATGCTTATCAAAAGGCATTGTATGCTAGAGGTGGAAGAACGTATTTAGTTGGCTGGATACTGATATTTTTGATTTCTTTGTTTTTGAATGGCGATTTTAATGAGAATTTTAATTTTTATAAGTTTGCGCATGCATTAGTCAAAGAAATAATAGCCGATTTAGCTATTTTCACGAAGCTCACTGAGACGGGTGATGATTGGCGGACCTGGGAATTACTAGGTTTTGCCAATCTTGCATACCTGATGTTCATCAGACGCAAGTCAACTGCGATGAATTCTTTCTTTAAGCGCAGGGCTCATGAAGAAATTAAGTCATAATTACGGTCAAAATAATTTTGGGAATCAAACGGGAGCCGAGGAGGTTCTCTTTTTTTTGCTTGAATTTTAAAAATCCTGTTTCAGAAGAAATGCAATAACAGGCGCCGATGAGCGCTAATTATTTATTAAAATTTGCAATTCTGTAATGAAATTTTCTTTTTGAGCGGAATTGTAGTTGTTAGGTAAGGAGACTTCATAAACAAGTGCATTTGGGGGGAGCTTTCTTTTATTGGCAGCCGTTAATAGTTTGGAATAGTACCGATAGTAATGCTCACTTGACCATTCAAAGGCAATACAAAGATACTTTCCGGCTGGGATCAACCCACTGCTAATCTTTGAAGATAAGGGGATGAGCGGCTGGGTTACAACTGAGGTGTAGACGGCCTCGTAATGGATCGCAGCACTGCTTGAATAAGGTTTTAACGGGTAGATGCAGCCATAATGATTATCCACCAGACTACCCGCTTTTTCTAAGAAAGCTGCTAATTCATGCATATAAAGATCTGGTTCATCATAAGGTGTAATCCGCGCGCATGCGACTTTTAGAATCGGGCGTTCTGGGATGGTGCGCGTATACACTTTCCCAAGTTCTTGTTTTTTTAGCAGCAATTGCGCCGCAAGCTGACTTTTTCTCATATTGATCAGTTGTTGACTTCTTTGTAATTTGTCGACTTTTGCACGAATAACAGCTTCTTGAGCATCCAGAAAGGAATACATAGTCTCAGGGCCGCTGTTAATGATGCTTTTTATCTCTGCTAGCGGGGTGTTAATGTACTTTAGATACTTGATAATGTCCAGATAAAAAAATTGTTTGATGTGATAGTAGCGGTAGTGATTTTTAGGATTTATATAATTGGGTTTAAACAGATCAATTTGGTCATAGTAACGCAAGGCTTGAATGGAAATATTATTTATTTTGGACATTTCACCAATTGAAAAATAAGTTTTCATAGTGACCCACTCCTTTGCAGCAGTTGCGAATTTAAGTTTTTTTGAGAGAAAATGTTAATTTTCAAAATATATGTCACTAAATATAACATATAATGCTGTTTATTGCTTTTCAAGCTTGACCCTCTAGGAACTATAGGCTTTATTATACGCCTATAAGTTGTTGGTTGGGTCTTTTTTTTATAATTTCAATGTTGTATGTAACTTAATATAACATTTAGTGGACAACGAAATTCAAACGTCACAGAAGCCAAGGTTGGATCAGGCTTAAAGAAAGGATGTAAATTATGATGAACAGAGGACATATTTTTATTATTTTGCAGGCAGTTTTGTTTGGGATTAGCATTCCGATTGTCCAAGTTTCAGTGGCTACGATTCCCGTGTGGCTATTTACTGCAATGACATTTGGGATTGCTTGTATCGTGATGGTCCCTTTGGCAAGGCACGTAGATGGGATAAAACTAACTGACATCGGTCGGAAAAATATGGTTGGGATTCTGATGTCAAGTTTGTTAGGGGTTGTTTTGTACACCTTGTTCTTACTATATGGATTAAAATACTCAAGTGCAGTTTCTGTTGCAGTGATTAACAGCTTAACGCCAGCGGTGACCTTAATTCTTTCGTTTTTTATTTTACGTGAATCTTTGATTTGGCAGAAAGTATTAGCGATTGGGTTTGCAGTTGCTTCAGTTCTTGTGATGAATGTAAATGGCGCATCCAGTCATGGAGGCAACATTATCGGTTTACTGCTGATGATTTTGGCAGTTGTTTGTGTTTCGCTGTTCTTTATTTATGCAAAACGGTTTTCAGTCGAACTCCCGCCGTTTACGTTAACTGCCGGTTTATTCACCATCAGTTTTATCATCACACTTCCGATCGGGATCTACCAGGCTTTTTCCTTCAACTGGAGTGTAATGAATTTCTCGTTATGGGCGCAGGTGTTTTATTATGGAATTGGAGCAATTTTGCTGCCATACTTATTAACATATATCGGAATTACACAGGTTCCAGCAAGCTTTGCGGGCATCTCAATGGCAGTTGTTCCAGTGGCTTCAACATTAGTCGCAGTGCTTTTTTATCACACCGCGTTAAAAGTGACAGATGTGCTCGCCTTGATATTGGTCATTATTTCCATCGTGGTTTCTGAGGCAAGACGCAAAGCAATTCAAACCCAAACCGAAGTCCTTGAAAAATAAAATATTACTAATAATGCAATTTTTGGAGAACACACAATCAATGCACAAACGTGTAAGTTAAGCTCCTTAGTGTCAGTAACCCTGAAAGTTTTTAAAACAATAAAATTGAAAATGACTCTTAGCTGAATTTTTTCCATGAAGTTTGTTATTGCAGTTTGCATGGAAAGGACTCAAGCTGCGAGTCTTTTTTAGTATTTTCAATGTTAATCTTGGAAGATAAAGCCAGTCGAGAATAATTTGAAGGGCTTTAAAAATTATAATGTTCAATTAGGCAGCACAGTCGGACTTAATGCAACAGTTAAAATGATTTATCAAGTATACTAGGCAGTGAAAGGGGGGGACAACATGACTCTGATTTCAGAGTATATTGAGGCTGCTCCAGCAGAACAAAAACCGCATCTTGAAGCACTTTATCGTCTTGCAAAAGAATTATTACCGGAAGCAACTGAGAAGATCAGTTATGGGATACCTACTTTTTATCAGCATGAAAACCTGCTTCATTTTGCAGGGATGCAAAAACATCTCGGATTTTATCCAACACCAAAAGTAATTGAGCACTTTGCAGCGCAGCTAGTTAGCTATAAAACCAGTAAAGGAGCTGTTCAATTCCCGTACCAAAAGCCGTTACCGGAGGCTTTGATTAGGAAAATGATCTTGGAACGAAAAAAGGAATTACGGTTGAAATGATCAGCATTGCTGAATAATCAGGTTTTAGTTTTTAATTAATAATTATGTGGACAAGTTGTGGGTTAAAATGGTGAAGGGGCTGGGCCAAAAGTTAAATTTTGACTCAGCCCCCTATTTTACTTCGGATAAACGTGTTTCATGAGTCAAAATACTCTGTTTAACTGCGAATGACTCAGCGTAAAAGGCGCATGTTGTTTGTAATTCCATGGTAGTACTCAAGTTTTACTGCTTTATGGAGCATACTCTTTTTGAATCCGTATATCTGTATGCGCTATCAAAAAGATGTTGACGGTTCCACTAAGATACTATATAATCCTGTTGAAACGTTTCAATGAAATGAAAGGAGACTTTTTATGACCGTTAGAATTACCGAGCTAATCGACAAAATGAGCTTGCTGGAAAAGGTTGAACAGCTTTCGCAACTAAGTGCGGATTATTTTCAAGGAGACGAAGTTGCATTGACCGGCCCAACGGATAAAACCAAGGTGACTACTGAAGAATTGTACTCAGTAGGTTCAGTATTGGGAATTTCCGGCGCTGACCGGGCCCGAAAGATTCAAACAGATTATTTGCAGCATAGTCGGTTGAAAATTCCGTTGTTATTTATGGCAGATGTCGTTCATGGATATAAGACGATCTTTCCAATTCCATTGGGACTTGCCAGTTCTTTTGATCCTGAATTAGTGGAACAGGCAGCTAAAATTGCTGCCAAAGAAGCAGCAGCTTCGGGCTTACACGCAGTTTTTGCACCTATGGTTGATTTGGTTCGTGATCCACGATGGGGGCGTGTAATGGAAGCTAATGGTGAAGATCCATTTTTGAATGGTTCTTTAGCTGCAGCAAGTGTTAGGGGCTTTCAAGGACGAGGGGAATCATTGGATGAAAACCACGTTGCGGCTTGTGTGAAACATTTTGCAGCTTATGGTGCGGCTGAAGGTGGACGCGAATATAATACTGTAGATATTTCTGAATGGCAATTCAGAGATCAATACCTAGAAGGCTATCAACGTGCACTTGCAGCGGGCGTCCGCCTTGTGATGACATCTTTTAATACCTTGTTTGGGGTTCCGGCAACTGCTAATCAAGTTTTGATGCGCTCAATTCTTAGAAAAGAACTAGGATTTAACGGTGTTTTGATCTCTGATTGGAATGCGATTGGAGAGCTTAAGGAACATGGAGTAGCTTCTTCACAAACTGAGGCTGCGATAAAGGCTTTGAAAGCCGGAGTTGACATTGATATGATGTCGTTTGCATATCGTGAGCTAGGCCGACAACTCGAAAAAAGAGAACATGTACCGCAAGAATTGATTACTTTGCTTGATGAAGCAGTCTACCGTGTTTTGAAACTCAAAGAAGAGCTGGGATTATTTGCGGATCCTTTCCGTGGAATGGATGCTTTAAAAGAAGAAAAAAATGTTTTCACAGAAGATAATTTAGAAATTGCACAAAAAGCTGCTGAAGAGTCCACCGTGTTACTGGAAAACAAAGAAAATCTGTTGCCTCTATCACCAAATACTAAGATTACGTTATTGGGACCCTTGGCACGAGAAAAAGACCTGTTGGGTAGTTGGTCTTGGAAAGGTGATTCTCATGAAAACATGACGATCGCAGCTGCCTTGCAGAGTAAATTTAAAAAAATGACGGTACTTACAGAAAGTTTTACTGCAGAAGAATTGGATTTAGTTGCTTTAGCGCAAAAAACAGCAGCAAGTCAAATCGTGATTGTTGCGCTCGGCTTGACGAGTGATCAAAGCGGGGAAGCAACTAGCATGACGCACCTTGAGTTACCGGCAGAACAATTGGCCCTTTTGAAAGCGCTTAAAAAGATTGGCAAAAAAGTGGTGACGCTCGTGGTTACCGGCAGACCCTTAGTGCTTACTGAGGTTTCCAAACTGTCAGATGCGGTTTTATTACCTTGGTTTCCAGGAAGCAGAGGAGCTCAAGCGATAACCGAAATTATTGCGGGGGCAATCAATCCAAGCGGCAAATTACCAATGAGCTTTCCAAGAAGCATTGGGCAAATTCCTTTATATTACAACAGTCTGCGTACAGGACGGCCATTGACAGGTGAAGATAGCCTAGACAAAGAAAATAAATATTTGTCTAAATATATTGATGAACAAAACTCACCGTTATATTGTTTTGGCTATGGGCAAAGCTATGCCACGTTTGAAATTAAAGAAGTTGTTCTGGCAAACAATCAGGTAGCTAAAAACGATGAGCTACGTTTAGAAGTTACAGTCGCAAATGAATCGCAGATTGATGGACAAACGGTTATTCAGGGCTACACACATCAATGCGTTGCAGAGACTGCACGTCCTGTTAGAGAGTTAAAAATGTTTAAGAAAATTGCACTTAAAGCTAAGACTGTAAAGAAGGTTGAAATGAGGATTCCAACAGCTAGATTAGCGTACGTGCATCAAGATTTGACGAGCAGTGTTGATCGTGGAGCATACGAGTTATATGTAGGATTTGATGCTAATGCACAGAAAAAGATTTCTTTTGAAATCATTTAAGTTGGGGGAGAACAGAAGATGCATGAGATAAAGAGTAAGGATATTTCGATCAGTTTCCTTGATAATGGTTCGATTGAGCTTATTAAAGCTAAAGATACCATGATCAACCAGGTTAAAGGAAATACGCGTGATGGCAGTCTGATGAATCTATATTTGAGATTAATCGCTGAAGATGGCAGCACTAATTTTCTAGCGCTCACAGGTCCTAAATCCAAGAGTGATTTTTTTGTAGGCGAGCGCACAGCAATCTGGGAAGGAAAGTACGCTGCAGTTTCATATAAAGTAACGCTTACTCTAGTTGAAAGTATGTGGTTTTGGAAAATCAACTTAACAAGTGAAACTAACTGCAATGCCGATTTAACTTATGTGCAAGATTTAGGCTTAGGAGCAGAAGCCTTTGTAACCGCTAACGAAGCCTATTCTTCACAATATATTGATAATTACGTAGTACAAGATGAAGCACACGTGACTGTCTGCTCGCGGCAAAATCAATCTCAAAATGGAAAATTCCCCTATTTGCAGCAAGGTTCTTTGGAACCGCTAGCGAGTTATGCGACTGATGGTTTTCAATTTTACGGCACTGAGTACAAAGCAACAAATATCCCTCAGGGCTTAATCGAAAAAGATTTACCTTCCTGCAACTATCAGTACGAGTTCACGCTGACGGCGCTTAGGACACCAAGTTTTGAAATTGGTAAGCAAGCAGTGACACGGGTCTTCTATGCGGCTTATGTTAATTCTAGGGAGAGCGCAAATACATCAATTTTGCTTGATCTCAACGAACTTAAAGAAAAATATGTTGCGACTGATTCTTTTGGAGGACGTGTTGAAAAGGTTTCTGTCAAGCAACATACTATGGAGCGGCCGCTAGCGGGTGAATCTTTAACAGCTACCGAAATTAATTATTTCTATCCACATAAAAAGCAAGTTGAAGAAAGCGAAGCAGGCGAACTACTCTCGTTTTTCGATGAACGAGATAGACATATTGTCTTACCAACAAAAGAAAAACGGCAGGAACGAATGACAGGCAATATTGTGATGGCTGGAGCAACCTCTAAACCTGGGACAGCTGTGATGGCGACAACTCAGTATATGTGCGGAATCTTTGAGTCTCAAACTGTTTTTGGCAATACCAATATGAACATCTTAACGACTAACGTTCGCAATTCTTTAAACTATTTCAAAAACAGCGGGACACGTATTTTAATTAAAATAAACGGGGAAGACCGTTTGCTAACAATGCCTTCACTTTTTGCGATGAGCTTTAATGGAGCAGATTGGATTTACAAACTTGAAGATGATTTTTTACTTATCAAAGGTGAAGCCGCAGCAGATTCAGATCAATTGAAACTTGAATTCAGTTCGCTGCGCCAAAAAAAGTATGAGCTTAAGATCAGGACACAACTTGAGCTTGCAACTCTTGGGAAAGATGCAGTTGTCACGATTCAAGGAACCCATGTGAAAGTTAAACCTGCCGGTAAATTAGCGGAGAAGCTTCCATATCTACAATATGCGTTATCTTATGAATGTGCAGACTCACCGGATGTCAGACTTGAAAGAAATGGCACGGAGGAGTATCTGGTAGCCGAATTTCAAAGTTGTGCAAACTTAAGTGTGATCACTGGCCTGCAAGGACAAGCTGCTAAGATGCAAGATGTTGAAAATGAGCGGCGTAAAAATGAAGAATTCATTACCAGTTTTGTACGGAAGCTGGAATTAAAGCAGGCTAAAGACCTGCTCCCTGAGTACCTGCAACCTACAGAATTGATCATCAAATGGTACATTCATGATGCCTTGGTGCACCTGCTGTCACCTCATGGACTTGAACAATATGGCGGAGCTGCTTGGGGAACAAGAGATGTTTCTCAAGGACCAGCGGAACTATTCTTGGCTTTGGGAGATACTCAACCGGTGGGGACGATTATTAAAATGATGTATGAGCATCAATTTATAGAAAATGGAAATTGGCCGCAGTGGTTTATGTTTGATGAATATGCCGAACAATTTGCTGCAGAAAGTCATGGAGATATTATTGTCTGGCCGTTGAAAGTTGTTGCTGAATATTTGAAAGCTTCACAGGATACAGCAATCTTGAATACGTCTTTAAGGTATATGTCGCTGAAAGATAAAAAATTCACTTCAAAAAAAGAAAAATTAATCGACCATATTAAAAGGCAAGTTGAGTATCTGAAAAACCATTTTTTGCCGCAAACCTATGTTTCTGCTTATGGGGATGGTGACTGGGATGATACGCTGCAGCCTGCTAATAGTGAACAAAAAAAGACGATGGCAAGTACTTGGACGCAGGAGTTAACCCTTGAAACACTTGAACTAACGGCTGAAGTGACCGCAGATTTTGACCATGAATTTTCACAAGAAATTTTTGAATTGAAAGAAAAGATGAATGCTGATTTTAGAAAGTATTTTATGAAAGACACTGTTTTACCAGGCTTTATTCGCATGGATTCTAAAAATGAAATTCATTATATCATTCATCCAGAAGACAAAATCACACAGATTAAATATAGACTACTTCCCTTACAACAAGGGATTCTCAGTCATGTATTTAATGAACATGAAAAGCAAAGAGCACTTTCTTTAATTAAAGAGCACTTACTCTTTCCTGATGGGGTGAGATTGATGGATCGTCCTGCGACATATCAAGGTGGGATCAGCAAGATCTTCAAAAGGGCAGAACAATCAGCCTTTTTTGGAAGAGAGGCCGGTCTGTTATATGTGCATGCGCATATTAGATATGCGGAAGCTCTAATTGAATGTGGTGATTTACGTGCAGCTTGGGATGCACTGTTACAAATCAATCCGATTGGGATCAAGAAACGGGTTCCTAATGCGGTTTTAAGACAAGCAAATACGTATTTTTCAAGTTCTGATGCTGCATTTTCTGATCGCTATCAAGCACAACAGGAGTTTAGTGAATTGAAACATGGAACAATCCCAGTTAAAGGCGGCTGGAGGTTGTATAGCAGTGGGCCTGGAATTTATGTGGCTGCGGTTAAAAAGCTGCTCACTCATAAAAAGGTTTAACCTGTAAAAAAAGAGTATAAAAACTTTTTTTATAAATTAAAATGCTTTAATTTAAGTATTGTAATCGCTACCAAAAAAGTTATAATACTTATAGAAACGTTTCACAAAAGGGGGATTTATCATGAAAAAATTAAAAAGAACGGTTCTGCTGGTTGGAAGTCTTTTAGCACTATTTTTATTTTTAACAGGGTGTGGCAGTAATAAAGCGGCTGCCAACAAAACTCTAACATTTTGGTATGCAGGTGATGGAGACACGGCAGTTAAGCCGATTATTAATAAATTTACAAAGGAAACAGGGATCTCAGTTAAAATTCAAAGTATTCCATGGAGTCAATATAATGATAAATTATTGACAGCGGCCTCATCTAAAAATGGCCCAGATATCATGTTGATGGGTACGACCCAGATGGCAAATTTTGTCAGTTCTAAGTCGTTGTTGGACATTTCTAAATATGTTAAAAATGACAAAACTTTAAATCCTAATAATTATTTCAGCAGTTCCGAAAAGACAACTAAATTTGGCGGTAAATATTACGCGGTTCCATGGTATGTTGAAACACGTGTTTTGTATTACAGAAAAGATATTCTTCAAAGTGTAGGGTATGACCATGCTCCGAGGACTTGGAGTGAACTTTATGAAGTAGCTGCAAAGCTTGCAAAACGTGGCAAAAATATGTACGGCTTTAACGTCGACAGTAGCGAACCGACCTTTGGGTTCATGTTTGCACGTCAAAATGGAGCACAATTAGTAACCAATGGAAAAACACAATTCAACAGTTCAGAAATGGTAGGATCATTGAAATATTTAAATAGTTTTATTCAAAATGGGCTTTCACCTAAACAAGATCAAAAGCTGACGATTGCGCAGTCATTTGGCGGAAAAGCTCCAATTCCAATGTTCATCTCCGGCCCTTGGATGCTGCCAACTATCGAAAAAGAAGCTGGATTGAAGAATAGTCAATGGGCGGTTGCTGAGCTGCCTAAGGGCAAAACAAGTAATTTATCAGTTACGGGAGGCGGTAATTTAGCAGTCTTTCAGTATAGTAAAAATAAGGCAAATGCGGTTAAACTTTTAAAATATCTTTCTAAGCGTGAAAATCAAATCACATATTACAAAAACAGTAATTCAATGCCGACTTTAAAATCTGCATGGACTGATAGTGCGCTTAAGAACGAAAAGATTCAAGTCTTCAGAAGGCAATTAAATAATTCTGAATCAATGCCATTATTAAAACAATGGGAAGAAATTGGACAGAACTACTTAAAAGCTTGGGAACCGGTGGCACTGGAAAACAGTGATATTCAAAAAGCAATGAATAAGTTTAATAAACAAACTCAGCAGTTGATTGATAAATAAGATCTTAAAACTGCCTTGCCAGTTGTTACCGGTAAGGCTCATTGTAAAGGAGGTAGTTAGATGCAAAGTAATTTTTTAAAAAAAATTGTTCCATATACATTTGTTTTTCCCGCACTGCTTCTTTTGGCAATTTTTTCGCTTGTTCCAATTGTCATCGCATTACTGATTAGTTTTACAGGTCTGGATATTACTGGGTTGGGCGACTGGTCACAGATCAAGTTTGTCGGGCTTTCAAATTATCTACAATTGTTTCAAGATAATGCATTTCTACAATCGATTCTAAATACAGTAGTTTATGTTGTAGTAGGGGTACCTTTGGTGATTATTGTTTCATTAACGATTGCAATTCTAATTAATAGTGGCAGAAATAGTTTCTTCAAAATGATGCGCTTAGTCTTTTATACGCCTTCAATAACTAATACTGTGGCAGTTGCAGTTGTCTGGACCTATCTTTATAATCCGAGTTTAGGGCTTTTCAATACTTTGCTGGCTAAAGTTGGAATTGCTCCAATCGGTTGGCTGACAGATCCCAATGTTGCTAAGTTATCATTGATTATTCTAGCTGTCTGGAAGGCTGTCGGACTTAATATGCTGATTTTTCTAGCTGCGTTGCAAGGGGTCCCACGTTCCTTATATGAAGCTGCTGAACTTGATGGCGCAAATTACTGGGAACAGACACGCCACATCACCTTGCCTTCGCTTAAGTTCTCAATCTTCTTTGTAACTGTTACTACACTGATAGCATGGTTCCAGTTCTTTGATGAACCATTTGTAATGACTAAAGGTGGTCCATTGAATAGTACTAATTCTGTTGCCCTATTTGTCTACCAAAATGGTTTTCAAAATAGCAATTTTGGCTATGCTGCTGCTGGGTCCTTTGTAATGTTTGTGGCGATCATTGTTGCTACAATAATTCAGTTTAAATTACAAGAAAAACAGCGTGGAGAATAGGGGGAAAACAGAATGGATACTGGAATGCAGGATATAAGTAAAATTTCTAAGGTATTGATTGGTGTTGTGTTAACGATCCTTGGTTTTTTAATGATTCTTCCATTTCTTTGGATGTTTTTGTCATCGTTCAAAACTAGTACAGAAATTTCATTATCGCAGAGCTTTTGGCCGCAGCATTGGACAATTGACAACTATAAGAATCTTTTTACAAATGGCAGTTTTGACATTTATGTTAAAAATACATTGATTATTACCGCAGCTTCATTTATCGGTCTGTTTCTAAACGCCATGGCGGGTTATGGTTTTGCTAAGTTTGATTTTAAAGGGCGCAAGTTTTTGTTCATGGCAGTGTTAGCAACCATGATGATTCCGGGGCAAGTAACAATGATCCCTGTTTACCTGATACTTAATCAGATGCAGCTTACGAATACTTTGCTGGGAATTATTTTACCAGGATTAGTTGGGGCTTTTGGCATCTTTCTTTTCAGGCAGTTCATGTCCAATATTCCTGACTCGATTGTTGAAGCTGCTAGACTGGATGGAGCTGGAGAATGGTATATCTTTTTTCACTTAATTTTGCCAATCTCTAAACCGGTTTTAGCGGTTCAAGGAATTTTGACCTTTATTGGCGGTTGGAACGCATTTTTGTGGCCCTTGATTATTGCAAATGATCAGAAGTATTATACATTATCAGTTGGGTTACAATTGTTGCAGGGACAACATACTTCCGATTATGGTTTGCAAATGGCTGGTTCTTCTTTTATGGTTATTCCTATAATAATAATTTTTATAATTTTCCAGAAATATATATTACAAGGGTTTAACATTCAAATGGATAAATAATAATGGGTGAGGAAGAGGATATTATGGCAGGTATTAAAGAAATAGCTGAAAAAGCGGGGGTCTCGATTTCAACAGTGTCATATGCTCTGAATAACAGTGATAAAATCACTAAAGAAACACGTGCGCGGATTTTAAAAATAGCTGATGAACTGCACTATACGCCGAATCTGGCAGGTCGGAGTTTGAAAAAGCAAAAAACCAAAGTAGTTGAGATGTACGTTCCAGATTTTGGCGGCTACTTTTATGGCCACCTGTTGGCAGGTGTTGCAGAAGTCCTGAAGAATAACGGGTATGAATTGATTGTTGCATCAGGGGGAAAACAATCACGAGCTTTTATTTCACAGGGATTAGTTGATGGCGCTATTATCCTCGATCCCACTTTTCCAAATGATTTGATCAAAGAATTGGCCGAAGAAGGCAATAAGTTAGTATTAATGGATAGAAAGTTGGAGCTGCCCTTGGTCAGCCATGTTCTTTTAGACAATGAAAAGGGTGCTAAAGAAGCAGTGGATGCTTTAATTGAGACTGGGACAGAAGTATTTGCAATTTTGACGGGGCCCAGCACGTCTTATGATGGGAAGAAAAGACTTGAGGCAGCTTTGGCTGAATTTCAATTAAAGGATAACCAAACAGTGGTTGTCATTCCGTGTGATTTTACGATCGAAGGTGGAGAAAAAGCAGCTGCTAAAATAGCCAAGATGAAGAGTCGGGATATCGGCGTTTTTGCACTGAATGACGAAATGGCTTTCGGTTTGTATAGAGGATTAAAGCAATATAAGCTTGTTCCTGGAAGAGATGTTAAGGTCGTGGGTTATGATAATGATCTTTTAGGGCAATATCTGACGCCGCAATTAGCGACCGTTGATTATTCAAAACATCAATGGGGCAAAAAGACAGCTGAGGTTCTCTTAGAGATGATTGAAAATGATGTTACGCGAAATGAGATTGTTACAACTAAATTGATTAGAAGGGACTCCCTAAAAATTTAATTTTGGGAGGAATGAAAAATGCTTGCACACATTGATTTTTATTCTAAGTGTTTGCAAATGAAGACGGGCATTAATGTTCTGTTACCTGATGAACCCAAGGAACCCATGGCAGTGTTGGTGTTATTGCACGGCTTAGGCGATGATGAAAATAGCTGGTTTACACAGACTGCACTTGAACGTTATGCAAGCCAGCAATCGCTGGTAATCATTACGCCTCGAGCTGAGCGGAGTTATTATCAAAATAACTTAGCGGGACAACGCTATTTTGACTACCTTTGCACAGAATTGTTGGTTAAATGCCGAACGTGGTTTAATTTGAATGCAAATGTTCAACAGACTTTTATTGGTGGATTATCCATGGGTGGGTTTGGAGCCGCTCAAGCAGCTTTACTACATCCTGAGATATACAACAGCGCTTTCCTTTTGTCAGCGGCACTCGATATGCCTCGAAGCTGGCGGAAAAACAAAGAACGTGAGCTGTGGTATCAAACACTTTTTGGCTCTTTGCAGAAGTTGGAGAATTCTGAAAGCGATTTATTTAATTTGGTTAGAGCCGGTAATCGTGAATCTGAAAAACCATATATTTGGCAACTATGTGGACGAGAGGATCAATTTTATCAAGAAAATTGTGATTTCAGCAGACTTCTTAAGCAAAACGGATACCAGAACCTATTAATTGAAGTTGAGGGTAGCCACACTTGGGATGTTTGGGATCGGGCAATTGTTAAAGTGATTGCAGAGATTAAGAGGCTAGTTTCTGATTCAGAACAATTAAGATAAAGGGCGTGAAAGAATGGTAGAAATAAAATTAGAACATATTTCAAAAAAGTATGTAGGTGCTAAAGGGTACTCAGTAACAGACTTTAACTTGAAGATAAAGGATAAAGAATTCATCGTTTTTGTTGGACCTTCTGGTTGTGGAAAATCTACCACATTGAGAATGATCGCGGGTCTTGAAGGAATTACTCAGGGAGGATTGTACATTGATGAAAAAAAGGTAAACGATGAAGCACCTAAGGACCGCGACATTGCAATGGTTTTTCAAAACTATGCACTTTATCCGCATATGACTGTCTTTGATAATATGGCATTCGGATTGAAATTAAGAAAATATAGTGAAGTAGAAATAGAAAAACGTGTGCAAAATGCTGCTCAGATCTTAGGTTTAGCAGACTTTTTAAAACGCAAACCAGCAGCATTATCAGGAGGACAGCGACAACGAGTTGCCTTGGGCAGAGCTATTGTGCGGGACGCACCGATCTTTTTGATGGATGAACCCTTATCCAACTTAGATGCTAAATTACGAGTGTCGATGCGCGCTGAAATTGCAAAATTGCATAGAAGTCTAAAGACAACAACGATCTACGTAACTCATGATCAAACTGAGGCAATGACGATGGCAGATAGAATCGTTGTAATGCGTGATGGTGAGATCCAGCAGGTTGGAACACCGCGGGAAGTCTATGAAAAACCGGTCAATGTTTTTGTGGCTGATTTTATTGGAGCACCGGCCACCAACTTCTTCGATGTAACTCTCCAAGATGGATATGTCAAGACCGAAGCAAGGACCTTTAACCTTGCTGTTCCAGAAGGAATTAATAAGGTTTTGAAACAGGCAGGTTACGAAGGAAAGAAGCTCATTTTGGGAGTTAGACCTGAACATATCCACACAGAACGAGCTTTTATTGAAACTTTCCCAAGTGCAACCGTTAAAGCCAAAGTAGTCGTTTCAGAATTACTAGGATCGGAATCAATTTTATATACCAAAGTCGGTGACAGTGAATTTGTTTCTAAAGTAGATGCACGTGATTATTTAGATCCTGATCAAATTGTGGAATTAGGATTTGATTTGAACAGATCACATTTCTTTGATCCGGAAACTAAAGAAAGCATCCTTTAGAAGGAAAAAGAAAATTCAAGTGAAATACTAATTTGAATATCAAACCGCAGATATTTAGTGAATATTAGCATGCCAAAAATGGGTTGGTAAGCTGGTATTCACTTTTTTTAAAATAAAAGCGAACATACGTTTGATGATCTTGAAATCCGGGCTTAAGATGAAATCAATCTTAAAGGAAAGGAAGTTTTTTAGATGGAACAATTAGAAATGGAAGCACAAGCTCAGTTTGATGAAGTCCACGCAAAAATAAGGAGGACTCGCGGAAGCGGTCAGCAGCCACATGAGCATAAACATATTGGCAAACGGCAGCAACGAGAAAATTCTACAAAAACCGTTTTTGCTGGAAATAGTCCTGATGTACCCATTATTTTTGGTGGCAGATATGTAGAAGTCAGCGGGACCTGGTTTTATCTCGACAGTCATGGAAACAAGCTCAAGGGGTTGAACAAAGTAGATGGAAACTTACAATACTTTGATCAGACTTCCGGTGCACAGCTTAAAGGTGAATTTGAAAAGGTTGGAGGGGTGACTTACTACTTTGATAAGTCCTCAGGTAATGCAATTCCGTATGTTTTGACAGTCGGCAGTCAAAAAACTGCTTATCAAAGCGATGGTACTCCAGCAGCTTCAGGATTTTTTACCGCTCAAGATGGACACATCTACTACTTCAATAGCATTGGGTCATACGTAACTGGATTACAAACAATTGCGGGGGCAACTTATTATTTTGATGAAGATGGATATTTAGCTAAAGATACACTCGAAACTGTTAATGGCAAAAGTTATTATTCTGATGTCCTAACGGGGCAGGTCGTTGAACTAGTTGCACAAACTATTCCAAGTCAGCCGAGTTCAGCAAAAGCAATCGCAGCCTTTGCAGCTCATAATGTTGCTTATTCTTACACTGCAAAGAGTTTTGAGAATATTGATGGATATTTGACAGCTGATTCATGGTATCGGCCCACAGAAATTTTAAGTGATGGACAGCGTTGGGTCAAAACAACTGAGACTGATTTTCGCCCGCTGCTAATGGCTTGGTGGCCAAGTAAGGCCATTCAAGCTGACTATTTGAACTATCTGGTTGCACAAGGAATTGTGCAAAGTAAGCAGCAATTTTCAGCTAATGATAGTTTCAGAGTACTCGCGAGCGCTGCGCAAAACGTACAAATTGCATTTGAAAAGAATTTGATGCTGACAGCAACCGCCAACTGGTTGCGCCAATTGCTGCATAACTTTATTAAAACAGAAGAGATTTGGAATAAATCTTCTGAAGATGTCAGTTCAGATGGCCTGCAGTCGCTTCAGGGCGGTTTCTTAGCTTATCAAAACAGTAAGCGTACTCCCAAGGCCAATTCCAAAGCTCGTATTCTAGGTTATGTGCCTTCATATATTAAGAATAATGAAAATAAAGGCTCGGAATTTCTCTTGGCCAACGATATTGATAATTCCAACCCGATTGTGCAGGCTGAAGAATTGAACTGGTTACATTATTTAATGAATTTTGGTACCATCACTGCCAATGATGCGACCGCCAATTTTGATGGAATTCGCGTAGATGCAGTTGATAATGTTGACGCGGACTTATTGCAAATCGCAGCGGAATACTTTAAAAACGCTTATCATGTCGATCAAAATGATCAGGCGGCTAATGCACATTTATCGATTTTAGAGGACTGGGGTTCAGACGATCCACAGTATATCTTTGATCAAGGTGCTAACCAGTTAACGATGGACGATTATGTTGTCGGTCAGATGAATTATTCTTTGGAAAGCGGTCCTGAAGCCAACGACAAGATGGCACGTTTCTTACAATGGTATTTGATTAATCGGGCAAATGATAGTACTGAAAATACTGCAATTCCAAACTACACGTTTGTGCGTGCACATGATTCTAATTCACAAGACCAGATTCAAAAAGCTGTTCAAGCAGCTACTGGCGGAGAATACGGAGCCTTTACCTGGGCACAATTACAACAGGGCTTGGAACTCTATTATGCAGATCAAGCCTCAACCACTAAAGAATATAATCGCTATAATATGCCAAGTGCTTATGCAATGCTTTTGACTAACAAGGATTCAATTCCGCGAGTTTATTATGGTGATATGTATCTGGAAGGTGGTCAATATCTGGCTAATAAGACAATTTACTATGACACAATTGCTAACCTATTAAAAACAAGAATCAAGTACGTGGCTGGAGGGCAGACGATGTCTGTTGACAGCAATGATATTTTGACCAGTGTACGTTTCGGTAAAGGAGCGATGACGGCCGCTGATCAGGGAACGGCAGAAACGCGGACTGAAGGAATTGGAGTAGTGATTGGCAATAATACTGCCTTAGAATTAAAAGATGGCGCACAAGTGATTTTGCATATGGGGGCTGCTCATCGCAAGCAAGCCTACCGGGCAGCTGTTTTGACCACCGAAACTGGAGTAATCAATTATCCAACTGATGAAGGTGCACCGTTAGCTTATACTAATGACGCAGGTGATCTGATTTTTACCAATCAGAATCTCGTAGTTAATGGGCAGACCGAAGCTAACACGAGTGTTCAAGGATATGCTAATCCAGCAGTGACTGGGTATCTAGCAGTTTGGGTGCCAGCAGGTGCAAGTGCGACTCAAGATGCGCGGACAACTGCGACAACACTTCCACAAGCTGATGGGAAAATTTTCCATTCAAACGCTGCGTTAGATTCAAATGTTATTTTTGAAGGCTTTTCGAACTTCATTTCTTATCCAGAAACACATGATGAAAATGCCAATGTCGTGATTGCCAAGAAGACAGCACTATTTAAAGCGTTAGGAATTACGAGCTTCGAACTGGCACCACAGTATCGTTCAAGTGGCGATCACACATTCTTGGATGCGACGATTGATAATGGGTATGCATTTACTGATCGCTATGATCTAGGTTTTGGTACACCTACCAAATATGGGACAGTTGATGATCTGCGCAATGCACTCAAGGCGCTGCATGCAGCCGGTATTCAAGCAATTGCTGACTGGGTCCCGGATCAGCTTTATAACCTGCCTACAAAAGAGCTTGTCACGGTTAATCGAACCGATGAACGCGGTAATCAACTGGCTGATTCTAAGATTCATCGTTTGCTCTATGTCGCCAACACAATTGGCGGTGGAGAGTACCAAAAACAATACGGTGGTGCTTTCTTAAGCTTGCTGGAAACCGAATACCCAGATTTATTTACTGCTATTCAAGCTTCAACGCATAAGCCGCTTGATCCGAGTGTTAAAATTACCAGTTGGTCTGCTAAGTATTTAAATGGAACAAATATCTTGGGCCGTGGAATTGGTTATGTGCTGCGTGATGCGCATAACAGTTACTTCTTTGTTGGGGAAGATTCCCCTGTTGCACAGCGACTCTTGCCGGAAACCTTAATCGCCGAGCCTGCGGAGTAATTATTTAACACAATGATGAGTTTACGCTCATAATTGAAAAATACAAAAAACTGGCACCTTTGACGCAGTCTGAGTCGAAGATGTCAGTTTTTTCTGAGATTAAGCTTAAAGCGCTGGATATTACTTAGATTTTAAAGGCATCTTTGATACTGATGGTCCCACCGCCGAGAGTGTAACTTTTACGAAACGTATTGCGATTATTAATAATTGCAGCAATTACCGCTGCGACATCATCTCTAGGAATACTTAAATCCGTTAAAGCGGCATTTTTTGAAACTAACTTAATATTGCCAGTTCCTTGAGAATCTGTGAGCGGACCTGGACGCACGATGGTATAATCTAAGTCAGTTTGAATAAGCGCTTTGTCAGCGTAGTATTTTGCGATCATATAGGGCTTAATACCAGTTTTGTCCCAAAGTTCACGTTGGTTGCTGGCTGCAGAACTGACCATAATATAGCGCGTAATTCCGGCAACTTGGGCAGCTTCCATGGTCTTGATTGCCCCATCTAGGTCAACAATCAGTGTCTGATCATCACCCGTATTGCCGCCAGAACCGGCTGAGAAAACGATCGTATCAGCGCCGCTTTGTTTGAATTGGTGTGCGATGGTTTCGGGTAAGGCTGTTAAATCAAAATGCTGTGGAATGACAAGCGGGCTATCAGGTAAAACGGACGCTTGTGCGAGGTCTCGCAGCCCAGCTGAGACCGTCAGTCCTTGATTAATCAACTTTGGAACTAGCAACCGTCCAACCTTGCCATGTGCGCCAACTAAGAAGACAGATGTCATGTTTAAACCTCCTCAAGATTAAGTGTTACCTAAAAAAAACTCATTCTATGCTTAGATTTTACACCACTTTAGCTTGGAATGAGTAGTTAGATCACTTGTTTGAAAACTGTGGCATTTCTCAATAAAAGGTTAAGTTAGCTGTTATTCAATCTTTTTACACATAAATTTAATATTTTGCTGGTATGGTGTATGATAGTACATTTCCAAATGTCAATGATGAAAGTTATCTACAAGCTGCGTTAAAAGAGAAGGTTTAACGTATAAAACATTTTTAGCGGTAAGCATGAGAGGAATTGAGCAAATTTTAATTTCTGACGCAATGCCCTTGTTTAGATAGCAATTGGCATGAAGACTGTTATAATGTTTAATTGATATAGATTAAAGGAATGACGATTATGGAAATATATGGGGAGTTCAAACCTTATCTCACAAAAATAAGGGACGATGTGTTGGGGAAATTAAACGCCCTTAACCAGAAAGAAATTGCTAATAATAAGACAAAGTTGTATGAACATTTAATTGGGCGTGTTAAGACCGAAGAAAGTATGACAGAAAAGTGTCAGCGTAAAGGTTTTCCACTGTCTCCGCAAGGCGCACTCTATGACTGCAAAGATGCGATTGGGGTCCGAATTGTCTGCAACTTTATTGATGATGTTTATCGTGCTATTGAACTTTTGAAGGCTGCAGATTGGTGTACAGTTGTCAAAGAAAAAGACTATATCACTCACTCCAAACCGAATGGATATCGGAGTTATCATCTTATTTTAAAAGTTGCAACTTCGTATCCAGCAATCGCTGAAGCTACGCCTGGCGGGTACTTTGTAGAGGTTCAGTTACGGACAATTGCCATGGACTCTTGGGCTAGCTTAGAGCATGAGATGAAATATAAACATACGATTGAAAATTCAAAACAAATTGTTAAAGAATTAAAACGGTGTGCAGATCAACTGGCTTCTTGCGATGTCCAAATGCAGACAATTCGGCAGTTGATTCATGAAAATCATTAAGGAGGCTTTTAGCATGCGAATATTACTAGCTGAAGACGAAAAACAACTTTCTAAGGTGCTGGTTACAGCATTAAACAGCAGAGGGTATAGCGTTGTTCCTGTCTATGATGGGCAAGAGGCTGTTGAAAAAGCTAGTCAAGGTGTTTACGATTTAATGATTTTTGATATCATGATGCCGCTTTTGACAGGGATTGAGGCGTTAAAAAGGATTCGGGCTGCGGGGGATCAAACCTATGTAATCATGTTAACGGCAATGTCAGAAGTTGACGATAAGGTCACTGGCCTTGATGCTGGTGCGGATGATTATCTGACTAAGCCGTTTTCACTAAAGGAACTGTTAGCGCGGTTGCGTTCACTCGAGCGAAGAACTGAAGACTATGGCAATGATGTTTTGAACTTTGGTGACATCACCCTTGATAGTAATGAACAGCGGCTTGAGAGTTTTAACTCTATCAGTCTTTCGGCCAAAGAAACGAGGCTGTTGAATCTGCTGATTTTGAATGCCAATAAAGAAATTGCCAGCGATGTTTTGATTGAGCATATTTGGGATAATGATGAAGATGTTGAACAAGAGACGTTATGGATCTATATTTCTTATCTGCGGCAAAAACTGCGTGCGGTGAATGCTCACGTCGAAATTCGGGGAGAAAAGGGTGGCCCTTACCAGCTAGTCAAGACTGATAAAGGGGGGCTTTAAATGATTCAGAAATTTCGATATCGCTTTATTGGACTTTCTACAGCCGCTTTGTTCATTGTTTTATTGACGGTCATTGGTAGCATAATCGGTATTTCAGCATATCGTGCTAAACAACAGATTAATAATGTACTGATTATTCTTTCTCAAAATGATGGACAGATAAATTCACAGATTAATACACAAAATGTAAAAAAACGGTTTGGACCTTCTTTTAACCAAGAAAGTTTGTATCAATACCGCTACTTCAGTGTTTCTTTTGATAAAAAAGGAAAACAAACGGCACTGGATGATACCCATATTATCAGCATTTCTAGAGATACCATTATGGATCTTGGTCGCCGAGTGTACCGCAGTGGACGAAAGGACGGGACAATTCGTTCTGTCATGTCAAATTATTCATATAAAGTTACACACAAACACGGCAAGACGAATATTGTTTTCCTAGATGAGTCAGTTATTATGGAAAGTACTAATAATATTATGGAAATTGGCTTGTTTCTCGGGGCGATCAGCCTATTGCTTTTTACCTTAATCTTAATTGCGTTTTCTAAACGAGCGATTAAGCCGATTGTGCAGGCCGAAAAGCGGCAGAAAGAATTTATTACAAATGCAGGGCATGAATTGAAAACGCCATTGTCGATCATTAAGGCTAACACTGAGCTGCAAGAGTTAATGAATGGAAAATCTGAGTGGACAACTAGCAACGAGCAGCAAGTGGATCGCTTGACCCGCTTGATTAACAATCTAATTTCATTAGCACGGATGGAAGAGCAGCCTAAAGTAACTTTAACTACAATCGATGCTTCCGCGACTTTTAAACGTGCAACAGATAGCTTTAAAGCAATTATAATGCAAGAAGATAAGACTTTTAAAGTTAAGGTCATGCCGGGATTAAAAATTAGGGCTGATGAGAACAGTTTCTACGAGCTATGTAACATTCTTCTCGACAACGCTAACAAATATTGTGATGACAAAGGAACCGTTACCGCATATTTAACAACTGATAAACGGCAAAGAAGAGTGACTCTTTTGGTTGGAAACACTTATGTTGCAGGAAAGAACAGCAACTACAGCCGCTTTTTTGAACGCTTTTATCGCGACGATAAATCACATAATAGTCAGAAAAAAGGGTTTGGAATCGGACTTTCAATGGCACAGAGCTTAATAGCGACTTTCAAGGCAAAACTAAGTGTGCGCTATCGTGACGATCAGCTTTTCTTTAGTGTAAGTTTTAAACCGGTTAAATAAAGTGGATGGATCGTTGGGTAAATGCCTAATGGCAATCAACAGTGTCCCTTTTTTAGAAGTGCTTCTAGCCGCCGCCTAAGCCTAAGCTCGAATTACGCATAACCCCAACCCAGGTTACTTTGTAATTCGCTGTATAGTCTTTGTAGGCTGGGCGCTGCAAGTCGCACTTCTATTTAACGTGTTCCTAGCAGCAGCCGCCTAAGTCTAAGCTCGAATTACGCGTAACCCCAACCCAGGTTACTTTGTAATTCGCTGCATAGTCTTTGTAGGCTGAACGCTGCAAGTCGCACTTCTATTTAATATGCTATGATTGTACATAGTTGAATTTATGTAGAAAATGAAACAGTTGGCGAGCCAGTGAAACTACTGTCTGCCAGCTTTTTTGGAGGAAGAACAAATGAAACAAAAGTCGAATAATGCGCCTGAACTCCAACGCTCCATGACTGCCGGGCAAATGGAGATGATCTCTCTGGGTGGAGCAATCGGAGTCGGCTTATTTATGGGATCAGCCGCAACGATCAAATGGACCGGACCATCCGTTTTGTTAGCTTATATATTTGTGGGACTCATTTTGTATGTTGTGATGCGCGCGCTGGGTGAGATGATCTATGTTAATCCAGGAACGGGGTCATTTGCTGATTATGCCACGGAATATGTGCATCCCTTAGCCGGTTATCTAGCTAAATGGGCAAATGTTTTTGAATACATAATTGTTGGAATGTCAGAGGTTGTTGCCGCAACTGAATATCTCAAATATTGGTGGCCGCAAATCAACCCCTTTGCAGCAGGAATAATCATTATCATATTTTTAGTTCTTGCGAATCTTGCCAGTGCTAAAGCATACGGTTCTTTAGAGTTCTGGTTTGCAATGATTAAGGTAATTACGATTATCTTGATGATTCTTCTAGGATTGATGGTCATCTTTTTTGGCTTTGGCAATGGAGGACACCCGGTCGGCTTTAGCAATCTTTGGCAACATGGGGGCTTCTTTACAGGAGGGTTCAAGGGCTTCTTTTTCTCAATGTCGATCATCGTTGGCTCATACCAAGGAATTGAGTTATTAGGAATTTCGGCCGGAGAAGTCGCCAATCCGCAAAAAGCAATTGTAAAGTCTGTTAAATCAGTGCTTTTTCGTATCTTGATTTTTTATGTAGGTGCAATTTTTGTGATTGTCACGATCTATCCTTGGAATCAATTGAGTGCAGTTGGCTCGCCATTTGTTTCGACTTTTGCAAAAGTGGGGATTACAGCGGCGGCTGCCATAATTAACTTTGTTGTTCTGACAGCCGCCTTGTCAGGAGCCAATTCTGGAATTTATTCTTCCAGCCGGATGCTTTTTAAGTTGGCACATGAGGAAAATGCCCCCAGAATTTTTGGACGATTATCTAAGCGAGTGGTTCCAGATGCTGCAATCTTAGGGATTGCTGGTGGTATCTTGGTTGGTTTTGCAATTAATATGCTTGCAACGATTTACAAGCAGTCAACTGCTGAGCTGTTTGTAGTGGTCTTTAGTTCCTCCGTTCTTCCAGGGATGATCCCGTGGTTTGTGATTCTTTTAGCGGAATTGCGTTTTCGGAGAGAAAATCCAGAATTGATGACAGCCCATCCTTTCAAATTACCGCTGTATCCGTACTCCAATTACTTTGCTTTCGGCATGTTAATTGTAATTGTAATTTTTATGTTCATTAATCCAGATACGCGAATTTCCGTGATCGTGGGGGCAGCAGTCTTACTGGTTGCCACTTTAGTTTATTTGCTGCGGCAGCGAGGTAAAACCATTCACTAAAAATCGTGCATTCTGATGAGGTGTTGGGCACATCGAAAGCTAAAGCTTTGCTATGGAAGTACTGCAGGATATGTTATTCTTATGTTGGAAAACGATTTCATGAAAATCAAAGACACTAAAATAGGATATGCGATTTGAGTGGGAGGGATAACGGTGCTAAGTAGCAGGGTTTTGAATATGCTAAGTACGTTTAATGCAATAGAAGCCGAGCAGCAAAAGAATCATAAGTATGTTGAAGAAATGCCCGCTAGTGCGATTAATAAGGAAGCATCAAAAAAGGATAAGCTGAAAGTCTTGAACGACTATTTTTTTAGGAATAAGGATATCTATATTAGTAAACACAATCGTTTTGCTGCCTACCCTAAACATACGCACATGTTTTTAGAAATTAATTACATGTTAAAAGGAAATGCTAGTCAAGTTGTAGATGGGAATAAGGTAAAACTTGTTCAAGGAGATTTACTATTATTAGATGTTGGTGCCGAACATGCGATAGCAGCTTTGGGTGAGGACGATTTGTTGATTAACATCCTTTTCAGAAATAGTAATATTAATATTGAACTGTTGAAGGATTTACGTAGAAGTCGCAGCGTATTGTATGACTTTTTATTAAAAAGTTCAATGGGTGAAAATAGCAGCAAACAGGATTATCTGATTTTCCGGACGGCGCACAATCATAAAATTTCTGAAATATTAGATGAAATAATAGAGGAATATTTCCGAAAAAGAGAATTTTCTGATTCTGTAATTAAGGCGTATCTGCAAATCTTGATTACTAATTTGGTGAGGGATTATCACATTGCGGATGTCAAAAAGAATAACAAATCACAAAAATTGGTGATAGCAATGTTGGCCGAAATTGATAAAAATTATGCAACAATTAGTTTGGATAAGGTAGCCGGAAAATACAACTATAATAAAAATTACCTTAGCAATATTTTCAAAAGGGAAGTTGGGAAGCCTTTTTCAAAAGTAATTTTACAAAAAAAAATGACTCAAGCACATACTTTGATTACTTCAACAACATTACCCATAAGCAGAATAATCGAGGCAGTTGGAATTACGAACAAAAGTTATTTTTACAAAAAATATTATGAATTTTATAAAGAAAAACCGTTGGCTGAGCGGCAATTCAATAACAATGTATTTTAAAAATAGGCGTGTGGGCAAACATTATTTTTAGTTGCAGCAAGGAATTAAAAAATTACAAGGATAGAAGAGTTTGGGACAAAAAGTCGCGAACTCTTTTTTTGTGTTCTTGGTTTCCAAACAGCTAGTGCTGAAATGTGCACCAAATGTTTTTTGTTACTCTCTTTTGTTAGTCTAGCAGCTGTTTTTAAAAAAATATTTTTGAGGATCAAAATTTTAGCAGATTAAATATGTAAATATGATAGAAAAAAGCTATTTATCTGTCATTGAAAGCGGATACACAAAATGGTGTAATCTATTTGTATACAAGATGGATATCCGAAAAATATGAAGAGGGGTGTCTAAATGGATAACAAGAATTCAACAGCATCTACTTGGGCGGTTTCACTTACAAATTTTTTAGATTCAGGTTCGATTGTTGCAGGTGCCTCAGGATTAACTTTATGGCAAAAATCTTTTGGGTTGAATAATTTTGAAGTTGGTTTATTAGGCGCATTAAGTGCGAATGCATTTGGATCAGCTCTTGGAGCAATTATTGGCGGGCGACTTTCAGACAAATTTGGAAGAAAAATGATTTATACGTATGACATGCTGATTTATATGCTGGGAACCTTAATTGTGGTTTTTTCATTGAATTTTGCAATGTTGCTATTAGGATTTTTAGTGACTGGAATTGCAGTTGGAGCGGGTGTGCCGGCTTCTTGGACTTATATTGGAGAAACTTCTGGAGATACAAGTCGGGCACATAACATTGGGATTTCACAGTTTGCGTGGTCAATGGGTCCAGTTATTATTTTTGTTGCTGGGACTTTGCTTGCGCCACTTGGCTTGGCTGGCAGTCGAATATTATTTGCATTTTTAACAATCGTTGCATTTATCGCCTGGAGCTTGCAAAGAAGGCTGCCAGAATCTCAGGATTGGATTGATCAGAAACAAAGAGAAAAAGAAGCTGCAGTTGAAGTTCACCCCTATCGGGATTTGTTTTCGAATCTTATCTCAGTCAAAAGCATTCTGTTTCTTTGCGGAGTTTACGTTTTTTGGAATTTAGTTGCTGGAGCAATGGGCTTTTTCATGCCATTTGTTTACGAGACTGTCGGAGGACTTAATAATACACAAGCCAATATGCTGCAGGCAGTGCTCTGGATTTTTACAGCACTTGCTGGATATTTTGGATTTGCATTGTTCGGCGATCGAATCAATCATCGTCTCTTCTTTTTTGTAGGAGCCGCAATGGCTGTGATTTCGTGGGTTATTCTAACCTACATCGGCTTTGGTTGGGTAGCTTTATGGTGCTTTGTAATTATTTGGGGTATTTCCGCTGGAATTGGTGCACAAGCATGGTATGCATTGTGGGCAGTGGAGTTATTTCCCACAAAGTTCAGGGCTGGTTCTCAAGGCTTCATGTTTTTTGTGGTTCGTGGCACAGCTGGAATTTGGTCAATTGTCTTTCCGATGATTTTGTCTGGCCTAGGATTTAAGACAGCAGGAACTGCAATGATTGCCTTGTTATTGGTATCCTTACTCGTCGGTTCGATTTGGACACCGAATACACGGCATAAAACATTATCCCAGATCACTAAAGAAAGATATGGTGAGGATCAGGATTAGGAACGATGTTGAGAGGATGAGTGGAATTTATGGAAAAGGTCTATGTGGCGGTTGATATTGGGGCATCAAGTGGTCGGTTAATACTTTCAAAGTTAGTTGATCATAAACTGAAATTGAAAGAAGTGCATCGTTTTAAAAACGGATTTGCGAATGTCCAAGGACATGATCGTTGGGATATTGATAAGTTAATTGCTGAAATTCTAATAGGTTTGGAGAAAATCAAAAAAGCTGGTTATAATGCTGTGACTCTTGGGATTGATACTTGGGCGGTCGATTACGTCTTAGTTGATAGTCAAGGAAAAAAGTTGCAGGATCCAGTCTCATATCGCGATGCTAGGACTGAAGGGAGCATTGAGCGATTGACTACAGATCTACCTAAAAAATATATTTATCAAAAAACAGGTATCCAATTTTTAGATTTTAATACTTTGTACCAACTTTTTGAAGAGGACAAAGAGCTGTTGGCTAAAACGGACAAAATAATGATGATTCCTGATTATATCGGGTATGTTCTAACAGGCACAGCGGTTACAGAAGTTACTAATGCATCAACAACACAAATGCTGAGTTTAAGAGAAGGTTTGTTTGATGACCATCTTTTATCCAAAGTGAATGTAAAGGAATCTCAATTCCCTAAGTTAGTCGAAGCGGGCACAGTACTAGGTAATCTTAAGGAAGAATTGAAGACTACTTACGATTTACCGGAAACAAAGATAATTACCGTTGCAACGCATGATACTGCTTCTGCAGTGGTTGGGACCCCTGGGATTGGGCAACGTTGGGCATATTTAAGCTCAGGAACTTGGTCGCTGATTGGCGCTGAGTTAAATACACCAGAAAATGGGGAACAGGCATTTCGTGAGAATTATACAAATGAATGGGGTGCTTATGGCACCTACAGATTCCTTAAAAACATTATGGGATTATGGATTATTCAAAGTATTAAGCGTGAACTTCACGATCAATACAGCTTTGTGGAATTGGCAAATTTGGCGGAACAGGAACCACCTTTTCAACAATTTATTGACGTAAATGATCAACGCTTTCAAAATCCTGCCAATATGATTAGTGAAATTCAGGCATATTGTCAAGAAACAGGGCAAAGAATTCCTATAACACCTGGCCAACTGACAATGGCAGTCTATTCAAATCTTTCACTATATTATGCAAACGAACTTGCAATTTTGGATACAATTCTTAACTATCGGATTGATAGTCTCAATATTGTCGGCGGTGGATCAAATGTAAAGCTGATGAATCAATTAACAGCAACGATTGCAGATGTAGATGTTTATGCTGGTCCCAGTGAAGCAACAGCAGTTGGAAATATTATTGTTCAGATGATCACGGAAGGTGATATCTTAAATGTTTATTTAGCACGAAGAATAATTAGTCATTCATTTGAGATTAAGAAATTTACTCCTGAGAAAAATAAGTATCCACAAATTTTGCAAAAATACCGTGATTTTTTAGCAAATAAAATTGATATGAAAGGGTGATTAACAGTGGCAATCCGAATTGGACAGTTAATGCATGTGTATCCTAATCAGTATACTGAGTACGAGCGGAGACATAACAATCTTTTTCCAGAAATGAAAGCAGCATTAAAGGATGCAGGGGCACATAACTACTCAATCTTCCTTGATAAAAAAACAGGTAATCTGTTTGCTTATTTGGAAGTAGACAACATTGAAAAATATAATAATATTGCTAATTCTGAAGCATGCAAAAAATGGTGGGCGTATATGGAACCAATCATGGATACTAATCCTGATCAAAGCCCTGTTACCCAGGATTTGCAGCAAGTATTTCATCTAGATTAAAGGAGGACTTTAAAATGGTTAAAACTGAAAATATTGAAAAAGCCTATGAAACAGCTAAGGCACGTTATGCAGAATTAGGGGTTGATACTGACAAAGCACTTGCGCAATTAAAGAATATCAAGTTATCAATTCATTGTTGGCAAGGGGATGATATTCATGGCTTTTTAAATCCAAACCAAGAATTAACGGGGGGAATTGGGGTCAGCGGAGACTATCCGGGGATTGCTCGGACTCCAGATGAATTAACAGCAGACTTGCATGAAGGATTGTCATTAATACCAGGGAAACACAAAGTGCAGTTGCATACACTTTACGCTGTGACAGATAAAAAGAAAGATTTCAACGAGATTGGACCAGAGGACTTTAAATATTGGGTAGATTGGGCTAAAGAAGAACAAATTGGGTTGGATATGAATCCCACCTTCTTTTCACATCCGAAAGTAAAACATAATTTTACGTTGGCAAGTCCTGAAAAGGAAATTCGTGACTATTGGATTCAAGTGGGGAAAAAATCACGTGAAATTTCGAATTACTTTGGTCAAGAGCTTGGACAAAAATCAATTAATAATTTTTGGATTCCAGATGGGTTTAAGGATAATCCAATCGATAAACAGACACCAAGATTGCGCTTATTGGAATCACTTGATGAAATATTTGCTAAAAAATATGATGAAAATAATACAATTGAGGCAGTCGAAGGTAAACTTTTCGGAACGGGGATTGAATCGTATACAGTTGGATCACACTTATTTTATAACAATTATGCGATTAGTCGGGGCAAACTTTGGACAATTGATGCTGGCCACTGGCATCCAACTGAAGATGTTTCCGACAAGTTCTCAGCCTTTATGCCTTTTGGTAAGGGATTAATGTTGCATGTATCACGCCCAGTTCGTTGGGATAGTGATCATGTAGTGATTTTGGATGATGCTTTAAGCAGAATTACCCGTACATTAGTACGTGATAATGAACTTTCTAAGACCAATATCGGCCTAGATTTCTTTGATGCAACGATTGACAGAGTTGCAGCCTGGGTGATTGGTGCACGCGCAACACAAAAGGCGTTATTACAAGCAATGCTTGCTCCAATTGCAGCATTGAAAAAAGCTGAACTAAACTATGATTTTACAACGCGATTAGCGGTAACAGAAGAATTGAAATCATATCCGTTTGGGGCAGTTTGGGACGAGTTCTGCCTTCAAAATGGCACTCCAGTTGGAACAGATTGGCTGGAGAATATTCATCAGTATGAAAAAGATGTGTTATTTAAGCGCAATTAAAACAAATAATTAAAAAATTAAGCTCTAAACAGCAGCGGGAGGAATTTTTGATGGCAGAATTTGGGACCTCGAAATTTGTAAAGAAAATTAGTGAAATCACTCACGAATCTTATGTACATGGTTGGGATGAACGAAATGGTGGAAATGTCTCAGTTCGAATTGACCGCGAAGACTTAACCGGGTTTTCTGATTTAGCTGAAGTTAAGCGGAGCTTTTCTTTAGGTTTTGATGCAAGGCCCTTAGCAAAACAATATTTTTTAGTAACAGGTACGGGGCGCTATTTCCGGAATGTCATTAATCAACCTCAAAAAGATCTTGGACTTGTTCAAATTACTGCAGACGGTCAAAAAGCTGATTTGTTGTGGGGATTTGAAGATGGTGGATTGCCAACTTCAGAATTTCCAAGTCATTTGATGACCCATATTGAACGATTGCAGGTTGACCAAACACATCATGTGGTAATGCACTGTCATCCGACGAATATTATCGCTTTATCATTTACACAGGAGCTTGATGAGGCCAAACTATCGCGATTACTGTGGAAAATGCAGGCAGAATCACTAGTCGTTTTTCCCGAAGGAATTGGTGTTATTCCATACATGACGCCAGGAACAACGAAAATTGGGCGTGCTACTGCGGACAAAATGCAGGAGTTTCGTCTAGTGATTTGGCCACATCATGGCATATTTGGTGCCGGGGCTGATTTGGACGAGACTTTTGGTTTAATTGAGACAGCGGAAAAAGCGGCAACAATTTATTCTCAAATTGGCGCACAAGGAGGGAAAATAAAGCAAGCAATTACTGACGATCAGTTAAGAAAACTTGCAAAAGCATTTGGAGTAGTGGCTAATCCAGAGTTCCTTTAAAAAGTTTATAAATAGCTCTTAAATAAACCGGATTGCATTTTACTGCTCTCCGGTTTATTTATATCTAGTCAACATAAGAATGATGAAGGTTGGTGAGGTTAAAGGATGTCTATTTTTGAAAGTGTAATGTTACCGGTAATCTTTATTTTTGCGACTGGTTTTGTTTTTCAGAAAATTTTCAATCTGGAGATTAAACCCTTATCAACGTTGGCGATATCTTTGCTGTTACCTTTCCTAACTTTTCAGACTTTTTATAAAAATGCAATTAATACCGCTTTTTATTTCATCATAGTTGTATTGCTTTTGAGTTTGATAGCATTGGTAATTTTAGGAATAATTGTTGGAAAAAGCCTGCATTTTAAACGGAGTCAAATAGATGCGCTATTATTGGCAAGCTGTTTTCCTAACAGTGGGAATTATGGAGTTCCAATCGTAATGTTTGCTTTTGGGCATAAGGGATTACTCTATGGGCTGCCAATTATGATTTTCCATAATCTTTTGATGGGAACAGTTGGAGTTTATATTGCTGCTGATAAGCAAGGCAACGTTCTAGGGCCTTTGAAGCAGGTTTTTAAACAACCGATGAATTATGTCATCCTGCCTGCAATTTTGATGAACAAATTTCAGCTAATCCTGCCTGTCAATTTTATGAAGAGCATTACTTTGATTGGCAATACAACAGTCCCTATTATTATGTTGATTTTAGGTATGCAGCTTGCAAGTGTCCAATTAGTCCGAAGTGACTGGAATAAAATTTGGCTGGCTAGTGTACTGCGTTTAATGATTTCACCGCTAATAGTATACTTTATTTGCCAACTGTTACCTATAAATGCCACTTTAACAGCAATTCTTGTTGTGATGTCAGCAATGCCTAGTGCAGCAAATACAACCTTATATGCCATTCAATTTGCAGTTGAACCTCAATTTGTCGCAATTAACACTTTGATAAGTACTCTGTTTAGTATTTTAACTTTAACCGTTCTGCTGAATTTCATAGGGTAGTACTACTTTTTCGTTTAGCGTGTGCACTCAGGTTAAAGTTGGCTAGTCAATTTAAAAGGTGTGATTTTGTTGTTTTTTTGATGTATTTATGATATTGAAAGCGCTTAAATTTGTGACCATAATAAAGTTAGTTAAGAATTTCACTAATAGGAGGAGGAACGTTCTATGAAGATCAGTGCAGCAGTAGTTGAGAAGATTGGTGACCCATTTGTGATTAAAGATGATATTGAATTAGCCAAGCTCGGAGTCACAGATCTACAAATTAAGATGGTAGCCAGTGGAATTTGTCATTCTGACGAGGCTATTCGAAAAGGAGATGCTTCATTAGGATATCCGGTTATCTTAGGACATGAAGGCTCTGGAATTGTTGAACAGGTGGGGGCACAGGTAACGGATTTTGCAGTTGGTGACCATGTGATTCTGTCATTTTACTCTGATGGAACCTGCGATAATTGTTTGAGAGGAATTCCTACGCAATGCAGAAACTACGCAAAGTATAATTTGAGCGGCGTTCGTGCAGATGGAACTGACCATTTTACTGAGGGCGGTCATCATATTAGTGATATGTTTAATCAGTCATCATTTACAACTCATACGGTTGTGAATCAGCGTAATGCAGTTAAAGTAGATAAAGAACTAGATTTACGTAAATTAGGTCCGCTGGGTTGTGGTTACGTAACCGGCAGTGGGACAGTATTTAACACACTTCAGCCTAAACCAGGACAGACAATTGCAGTTTTTGGAACAGGAGCAGTTGGTTTGGCAGCGATGATGGCAGGTAAAATAGCTGGATGTACGCAGGTAATTGCGGTTGATGTCGTTCCAGAACGGCTAAACTTGGCGCAAAATTTGGGCGCTACACACACAATTAATAGCAAAGAAGAAGATGCTGTAGAAAAGATTAAAGAATTAACAAATGGCTATGGCGTAGATTTTACGGTTGACACCACTGGGATTGAAACAGTAATGTTGCAGGCCATTAGTGCGCTGGCTCAGGGAGGAACAGCTGCTTTAATTGCGGTCACTTCTCAAAATATTGCTTTTAGTTCTTGGAATGATCTTTGTACCTCGGACAGAAAAGTGGTAGGTGTCAACATGGGAGATGCGATTCCGCAAATTGATATTCCCAGGTTGATTGAATTCTATAAACAAGGAATGTTTCCATTTGATAAAACTGAAAAATTTTATCAGTTTTCTGAGATAAATCAAGCAAATCAAGACTCTGTAAGTGGTAAAACAATCAAGCCAGTGTTAGTAATTGACACTGACTATCAAAATTAGGGCCAAAGAAGTGTTAGTGCAAGCTATTTAACAGTCGTGATGAATTTTAGAATTGCTTAGCTGACTTGGTCTCCTTGACTAGAAGTGATGTGACCATCAGTTTCAAAAAACGCTGTGGTCGCATTGATGCGGGTAAGCATTTTTCGTTATCTGCGTATTTAAGGGGATCGATCGTCTTTAACATGGAATTAGACCAGGCTTTTGAGCTTTTTTAACGAGGATTGAGCATAAGTATATCTAGGTTAGTAATCGCTATATCAATTAAGATGTCACTACGGCGTGGTTTGATGGGGAACATTGTTTGAAACAAAGAACTTTGTTTTACTTGTGAGCCTAGGCAAATTAAAAATGAAGCCCAAGTATTTCGAAAAATCATATTGGAAAAGCGGAAATGAGTATGCTAGGAGGTCCTAGGATGCCCATTTTTTGATTTGCGCTAAAGTTTTTTGGGGATAAGCTGCTGTCTATCAGCTTTTAATACAGCAATTCGATCTTGAATATAGCCAAATGTACAAATTAAGCAAGCCATTAATAGCGTAAAAAAGCAGCATGTTGGATCTCCTTGAGATTATAGAATCTTGCTGCAATTGCTTTGATGACAGAGTTCAAATGTAATGAATATTTCTTGGACCGTCAATTACAGGTAATTTTTGCAGCTAATAATCATGTGGTCACTCTAATATTACTTGTATCTTTAAAGTATTAGTGATATAGAAATTAAGAAGTGTTGTATTTTAAAAGCTGTGTGAAAAAATTGAGGTGATTGCTTTGATATTAGAAAAAATCAAAGAACATAAAAACTTTACGAAGACTGATGAGGCAATTGCGGCCTTTCTTTTGGAAAACTCTTTTGAGGTTAGCGAGTTGACCGCAAATGAATTAGGTAGAAAAACATTTACAAGCAAAGCTTCTGTATTTAGATTTTGTAAAAAAATAGGTGTGAATGGTTATGAAAATATGCGACGTCAATTTGAAAAAGAGATCACAGAAAGGTCTAGATTAAAAGAATTGTTGAAACAGGAACCGCTGGATAAAAAAAGTTCTCTTAAAGAAGTAGTAAATGGGGTGCATTCTCTATATGAGGCATCTATTAGTGAGACTAAAATGAAATTGGATATGTACTCTTTAAGTCGAATTGTAAGCAAATTGCGTCTGGCAGATACGATTGACATCTATGGCAGTGGGATCACAGAAAGCATTGCCAGCGCCGCAAAGTTTAAGTTTTTGTCAATTGGAAAGGACTGCAATGTCCACACTGGTGTCAATGAACATTATATAATGGCAAATAAGAATAAGCGTACAATCGCTATTTTACTTTCTTTTACAGGTCAAAATCCGGGAGCAATCAGAATAGCAAAATATTTAAAAAAAGTTGGAGTTTTTTTGTTAGGAATTGGAGGAACTGAATCAAGCGATTTTAAAGATTTGTGTGATGAGTATATAGAAACTTTTAATAAGGCTTTAGTAATGAGTATGGAAGTTATCTCACCATACACATCAATGATGTATATTTTTGATATGCTTTTCGCTGCAGTGCTTATTAAGGATTACGAAAGAAATTTTAATAATTCTATCGATGTTATTCAGAATAAGTTTATTGAACAACCAGATAAAACATTCTATAAAGAATATTTAGAAAAAAATACGTCCGCTAAGTAATTAAAAATGATTGGTTTTAAAATTCGAAATGTGCAAGAAGTACCACTAATTGCAGAAATAGGTTACTTCTTTATAAATACCAGCAATAGCTGATTATTTTTTGCTGCAACATGCAAAATAGTCAGCTATTTTTATTATATTATGTTTTTTTGATACTATACTCTGACTTTTAAGAAAATAATCTCAAAAATAACGGCTAAAAATGAAATATTTTGATACTATTGGACCTAAAAAATCAATAAATATTTAAACGGTTAAGCAATATTGATATGCTTTAAGTGTCAAAGAAAGCGCTTTTAAGATAATTCATTGAAAAGTGAGGGAATAAAAATGGATGATAAACAATTAGCCATGGAGATTTTGAGGTTGCTCGGTGGTAAAAAAAATGTTAGCAGTGTGACACATTGTGTTACTCGGCTAAGGGTGTCAGTCAATGACACGAAAAGCATCAAAAAAAATGAAATTCAGTCGTTGAAAAATGTTCTGGGAGTTAACATTGTTGGCAATCAACTACAAGTCGTTTTAGGGGGCAAAGTAGTTGATGTGTATGATCAGTTTGTTCCTTTAGTTGGAAAAGTGGACAGTGATGGTGTTGAAAAAAATAATGGGAACCTCATTGATAGATTTTTAGATACATTATCAGGGATATTTACGCCAATCATTCCGGCAATTGTTGGTGCTGGGTTGTTAAAAGGTATTATGATTTTTCTGATGTTTTATAAATTAGTATCGACAAGTAGTGATCTATATAAATTTTTGAATATTTTTTCCGATTCAGCTTTCTACTTCTTGCCAATCTTATTAGCAATTAGTACAGCTGCAAGATTTAAATGCAATCAATATATTGCGGTGGCAATTGCCGGAATTTTGCTACATCCGAATTTAATAACAATGATGGCACATTCAAATTCGTTAAAATTCATAGGAATTCCAGTCACCAATGCTAGTTATTCGAGTAGTGTGTTACCAATTATCTTTGGGATTTTATTGATGTCGTATGTGGAAAAATGGTTGAACAAAGTCGTTCCTAAGATTTTGAGAATGATTCTTGTCCCAGTCTTAACGGTTTTAATTGTTGCTCCAATTGTTCTCATTGTAATTGGACCAATCGGAACGGTTGTTGGTGACGCAATTGGTCAGGGCTTTATCCAACTGTATTTGAAGTATGGAGTAATTGCTGGAATCCTTTTTGGACTCGCCTATCCTTACTTGGTAATTATGGGAATGCATGTCGGGTTTGGACCAGTGATGGTGCAGTCCTTATCTAAATATGGCGTCGATTATATTATGGGTCCCACAGTTGCGTCGAATTCAGCTGAGGCAGGTGCAACCTTTGCAGTCTTTTTGAAAACTAAAAACGAAGAATTCAAAGCCATCGCGGGGGCTGCAGCTTTGAACGCAATTATTGGAATTACTGAACCAGCATTATTTGGGGTAACTTCTAAGTTAAAACGACCATTAATTGCTGTTTCAGCAGGCGGTGCAGTCGGCGGTGCAATTGCGGGATACTTTAAAGTAACAGCACTAGGAATGGGGACCGGACCAATTGCCGGGATTCCACTATTTTTAGGGGCAACGTTTATTTACTTCATAATCAGTTCCGTTGCGTCCTTTGTAGTGGCATTTGTGCTCACTCCAATAATTGGGTTTGAGGATATTCCTGTGAAAAAGCAGGACGAAAAAGTAGAGCTAGATGAAAAACTAGTGACAAGAATCGCTGCAGATCAAACGATTGACAGTCCAGTCTCAGGTGATGTTATTCAGTTGCAAGATGTCAAAGATGGTGTGTTCTCAGAAAAAATGATGGGTGATGGAATTGCTATCCAACCCACACGTGGCGAAGTTGTGGCGCCATTTGCAGGAGTAGTTAGTGCTACTTTTGCTACGAAACATGCGATTGGGCTGAAAAGTTATGACGGATGTGAAGTCCTGATTCATGTCGGTTTGGATACTGTTAAATTGAATGGTAAAGGCTTTGAAGTTTTAGTTAATAAAGGAGACAGTATTAACAAGGGGGACCTGTTACTGAAATTTGATATGAAAGAAATCAGACAGGCGGGTTATGACATCGTGACGCCAGTGATTATTACTAACACAGACATGTATGAAAAAATTAACAAAACTGCTAAGGATAACATTAATGCTGGTGAGGAATTGTTGAACTTGGTTGCAAAGAAGAAATAGTAGTAAAGGAAGCTGATTGAGAATGAGAAAAGATTATAATAATTGTTTTCCAAAAGATTTTTTATGGGGAGGTGCACTTGCGGCCAATCAAGCAGAAGGAGCGTATTTAGAAGATGGCAAGCAACTGTCTTCTGCTGATATGGTAACCGGCGGAACTAAAGATAAGCCACGAATGTTTGCACCGCGAATTGTTAAAGGGGTTTATTATCCATCACATACTGCGATTGATTTTTATCATCACCACAAAGAAGATATTGCTTTATTCGGAGAGATGGGATTCAAGATGTTACGGATTTCGATTAATTGGGCCCGCATTTTTCCGAATGGTGATGACTTAGAACCAAATGAAAAAGGCTTACAGTTTTATGATGAAATTTTTGCTGAGTGTCAAAAATATGGAATTGAACCGATGGTAACGCTGTGTCATTATGAAATACCTTGGAATCTTGTCAAAAAGTACAAGGGGTTTTATTCTAAGAAAACAATTGAATTTTTTGTCAGGTACGCCAAGACTTGTTTTAACCGTTATAAAGATAAAGTTAAATATTGGTTGACGTTTAATGAAATTAACTGTGCCACAATTGCAGAAGGTGGTTATAACGGTTTAGGCCTTTTACAAAAAAAGGATCTATTAAACGACGAACTGATTCCACTTGCGGATTTAACAGATAATGCACAGGAGAGATTTGAGGCATTGCATAATGAATTTGTAGCTTCGGCCTTAGCAGTCAGTGCGGGTCATAAAATTAAGGCTGACTTTTTAATTGGCTGCATGATTAATCGAATCACATGGTATCCGCTAACCCCGAATCCAGATGATATTTTAGCCTGCCAAACTAAAAATCGAATTTTTAATGATTTTGCTGGTGATGTGATGGTCAGAGGAAGTTATCCCACATATATTTTTTCCTATTTTGAAGATAACAATATTGACTATTCATTTATTACTAAGAAGGATCAGCAAATTCTGGCAGATGGGAAGGTTGATATGTACACATTCTCTTATTATATGTCCAACTGCATCTCAACAGATCCTGAAGTAGAACATGTGGGAGGAAATATTACTGGAGGAGCACGGAATCCGTATTTAAAATTGTCTGAATGGGGTTGGCATATTGATCCACAAGGGTTGAGATATACGCTTAATTTAATTACTGATCGCTATCCACAAGTTCCAATTATGGTGGTTGAAAATGGATATGGTGGGATTGACAAAGTTGAGCCTGATGATAGTATTCATGATCTTTACCGCATTGAATATTTAAAAAAACATATCATTGAGATGCAAAAGGCAATTGTACAAGGAGTCCCATTGATTGGATATACTTCGTGGGGACCTATTGATATTGTCAGTGTGGGTACAGGTGAGATGTATAAACGTTATGGGTATATTTACGTAAAAAGAAACGATGACGGAACTGGGGATTTCAGCAGAAAGAAGAAAGACAGCTTTTATTGGTACAAAAAAGTAATTGCATCAAATGGACAAGAGCTGTGATAAAAAATGGATATCGTAATAATATTTAGAAGGAAAGTATTATGAAAAAAATCATAGTTTTTTTGATAGGTATTATAATTTTAGCTTTTGGCACAGCACTGTGTAACTACACTGGTTTGGGGATTGATCCGTTTAATGCTTTTTGTATTGCGGTATCGCAACAATCGGGAATACAGTTAGGAACTGTTACTTTGCTGATTCAACTGGTAATTGGTGGATTTATCTTTATTTTCAAAAGAGAAAATATCGGTGTGGGCTCGGTCATTCCAATCGTGTCTTTTGGATATATTCTAGAGTTCTTTACTTGGTTAATTGAAAAAAATCTTGAACCAATTACATCAATTCTTACTAATTTATTCGTTTTTATTTTAGGTGCATTGATCATTACGTTTGGAATGTCTATATATATGGAATGCAATATGGGAATGGTACCATATGATTCGATCGCCTATGCCTTAGTAAAATATTTTAAAGGGGAAATGGCAATTTTTAGAATGATTTTGGATACTATAATTGCCGTCACTGCTTTTTTGTTAAATGGACCAATTAATGTCGGGACTGTTATCCTTGCTTTTTCTGTTGGACCGCTGATTAGTTTTTTCAGAGATAAATTTGTCAGGTGTTGTTTTAATCGGCTAGGAATAAAAAGCTGAGAATTGTTGTTGGATTCAGATTTCAAATAGAAATTGCGCCACTCAATAAATTATTAAGCAGGCTTTATGTAGTTCAATATAAGATAGACCACTTATAAAGAATAAAACAGGATTTGGTTTTTTACCGAATCCTGTTTTTTGTGACAGTTAGCAATTACCTGGTAACGTTCAACTCAAAACTGACCAGCAAAAACAAAAATTGCGTTACAATGAATGAGATTGGTAGCATTAGGTGTTGAGAATGCCAATAGTGAAGACGCCGGACAATGAATAGGGAAGCGATGCAAATGGCAAAAAAAATAATTCTTGACCTTGGTCAGATTAGTGTTTCAAAGACACGTGAAGAGCTGATTAAGAGCGGTCAACAAAAATTTCAAGCAGTTTCTGTTGAAAAGTTAACTGCATATCAGGAAGTGAAACGTGATGCAGTTAAGATAATTGAAGCTGTTGAAACTGGCTTAATTCCTGAGTTGTTGCCGCTGCGCAGGGAACGCATGCTTCAGAATACTTTTTCCTTTTACCGTGGGACTGCAGGATTGATGGATTTTGATTTAGCAAATCAGGTGCACACTGGCATTCCAGTTTTGATTTGCGGAGATGCTCATTTAGGAAATTATGGTTTTTATGCATCACCGGAACGCCAGCTTTTGTTTGATCTTAATGATTTTGATGAAGCCAGAATTGATAACTGGGAGAATGATTTGCGCCGCTTATTAGTAAGTGTTTATTTAGCTGGTAATGAAAATGGTTTTAAAAACAAGAAGTTAAGTAAGCTCCTTAAGAAGGTGAGTGCAGCTTATCGTGCGGCTATCACTTATTCAGGTTCGCTGAAATTGATGGACCGTTTTTACCTCTCACCCAAAGTGCAACTGTTAGCTAAAATTGTACGCGAACAAGCGGGCGGCGAGTTTGAAAAACCGCTGACAAGCGTGATTGAGAAAGCTACAAAAAACGATTTGAATAAAGTCTTGCGTAAGTTTACGACGCTTAATGCTGATGGACACAGGGTCTTTATTGAAGCTGCACCGCGTTCAGTTCGAGTAAGTGAAAAAAAGATGGAGCAATTTAAAGCGGCTTTTAGTGAGTATCGCGCGACTGTTCCAGAAAGCGTGCGCGTGCTGTTATTACAGTACCAGATTACAGATGTAATTCGTCACAGTGTGGGTGTCGGCAGTTTTGGAACGCGGTGTTACTTACTGCTACTGACAGCTAATGATGGAAGTCATTTGGTACTGCAGGTTAAGGAAGCTTTGCCAACAAGGGACTCCTTTATTCCGTTGGAGCTGGATCTTGATCTTCACCGCGAAATTGGTGAAGGAAATCGCATTATTAAGGCGCAAAAAATAATGCAAGCAGCCTCGGATCCTTTTTTGGGCAGCCTGAGCAGCGGACAGCGGAGTTATTATGTACGTCAATTCAGGGATATGAAGGGCTCATTTAACCTTGAAAAAATGGATTGGTCTGGTTATAAACTTTATGCTGAGGTTTGTGGCCTTTTGCTGGCTTTCAGTCACTTCCACAGCCCAACTGCTCCAATGCTTCAAGGATACCTTGAAGAGACGGTTGATTTTGACAAGTTAATGGCGAAATGGGCTGTTAGATACGCGCAACAGGTAGAAATTGACTATGAAAAGTATAAGGAGCATGTCAGTCATTAAGCAACTGATTGCACTGAAGTTGTAAATAAAAGCAAAAGAGATTGTATTTCCATCCGTTAATTGTTAACCTTATTAAAAAAGAGGTTTACAATTAATGGATTTTTTTTGTCCAGAACAGCTTTTGGCAAAGTATCAAACACAAATTGCAGTTGTTGGAGCTACAAGACAATATAGATATATTGATTTGGCAAAACGTGTCCATGAAATATTAAGGACAGCCAACTTGGTCAAACCTTATATCGTAGTGGTAGGAGAGCAAAGTATCGATTTTATTTGTCGTTTTTTGGCGATTCACGTGGCTAAAAAAATTCCGATTGTAGTTAATCGACATGACCTAGTGCAAATCGAGCAGCTATTGGAAAAAATTGCGGGATACTGGCAATTCATGGATGATCTTAACGCAGCAGCAATTACTAGGGAAATCCCCAAGGGAAAGCGCGCTGCCAACTTGTTATTTTTAGGCATGACTTCTGGCACAACCGGTAACAGTAAGGTATATCAAAGAGATTGGGCTTCCTGGTGCCATGGGTTCACTGCCTGTCGTGAAGTATTTGCGCTAGACCAATATACGTGTCTTGCGACGCCTAGTCCATTGACGACATCGCTAGGAATGCATACTTTAATTTTAAGTCTGTATTTAGGTAAGCAGTTCTATTTGGATACAACTGTCAATCGTTCGAAAGAAGATGGAAATTTAATCCTATTTACAGTACCAACAATGTTGTCACAACAGCTGGCTTCCAGCTTACAAGTCACAACTAAACATTTTTTCGATATTGCGGCCGGAATTGTAACTTGTGGAGGAGAATTAACTCAAACCCTAGTAACGCAATGGCGTGCTGAACATCCTACTCAGAATTTTTATGAACTTTATGGTTCTTCGGAAACGAGTTTAGTAGCTTGGCAAAAAATTGTTTTTCAAAAACAACCTGGATGTGTCGGGCAGCTGTTTGCAGGAGTCCAGCTTGCGTTTAAAGAAACATGTGTGCAGGTTAAAAGTCCGTATGTATTTCAAGGTTACCTCGGTGAAACACGGCAACGGACAGACTTTGTTCAGACCGATGATGTTGGCTGTTTTAAAAATGAGCGTCTTTTTATCTGGGCACGTAAGAGTGAAGTTATTAATCATGGAGGTAATCGGCTTTACCCACGTGAAATTGAGAACTTGATAGCTGAACTGGTTGAAGAAGTGGTAGTTTTTGGGGTACCTGATGCGGTTTATGGGGAAAAGGTAGTCGCAATAGTCCGCGGTCAAAATTCCCGTAAAAAATTACAGGCACGGCTTGCACGAAGTTTACCTAGTTATAAGCTGCCACAGGAATATTTATTTGTGAAGCACATCCCACGGTCACTAAATCAAAAAATCTCAAGAACAAAATTGGTAAATTTATATCAACAAGGAGAATGGTCATGAAAAAAGAAGAAACATTGGTTAGTATTCTTAGTGCTAAAAGGCTGCCAATTGGAAAGATTCGTGGGATATATGGTGCCCAAAAGCCAGAAGACTTGTTTCAAGCATTAGTTACAGGGCAGTTACAGCAGCTAGAAAATTTTTCTGCGGCGCAAATTGAACAGGTTATTTTAGGCAATGTTACCAACTTAGGCGGCAACTTGGCACGTCGCTGTGCGCTTGCAGCGGGAATCTCGCCATTAATTCCCGCTGTGACAGTTGATTGTCAGTGTGCTTCTGGATTAGTTGCACTTGCCCAAGGAGCACAGCAGATTATAAGTGGTGCGGCCAAAGCTGTTCTTGCAGGTGGGGTGGAAAGCACTTCGACAGCGCTAACAGTGCTTGATCCGCAGACAAAACAGCCACTCAAGCGCTATCCGATGGTTCCAGCAGGGTATCCAGACTTGGAAATGGGAGTTGTTGCTGATTTGATGAGCAAAAAATATCATGTTTCACGATTACAGCAGGATGAATACGCTTATCATAGTCAGCAAAAAGCACGAGTAGCGTTTGAACAAAAACTGATTCAAGCTGAGATTGTCCCTTTTCAAACTGAAATTAAAACTCTTTGGCAGGATGAAAGCCCTCGATTTGAGACTTCACTAGCAAAGTTAAGCCAATTGCAACCAGTTTTTACGGAAGAAGGAACAGCTACAGCAGGGAATAGCTGTCCTATTAATGATGGAGCAGCGACCGTTATCTTAGAAAAATATCAGCAAGGCAAACAGGTTCAGGGATATTTACTTGATCAGGTCATTGTGGGCTTAAACCCAGTTGAGTTTTTGCGGGGACCGATTATTGCGACTGAAAAATTATTAGCCAAGCATCAACTCCAAATTGCTGATCTTGATGTTGTTGAGTTGAATGAGGCCTTTGCGGTTCAAAGTATTTTGTGTCAAAAAGAACTTGGAATTGAAGCGGAACAACTCAATCCACTCGGAGGAGCACTAGCATATGGACATCCATATGGTGCTACGGGGGCGATTTTGATGGCACGCTTGCTAAATAGTTTAAATCGCAAATCAGGTCCTGCCTTAGGACTAGTTACACTTTGTGTTGCTGGGGGAATGGGGATGAGTATGTTAATTGGTAATCAATTTTGGGAAGGTGAATTTAATTGAAGTTATTGAGGAACCAGAAAATTGAGTTTGAGCAGCAACAGTTGAAAACTTACCAAGAGTTCTTTGAAGCTACTGGATGTTTGGGCTGGGCACCGCTGCTCTGGCAAAAATTAAGTTTACCGAAATACTTAAAAAATGCTGCTGCTTATTTGCTAGAAGAAGAGGTTAGTCTGGATAGTGCTAAGCTTGTTTCAAATGCTGCACTAGCCTTGGAGTTGACATTGTTGAATGAACATAAAACGCAACACGGAAAATATATTCCCACACTTGAACTAAAGATCAGACAACAGGAGCAATTAATAGGGACAGTTAAGTTAAAATTATTAACGGAGGAATCGTGGAATGCAGCCAGAATTTAGAATAACCCGGGAAATACTTGCAGACTACTTGGTAATTGCAGGTGACCAAAATCCTAAACATAAGGGAGCCCAAGGGATTGTTCCTGGAAATCTGCTTTTAGGGTACCTAGAAAAGGAATGCAGTGCGCGTTTCTGTAAAAGTCCACAGAAAATGGCGCTTATTTTCCATAATGTAATTAAAGTTAACACGGTTATCAAGCTTAAAATAACGCGTACTCAAGTAGAAGTAACGGACCCAAACGGTTATTCAAAATATATTACAGGAACATGGGAGTAGGAAGATGACAAAGAAAATATTAATTACAGGTGCAACCAAAGGAATTGGCTGGGCACTTGCGCAAAAGGCATATTCATATGGATATGATGTGATTTTACACGGGCGCAATGCTACTGAACTGCAGCAACGCAAGTTGGAATTGGCACCTCAAGGAGAGCGCTGCACAACTGTTTGTTTTGATGTCCGTGACCGTAAAATTTTAGAGCAAGAACTCCAGAAAATCGATCGATTAAATGTCCTTGTTAATAACGCTGGGACGATCGCTGATAACTGGTGGTCAAAGATGACGGATGAACAATGGGATACAGTGATTGCAACCGATTTAACCGGTGTATATAATGTGACCTCAAGATTAACCGCTAAAATTGTTCCTGGAGGACACATTGTCAATATTACTTCACAAGCAGGTCTAAAGGGTAATCCGGGACAAGCAAATTATAGTGCTGCCAAAGCCGCTTTGGTTGGAATGACGTACACACTAGCGGCGGAGTTAAAAAGAAAACAAATTTATGTTAATGCTGTCGCCCCTGCGGCTATAACGGCAATGACGAGGCCAGTTTTAGAGAAATTTAGACAAAAAAATGGAAGTTTGCCATCAATGTGGCAGTTGGGAACGGCTGCACAAGTAGCAGACTTTATCATACAACACGTCCTTTCTACTCAAAAAACAGGGCAAGTGTTGGCAGTAAATGGAACTCGTCAAGGTTACTGGCTACCAGCACAGTATCAAAGGATGGAAGAAAGATGAGTCTTTGGTATCAGAAATTAGGATTGAAATATCCAGTTTTTCAAGGTGGCATGGCTTGGGCTAGTAACCCAGAATTAGTGGCGGCGGTCTCAAATAGCGGTGCTTTGGGAATTATTGGTAGTGGGGGGCGCTCGGCACAACAATTGCAAAAAATGATTACGCAGGTTAAAGAATTGACGAAGTCTGCCTTTGGGGTAAATCTAATGTTACAGGATGATAACATTGAAGAATTGTGTAAAGTTATCTGTTATGAGAAGGTACGGGTTGTCACCACTGGGGCAGGTACACCCAAATTATATTTAGCAGCATTGAACCAAGCAGGTTGCCAAGTTTTCCCAGTTGTTCCTTCTGCAACAATTGCACTGAAGATGTTTGCATTGCCAATTGCAGGTGTAATTGTTGAAGGACAACTAGCTGGTGGACATGTGGGGGATTTTCAGACAAAAGAATTGGTGCAGCAATTGGCGCTAAAGACTGCTAAACCGATTTTAGCAGCCGGGGGGATCTATGATTATCAAGATGCACTAGCAATGTATAACTTAGGGGCCGCAGGAATTCAAGCTGGAACAATTTTTTTAGCAGCACAAGAATGTCAGCTTCATCCCAATTATCGTCAGTTGTTAATTAAAAGTCATCCCAAGGCCACCCTTATTAGAATTTCCCAAAATGGTTATCGAGCCCGTGTTTTAAAGCTTGCTGTTAAGAATCAAAATATGTCGTTGCGCTTAGCGGTTCAAGCAGGGGACTTAGAGCGGGGAGCTTTCATGGCAGGAGAAGTTGCGGCTAGGATTACTAGGATTGAACCAGCAGCAAAGATTGTAGAACGCTTAACAAATGCTAAATGCGATTAAGTAAATTTATAAAGCATGGATAGTAGCACCTTTTTAACTGAAGTCGTATAATGGTTTTAATTCTAAAGAGACTAAAGGAGAAATTATGGCTGAATTGACACGCTTTTATCAGATGTTCCAACCGAAACATTATGATCTTTTTCTAAATATTGATCGCAAGGCAAAACAATTTACCGGCAAGACAACTATTACAGGCGCTGCCAAAGAATCTCAAATTGCTATTCATCAAAAGGATTTGACAATTATTTCTGTGCAAGCCAATGGACAGGCACTCCCCTTTACAACAGATCCAGCTGCAGATGCGCTGCGAATTGACTTGCAGCAAACGGGCAATGTTGAACTGACAATTACTTACAAGGCAGCATTGACGGATACAATGATGGGGATCTATCCTTCGTATTATGAGTTGAATGGAGTTAAAAAGCAGATTATTGGGACGCAATTCGAGACTAACTTTGCGCGTCAGGCATTTCCATGCATTGATGAACCCGAAGCAAAAGCAACTTTTGAGCTTGCGCTTAAATTTGATGAGCAGCCTGGTGAAACTGTTTTAAGTAATATGCCGGAAGCACGGGTTGAAGATGGTGTGCATTACTTTGAAAAAACTGTCCGGATGTCAACTTATTTGGTGGCTTTTGCATTTGGAGAGCTGCAAAGTAAGCTGACAACCACTGAGAGTGGCGTAAAGATCGGAGTTTTTGCTACCAAAGCGCACCAAGCTAATGAACTTGACTTTGCATTGGATATTGCAAAACGTTCAATCGAATTTTATGAAGAATTTTATCAAACACCCTATCCATTACCGCATTCCTGGCAGTTGGCCCTACCTGATTTTTCGGCAGGCGCGATGGAAAACTGGGGGCTGGTAACATACCGGGAAGCATATCTGCTCCTTGATCCGGCAAACACAGCACTTGACATGAAACAATTGGTTGCAACAGTGATTGCACATGAATTAGCACATCAATGGTTTGGTGATCTGGTCACAATGAAGTGGTGGGATGATCTATGGTTAAACGAGAGTTTTGCTAACATGATGGAATATGTCGCAATTGATGCCTTGGAGCCTAACTGGCGTATTTGGGAAAGCTTCCAGACATCAGAGGCTCCGGCAGCTTTACAGCGAGATGCAACTGATGGAGTTCAGTCAGTCCATGTCCAGGTTAATAATCCAGCCGAAATTGATGCGCTTTTTGATGGTGCAATTGTATATGCTAAGGGAGCACGGATGCTCGTGATGGTCCGTGCGCTGATCGGTGACGACGCGCTTCGTACCGGATTGAAGAACTATTTTGCGGCACATCAGTTTGGAAATGCGACTGGTGCTGATTTGTGGGCAGCATTAGGAGCCGCCGCTGGAATTGATGTCGGAGCAATCATGAATTCATGGTTGGAACAGCCAGGCTATCCTGTAGTCACAGCAGCAGTTGAAGAAGGGCAACTAGTGCTCACACAGCAACAGTTTTTCATTGGTGCGGGTGAAGAACAGGGACGCAACTGGCAAATTCCACTCAATAGCAACTATGCAGCTGTTCCAGCTATCTTGACTACCAAGAAGGTTGTCGTCGGTGATTATGCTAAATTACGTGCAGCGGCTGCGGAACCTTTCCGGTTGAATATCGGCAACAATTCACACTTTATTGTTAAATATGACACGACGCTTTTACAGGATATCTTGGATCAAAGCGCTAGCCTTGGAGCTGTTTCGCAGTTGCAGATTTTACAAGATCTGCGCTTGTTAGCAGAGGGACGTCTGCTTTCTTACGTTGCAATCGTTCCGGTTTTAACGCAATTTGCAAACAGCCATTTTGCAATTGTGAATGCTGCGCTATATCAGGTTGCTGGCAACTTGAAAAAATTTGTGACCCCAGACTCAATAGCAGAGCAGAATTTGCGTACATTTTATGATAAGTTGAGTGCAGCTCAAGTCACACGCTTGGGCTGGAATGCAAAAGAAAATGAGACAAACGACGACCAATTGACACGTCCCTATGTATTACGTGCAGCGTTGTATGCACGTAATCAGGCCGCAATTGAGGCTGCACATGTGTTATTTACTAAAAATAAGCACCAATTGGTAGCTTTACCAGCTGCGATCCGTGTCTTTGTATTAGCCAACGAAGTTAAGCACTTCGGCAGCGCTGCTTTATGCGAACAGTTGTTGCAGCAATATCGGCAATCAACGGATGCGAGCTTTAAGTCAGACCTATGTGCTGCGTTGTCAAGCACACCTGATGCTAACTTAATTGCACAGCTAATTGCGCGCTTTGAAGATGCAGATACAATTAAACCGCAAGATTTGCGTGCTTGGTTCCGCAATGTGTTAGCCAATGATGATGGGCAACAGGCGGCATGGGACTGGATTCGCGCTGAGTGGCAGTGGTTGGAAAAAACAGTTGGCGGTGATATGGAGTTCACAACCTATATTACAGTCATTGCAAGTATTTTCCATACGCCAGCGCGCTTAGCTGAATTCAAGGCGTTCTTTGAACCTAAAATTAAGACACCGGGCTTAACACGTGAAATTCAAATGGATATTAAAGTAATTGAAGGACGCGTCAACTTGATTGAAGAAGAAAAGACAGCTGTGAATGACACGATTGCACAACTCGTGAAGTAACAGTGCTGGTTGGAGAACTATTATAAAATAAAATTAGAGAGTGTGACATAAGTCGAAAAATTTGAGTGCTAACTCGAAACTACGAACATAGCGAGTACTTTGCTATGAGTAATTCGAAGTTAGCACTCGAATTTTGACTTATGGAACACGTTTATCCGGAATAAAAGAGGGGCTGTGACAAAATTTAACTTTTGTCACAGCCCCTCTTTGAAAAGGAAGAAGTGGACTAAGTATACCAGACTAGTACATATGAAAACTACAAATGAAAATTAATTTTTTGATAAAGAGTAGGGCAAAAAGAATAAAGAAGAAACGAACTAATATTTTTAATTAAGGTAATTAATTATCTGCTTTTATAAATAAAAATCAGCCCTTTGTAAAGGACCTGTAAAATTAATTGGAGGACGCTGACTGAACGCTAAGGCTAACTTATTTTAAATTATGCAATCAGATGCTGATATAGCAGCCTTTTTTTGAAAAAAATATCCCGATAATGAAGGCTTGAATTTTAGGCGGCACAATAAAAACAATATCTTAATAAGCAATTAAATGCAACCTTAAAAATATTAGACAATTTACATGAAGTTTACCTTATTGTGATTATAAAATTTACAATCATATGATATCTTTGAAATTGTTGTGAAAGGAGATATTATTAATGAAAATCAGCAAGAAAACTAGCATTTTTTTAATCACTGCATTATTAGGGACAACTTTAGTAGGGTGCTCTTCTCAAAGCTCGGCAGGAACTTCAGACAATTGGAATACAATTGTCAAAAAGGCCAAAAAAGAAGGAAAAGTTAAATCAGTTGGGATGCCGGATACTTGGGCAAACTGGGTCGGAACTTGGAATGATATCAAGAGTAAATTTGGAATTTCTCATACTGATACCGATATGTCAAGTGCGCAAGAGTTACAGAATTTTAAGAAGATTGGCAAGAGTTCAAGTGCAGCCGATCTTGGTGATATTGGAATTAACGTTGGGCCGACAGCTGTAAAGCAGAATTTGTTAACCGCCTATAAAACGCAATATTGGGATAAAATTCCTTCATGGGCAAAAGACAAAAAAGGCTACTATGCGGCAGGATACACAGGAACAATTGCATTTATTACTGATACAAAAAATGTAAGTACAAAAGATGCACCAACTTCATGGAAAGATCTGGCTTCTGGAAAGTATAAAGTTTCTGTTGGTGACGTTACAACAGGTGCCCAGTCACAGTATGCAGTTTTAGCTGCAGCTTACGCAAATGGCGGTAATGAAAAGAACATTATGCCAGGAATTAAATATTTTGCAAAACTGCAAAAGGCAAATCGACTTTCATCGGTAGATTCAAGCGTTGAGAATCTGAAAAAAGGTGAAACCCAAGTTTCGATTGTCTGGGACTTTAATGCACTTAATTATAGCAACTTGATTAATGAAAAGGGTCGCTACAAGATTACGATTCCATCTGATGGTTCTGTAATGAGTGGGTACGCAGAGGTTATTAATAAGAATGCTGCACATCCATATGCTGCTAAGCTGGCACGCTCGTACATCCTGTCTAAAGAAGGACAGATCAACTTGGCGAAGGGCTACGCACGACCAATTAGAACGGATATTAAGATTCCAGCGTCTATCAAGAGCAAGCTGCTTCCAGATAAAGATTACAAAAAGATTTACCATGTTAAGAGTAATGAAACTTGGAACAAAACAACTATTAAATTGGCACAATTATGGCAATCCGATGTTCTTGGCTCAAAATAAAGGGTGTTTTTATGAAAACAAAAGTCAAAATTTTATTTCCCTTTAGTCTATTAATTGCACTAGTACTGGTTTTTCCAGTACTTATTATGTTTTTTTCCAGTTTTCAGGGGACTGATGGCGGGATTGGAATTTCAAATTATACAGAGATTTTCAAGAACAATTATTATCGCAAGGCAATCATGAACAGTTTATATATTTCGTTGATTGCAGCAGTAATTGGTGAAATTTTGTCAATCCTTGGTGCATGGGCAATTTCGCGTCTTTCTGAGAAAACGCAAAATACGTTTCTTACGCTGTTCAATATGGCAGCAAGTTTTGCTGGTATTCCGTTGGCTTTTTCCTTGATTATTTTGTTTGGTAATTCAGGAATTTTGAAGGCTATTGCGACAGCTTCGCATCTGAGTTTTTTAGGAGCATTCAATGTCTATTCTTTACCAGGCTTGATCCTAGCGTATACATTCTTTGAAGTTCCGCTTGGGATAATGTTTTTATTTCCACCAATTAAGGAAATCAACTCAGATTGGAAAGAGGCTTCGCAGGTTCTGGGTGCGAATAATTGGTTCTTTTTAAAGAAGATCATTGTGCCCCTTATTTTGCCGAATATCATCGAGACTTTCATTATCCTTTTTGCAAACGCGATGGGAACTTATGAAACTATGTATGCATTAACGGGAAATAATGTTGTTTCTATTCCAATTGTAATCGGGGCGTTGACGAATGGTTCGCTTGATGCAAATATTCCATTAGCATGTGCGCTTTCAACAATTTTTGCTGCGATTATGATGCTGCTTGTTGCCTTAGGTAATAGGCTTACTAGGAGAAGTCGATAAAGAGGTGTCTTTTTGAAAAAAAGTAGTAATTTTGGTGCTAAATTGACCATTAGTTTGATTTCAATTATGTTATTAACACCCATTGTGGCCACGCTGGCCTATTCGCTTTCGACCTCATGGGTAAAGACAATTCTACCAACAGGCTTGACCTTTCACTGGTATGTTGTTTTGACAAGCAGTCCTTCATTTTTACCGGCAGTTTTACGTTCCTTTGGAGTTGGTGTGGCAACAGTGATAGTATCAATGGTAATTTTTTTACCAGTTATTTTTTACATCAATGTATATGAACCTAAATTGAAAGCTAAAATGCGGTTCTTAACGATTATTCCGTTTACTATTCCTGGAATTGTCTTGGTGACTGGGCTAGTACAGTTGTATGCTAATCTGCCGATCCCTAAAATAGTTGTGCTGATCTTGACTTTGACGGCGATTAACTTGCCTTCTTTTTATCAAAGCTTGAATAATGTTTTTATGGGCAGAGATTTTCGGGCAATGTTTGAACAAGCCCAGCTTTTGGGAGAAAGTCCAGTTGGTGCATTTATGCATGTCATTTTACCCAATATTAGATCAGGGGTACTGGTAGGTATGCTATTAACCTTCACGGGAGCTTTCAGTGAGTACGTCGTTACAAATATTTTCTTAGGCGGCGAGTTTGAAACACTGAAAATCTATATGTACCGTTTGATGAGTGTTAATGGAAATGCCGGAAGTGTCTTAACGATTATCTACTTTGGTTTTCTCATGATCATTTCGTTCTTACTTATTAAAACAGTGCACGGTAAAAAAATAGATCAGCGGAAGGAGTAAAAAGATGGATAATTTGGTTAACGTAGAAGATTTAAGTATTAATTTTGGAAAATTAAATGTCATTTCAGAGATGAACTTCAATATCAAGCAAGGCACGTTGACTTCAATTTTGGGGCCCAGTGGTGGCGGGAAAACGACCGTTCTAAGAGCAATTGCGGGTTTAAACCAGAATATTACGGGCAAGATCTTACTGGATGGGCAAGACATTACGCATTTGCCCGCGAATAAAAGAAATATTGGAATGATTTTTCAATCCTACGCGCTTTTCCCAAACCTAAGTGTTTCTGAAAACATTGCTTATGGCTTAAAGGTTCAAAAAAAGCCGCAAGCAGAAATTAATGCCGCAGTGAATGAGATGCTCGCGCTAGTAGGAATGGAGCAAAAAAAAGATACTTATCCAGACGATTTATCAGGTGGGCAAAAGCAGCGTGTTGCGATTGCGCGTGCAATGGTGATGGAGCCAAAGTTGCTGCTGTTAGATGAACCTTTCAGTGCGCTTGATGCTAAGATTCGGGTTGAGTTGCGGAATCAGATTAAGCATTACCAAGAAAAATTAGGGATCACAATGATTTTTGTGACGCATGATCAAGCTGAAGCAATTGCAATTTCTGATGATATCATTGTGATGAATGACGGTCAGGTGCAGCAACAAGGCTCCCCAATGGAAATTTATGCAGCTCCGCAGAATTTGTTTGTCGCTAATTTCATTGGCAATCATAACATCTTGAGTGGTCAAGAATTAGTTAAGCTGGGCTTGAAAAATGTGCAAGGAACATTGAAGTATGTTGTTCGTCCGGAATTGTTTGAAAGAGCAGAGAACCATTTGCAAAGTTCAGATTCGGTTGCAATCACCGGAACAGTGCAAAGTGCCTCTATTTTAGGTGATCGTGTCCAATATCTGTTTGAAAGCGCGCCTGGAATTATGCTGAAAGTTGAGAATTTGAATCACGCTAAACCATTAACGGTTGGAGCAAAAGAGACCTTGTATCTGCACTCCAAGTACGTTAAGGAGGTGGGAGCATAGTTTGTTGGGGCGAGATGATTTAAGCAAAATTGATAGGCGTACGTGGAATGGCCATACACATACTGAATATTGTTCGCATGGGTCAGGCGAAGACAGCGAGCTGTTTATAGAAAAAGCAATTGCTGCAGGTTTCAAAACATATTCGTTCACGGAACACTTCCCAATGCCGCCTGCATTTTATAAAGATGCACAAGGTTCGCGACATGCCATCTATACTGCAGCAATGAGGAGCCATGAACTTCCAGCATATCTTGAAAAAATGCGGTATTTAAAAACAAAATATGAAGAGCAAATTAAAATCTTGGTGGGATTTGAAGTCGATTATTTTGAAAGATATCGGGAATGGACCGCTAGCAAATTGTTGGAATTCGGTGCAGAAATTGATGATGCGATTTTATCAGTACATTTTCTACCTACTAAAACAGGGCTACGAGCGATTGACGATAGCTACACTGATTTTTGTGCAGGCGTTTTAGCTGAATATCAGACACCTGTCGGGGTTGCCAATGCTTACTTGACCACTGTTTTAAATGCAATTAGATGGGAAACCATAAATAAACCAGTACGTTATGGACATATCACATTGTATCGTAAATGGCGTAATGAATTCTCACCAACGGTTCTTTGGCAGGATCAAACCACAGCGAACTTGCAAAGTAAGATCTTGGAAATAATTGCACAAAAAGGTGATTTGTTAGATTGCAACATGTCGGGCTTGGCTAGACAGTCACAGACCGAACCGTCTCCATCGCTGGAACTAATTAAAGCTGCACAAAAAAAGCATATTCCATTGGTGTACGGTGCGGATGCGCATGCAGTTGCTGCTGTCGCGCAAGCATTTGATTATTATATTCAGAAAAAAATGTATTTGTAGAAAGAGGTGTGTGTTGTTGAAACTAAAAGTGGAAGCTAATGCGCCGTTTAGAATCTGTCAATTAACAGATATCCATCTGGGAAAAGCACCGCTTAATGAGGCCGATCAAAAAACACTTGCTAAGTTGGAGCAGCTCTTTAAAAAGAAACAATACAATTTAATCATGCTGACGGGTGACCTACTGTGGGGGAAAGATAATTCTGTTCCCCAAGCGAGTTTGGAAAAATTATTTACAGTGTTGAATGCTACGAAGATCCCCGTTGCGATTACTTATGGTAATCATGATAGTGAAGGTGCTTACGACCGAGCAGAGTTGCGCGCGTATGAAAAACTATTGGAATTTCCAGCAGAAAAAAGCAATGTCTATACCGTTTTTGAGCGTGAAAACTATACGTTGGATGTTTTAACTGCTGCAGATGAAATCAGAAACAGAATTTTTGTATGGGATAGTGGTGCTTATTCCAAGTGGAACCTGGAAGTTGAGTATGCAGCGATTGAACCAGAACAAGTTAATTGGTTTCTTGAAAATGCACGCGAACGCAAGCAAGCAGATTTTGATTTAGGTTTCATGCATATTCCATTACCTGAATACAAGACGACGGAAAGTTCCGTCTTTGTCGGAACCAAGGGCGAAGATGTGTGTTCATCAGAACTTAATTCAGGCCTCTTTTATGCTTTTTTACGCAATCAAAATATTAAAGCTGTTTTTGCCGGCCATGATCACGACAATAACTATCAAAAAACGTTCCATGGAGTACAGCTGACTTACGGGAATGTAACAGGCTACAATTGCTACGGAAGATTGCCAAGAGGCGTTCGGGAAATCACACTTTACGCTGATCATTGCGACACCAAACTGGTTAGTTTTGAGTAAGAAAAATAATTACTGGTGACAAAAATGCGAGTTAATCAGGGAATCTAATCCTTGAAAAGGGACCGCATATTATCTTGTTTATACAAATTAAGTTAGGGGCTGTGACAAAAGTTAAA
>NZ_AZFQ01000054.1:39016-55564 GCF_001435195.1 Liquorilactobacillus satsumensis DSM 16230 = JCM 12392 | reverse complement strand
TCGTAATTTCGAGTTAGCACTCAAATTTTCCCGACTTATGTCACACTCTCTATTTTTGTGCATATCTTTAAGGTACATCTAAATGTAGCTATTATTAATGAGCGAGTTTGTGTTAAAATATTGTTGTAGAAAAATATTCATACATATTTAGAATTAAATTACTATGAAGTTTCAAAAATAAGCATTAACTAATAAAAATCAAAAAATACATGATAAAGGTGTTACATATGAGAAAAGCAAAGATTGCAATGGCAACGACTGCTGCATTTGCAGGATTGACTATCGGGGTTATGAATGTGCATGCAGATACGGTTAATGAAGCAACTGCTAAGCAGGCGCCCACTAATCCGCTGAGTAATGCGACCACTGCAACAACAAGTGCGGTGACCAGTACTACGACCACTGCTTCCGTGACAACTCAGCAGACTACAGAAAAATCAGCAAGTACAAGTAGTAGTCTGCAAGAAAAGGCGGCGACTTCGAGTACTCAAACGACTGCGTCAAATGCAAGTGATATTTCTGCAACGACACAGAGTGCTACCAGTGCTAGTTCGATTAAAACCGCTGCTGCAACCCAAAAGGAGGCTGCTACTAGTGCGGCGGCAAGTGCTGAGAGCAAAGCTGCAACAGAGTATACTACCGCCGTAGCCCAAACAAAAGCACAGCAGGTAGCAGAATCTGCCGCCACTAGTTCAGCTTATGCGCAAAAAATTAATAACCAAAAGCAAACTAATGCTGCCACTGAGAGTGCAGCTGCGCAAAAAGTTGCCACTGCCCAAGCTGCCTTGAGCAGTACTGCCGAGTCTGCAACAGCTACGCCGGCACAGCAGACGTTGGATAGTGATCCAATAATTTATGCGAAGACTGCGGGACATACGATTTCTACTGAAGCGCAATTACCAGTTGTCTTAACTAAACCAGTTGTTAAGAAATCAGATGTTGCATCTGATTATGGTTATTATGGATACATTAATACGAATAATAGCGATAAAACTGCCGTTGTTTCAACAACTGGTTTAACAAAGCAGCAACAGTACGAACTAGCAGATTATGCAGTAACCCTGGTTAACTCATACCGAACAGCAATTGGAACAGAAACACTTAAGTATAATAGTAACGTTGAAGATGCGACGATTGCTGAGGCGGCAATTCGGAACCAAGAACAGCTCGATTTTACACATCTTTCTTTCAATGAGACTGAAAAAGCAGCTTTTAGTGCACAAGGATTGCAACTTGATGGCGAGAATCTTGGTGTTGCACAGGCGACTGCAGCTGAAAGCAAAACAACGATCTTAGCTTTAAAGGTGGCATTGTTAAATGCAATTACTGAGATGGTCTATGTTGATGATGCACATGCCAATGGTCATTTACACAATTTTGTGGTTGCAGATTACATGGGGGTCGCAGTTCAAGCTAACGCCAGCATGACTTATCCTTATCAACTTATCTTTGAAGTTGCAAGTGCTGTACCTAGTTCGCATGTTACGCAAAAAGCAGCAATTGCATTAACTGCAACAGCAAGAATTAAACAGGCGCAAGCAAGCGCTAATCAGCAATACACAGCTGCAAAAGAGGCCGTTGCGTCAGCCTTAATTGCACAGGCAAACCTTAAGTTAACCAACGCTGCTTTGCTTAATGCACTAGTGACACAAAGAGATGCAGCATTAACTAGGCTGGCAACACTTCAACAACAAGCACTGATTAATTTGGCTGACAAATATCAGACGCAAAAAAATAATATTCAAACAAAATTAGCTGCACAGAAAAAAGCAATTGAGATTGCAGCTGCCAGTCAAATTGCACAGCTGGCTAATGCAAATAAGCGTGTCAGTCGGATTAAAGCCGCAAATATTTCAGTAAATGAGCGTGGACGTGTGCATAAACTGGACGGAATTACTGCTAAACAGATTATCTATGCTGTTCCTACACATAAACTGACTGAGATCTCAAGCTATGCGCTGTCAAATGAAACTAGGCAACCGGTTGAACAAACAGGACGCAAGGAAGCTGAAATGTGGGCAAAAGCACTGCCGCAAACCGGTGATGATGCTGGAAATACGCTTAGTCTGACAGGCATCCTGCTTGCGGTATTAAGCTTATTAAGCGGCACTTGGCTGTTGCACAAACAACGTACTTTTAAATGAAGATTGAAGAAGACATAGATCTTAAAAAGCAGTTTATATAGAAAGGAGCTGTGACAAAAGTTAAATTTTGTCGCAGCTCCTCTTTTATTTCGGATAAACGTGTTCCATAAGCCAAAATTTGAGTGCTAACTTCGAATTACTCATAGCAAAGTACTCGCTATGTTCGTAATTTGAGTTAGCACTCAAATTTTCCCGACTTATGTCACACTCTCTTTTTATTTTTTTCAGATAAACATGTCCCTTTTTTAAACCAAAATACTGATGTTCCAGTTGCTGTAATTAGCACTTAGGATGTGGATGTGTTGCCACCTCTGAAAGTTAGGCGGGCCTTGGGTTTTAAAAACTATCATAGTTGCAGTTGCAACTAAAATCATTAATAATGAAAACATGCATCCTTTCAAAAAAGGGGATTAAGTAAGTCAGCCGGCTGGGGGCAGCTTAACGAATGGTCGTCGCTGGAAAGATACAGCAGCTCTTCAATTATTGGGAGAAAAGTAGCAGAAAATAGCTTAGAAAAGTTGGGACAATTGCACGTGCACATTTGGCAAGCACCACGGAGTAAATTGTGGCACAGCGTTTAGCAAAAATTGCTGAAAACTTAAGGATGAATATTGGTAAAAAGGCAATCGGCGAAACTATTAGGAGGATTAAAAATGGAAAATGAGATGAAAAGAGTCAAGCGGACCGAGGCGGCGACTTTGCGTACGCTTAGTATAGCAACTTTCAATGAGACTTTTGAAGCAGACAATACTGTAGAAAATATGCGGGCGTACCTGCAGGCAGCCTACAACTTGGAAAAGTTAAAGCAAGAATTAGCAAATCCTGATTCAGAATTTCAATTTATTTTTCACGCGGGGAAACTTGCCGGATATGTAAAACTCAATGTGGGGGAAGCACAATCGGAAAGTCAGGGAAAAAAGGCTTTAGAGATTGAACGTATCTATATTAAGCAGGAGTTCAAACGTCAAGGGCTGGGAAGCAAATTGCTTAATTACGGCATTGAACAGGCCCAAAAACTGGGTAAGGACTATGTCTGGCTTGGAGTTTGGGAGCATAATAATTCGGCTTTGAGATTTTACCACAAAATGGGTTTTAAACAATTTGGAGAACATGTTTTTAAGATGGGAACTGATCTACAGCGGGATTTACTTGTAAAAAGAGATGTGTCAGCAGTGTTGGCTGAATCTTTTTAGGCTGAATTGCTAAAAACAAAAAACAGACCCAACTAGTATTCTTTAAACCAACTCTTTACTATTTGCTGAAGATTGAGGGACGATCTCGGCGTAATGTTTTTGAAGTCAGATTAATAACCAACTCTTCCAGTGCGGCTACTGTCGCGAGTGCACAAATAATGGAAGTAACCCTTCCTTGATCCCAGAATGTGAATAAAACAGGAAAGAAAAATAAGCTTAGACCGGTTGCTTTGTTAGCGTAAGTATGCAAAAAAGCACAGTGATGGTACCTGATATAACCAACTGTTAACGAAAGTAAACGGATGGCTGCAATTGCAAAAATCCAAAGAATTAGTCCCCACCAAAGTTTAAGCACAGGTAAGCAAAGTAGCAGTACAAAACTGATGAAGATTAAATCGGCACAACTGTCAAGGATTTGGCCTAAAGTACTTGTCAGTTGCCTTTTTCTGGCTAGATATCCATCCAAAACATCGCTAAGTCCGCAAACAAAGTAGAGCGTAAAGAACGGGATTGAAAATGGTGTTGTTAGTAGAAGACAACAAGCTGCAATTATCCGTGTAAGGGTAATCAGATTAGGCAGGTTTTTAATTGGAATCACCTCGCGCATTTTTTAAATTTTTTGATCACTAAGTTGTTGTTTATAGTATAAAGTATTTTTGGAAAAACAGGTCAATTGGAACCAAGTTTTTTAGCCAAAATAATTGCTTAAATACTGAGGAATAGTTAAAGTTGAGGTAATCAAAACGGCAATTAATGAATTTGAACAAGCGGGAGGACTAAAATGACAATTGATGCTTTAGGGCAAGCACAACTTGTAAAAACTGGAATTTGTAGTAGTTCCGAACTGGTGGAAGAAAGTTTACAAAAATGTGCACAGCTTAATCCCCAATTAAATGCGGTTATTCATACGAGAGCAAAAAAAGCTTTATTGGAAGCAAAAGCCGTGAATAAGGAGGCTCTTTTTGCAGGCGTGCCCTTACTTTTGAAAGGATTAGGTCAAAATTTAGCAGGTGAGCCTGCCACAGCGGGCGCACGTCTATTGCAGTACAATATTGCTCAGCAGACTGATTTTTTTGTACGCAGACTGCAACAAGCGGGCTTTATTATAATCGGACAAACCAACACCCCAGAGTTTGGTTTCAAAAATATCACAGACCCGCTGCTCTACGGACCAGCTCGTAATCCGTGGAATACTGATTATTCACCTGGAGGCTCTTCTGGTGGAGCCGCAAGTGCATTAGCTGCAGGAATGGTAACTTTAGCTGCTGGAAGCGATGGTGGAGGATCTTTACGAATTCCAGCTTCTTTTACGGGATTGATTGGATTAAAACCAACTCGTGGACGGGTACCAGTCGGACCTGGCTCATGGCGCGGATGGCAGGGGGCCGCGCTTGATTTTGCGTTGACACGGTCAGTGCGTGATACAGCGGCTTTACTAGATGTACTCCAAGTTGTGCAACCTGCAGCACCTTTTCAGACGCCATTAGAACAGTCGGGATTTTTGCAAGCGATTAACCAACCGTTACCCCAAAAACTAAGAATTGGCTATACAACAACCTCTCCTGTGGGGACACCGGTGAGTGCAGCTGCTCAAAAAGCAGTTGAAGAGGCGGTTATTTTTTTGGAAGGACAAGGCATCGCAGTTGAAGAAACAACGGATTCAATCGCTGGACGTGCCTTAATGCAGGGATATTATATTATTAATGCTGGTGAAACGGCTAGTTTGTTTGCAGATCTTGAGCGTCGGGCAGGTAAAAAGGTAACACGTTCAGAAGTTGAATTGACCACTTGGGTAATTTATCAAGCCGGATTGAAGTTGAGCGCGGTTGATTATAGCCAGACACTTAGCGCGTGGGATCAAATTAGTTATGCGGCCGACAAACTGTTTGAAAAATATGATCTTTATTTAACCCCCACGACTGCGACTACAGCACCACAAATAAAACAGGATTTGATTCCCGCGGACTTGGTGCCACAGATGGAGAATGTGACGGCACTTAACAAGAACGAACGTCTCCAACTGGTGAGCGCCTTGTTTGAACGCAGTTTAGCATTGACACCGTTTACACAGCGCGCAAATATTACGGGACAACCAGCGATCAGCCTACCGACATATCTTTCAGCACGCGGATTGCCGCTTGGAATTCAATTCATTGCACGCAAAGGTAATGAGCGGCTTTTACTGCAAATTAGCAAGCTTTTTGAGGAAAACGGTAAATTTAAAATGTTGTTGCACTAGCATCTGGATTGAAGATTAATTTTAAAAATCTTGTTTGATAATGCACAAGGTATCCAGTAAAATCAAAAGAGGTCAGGAGGCGGAAAAAATGAGTCAAAATTATTTCGAGGTTGTCGTTGTTGGAGCAGGGGCGTCAGGAATCGGAGCTGCTTTAACTGCAGCACAACAAAATTTGTCAGTATTGTTATTGGAAAAAGGAAATCGCCCGGGCGGAGCAGGGATGTTTGGCGCGCAGGGATTGTTTGCAGTTGAAAGTCAGCAGCAACAACAAAGCGGTGAAAGCTACACCGTCAAAGATGCTTTTCAGGAACTGGTAGATTATAGTCACCATCGAGTCAATGAATCCTTGGTAAAAAAAATTGTAGCAGAATCAGCGGCCACGATTACCTGGTTAAATGAAAATGGTTTAGCAACTGAGTTGGTGTCAAATACTCAAGAGGCACATCAGAAACATCCTAGGGTTTATCACCAGTATATTGATAAATTCAACGGGTTTGCACGTTTGCTGGCACGTTTTGAAGCACTTGGAGGCGTCTTGTTGACTGAGACTACCGGAAAAGAAATAGTTACAGATGATGCTGGGAGAGTTACCGGCATTCAAATTCTTGAAAAACAGGGAAGAAGCAGACTAATCAATTGTCGTGCTGTAATTGCCGCAGATGGAGGCTTTGTTGGTAACCAAAAAATGGTGGCATCAACTTTAGAAACTGACAGCCGCGAATTTTATAGCATGGGAGAACGAAAAGCAACTGGCGATGGGTTACGAATGCTTGCTCAAATTGGGGCTGATACTAGAAAAAAAGGTGCATTTGAGAATCATGCTGCAAGTGTTGTCTCTCAAGTAGATCCTAAGTGGCGCAAGCCTTCAATTTTTACACTAACTAACTTACCTTTATTATGGGTTGATCGTGCAGGCAAACGATTTACAAATGAAGGTGTGGTTTATGATTTTGCCCTGTGGGGGAACACGACCTTTGCAGCAGGTGGTTGTTATTACTATCTTTTTGATGAAGCTTTTGTTGCTAAAATTACTAAAACGGCGCTTCCTTTGACAGATTCATTCGAGAGAACCTTTAAGAATTTGGCACATAAAGAAGTTACGCATCAAATTGGACCATTTGCGCAACTCAAGGAAGATTTGCAAGAAGCACAAGCCAACCAGGTAGCATTTGTAGGGGAGACCCTGAGTGTGCTGGCTGACAAACTGGGAATGAGTGCTACTGAGTTGGTTAAAACGGTCACAGAATACAATAGATTTGTGAAAAACAAGGCAGATCTTCAATTTTACAAAGACCCGGCATACCTGCAGTTTGATTTGCAAAAGGGACCTTTCTACGCTGTCAAGGCAACAACGACTTCATTGGGAACAATTGGCGGCGTCCGTGTTAATGAAAAAATGGAGGTCCTTGGAATGGATGGCTTAGCACTCAAAGGAGCTTATGCAACGGGTAATAATGCCAGTGGGATGTATGACACTTCTTATCCGACGCTTGAAGGTGTGAGTTGTGCGTTTGCTTGGAATTCAGGTCGGATTGCAGGACAAGCAGTGGGAAACTATCTGCAAAATAGCGGACACTAGTTGAATGCAAGTGCTATAAGTCGAAAAAATTTGAGTACTAATGCGGACTTACGAACAGGGTGCGTGCTTTGCACTGAGAAATTCGCAGATAGACAGGGAAGGTTAACTTATGAAACTCGTTTAGCTGGAACAAAGTAGGAGCTGAGTCAAAGGTTAACTTGTGACCAGCCTCTGCGCTGTTTCTTTATGCTTTTGTAAGCGATATCATTTGCTGCCTTCAAGGAAGCATGAGACAATGAAATTGAGATAGCTGGCTGGTAGTTGATGTTAGTGTGCGAAGTTTTTTGGCAGTTGTCACACTTAGATTGCAAACTAGATAAAGGAGCAAAACAATGGTTAAAAAAATGATTTTTGTGAACTTACCAGTAACTGAGATGCAACGGTCAATCAAATTCTATAAAGCCCTGGGTTTTAAGCAGAATATGGAATTTTCGAACGAAAAAGGGACAGCAATGATGTGGACAGATAGCATTTGGGTGATGCTTTTGCAGCACGCTTTTTATCAACAGTTTTTAAAGGGACAGGTGATTGCTGATACAAAGAAAGCCAGCGGTTCGATGACTTCATTTAACCTGGAAAGTATCGCTGCAGTTAAAGAGTTTGCCCAACGCGCTAAAGAAAATGGCGGTGATTTCTATCATGTTGAAATGGATATTCCAGAAGACCAAATGTATGAGTTAGAGATTAAAGATCCAGATGGGAACTTGCTTACGGTTGCTTGGATGCCGACGCCGTTATAGTTTAAAATGTGAAAATTATGCAGTAAAAAGTGGGTCACTAGTCTCTTAATTGAAGCTAGGGCACACTTTTTTTGCGGTAACTTTTAGTTAGCCTTGAGGGTAACACTTAAGATTTGATCGTCATGTGCTGCAGGAGAACCGCGGCCATCGGTATTATTGGTAATAAAAATTAATTTTTTCTTATCGGGGGAAATGATGACATCACGCAGGCGGTCAGCTTGTTTTGAATAATAAGTCAAGGAACTCTGTGGTGCAGTGGCTGCAACAGCTCGCAAGACAGTTCCTCTAAGATTAGCAATCAAGAAAATTCCGTTGTAAAAAGCCAAACCGCTTGGACTGGCATCCGCTGGGCGCCATTGCTGAAGCGGCGAGACGAAACCTTTGGCTGCTGTTTTGCCTTCATGCTGAGGCCAGCCATAGTTGCTACCAGCTTTAATTTTATTAAGTTCATCCCATTCATTTTGACCGAATTCGGTGGCATAAAGAATTCCCTTATCTGTCCATGCAAGACCTTGTGGATTACGATGTCCATAACTATAAACTAGCGAATTAGGAAAGGGATTGTCTGTTGGGACTTTTCCTGTCGGAGTCATCCGCAAAATTTTACCGGCCAGAGAGCTAAGTTTTTGTGCATTTTCAGGATTGCCAGCATCTCCGGTAGTTGCGTACAGCATTCCATCAGGTCCAAACTTGATGCGACCGCCATTGTGGTTGGTAGCGTGGGGAATGCCACTAAGAATAATTTCTGCGTTCTTTAACCCGTAGGAACCTTCAGTGCCGGTGAGTTGATAACGTACGATTCGATTATCTTGGGTGGTTGAATAATAGGCATAAAGGTAAGACTGACCATTGAGGGTTCGGGTTGTGATTCCAAGAAGGCCGTCTTCGCTTTGATGTTCAACTTCAGCGATGCGCCCAATTGTCCGTGTTTTACCATTAGTGAGTACCTCAAGAATTTCACCGCGATCACGCGTACTGACTAGTAAGCTGCTGCGATAGTAAGTGAGTGCCCAAGGCGCATGCAAGTTGCGGGTTACCGTGATCGGAGTACCAACTAACTGTGCTTTTTTGTACACCCCGGTCACAACCGTTTGTTTTGACGTTTGCCGTTTTTCCTTGTTAGTTTGAGAAGAGTTGAGAAAAAACAAGAATCCTCCTAAAACAATGCATCCCAAGAATATTCCGCTAAACAGGACTGCTTTTTTCATATGCTGCCATTCCTTTCTTCAGAATTGCTGGGAGTGGTAGACAATTGAGCGGCAAATTAAGTACACATTTTGCTTAGCTGAGTTTTACTATTTGATTGCACCTTCTGTCACACTTGTCATAACCTGTTTTTGCAATAAGAGGAAGAGAATGATGATTGGAACCATTGACAGCACTAATCCAGCGAGTGCCAGTTGCCATTGACTATTTGTTTCACCAAAGAATGAGTACATCTTTAACGGGATCGTATACATACCATCCTTGTTAACTACTAGTGAAGGCAACAGGTAATCATTCCAAATCTTCATGGCGTTTAAAATGACAACTGTCCCAGTCATAGGGCTAACTGCCGGGAAGATAACATAGACAAATGTTTTCAAGGGATAAGCTCCGTCTAGGGCAGCTGCTTCGTCGAGACTCTTGGAAACTCCCTGAAATGCTCCATAGAATAGAATAATTGAGAGACTGACAGATAAGCCAGTATTCATAATAATCAAGCTGGTTCGATTAAGAAAATTTACTCTGCCAAAAAGCGAAAGCAAAGGAATCATAATTGATTGAAAGGGAATCAGCATGGTGCCTGCACAGAGGTAATAGACGACAGAACTAAAAGGACCTTTGACTCGCGAAAGTGCGTAAGCGGCTGCAGCTGAGATTACAGTAATGATTACCACACTGCCTACGGTGATAATAACCGAGTTGACAAAGCTATTGGTGAAATCAAGAGCCTGATAAGCAGTTTTAAAGTTAGTTAAGGTGAAATCACGGGTGAACCATAGCGGATTTTGGAAGACTCCCCGTTTACCTTTTAGGGCATTGATCAAAACGATGATAAATGGATAAAACCACCCGAGGGCAAGGAGTCCGAAAAGAAAACCTAGCAAAATTTTTCGTGACTTTTTCATCAGCTATCCCTCCTGTTTTCTTGAGATTGCCAACTGGATAAAGGATACCAAAGTTACGCAAAGAAAGAGAATAATGCCGGCAGCTTGTGCATATCCTTGTTGAAAGTTGACAAAAGCGGTGTTGTAAATATACATCGAAACCATTTCTGTAGAACGGTACGGCCCGCCGTTGGTTAAGGCTAAGTTTTGTTCATAGAGTTTAAATGAATTGGCTAAGGTTAGGAAAAGGCTAATTGTAAAGGCAGGTGCTAATTGCGGTAACTTAACATAAAAGAAAATCTGTGTCGGTTTAGCCCCATCCAAAATTGCTGCTTGAATTGTATTTTGAGGGATTGCATTTAGGAAAGAAACGTAGATCAGCATGATGTAACCACTCATCTGCCAGACAAATAAGATTACGATTCCCCAAAAACCGGTTGTTGGATCACTGAGCCAACCTTTTAGAAAATTAAGGTCAAAAGCGGTTGCTACAGCTTGAAAAGCAGAAGTAAAGATAAATTGCCAGATGAAACCAAGTAAAATCCCGCCGATCAGATTAGGCATGAAGAAGATTGTACGCAGTGATTTTGTTAGCCGGTTATTATGGGTGGTAACAATCAGTGCAAAAGCTAATCCTACAAGATTAATCAAAACAACTGCGACAACAGAAAACTTAACTGTCAGCCAGAAACTTTGCAAGAAGGTAGCGTCGCGGAAGAGAACTTCGAAGTTTTTCCAGCCGATGAAGGAGGCACGTAACCCATTGGAATCAGTAAAAGAATAGTAGATTCCAATCAAAAAAGGAACAACGATGATCAGCAAGATAAAAATAAGTGCTGGTAAAACAAAAGCAAGATATTGGTGTTTTTTGATTAGCATTTTGCTCACTCCCCACTTTGAATTTCTCTAAGTTGTCGGTACTTAGCTGAGACTTCTTTTTTTAGATTGCTCCAAGAGATGCGATTAACGAAGTAGCGTTGCATGTATGGACCCAGTGCCTGGTTAGTGAAGCCGTTTGGATATTGTTTGTGAATCGGAGCTTGTGCTTTTTTAGAAGTACCAATCCGATAGATTTCTTTTGAAAGATCATCTGGAAGGCGTGAGACGTCAAAATTTTTAGTGGCTGGCACAAAGCGCATCTCGTTGATAATGACGTTTTGGGCCTGTTTAGAAGTGTACATCCAATTGATGAAATCCTTAGCAGCCTTTTCTCTGTGCGGATGATCATTGGTAATTCCTAGATACCATGAAGAACCAGTGAGGATTCGAGCGCTACCGCTGTTCTTAACAAAGAAAGGCAGCATCCCTAAATTTTTTTGAACATACCCTTTTTCGAGGCCATCGAGGGTAGGAATGATCCAATTTCCTTGGGGAATCATTGCAACTTTGCCATTAAAGAAAAGATCCTGAACTGAAGGATCATATTTGACAGACAGAATGGGTTGGACGTTGTATTTTTTGATAAGATCGTAATATTGCTTCATTTGTTTTTCATATTTCCAGGAAAAGGTCGTGCTTTTGAATGCTTTAACTAAATTATTATTGTAAGGCAAGGAAGTAAACTGAGCTGAAACAGAGGCAATTGAATTAGTATCACCACCGTTGAAACCGAAAACGGCTTCTAAACCGAGTTGCTTTTTTTCAGCATTTAATTTTTGGACCGCTTTCAAAAATTCAGAATAGTTGGTAATCTTTGAAACATCAATTCCAGCTTTGGCAAAGACTGCCTTATTGTATGACCATCCGTAAGCTTCCAAGTCAACTGGAATTCCAACCATGCGATTATTTGAAAGCCCTCCACTTACGAGAGCAGGGATTATGTTTTTGCTTGCTTGGAGATTTTTAAGGTTGATCAGGTGTTCTTTGTAGCGGTCAATTTCGGGCAAGCCCCCGAGCATAATAATATCGGGAGCCTCTCCTGAAGCAAATTTGGCCTGCAGTGCCGCTGCACCACCCCCCTGACCGGAAGTTGTTATTTGGATATTAACATTTGGATGTTTAGCATGATACAGCCGTGCAAGCTTTTGATACTGGGTGCTAATTTCGGGTTTCTGATTAAAAAAATTAAGCGTAATTTTTGAACTTTGTTCTTTTTGCGAGCCAAAACTACAACATGTTAAGACAAATAATGATAAACTCAACATAAAAGTTATCCCAGCAATCCTAAAAAAATTGTTCTTCATCTTTTTCGCCCCAATTCGTTTTTCAACCGTTTGTCAAGTGCACCATTCTTTCTTACTTAAATTTTATGTTTTTATTATGAAACACTGTAGATGCAAAAGCAAAGAATAAACCCGAGGAGGCGTTTCTCATGAGCAAGATTCAGATTGAACACCTTTATAAACGATATGATGGAGCAGATAGTGATACCTTGAAAGATATCAATTTAGAAATTGATGACAAGGAATTTGTGGCAATTATTGGGCCATCAGGTTGCGGCAAGTCAACTTTGTTACGCTGCTTTTCGGGCTTGGAAGAAGTTACTAAGGGCGAGATTTTGGTCGACGGACAGCGTTTTGATAACCTTCCGCCTCAAAAGCGCAGTATTGCGATGGTTTTTCAAGACTATGCGCTTTATCCGCATATGACTGTCTATAACAATATGGCGTTTAATTTAAAGCTTAGTAAATTCTCTAAGAGTGAGATTGATGCAAGGGTCAAAGCTGCGGCTAAAAAGTTGAAATTGACTGATTACCTGCTGCGTAAACCAGCCCAGCTTTCTGGTGGACAACGGCAGCGAGTGGCTTTGGGGCGTGCCATGGTCCGTAACCCTGAAATCTTTTTGATGGATGAACCGCTCTCTAACTTAGATGCCAAGCTGCGTGTTTCTACCCGACAAGATATCATTGAGCTACATAGGCAGCTTGGGACGGTTTCAATTTACGTGACACATGATCAGGCAGAAGCAATGGCAATGGCTGATAAGATCTTGATTATGCGTGCTGGAGTAGTACAGCAATACGGTAAACCAGAAGAGCTGTACGATAAACCGCGCAATCTTTTTGTAGCGCGTTTCATTGGCTCGCCTAGTATGAACATTTTAAAAGGAAAATTGGCTAGTACAGGGGTTTTTACGACCGGTGGGGTAGATTATGATCTAAGTGGCATTGTTGCCAAGGAGTTATTGCCACAAAATACTCGCGAAATTATTCTTGGATTTCGGCCTGAAAAAGTCACACAGGTTGAAGTTGCTGGGAAAAAAAGTGGGAGCGCAGAGTTAGCTAGTCCGCGCAAGGATTATTTCGTGTTAGAGGCGGTTAAAAATTTAGCTGAGTACATGGGCGGTCATACACTGGTCTATCTGAAAACTGCAGACGGGATTAATATTGTGATTCAGACCCCCAAAAGAATTCCTAATGATGGTAATCAACGAAAGTTGCAGTTGTACTTGCATAAAGAAAACATTTATTTATTTGATGCTAAAAGTGGATTGACTATTCAAGGCAAATAAGGCTGGATGCTAATTTACAAATTGTAATAGATTAAAGGATTGAGTCAGATGCAGATTTTGACGCAATCCTTTTTTGCTGGTTGCAGGAGTTTATTGAGCGGGTGCTACTGAAAACTGCAAATAGGTTTGGGTTTAAGGCGTTGACAAGACACCTCTAAAAATGGTAAAACTTTAGCTGTCACATGTGTCTTGACACCTTGGCGGAGTTTAGAAAATTTTGGAGGAAGTTAATGGAAAAGGGAAGTTCTGGTACACGGAGATTATTATTTGTTACGGGATTAGCATGGCTATTCGATGCAATGGATGTGGGAATGCTTTCTTTTGTAATTGCAGCTTTGAAAGAAGAGTGGCAGCTTAATGAATTACAGATGGGTTGGATCGGTAGTGTCAGCTCAATTGGGATGGCGGTGGGTGCCGTTTTCTTCGGCTTTTTAGCTGATCGTATGGGCCGTAAAGATGTTTTAGTTTTCACAGTGCTCTTATTTTCAATTGGAACTGGCTTTTCAGCCTTAACGACTGGATATACATTATTCGTAATTTTGCGCTTTTTCGTGGGTGCGGGACTTGGTGGTGAACTGCCAGTGGCCTCAACGCTAGTTTCAGAAAATGTGGCAGCACAAACTCGTGGCAGAACGGTTGTTTTATTAGAAAGTTTTTGGGCAGGCGGTTGGATTATTGCAGCACTTATTTCTTATTTTGTTATTCCTAGCTGGGGTTGGAGAATTGCACTCTTAATTGCGGCATTACCGGCATTTTATGCGTTGTATTTACGTGCTGGTTTGTACGAATCTGCAGAATATCGGCAGCGGGTTAGACAAGAAAAGCCGAAATTATTGCAGTCATTAATGGCGTTGTGGGGAGCAAATTATCGCCGCGCAACTTTAATGCTGTGGATCGTCTGGTTTATGGTCGTCTTTTCTTATTATGGCATGTTTTTGTGGATGCCAAGTGTGATTGCACTTAAAGGATACAGCCTAGTTCACAGTTTTGGTTACACTTTGTTAATGACTTGTGCACAATTACCAGGATATTTTGCGGCAGCTTGGCTGGTTGAAAAGGCTGGGCGTAAATGGGTATTATCACTCTTTTTAGTAGGTACGGCGTTAAGTGCTTTAGGATTTGGAACGGCAACAAACCTGAGTATGTTATTGCTTTCTGGAATTTTGTTATCGTTTTTCAATTTAGGTGCTTGGGGTGCTTTGTATGCCTATTCACCTGAACAATATCCAACTGTAATACGCGCAACAGGCTCAGGAATAGCGGGTGGGATTGGTCGCTTGGGCGGGATCTTTGGTCCGCTAATGGTCGGCAGTCTGTTGGCAGCAGGTTCTTCCTTTGCCGTTATTTTTAGTATTTTTTGCGGTGCAATTTTAATCGCAGTGCTTGCCATTATTTTCTTAGGTAAGGAAACAAAAGGATTGGAGCTGGACTAACACAGCATTCTTAGTCTGAACTGATAGTTGAATCAACTGTTTTACAGAACCTAAGTAGCGGTCTTCATGAAGATTTCTCCCAAACTTGGACATGAAAATTCAAGCCTAGGGAGATTTTTTATTAGCACTAGTTGAGCTTTTAAAGGTGGGTTGAGTGCTGTTAAGGATTTAGTTGGCATTAGCAATTTTAGTGAAAATAAGCACAAAATAAATAAAATTAAGGTTGATTAAGCTTATAAATATCTCTTTATCCGTATTGATTCCTTTAAATATAAGATAGATGGTCAATTTGCATTGACATTTATGAATAAAATGCTATCATTTTATTTGTGAATATAATCACATATAAAGTTTTTGGGGGGTTCACCTATGCGTAAAATTTTAGCCGTTAATTCAGGCAGCTCAACTTTGAAAATGCGTGTGTTTGAAATGCCATGCGAAAGGGAAAGTGCTAGCCTTTTATTTGATCCTATCAAGCGTGAACATTGCAATATTCTACTTAAAACGGGAACACAACAAAAAATTTGGCATCTCCAACAGGGCTTTGATTATAATGAAGCTGTTGCGTATGCTGTCAAACTTTTGTTAAATAGCAAGGTGATTTCCTCCCTAGATGAGATTAAAGGTGTTGGTCACCGGATTGTTGCTGGTGGCGAACGCTTTACGCATTCTGTTGTAATTACGCCTGAGGTATTGACACAAATTGAAAAACTAAGTGAACTTGCACCTTTGCATAATCCTGCTAATTTGAAAGGGATTGCCGCAATTCAGAAAATCTTGCCTGAAGTTCCCCAAGTTGCCGTTTTTGACACTGCTTTTCACGCAGCAATGCCCGCCAAGAACTTTCTTTACGCTTTACCTTATGCTTATTACACAAAATATGGGGTACGTAAATATGGAGCTCACGGCACCAGCCATCGATATGTTGCGCTACAGGCTGCGCAAAAACTCCACAAACCATTGTCCAAATTAAAGCTGATTACGCTCCATCTTGGTTCTGGAGCGTCAATTACAGCTATTAAAGATGGGAAAAGTGTTGATACCTCAATGGGCTTTTCTCCAGTTTCTGGTTTGATGATGAGTTCACGCGCAGGCGATGTTGATTTTTCTGCACTTGCCTATTTGATGCATAAGGGTGTGATTGCTAATATTGATAGTTGTCTTGCACTTTTAAACCATGATTCCGGTTTGTTAGGAATCTCACAGCATAGTGCTGATTTACGCCAAATCGAAGAAAAAGCCAAAACTGATCCTCAGTCTCAGCTAGCAATTGAAATGTTTGTTAAAAAAATTTGTGATTATCTTGGCGCGTATTGGTTGGAACTCGGTGGCGCAGATGCGCTCGTCTTTACTGGTGGAATTGGCGAAAGAGACGCTAAGATGCGCGCACGGATTACCGCCAAGCTGGGGGCTTTGCAAATCTTTGCGGATTTGGCAGCTAACAAAGACGCCAATGAGCGTGAAGCGGATTTTACTGGGAAAGATAGCAAAGCAAGGTTGTTTGTCATTCCTACAAATGAAGAACTAATGATTGCGCGTGATGTCAATGAACTCACCAATGAAGTTTCACTTAAAGTAGGTGAGCATTTAAAAAAGAATTAACTAAGCAGCGCAGCATACAGGCGCAAAAAATGAACAATAAGATTTGATGTATGAAAATCTGGATATCCAAAATAAAG
>NZ_AZFQ01000054.1:26360-38965 GCF_001435195.1 Liquorilactobacillus satsumensis DSM 16230 = JCM 12392 | reverse complement strand
TATCCGGAATAAAAGAGGGGCTGTGACAAAATTTAACTTTTGTCACAGCCCCTTCTCTTTTTGCAATTTGGTGTTAGTGCTCAAAGTCTGACGGTGCTTGTCGGCACTTCTTCTTAACGTGCTCCACCCAGCAACCTCCTGTGCCTAAGCCTGCCTTACGCGTAACCAAGATCGGGTTACTTTGTAATTCAGGACTTAGTCCACGGCGGTTGAACGCAGGGTGTTGGCACTTCTTTTTAACGTGCTCCCAGCACCAGCCTTTTGCGCCTAACTACAAATTGCGCATAGTCAAAAACCGACTACTTTGCAATTTGGTGTTAGTGCTCAAAGTCTGACGGTGCTTGTCGGCACTTCTTCTTAACGTGCTCCACCCAGCAACCTCCTGTGCCTAAGCCTGCCTTACGCGTAACCAAGATCGGGTTACTTTGTAATTCAGGACTTAGTCCACGGCGGTTGAACGCAGGGTGTCGGCACTTCTTCTTAACATGCTCCATCCACCAGCCTTTTGCGCCTAACTACAAATTGCGCATAGTCAAAAACCGACTACTTTGCAATTTGCTGCTAGTGCTCAAAGTCTCCCGGTGCTTGTCGGCACTTCTTCTTAACGTGCTCCACCCAGCAACCTCCTGTGCCTAAGCCTGCCTTATGCGTAACCAAGATCGGGTTACTTTGTAATGCCAGACTTAGTCGACGGAGGCTAAACGCTGAGTGTCAACACTTCTTTAAAACAATCCAATAACCGTTTTAAGACTGGCATAAGCCATAAACAAAACAACCAACCAGCCGGAATAAGTCAACCATTTTGGATGCTTGTATGTGCCAATTATCTTGGCACTGCTGCCAGCAATTAATAGGATGGCTAGTGAGATAGGCAAGACAAAACCATTAGCAGCACCAACAAAAACTAAGACTTTAGCAGGATTGCCGATGAAATAGAAGATAACCGTCGAAACGATGATAAAGCTAAGAATGAGGACTTTTCGATATTTTGCAAAAGTGCCCTTTTGAGAACCGACAGCGTAGTCTAAAAATGAGGTAGATGTGAAAGTTGATCCTAGAATGGAGGTCATCCCCGCTGCAAAAAGCAAAATTCCGAAGAACTTATAGCCAAAGTTACCGGCTGCAATTTTAAAAATTGAAGCGGCCGGATTAGTCGGATCTAATTGATTACCAGCGACTACAACGGCCAGACCTGCTAGAAAGAGGAGTACGCGGATGACTGAAGCAATTCCAATCCCAGTCAAAGCCCCCTCATTGACATACTTGATATTTTGTTTGCCTCTTAGTCCGCCTTCAATTAAACGATGTCCACCAGAAAAAGAGATATAGCCGCCAACCGTTCCGCCGACGATTGTAACAATTGAATAAAAGTCAATTTTAGTCGGTAAAAAAGTGTGCTGAACAGCTTCGTGATAAGGAACCGCCATAATGAAAATAATATAAACTAGGATTGCCACTTTTACAAAAGCAAGGACTTGTACCGTTCGGTCCATAACAGTCAGCGCATTTTTAACAACAAAGATTAAGATTGCAAGTGCAGCAGCAATCACAGCGCCGTTTTCGGGAGAAATCCCAAAAAGAACATTGAGTCCAAGACCGGCACCCCCAACATTTCCAATGTTAAAAAAGAGGCCACCGAGTCCAACCAGAAATGAAAGAAAATAACCTAAACCAGGGAAAATGTCATTGGCAATGACTTGTGCCTTCTTACCACTAACAACGATGATTCGCCACACGTTCATTTGGACAATAATATCGAAGATAATACAAATTAAAATTGCAAAACCGAAGTTAGCTCCCATTTGACCTGTAAAAGTTGCAGTTTGAGTCAAAAAACCTGGACCAACAGCAGCCATCGCCATTAAAAATGCTGCACCCATGGCGACTCCGCGAGGATTGCGGGGAGTTGCACTCAGATCATCTAGTGGGGAAGTAATTTTGGAATCCTTAGTTGTTTTATTAGCCATAGTGTAGTCTCCTTCTCTTTTTTGCAGCCGCTATTTTTTAAAGGGCTGCAGTGAAATTCCGTGGGATAAAAGTGTCGTCTGTAAATGTGAAACGATTGCTAAGGCAGCTTGATTATCTCCATGAACACAAATAGTATCTGCTGCTAATGGAATTAAAGAACCATCCAAGGTGGTCACGGCTTTTTTTGTAACCATTTCAAGGACATGAGCTGCAACCTCAGCGGGTGAAGTGATCACTGCATGGGCCTTGTTGCGCGGAACCAGTGAACCATCCGCAAGATAGTTGCGATCACCAAAGGCTTCTTGGGCATAGGGCAATCCGGTAGCTTGAGCTGCTTTAACTAACTGACTGCCAGCTAAGGCATAAAGTGGCAAGGCAGGGTCAACGGCCTGGATACCATGGCAAATCGCAAGGGCTAATTCATAGTTGGCAGCGGCCATGTTATAGAGCGCACCATGAGGTTTGACGTGATGTAATTTACCAGCAGACGTGAAAGATTGCAGGGCACCTACTTGGTAAGTAACAAGGTGCTGCACAGTTAGCGGAGCGAGCTGCATTTTTCTTCTACCGAAACCTTGAAGGTCAGGATATCCGGGATGGGCACCGATTCCGACTCCTGCGCTCTCAGCACTTTTAACTGTTTGGGCCATCACATCCGGATCACCAGCATGATAGCCACACGCAATGTTGACTGAAGTCACAAGTTTAATGATTTCAGCATCTTTGCCTAAAGAGTAATGTCCAAAACTTTCACCAAGGTCGCTATTAAAATCGATTTTTAACATTTAACTCAACTCCTATTCATATTTTAAGGCTGTATTCTTGACATCAGTCACTAGCATATGTCCTGGAGCATGGGTGATCACGAACGCTGGTTTAGTATGCATGATGGCGTTTTGCGGAGTAACTCCGCATGGCCAAAAGACAGGGACTTCACCTGGATTAACTGTGACTGCATCACCATAATCCGGATGAGCGAGATCAGTAATTCCAAGTTTTGCTGGATCGCCGATTTGAATGGGGGCACCATGAACACGAGGCATTGAGGCAGTAATCTTAACAGCGGTCACCACCTGTGCTGCTGGCAGTGGTCGCATGCTGACAACCATATTGCCGGAAAAGCGGCCTGCTGGTTGCAATGCAATCTTTGTATTATACATTGGTACATTTACCCCTTCAGTAATGTGGCGCATTTCAATTCCCGCTGCAATTAAGTCTGCTTCAAAAGAGAAACTACAACCAATCAGGAAGCTGACAAGGTCATCACGCCAATATGCAGAGACATTGGTAACTTCCTGGGCTAATTTTCCATTGCGATAGATGCGGTAGCGAGGAAAATCGGCAGCAAGATCAACATCTTGTGCGAAAGTATGTAACTTTTTACTACCGCAGTCACTGACTTCAAGAATAGGACATGATTTAGGGTTACGCTGTGCAAATAGGAGAAAATCATAGGCAAGATCTTGGGGAACAATTACCAAATTTGCCTGAGTATAACCAGGAGCAAGTCCGCTGGTAGGAGCAGTATATTTACCTGCGCGAATCAAGTGGCGCAATTTTTGCGGGGATAACTGTGTGAGTGAGCTGTCCATTTAGAAAACCTCTCTTTCGCTTAATTTTAATTTGCGGTTAAGTGGTCAAGCCAATTAATATCGGTCGTATTAGCCAAAAATGCTGGTTCGGCGAGTAGTTGCATGAGAAAGTCCAAATTTGTCTGCGGGCCGGAGATGACAGTTTCGTCAAGCGCATTCAACATCATTTGGATCACCGTCTGCCTTTTTGGACCGAACGCAATAATCTTGGCAATCATTGAATCGTAGTTTGGAGGAACTTGATATCCTTGGTAAAGAGCGCTGTCAGTTCTAATGCCATAACCGGCCGGCAAATGCAGCGCCTGAATTTTGCCCGCAGTTCGTGCATTGATGCGGCATTCAAGTGCAAAACCCTGTGCAATTTTATGGTTGATTGTACTAGGTAATTTTTCCCCAGCAGCAATGCGTAATTGGAGAGTGACCAGATCGAGTCCGCTTGTCAGTTCTGTCACGGGATGTTCGACCTGAATTCTGGTGTTCATCTCCATGAAATAGAAGTGGTCTGGATCATCAAGCAAAAATTCCATTGTTCCAGCGCCAACATAACCGATTTCTTGAGCGGCTTTTACTGAAACAGCAAACATCTGTGCCCGAGTTGCCGGTTTAAGAATAGTTGCCGGCGCTTCCTCAATTACTTTTTGATGGTGCTGTTGCAGTGTACAGTCCCGTTCGCCTAAAGCGACTGCATTCCCGAATTTATCTGCAAAAACCTGAACTTCAATATGGCGTGGATGAGGGAGGTATTTTTCTAAGTACATATGATTGTCATTAAAGGCATGCAGGGCCTCATTTTGAGCGAGTGTAAAACTCTCTTTAAACTGGTCTTCATGTGAAATGATACGCATCCCTTTGCCACCACCGCCGGCACTTGCTTTTAACATGACTGGAAAGCCCAACGCAATTGCAGCCTGCAGCCCCTGTTGCTGATCATTAAATTCTGTTTTGCTACCAGGAACGACAGGTACTCCTGCTGCTTGCATCGTTTCTCGTGCTCGTGCTTTTTCTCCCATTAATGCAATCACATGTGCACTTGGTCCGATAAAGGTAAGGTTATGCTCCGCACATAATTGCGCAAAGACGGCATTTTCAGAGAGAAATCCATAACCGGGGTGAATTGCATCCGCGTTAGTCAATTTTGCTGCGGTGATAATCGCGTTCATGTTTAGATAACTCTGCTTGGGTGCTGCGGGGCCGATACAGCAAGCTTCATCAGCAAGCTGCACATGAAGAGCAGTACGATCAGCAGTCGAATAGACTGCGACTGTTTTCAAATTTAATTGCCGACAGGCGCGAATAACACGCACTGCAATCTCACCGCGATTTGCGATTAAAACTTTTTTCAAAAAAGCACCTCATTTCGCAATCACAAAGAGTTCTTGATCATATTCAACATTTGCCTCGTTTGTAACTAGAACTTTTGCAAGTGTTCCAGCACACGGAGCTTTTATTTCATTCATCATTTTCATCGCTTCGATAATTCCTAGGACTTGTCCCGTTTGTACCTGTGTCCCAACTTTGACAAAGGGCGATTCTGTGGGACTGGCAGCTGCATAGAACGTTCCGATGAAGGGGGCCTTGACTACTTGAGTAGTACTAGGTAGCTTAGGTGTCGGACCAGGCTTGGAAGTTGAAGTTTGAGCAGTGCTTGGTAACTGTGAAATTGAGGGAGCAGGCTTTTTTTCTAAAATAATGTGTTCGTGCTCGTTTTGAAGCTCCAAGCGGGTCAGTTGCGCCTCATTGAATAGTTTAGTTAATTTGGGTAATTCTGGGATTTTCATCAAAATTCAACTCCTTCACTGGTTTTGGATGATTAATTTTGTGATTTTGGGTGCAGCTTTTCGGGCTGGGCCTAGAGGCTGCTGATAGCGTAATTCTTTAAATTCAACTGCTAACTTTTTCAAAGAAGCACGTTGATTTTCAAGTGCCTGTGTCGCAGTTGCAAGGGTTACTTGCTTAAAATGAATCTTTTGTTCACTAGTGAGCTGGGTAAACATACTTAAGTCTGCAGCAATAATTGTTCCGATCACGGGATAGCCACCAGCAGTTTGGCGATCTGTCAATAAAACGATGGGTTCGCCTGCCCGGGTAATTTGGATATTGCCCAAGACAGTACCTTCAGAAAGCATGTTTTTGTTGGGAACTGGTAAGTTGTCACCTGCCAGACGATACCCCATGCGGTCGGCCTGTGGAGAAATATTAAAAAGTTTGGTAGTGAACGCCGCCTGCGCCTCGGTAGAAAAAAGCTGCCATTGTGGTCCCTGCATAAAACGAACATTGACCGTTTTATTTTGAGAAATAGCAGTCAAATTAGTCTGTCTAAATGCCAGGCTTGGCATTTGAAAACATTCATTGTGCGGAATAAGATCACCTTGTGCTAACTTGCGTCCGTGATAACCGCCTAGAGAAATTTTCACTGTAGTCGAGCGGCTTTGAAGAAGCGGTGCAGTTAAGATTCCTCCAGCTGCAAGTGCTAAATAGCCGAAACGACCGGCCGCCATTGGAGAAAAGCTGAGAATGTCACCACAATGAACGGCATAAGCTTTGCCACGACTCAGGTTTTTACCATTTAGGCAAGGGTTTGAGGCCCCACCTGTCACGGCAATAAAAGTATGACAATTAAATTTTATTTTGGGACCAAGGAGCATAAATTCAAGGGTAGCGGCAGTCACAGGATTGTTAACCAATAAATTGGCGAGCTGGTGTGCAAACAGATCTGTCGCCCCGGACACAGGAATTCCCTGTGCCTGGTATCCGCGACGACCGGTATCTTGCACAGTAGTTGCCAAGCCACCTGCGAGAATTTCAAACTGAGCCATCAGCTACGCCTCCTTTGTTTTTTTGATATTAAGGTGGTATTTTCCAGCCTGATCGACGGTTTTGATCCGTTCGTATTCTTGGCGATTAATGGCTTTAAATTGAATTCGGTCTCCAGGTTGGTATTTTGGAAGTGGGGCATGGGGATCATAAAGCTTTAAAGGCGTCCGTCCGATAATACGCCAGCCGGCAGGTGAGGCCACTGGGTACATTCCAGTTTGTTTTCCTGCAATTCCAACACTGCCAGCCGGGACCTCTGCTCGCGGTCGGTTGAGACGTGGCATTGCGATTTGATCAGGGACGAATCCCATGTAGGCAAAGCCCGGTAAAAAGCCCATCATATAGATAAAATAAGAATTTTGGGTGTGCATTTGAATTAATTGCGGGATCGAAAGCCCAGCAAAAGCTGCAACATCCTTAAGATCGGGACCAAATTCAGGGGTATAACACACCGGTAATTCGAGCACGCGCTCCTGAGTAACAGCAACTGCGTCTGTATAATTATGTAAGTAAACGGTTAATTTGGACCTGAATTGAGCCTCGGAGATGCGTTGAGTGTCGAAGTAGAGTGTTAACGTGTGATAAGCAGGAATTGCATCAAGTAAAGCAAACGTAGGGTCTGTTCGCAAATCCTTAGCGATCCTTTGAATCGTTTGATTTTCCGCAACATCAATTTTTTCAGGAAAGACAAGATTCATAGCTTGTTCACCGACTGCTACTAAGTTGTAAGGGTACATTAACATTCTGTCACCTCATTCGTACAAATTTATTTAGGACGCTCTTTGCAAATATTTTGCTATGATTAATAAAATACAATTAAAGAATAATTATTGAAAGGGGATTCTGAGAAAAGTTAAGAAACAGAGGATATGTGGCACAAAATATTTTTTAACAATTGAAAAAGCTGAATTGAGTTTTTAAAAAAAACCAAATATCATTTATATTAAAAAATAATGAGTGCTGTCACTAACTTTTAATTTAGAAAAATTATTAATGCAGAAGTCTTTCTAGATTGGAGTAACGCGGGTGTAAAACTTTTGAAAAAGGGTTAGCCATAAGGACTTTAGAATATTTTAAAACTAATTAATAACCACGGTTGTATCTAATAATAAGAATAATTTATAATAAATGGAGCACATTGATTCTAGGGGGAGGAAGTGGGCAGATTGAATACTAAAGATCTTGAATATTTTATCAACTTAACACAGCTGAAAAATTTCTCTAAAGTAGCACAAAAATTTGGGGTGAGTCAACCGACGATCACATTTGCATTGCAACGACTCGAAAATGAACTGAATGCAAAGTTAATTATTAGGCATCGGGCACAACGAAGACTTGTTATTACTGAAAGTGGACAGCAGTTACTTGAACATGCTACCGATATTATGCTGCATTATCAGTGGTTACAAAGAGAAATTCTTGCAGGTCACCAGAAAAAGCTTTCATTAGGATTACCGCCGATTATTGAAAATAATTATTTTCCACGAATTGCGAAGCGTTTGAAAGAACAGAAATTGTTGGATAAAATCCAAACGATGGAATATGGTTCTAAAACTACCTTGGAAGCTTTACAGACTGGGGAAGTAGATCTTGCATTATTGGGCTCAATTGATCCGCTCAGCAATGAGGAAATCATCACTGAGGAATTTGATCGGCAACCTTTTGTGATTTATGTGGCGCGCACGCATCCGCTAGCGCACCAAAAGACGGTTAGTTTTGCTGATTTGAAAGCTGAAGATTTTGTGCTATTTAAAGATGGTTTTGTTCATAATCAAGCTTTTAATTTATTAGCTAAACGGAGTCATTTTCGGCCACATGTTGTCTTTCGTTCCAATGGGATACATAGCTTGATTAATTTGATTGCCGATGGAGTCGGGATTGGATTTTTGACCGCTACAATTAAAACAAAGCGTTCAGACGTTGTTCGTCTTGAATTACGTGACCCGGATGCACCTTCTTTTGTCACGAATATCGCTTATCGCCGTTCGCACGTTTTTAATAAATTACAGCAGCAAATTTTGGATTCTATTAGAGAAACCTTGATTACGAATAAATATGATGGATGCTAAAGTTCATGCTAAATACGACTAAGGGGGGAGCTTAATGCTTGAAATTAAGGAACTACATAAAAGCTTTGGGGCTAAGAAGGTTCTAAAAGGGATCAGCTTCAAGGCCAACGCAGGGAAAATTACCGGTCTAATTGGGAAAAATGGTGCCGGGAAAACGACTATTTTCCATAGTATTTTGAATTTTGTCGAATCTGAGGGGGAGATTACCTTTGCAGATAAAAAAATCACGGCCAAAACGTATCAAGAGATTGGCTATTTACCAGAAGAAAGAAGTCTGATGCCCAAATTAACAGTTTTTGAACAAGTGCGGTTTTTAGCGAACTTGAAGGGGTTAACTAACCACGAGATCCGTAAAAGACTGGAAAAATGGCTGGTTAGGTTGCAGGTTAAAGGAAAAAGTGAAGACAAGATTAAAAGTCTTTCAAAGGGGAATCAACAAAAAGTTCAATTGATTTGTACGCTGATTCACGAGCCAAAGTTAATCATTCTAGATGAACCCTTCAGCGGGTTGGATCCAGTTAACACAGACTTGCTTAAGCATATTATTTTAGATGAAAAGAAGCGTGGAGCAGTTATTATCTTCTCAGACCATGATATGACCAATGTTGAAGAACTGTGTGATGATTTAGTGATGGTTAACGCGGGACAAGTTGTTTTGGATGGCGACATTCGTTTTATCCGAGAAAGTTTTGGTTTGACCCGCATTTTTGTAAAGACGGCTGTGCCCTTAGAAGAACTACAGCAGATGCCGCATGTAATTGAAGTCTCAGTGACCAAGCAGGGTAATTATCGACTGGTAATTGACGATGAAAAAAGTGGTGCTGCTATTTTTGATAAGGTAACTGGCGGAAGCTACGTGCAAACGTTTGATCAACAACCGCCAACGCTTAATGAAATTTTCAAACTGAAAGCAGGTGATGAATGATGAAGCAGATCGGAATTGTTGTTTTGGAGACATATCGGCGCCAAGTCAAATCATGGAGCTTTTTATTACTGGTACTTTCACCTTTTATTTTCTTGTTGCTTTCCTTTGGAGTTGGTTATCTAAGTGCAACTGCAACGAAAGGCAATGCTGAAAAAGTGGCAATTATTGCTGCTCCAAAACAACTGACGCAGCAATTGGTTGTTGATCAGAAAAACACAACAACAAGGTATCAAACTGTCGCGACTGCACAAAAAGCACTCTCAAATAAGGATCTCAAGGGTTATTTAGTGGTTAAAAAGACAGCTGGAAGATTGCAGGCAACATATCATGGGACAGAAAAGCTATCTCAGACGCAAAGTAGCCACTTTTTACAAGTTTTGGCAGCCTACCAGCAATCCTTAAATTTGCAGCAAGCCAAGTTGAATCAGCAACAATTGACAGCGTTGCAGACGACACCGCAGTTAAGACAAAAAGTTACACATGTAGATAAGAATAATGATGACGCCGTTAAATTAGTGTCGTTTATGCTGCTTTTATTTTTGATGTACTTTATCTTGCTTACTTATACAACAACCGTTGCACAAGATATTGCTTCGGAAAAGGGTACTAAAATTATGGAAGTGATTTTTTCTAGTATGCCCGCTAGAAATTATTTTTACGGTAAGATTTTGGGAACGTTGAGCGTAATTATAACGCACTTATTGATTTATGTTCTTGGGGGGATAGCTTTCTTCTTAATGGCTCCCCAGCTTGCAATTACCAAAAAAGTTTTCAACGAAAATCATGAGCTGATTACTAAAGTACTTGGCAATCTTGCAAATTTGAACCTGCTCTATGTTTTATTAGGGGTAATTATTTTTACGGTTTTGGCGGCACTTTGTGGATCACTGGTTGTGCGTCCAGAAGATACGTCAAAGGCCATTCAACCTGTAATGTATTTGGTAATGGTAGGATTCTTTGGGGCACTAACTTTAGGACAGACAGATGATAATCTAATCGTAAAAGTTGCTTCGTTCATTCCTTTCCTGTCATCCTTTTTTATGCCAATCAGGCTGATCAATGAGCACCCAGCCGGATGGCAAGTAGGATTGTCACTTTTGCTTTTATTAGCAAGTACGGTTGGTTTGAGTGTTTATGTGGGGAATCTTTATTCAGGGTTGATTTTGCAAACTGATGATGTTGGAATGCTCAAGAGCTTCCGCAGAGGGTTAAAGATTAAATAACTTGCGGCTAGTCGCATATCTGGGTCAAAATTCTCCGTCTAACTGCGCATTGCTCAGCGCAGAGAATGCGCACGGCTTGTAATTCTGCGTTAATATTCAAATTCTAGCGACGACTATCATACTCTCAATAAATTATTTTAGTTAAGTCAAAAAAGCAAGTCTGGTAAAAGCTTAACTGCTAAAACCTTTTACCCTAATTTATTAGGAAAGGCCAAACTGTTGGTTATTAAAAAGCTTTGCGGCTTAAGTTGAAATGACGAACTTAGTACTGAAGTAATTAGCGATAGTTTGTGATTGAAAGTTAAAAAAGATTGCCGAAGAATAAGTTTCAGTACTGTGTAATGAAGCAGGCTCGAACATTCCAGTATATAATTGCTCTGGTTTAGCGGTGAACGACGGATTGCTATGAGGAAGAATAAGGAAAACTAGGTTAAAATTTTAGCCTAGCTTTTTTTGTTAGGGAGCGTTTTGTAATTTATCGGCTGGGTTAATTACAATAGGATATGTTTCTGTAGGTTGTTCGCAATTTACATGAAAGATGGGGTAATAAAAGTATTTTGCAAATTTGATGATAGTTTTAGGCATTAACCAAGAAAACAAATGTGGTTATTTAAATAGTTCTTAAATATTTTTTATTATATGATTAGTTTTTTCATGATACCGGTAATTATGTTTTTAGATTGAATTGAAAGCAGGGAGAATCTATGCTAATTTATAGACGTGTGTTAAACGTTTAGCACATTTTGCAGAAATTTAACTATTTTTGTATACCATTGGGGGGCATATGAGGGATATGGCTAGATTAGATAAACGAAAACTTGTTTTAAACAAGCCTGAACGATACTTAGTGACGGCTGAGATTGCATTAGCACTTGGATTGGGGCTTAATTGTACTTTTGGGGCACATGTGCACGCTGATACAGTGATGACAACAAAACAGGTACAGGTTACTGAGAAAACAACCAGTGACAGCCCAGATTCCGCTGAAAAGACTGGGGTAACGACTGCAAGCACAAAGGACACGGTTCAATCTGGGACAGCAACCACGACACAGACACCTGAAACAACACAAACACCGAATACAGGGGCACAGCTAGGAGCTCCGTTAATCGAAAACACAACGCAAACAGCAGCAACAAGTTCCACACCAACAGCAACACCGAATACTGCAACGCAAACGCCAGCAACAAGTTCCACACCAACAGCAACACCGGATACCACAACGCAAACACCAGCAACAAGTTCCACACCAACAGCAACACCGGATACCACAACGCAAACACCAGCAACAAATTCCACACCAACAGCAACACCGGATACCACAACACAAACAGCAGCAACAAGTTCCACACCAACAGCAACATCGAGTACCGCAACACAAACAGCAGATTTGACAGTAACAACAGCATCATCTACCGGCGACACACATATTCAAACAATCGAAGGAAAAACCTACTTTGTGGGTGACGATGGAAAAGTTAAAAAAAATTTTACTGCAGTTGTTAATGGACAAGTGATGTATTTTGACAATGAGACAGGGGCACTGACTTCGAATGAAAAACAATATACGAACGGCCTTGTCAATATTGGAAATGAACATAATGCAGCATATTCAGCATCTGCGGACAACTTTACACAGGTAAACGGATATTTGACAGCTGAAAGTTGGTATCGCCCAAAAGATATTCTCAAAGGCGGGACGACTTGGACGGCTTCAACAGCAACCGACTTTAGACCATTGTTGATGACATGGTGGCCTGATAAAACAACACAATTGGCTTACTTGGAATACATGCAAAAAAATGGATTATTGGGAACTGACGTAAAGCTCGCTAGTAACGACAATCAGCAATTATTGACGGATGAAGCTTTCAAAGTCCAACAGAACATCGAAAGCAAAATCAGCTCTGTGGGCAGTACTGATTGGTTGAAGAATAGTATTACACAGTTTGTAGATGCACAGCCTAATTGGAATATTACAAGTGAGTCAAAAGGGACGGATCATCTGCAAGGT
>NZ_AZFQ01000054.1:25306-26269 GCF_001435195.1 Liquorilactobacillus satsumensis DSM 16230 = JCM 12392 | reverse complement strand
GAACAGCTGAACTGGCTGTATTATATGATGAATATCGGAACTATTGCTGGCAATGATTCAAGTGCCAACTTTGATGGTTATCGCGTCGATGCAGTCGATAATGTTGATGCCGATTTGTTACAAATTGCAGGTGATTATTTTAAAGCTGCATATGGAACTAATCAGAACGATGCTAACGCCAATCGTCATTTATCAATCCTAGAAGACTGGGAGAGCAGTGACGCAGCTTATGTTAAAGAACATGGAAATAATCAATTAACAATGGATTTTCCGATTCACTTAGCGCTTAAATACTCATTGAATACGCCACTGGGTCAGCGGAGCAACTTAGAAGCCAATCTGACGACCAGCTTAGTTAATCGTACAAATGATAATGCAGCTGAAAGCGGAGCGCAACCCAATTATTCTTTTATTCGGGCGCATGATAGCGAGGTCCAGACCGTTATTGCACAAATTATTAAAGATCACATTAATCCAAACTCTGACGGATTGACCGTGACCCCTGAAGAAATTGCACAAGCCTTTAAGATTTACAATCAAGACGAATTACAGGCTGATAAAAAGTATACCGCATACAACATTCCCTCGTCTTATGCACTTTTATTAACGAATAAAGATACAGTTCCCCGGGTCTATTACGGTGACTTGTTTACTGATGATGGTCAGTATATGGCGGCGCATTCTCCATATTACGATGCATTAACAGCCTTGTTAAAAGCCAGAGTCAAATATGTTTCTGGCGGTCAGAATATGGGAGTCGAGTATGTACAAGGCGATAGCACAATGGACAGTGGCAGTTACCGTGGAGTATTAACTTCGGTACGTTACGGCAAAGATGCGCTATCTGCCAGCTCTACCGGGGATGCTGACACGCGAACTCAAGGGATAGCAGTCGTCTTAAGCAATAATCCAGACTTGAAGTTAAGTCAAAGTGATCAAGTTGTTGTTAACATGGGTGTAGCT
>NZ_AZFQ01000054.1:0-25206 GCF_001435195.1 Liquorilactobacillus satsumensis DSM 16230 = JCM 12392 | reverse complement strand
GGGTTCCAGTGGGAGCAAGCAGTACCCAAGATGCGCGCACTGCCAGCAGCACTGCTGTTTCAACAGATGGAAGCACATTTCACTCTAATGCAGCTTTAGATTCACAAGTGATTTTTGAAGGATTTTCGAATTTTCAAGCAATGCCGACACAAACAGCGGAGTATACCAATGTCAAGATTGCGCAGAATGCACAGTTGTTTAAGGACTTAGGCATTACAAGTTTTGAGTTAGCACCGCAATACCGCTCAAGTACGGATGCTAGTTTCTTAGACTCTGTTGTTCAAAATGGATATGCATTTACTGATCGCTATGATGTGGGGTACAATACGCCGACTAAATATGGGACCGTCGCACAACTTCTGAGCGCCATCAAAGCATTGCATGCCCAAGGAATTCAGGCAATTAACGACTGGGTTCCAGATCAAATCTATAATCTTCCAGGTGAGGAGATTGTGACAGCTGAACGGACAAATTCTGCTGGAATCTATGATCAGGATTCAGCAATTAATAATACACTCTATGATTCTCATACTGTTGGCGGTGGTCAATATCAGGCAATGTATGGGGGCGCATTCTTAGATAAAATTAAACAGCTTTACCCAGATCTGTTTAAGACCAAGCAAATCTCAACCGGACAATCCATGAATCCTAATGAAAAGATCACTGAATGGTCAGCTAAATATTTCAATGGCTCTAATATTCAAGGTCGTGGAGCATGGTATGTTTTGAAAGACTGGGCAACGAATAAGTACTTCAGTGTCTCCAGCAATAATAGTTTTCTACCTAATCAGCTGTTGGCAGGAAAGGCAAGTACAGGCTTTGTAACCGAGAATGATAAGACTACTTTTTATTCAACCAGTGGATATCAGGCTAAAGGAACTTTTATTCAGGATGGGAATAACTGGTATTATTTTGATAATGACGGTTATATGGTAACGGGCGCTAATAAAATAAACGGCTATAACTACTATTTCTTGCCTAATGGAATCGAGTTAAGGGATGCTTACTTGTCAGATGGTAATAAAAGTTACTACTATAACAAGGCCGGGCGACAAGTTGCCGATCGTTATTATTTACTAGCTGATGGCAACTGGAGATATTTCTTCAAAGATGGCACGATGGCAAAGGGATTGACCCAAATTACAGCGGTAAATGGTGAAACGGTAACGCAATACTTTGATTCTGAGGGAATTCAGGTTAAGGGCAAAGCTGTGATTGATAGTAGTAATAACATCAGATATTTTGCTGAAAATACAGGAGATATGGTTATTGATGGGTTTGGTAAAGACAGTGATGGTTCGTGGTTGTATCTTGACCATCAAGGAGTAGCGGTCACTGGCAAACAGGTTATTAATGGACAAACCCTGTACTTTAATGCAGACGGTCGTCAGGTTAAGAATGATTTCAAGGAACTAGCCGATGGTTCGTGGTTGTACCTTGATCAAAACGGGGTTGCAGTTACGGGAAAACAAGTCATTAACGGACAAACCTTGTATTTCAATGCAGATGGTCGCCAAGTTAAAGATGATTTCAAAGAATTACCGGATGGCTCATGGTTGTATCTTGATCAAAATGGAGTCGCAGTTACAGGTAAGCAAACGATTAGAGGTCAACACCTTTACTTTAAAGCGGATGGAATTCAGGTCAAGGGTGATGCAGTCTTAGAGGCTGACGGTAAGTTGCATTATTATGATCCTGATTCAGGTGAAGAGTGGCTATAATGAACAACTTGACATTTTAGTGAACTATGCAACTGTTAATTAGGATTTAATAATGTTTAGTTAATTAAAAAAGTGGAGCGTGGGACAAAAGGCGTTTAGTTGGCGGGCATTACAGCGTAAGACGGAAAATTTTGGGATGGAATTGTCTGACTTACGGGGGTAGGTGCAGCCAACTACCTTTTGTCCCAAACTCTTGCTGCGTGAAATTTAAATTTGAAGCAGGAACTGGGCTAAAGATACTTTTTGACCTGGTTCCTTTTATTTTGCACTGCAAACTGAGATTTTGCGGAGTTTGTGCAAGTTATTAAAAACTAATTGCAATTCAGGTTATTCAGTGATATGGTTAGTTACATAAGTAATTAACTACACCACGAATGGGAGAAGATGTTCAGAAATGAAAGCTAAAACAATTATTAAAGTTGAACGTTTGCGAAAAGTATACGGTAAGCAAACTGAAAAAAAGTATGAAGCCTTAAAAGCAATTAGTTTTGAAGTTGCACAAGGTGAGTTTGTAGGAATCATGGGGGCATCTGGTTCGGGGAAAACAACCTTGCTTAATATGCTGGCAACTTTTGATCACCCCACTAGTGGAACAGTTAAAATCAATGACACAGAAGTTAGCCGATTAAAGGGAAATCAATTAGCAGATTTCCGGGCCAAAGAGATCGGTTTTATTTTTCAAGATTTTAACTTACTTGAGAATTTAACTGCCGCAGAAAATATCGGGTTAGCTCTTTCACTGCAGAATGTGAAGCCAAAAACAATCGAAAATAGCGTAGTCAAAATTGCAGCAACTTTAGGAATTTCTGATTTGTTAGAAAAATACCCCAGTGAACTTTCTGGAGGGCAAAAGCAACGTGTAGCCTGTGCAAGAGCACTAGTACATGATCCAACAATTTTATTTGGTGACGAACCAACAGGAGCACTTGATTCCAAGTCTGCACGCGAATTACTGGAATTGATGTACCGAGTTAATGAACAACAGAAAACATCAATTTTAATGGTGACACATGATGCATTCTCGGCCAGTTTTTGTAAAAGAATTATTTTTATCAAAGATGGGCAGGTCGAACATGAGTTGGTGAAACAGGTCCAGGCTAGTCGCACACAATTCTACCAAGAAATATTGGATATCTTAGGAACTTTTGAAAAGTAAGGGGGGCGTAGAATGCTAAGAAAATTAACAATCAGCGCGATAAAATACCGTTGGAAAGATTATTTAATTCTTTTTTCGGGTTTGATCATTTCAAGTGCAATTTTCTATTTGTTTGAGACGTTGGCGACTAATAACGTTTACCTGCATGCCAATGGTCAACTTGTAAGTATTATCGGGTATATTTTTTCTTTTGGTGCGGTCTTATTAATGCTGATCACGTTTATCTACATTAACTATGCGAACAGTTTTCTGCTGAGCATGCGTCAACATGATTATGGTTTGTTTATGATTCTAGGGGCACGTCGCAAGAAGATTGGGCAAATGATTTGGCTTGAAACAGTCTTTGTAGGGATAGTTTCGACGGTACTGGGGATTATTGTCGGGATTGGTTTGAGTGCTTTAATGCAAAGCTTTGTGCTGAAGTTATTTTCCGTGACGGCTAAACATTATGCCCCATTTTGGGGGAAGGCAGTGATTTGGACGTTATTTATGTATCTGGGGCTGTTTCTGTTAGCTGCTTTTTTCAATACATTTGTGATGACGCGCAAATCGGTATTGAAGCTGCTGCATAGCTCACAAGAAATAAGCAGGCATCGAATTGTTTGGTGGAAACAAATAATTCAGGTGCTATGCGGACTTGGATTGTTAGGAACAGGTTATTGGTTCATTATGCATCCGCTGGTCTTGAAACAGCAGACTATTCCTACTGGTTTATTTACGCTCTCATTTGGTACATTTTTCTTATTCAACGCTGTGATTACAGCAGGAGTAGCTTTTTTGCGAAAGACAAAGAATGCTAAAAAGGGTTTACGCACGTTTACATTAGGACAGTTAGAGTTTCGCATACACGATTATACAAAAATTTTGACTGGAGTCGCAATGCTGTTTGCACTTGCCTTGGGGGCCATTACGACAGGAATTGGATTTAATAATATAATTGAAAAAACTGCTACTGCAGGCAGTGCTTATACACTTGGTCTAGTTGGACCAACTGCGCAGCAAAAAAAGCTTGTAACTGCATTGAGACCGCAAAAACAGGTGACCTATCTTTTTAAGAGCGATCAGCAGAATGTTTATTTTATAAAGCAGCAGTTTGAGCAGGAAAAATTTGAAATTCCAGTGACAAAAAAGAGCACGTTCACAAGCGTGTATCGTGGGCAGAAGGTTGCTGAGTTGCAAAAGGACCCTACAGATCTGATGACAGCGATGGGAGCCAAGTTTGCCACACGACACCCACATTTTATTAGTGAGCGCGCTTTTGCAAAAAAAGAGGGATCAACAAGCAGTTTATTCTTGTTTAGAACTGAAGGGTTGACTTCAAAGCAAGCAGTATTGGACAAGTTGGTAAAAAGCGAAGCTGCTAAAACAACGGAAATGTCAGCTTCCAGCCAAGCAGCTTTTCGTGGTAGTTATGATGCATTTAAGGTTGTTAAACCACTCTATTCAGGACTGCAATTTATGGGGATTTTTCTGGGAATTGCTTTTTTGGCAATGTTGGCCAGTTGTTTAATGTTTAAGTTGCTTTCTGGAGCTTTTGCCGACAAACGGCGTTATGAATTGTTAAGGAAGCTGGGTGTTCGTCCTCAATTACTTAGAAATGCAATTAAAAAGGAAGTGGGGCTATTGTTCTTGCTGCCTGCGTTAGTTGGAGTGGTGCATGTTTTATTCGGACTAAATCTTTTTAAAGGCTTGTTGGGAAATCCTTATTACGGAATTTGGATTCCATTTACGTTCTTTGCTGCGTTATACTTTGGGTACTATGTCGGATTGGTGTTATTGTACCAAAAGATAGTGCTGAGTGAAGAAAATTAATAAATAATAGGATTGCGCACTTGTGACAGATGATGAGGTGAAAAGAGTGTATTTTAACTTTAACAGTGCAGAACCAATCTATTTGCAGGTTGCACAGCAAATAGAAGAAGCTATTTTCACGGGAAGTTATCATGAAGGGGCTCAAGTTCCTTCGACGACAGAGATTTCAAGAGATTTCCACATCAATCCAGCTACAGTTTTAAAAGGAATGAATCGATTGGTAGAAGCGGGATTGATTGTTAAGAAGAGGGGGATTGGCATGTTTGTTGCGGAAGGTGCACATGCTGTAATAGTTGATAGACGGCGCAAAGCTTTTTATCAGGATAAGGTTATTCAACTCATTAAAGAAGCAAAGGGATTGCAAATCTCTGAGGGAGAACTTGTAGATTTAATTAAACGGGGGTTTTAACTGATGGGAATTGAAGTCAAAAATATTAAAAAGCGTTTTGGTAAACATGAAGTCCTACGTGGGATAAATTTAGAATTTGTTCCCGGAAAAATCTATGGGCTTTTGGGCAGAAATGGTGCTGGAAAGAGTACATTGTTGAATATTATCGCTGCCCGGATCTTTCCAACTGCAGGTACGGTAACGCTTGACGGGAAAACAGTCTGTGATGATGACAGTGCGCTTGAACAAATTTACTTAATGAGTGAGCGCAATCTTTACCCCGAAGGAGAGCGCTTAAAAAAATTATTAAAAACGACTGAATTGCTCTATGGCAGTTTTGATTATACTTATGCTAACAAACTGGCAGCTGAATTTTCGTTAGATCTCAATCAAAAATTTGGTAAATTATCTACGGGCTATCGTAGCATTTTTAAATTGATTGTAGCTCTTTGTGTGCCAGCACGTTACGTTTTTTTGGACGAACCGGATCTGGGATTGGATGCAAATCACCGTGAGTTGTTTTATCGTGAATTGATGGAAAATTACGCGCAGACACACCGGACATTCATTGTTTCAACGCACTTAATTGGTGAATTCGCTAATCTTTTAGAACGAGTTTTTATTATTAAAAATGGGCAGATTTTAGTAGCTGGTGAAGTTGAAGATGTGTTGGCTAAAGCGTATTTAATTGCGGGGCCTAAGGAAGATGTCTGCAAATATTCAGCTGGGTTAAATGTGATTGGTCATGAATCTTTGGGGAATATTTATGGTAATTACGTTTTTGGCGGAGTAGATGATGAACGCCACTTGCCGGACACTGTTTCATTAGAACATCTGGACCTGCAGAAATTATTTATCAATTTAACCAATGAAAAGGGGGAAAAGTAAATGCTGACGGCTAAAGAACGGAGTGTGACGATCTATCTTTTCAAACGCGCCTTAGTGCAGTTACTTTATATTATATTTTGGATGATAGTGGGTTTTGTGCTTGTTCCTGCTGCAATTTCGTTAATAAACAGCAATCCGCTTGATCTTAAAGGTCTGCTCCGCAATACTCATGTTGGCCAAATGCTCTTTTTCTTGATTTCATTATTAGCGCTGTTTGGATATCGAGATTTTAAGCTCTTAAATCAAAATGGAATTTCACGAAAAACCTATTGGAAAGCACGTTTGCTGGCTTACTTTGGAATTAGTACTTTAGGTCAGATTGTTGGAATTTTATTCACATTGCTTGTACCCTTTCAAGATTCATGGAACAGAAGTTCTATTTATATGGAAATGTATGGCAAATTTTTTGCCAATCCGCTTTTAAATATTTTAGCCGCACTTGCATTTATTATTTTAGCAGCGTATGTTGTTGCACTTGGCGGGATTTTTGTAGGTAGTATCTTCACGCTTTTTACTAGGAAACAACGGGTTTTGATCTTTGTTGCGCTTGCAACTTTGAATGTAGTTGGAGTGTCATTCATTGCTAGTTCAGCTAGTCAGGATTCATTTACTGGCTTAGCGCGTTCGATACTTAAATTAATTTATTTTTTAGTGGGAGATGCTAGTAGAAATGCAACTCTAGGCTCTTTCGACCCTACGGTACCGTTTATTGTAATTCTTTTGGCAGGAATTGTTTTTTGCTATGGCAGCCGGATAGTAATCGCACACTTCAAGCTCAAGAGTGAATGATCCGCTTGTTGCTGTCCGTCCCCCGGGTTATACTGATGGTGTGAATTGGTTAATTTAAGGGGTGGAAGAATGAACAGGGGAAATGAAGGGTTACGCAGAAGTTCTTTGCAGCAAAGAAGAGTTCCAGGAGCTGGGCTGAGTAGATGGCTGGCATTTTTCCTTGGGCTGGTATTATTAATATTTGTAGGTACATTTTCGCTTAATAAAACAGTTTTCAAAGCAGATGTAGCGGTGGCAGAAATTACAAAACCGGTTTATGTGAACGAAGCAACCACGACCTTGAATCAAGTCGTGGCTGCTTTGGCAGCTGAAAATAATATTCCAACTGCAGTGACACAGAATTTGCTGACTAAAGCCCAGGTAAAAACCGATCTGGCGGCTTTAACGCGCAATGTCTATGCAGGCAAACAGCAATTGATTGAGACGACTACTGTCAAACAGCAAATTGGGGAAAACATTGCACAAAAAGCTCAAAAAGTTGGAATTCCAACCAGCAATGCACTTTATCAGTCAGCCCAAAATACTTTCCTTGATGGACTGGGTGAATATCTGAATAAAAAAGTTTCAGCAACGTCAGCACCACGTTTGGCGACGACTCTAAGTACGGCTGTTAAGCTTAATCGTGGTCTTTTGTTTGGAAGCCTGATTTTAGGCATAGTTTTATTGCTACTCCAGTTATTTCATGAACGCAGTTTTTTGAGATGGTTACATTATCTTGGATTAGCAGCTTTAGTGAGTGGATTACTGCTTTTGGTGGCTGCTTTTCTAATCGGGAATTCTGGGATAATTACGACAGTCTCTGCACAAGCACAACAGGCAAGCGGCTTAGTTGCGACTCTTTTGGAGAAAGCTTTTAATCAGATGCAGGTTTCAGGAGTTTGGCTGAGCGGCTACGGTATCTTAGGGCTTGTGCTAGGATTTTTTAGAAAAAAATAAGGTAGTTAAAAAGGAATTTTGAGAGTGTAAATAATGAAGTATACGTGGATAAACGATCTTAAAGCAGAAGTCACAATTAAAAAATTGTTAACCGTCAAAGGTGTTAGTCACCGCATTCTTTCACGTGTCAAACGTGGAGAAGGTGAAGTTTGGCTAGAGGGAAAGAAAAGTAACCTGACTCAAAAGGTGGCAATCGCTGAACATGTAACTTTGGGCTTAATACCTGAAAATAACCCTGCTATTTTACCAGCGGTTGGAGCATTAAAAATCTTATTTGAAGATCAAAATTGGCTCGTGGTTGATAAACCAGCCGGGATTACCAGCGTTCCAGGACCAAGTAATCGTAAGTCTACCTTGGTTAACCGAATTAAGGGATACTTAATGGCTCAGGGAGCGCAAGATCTTGTACCGCACATCATCACACGCTTGGATCGTGATACAAGTGGAATTGTCTTAGTTGCCAAAAACAGACTGGCACAAGGCTTAATAGGTAAACAAACCGAAAAACAACAGCTTCAAAAAAGATACTTGGCAGTCATAAGCGGTCGGTTGCCACAGCAACATGGGCTGATTGAAGCCTGTATTGGACGTCAGGATAAGCAAATCAAGCGGGAAGTGACTGCTGCAGGACAATTTGCAAAAACCGAGTATTGGGTGCTTGATGAGTCTTCTGGAACAACTTTAGTTGAGGTTAAGCTCCATACTGGAAGAACGCATCAAATTCGAGTCCACTTTAGTGCAATTGGCTGTCCGCTTTTAGGTGATGAACTTTATGGAGGAGACTTGAACAAGGGAATTACGCGGCAGGCGTTGCACGCTTTTAAGCTCAGCTATCTTGATCCATTTACATTGCAAAAAAATGCTTGCACTGCGGCTTTACCGGATGATATGCAGGCTTTGTGTTCACATTTGGGACTCGACATACTAACTAGTCAAAGAGAATAAATAGTGTTTTTTTACTGCCTAAATTGTTTTTTTGGTATAATATAGATTAGACATTGTTTTCTAAGCAGTTGTTATACTAAAAGTGAACCGGGCAAGTGAGGTGAAAAACTTGACTCCAAAAAAGGAAGATTACTTAAAAATAATTTTTGAATTAGGCGGAACCCAGAAGAAGGTTACCAACAAGCAGATTTCTTTAAGCTTGAACGTGGCTGCAGGTTCTGTAACTGAGATGGTTAGCAAATTAGTAAAAGATGGGTTGGCCGAACACACCCCATATGCTGGAATTTCTCTAACCCATGAAGGAATCCAGGTTGCTGAAGAATTGGTGAGGCGGCATCGCCTGTGGGAGACGTTCTTAGTGTCTGCACTAGGATATAAGTTACAGGATGTGCATACTGATGCCGAGGTGTTAGAGCATATTACAAGTCAGAATTTGATGGATCATCTTGAGGTCTTTTTAGGACATCCAACCCATTGTCCACACGGTGGGGTAATTCCTGACAAGTCTGGAAATTATCAAGAGGACAGTCACCAAGTTCTGGCAGATGCGCAAGATGGTCAGGAAGTCATCGTTGACCGTTTTATTGATAATCATGACTTGCTACTTTATCTTGATGACATCGAACTTCAGTTGGGTGACAAGTTACTCATTTTAGGGCATGCTCCTTTTGAAGGTCCTGTTAAAATTAAAGTGGCACGGACTGGACAAGAAACAAGCGTTAGTTTTAAAGCAGCTCATTATATTTTTGTGAAATAGTTGAAAACACTATCTTTTTTATAATAAGCATGCTATACTATGAGTTGTATTTTTGTATAGGTTACCGTGGTTAGATTGTTTCAAATAACTTTCCCCATTTGTGCCGATCAAGAATTACAACTATTTCAAAATAGTGCCAGATTAGGCACAAGGAGGATTTTATTTATGGAACAAGGTACAGTTAAGTGGTTTAATGCAGACAAGGGTTTTGGTTTCATTACTCGTGAAGATGGCAGCGATGTATTCGTACATTTCTCAGCTATCCAAGGTGACGGCTTCAAGACTTTAGACGAAGGCCAACACGTAACTTTTGATGTAGAAGAAAGCGACCGCGGCCCACAAGCTGTTAACGTTAATAAAGACTAATTAAGTCATAAGAAACCGGAACAGGGCGGAAGCCTTGCTCCGGTTTTTTTGTTGGGGGAAAGAAGATGACACAAAAGAGACTTAAATTAAGCTGGCTGCTGCTGGGAAGCCTGATTGCGAGTACTGGAACTAGTTTTATTTGGCCGTTGACAACAGTTTATATGCACGATTATTTGCATCAGACACTAACATTAGCAGGCATTGTCTTATTTGTTGAATCAGTGTTGATGATTGGCGGGAGTTACTTGGGAGGATATATTTATGATCATTTCAATTATCGTCCATGGCTACTGGGATCAATTGGAGCTTCGCTAATTTCAATGTTTTTGCTGATTTTCTTTAATGGCTGGCCGCTTTATCCGCTGCTGCTGCTTGTAAATGGTTTTGGTGGAGCAATTGCAAATACAATTATTAATGCATTAGCAACTACTATTAAACATCATGATGCTGCGTATGTTTTCAATATGATGTATTTTGCCGCTAACTGTGGGGTTGTGCTAGGCACCTTTATTGTGGGTTTCGTTGTTAAATACAATATTCGCTATGTTTTTGTAGTGACCTTTATTTTGTTTGTATTTTTCTGGTTAATTGCTCAGCGCCACTACCGAGTTCCACGCAAGGTAGCAGTACCTGAAAAGACCGCTGCAACTGATCCGCTTTTGCCGAAAAAAACGCCGGTCTTTGCTGTTTGGATTGTCTGTGGATTGTTACTTGCGTATTTAATGATAGAACTTGGGTATAGTCAATGGCAATCAAATTTGGCAGTTTATATGCAGTCGTTAGGAATTGGCCTCAATAAATATAGCTACTTATGGACAATCAATGGCATTATTATTGTGATTGGGCAACCGCTAATTAATTATTTGGAACTTCATTTTGAGATTAATGGGTATCACAAAGTTTACGGTGGTTTTTTGCTGTTTATACTTGGTTTTGGTTCCTTGATTTTTGCGAAGGATTATCCCCACTTTATTCTTTCAATGGTAATTGTCACCCTTGGGGAGGTAATTGCATTTCCAACAATTCCTGCACTGGTGGCTAGTCTAAGCAGTGAGGCGGAAAAAGGAAAATATCAAGGGTTTGTGAGCATCTCTGCTTCGTTAGGCCATGCAATTGGTCCGTTACTTGGTGGAGTAGTAATTGAATTTGCTTCGTATGAGGTGTTATTTGAGGGATTAACATTTTTGATAGTGATTGCTGGGGTACTGAGTATGATTATTACGTGGTTTAAAAAAATTTAAAAAGAAATTGCATTTAACATTTTTTTGTTAGATAATTTGCCTCAAAAGAGCAGGAGGCTGGGTGAGTGATGGAACGCGATGATCAAATTATTGAAACTGTGTTATTGGCAGGGAAAATAATGATTGAAAATGGTGCAGATATGGCACGAGTAGATGATACGATGACAAGAATAGCACGAAATGCCGGAATTAAAGATCCTAAAATTTTCGAAACGACAACTGGAATATTAATGTCTCTTCCTGAAAAAAGGGCGTCACAAGTTGAGCCGATTCAAAAAAGAACCATTGATCTTGAAAAAGTTTCGTCAGTCAATCAGCAGTCACGCGCGTTTCAAAAGGGCCAAATTTCATTGCAGGAATTTAGAGATAGTTTAATTAAATTAAATGTGACCTCCCCTTTTTTCTCGTTTTGGTTGCAGCTTGTCGCAGCAACAGTAATCAGTGTGACTTTAATGTTAATGTATGGTGGCGCTTGGCAGGATATGTTCGCAACTGCCTTAGCAGGCGGTTTCGGGTACAGCTGTTATTATTTTATTAATAATCGTTTGCAGGTACGTTTTGTTAGCGAATTTTTAGGAGCCTTTCTGATTGGCATTACGGCGGTCTTATGTGTGCGTTGGGGAGCTGGAAATCAGATTGATATGATCACAATTGGTGGGGTAATGCCGCTTGTGCCTGGGGTTCCGATCACTAATGCAGTTCGCGATGTTTTTGCAGGGCACTTTCTCAGTGGAATGGCACGGGCATTAGAATCTTTACTGAGTGCATGTGCAATTGGAATGGGAATTGCATTTGTTTTTCGATTTATGTAAAAGAGGTGACAGCAATGGTGATTTTATTGCACGTAAGCTGCAGTTATTTAGCTACTTTGGGATTTGGAATCATTTTAAATATTCCGCACCGCGCATTAAATTCCTGTGGTTGGGTAGGGGTTTTAGGCTGGATGGCTTATCTTTTTGCATGGCATCTGCACGCCGGCACAATGCTTTCGAATGTTACTGGGGCTTTGGTAATCGGACTTAGTTCAATGGTGATGGCGCGCAGACTTAAGATGCCGATGATTTTATTCAATATTCCCAGTTTAGTTCCACTTGTTCCAGGTGGACAAGCGTATAAGGCGGTCCGAAGCTTTGCAGCTGGTAATGATTTAGGTGCAATTGATTATTTAGTGCAGGTTACAATGATTGCAGGTTCTATTGCAATGGGTTTTTTTATCTCTGAATTGGTTGCGCGGGCTTATTTTCGCCTTCGCGCAAGTGGTAAGTAAGCTGGATTAAGAGCGTTGGTTAGTAACTAGAAGCACGAAAAGATCTTGTATTTTGAATTAGTGCCAACAATATCAAATTGCAATAAGTTCACAAATAATTTGTATTTTTTAACACGGAAAGTCCCACTTTTTTTCACACTTTTTGCTTACTCTGTAAGTAGTAATGATTGAACGGAAGAGTGAGCGGACAGAAGGTGTGAAAATGAGTCTTAGGAAACGCGTATTTTTGAATGTTAAGATTAACAAAGGGCGAAGTGTTGGATTGTTTTTAGTACTCTCAATGATCCTCTTGTTTATACTAGTCGGTCTGATCCTAGAACAAACTGCCAAGGAGGCAATTCAGCGCGTAAAGAGTAGTGCAAATGCAACTGTTACACTCACGGCTAATCGCGAACAGGCATTCAGAAATATTACCAAGCCTAAGGGAACACAGCAACAACTAACTTTGCCTGCTGTAAGGATTGCGGTTGCTAAAAAAATAGCGGCTGCGACAGCAGTCAAAAGTTACAATGTTTCAAGTATGACGACTGTTAAAGCAGTCTCTTTTTCTGCAGTTACTGAAACGGCAGACGCAAGTGCGACACATGTCAGTGGACGTAAACAAAATACTGAGAATCTCTCGCTTTTAGGTGTGACTAGGACTACTAGTTTGATTGCTTTTTCGAGTGGAGGTTCGAAAATAACACAAGGACGTGCTCTTAGAGCCAGCGATGGGCGCACACGTAACATCATTATTGAAGAGCAACTTGCTAAGAAGAACAAACTAAAAGTTGGGTCTAAAATTAGTATTAAAAGCAGTAGTCAGAAAAATATTAGCTTAAAGGTTGTGGGAATTTATCAAGGAGGAGCTCCTGCGAGTTCTTTAGCATTGGGACAGATGAATACCAGTAATACAATTTATGCTGGAGTAGAAACCGTTAATCAGTTGAAAAATACAAACGGCATGGCGGATTCAGTAACTTTTAGTTTAAAAAATGCGGTAGTGGCAAAGAAGTTTGTTAAAATGGCTAGTTTGCAATTAGATTCTTCCCAATATGTCTTGGCGGCAGATGACAGTGTTTATCGTGCATTGTTAACTCCTTTAAATAATGTTAGAACTTTTGCAAAGGGTTTATTGCTGGTTTCTGTTAGCCTGGGAACGATTATCTTGACAATTATAGTTGCTGCGATAATGAGCAAAAGACGTGCTGAGATTGGAATTTTACTCTCATTAGGAGAAAAGAGAATGAAGATTGCGGCGCAAGTAGGGAGTGAGTTATTGTTAATCGGGCTAGTTGCAAGTGTGATGGCGGTTTCTGGGGGTACAACACTTGGAAACTTAATCTCAAAGCAGCTAATACAGCAAAATTCAGCGAATGCCAGTAGCCTGACAATTGGAACTGCCCAGAATCAGCAGGCTGAAAATAATGCTACGACCGAGGAGGTTTCAGCACAAACAGGAACACAACAGGGAATTTTGCGGCAAAATCAACAGTTAAAAACATTAACAGTTCATCTTAGCTGGAATACTTACGGTAAGTTGATAGTACTTGGAAGCCTAATTATTGTGCTAGCGGTTTTAATTGGTACAGCACATATTCTTTTTCTGGAACCGTACCGCTTTATGAGCAGATAAGGAGGATTAGGATGCTAAGAACGAAGAAACTATCCTATTGGTATGGAAATGCTGCTAATAAATTATTTGACCACGTTGATCTTGAATTTACAGCAGGACACCTTTATGCAGTAGTCGGCAAAAGTGGAGTTGGGAAAACAACCTTTCTCTCCTTGCTAGCAGGACTCACGCGTCCAAGCAAAGGTGTAATTGAATTTGAAGGTCGAGGATTGGCAAAAATCGGCATGTTGAATTATAGAAAAAGACATGTTTCAATGATTTTTCAAACAGAGAACCTTTTTTCATACATGTCAGCCTTAGACAATTTATTGACAGCAATGGAAATAACGGAGGCGCATCATGCTGGAGATCAAGGATATGCACTGCAGCAGCTTGAGCAAAGTGGTATTGACAGGCGAAGTGCCCAGTGTAGAGTTACACAACTGACACTTGAACAACAGCAACGCGTTGCCGTTGCACGCACAATGTGTTGCGATTCGCAGATTATAGTTGCTGATGAGCCGACAAATCAAGTGGGGCAAGAAGGTGCCGGAGACATTCTAGAATTGCTGCAAGCAGCTGCTTATGAGCAGCAAAGGTGCGTGATTGTCGGAACAAAAAAAGTTGAAGTCGCCAAAAAATGTGATGCTGTAGTTGAATTGCATCAACGTAAATTTGAATGGTTGTAAGTTTAGTAACAACTGTTTTTTAGCTTGCTTGGGCACGTTTCAGCACTAGCTGTTTGGAAAACACGAACACAAAAAAAGAGTTTGCGACTTTTGTCCCAAACTCCTAGACTGTGCGGTGAATGTCATTATCGGTGTTAAGCTGATCTTAGCTATTTTTTTGTAGTTGGTTGATATAGTAATTTTCGGTCGGAACATGATGCTTTTTCATCACGCCGATAAAACATTGACTGAAAAGGTCAAGCTCCGGAATATTAGATTCAATTAACCAATGCTTGTGGTGAATCTGAACTAAGTTGCCCAATTGCTGAACCTCGGGAAAATTTTCGATTTGAGGAACAAGGACGCTTTTTTGGAAATCGATCTCATAAGTGTGCGGCGTTTTTTCTAACCAAGCGCGGTAGCTGTTTTCGTTCATAAAATAATTCCTCCTTCAATGTAAGCGTTTACTTTAGTATAAATATACTGCTTTTTTAGCAGTTGTCAACTCTAGATTTGCAGATTGTTAAGAAAGAAGTGCGATTACCAGCGGTTAAGCTCCGTAGGCGAAGGCTCAGCTTACGCGGTAATAGATGTACATAAGACAAAAAAAGCGACTCTCTTCGTGATGGAAGAAAGTCGCTTTTTATCTTGATCAGTTCTTTAATCTCAAGTCTGCTGATTTAAGTAGGGTTCGGCCAATTGTTGTAGGTAAAGCGAAACTATTTTTTCGGTAAAAACTTAATAAGCATATGTTATTTTGCAGTAGTGTCAATTGTCTGGGAGCTCTTTAAGGTATTTCCAGTAGAAGCACTTTCGAGCTCAAGTGATGAGCGCAACAGGTCAGTGACTCGCTGTTTTTCTGTCTCTGAGACAACTTCAAAGGATTGAGCGGAGATCATGGCTGAGCTGCCTTGGGCATGATCGGAGGCAATGTTGTGGGTTGCCGCACGATATTTTAGTGCTAACAAAACTAGATCATTAAAAGAAAGATCGGTTTTTAGCTGTTGTTTTAATTCAGTGAAAAACTGGTCTCTTAGCAGGATCTGCAGCTTGGTTGCGCTAAAGGCTACTGTTGTTAATACCTGACGTTGGCGTTGCTGACGTCCGTAGTCTCCTTGTGGATCAGTGTAGCGCATTCGGACATATGCGAGTGCCTTAGCACCGTTCATATGAGTTTGCTGGTTCTTAGTAAAGGAATATCCGCCATAGCTGAACGTTAATAATGGTTTAAGGTCCACTCCGCCAACCGCATTAACGAGATTCTCAAGTCCCCCCATATTGATCGTTGCATAAAAATCAATTGGAACGTTGAGATACTGTTGCACAGTTTTAACAGCAGTTGCAGAGCCACCATAATCATAGGCAGAATTCAGCTTGCTTGGGTAGTGCTGTTTATAACCGCTGACTGCGACCAAACCATCCCGTGGCAGGCTGACAACGGTCATTTTTTTCTTTGTCGGGTTAAGGGTTAGGACGATCATAGTATCTGTCCGTCCTTTAAAGTTGCGTCCCAATGCACCGGTATCTGTCCCAAGCAGCAAGATTGAAATCGGACGACCTTCTTTAAGAAGAGCTTGGGGGTTGCGGGCTTTAGTGATCTTGCTGGGGCTATAAATTGCATTTGAGGCATCACGTGCACTTTGATATACACGGTTTAGGCTAAATAAGATAAAACCGAGTATAAGCAACAGGATTACAAGCAAAAAAGTAAAAAAACGCTTCTTTTTTTTGTGATGCCGTGTGGGTTTATGTCTTCGCTGAACGCGTTCACTCCGATTCAGCTGCTCTGGTTCATTTTGTGTAGCCACAGCAAACATCTCCTTTTTAACATTTCTATTCTAACAAAAATTCTTAGTGATGACCAATGAGGTAACTAATGATTAAAATGAAAAGCACTGCGGAGGTAATATAAACATAAAGGAAGTCTTTTTCTTTCCAGAATGCATAGATTGAGACGATAACACGCAGGACAGGAGTTAGAATTAAAAAAAAGATTCCGGCCATCATATAGGCATAGGCTTTAAAATGAAGCGTACCTTGAAAAATCAATGTTAGCGTAGTTGGAAAGGTTGCACCCGGGTATCCGCTCCCTTTATTTATGAAGAAAAGCCCCATTCCAACCAACATGAAAACCGCTGCAAGTACAACACCTACACGCATTATTTTTCCGATTGTCAGTTCAATTTCCTTCATCTCAAGTGCTAGTGTTGGTTTTTTCTTTTCCATTTTAAAGCACCCCCGTTCCTTTGAGAATCATTTGTAAACCTAAATAAAGGAGCACTGGGATAAAGACGGCTCTAATAATTTTTGAAGGTAATAACTGCATAATGCGGCTGCCAATGGTTGCACCAACTAGGATTCCAAGTGCAAGTGGGACAGCAATATCCGGTCTGATTGAACCGTTGAAAAAATAGACTGTTGCACTGGCAGCGGCAGTAACACCCATCATTAAATTACTAGTTGCACTGGCAGGTTTCAAGGGCATCTTCATGGCATTGTCGAGCGCCATAACTTTGAAAGCTCCTGAACCAATTCCAAGCATCCCGCTTGCTAAACCAGCTCCAAACATGATACTTAGACCTGTTGGAATATGCTCAACTTGATAATCTATTTTAGCTTTTAGATTTTTATCATAATAACTATCATTGAGCTTAAAGCGGGTTGCAATTTTATCGGGATGAGTGAGCTGCAAGACCTCTTGCCCAGCACGTAGCTTGCGCAACATATTCCAGCTTGAAAAAACTAGCAAACTACCGAACAGTACATAAAGAAAGCCAGAATTAATTACTCCAGTCAAAATTGCACCGGCAATCGCACCAATCGTTGTTGCAATTTCAAGGAACATTGCAACCCGCAGATTCAAAACATCGTCTTTTAAAAAAGCGATCGTCGCACCTGAACTAGTAGCAATTACGGCAATAATGCTTGCACCAATCGCATACTTAATCTCAAGCCCAAGGGCAAGCGTAACAATTGGCGTAATAATAATGCCACCGCCAAGTCCAAGAATGGCACCCATAGTGCCAGCGAAAAGACCAATTAACAATAAAATTAAAATATCATTTGACATAGTAGAAACCCCTTTAAGGAAGGATATTTGCTCATTAAGAATACCACTCTTCCTGCTATCTGAAAAATACCAAATTCAGATAACTTTCATCAAATTATTATATACTAACTAATGAATACAGCAGTAAGGAGGAAGTTCATTTGAATTTAAAACAATTATCTTTTTTTATCACGATTGCCGAGGAGGGCCAGATTACAGCCGCTGCCAAAAGATTACATATTGCACAGCCGCCTTTGAGTTATCAGATCAAGCAGTTGGAATTAGAATTGGGTGTTGAGTTATTTAAAAGAACTTCACGCGGTATCAAGTTGACTGAAGAAGGAAAACTGTTTCGTAAATATGCGTTGCAAATTGTTGACCTAACCCAACTTGCACAAAGTAAACTGAAGGCTGCAAAAAAGGGTGTCGGGGCTACGATAGTTGTAGGATCGATCTCATCTTCGGTCAAACTGTTACCTAGTCAAAAGCTACGCAATTTGCAGCTTAACTATCCTGGATTAAAATTTGAAATTATAGAGGATAACACATATGGTGTAATTGAAAAACTACGAAAAAAAATGATTGAGATTGCAATTGTTCGGACCCCTTTTAATGGGACCGGATTGCAGATGCAGTATTTTCCGTCTGAACCGATGGCAGCCATTTTTCCACGTGAATTTCAGGCGCATTTAAAAGCGCAAATTACGCTGCAAGAACTTGTAAAATGGCCATTAGTCACATACCGGCGCTTTAGCAGTCAATTTGAACAAACCTTTTTAAGAGCAGGTCTTACTCCTCAAATTGCAGTAACTTGCGATGACGCACGAACTGCTTTACGTTGGGCAGATTGTGGGTATGGGGTTGCGCTTATTCCGTCTTCGGTAACGCACACCGATACGCTTCATGAAGTTGTCCCAGTTGCATGCCACGCCTGGGAAACGCAACTGGCACTTGTGTGGCCTAAGGAGCACCTCATGACGCCCTTTTTAAGGGATTTTATTACCGCTTTTTCTTCTGAGATGTGTACCAAAAAAAATTAAAAAATAGCATGCACTTTACCAATTTTAAAAATGAAAGAAGATGTTTGCTGTGAACAACGAGGATATTCTTTTACGGCGGGTAGTTCAAAGCGATGTTGGCGCGCTGTTTAGATACAGTTCGCAAAAAGAAGTTGCAGCAGCTGCTGGGTTTAAGCGTGCTAACAACCAAGCAGATGCACTTTCCTTTATGCATTTTTTGGACAATGATTTTTCATGGGTGATTGAAGAGCAAAAAAAGAAACAGGTAATTGGTAATATCTGTTTATATGAAGGTAGTAATGCAGCTGGTGAACCAGTCACAACTACTCGGACTTTGGGGTATGCACTTAACAAAGACTATTGGAATCAAGGAATAATGACACTAGCTTTGAAGCAATTACTAAAAACTTTGCCGCCAGGAACAGTGAAAACAATTGAAGCTTTTGTTGCTTTAGACAATCCAGCATCAGCTCGCGTTTTAGAGAAAAATGGATTTGTATGTCAAGACGTGATCACACTTCCTTTTTGGAAGAATTTTGCGCAGCAGGAGAGGGCCTGCGTTTATCGGCGCGATTTTACCGGCTGATTTTAAGGTTGTGTGCAACGTTAAGAATTTAACAATTTAATTTTTTTCTGAGAATGCTTTCAAAGGCAGCGCAGGATGCAAGGCATCTTACTTTAATTACTTTATTCACAATGAAAAAACACGCTAGTATTTGCATTTTTGCAATGCTATCATAATGACTGTATTTGTTGTACCCGCGGAGTGCAATTGGTGAAACAACTTTTTTAAGTAAAGAGGAGTTTTTATAATGGAAGATAGCAAAAAATATTATGGAGCCGACGCGATTATTGACAGCCTTGCTAATCATGATGTCAAGTATGTCTTTGGAATTCCAGGCGCAAAGATTGACCGGGTTTTTGAGCGCCTTGAAAAACCAGTTAATCCTAAAGCACCTAAATTGATTCTCACGCGTCATGAACAAAACGCAGCCTTTATGGCGGCTGGAATTGGTCGAATTACGGGTAAACCAGGAGTTGTAGTCACAACTTCGGGCCCAGGTGCCAGCAACTTGGCAACCGGCCTAGTTACAGCAACTGCCGAGGGCGATCCAGTTCTAGCGATTTCTGGACAAGTCCAGCGCACAGATCTACTGCGTTTGACGCACCAAAGCATGGATAACGCAGCTTTATTTGCACCAATTACCAAATTCAGTGCCGAGGTGCAAGATCCGGAAAATATCTCCGAAGTGATTGCGAATGCTTATCAAGAAGCTGAAGCTGGCAAGCAAGGGGCAGGGTTTGTTTCAGTTCCCCAAGACGTGATTGATAGTGAAGTCAAAACCAAGGTGATCAAACCTTTAATAGCGCCTAAGCTCGGACCGGCTAGTCCCATCGAAGCAACCCTCTTATCCCAGCGAATCAAAGCAGCACAGTTACCTGTTCTTTTACTGGGAATGCGTGCATCTTCACCTGAAACGACCAAGGCAATTCGAACACTAATTGAAGAAACTCATTTGCCAGTTGTTGAGACCTTCCAGGGTGCAGGAATTATTCCGCGTGCGATGGAAGATGATTTCTTTGGAAGAGTTGGATTGTTCCGCAACCAACCTGGAGATCAGTTACTAAAGCGCAGCGACTTAGTGATTGCGATTGGATATGATCCGATTGAATATGAGCCGCGTAACTGGAATTCAGATGGAAAGGCTAATATTGTAGTAATTGATACTATTAGGGCTCAAGTCGACAAGAACTTCCAGCCAGAAAGAGAGCTCGTTGGCGATATTGCACAGACGCTTGATTTCTTAGTACCTTACATGAAGGGTTACGAAGTCCCACAGACTTCACGCAAGTATTTGGCTGAACTGCATGACAAACTTGAAAAAAGAGACGAAGCTCCAGCAGTAAAAGACGATCAGATCCTTAATCATCCGCTCAGTGTAATTCAAGAATTGCAAGAGCATGTAAAAGATGAGATGACGGTCACGGTAGATGTCGGCAGCTTTTATATCTGGATGGCACGTCACTTTAGAAGTTATGCACCGCGTCATTTGCTTTTCAGTAATGGGATGCAGACCTTGGGAGTTGCTTTGCCATGGGCGATTGCCGCTGCATTACTCCGCCCACAAACACAAATTGTATCAGTTTCTGGAGATGGTGGTTTCTTATTCTCTAGTCAGGACTTAGAGACTGCAGTCCGGCTGCATTTGAATATTGTGCATATTATTTGGAATGATGGCAACTATGACATGGTTAAATTCCAAGAAGAGATGAAATATGGTGCTTCTGCCGGCGTTAAATTTGGGCCAGTTGATTTTGCCAAGTATGCTGAAAGTTTTGGTGCTAAAGGGTTGCGTGTTTCAAGGGCTAAAGATCTTAAAAAAGTTCTAGATGAAGCTTTTGCTACGAAGGGCCCAGTAGTGGTCGATGTTCCAGTTGATTACAGCTTTAATCAGGAACTTGGAAAACAAATTCTTGAGGATCAATTACATTAGCTTTAAATTAAAAAGTTGATCGCTAGTCAGCTTGTTTTTTGAACGCTGTTTAGGGTATAATAAGTTTTATCGAAGAGAGGTCGCGAAAGCTATCAGTAACTGTTTTCAGATGGTAAAGCATTGTTAAAGGACAGTAAAAGGAGAATTCGCCGAAGCAGATGCTGCTTTAACAGCATTGAGCTGGGCCCCATTCTAATAAAATGGGGACTGTCGCGTTAATTCGCGGAGCGCTATCGAGTATGACTTTTGTATTTTTAGTTGCTAGAGACTATTAAGAGTCCTGCCGGTAGGTAAATATACTGGCAGGGCTTTTTGATGTTAATTGCGTTTTTAGATACTTAAGTGCAACACAATAGGCCTCTTTATTTTTAAGGAGGATTTTTATGGAAACAACAGCTAAGTCTAAGCCTGAGGGCCACATCAGACGTGCGCTCAAAACACGTCATCTTTCGATGATTGCATTGGGCGGCAGTATTGGCACCGGACTATTTGTTGCAAGCGGGTCCGCTATCAGCACTGCTGGTCCCGGTGGTGCATTGGTTGCGTATATTGGAATTGGAATTATGGTGTATTTCTTGATGACTAGTTTGGGTGAGATGGCGACCTATTTACCGGTGACCGGATCATTTGCAACCTATTCTTCACGTTTTGTTGATCCAGCTTTGGGTTTTGCGATGGGGTGGAATTACTGGTTCAACTGGGCTATTACATTGGCGGTTGATGTTAGTACTGTGGCATTGGTGATGAAATTTTGGTTGCCAGGAGTGCCGACTTGGATTTTTAGTGCCGCTGCCTTATTGCTGATTTTTATGATCAATGCTTTCTCAGTCCTTTCATTTGGAGAAGCTGAGTATTGGATGTCTTTGATAAAAGTCGTAACTGTCATTATCTTTTTAGTAATTGGATTTTTGACAATTTTTGGGATTATGGGCGGCCATGCAGTTGGTTTAGAGAACTTTGTCTATCACAAGGCTCCATTTGTAGGCGGAATTCCGACTGTTTTGAGTGTTTTTGTCGTCGCGGGCTTTTCGTTTCAAGGGACTGAATTGATTGGAATTACTGCGGGGGAATCAGAGACACCAGAAAAGAGTATTCCTAAGGCAATTAAGCAGGTTTTTTGGCGAATCCTTTTGTTCTACATTCTTTCTATTTTTGTGATTGCGTGTTTAATCCCTTATACTAGCCATAATTTATTAGGTTCGGATGCAAAAGATATTGCGATCAGTCCATTTACACTTGTTTTTCGGCGTGCAGGGCTTGCCTCAGCAGCCAGTGTCATGAATGCTGTTATTTTGACTTCAGTAATTTCAGCTGCTAATTCGGGAATGTATGCATCCACGAGAATGCTTTATTCGCTGGCAAAGGGTGGTAAGGCTCCACGTATCTTTGGTTTGCTAAATAACCGCGGGATTCCTGTTTTTGCACTTTTGGGGACGACTTTTGTCGGTCTGTTGACTTTTTTAGCAGGTATTTATGGAAATCGCATTTATACATTCTTGTTGAGTGCTAGTGGATTGACTGGATTTATTGCTTGGCTTGGGATTGCTTTTGCGCATTATCGTTTCAGACGTGCTTTCAAAAAACAAGGCAAGTCGTTATCGCAGTTACGGTACCGTGCAAAACTCTTTCCATTTGGTCCGTTATTATCTTTGGTGCTATGTATTCTTGTAATTGTCGGACAGGACCTGAAGTCTTTTGCAAATTGGGATTGGCAGGCAATCGGGGTTAGCTATATGAGTATTCCGTTGTTTGTGATTCTCTATTTATTTTATAAGATTAAGTATCATACTAAGCTAATTCCGCTAGAAGAAGTTGATTTGACACCACACGATATTCATAAGGAATAGTGTGCGATATGTAAAAAACCAACTTGCTATTTTTGGTGTAAGAGGTTAAAATAATGGCATAATAATCGTGAAACATCAGAGTTCGCCATAAGTAGACAGTCAGAGACATGGTGGGTGGTGCAAACCATGAGGTCGAAATTCCAGCGTTCGGAGTATGGGCAGGTAATGCTGCACGGGAGACCGTTATTTTGCTTGAGTGCGACAGAATTGTCGAACATGGGTGGTACCGCGAAACAAAAGTCTTTTCGTCCCAATATTTGGGATGAAGAGGCTTTTTTATTTTTTTAGGAGGAAAACTGAATGTTAGATATTAAAATGATTCGTCAGAACACAGCGGAAGTTAAACAGCGCTTGGCCACACGCGGTGTCAAACCGGCAACACTTGATAAGTTGATGGAGTGGGACCAGCAAAGACGTGAATTGGTTGTCCAAACCGAGTCGTTGAAGCAAAAAAGAAATGAAGTTTCACAGGCAATTGCCGCTGCCAAGAGAGCTAAAAAAGATGCTGCCCAACAGATTGCTGCAATGCGGACAGTCGGCGGTCAAATCAAAGAATTAGATGAAAAGCTGGCGCAAGTAGAAGAAGAGGTTCAAAAGATCGCTGCGCGGTTGCCAAATTTGCCTAATCCTACAATTCCAGTTGGACCGGATGAGAGTGCTAATGTTGAAATTAAGGTCGTGGGAGAGCCAACTAAGTTTGATTTTAAACCACAACCACATTGGACAATTGGTGAACAACTGGGAATTTTGGATTTTGAACGTGGGGCAAAGGTATCCGGCAGCAGGTTTGTCTATTATGTAGGTTTAGGTGCGAAGTTAGAGCGTGCCGTCTATAACTTTATGCTGGATGAACATGCTAAAGAGGGCTATACAGAAGTTATTCCACCATATTTGGTAAATGGAGATTCCATGTATGGGACTGGACAGTTTCCTAAGTTCAAAGAAGGTGTTTTCCAAATTGAAGATCAGGATTTGACATTAATTCCAACTGCAGAAGTGCCTTTAACCAATTACTATCGGGATGAAATTATTCCAACTGAAAAATTACCAGTTTACTTTACTGCGCTTTCACCTTCGTTTAGATCGGAAGCTGGGAGTGCAGGGCGTGATACGCGAGGCTTGATCAGAATGCATCAGTTTAATAAAGTTGAGATGGTTAAGTACACTAAACCTGAAGACTCTTATTCGGAATTGGAAAAAATGACCAAAGATGCTGGAGATATTCTTGAAAAATTGGGCTTGCCATATCACATTATTACACTCTCAACTGGTGATATGGGCTTCTCTGCCGCGATGACACATGATTTGGAAGTGTGGATTCCAGCGCAAAACACGTACCGCGAAATTTCGAGTTGTTCAAATTGTGAAAACTTTCAAGCTAGGAGAGCTCATATCCAGTACAGGGATGAAAATGGCAAACTTAATTTTGTCCATACTCTTAACGGGTCAGGCTTGGCAGTTGGTAGAACAGTGGCTGCAATTCTTGAGAATTATCAAAATGAAGATGGGACAGTCACAGTTCCTGAAGCTTTAAGACCTTATATGGGTGGGGTAACTTTGATTAAATAGATGATTGGATGTTTAGTTTAAGCAAGTGCAGCAAAATGGCTTAGCATCTGAAAAATTGAATCACAGGAGATTAAGGAAGAGAGTGTGACATAAGTCGGGCAACTTTGAGTACTAACTCGAAATTAAGAACATAGCGAGTACTTTACCATGAGTAATTTGCAGTTAGACGGAGAATTTTGACTTATGGAACACGTTTATCCGGAATAAAAGAGGGGCTGTGACAAAAGTTAACTTTTGTCACAGCCCCCTTCCTTTTTATGTTAGTGGAATACTAGGCGAAAGACTGCGTATCAGAAAATTTCTATATAATTGTGGAGAACGGCTGGTGTTTAAAGCTTTTAGGGCCCAGGGAGGATGCTGCAAAGCAAAGAATACACGGGATAAAAAAGTAGGAATGGTTGTTTATAAGGATTTAAAAGTTTGAGCTCATAAAAAAATAAAAAAAGTTATTGACGGAGCAACAAATAGTTGGTATGATATTCATTGTTGCTAATGACGAAAGTTGTTAGTTAATCCCTTTCCAACAGGCATTAACGTCGATTTGAGGCGAGAGCGGGAAAGGATAATGTATAAAAAATGTTTTAAAATTATGTTGACTTTTAATTTAATTGATAGTATAATAATTAAATGTGTTACATAATCCAAGTAGACCTTTGAAAACTGAACAAAGTTTCGACAAATCAAATGTGTAGGGCTCTT
>NZ_AZFQ01000003.1 GCF_001435195.1 Liquorilactobacillus satsumensis DSM 16230 = JCM 12392 | reverse complement strand
GACTAAGGATAATGAAAAGATGTCACGTGAAGAAGCAGGAAAACGGGGCGGCGAAGCCTCTGCCAAAAAGCATGATAAGGATTTTTACGAAGACATTGGTAAAAAAGGTGGCGAAGCTACTTCCAAATCTCACGATAAAGATTTCTATGAAGAAACTGGTGAGAAGGGTGGCGAGGCTACTTCCGAATCTCATGATAAAGATTTCTACGAAGAAATTGGAGAAAAAGGCGGCGAAGCTACTTCAGACTCTCACGATAAAGGTTTCTATCAAAAGAATGGGAAAAAAGGCGGCGAAGCTACTTCCGACACCCATGACAAAGACTTTTACCAAGAAATTGGTAAAAAGGGTGGAAAGGCTAACTCCGGCGATGATGACTAATTTACACTCAGCATAAGAATATATCAGTTCTAAGCCAAACTTTTTTCTACAAATATACCCCCTCTCTAGCTAATGGATAATTAATCCAATGGGTAGGGAGGGTTTTTATTTGGCAGATTGCAAGAAATAACTTGAACAAATTTAGTAACGCAGATCACGCAAAAACAGTTCTACAAAATCATGAGTAAGGTTGGTGATCTGTTGGGAATTAATTATCTAGGTACCCATACAATGCGCAAAACCGGGGCTTATCGTGTTTACACGCAATCAAATTACAATATTGGCCTAGTAATGCACTTACTAAATCACTCAAGTGAATCAATGACTTTAGCTTATTTGGGCTTGGATCAAGCAAGTACAGAAAACATGTTGAACCAAATTGATTTTGGGTAAATTGGTTTGATTTTGTTGTCGCCAACGGCGACTTCTGATACAGGCTTTTAATGGGCCTAGCACAACATAGAATAAATTCTATGTGTAAGTGCGCATTGTTCGAAAAATCGAACTCTGATTTATTTTTGCTGTTGTATTTATTTTTTTATCTTTTGGCTTTTGGTTTTGTTTTTTATTGCTATCGGATTTTATTTGCTTTTTAAGGGCTCTATTTTTCGTTCTACGGCATTTTTATAATTCGCCAATATAATTTATCGCTTTTTTATTAAAACGTCTCAGAAACGATTTTGAGACGTTTTAGCGTTTATTTCGTTTAGTTGTCGGCATAATCGTTAAAACAGGCGTTATCGTAGCGGAAAAGCCCTTGAGCGTAGCGTGGCTTTGCAGTGAAGATGTTGGCTGTTAGATTATGAAAGCCGATAACTGAACGAAATAATAAGCGTAGCGCCCGTATATTTCGGCAGGAGGAGGCTCAAGGGAGTTTGAGGGAATGAAATTCCCTCATGGTTTTAAAATTGCTTGCAATTTTGCCGAGCGTTAGCGCTGGAAAATTTTTGAAAAAAATTTGGAATTTGGAAAAAAGGGGGGCAAGGAAGCAATTTTGCTTCCGTACTACGACCCCCCTTTTAAGTGCCGAGTGCCAAATCGGTCAACAATCCCTAACAAACCCATACACACCAAGTGTTACAGCGATCAACAAAAAGTCAACAAACCGCCAACAAAATTCTGGAAATATAATGATAAGAAGGTAGTTGAATATATATAGATAAAGTTGTATAATGTTTTTATAAATATAAAAGGAGTGCTAAAAATGGCTAGAGAGAAATCATCGATAGAATACCAAAATGTATCAATGCGTATTCCCAAAGAATTATATTTTGAATATAAAAAAGTTTTGGCTAAAACTGGCTCTATTGTTACTTATGACGTTCGAAATCATATGAAAAAAGTTGTTGAAGAAGATAAGAAAGGGCAAAAATGAGTATAAAAAAAGAGCGCCCTCTTCGAAAAGTCGCTCATGTTTTTATAATGTTTTTACTAATTTTTGTAAGGTAATTATATCAAATGAGTAAAGAAAAAGCTAGATACTTCACCTTCTTGCTTTATCCGGAAAGCATACCAAATGACTGGATAGATAACTTAGAATTAATAGGTGTTCCGATTGCTATTAGTCCTCTGCATGATAAGGATTTAAGTGATGTTGAGGGACAAAAATATAAAAAAGAACATTATCATGTAATCTATGTTTCAAAAAATCCTGTAACTGCTGAAAGTGTGCGTTTGAAAGTTAAGCGCTCTTTGGGAGATAAAAGTGTTGCTATGGTTCAGATTGTAAGTACGAGTATGGAAAATATGTATTTGTATTTAACGCATGAATCAAAAGACGCTATTGCTAAAAATAAGCATAAATATTCTAAAGCTGATATTAGGTTGTTGAATAATTTTGATATTGATCGCTATATAACGCTTGATGTCGAAGATAAAGACGATATGCTGAATGATGTTTGCGATTTGATTGATGATCATAATTTGGCAAATATGCGTGAATTAAGGCGGTTTATTAAATTACATGGGGTTGAATATGGTTTGCCTAGCATGAAAATTATCAATTCGGTGTTGAGAGCTCATACTGGACTAATAAGATTATACTTCGATGCCGTTTATCAGGAACGTAAGTACGGCAGAGGCGATATAAACAAAGAGACCGGTGAGATACAAGACTAATTAGCAAATGGGATATAGATATAATCGTAAGCCTAATTGTAAACACATTCGTATTTTATTTCCTCATATAATTCTTCACTGTAGTCACTGACTTTCCAAACTAATTCCTTTTTCAACCATCATTATGCGCAATGATGGTTGAGCCAATGAGGGATGCTTGCTTACCAATTAGGATTGTTGTACAAGTTTTTGAATTATTTTGCGTTACCTCTAAGAACTATATTTGTCCCTATCTTACTCTGTATTGTCAACAATTTCAGGCCCAAAATACCCTTAAAATAAAATTTCTCAAAACTAAGCATAATGTTTGTGGTCTAGTAAGAAAGCGCTTAATATAAAGACCGTAGAAGAAATCAAATTTTAGGAGGAAAGAGAATATGACTAAGGATAATGAAAAGATGTCACGTGAAGAAGCAGGAAAACGGGGCGGCGAAG
>NZ_AZFQ01000053.1:247485-272219 GCF_001435195.1 Liquorilactobacillus satsumensis DSM 16230 = JCM 12392 | reverse complement strand
TATGTTCGCAATTTCGAGTTAGTACTCAAATTTTCCCGACTTATGTCACACTCTCTTTATTTATACCGCTGCAGCGCACTTTTAACTATTAAGCTCTGAGTGATAATTTACTAAGCTACCTGCTTTTTTACCATGGACGTAAGATAAAAGCAGCTCCAAAAAAGCTGATGATGAGAAAAAAGCACAAGCCCCATTGCCAGCGTGGCAAGCGGTCAGTAAAGGTAGTGCTGCGAGGATAGCCTTCTGAAAAGCCTTGGGAAGTCATTGCTTCAGCTAAATCGCCAGACCAATTAAGTGCCACAATGATTACACGCAGGTAAAGCGATGGTTGCCATGGGTAGTAATTTTTACCACGCATGCGGGCCGAATATTGAATCCGTTTGAATTGCAGCCGAATCCGCTCTAAAAGGTTAAAGGAGGCTAATAGGCCGTACACGAATGTCGCAGAAAGCTTGAGGTGCAGTGAGAGGCTTAATAGCAGTTCTTTAACTGAAACAGTGAGGGTAACTGCTGTTCCTAAGGTTAAGTACGCGTAGACACGAGTTCCATAGATCCAGGCATTGTGCCAGCGATCTCCGGTGCCAAACACGAGAAATGACCACCAACTTCCTAGAGCCAATGGAAATGCAATCAGGAATGTAAGGAGTAAAAGTCTGAAAGAAACGCGGCAATATATGAGATAACTCAGCCCACAGATGCAGACAACGATATTCAAGATTACACTCTGTGAAAAGGTGAGCTGTAATCCGATTCCTAGCATAATAAGAGCGAGAATAGTAGCATTTAGTCTTTTTTTATTTTTCATCAGAGTCACCTGCAAGCTGGAGCGTTTGATTCGCAAAATGAAGTTCATAATCCATGAACTCAGTCACTCCAAGACGTTGATGTGAAATTATCAAGCCACTTAGTCCAAGTGTAGTGACTGTGTCTTTGATTAAAGTCAGCAGTGTGTGCAATGATTGTGCATCAAGACCCGCGAAAGGTTCGTCGAAAAGCAAGACAGGCTGGCCCATGATTAACATTGAAAGGACTTGCAGTTTTTTTTGCTGGCCGCCCGAAAGCTGGTAGCAGACGTGGTCTTTTAAATGAGCAAGTTGCAAAGCTGTGAGTGCAGCATTAATTCTAGTAACGGTCCAATATTGTGGCCACAATGTGTTTTTACGTGAGAGTTCAAGTTCTTCATTAACATGCAGCTTAATAAATTGATCGGTGCTATTTTGAAAAATATTTGCAACCGTTTTGGCCCACTTGCGCCTACGCACGCGTGCAGCATTTTTTCCGTGATAATAGATGGTACCAGTATACTTTTTTTGCTGACCTAGAGATGCAAAAAAAGTAGATTTTCCGACTCCGTTATCACCAGAAAGAAGGCCCAGCCGTCCTTGTGGCAGCCTGCAAGTACTATCTTTTAAGAGTAAGCGTTCTCCGGTTGCAAGCGAAAGCTTTTCCCACGAAAGCTGTCCTTGATTAAAAATCTGCGGGTCGGTAGTTACCTTTTTTTCGGTGGGAAGCGTCTGCAAGATACTCAAAGGCAATTTTTCAAGCCTAGAGGTCGGCGTTTTTAATTGATATACATGCTCAGCAATTCCAGCATACCCGGTTAACTCATGGTCAGAAAGCATGATTGTTTTATGCTGATTTTGTTGTAATTTAAGCAGCTCCTGTAATAACGTTGCTCTTCCATGAGCATCGACATTGGCAAAGGGTTCATCTAGCAGAATAATTTCACTGTCCATTGCTAGCACGGCTGCTAGTGCCACACGTTGCTGCTCGCCGCCAGAGAGTGTCAACAGCTCTCTTTTTTTGAAGGGAGTCAAGTTTAATTCCTCTAGGACCGCATTAATGCGTGTGGTAATCTGTTGTTGTGAAAATTGCAGATTTTCTAACACAAAAACAAGCTGTTCCTCCACAGTGCGCATGGCAAATTGCCTACTTGGGTTTTGAAAAAGCAGCGCAATTTTACGTGCACGTGCAAAAGGAACAACTGTGCTGACATCTTGGCCGTTTAGTAAGACTGCCCCGTTTGTTTTATAGCCACCGTATTGGGGATACAGACCCGCCATTAATTTGAAGAGCGTCGATTTACCGCTTCCAGAAGGCCCAACAAGCAAATTAAAACTGCCAGGTTCAAGCTTGAAATCTAAATTGTTAAAAAGTGCAGGTTGCTGCTGCGAATATGAAAAACTCAAAGCAGCGATCGTTAATTGTGTCATTTAGCTCATCAGTCCAGTTTTTTCAACTAATTGTTTAATCCAGTAAACTAGTACTCCCGCAAAGAAACCGATTGAGATAAAACGAATGACAAGGAGTGTCAGCAAGAGACTAACATGGTATGCACTGTAACCACTCTGAAACCAATCCCAGATAAAGGTCACAATTGTTGCTCCGATTGTTGAAAAGAGCAATCCGGTCTTATCCCAATTTTTATAGCCAGTGGCAGCAAAACCTAACTCATTACCAATTCCTTGAATAAATCCAGAGATCAAAGTTGCGGCACCCCAGCTTGAAAAAAGAAGCATTTCAACGGCTGCTGCAAGCAGTTCGCCGATTACAGTAGCCCCAATTTTTTTAAGCAAAATGCCTGCTAGTGGACCGGCCATAATCCAAACTCCCAAGGTCAGGTCATTTGCATAAGGCTTCAATGGTGTGGCCGCTAACGCATAATACGCGTAGCTCCAAACTTGATAAATAATTCCAAAGAAAATGGCAATGATAGCAAGAAAAATAACATCGCGTAATGACCATTTATTCTTTTTTCCAATAGTTTGCATGTTAAAGCTCTCCTTTTTTGATAAACAAAAAGGGTCGGTTTGGTATAAAAAAGCCACCATACTCAATGAGAATGATGGCAGCTTACGTTTGATCAAAAAGGTACTATTAATCATGTTAAGCTCCCTCCGCTGGCATTGTCCAGATCAGGTCGATGGGTAATTCTCAGCCAAAAGGCACCCCAGCTTGAATATCTTATTAATAACGATTTAAGTCTAGCAAAGATAGGCGGAAAAGTAAACCGTTATCATTATTTGGAAAAGGTCTGCTGTTAAAAGTAATCCAAGCGGTGGTTAAGTTAATAGGTTGAACGCTTGAACTTGTAGAATTAGTTGTCACTGAGCTTAAAGCTATCAGCATGATACAAGTTTGATAGCCAAAGGTGACGGGCCTTCTTTTTGATTAGTATTAAATGATAATTAGCGGTATAATACTAATGTAGTCTGCCGGCAGAGATTAGAGGTCTGTCGGCGCTTTTTGGATCAAGACTGCAGTGAAGGTTGTATCGGGGGTATTTTTAAGGAGGAGAGCTTATGAGTGAGGCACCAAAGAGCAGAGGAGCTAGGGACAAGCAAGTGATCGAGGTCAGCATCCTTGGAGAACCATTCAAAAAGAGTAGGCACGTTGCTTTTGTCTTTAACAGGCATCACTTTAAGGGAATTATTAAAAAACAGCTCAAAAACTCTGCAATCATTGATTTTGACAAAGAGTATAGTCAATCGAGTACTGCGCAAGAATTGAAACAAAAAGTTGTGATCAGTTATTCGAAGCTAAAGTTAGTTAAATAATAGATTAAAGGAAGATTATAGCAATGAAGAGTATCAGCCGAGCTTGGCTAAAGGTTCGTGAAAATACAACCCCAATTCAATTAATTGTGTGTGCGTATTTTGGGTTGATTATCATTACTTTTGCATTGTTAAGTCTTCCCTTTTTTCGCAATCCTGCGGGAGTTTCTTCCCCTTTGGATACATTTTTTATGGCGGTTTCAACGGTTAGTGTAACGGGGCTTACAACTGTCCCAATTAATGAAGTCTATAATAATTATGGCGTTGTTTTATTGGAAATTTTATTTCAGGTCGGTGGTTTAGGTGTCACGATGTTGGCAACGGTGGGGATGATCTTCACCAGACGGCGGATATCATTGCACCAACGACAGTTAATTCAGGTAGATATGAATCAGCCTAGGCTAAGTGGAACTGTCCGCTTGGTCTATTCTGTTTTTGGATTAATGATGGCTTTGCAACTATTTTTTGGAATTATTTTTGCAGGATATTTCTACCTAAAAAGTGATTTTTTAAATTTTAAAGAAGCACTTTTTGAGGGCTTCTATACATCTATTACTGCAGTGACCAATGCCGGGTTTGACATAACTGGTAGTTCGCTGCATCCATATCGCCATGATTACCTGTTTTTATTTTTTGTCATTGTATTGATTATTGTGGGTGGGATTGGCTTCCCAGTTTTAGCAGAATTGCGTGAATGGTTTTTATTTAGGTTTAATACCAAAAAAAGTGGAAGATTTCAGTTTTCCCTGTTTGTTAAACTCGCAGTTTTCTTTGCGGCACTCTTTTTTGTCTTAGGTGCGGTGCTCATCTTTCTAGCAGAACTGCAGGGAAAATTTGCAAGCCAACCACTGAGTGAAAAAGTTATGACGGCTTTATTCTATAGTGCCTCGACACGTAATGCCGGGTTGCAGTTGGATGCTTTGACTGATTTTCGTCCCGTAACATTGTTGCTTTTTTCATTGCTGATGTTCATTGGGGCAAGTCCCAGCTCAGTTGGCGGCGGAGTACGGACAACGACAATTGGGATTCTTTTATTGTATCTATATTCTTTTATTCGGGGAAGAAAGGATGTCAACATTTTTGGGCGGCGGATTGGGCATGACGATATTCAAAAAGCAGTTGTTGTGGTTAATCTTTCCTTGCTTTTGTGTGGCCTTGCAGTGTTGCTCCTTGCTGCAACAGAAAAGCAATCTTTGACAGCCTTGATTTTTGAAGTTGCGTCGGCTTTTGGAACAACGGGACTGTCTTTGGGAATTACCGGATCACTTAGTGTAGTGGGAAAGATTGTAATTATTGTATTGATGTTTATTGGGCGTGTTGGAATGTTGTATATGTTAATGTTGTTTATTTCTAAAAAGGAGCAGGAAGCTAATTATATGTATCCGGTAGAACAGGTTATTATCGGATAATGTTAACTTTAGAGAAGTGCTTTAAGAAAACAGCAAAAGTTAAAAAGTGTTAAAATGTTAATATTCGTTAATTAAGAGAGTGAAAGGCAGATGACGTTTTGCAATGCTTGATAAGATTTTTTACAAGAAGATGTTAAGTAAATCATTTAATATTCCCGTCAGAATTAATTACTGGGATGGAACAAGCGAGGAATACGGACAGGGTGAACCTGAGGTAACAATTACATTCAAAGAGGCAGTCCCCATAAAAGATCTCTTACGGAATGCTTCAATTGCTTTGGGGGAAGCTTATATGGATGGTAGAATCCAGATTGAAGGCTCAATTCAAAGACTGGTTAAATCAGCGTATGAAGCGCATGACAGTTTCTTCTACAACAGTAAATTAAAACATTTTTTGCCTAAACAATCTCATTCAGAGCGTCACAGCAAAGATGATGTGCAAAGCCATTATGATTTAGGAAATGAATTTTATCGGTTGTGGCTTGATCCCACGATGACCTATTCTTGTGCCTATTTTGAAAGTGAAAACGACACGCTTGAGCAAGCTCAGTTGAATAAGGTACATCATATTATTAAAAAACTCCATCCGCAACCCGGCAAGACGTTGTTAGACATTGGCTGTGGCTGGGGGACATTGATGCTGACTGCTGCAAAAGAATATGGATTAGATGTCTCAGGAATTACCTTAAGTGAGGAACAGTACAAATTCGTACAACAACGAATTAAGGATGAGGGACTCGAAGCTCATGCACACGTATATCTTGAAGATTATCGTGAGTTAAAGCACGGACCTTTTGACTATATTACGAGTGTCGGAATGTTTGAACATGTTGGTGAAGATAATCTGGAAACTTATTTCCAAACGGTAGCTGATTATCTCAGCGACGATGGAGTAGCGCTGATTCATGGCATTACAAGACAACAAGGTGGAGCCTATAATGGCTGGATCAATCAATACATTTTCCCAGGTGGATACATTCCAGGAATGACTGAGAATTTGGAACACATTGTAGCTGCCGGAATGCAGGTCTTTGATTTAGAGACTTTGCGGCGTCATTATCAACGCACACTAGAGATTTGGGAGCGAAATTTTAAGCAAAACATTGCTAAAATTTCAGAGAGCAAAGATCGTAAATTTATTCGCATGTGGGATCTGTATTTGCAAGCATGTGCAGCTTCTTTTGAAGCCGGGAATATTGACGTAATTCAGTATTTAATCTCTAAAGGACCAAGCGGCAAAAATCTGCCTAAAACGCGTGATTATATTTATACTAAGTAAAACAAAAAGCCTTAAGCAGGCAAGTAGCGACCAATAGCTCAAGACTGGGTAATTAAACGCTTAATGTGGAGCTTAAAAAATAAGACTAAGAGATTGGGGGCTTTGACAAAAGTTAAATTTTGTCAAAGTCCCTCTTTTATTCCGGATAAACGTGTTCCATAAGTCAAAATCTTCCGTCTGACTTTCCAATTACTCATAGCAAAGTACTCGCTATGTTCGTAATTTCGAGTTAGTACTCAAATTTTCCCGACTTATGTCACACTCTTTTTCTAGTTATTCTGCATAAACGTGTTCCATAAGTCAAAATTTTGCGAATAATTCCGCATGACGCATCGTCAAGACCAAAGTTTGGTTGCAAGTGCGAATTAAGCTGCAAATTTTACCGATATAACTTATTGTTTTCTTTTGCTGCGTTGAGTTATACTTTCTTACGTTTCTGGCGGTGATACCACCAAAACGCCAGAACTGCCACGAGCAAAACTATTAATAGTAGTAATTTGCCATAGCCTTCGATTGTTGTAACAATATGCGGCCAGGCATGTCCTGCAAGGCGGCCAACTAGAATCAACACAGTGTTCCAGATGAGGGTCCCTAAAGTTGAAAAGAGCAGAAACCGTCCAAGAGGATAGCCAGACATTCCGGCAGGAAGAGAAATTAAGCTGCGAATCAGGGGAATGAAGCGGCCAAAAAAGACAGCTTGCCCACCATGACGTTTGAAAAAAGCGGCTGCACGCGCTACGTCACTGGATTTTAAATGTAGCAATTTACCGGTTCTACCTGCGAGGAGTCTTTCAAGGCGTTTGGCAGAGAGTAGACGCCCAAGGGCATAGAGAACAAGTGCACCGATTACGGCACCAATCGTTGCAGCAATGATTGTTCCGATGACACTTAGCCGGCTTGAAAGCGTAATAAAACCTGAAAATGTGAGAATTACTTCTGAAGGAATCGGGGGAAAAATATTTTCAAGTGCAATTAAAGCGGCAATTCCAAAATAGCCATATTGATTGATGAGGTCGGTTAATGTCGCTGTATTCATCTTGTCCTCCTAAAGATTCGTTTTGCTAATTGTACCCAACTGGAGATAGAAGGGTCAAATATAATGGAAAAACTATCTGCTCCAGTTGAGAAATTAACTTTTTAATTACTAAAAAATGGTATAATATCATCTGATAGACACGAAAGCGGGGGATCGGTAAATGGGCAGGAAAGCATGGCTGATTGTTACTTTGATTATTGCAGTCATTTTCATTGGCTACGGTTATACAAAACATGTTGAAACTGCGCAGTATTATCGTGGGGCTTTTAATGCGGGTGAAAAAGCAATTGAAAGCTCTAAGTACATGCAAGCAGAGAATCATTTTCGTGATGCTTTGAAAAAAAAGCCCAACGATAAAGCAGCTAATGCACACTTGACCCAGGTCGTTAAATATCGTGCCGGCTTGAAATGGGTTAAAAAGGGAAGTTACACACGTGCACGGCAGCTGTTTCATGAGGTCACTCAAGTTGAGAATGGCTCACAAACACTGGTGAGAAGGGCGGCCTCTAACGAAACTGAGCTAAAGGAAGTTCTGCATGAACTTGACATTTTTGAAAAAAATTATCAACGAGCTAAGATTTTAGCGACTAATTATGAGTATACGGCTTCTAATACTAAATTAGCGGTTATCTTGGGCTACGGTAATATTGATCAGCATTATTATGATGAGATTCGAAAAAAAGCAAAGAAGCTGCAAAGCAGTAACGATCGAGTCTTAGCAGCACTGGGATATCATGTCACAGGAGCTGACAGTTCAAGCTCCGACACTGACGAAAATACACTTTTACCAAGAAGTCAGGGGACAACAAGTAGCGGAGTCACCTCGGCTGTTGGTAAAATCACTAAAAAACAGTTACAGCAAGCACGTCGGGATTTGGACCATGAAGGTGTTGATTCTAAAGCATTTACTGATCGGGATGTGCGCGAGGTCATTACTAGAGCACGGGAGCAAAATGTCAGTGTGCGTGAAATCGCCCGCGAATTCAAATAGGTATTGGTGGATGCATCGTTAATTGTATGCTGAAGCAGTGTTTAAAAAAAGAAAACAAATTTAGTTTGGATAATCTAAAAAATAAGGGGCTGGACCAAAAGTGAAATTTTAGTCTAGCTCCTTTACTTATTCCGGATAAACGTGTTCCATAAGTCAAAATTTTTCGTCTAACCTCGAATTACTCAAATTTTACCGACTTATGGCATACTCTCTTTGTTTGATTACAGAAAAATTATTCAGTCCAAGGCAGTTAGTTGGACACTGGTTGTCGGCATTGCGATTGCGTCTGCTGTATCTAAGTCTGTGAGTGCGCTACCAGCCATTTTCCTGCTTGTTTTTGCAATGTATGAGTTCTTTGACCAGCTCTGTTATAGTATACAAGTAATTTTGTTGCAGGCGAATATTGAAAACCGGTTTTCATTGCACCTGTTTGCTTGTCGAAATAATACCATTTGCCGTTAATCTTCTGACACCCATACTGCATCTGTCCCGCTGCATTAAAATAAGCAACTTTTTGGGTATCAGGGAGATAACGCAGACCGGTTTTTAGGGCTCCCGTTGTGTTATCAAAGAGGTACCACTGACCATCAATCTGGTGTGATCCGAACTGCATTTGTCCCTGTTTGTTAAAGTAGACAGTCTTTCTTTGAAGTTTAAGGTACTGAAATCCGGTTTGCATAACGCCACTGTGCTTATCAAAAAGATACAAGTGGCCACCAATTTTTTTGAGACCATACTGCAACTTTCCATTTTCATCAAGGTAGACAACCTGCTCAGGGGTAAGGGAATGAAAACCAGTTTGCATTATGCCGCTCTTCTTGTCGAAGAAATACCAATCATTACGCAACTTTCTCATCCCCCTTTGTAAGGAACCAGCTTGTGAAAAGTAATAGGTGGAATTGCCAATTTTTTGCAATCCAGTCAGTTGTTGCCCTTGTGAGTTATAATACTGAGTTGCACCTTGGGTTGTTTGCCAGCCACTTTGTTTTTGCCCGGTAAGGCCATTCAGTCGGTAAGTCTGATTAGCAATTTTAGCTTGAACGGCGTATGCGGGAACTTGACCGCTAATCGTGGTAATAAAACTTTCAATCTTTCCTGGAATAGTTAAGGCAGACCGCTTAGGCTTTTGAATTTGATAACCAGATGTGTTTTGGGCGTATTCTTCTTCGTTACTATTCAAGCTTTCAGCATTTTCCTCAGGAACAGCTTCTTCTTTGATAATTCTGGTTGTAATCCCATGGAACCAGTTGTTGTTGACAGTAAATCTGAAAAAAAGTTCAATGGTAGACTGTGCTTGCTGCAGTGCTGCGTTGATTTTTTGAGAACTGTCATGGATGGTCCAGGAATGATCGGACTTAAGCACACCCTTAGCGCGCATTTGATTAAGATAATCTACTTGGGTATTTTTAGTCACAACTTTATTTTCAATGACAGTTACCAAATTTTCGGCGACGGTTTCGGTCTGTTGTTGTGACGGCTTTTTTTCAGGTTCGGCTGTATTATTCAGCAAATTCCAAAAGCCTGTTGCAGGGATTGAATTTGTTGTAGCTTCATGTGTAGAGCTTGTAGAAGCAGCTGTATCAGGCGAGATCGCAGAGACGGCAGAAGCAGAAGAAACCTTTTTAACAGATTGGCTAACAGTATTTTCGGAGCTTGTTTTTGCTGAAGAAAGAGGGCTGCTGGCAACTGCTGTACTTTGAGGGATCACTGTGCTGGAACTTGTGCTCGTGATAGATGACGAGTTTGTAGCTGAACTGGTTGTGTCTTTAGTTGTCTTCTCCTTGGTACTACTAGTATCCGAACTGCTGGAGTTTGCACTTGAACTTGTACTTGAAGCATAAGTTGTATCTGCACTTGAGGTTTTAGCAGCATCACTTTTGGCCGAAGTAGCTGAATTAGAACTGACAGTACTAGTAGTCGTACTAGTTGTTTGTTTTGCTTGTTCGGCAGAATTTTTTGAAGTTGCAGAACTACTGGTTTCTGAAGTCGCAGTGCTAGTTGTTTGGGAATTTGAGTGTGAACTGCTGCTGATATCTGTTGCAGAGCTACTGTTTGTAGAACTTGAAAGGCTGTTGTTAGAACTTGTAGTTGAGTCGCTGACAAGGTCGGAATTATCAGCGTGAGCTCCTAAGTAAGCAGTAGCTAGCAAGAGAGAAAAAGCAGTTGCAAACAAAATTGAAGGACGTTCAACTCCTCTATGTCTGAGTGATTTCTTGCGGAACAACGGCATCAAATTAACTTCCCTTCTTACGTGCATTTTACTGAACACTGGACTTTAAGTTATGTTATTTGGCGTTTAAGTAAGATCATTTTGAGGGATTCCAAAACAGTTGCTTGGCAATTTTGAAATCAACTGGAGGGGATAGAAAAGACTGAAAAAACAATATTAAGGGTCATTACATAAAATTTTACACGTGAAATTCCACGTACTAGGATTATGACAGTTACTTAACTGCATGATAGCATAATGCGCTGTGAACGGGCAAATAACTTAACTGTTAATTAAAGAAGTGCCGACACCCTGCGTTTAGCTTCCGTAGACTAAGTCCAGCATTACAAAGTAACCTGGGTTTGGTTACACGTAATGCTGGCTTAGGCATTCAGAGAGTGCTGAGAGCAGTAATCGTTAAAATGTAAAATAAAAAAGGGCTGGACCAAAAGTGAAGTTTTAGTCTAGCTCTTTTAATTATTCCGGATAAACGTGGTCCATAAGTCAAAATTTTTCGTCTAACCTCGAATTACTCAAATTTTACCGACTTATGTCACACTCTCTGATTGTACGATCTTTAAAGAGTTTGGTTGAAGAACAAAAGCGTGCGGCTAGTTGGAGAAAGGCTAATCTTAGTTAATCCAGCATTTAAAGGTTCATTGAGACTGGTCAGATGATTGATGCCTAGGACAGCATTCAACATTAACTTGATAGTGAACCCATGGCTCGCAACTAGGAGTGTCTGTTGTGGATATGTTTGTGCAAGTTCAGTGAAGAAGCTGTCAAGCCGTGCAGTTACAGTTTGAAAATCTTCACCATGCGAAAGTTTTTCGGAACCAGGAAGCAGGTTGAATTGATCATCGAAAAATTCTGAGTATTTTCGATGGATATCGGCTTCAAGTTGCCCATCCCAGTCACCATAGTCAAATTCACGCAAGCGGGAATCGAAGATGGTTGTTGCATGCGGCGCAATGAGTTGAGCTGTTTGAGCCGCACGTAAAAGTGGACTAGCGAAGACCAGATCAAAGTGAATTGCGGTAGTGGCTGCCAATTTTTGACGGACTGTCAAAGCCTGTTGGCGGCCTTTAGCAGTCAACGGCGTGTCGATTTGACTACCTTGCAAGATTCCAGCAGCGTTTGCTTCGCTTTGACCGTGACGGATAATATAGAGAGTTGTCATGATGGACCTCCAGTAAAATTTCTGTTGTTTTTAGGATAAGCAATCCTTAGAGCAAAAGCAAATCCTTTTTTTCACAGCAGGTGTATCCTAAAAATAAATAATAAATTAGCTGGTAAATAATCACTTTTAGGAGGGGAACAAGATGCAAGAAATGAAAGCAATTTTTACAAGGATTGAAGAACAACTGAAAAAGCAACCTAGTGAGAGCCAGTTTTCTTTACCAGAATTATATGGTGAAGCGGACTGGCAGCAACTCTATATCGGCACACGTGTACAAGCAGGTAACCTTTTTCGCAGAGAAGTTCTCGCTGGACATTATCCAACGCTGCGATTATTGGCGACTAAAGATCGTAAGCAGCGAAGTTGTTATCGTAAAGTGTAAATTATAAGATCTTTTTCAAGATGCTTTAGACTGTTTGTTTTTTTCGTGTTATCCAGTAAATCAAGGTCATAACAATTAAGAAAACAAAACCAATCAATACCGAAATACGAGTTTCAGGATTAAGAAACATAAAGACTAATGTAACTAGTAAAGCAAGTAAGGCAAAATAGTTGCTGTAAGGATACAAGGGCAGTTTAAAGGGATGGTCTTGCAATTCAGCTTGATGCAACTTTCTGAACTTCAGTTGACTTAGCAAAATAACGAACCAAGGAACCATTCCGGGAAGAACGCTGGAACTATAGACGAAAACAAAAATGTTAGAGCTACTTTTAATAAAAAACGGTAGAATCTCGTTGAGGAGCATCCCGCAAAAGATACCAATCGAAATTGTCAAAACCGGCAAAATCGGGACTCCATGACGTGATAATTTGACGAATTTATCCGAGATTTCTTTTTTGAGTCCGAGACTGTAGAGCATGCGACTAGAACTGAAAATTCCAGAATTGCAACCAGACATTGCTGCAGTTACCAGGACAAAATTAATGATGCTGGCAGCGGCTGTAATTCCAACACGCGCAAAGGTTTCAACAAAGGGCGAACCAACTTGCGCTAATTGATTCCAAGGATAAATTGTAACAATCACAAAAATTGCTCCGATATAGAAGATTAAAATCCGTGCAACAATTGATTTAATAGATTTAACAATGGTAGTTTGAGGGTCCCGAGCTTCACCCGCAGTGATCCCAATAACTTCTATCCCTTGATAGGATGCGATCACAATTGAAAGTGAAAAGACAAATCCCTTAAAACCACCAGTAAAGAAACCGCCGTGAGACCAAAGATTTGCAAAACCTAATGGATGACCATGATTTCCAACCCCTAAAAGAATTACTAAGGCCCCAAGGATCAGCATAAAAATAATGGTAACAACTTTGATCAATGAAAACCAAGATTCAAGTTCTCCATAAGCCCTGACAGAGACAAGATTAGCAATACAGAGGGTCACGACAATAACTGTTCCGGAAATCCACCCAGGAATTCCAGGCCACCAATAATTTAGATATTGACCGACTGCGATAACTTCACTGATTCCCACAACTAGATACTGAAAAATATTACTCCAGGCCGTCAGATAACCTGCAAGCGGATGGATATATTCTGTAGCAAATTTAGCAAACGAAGCGGTGCTGGGATCAACATAGAGCATTTCCCCTAGGGCGCGCATTACCAGATACAAAATCAGGCCGGCAAGAGCATATGCAAGTAGGACAGATGGGCCTGTCCACTTAATTGTGGCAGTTGACCCCATGAAAAGTCCGACACCAATAGTTCCACCAAGGGCAATCATCTGCATGTGTCGCGACGATAGCCCGCGGTTTAATTTTCTTTTTTGTTTCAACTTCACTTTCTCCCTTCGAAATCAGACAAGTAGCAATTAAAGAAATAAAAAAGCGTCCCTGAATTTTTAAATTCAGGGGCGCTTGTAGCGTGGTACCACCCATTTTTAATCAACATACTCGATTACACTTTAAATTAATAACGATTCTCACCGACAACCATTTCGTTTTGTTAAACTACTCAAATTGCACTTGAAAGTAGTATGCTTGAATAATTTATAGCCGGTTTACACCAACCCCAGCCTCTCTTAAAAAATAACTTCAAACACGTGTCTTTCTCTTTGTTTATTCTCTCATCATAAATGAAAATTATGGGCATTTCAAGGTAATCAGCAAATATTTTTGAATTGGCGCAGTTTGACACCTTCAGCCAACTTTGTGAAAGAAGCAGGCGAGTGCGTTGCTAACTAGTTTGGCTGGGTCAATTTTTAGGGTTAGTGAAGGCCTTCCCATTTCCATGCTTCAACTTCAGGCAAATCAGTGCCTTCATCGCGAATATATTGGTGATGTTTAGCAATCACAGCATCCATTTTTGCGATGAGCTGACCATATTTCTCGGCAGCAGGTAAGCTAAGAATGATTGACTTAACAAGGTCAAAGCGATCCATTTGATTTAAGACACGCATGTCAAATGGTGTAGTAATATCACCATTTTCACGGTAGCCGTGAACGTGTAGGTTATGATTATGGCGGTCAAAGAAGAGGTCGCGAATCAAACCTTCATATCCATGAAAAGCAAAGATCACAGGTTTGTCTTTAGTAAAGAAAGCGTCGAATTCTGGATCACTCAAACCACGTGGATCATATTTTTGGCTGCGGAGTTTCAACAGATCAACGACATTAATAAAGCGGATTTTCAACTCTGGCGCAGCCTGGTGTAATAATTGAATTGCGGCTAAGCTCTCTAAGTTGGGTTCTGTTCCTGCGGCCGCTAAGACAACATCAGGCTCTTCATGTTGGTCACTTGAAGCCCAATCAATGATTTTTAGACCATTATCAACTAATTCTTTTGCTTCTGCAGCTGAATAGAATTGTTGCCGTGGGTGTTTTGAACTCACAATCAAGTTGATCTTTTGGCGGTCATTAAGCACTTTGTCAGCAACTGCAAGCAGCGTGTTAGCATCAGCAGGTAAATATTCGCGGATGAACGCCGGTTTTTTGTCGGCTAAGTGTCCCAAAATACCAGGATCTTGGTGAGTATAACCGTTATGATCTTGCTGAAAAACAGTTGAAGAAGCAATTAAGTTCAAAGAAGGAATGTCGCTGCGCCAAGGCTGGTCAGTTGCTTTACGCAACCACTTGAAATGTTGTGTCAGCATTGAATCAACCACGCGCAAGAAAGCTTCGTAACTGGCAAAGATACCATGTCTGCCGGTTAAGACATAGCCTTCAAGCCAGCCTTCATCTTGATGTTCAGAAAGCTGAGAATCAATCACTCTTCCTGCACTTGCAAGGAATTCATCATTCGGTTCTTTGATCTGCTCAAGCCATTGGCGTTTTGTCGCCTCAAAAATCGGTGCAAGTCGATTTGACATTGTCTCATCTGGTCCGAATAAACGGAAGTTCTTATTCGACTCGTTTAGCTCGATCACATCTTTAAGGTACTTGCCCAAGACAGTCATATCCTGTGCAAAGACTTTTCCGCGTTGAGCTACATCGACTGCATATTTACGATAATCAGGCAGGATTAGATCTTTAATCAGCTTGCCGGGGTTAGTATGCGGATTTGCAGCCATACGCTGTTCACCAGTCGGGGCGATTGCAGCAATTTCAGGTTTTAAAGCACCCGCTGCAGTGAAAAGTTCTTCTGGATGGTAACTCTTCAGCCACGCGACTAATGCAGAAGCGTGTTGCATGTCATTTTGATCGACTGGAATTGGAATCTGGTGAGCGCGGAATGAATTTTCAATGGGTTCGTGATCCCATTCTTTAGGACCGGTCCAGCCTTTAGGAGCTCGGAAAATGATTAACGGCCACTGTGGTAGCGTAGGGTCGTTATTTTGACGTGCATGGGTCTGAATAGCCTTGATTTCCTCAATTGCTTGATCCATGGCTGCAGCCATCTGTGGGTGCAGCTTTGCCGGGTCGTCTCCTGCAACAAACAGCGGGTGCCAGCCCATACCTTCAAAATATTTCTGCAATTCTGCATCACTTTGACGTGACAAGAGTGTAGGATTAGAAATTTTAAAACCGTTAAGATTTAAAATTGGCAAAGCAGCGCCATCATTAATTGGATTAATAAATTTATTGGATTGCCAAGAAGTTGCAAGCGGGCCGGTTTCTGCTTCTCCATCGCCAACAACGACCGCTGAAATGAGATCAGGATTGTCGAAAATAGCGCCAACACCATGCGAAAGAGAATAACCAAGTTCGCCACCTTCGTGAATCGAACCAGGGGTCTCAGGAGCAGCATGGGAAGCCACCCCACCTGGGAAAGAAAAACGCTTAAATAGTTTTTTCATTCCTGCGGCATCTTGTGTAATCTCGGGGTAAATTTCAGTATAACTACCGTCAAGATAAGAATTCGAAACCATTACTTGACCACCGTGTCCTGGACCTTCAACGTACAGCATATTTAAGTTGTACTTATTGATAACACGATTCAAGTGGGCATAGATGAAATTTTGACCAGCAATTGTGCCCCAATGACCGATTGGTTTAACTTTAACATCACTGGATTTTAAAGGACGAGTCAATAGGGGATTGTCTTTTAGATACAATTGACCAACAGAAACATAGTTGGCTGCACGCCAGAAGGCATCAAGCTTTTCAAGGTATGCGGGTGAATTGTAATCTACTGTATTTGTAGCCATAATATTAAGCTCCTTTAATTGGGTTTACCTGTAATTGAACGACATAGTCTACACTATTAATAATAAGGATTATCTACTAAAAATCAACTTTTTTATTTTCTGGACCGGACCAATTTTTAAAGAAAAAAACAGGATCCTTTTTATTATACAATGGACAAGTTTATGCAGCCTCGGTGGCGGATTTAATTCACACTGACGAAGGAATTGAATTTTAAATATTTATAATGGAATCGCATGTGTGAAAATTCAAATGGAGTCCCATCATCTAAGAAAAAGATACCCTCCATCACACCGGTGGGTTCGTTAGGCTCGAGCTTTAAAAGTTCCTGATCTTTTTTGGTAGAGGGTTCTGCAAAAACTGAAAGGAACGATTTTGTGACTGCTTGGTGATGGACTTCTTGCAGATAATTGAAGATTGATTTTTTGATAATGGAACGCGTCAATTCTGGAACAATCTTGATCGGAATAAAGCCGGTTTCAATCATGAAGGGTTTCTTTTCAAAGAGACGCAACCGAACGATTTGATAGACAAAGTCATCTGGCAGTAAAAAGAGATCTCGGCGTAATTCAGCTGTTGGTTTAATCACTTCAAAGGTCAGGACTTTTGTTTTGGGCCGTTTGCCGTTCATTTTGAAATTATCGGTCACACCTAAATTGGAGCTTTCTTCATAATTAAAAACAGATTCATTCTTTAAATAAAGCGGATTAATAAAGGTTCCTGCACCACGCTTTCTGAAGATCATGCCATCATTAGCCATGCGATTCAGCGCTCTTTTAACAGAACTGCGACTGACTTTGTAGCTTTCGCTGAGTGAACGTTCATCTGGTAGCCGAAGATCTGGGTAACTCCCAGCGAAGATTTTATGTTTCAAATCGGAAATAATCTGTTTATATACTAGCTCTGACATACGCATACCCCTCATTAATTTCTAAATTCTAGTTAAGCACAATTTTAAAAAATACACAATAAAATAAGGGAACAGCCTGCGGTGAGTCTTTGAATTAGCTTTAAATTCTATATAATCTATTACAATTAACAATTATTTGACAAAAAGAGCGCAATAACTGTTAAAATATGGTGGTTGATGCAGCAGATTTTTGTATTATTGATTTTAGTGCAAAAACTTGATAGTTGGAATCTGTTAATCCAGATGCTGCAGCACAAAGCTAATGAAACGGTGTTTGGAGATTGTTTTTCAAATACAAGTTCACATCTCAGGAGGAATGAGAATGTCAATTTTAGTTCTTGGAGGAGCTGGATACATAGGCTCTCATACAGTTGATCGTTTGGTTGAAAAAGGAACAGAGGTTGTCGTAGTCGACAGCTTGGTAACAGGTCACCGCGCAGCTGTTAATAAAAATGCAAAGTTTTATCAAGGAGACATTGCCGATCAAGATTTTATGCGGAAGGTTTTTGCTGAAAATCCAGCGATTGACGCTGTGATTCATTTTGCGGCATTTTCATTGGTAGCCGAATCTATGAAGAAACCTTTGAAGTATTTTGATAACAATACTGGTGGTATGATCAAGTTGTTGGAAGTCATGAGTGAAGTTGGAGTTAAACGCATTGTCTTTTCTTCTACCGCAGCTACTTATGGTATTCCAGAAACAATGCCGATTAAAGAAACTGATCCGCAAAAGCCAATTAATCCTTATGGTGAAAGCAAGCTTGCAATGGAAAAAATTATGCATTGGACAGATCTTGCTAATGGCATTAAATTTGTTGCTTTACGCTACTTTAACGTTGCTGGTGCAAAGCCGGATGGCAGTATTGGCGAGGATCATAACCCTGAGACACATTTATTGCCGATTGTTTTGCAAGTTGCCACAGGCCAGCGTGAGAAATTGCAGATTTTCGGCGATGACTACAATACACCGGATGGAACCAATGTACGCGATTATGTTCATCCCTTTGATCTCGCAGATGCACATATTTTAGCTGTTAATTATCTGCGCGAAGGTCATGAAAGTACAGCCTTTAACTTAGGGTCATCCACTGGCTTTTCTAATATGGAGATCTTAAAAGCGGCACGTGAGGTCACTGGAAAAGAGATTCCAGCAGTGATTGCTCCACGCCGAGGCGGCGATCCAGATACTTTGATTGCAGCTTCTGATAAAGCACGCCAGATCTTAGGCTGGAAACCGCAATTTGATGATATCCATAAGATCATTGAAACTGCTTGGAAATGGCACGAAACACATCCCAATGGTTTTGACGAAAAATAATAAAAAAAGGTGTTCGAAATAAGGTACACTGTAAAAACAGAAATCAGCAAAGCTTTTTGCGCTGGTTTCTGTTTTTTTGTTGCATGCTTAATGCTTAGTAGGAATACGTTCACAAACTAACCGAAAAATAACTGATTCAATTGTTTGAAAAGTCAGATGGGGAGAACTATACTCAGTTCGAGTAAACGATTACATAAAACGCACTCATTTAGGTGTCATAGATTTATTGTAGATTGAACATAGGGAGATGTTTGTTGTGAAGGCTGCAAGAATTTACGGAAAAGAAGATGTTCGGATCGAGAATGTAGCACTTTCCGAACCGCAGGATGATCAGGTACAAATTAAGGTTAAGTATTGTGGAATTTGTGGCAGTGATCTACACGCTTATTTAGAGGGATGGGGGTTACCAACTATTCCGCATCCATTAACCGGCAAGACAGTACCGATTACACTTGGTCATGAATTTGCTGGCACAGTGGTTAAGGTCGGTGATCGAGTGAAGGATCTTAAGGTAGGCGATGCAGTTGCGGTGGAGCCACTGATTGCATGTGGAAAATGCGAGAATTGCCGCAAGGGGTTTTATAATTTTTGCAATAATGCAAGGGCAAAAGATGGTGCCGGCAATTTCCTTGGCTTTTCAGATGATGGCGGGTTTGCCGAGTATGCTAACGTAGATGAATTTTTTGCCCATAAAATGCCACAAGGTTTAGCTTATGAATTAGGAGCACTTGCTGAGCCCACTGCTGTAGTGTTTGAAGCAATCAAGAAAAGCAGCTTGCGTGCAGGTGAGGACGTTGTGGTGGAAGGCGCCGGCCCAATTGGCTTATTGACGGCGGTGTTAGCGAAATTGGCAGGTGCTAACCATGTTTTTGTGATTGATGTTTCAGAAGTGCGTTTGAATAAGGCCAAAGAATTGGGGCTGAAACGAATTTTGAATCCTAATCAGGTTGATGTTTCAAAGGAAGTTCGGAAAGAATGTCCCAATGGGGTCGATGTTTCGTTTGAGGCAGCCGGAGTTCAAGCAACCTTTGAAAATGCATTGAAGCTGACAAAGCGGACTGGCACGCTGCAGATTGTTGCGCTCTTTGGCAAACCGCTTAAAGTTGACATGACAAACGATGTTATTATGCAAGGAGTCGATATCGTGACTACATTATGCTACAACAATTCGTATCCTGAAGTACTAGGGATTCTTAATAATCATCGTGAACTTTTTAGCAAAATTGTTACCAAAAAAATTCCATTAGCGGCAGTCGTAGAAAAGGGAATTAAGGCGTTAGCGACTGAAAAAGATCAGGTGAAAATTTTGGTATCGCCTGAAGTCTAGAGGTAGAAATGAAAAAATGCTGCCAGTTGGTGAGATTTTTCAAAAACTAAGGGCAAAACTGATTGCGCTGGACAGTATTTGCTTGCTAGAAGCGTTAATTTAGAGAGTGCAAAATAAAATTAAAGAGCTTGAGAGTGTGACATAAGGCGGGAAAATTTGAGTGCTAACCCGAAATTACGAACATAGCGAGTACTTTGCTATGAGTAATTCGAAGTTAGACGGAGAATTTTGACTTATGGAACATGTTTATCCAGAATAAAAGAGGAGAGTGCGACATAAGTCGGGAAAATTTTGAGTGCTAACTCGAAATTACGAACATAGCGAGTACTTTGCTATGAGTAATTCGAAGTTAGACGGAGAATTTTGGCTTATGGAACACGTTTATCCGGAACAAAAGAGGGGCTGTGACAAAATTTAACTTCTGTCACAGCCCCGCTCTGTTTACGTTTAGCTAAAAATTGCGCATAGTCACAGTCCGCCTATTTTGCAATTTAGTGCTAGTGCTCAAGGCCTCCCGGTGGTTTGTCGGCACTTTTTATTAACGTGCTCCAAAAGGCAGCCCTTTATGCTTAGCTTAGGTAACAACGGTAACAAGCGCAGTTACCCTCGTTACCTGTCGCTAATCTTCAAGGCCTCCCGCCTTTTTGCGCACTTCTTATTAACGTGCTCCAATCACCAGCCTTTTGTGCCTAACCTCAAATTACGCATAGACACAGCCCGTCTATTTTGCAATTTGTTGTTAGTGCTCAAAGGCTCCCAGTGAGTGTCGCACTTCTTATTAACGTGCTCCAATCAGCAACCGCCGATGCCTAAGCCTGCCTTACGCGTAACCAAAAGCGGGTTACTTTGTAAGTCAGGACTTAGTCTATGGCGGCTGAACGCTGGGTGTCAGCACTTCTTTCATAACGTGCTCCCCCAGCAACCTCTAATGCCTAAGCCTGCCTTACGCGTAACCAAAAGCGGGTTACTTTGTAATTTAGGTCTTAGTCTACGAAGGTTGAACACTGGGTGTCGGCACTTCTATTTCTTTTTCGATTATACTGAATCCCCCACTGCTCTAAAGAAGCAACCACAGGACGTAAAGTTTGTCCAAATTCCGTTAAAGTATAATCAGTCCTGAGCGGTATTTCCGAAAAAATAGTTTTCTTGATGATTCCATCATCTTCTAGCTCCCGTAACTGTAAGGCAAGCATTCTACGTGAACAATCTGCGATCGCTGAATGCAACTCACCAAAATGGCAAAGCCTTTGCTTGAAGAGGTGATACAGAATCACACTTTTCCACTTGCCAGAAATAATTTGCAAGGTACTCTCCACAGGACAACCTGCCTGGCAACCATAGACCTGTCTTTTCTTCATTATGATCTTCTCCTCTAAAAGTAATTCAACTATAGATTATACCTCTAATTAAAAACGTGATAGCAATAAAACTCTGCTAGTAACATTTTTTTCACGATTGCAGGATTATTAAGAAGGGCTACTATAACTGTATAGATTAACAGGGAGGAATTTGAATGAAGAAGACAATGAAGGTCATCGGTTTCAAGGAACATTTGCCATTAACTGCAGCAAACAGTCTCCAAGAATTTGAAGTACCGCGGCCACAGGTTCAAGAACATGATTTATTAGTGGAGGTTGCCGCAGTGTCAGTTAATCCCGTCGATGTTGGGGTCCGCCGCACTGGACATGGTGTTTTGCAAAAACCAAAAGTACTTGGCTGGGATGCCGTCGGAATTGTTAAGGAGATTGGTAGTGCCGTCACGCTTTTCAAACCGGGAGAACGTGTTTTTTATGCTGGCTCGTTTAAACGTCCTGGAAGTAACAGTGAGTATCAAGTGGTTGATGAACGTATCGTGGGACATGCACCTGAGAAGTTGACTGATGCTCAAGCTGCAGCAGTTCCACTTACTTCTTTAACAGCGTGGGAAGCGTTATTTGAACAGTTGGAGATTGCACAAGGACCAGCGAAAGAACGGACAAAAACAATTTTGATTATTAATGGGGCTGGTGGAGTAGGTTCCATTGCAACTCAGTTAGCTGATTGGGCAGGCCTAAAAGTAATTGCCAGTGCTTCTCGGCGTGAGACTATCCGTTGGGTTAAACAGCATGGCGCGCAACAAACTGTTAATCATCGCAAGAATTTAGTCACAGAAGTTAGAAATCTAGGTTATCAATATGTTGATTATATTTTGGGACTTAGCGATCTTGATGGTCATTGGGCTGAAATTGCAGCATTGATTAAACCCAGCGGCAGAATTGCAGCAATCACTGAAAATAAACGACCACTTGATCTAAAAAAATTAACTAAAAAACGTGCGAAATTTGCGTGGGAGTGGATGTACACAAAGTCATATTATCAAACACCTGACATGCTTAGTCAGCATGTGATCCTTGAAAAAATGGCTGCACTTTTAGATCAGGGAATCATTAAAAGTACAGTGACACAAGAGCTTTCACCCTTTAATGTTGCCAACTTAAAAAGGGCACATGAATTAGTTGAGTCCAACCATATGATGGGTAAGGTAGTAATCTGTAAGCAATAAGCATAAGTTGATAAAACCACGCTGCTGTTTGAAATGAGGCTGACAGTTAGAGCTATTTTTCAGTTTGAACTGTCAGGAATAAGGATACAGCCAAAAAATCCCGCCTAAACTTTGACAACCTGTCTAAGCTTGGCGGGACTTCAAGAATTAGGGGATTTTTATTCCAGAAAAATTTGGTAAACTCTGCGTTGATCGTGGGGATCATCATTTAGATAGACAATTCCCGCGTAAGTAAAACCGGCTTTTTCAATAATGTGCTGCATTCTTGTATTCTCAGCATGGGTGTCAATGCGCAATTCACGAAATCCTAGACGAAATGCTTCACTAAACAGATTACTGAAGAAAAAATCACTGAGATGTTGACCGCGATATTGAGGTGCAACAGTGATCCGGTGAATTGTGGCATATTTACCGGTTGGATTAGTAGGTGAAGTCTGCCATTTGCCCGCGTATATTTTATGATAATCCGGTTCAGCAGTCTGAAGCAAGGTGGCCGTTCCTGAGATTTTTCCAGCGGCAAGCAGTAGATACGTGCTTTGATTGCTAATATCAGTTGTGATAGTCTCACTTGCAGGATAGTTTCCCTGCCATTGCGGAATACCATCAGCAGCTAGCAGCTTTTTACCTGAGTTAATCAAAGCAGTGATGCTATCCACGTCTTGTAAGCGTGCCTGTCTAATGAAGAGCGTTGTCATTGTTTTTCCTTCTTTCTGTTAAGTAATGCCGCTTGTTGGTTAAGCTGAGCGACGGTCTTTTCCTTTTGCCCAAGTCCCCCGGAAAGTCTTGTGACAGTTTTTCCTAATTGCTGGAAGCAGGCATAGGTGAGCGGCAGTAGTTGCTTGCCCTTTTCAGAAAGAGCAAGGTCAATTTTACGCCAACCATTTTTTTTGGTGATTAAGCCGTCAGCGGCCATTTTTTTAATAAAACGTGACATCGTGGAGGGGGCAATTCCCATTTTAGCAGCAAGTTCATGCAATGTGAGTGGACCAATTTCAGCTAGTGTCATTAAGATATAGTTATAGCTGGGACTGAGGCCGGTGGGCTTATAAGCTGCAATTGCTAGTCTTTCAGTTTCTCGTGCGAGGCGATTGCTGGCAAAATATAAGCAGTTTTCGATTGCTAAAGTCATCGACATGGCTCCTTTCATCAGGTTGAGGGTAATGTGGTTAAAAGAGCATCAAAAACAGAATCTAACTTTCCTTGAATAAATAAAGCGGGTTCTTGCTGCAGCCGGAGAGGCTGATCATTGATGACTACAATGTTAGCAGCGGTCTCAGGAAAATTGTGATGAAGTTGAGTTCCGCAAATAATTACTAAATCAGCATTTTTGAGGAGGGCTCTGCCTGCCGCTACACGTTTTTTGAACGCAACCATATTACGTAACACGAAAACAGGCAGGATTAGCGAACCGTCAAATGGACAATGCGGAATAGGATGCTCTACTAGGTATTCTAACCCAAAAGAATGATGATGTGCGACACAAAAATTTTCATTAATACTGCCCCAATATTCGAGAACTTTTTTTGAACCTGCCAGTGTGTGTAGGTAGTCCAGATTAAATGTGATGATTCCGGTTATGAGACCTGCTTTTTCCAAGTGAGCAAGGGCTAAGTGGCTGCTACTTGGCAAAGCTTGCGGCCGAAAATGGGTTTTGCGATACATGCGATAAAACTCCTGCGGGTGGGATTGCGCATATCGATTAGTTAATAACTTTAAAATTGGTGCATGAAACTCAGAATCAGTTAGGGCGATTTTATTCATCGCTGCTAGTCCTGGATATCCGCAGGTAGTTGAGATCCCTGCCCCAGTAACTAGGATTGTCCGCTGGGCTTGTTCAAGCAGAGTAGTTAATTTTTTTAGTGCAATTAGCATAATAACCCTCCTCCTAAAAAGTTGACAAGCATGATTTATAGAAATACTATGTATATACATAGTACAGTGCTATGTTATTAAATTAAACTACAAAAGAAGGAATAATTTATGTTTTTGACGGTTACACCTGCTGCTAAAAAGAAATTGAAAAAATATCTTTCACAAAACAACCTGCATTTTTTACTGAGCTTTGATGATGGGGTTGGTCTTTACTCTAAAGTGCAGGCGACTTGTAGTCTTGAAATCAACTTCGAGTTAATTGTCGTCAACCGAACTGCTGATTTAACTGACTTTGATACCACACTTGAGACAAACGTTGGTCCGTTTTTAATAAAAGGATACTCAAAAGAATTTTTGGATGAAAAGAGCAGATTAGATGTTGATAAATTCGGTGCATTGTTGCTTGCGGGGAATTACACAGGGATAATTGCTAGTAATGTTACGTTCATTGATCTATCGGCTGAAAAGCAAAGACCTCTTACTAAAATGGAGAAAATGGACGAAATTGCAAACTAAA
>NZ_AZFQ01000053.1:172035-247397 GCF_001435195.1 Liquorilactobacillus satsumensis DSM 16230 = JCM 12392 | reverse complement strand
TCCGGAATAAAAGAGGGGCTGTGACAAAATTTAACTTTTGTCACAGCCCCTTTAGTGGATACACAAAAGTAGTAACGTGACGCTGAACTTTTTCAAAGCTAACCAGCGAAGCCAAGTTAAACTAAATTAGACTACAACTGTTTTTTCAAAAGCACAAAATACCACGGTACAGTTTGACTAAAAGCTGCTGGACTTGCTAGGAGTCATTTTGTGTAAAAGCTCCTCCCATTGAGCAACGATTGTTGGGAGTTGAAAGGCTTGTGCACGCGTTAAGGCAAGCTTACTCCAATGTTTTCGCAAGTTGAGATCTTGTAGGAGCGGAGAAAGGTTATGCATAAAGCTGGCCACGTCATGATCAGCACTTAAAATACCATATTGTCCATTTTGCAGATACTCTTGGGCACCGGTATTCCACATGCTGGCGATTGGAAGGCCAAAATCCATTGCTTCTCCAATGACAAGCGGCAGTCCTTCCCAACGTGAGGTCATGACGAAAAGCGAGGCGCTTTGGTAATGTTTTCGGAGCTGCAGGTCATTTAAGGCACCTGTCAGCTTGATCTTTTGTGAGAGTTTTTGGTTGGTAATAGCGGTTTGAAGAGCTTCTTTTTCAGGCCCATCGCCGGCAACCTTGATTTGCCATGGTGTCGGTAACAGCGCAGCTAAATTTAATAAAAGATCTAAACCCTTATGCTGAATATCTAAGCGACAAACGACTGCGATGGTTGGGTTGACGAGTTTTGCATGGCCATGTGCTTTTAAAGTCACCGGGTTATAAATTTTTAGGGTATGTTGATTGTGTTGTTTGAATTTTTTTAAATCATGTTCAGTTAAAGCGATCACAGTGTCAACTGCATTTAAACCGGCGATGAATTCAGGTGCCATTTGACGATAATATTTTTCCAAGTAGGTTTCATAGTTGTTGTGCAACCATGCGATCAACTTAACAGTTGGAAGCCGCTGCTTAAGCACAGGGGCAAAACTGGTAAAAAGCCCAGCGTTCAAGATTACAACTGTGATTTTGTATTTTTTGATGACGGTCAGTAAGTCGGTAATTTGTTGTGTAAAACGCTGCAAAGGTCGATCTTCTCGAAAACTTTTCCCGGTGTTTACTGGATGGACAGCATGCAGTAAAGGGGCGGCGAGTGAGAAAAAAGACGGGTCACTAGAAAGTGAGTAGTAATATACAGTATTTTTTCGGGAGAGTTCATTCCCGATCACAGTTGCTACGCGTTTAACACCATCCATAATTAAGTTCTCTGTACAGATTAAAATATTCATGATTTTCACTCCTTATTAGAGCAAGCTAGCTTGAAAGTGAAGCACAACTGATGGTTACTATAGATAATAACAGTTTTCCAAAGTAAACGCTTACTATAAGCCTTCAAGCAGCTGCTTGCAAAATAGCAGCACGTTAAAGTAGAAGTATGACAACTGCCAAATATCTGCTAAAACTTGATTAGAATGCAGGAAGTACAGTCGCCAGCGGCAAGCAGGGCTTGAATTAAGTAATTCAGAATTGATTACAAATAATTTGTGGAAGTGCTGGTGGGAGTACGTTAATCTGTAAATCACAAAATAAACTCAAAAGACTGAATCAAAATGCGAGTCTTGATTCAGTCTTTTGAGTTTATTTAAAGATGATCCATGTTGTCAGAACTTTTACTTAGCTTTAACCAGATTATAAAGTTCTTTTTTGAACATACTTGTGCTTAATCAGTCCACAATTACTTTTAGCAGTTGTTTAGCATCATCAGCTGCAAGCGGCATGTAATCGGATCCGATGGCATTTTCATCTAAGACTAATTCATAGTCGTGATCTAATTCTTGCACTAAAGCCCGCAGATTATTAAGTTGTTCTGATTCAAAGCGGTTGAATGAGAAGTTACGCTGACGTTTCATTGCTTCTTCGACATCCTTACCAAAAACTACGTTGAGAAAATGTCCATTTTCTGAATTTGAGAGACGCCACTCAGTATTTTTCTCTGCGCGTGCTTCTGTTTTTTCGATCACTGTGTTATCCATGAAGAGACCTCCTTTGTATGTCCACTTGAATTAACAGGTATACATTAGCACTTAATAAAACGCTTTACAATCAAAATACCGCAAATAATTAAAAATTGGTATAATTAATTAATGTTGCAGATCTTTAAGCTGTAGTAAGCTTTATTAAGTGCTAATGCTTATCTTAATAATATTGGTATTTGTCCTTCGATGGTGTATATTTAACGTGTACCAATTTTGACGGTACCGCTAACAACTTAATGTTAATATATGCCAAGGGAGATTTCAAGTATGTCGTATACACAAGAGCTATTGCGGGAAAAATTCCCCTCAAAACAGGATGTGATTACTGAGATCACAAACTTAGAGGCAATTTTGAATTTGCCAAAAGCTACCGAACACTTTGTCAGTGATCTTCACGGCGAATATAATGCTTTTGATCATATTCTGAGGAATGGATCAGGCAACATCAAGCAAAAAATTGTTGAAAACTTAGGTGGTAGATTGACTCCCAAAAACATTCAAGAATTTGCCACGCTGATCTATTATCCAGAAGACAAGATTACCTTTCAAAAGGAAAATACCAAGGATCAAGATGACCTTGAGCAATGGTACCTCAATACAATTGCACGCTTGATTGAATTGTTGAAAATCACGGCGACAAAGTATACGCGTTCCAAGGTTAGAAAAGCCATGGATCCTAACTTCGTTTATATTACTGAAGAATTGCTGTATAACGATCAGCAAGAGCCTGACAAGCGGAATTATTATAATAAGATCCTACGTAACTTAGTTGAGCTGCAGCAAGCTGATAAGTTCATTATTGCAACTTGCTATACAATTCAGCGACTGGTAGTCGATCATTTGCATGTAATTGGTGATATTTACGATCGTGGACCGCTACCGGACAAGATTATGGAGACGCTGATGGCTTATCATTCACTGGATATTCAATGGGGGAATCACGATGTTCTCTGGCTGGGAGCGGCCTCAGGGTCTGCTTTATGTTTGATGAACCTGTTGCGGATTTGTGCACGTTACAATAATTTGTCTATTATTGAAGATGCTTATGGAATTAATTTGCGACACCTTTCAATGTTTGCCGAAAAAAATTACCATGATATTCCGGCTTTTCGACCGAAGACGGTTGAGGATGCCTCGTTTATCTTGCCAGATGAGAAAAAGCAAATTACACAAATTCATCAGGCAGTGACAGTTATCCAGTTTAAGCTTGAAGGGCAGCTTTGTCAGCGCAGACCTGAACTTGAGCTTCAAAAATTGCCGTTACTTGACAAAATCGACTGGGTAAAAAAAGAAGTTACGATTGAGGGGAAAAAATATTCCCTTATAAATACTTGTTTTGGGACGGTTGATCCGAAAAATCCTTATGAATTAAACGCAGAGGAATTAGAAATTACGCGTTCATTGCTTTATTCTTTCATGCATGCGACTAAATTACGTAAGCATCTTGATTTTATGATGGATAAGGGCAGCATGTATAAATGCTATAACGGCAACCTCTTATTTCACGGATGTATCCCGGTTGAAAAAGATGGGGAATTTCAAAGTTTTGCCTATCAGGGTAAAAAATATGCTGGCCGCACCTTATTGGATTTTTGTGAAAAGGAATTGCGGACGGCGTATGCGCATCCCGAAGTTACAGATGATTTTGCGACTGATATGACTTGGTATCTGTGGCAAGGACCATTGTCGCCGTTATTTGGGAAGCATGCGATGACCACCTTTGCACGCTATTTTGTGGCTGCACCTGAGACACATACTGAACGTAAGAATGCTTATTTCGCGCTACGCAAGGAAGAATGGTTTTGCCGCAAACTCATGAGTGAATTTTCATTGGATCCCGAAACTGGTTATGTGATTAATGGACATACTCCTGTCAAAAAAGGACAGCAACCGATTTTGGCTAACAAAAAAATGATTGTGATTGACGGGGGCTACTCTAAAGCTTATCAACCAACGACTGGAATCGGGGGGTATACGTTGTTGTATAACTCTTATGGCTTGCAACTAGTTACCCATCATCCCTTCACAACAAGAGAAGATGCAATCAAAAATGGGCGTGACATTATCTCTACAAAACGAGTGGTTAACCAGGAAATCAAACGTCAAACGGTTGCAGATACGGATATTGGTAAACAAATTAAAGAAAATCTGCAATTGTTACGTGAATTGTTAGGTGAATATGATAAGTAAACAGCGCTGCCTAAAAAGCTTGAAAGCAGTCGTGATATTCAGATTGGAACCACAAATTTTGTGCGGAGCAGCTATGGCAAGTTGGAGGAAAGTCCAATGTAGGCATAGCTTTTTTGAATTTAATAAAAAATTTAGTTTTTATAAAGTTTGGCTTTTAACTGAAGTCGATCGGCTTTTTATGTTATTTTCAGTTACAATAAGAGTATCAATGGAAACGGGGAGTGTTTTTTTTGGGAGTATGGGAAAAGTTTTTGGCAAACATTAAACTTAGGCGGACAGTTGTATTATTGGTAGTCATCTTTGTGCTCTATGAAATGCGTGTGATGATGAACTTAATTTTATTGACGTTTATCTTTACCTTTTTAGTGGTCAGCTTAACTGCATTTATTAGAAGACATATTAAGATTCCGGCGCCGGTAATTGTCACGGTGGTCTATCTGTTGATCGTCGGGATGCTGTACTTAGCCATTACCTTTTATTTACCGAAGCTTTTTGCCCAGACAGAAGCAATGGTGCGCTATTTAATCAGCTTTTATCAACGTCCTTCAGTTGATGGCAATGCGATTTTGAAATACGTTAGTAGTATGATTAGCGACTCAACCATTGCCGCACAGATGAAAAATGGCGTGACATTGTTACTGAAATACGTCACGAGTGTTGGAACAATGGGTGTAACCTTTGTGCTATCTTTGATCCTCAGCTTTTTCTTTACGATCGAAAAAAGTAGAATGTACAGCTTTTCCAAAAGCTTTTTGAGCGGACCGAATGCATGGTTCTTCCAAGATATTTATTTTTTTGCAGACAAGTTCGTGAATACCTTTGGAATTGTCCTTGAGACGCAGTTTATGATCGCAATTGTGAATACAACGCTCACGACGATCTGTTTGGCGATTTTACAAATGCCGCAACTGTTCAGCTTATCATTGCTGATTTTTATTATGAGTCTTATTCCGGTAGCGGGTGTAATCATTTCGGCAATTCCAATGGCCATTATTGGCTATTCGGTAGGCGGTTTGCGCTATGTAGTCTACATTGTCGCAATGTTATTTGTAATTCATTCGATTGAAGCCTATGTCTTGAATCCTAAGTTAATGTCAAATAAAACTGAGCTACCAATTTTCTATACCTTTGTGGTGCTCTTTATTTCAGAGGAATTGTTCGGGGTGTGGGGGCTGATTGTTGGAATTCCAATCTTCACCTTCCTATTAGATATCTTAGGGGTCAAACCTATTAAAACGCGTAAAAATCGACTTAAGGATATCAGGAAAAAATTGAAGTCAGAGTAAGGAGAATCTTTAAATGGAACTAACTGAATTTGTGGCAAAGTATGCAGTTGAACGTCGCCATACTTCCTCAGTGAAGTGGGACGGGATGCAAGAAAAGTACGGGACAAATGATTTGTTGCCGCTGTGGGTAGCAGACACCGAGTTTAAAGTACCTGAAGCAGTTACGGAAGCACTGCAAAACAGAATTGCGCATGGTGCATACGGTTATTCACTGACACCAGAAAGTTATTACGAAGCTTATTTTAAGTGGCAGCAAACACGTTATGGAACCGAGTTAGAACATGATTGGCTGCGTTTCGGGACTGGGGTTGTTCAATCTCTCAGTACCTTGGTAACTTGTCTAACAGAACCGGGTGACGCGGTGATGATTCTCCAGCCGGTGTATGCGCCCTTTTTAAGTGTGATTACAGACAATCAGCGCATTCCTGTTATCTCAAACCTAAAACGCAATGGGACGCACTATGAAATGGATTTGGCGGATATCCAGGCTAAGCTTCAAGCCAAAGAAGTCAAGCTTTTATTGCTGTGTTCACCGCATAATCCAGTCGGGCGTGTCTGGAGCAGCACAGAATTAGCAGACCTGCTAGAAATTTGTCGTCAGGAAAAAGTCTTGCTGGTTTCAGATGAGATTCATCATGATTTGATCGTCGGCAAGCGTCCGTTTATTTCAGCACTTTCTATTAAGGAAGGTTACTACAGAGACAATCTAGTAATGCTCGATTCTGCTTCTAAAACGTTTAACCTGGCGGCGCTGCAAAATAGCCATGTCGTGATTCCTAACCCGCAGTTGCGTGAACGTTATGATCACTGCGTTGCACGGTTACATGCGCCAAGCGGCAGCTTACTTGGTCAAGTTGCAGACGAAGCGGCCTATCGCACAGGTGCAACATGGCTTGCCGGAATGCTCGCAGTCGTGAAGCATAATTATGAGTATCTCAAAAAAACTTTGACAACCGCATTTCCACAACTGACAGTTTATGAGCTTGAAGGAACTTATCTAGCCTGGGTCGATTTGTCCCAAGTAGTGCCTGTTGATAAGCTGGAGTGGGTTATTAAACATCAGGCGCGGCTGGCTGTCGATTTTGGCGAAGAATTTGGGCCTGTGGGTAAGGGGTTTATTCGAATTAACTTAGCGACTCCGCCAGCTAATATCGAAAAGGCTGTAGCAGCCTTATGTGCGGCTATCCAAGCGTGAAACAGCCTTGACTAGGGCTTTTCATAATTTGGTACTAGTTGTACTATGAATTTTCAGCGTTTCAGTGTAAAATGTGATGTGTAAACAAATCAAATATGAAAGAGGTTTTCGCTAACTATGACAAAATTAGTTTTTATTCGTCACGGACAAAGTGAATGGAACTTGAAAAACCTTTTCACTGGTTGGGTAGATGTTGACTTAAGTGAAAAAGGTGTAGAAGAAGCCAAAGAAGCAGGACGTAAGATTAAAGAAGCAGGTCTTGAATTTGACCAAGCTTATACATCAGTTTTGACACGTGCAATCAAGACTTTGCACTATGCTTTGGAAGAATCAGATCAACTTTGGGTTCCTGAAGTTAAGACTTGGCGTTTGAACGAACGTCATTATGGTGCATTGCAGGCCAAAAACAAAGCAAAGGCTGCTGAAAAATATGGTGACGAACAGGTTCACATCTGGCGTCGTTCTTACGATGTTTTGCCTCCATTATTGAGTGCTGATGACGAAGGTTCTGCAGCAAAGGATCGCCGTTACGCAGACTTGGATCCACGTGCAATTCCAGGTGGCGAAAACCTGAAAGTTACTTTGGAACGTGTAATCCCATTCTGGGAAGACCAAATTGCACCTAAATTGTTAGATGGCAAAAACGTTATCATCGCAGCACATGGTAACTCGCTTCGTGCCCTCACAAAATACATCGAAGGTATCTCAGACGAAGATATCATGGGTGTTGAAATGGCAACTGGTCAACCAGTTGTTTATGACTTGGATGATAAGTTGAACGTTGTTAAGAAAGAAAAGCTTTAAGCTTAAATAAAGTGAAGATGAATGGGGCTGTGACAAAATTTAACTTTTGTCACAGCCCCTCTTTTATCCGTATAAACGTGTTCCATAAGTCAAAATTCTTCGTCTAACTTCGAATTACTCATCGCAAAGTACTCGCTATGTTCGTAATTTCGAGTTAGCACTCAAATTTTCCCGACTTATGTCACACTCTCTATTTTGGATGGTTGTTAATTGACAGGTATTTAAAAGGACTCTTTGTCAGCCGCTGTTGATGAGAAATTTTTATGAGAAAATCAATTCATTTTCGAATTGGTTTTCTTTTTTATTTGAATCGTAAATTCAATTCTAATTCGAGTGTAAAAATGTGACCAGTTTTTGTATCCATGTGCGGTACGTTTAATTTGTTTAATTTTTCGGTTAGCATCTTCTAGTGGAGTTATTTGCCATCATATTTTTATAATTAGTGATAAGTATTTACGATAGGATTTATTATAATTTCAACCTGCAGTTTGACTGAACTTTGAACACTCACGATTTCTTAAAGCGTCTGCGAGAGGATGTGCATAAAGTAAGTGTGTTTAAAAGATGAATCTAACTCTTCACAGACTATTTATAGTTGGGTGAACCAGTTCTTCAAATGCATCAATCAATAAGGTTTTTTACAAAAGAAAATTAAATTTTTAAAGTTTATAGAACTTATTAGAAAGTGCAATACGAAACACAAAAGATTAAATGAAAAGATTGATTCAGTATCAGAAAAAATCATATACATATTGAAAAATGATGACCAGTTATTAAAAATCAGTAGTTTACAGTGAGCTATAGAGAAAAAAATTAATGCCACAAAATACCTGCCAATGAGTTGCTAAAGCTTATCAAAGATGAGAAAGAACTTTTATTAAAGAAGATAAAATCAAGCATTATTTAAGAAAGAAAATTAGATTTTTAGTGGTGATCATATAAAGTATGACAAATAATTTGTGAAGGAGATTAAAAGTTGAAATTATTTAAAGAAATCGTTATTCTAAAATTAGAATCACATAATAGTAGTAAATGTCAGCGAACAGTTATTGTGAATATTTATTTTTAGGGGAATTTAGGGGTTACAAAGGGGTGCTATTATGGTTTTTTGGACGAAGCAGAATGGCAAAAAATTAGAAAACAAAAACGAGCTTAAATTTATTTCTAAAACAGATAAAGATATATTGAATAAACAGCTACATGAAATTACAGATAGTGCAGTTTTAGACGAAATAACTTCATTATCTCCAAGTTTTGCAGGGTTACTTACTAAGAATATTCCTATTGGAAATAACAAAAATGGGCTTTATGAAGTTGTTATACAAAAAGGTGAAACATTAGTTAAAGCCCATGGAGATGGAGATTATCTTGGAGGATTTGTTCAAGGGAAAAATGGGAAAATCAAAAGTCAAGCACTACTAAAGGAAGCAAAGCAACCAAAAGCATTATCGACAGCCAATGTAATGAATGTTGCTTCAATGGTTGTTGGACAATATTATATGACTGAAATCAGTTCTAAAATGGATGATTTGAATAGTTCAATTACAGAAATTAAAGAATCCCAGCAAAGTGAATTTAAAAGTAAGATTCGTGCATTGATTGTGAATCTAAAAGACTGTGCTAGATTTAGTGTTGAAATTTTAAACGATGTTGAGACTAGAACTGTACACAGAAATACCTTAATGAACTATCGTGATACAGCAACACAACTAATGGAACAGGTTAATGATGAAATCAGTTTTTTGTTAACAAATTCAGATATAAATAAATTTGATGGTTATTTAAAGAAAGTAAATGAATTAAAAGCATTATTATTTTTTCAACAAAGCTTATTATCAATTCTTAAGGAAATTGGTCGTCTTTCATTACTATTTAGTAATAAGAATGGAATAGGACAAGGATATTTCAATGTATACAATGAATATTTGAACAAAACTAATCAAATTTTTGAGAATATAAAAGAATGGCATACAAAAGAGCAGGATGAATATGATGTAGATCTAAAACATCACCGGTACTCTAAACAAGGTATTGTAGGGAAACTTTTTGGCCTAGCAGCTAAGGTAAATGAAGAATGGCAATATGAAAAGATAAATTTGGAGGCAGAAAAACTAATTCAGCATCAACGAAATTTAAAAAATATTGAACCAGAAGAAGTAACGTTGGATCTATTTACACAAGATACTAAATTGCTTTTGAAAGATAACAAGGTTTACTATCTACCCTGATAATGAGTACTAGTGGGGTAAAGCAAAAATAATATGTAAATGGAGATTAGAATATGACTACGACAATTGAAGTTAATAAGCAGAGTGTTAAGCAATTATTGGAAACTGGCAAAAATAAGAAATTTGTAATACCAGAATATCAAAGGCCATATGCTTGGTCAGATGAGCAAATACAGACACTTTTTGATGATCTAATTGAGTATACGGAAAACAACAATGAGAGTACTTATTTTCTAGGAACGATTGTTGCATATGAAAACGATAATGGTGAACAAGAGATAATTGATGGTCAACAGCGAATTACCTCTTTATTTTTATTGCTAAGAGCAATTTATTCAAAATTAACATCAATGGTGGAAACACCGGAATCAAAGAACTTTAAGTCCCAAATTGAATCTACTTTGTGGGAACAAAACGAATTAACCGCTGCGGTAAACTTTGAAAAGACATTGATTGTTTCACGGGTGATGGGTGACGAAGGTAATAAGGTATTTTCAGAAATATTAATATCGGGTTCTACAAAAATAGACTCAAAAGATAATTACTCAAAAAACTATAATCTATTTGTTGATCAAATCGAAAAATATGCAACTGCTCAACCAGAACTTTTTTATTGGTTCATTAGAAATGTATTAAATAAAGCAATTTTATTGCCTATTACAGCAGATTCTCAGGATACAGCATTGACAATTTTTTCTACACTTAATAATCGTGGATTAGCTCTATCCGATTCTGATATTTTTAAAGCAAAGATTTATAATAATCTAAATCAATCTGGAAAGAAAAAATTTATTGATGAGTGGCAAAGATTAGATAATGATGCATCTAGTGCAGGTGAGAGCATTCAAAAGTTATTTTATTACTATATGTTTTATTTGAGGGCACTTGAAAATGATCGAAATACAACAACACTTGGTATTCGCAAATATTATTCCAAAAATAATTTCGAAAAACTATATAAAAATAATGTGATGAGAGATTTAGAAATTATACTAAATCTCTGGTTTGTAGTTAACAATAGAATAGTTTTAGACGATGAGGAATGGTCAAAAAATATTAAGTTACAGCAGATCTTAGATTGTCTTTCTTCATACCCTAATGAGTTCTGGAAGTATCCAGTAGTAATATATTATTTGAAATACCATCAAGATAAATCTTTTGAAATAAAATTTTTAATTTTTTTAAAACATTTACTTGCAACTTTAGCTGCTAGGTACATTGTTACACCAACAATTAATGCTGTTAAACGCGGAATTCTGAATTTGAATGCAGAAATTATAAAGTCTTCAACTCCTAAATTTGATTTTAAGGAAATTGATGAACAGGAATTGAAAGATAAAATAAAAAATGCTCATAGAAATACAGTAAGGATGATTTTAAAAATTATTTCTTATCAACATCAAGACAAATTATTACCTGATAGATGGGAAATAGAACATATTTTACCTCAAAAATGGCAGTCTAGTTATTTTTCATCAGCTACAGATGAAGAAATAAAAGGATTGGTTGAACACATTGGAAACAAAATACCATTTGAAAAAAGATTGAATATTGTTGCTAGCAATGGATATTTTCAAAAAAAGTTAGCAAGCTATGCACAATCAAATGTTCAGGTTCTTTTGGACTTATCCCAAAGTAAAAATGATTGGGGCCTTAATGAAATATACGAAAGAGATATTCGTATTTCTGATGAGTTATTGGAGTTGCTTAAAAATTGGGGATTAAATCAAGTAGATGTTTCAAAAAATAAAGAGGATTTAATTCCAATTTTAGCTGATAGAGTTGCTGATTATAATATTTTTTTGAAAATGTTCGATAAAAAGGATAGTAATGAAGAGAGGCAAAGATTCTTAAACATGTGAAATCTAATAGTAATTAAAAAACTGTAAAAAGTATCTGTAGCAAATAGGGTATACTTTTCAACTCATTTTGCATGTGTAATTTAGTCTTCCCTTCTAGATTAGTGTGCTAAAGTACCTTTTCACAACGTTATGTTCCTTTATTTTGACAAAAGCTGGTCCGAGATACCTACTCAATATTTAATGAAAAATAGTGGTATGATATGCTCTACAGGAACTTTTAAAATCTATTTTAGGAAAACACGATGTCTTAAAGAATCCAGAAAAGTGTGTTGATGCTGTACTTAAGGCAATTAAAAAGAGAGACAAATAAAATTGTTGTACTGCGGAATTTCAAGAATGAAATAATACTTTTCGTTTAGACATATGCTGTTATAAATTGAAAAAATTCAAAAATAAAAGTGGGATGAAAATGAAAAAACAAACAATTATTGATCTGTTTTCAGGAGCAGGTGGATTAACAGAGGGGTTTAGAAATGATCACTATGAAATTGTTGGGCATGTTGAGATGAATTATGCAGCATGTGAAACTTTACAACTTCGAGATGTTTTTTATTGGCTTAAAGATCATGATAAGCTTGATAAATATTTTAAATTTTTAAATGGTGATATTTCACACGAAAATTTATTATCTTGTGTTGATGACCACGTTTTACATAAAACCATGAATATTACAATGAACCAAACAACTCTTGATAAAATTTTTGCTTCTTTTGATAAGAAGTTGGGTGGAAGATCCGTAGATGGGGTGATTGGTGGTCCTCCTTGCCAAGCTTATTCAACAATTGGGCGTGCTCGAAATGCTCCAAAAAAGGCAAGCGATAAACGGATTTACTTATACAGATACTATATAGAATTTTTAAAGCGTTATCGTCCAAAATTCTTTGTTTTTGAAAATGTGAAAGGACTAAAATCATTCCGTGATATAGAGGGGAACCTCCTACTTTCTAAGATGAAAACGGAATTTATCCAAGTCAACTATAGCTTAGGAATTAGAACAATAAATATGAATGAGTTTGGAGTACCACAAACTCGGGAAAGATTAATTATTTTTGGAGTTCCTAAAGGATCTGAGCAAAAGATCGATGCGTTTTATGACCAACTTAAAAATCAGAAGGAAGAATCGGCAACTGTTGGGGAAGTATTTTCTGATCTCCCAAAGATTAAATCTGGTCAACAATTAAATGAATATGATGGTATCCCTTCCTCATTTGTAAGGAGAAAATATAGGCGTATTAGAGGTGTACCGTTGACACAAAATGTCAGTCGCCCTAATCGCCAAAACGACTTAGAAATATACAGACAAGTTGTATTAGCTAAACGGCAGGGTAAAAATCTGAAATACAATGATTTGCCTAAAAAACTGCAAATGCATAAACATACCTCAATTTTTCTTGATAGATTCAAGTCACTTTCTGCTGATAAACCATCTTATACAATTGTCGCTCATATTGCTAAGGATGGGCATCATTACATTCACCCAGATATTAAGCAAAATAGGTCTATTACTGTGAGGGAAGCAGCGCGATTACAAGGATTCCCCGATGATTATTTCTTTGAATCATCTCGAACACAGGCTTTCGTTCAGATTGGTAATGCAGTTCCACCTATTTTTAGTGAAAAAATTTCGAAGGCCATTTTTAGTGTATTACAAGGTATATGCAATTGAGGGGGGAAGTTATGGAACGATTACATAACATAAAAAGATTTATAATTGAAAGTTACCCATTTGGCTATATTTCAAGTCGACAAAAACAAATTATGGAGGAAATTAGTCAATTCAATAAACAAGAAGAATCTTTCACTTATCAATATTTAAACGAGAGCTTCTATTGCAATGTGATATCAATGATTTGTTTACAGTTTGTTTTAAAAAACATTGAAAATGATAAAAAACTTTTGATAACTGATCTTTCCCTACATGATAGTGTGGAATATAAAAAATCTTATTATTATTTTGAAGGTTGTAATGATGATGGAACCTATAATCTAAAAGCGGCAGATAATAAGAAGAGTTCTTACGATATAACAGTGCCAGAACAACTTTTATTACGATTTGGCCACCGCAGCAGGAAAGCAAGAAAAAGAAAAGCTAATAACTATTTATATGATTTTGCTCAATATTTTGAATTAGAATTTAAAGGTCTTGTTAATAACGGACGATTAGCAGTTCTTTTGACAAAAGATGTTTATGATAACATTATTCAATCAAAATATTTTGTTGGTAAACAGCACCTTTTTTTTAGCCAAATATGTAACTCTGAGTACTTAACTGGGTCTGGAAAAGTTCATTTATCATTACACACAGATAGCGCAAATGAGCCGCTTATTTTGTTTTGCTCAAATGCGAATGCATTTGTTAATTATCTTGACAGTGAAAAAAATGAGTTTGAAAAAATATATATTTTTGGTGATAAGTGGTATATGGATAACTATCTTCCCGATATCTTGTCGCTACCTGATTTGGCTAATGAAAGTAATACTACGTTAGCTTTAATTTCCAGTAACAATATTGCCAATAATAATGACTCTATGGAAATGATTAAAATGATTCAGGCAAACCGAAATTGGTTATCTGATTACGAAGAATCATTTTCATTTATAAATGTGCATACGAATATAGATTTTGCAACGTGTACAACTGAAATAATCCACTTTTTAAGTGAAGCGAAAAGTGATCCTAGTCTACGTTATTTAACAAAGTTAATTTGGAGTTCATTAAGAATTGGTGCCAGCGTCGCAAGAAAAAACTCACCATTATTTGGTAGTCAGATTAATATAATCGAGGAATACCTTAAAATTCATAAAAATATTTACTGTCAAAAATTAATTGTGTATCTGCGTCAGATTCATTCAAATAGATTTGGGGCTCAAATGAAAAAAATGATTTTGAAAACGGTAGATAATAGTTCATCACACGCAATTGTTGTTCTGGATAAACTCAAATCCGAATATGAAGACTTGTTTAATTTACCCAACGTAAGCTTCTTTTCGTTTAGAGATAAAATTACTGAAGACATGTATGATAGATTCGATACGGTTGTGCTTGTAAATCCATATGCTCATGAGAGAAAAAAGTGGGCACGCGCATTTATTTGTAAACGATTAATTATTTTAACTCCACAATTCTTTATTGATTCTATATATAATTCCGTTAAGAAAGAATTATGTTTAATTAAGAAATATAACAAAGAAAATGATTTTTCCAAAAAGGGGTATGTAACGTCACTAATATCATTTCTCAATGATATTAACAGATATCGAATTAATCAACAGCAACAAGCAATTGATAAAAACAATATTTACGAGCAAATGGAAAAAGATGAAGATGAGATACTTTCTTCTCAGGAAGTTTATGCTAAGGAAATTGAAGCACAAAAGTTCGAGTATACTAACATCACAAATTCTGAAAAAGTTGATGTCCATAAAGTTGTCACGTTAACACAGGGTAACAAGATTTATGGCACTGACAACGCGTACTTTTTAATTGAAAGCTCGAATGGAACTTTGGTAAAAAGAGAAGTAGCTCAAATTACATATGGTGATAAAATTTTTAATTTTAATATTCCCTACGCTGATTTTTCATATCGAAAGTGGTTTAAAGCTGCTTCTGAAGATCAATCTTTGTTAACGAATAAAGATAAACGAAATGATTTTCGGTGGAAGAGAGCATTTATTAATTTTATTAATAAAAATGACTATACGCCTGCGATGATTCAAAGAAAAATGGCAGTATTTGAAGATACTTCCGAGCATCATACTAAGCAGTACTATGCAACATGGTCAGATCCTAATAAAATACCAATGTTGCCAAGAAAACCGGAATTTATTAAATATATTGGGGAGTTAATTAATGATGATGATATTAGGGAAAACTATCAACTGTTTTATGATTCAAGTACTGCAGTAAAGCAAGACCTAACTACCACACGTGATGCAGAACTATTGTCACTTGTGAATAAACGGTTGGCGGATGTAACGCACTATCGGTATTCAGTTGGTATTGTTACATCAGTTAGCGATGTTTGTATTCCTGATGTTCCCAGAATTATGACGAATAAGTTTGTGAAAGGATAAAGTAATGAATGGAGACAGCCAAAGCAAGGTTCGCGATGAATATAGTCAGAGAATTAAAAATCTTATATTAGGACCTGGGTCTGAAAATATTAGTAGGAGCAATGAGTCAGAGATCATATCAGAAAATCCGAAAACACGATATGTTTCTGGAATTCTTTATTCAAGTGAATCTCCTGATTCTGATGATACAGCTGAAGTTGAAAAATCCGGTGATGCAATTGAAGATCCAATTGCAGTTGATAATAATTTCCAAGCAAGCTCAATGGGAATTACATTTTATTGTAAATCTGATGTTTCAGATCTTGAGGTTAACATAAAAACTGCAACATATAATAAAATACCTAAGCCATTTCTTGACGTAAGTCCCAATGTGTTTTCTGAAATTAGCAATTATCATAAACTTACATTTTTGGAATTCAATCTTAAAGATAAATCAATTGCAGTTTTAGGTAAAACGCCAAAAGAATTAAGGGCTAATCACGATAGCTTAAAAAAATTTATTGCTGAAAAAAGGTTTGGTGATCTTTCTCAAAAAAGTGTTGATTCCTTAGCTTTTTTAAGTAATGTATATTATAAAAGAGTCTTCTATAATCGAACTCCTCATAATATTAAAGCCCATATTAATATAAAGCGAGATGGATCCAACAAGACAATTATTGATAATAGCACCAATAATGATGGAATTAGGATGGAGGTCTTTGACAAAGTTCAGTCATTATCTGTCAAAAATTTGGGAACTATTAAAACAATTACTATTGTTATCAAAAACCTATCTGAATTTCCATTATTTCAAAGTCAAATTATTATTAATCAACAAAATGGAATAAAATTTTACGCTTCCGAAGATATAAAGATTCCTAATTTAGGTAAACTGACATATGAAGATGCGATGAATGTCTTTTTGTATAGAAATCGTAAAACTTATGCGACAGGACATGGAGTTTCAGGGTGTTGGGAATTTGATGGGAAGAGTATTTCTTCTATCTTTACGTCGTTTATTCCTTCGTATGAAATATTACCGATAAGTACAACCATTGATGATATAGATGCTAGCATTCTTGATCCTACAAGCTACATCAGAAATGACTATCAAGAACAATTAGATAAGCTTTCAAATTTTATTGAAATGTATCGGCAGTGGATAGATAAAACAAAAACTGCATCTCAATCACTTCAAATTGAATTTCAAAAATATTCAGATGATAATATAAATAATTGCTATAAATGTCTTAAAAGAATGCACACTACACTCAATTTTTTAAAGAATAATTTAAATGCATTTAAAGCATTTAACATTGCCAACGAAACTATTCTTTTACAAAGAATGGGTAGTTACCATGAAAAGGAAAAGTCTTATGAAACAAAAGATTATAGTAATGTTCATTTTCATTGGCGCCCATTCCAACTTGCATTTATCTTGAATTCTTTGGAATCTGTTCTTAATCCTAAAAGTAAGTATCGTAATGATTTAGATCTTATTTGGGTACCGACTGGCGGTGGCAAGACAGAGGCATATTTGTTTGCCATTTCTGCCGTGATAGCCTATCGACGATTAACAAATAAGGATGGGTATGAAGGCGTTACGGTCATAATGCGATATACTTTAAGGCTATTAACATCTCAACAGTTTGAGCGTGCTTCCAAGATGATTTGCGCACTTGAATATATTAGACGTAATTATGATGATCACATTCTTGGTGATTCAGAAATTAGTATTGGTCTTTGGATTGGTGGAGGAACAGAAAATCATCTAAGTAGAGCCAAATCTGATTTTAAGGCAATGATGCAGTCGCATAATAAGGATGATATTCAGAAAAAGAACAAATTTCAATTATTAACTTGTCCATGGTGCAATCAAAAACATAGTTTGATTCCAGATATTCAAGATATCCATAAGAAAATTAAATGGGGATACAAGTCCATTACAAATAGAAGTAGTGATTATAATATGTGTTGCATGACAAAAGACTGCCCATTTAACAATGGATTGCCAATCTATGTTGTTGATGAATCAATTTATAAAGTTCGTCCAACATTAATTTTTGGTACTGTTGATAAATTTGCACAGGTTCCCCTTAATGAATCTGCTCAACATTTGTTTGGTTCGGATGATAATAATCGTTATCATCGACCCGATCTGATTGTTCAAGATGAACTGCATCTTATTTCTGGGCCATTAGGAAGTATTGTTGGATTGTACGAAGCAGGATTTGATTACATTTTTCGTGATAATAGTACAGAAGAAGGTCCCAAATATATTGCTTCTACGGCAACAATCAGGAATGCTGAGGAACAGGTAAAAGGAATATTTGATCGCCGTGTTCAACAATTTCCTCCTCAAGGAATTACTTCTTCTGATAATTATTTCATTCGTGATTCAAATGAGGGGCATGGAAGAAAGTATTTCGGCATTATGGGAACAGGGAAATCTCAGATGACCGTTGAGGTTCATATTTTGGCCGCCATGCTTCAGTGTGCAGTTGACTTGGGGCACGGCTGTGATGCTGAGGAATTATATTGGACAATAGCAGGATACTTTAACAGTTTAAGAGAATTAGGAAAAGCATCTACGTTATTACGTGATGACGTCAGAGATTATCTTAGAGAATTGAAAAAAAGGCTGTGTATTCCAAACGAAAAATTTAGGGAGTTATCTGATTTCAATGCTAAGGAACTTACATCTAGAATTGAGGGGAATCAGATTCCAGAAATCATTAAAGAACTTGAAATTATGCATAACGATCAATCTGAGGTCGAAAATAAGCAATATGCTGTCGATACATTACTTGCAACAAATATGCTTTCTGTTGGAATTGATATTTCCAGACTTAATGCAATGCTTGTAGTAGGTCAGCCAAAATTAACTTCCGAGTATATACAAGCTACCAGCCGTGTTGGTAGGAAAACTCTTGGAGCCGTATTTACCCTCTATAATTCAACAAGAAGTCGTGATAGATCTCATTATGAGACGTTTCAGGCGTATCACCAGAGCTTATATAAATATGTTGAACCAAGTAGTGTCACACCATTTTCTGTTCCAGCAATGAAGCGGTGTATACCAGGGGTGATGGCTGCAATGCTTAGAAATACTGTTGAGCAACTTTCTGGAGACAAGTGCGCAATAAACATTTTGGAGGATAATAATAATCAACAACTCGAACGAACGAAAAAATTTCTAAATGATAGAGTCAAACATTCCGAAGATAAGTATCATCTATACCAAAATGGCGCTCAAGAAATCATTAATAACTTTATTAATAAATGGCGAAAACTAGCAACAGATTCACAAGATCTGGAATTTCAATATTTCAAGTATCCAATGGTCTCTTCTCAATATCCAGGAAATTTACTTTTAAGATCATTTAACGATAATTCACATAAAGAAGCGTCACATGTCATGGAAAGTATGCGGAATGTAGACGATGTTTCATTTGTTAATATAAAGGAAGATGAAGAAAGTTGACAAGCAAAAATTTACACCCAGAGCACAATATTCGTCGCTCCCAATTGCTAACTCCTTTTGGTGTTGGATCGTTGTTTGACATCAATAATCAAACGGTGATGATTGCAGATTCTGAATATTGGAACAAAGACGAACTCAAGGAAATTCACGATCCAAGATTGGAACAGGCAATGAATACTTCGGGCTTTGTTGAGCCGCCAATAAGTGTCGACGATAGTACTGGGGGGGGGCATTTCTGGTATAAGATTTCCACAATGGTATCTCTCACCCTATACACGTCGAATTCAACCAATATATGAATGGAGAAAAATGGCTGATAAACATGGAAAGGTTCGATTTTTTGATGAAAAACCGTTTGATGCTTCTTCCAAATTAAGAGATGAGCTTGTCCCATTAAGGTTTATTTGTGTTTGTTCTAATGGTCATGTACAGGATTTTCCATGGGTTGAGTGGCCACATGGTGGCAAGATTTGTGAACATCCTGATTTGGAACTGAATAATACCCATAATTCAGGATCAATTTTAGATTATTCTGTTCATTGTAAATATTGTGACAAAAAGAAAAGCTTGGGAATAATTTTTAACAAAAATGCATTCTCTGATTATCTAGATTTAATTGGAGTTCATTGTAAGGGAAATTATGTTTGGAAGAATAGGGTAAAATCAGATAGCTGTAATCAAGGACTACAAGTGTTGCTTAGAAGTGCAAACAATTTGTATTTTCCCAACATTTCCAGTTCTGTTAATATCCCATTTGATGATCACAGCCTTATTAATGCTATTAAGGCAGATGAAGATCTTAATGCAGACTATCTTGTAATCAGACAAAACATTAAAAAAATTGCCAAGGAAAAATTTTCTGAGACAATTAAGAATAAATTATGTAAAAATTTAATTGTTAACTCATTGCTACAAAACATTGTTAGCGTACTTCAGATTAGTTATCCTAATATTGATCAATCGCAAGTTTTAAATGAAATTATAGATCAGATAGATTCTGAAAATTCATCATATGATGAAAATATTGATGTTATGGACTATCGTCGGGAAGAATTCAACATATTATCAGGAAGTACTCCATATGATAATAGTTCTGATAAACTGATTAAACAAACGTTTAACCAAACTAGCTTGTTACGGGATAAACTGCCAGTATCAGTTAAATGTATAACACTTATTCATGAATTACAGGTCGTCAATGTACTTCGAAGTTATAGTAGATTAAAGCCTACTGATTCCGACAGTATGAAGGAAATTATTCGGGAAGAAGGAGAAAACACTGATTTTTCAAAAGAAGTCTCATTAAGACGTACCGATGGACGATATGTTGGCATGAGATCCCATGGTGAGGGTATCTTCATTACATTGGATCCAGTTCAAGTTACAGAATGGATGGATCGAATTAAGGGATCTGAAATATCCAAGCGAATTTTGAACAAAGTTAATAATCCAGATGTATTCGAAGATGAAAAAAAATATATTACTCCTGATTATTATTTGCTCCATACACTAAGCCATATTATTTTAAAAGAACTAAGCGTTTCTAGTGGGTATTCGGCCACAGCTCTCAAAGAAAGACTTTACTTTTCAAACGAAGTTGGTCAAGAAATGTATGGAATACTCATATATACGTCCAGTTCTGATTCGGAGGGAACCTTGGGTGGATTGGTCAAACAAGGAGTACCCGAAAAAATGAAATGGATCTTATCAGCTGCAATTGAGAAAGCAAAGTGGTGTAGTTTTGATCCAGTATGTATTGATAGTGAGGGTCAAGGTAGTAATTCATTAAATGCTGGGGCATGTCATGCATGCGCACTGGTGTCCGAAACCAGTTGTGAGAAGCAAAACCAGTATCTGGATCGGGGAGTTCTAATAGGTGGACTTGATACCCCTGAATTAGGATTTTTTTAAAATTTTATTAAGTTGAAAATAGCAAGAACAGGTTACTTTTAAGTTACTAAGATGTAACCGATTTTTAGATCTGAATATTGTGAAAAGTCTTGGCACCATTCTAAGTTATAATATAGAAAAAATATCTAAAATTTGTAATGGCTGTAGCAAAAATTAGACTGTACTTAGTATTGAAATCGACTGAGAACCAAAATAAAATTATTCTGCATGAATGGATGATTAATCAGATAATTGAAGATCTTAAAATTAAAAATTTTTATATTTTGGGCTGTCAGTGTAAGTATGAGTTACATGTATTAATTTTGTTTGTGTTCACAAAGGGTATCGTCAGTGGTCATTGCATTAATACCTTGGCAGAAGAAAATTTGGCAACCCGCTGTTGACACAATAGCAAGTTCCAACTTACCGAACAATTTATTTCTCTAGAATTTCAGACGAGGTTAAAAGCTTGGTAAATCAATGTATTTAAAAGTTAGTTAATAGTTTTGTTTAACGCAGGAATACTGTTTAGACAATTTTAATCGTGTATTTTTCTGGAAGAATTACATGAAGCTAAGTTTAGATGTCAGCTCTTAGCAGAAATACGTTTTATTTTATGAAATAGAATAGCTTAAAATATTTTAATAAAAAGGGCAGCAATGAAGAGAGGTAAAATTTATTGAATATATGAAATTTAATTATAGTAATTAAAAACTAAAAAAAGTATCAGGGCTCTTAGGGCAAATAGGGTATACTTTTCAACTCATTTTGCATGTGTAATTTAGTCTTCCCTTCTAGATTAGTGTGCTAAAGTACCTTTTCACAACGTTATGTTCCTTTATTTTGACAAAAGCTGGAATTCAATATTTAATTAAAAGCACCACTATGATAGGCTTTATAAGTTCTTTTGGGTTCCATTTTGGGAAGACCAAATTGCGCCTAAATTATTAGATGGCAAAAATGTCATCATCGCAGCACATGGTAATTCATTGCGGACCCTCACAAAATACAGCGAAGGTATCTCAGACGAAGATATCATGGGTGTTGAACTGGCAACTTGTCATTGCTTTTTTATGCTATTAAGCTAGTTTTTAAATATCGATTTTTATAAAATAATAAAAGCGAAGTGCAACAAAAAATTTGACAAAATATGTTTTCGCACTATGTAATGGCCTGTTCTCGGTATTCTACTGGGATCAGGTTATTTTTGTCCATTGAAATTAGTTGGTGAAAGAGTCATCGATTTTGACAGGGACCGTTTTATCAGCAATTACAGTTTCTACGCTGTATCGGGCCCATTTTGAGAGAGCTTCAATAAATTCTGCGAGTGTATTCCCGGCAAAATGGCTTACAAGCAGATAGCAGGCTTGACCAGAGACTTTATAGACAGCGGTGACTTCCTGATAGGCATTAGCAAAGTGTTCAAAGTCTTTGTATTTATTTGAATCCATAAAAACTCTAATAAATTGTGTTTGAGAGTACTTGATTTCAATCTTAAAGCGTTGAATGGTCCCGTTTTGTTGCAAATGGGCGATCCTATTACCTACAGCTTGCCCTGTCAGGTGAATGATTGCACCAATTTCTTTATTGGTAAGTTTGCTGTTTTGACTGAGAATTGTCAAAATCTGTCTGTCAATCTTGTCCATAGAATCTCCTTTTTCAGCATCAAAGTTTTAGTGTGTTTTTTCTTTCAGCAAGTTGTTTATTGCTGACAGATCTCTTCTGTATACTTAACTATAGCAAATCTTAAAGAGAAAAGGTGATTTTGTGAGACAAGCATTAATAGTGATCGACGTGCAAAATGATTATTTTGAAAATGGCAAGATGGAGTTGGAGGCACCGCAAGAAGCATTGCAACAGATCAAACGCGTGCTAACTTTTTTTAAGACTGCTGAATTGCCAATTATTTATATTCAGCATATAAAGGAAGGTACCACGGCTGATTTCTTTGGACGTGGCACAAAGGGCGCACAGTTGCATACGGATTTAGAAGTCGACAGTTCAGCGATTGTCATCGAAAAACAATTTCCAAATTCATTTGTTAAAACCAAGCTGGAGGAGACCTTAAAGTCGCTGCAGGTTGAGCAAGTGGTAATTACTGGAATGATGACACAGATGTGTGTTGACTCAACTACGCGTGCCAGCCGCGAGTTAGGTTACAACCCGATTTTATTGGCGGATGCAACTGCAACTAAAGCACTTAGCTTTGGTACTAATAAGGTCGCGGCTAAGGATGTTCAGTATGCCTTTTTAGCAGCATTACAGAGTTTTGCGCAAGTTCTTTCTACGACAGCTTATTTGAACCGCTTTAACAAATAAAGGAAACAGGTTATTTATAGTTGTCAGAAATTGTAAAAATATGCTTGACAGAGTTTGTGTGAGAGATTAGAATGCAAGATAAGTTATTAATCAAATTTTAATCAATTGATCTTTTGAAAAGAAGAGTAACGGACATTGATTGAGCACAGAGAACCTAATTTAGCTGAGAATAGGTCTTAATTGAGTCGGTGAAGATGAGCTTGGAAATAGAAGTATTTGGTGAAAGCCAACTATTCGGTAGGAACCGTTAATTTCCCGGATATTTATGCGAAGTAAGTATCGTTGAGGCATTTTTAACAATGCAAATTAGGGTGGTACCGCGATTTATTCGTCCCTTTATTTACTAGAATTTTAGTGAATAAAGGGCTTTTTTTATGGATTTTGTGACTGGTAGCGGCGACAATGTGATGTATCTAAGTAAAGGGCTTGTTAGCTTTTAAAAACATGCAAAAATTAATAAGGTATAAAAAGATGAGTAGTTTGACACAATTATTTACAGAGAAGGCTAACTGGATGAGAATAGCCGATGAGAGTACAAATGAAGATGGTCTTTTGTTGGAATCTGACGTGAATTTAGTTAGCGTCAGACAGGGATGCCTGTTACAGCATCGGGGTTTTGAAATGCATTCATGACCTAATGAGGATAATTGAAGTGATTTGATTATCGAATAACGAGTGGTAAAGCGATAACACGCCTCGTAGTCAGCAATGACTGCGGGGTGTTTTTTTTTAATGAAATTTGTGGAAAAGGTCGATTTTAATATAAGGAGTGATCAAGATGACTAGAAAGGTTGTTTTAAGAGTCGGTAATAACTTCAAACCAATTGAAGTGAAACAAAATTGGATTTATGCACTGTTCATTGTAGGGCTCTCAAATAATTTAGGTGAACACTAAGGACAAAGTTTAAAAGTAAGTTACCGCGCTAAGAGTATTTTTTAGTAAAGCTGATAAGCAGTTCTGCTTGTTATGAGTAAAAAGGATGGGAATGAAGACAACCATGGCTAAAAGTGAAGTTGAAGTTAATCAAGATGGCACTGTCCGGGGGCTTTCGAACTTAGCAGTCCAAATGATTGCTTTTGGAGGATCAATTGGAACCGGCTTGTTTTTGGGGGCAGGGAGTACCATTCATCGTACTGGGCCAGCGATTTTATTTGTTTATTTAATGATCGGAATTTTTTTCTTTTTGATGATGCGTGCGATTGGTGAGATGATGTATGCTGATCCTCAACAGCACACTTTTGTTTCCTTTATCGGAAAATATGTCAGCCCACAGTTGGGATATTTTGCAGCTTGGAGTTATTGGTTAGAGCTCGTTTTAGCAGGGATGGCAGAGCTTACTGCACTTTCAACCTATGTTAAATATTGGTTTCCGGGGACTTCTTCTTGGATGGTTCAAATAGTCTTTTTGTTAATATTGACAGCTGTTAATTTGGCAATGGTCAGCTCTTTTGGAAAATCTGAAATTCTTTTATCTGGGATAAAGATTTTGACGATTTTGGTTTTAATTATAATTGGTTTTTTTTTAGTAACAACGAATCATCATAATCCAGCCGGTACCCAAGCTTCTTGGGGAAACGTTTTTGCACATTTTGAACTTTTCCCGCATGGTTTTCACCAATTTATTAACGCTTTTCCAATGGTTTTCTTTGCTTTCCAAGGGATGGAATTCGTCGGGATTACAACTGCCGAGACCAAAAATCCACGAAAAGTACTACCACATGCGGTTAATCAGATTATCAGCCGGATTCTCCTCTTTTATATTGGGTCGTTGTTAGTAATCATGGCGATTACACCGTGGAAGACCCTTAATCCGAATGAGAGCCCTTTTGTTCAAATTTTTAAATTAGCTGGACTACCAGCAGCTGCACAGGTTATTAACTTGGTCGTGATTGTAGCAGCTTGTTCAACCTTGAACAGTGCGATTTTTTCAACCGGGCGCCATCTATACCAATTGGCAGAGGAATCATCGTCAAAGAGCATGTCCTTTTTCACACAGGTTTCTAAAAATGGAATTCCAGTTGCTAGTGTGCTTTTTTCAGCGTTGATCATGGTTTTAGCACCTATTATTAGTGCATTTAATTCATTAGGAACGGCATTTTCGTTCATTTCGTCTGTCTCAAGTGATATCTATATTTTGGTCTGTATTTTAACAATGAGCGCCCATTATAGGTATCGGCACTCAGTAGATTTTAAGGTTGATGGATTTAAAATGCCGCAATATCGCTGGGCTAATCCGCTCACAGTTATTTTCTTTTTTGCAATTTTTGTTAGTTTGTTATTTAATCAAGCATCAATTTTTCCAGCACTCGGTGCACTGGCTTGGGCACTTGGCTTTAACTTACTATTGCTTTATCGCCAGAAGAAATTGAAGCGAGTTGATGTTCAAGGTTCTTAATAGGGGGTTTTTAAATGAGTTTAAGTGATCTAAAAAATGAACTAATTTACCATAAACTGGAAGATCGTTATCTTGTTTTGCCTGCGACTGGGGCAACGGTTGGAGAAGCAGCCAAAGTATTGCAGGTTGATCCAGATGCAATTGCTAAATCCTTAGTTCTAAATGTTAACGAACAGCCGACAGTGCTTGTGTTGAGTGGCAATGCACGGTTGGATAATCATCATTTTAAAGAAGAATTTCGGGTGCGTCCGCGCTTGCTGCCTGCAACTGAGGTGCAAAAGGCTACGGGGTATCCTGTCGGTGGGGTGAATCCCATTGGGTTGAATAATGCTTTGCCAGTTTACCTGGATACCTCGTTAAAGAATTTGACGTGGCTGTATCCGGCAGCAGGCGATGAGTACCATGCATTAAAATTAACGTTGACCGAGTTGATCACGTTAAGTCGTCCAGTGAGGTGGGTAAAGGTCAGCAAATAAGAAGTGCTGACAATCACCGGGAGGCTTCGAGCGTAACCTCGAATTGCCATTAGTCGGATTGTGACGATTGGCAATTTGAGGTTAGGCACAAAAGACTGGTGAGCGGAACACGTTAATAAGAAGTGCTGACAATCACCGGGAGGCTTCAAGCGTAACCTCGAATTAACCTGATTACTATAATTCAAAAGAGCGACTTCATCCCTCATAGTAGGAATAAAGGCGCTCTTTTAAATTTAACGAAATGCTTGGACTTCGCTTGCAGTAATTGCATTTTGAATACTTTTAGCCAGCTTGGGAATTCCAAGTTCAATTTGTTTTTCGGTTACACCTGAAAAATTTAAACGCATTCCGTTTTTCTTATTTTTATGTGCATAGAAAACTTTTCCAGGGACAAAGCTAATCCGGTCAGTGGGAATACAGGTCTCACTTAGTAACTTTTGAGTATCAAGGACTTCCGGCAAGGTTAGCCAAATGAAGAAGCCGCCTTCTGGTTGGGTGTAATGAACATCTGCCGGCATTGTTTCACTAAGAACGGTAAGCATCGTATCTAAACGGCTTTGATAAGTTGCCAGCATCCCTGTGATATGTTGCTCTAAATTATTGTTTTCCAAGTACTGATTGAGTGCTGCTAAAACAATACTGGGCGTTTCTAAGTCGCTGCTGGTTTTTAATTTACGCAGATGGCAAATGGTTGCTTGATCTGCCACGATCCAGCCGACTCTCAATCCTGGCATTAGAATTTTGGAAAAGCTGCTGACGAATATAACATGTCCATGGCGATCAAACGATTTAAGCGCAGGAAGCTTTGCGCCCTTATAACGTAAGTCGCGATAAGGTGTATCTTCAAGAATGAAAAAGTCATATTTTTCAGCCAATTCAACCAATTTTTGGCGTTTACTCAATGAAAGTGTTACACCTGTAGGATTATGAAAATCAGGAACGGTATATAACAATTTGATATTCGGATGCGTCTGCAATACCAGCTCAAGCTGCTCGAGATTTAAACCGTCTTCTTCAAGTGCCACGTCGTAATAACAAGGATCATATTGATCAAAGGCTGACAAGGCGCCAACATAAGTAGGTGCTTCAACAACAACTCCATCTCCAGCATTCAACAATAACTTGCCGATCAAGTCTAGCGCTTGTTGACCGCCTTGGGTGATTAAAATATTTTCACGGTCAGCTTTAATGCCTGCTGTTTGACCAGCTCGGTGTGCTAGACGTTCGCGTAATTTTTCAAAACCATTAACAGTATTATATTCAAAAATTTGGTTGCCTGCTTTATCAATTGCTTGGTTGAAAGCCCGTTTCATTTGTGTGATTGGGAAAAGGTCAGGATTAGGGTTCCCCGCAGAGAATTTGATACCATCCTCACCTAAACTGCCGCCAAACATTTCAGCTAAGCGGTCTTCCGAACCCAGCATAACACGATCTGCAAAGATATCATTCATGTATACTTTTCTCCTTAAACTTTATTTTCTGTTTCTCTTTTTACGTTGGTTTTAGTATATCCTGTTTTTTTGAATAAATAAAATTCAACTTTTTCATTAAAGAGTGAATTTTATTCATCTATGTTCAAAAAGCTATTTAAGGCAGTTTTAACAGCTTGATTGTTCAAATGTGCATCACGAGCATTGCGCGACATAATTTTGATACAAAAAAAGCAGCACAATGTGTGTTTAGCTTTCGAAGGCAAAGCCTAGGGAAGACGCCCACAGTCCATTTTAGTGCTACTAATTGCCTATTTTTAGATTGTTGTGTTTAAATTGTGCTAGCAAATGTGTCCAGGATTACCAACAATTGTTTTTCCTGCTGGTACATCATGCAAGACAACGGCGGCAGCACCGACTTTAACGTCGTCATTGATTGTAACTGCGCCTAAAATAGTTGCCCCAGCCCCAATGAACACACGATTACCGATTTTAGGGTGTCGGCTGGAACCGTGATTGGCAATACTTCCTAAAGTTACACCATGGTAGAGCACGACATCATTACCAATTTCTGCAGTTTCTCCAATTACAATTCCTGTACCATGATCAATTAAGAGGCGTTTGCCGATCTTAGCACCCGGATGAATCTCAACTCCTGTAAATAAGCGTGAAATTTGAGTTACCAGCTGTGCACTTAAGCAATGATGACGGCACCATAAATGATGCGATAAACGGTATAGCCACACCGCATGTAGCCCGGAATAGGTCAAAAGAACTTCCGCAGTGGAGGTTACAGCAGGGTCATAGGCGCGAATCATTTTAACTTCTTCTCTAAGTAAGCGGATTTTTTTAAAAGAGCATTTGTGTTTAAGGTAAGTTTTGAATTCCATTGGACTCAGCTCCTAAGTTATAATTGTGCTTCAACTTCTGTAATGGCTTGATCTAAAATCTGCAGTCCGGCTGTTAACTCTGCGTAACTAACTGTTAATGGAGGCGCAATTCTGAAAACTCCGCCCTTTCCTGGAAGACAAACAATATTCATGTGCAGCCCTAACTGAAAACAGCGTGTTGTGATTGAGTTACCTAATTCTGCAGCCCGTTCCTTAGTAGTAGAATCTTTAATAATCTCAATTCCTTGCAGCAAACCGCGACCGCGAGCATCACCGACAATTTCGTGTGTCGCTACCAGCTGCTGGAGTCCTTTGTGTAAAAACTGTCCCTTCTCAAGGGCTTGCGCTGCCAACTGGTCACGTTCAATAATGTCCATCACAGTACAGCCAACCGCTGCTACCAAAGGATCGTTAACATGCGAAGTATAGAAAATAAAACCATTAGCGTAAGCTGCTTGTTCAAGTTGAGCGGTCGTCACCAAGGCAGCAAGCGGAAGGCCTGCTCCCAAAGTTTTAGAAAGCGTCAAAATATCAGGAGTGACTTCTTCATGTTGGAAGGCATACCAATCGCCAGTCCGAGCAAAGCCGGTTTGCGCTTCGTCAAAGATTAGCAGCATTCCGCGCTCATGACATTTGCGTTTTAAAGCTGCAAGGTATCCGGGAGGCGGAACTAAGATGCCACCGCCAGAAACGATTGGTTCAACAATACAGGCGGCTAAGCTGCCAACAGACTGAGCATCAACCATTGAAAAACCATAATCCAATTGTTTCTGCCAGTCTAAGCTACCAGCAGCATTAACAAAGTCAGGTCGATAAGAGTATGGCGTAGGGATAGATAGTTGACCAGGAGAGCCGGGGACTCCGAGCTTGCGCGCTGCAGAATAAGTTGCCCCAGCACTGGCTTCCGTAACTCCATGCCAGGAACGATTAAAAGAGACAACTTCAAATTTTCCGGTAACCGCTTTTGCAAGTCTTAGAGCGGCTTCATTAACCTCTGAGCCGGTGGTCAAAGGGATAACCTTAGGGAGTAAATCAGCAGTACTGTGAGCAATCTTGGTACATAGATTAATACTAGGTCGGGACAGCATTCCACTGAATAAATGGTCTAGGCGACCGCTAGCTTGTTGAATTGTTTGGACAACTTCCGGATTCGAATGGCCCAGCGTTGAACTCATTTGTCCAGAAGTAAAGTCTAAGATCTTACGGCCGCTTTCTGTATAAATATAGCTACCGCTGGCATGATCGATTATTTCAGGAATAAAAAATGGTGCACCGTAGCGTCCGACATGTTGTTCAACATCTTTCCAAGGATCAGTACGTTTTTCAAAGGCAGTTTTCATAGAATTCACCCCATACTTGAATTGTTAATTGCTCTGCTGTAGCTTAATGTTTATTATGATTAAAGTATTAAGTAAAAACAATCAATAAAATATAAACGGTTTGTTCAAAAAAACTAAAGGATGGTGCAGATGTTAAATACTTGGCGTCTTCAATTGCTGGTACAACTCAGTAAGTTGGGGACAATGCGACTTGTGGCCGAGGCGATGCTGATCAGTCCTGCCACAGTTTCAATGCAGCTAAAAATACTTGAAACAGAAACAAGTACCGTGCTTTTAGAAAAAATAGGACGTAACGTTAAGTTAACAGCGGCAGGACAGAGGTTGGTTAAAGAAGTCAGTCCCATTTTGAATCAGTTGGAAAGTGTAACCAATGAATTGCAAGATTCTGCCCAAGAGGTTCAAGGAACAGTCAGAATTGCTGCTTTTTCAAGCGCTTTGCGTGCACTAGTGCTTCCCGCAGTCGCACAGGTAAATGATTCTTATCCGCAAATCAAGATTATTTTAAACGAAATGGAGCCTGATCAAAGTCTGCCGGGACTTCAAGCGCACCAATTTGATATCGCGTTAATTGCTCAGTTGGGAACTGGGAATGCTTTGACAGATCCAGAGTACCAATTAATTAACCTTGGGGCTGATCAACTTCAAGTGCTCGTTAATCAAGCCAGTCCTTTGGCCAAAAATGAGAGTATTTCAATCGATTTACTAAAAGAACAGGCTTGGATGTTAGAGCCGGATACTGCATATTTGACTAAAGCTGTGCGGCGCCTTTGCCAGCAAGCAGGTTTTAGTCCAAATGTCAGCGGAATCTGCCAAAGTTATACTACGTTGCAGGCCGCAGTTAGTCATAATTGGGCGATTGGTGTGCTGCCGACGTTAGCAGTGACGCAGACAGCGAATGTTAAGCTGCTTAACTTACAGCCGGCCACTTTGCGACAGATTTTTTTAGCCGTGCGCAAACCGCAGGCAAGAGTCCGTGCAATTCAGATTGTCGTTCAAGCAATTCAGGAACAAGCAGCAGCGCTCTTCTAAATTCAGGATCATGCTTTTCAATGAGCAAACTATTCTTTTCAAGGCGAAAACAAATTGTAAATACCAAAAAATAAGCTTAAGTGCAGCTTTATTTTTGAATACTAGATTTTATCGCTTTTGTGTGATAAAAAGTAACATAAGAATTTGAAGGGTGGTATACTAAGCCCAAGTTATGATAAAAAGATTAATAACAGCTTTGGAGATTTTCATTTTAAGGAGGGGCTTTTATGAAAGAGCGGGAGACAACCAACCAAGACGGTACAAAACGTGCTTTAAGCAACCGCCATGTGCAGATGATTGCAATTGGTGGAACGATTGGAACTGGTCTGTTTTTAGGAGCAGGCAGCACAATTTCAAAGACAGGTCCTTCAGTTATGTTAGTTTATTTGGTGCTCGGATTGTTTTTCTTTTTCATGATGAGAGCAATTGGGGAGATGTTTTACTCGGATCCTTCACAGCATACCTTTGTTTCATTTATTTCACGTTATCTTGGAGCAGCAGTTGGTCATTTTACCGGGTGGACTTATTGGATTGGTTTAGTCTTTGTATGTATGGCCGAACTAACTGCGGTTGCAGCATATGTTAAATTCTGGTTTCCAGCGATACCATCATGGATAGTTGAGTTAGTCTTCTTAGGGGTTTTGGCTTGTGTGAACCTGATTGCAGCCCGTTTATTCGGCGAAGCTGAATTCTGGTTTGCAATGATTAAAATTATTGCCATTATTGCTTTGATTGTGACAGGAATTTTTATGATGTTTAGTCATTCTGCAACTCCTTTGGGACACGCTTCTGTGGGAAACATTTTCCATGATTACACGTTATTTCCACATGGCACTTTTAATTTTATCGCTGCTTTTCCAATGGTCTTCTTCGCCTTTCAGGGAATCGAATTCGTTAGTATTACGATCGGCGAGGCTAAAGCACCCCATCTGATTATTAAAAAAGCAGTTAATGAAACTTTAGTAAGAATTCTTTTGTTTTACATTGGGGCTTTAGTTGTCATTATGGGAATTATTCCGTGGACCTCTTTATCTGCTGACAGTAGCCCGTTTGTGCAAGTCTTTAAATTAGCCGGCTTTCCAGCGGCTGCGGCGATCATTAATTTCGTGGTTTTAACGTCAGCGGCATCGGCACTCAATAGTTGTATTTTTTCAGCTGGGCGCCATTTCTATCAATTGGCCACGGAGGTGCCTAAGGAAAGCTTTATGGCTCGAAAATTTGCGCGAATTTCTAAGAGTGGGGTACCTGCACCCGCAATTCTACTTTCCGCAGGATTAGTTCTAATTACACCAATTATGAGTTTGACTAATGCAACGACGTCTGTCTTTACAATTGTGACTGGGGCATCAAGTGATATGTATATTATTGTTTATATCTTGGCGATGCTTGCTCATCGTAAGTACCGTGAATCAAATGACTTTTTGCCAGACGGGTTCAAAATGCCGGCGTACAAAATCACCAGTCCATTAACAATTGCATTTTTCCTAATCATTTTCATGAGTTTGTTCTTTATTCCAGAAGATATTATCGGTGCTGTTGGCGCAATTGCTTGGACGCTGATCTTTGGAGGAGCAATGTACTTTCATGAAAATGCCGTTTCAAATGAACAGATCTGAGGCAATCTATATTTAAAAGCGTAAAAATTTGGCAAAAGCTGCAGTGCCCCAAGTTAAACAAAAAGGCACTGCATCTTTTGGCTGATCTTAAAAAATGGGTGTCTTTTCACAGGCGAACAGGCTGCGTTCCAAAAATGTCACACTTGACTTTAATACAGCGAGTGTGACTATTTTATTGTAATTAATGATAGCGCATTCACATTTGGGTATAATAAAAGTGAATTTTAATAAAGAAGGGAAGGATCTTTATGACTTTTTCAATACCTAAAGATTTTCTTTGGGGCGGAGCGGTTGCAGCTCATCAGTTAGAAGGAGCCTGGCAAGCAGGCGGCAAGGGCGTCAGTCTTGCAGATGTGATGACAGCGGGGGCTAATGGAATTCCGCGACAAATTACGGCGGAAGTTGAACCTGATAAATTCTATCCCAACCATGAAGCAATTGATTTTTACCATCATTATAAAGCCGATCTTAAGTTATTTGCTGAGATGGGATTCAAATGTTTTCGTACTTCGATTGCTTGGACACGGATTTTTCCGTTGGGAGACGAGCAAGAACCTAATGAAGCGGGATTACGCTTTTATGATGATTTGTTTGCTGAGTGTCATAAGTATGGCATTGAGCCTGTGATCACGCTTTCACATTTTGAGATTCCTAATCATTTGATAAGAAAGTATGGAGGGTGGCGTGATCGCCGGTTAATTGACTTCTTCGTGCATTTTGCAACTGTTGTTTTTAAACGCTACCGGAAACAAGTTAAATACTGGATGACCTTTAATGAAATCAACAATCAAACAAATTACAAGGAACAGTTTTTACTGGCAACGGACTCAGGACTGGTACTTGACGCTGACGATCCGCAAAGTGAAGCTTTAATGTATCAAGCGGCGCACTATGAATTAGTTGCTAGTGCACTGGCAGTGAAGGTTGGGCGGCAAATTAACCCAGACTTTAAGCTTGGATGTATGCTTAACGTGTCACCGTTATATCCTGCAACTTGCAAACCAGCGGATGCTTTTCAAGCGTTAAAAGCGATGCAGCGCCGGTATTGGTTTGCCGATGTGCAGACGCTTGGAAAATATCCGCGGCATATGGAAGCCTTTTTCAAAGCAAATGGGCTGCGAGCCGATATTACGTTAGAAGATCGCATTGTATTGGAAGAAGGGACAGTTGATTATCTGGGGTTTAGCTACTACAATTCCTTAACCGTTGCGGCCCAAAGCGACAATCCGGAGTATCATTTTGTCGGACCAGAAGCGGCAGTTGCTAATTCTTATCTAGCAACCAGTGACTGGGGTTGGCCGATCGATCCTTTGGGCTTGCGCTATTCATTAAATTGGCTTGCAGATCATTACCATAAACCGCTGATGATTGTTGAAAATGGGTTGGGTGCGCGCGATGAGATTGCAGCTGATGGTCAAATTCACGATGATTATCGGATAGCATATCTGAGAGCGCACATTCAGGCGATGAAAACTGCGATTGAAAAAGATGGTGTCGAAGTAATTGGATACACACCATGGGGCTGTATTGATTTAGTCTCAGCTGGGACGGGGCAGATGTCTAAACGTTATGGCTTTATTTATGTTGATCGCGATGATCAAGGTAATGGGAGTCTTGCGCGGATGAAAAAGGATTCGTTTTATTGGTATCAAAAGGTAATTAAAAGTAATGGACAAGACCTGTCATAAGTAAGAAGCGCGATTGTGGGTTTTTTTAGTTATTATGTGATCCGCAGAATGGCTGATGGGTCATAAGATCAAGTTAAGGGATTGGGTTAAACGCTAAATTTTGCCCTGTCCCTTATTTATTTGTGGACAAATGTGTTCCCTAAGTTAAAATGCGCTGTCAAATTCTGAGTTACTTGTAACAACGGTCACACTGTATTTGTAATTTCACGGTAGTATGCAAATTTTAACAACTTAGCTTACATTTTTTTGTACACTGACTCAATGCGGTCGACTCTGATGGAATTTTTCTACTTTGGTGGGATTTTTACCAATATTACGAGCTAATGATTCTAGAATAAAAATTACTGGAATTTGAGTAGTAATGTTTAAAGTCTCATTGATAACTTCTGGTTTGACATTATATGAAAAATTAACGTCGGATAATCTGGCCAGAGTGCAGTAGCTATTGTTAGTGATGCTCACAATGTGGAACTTTTGTTCTTTTAACTTGACTGCTTCCTTAATAACCTCGGCAGTTTCGCCACTGACTGACAGTAAAATTGCAATTTGATTCGAATCGCGGTCGAGATCATAGGGAAGTGGGTAAAATGGATCTACATTATAAAAAGCATTGATCCTGAAATTCGAAAATTGCCGGGCACCATATTGTGCCAAAGTGCCGGAAGTCCCGATTCCAAAGAAGAGAATCTTATTAGTATCTTTGACAAGCTTTTTAAAGGCATTGAGTTCGTGTGAATACTGTTGTAACAGCGGACGGTCGAAATATTCTGTACCTAAATCAAAAATTTCTGTATTAAAAGTTCCAGCGAGCTCCTTGTCTTGCAGGGCTAGCTTTTTTTGCTTAAGGCTAAATTTAAATTCATAGAAGCTATCATAATTCATTTTCTTAATACATCTCATAATTGAAGCCGATGAAACATGAATAGTAACGGCTAATTGGCGGATGCTCAAGTGCATGACTTCATCAGAATGAGAAATTAAATAGTTATAAACTAAAATTTCTGTCGGTGTAAAATTTTTTAAATCAACCATAAGTTTGTCCTCCGCTTTCTCTCTACTGCAATCGCTAGTTAGATTATATAATGAAACGCTACCAAATTCCAAAATTAGCCAATGTTTCTTTTTTTGAAATATGTAACCGTTTATAGTAACTATCTAGTAACCACCAATGGTTTCTTGTATTATGAAGGCGTAAGAAAGAAAACAGCTATTCTGAATTTTAGTAAGCGGTTACATTGATACTGATAAACAGTTAGCGGTTTTTACATTTTGGAATGATAACTAAAAATTGGAGGGGAAAGTCATGAGTACAGATGAGCAAAAAGTAACAATTATGTTGTGTTGTGCAGCAGGGATGAGCACGAGTATTTTGGTCAAAAACATGCAGGCAGCAGCTAAAGATGAAGGTGTTAATGCCAAAATATTTGCAGTTCCAGCGGCTGAAGCTAATGAAAAACTTGCACAAGAAAAGATTGATTGTATCTTACTAGGTCCGCAAGTGCGTTATATGCTGGGGTCTTTTAAAGAAAAAGTTGCTGCGCAAAACATTCCAGTGGATGTCATTAATATGCAGGACTATGGAATGGTAAAAGGTGATCGCGTACTGCAACAAGGGCTTAAGCTGATCAAGTGAATTTTCAAAGGAGGCAGAAGGAACATGAATGATAAAGTTGAAGATGAACAAGCTTTAATGCAGGCTATGGGACTGATTAGTAACGCAGGTAACGCTAAATCTTTAGCGATTGAAGCTGTTCATGCTGCAAAGAGTAATGATTTTTCACAGGCGCAAGCTAAATTGAAAGAAGCTAACGAATCTTTAATTCAAGCGCATAACACACAAACGAAGATGTTAACGAAAGAGGCTAATGGAGAGCATGCCAAATTGACTTTATTGACAGTCCATTCACAAGATCATTTGATGACCGCGATTACTTTTATTGATCTTGCGACAGAACTGATTAGTGTTTATCACAGATTAAGTCAAATTGAGCAGCGTCAGGGCTAGTTTGGAAGGAGTGTTATTCTGATGAACAATTCAGATACTTTTAAAGAAAAAATGACTTCTTGGGTAGGAAAATTTGCGGGATCAAGATTTGTTAGGGCAATCATGGAAGCTGGGTATAGTGTAATTGCATTTTCAATTATTGGTGCGGTTTTCCTAATTCTGCAAGTTTTACCACAAGCTTTTCAAATTCCTGGTTTTGCAAGTCTTTATGCAAATACGCTGGGACGCTTTGCCAATTTGTTTCAAGTTGCATATAACTCAACAATGGGACTGCTTGCGCTGATATTTGCAGGAACGTTTACCTACAGCTACACTAAAATATATCGTGATGAGGAACATCTGAATTTAAACCCGCTCAATAGTTTGTTGATGTTTTTAATGGCGATGTTTATTACAGTACCACAATTAGTGTGGAAAAATGGTTCAGTGCAGTTTGTGCAGTCACTAAACAAGGACAATATTATTGGTGGCGGGTATTCAGTTTCAGTTTCTGGAATAACAAGAATAGCGGCGGTCGGGATCTTTACCGGCTTAGTGGTTGGTTGGCTTACGGTTCAAATCTATCGCTTTACTATAAAACACAATTGGTCAATTAGGATGCCCGATGCGGTACCAGCAGGTGTTGCCAATTCGTTCAGTGCTTTGATTCCTGGCTTTTGTGTCGCAACGGTGGTTTCATTACTCAACTTACTGCTTGTGATCGGAGGCACCGATATCTTTAAGATTCTTTATATTCCATTCTCTTTTGTAAGCAGCATCGCTGACACCTGGTGGGGCTTCCTAGTAATTATTTTCTTAATTCATTTCTTATGGTGGTTTGGTATTCACGGAGCCACAATAATGAGCTCATTTTATACTCCGATAGTTCTCGCAAATATGGCTGCAAATGTCAAAGGAGCAAATAATTTCTTTGCGGGTGATCCGATGAATGCGTTTGTTATTATCGGCGGTTCTGGGGCAACACTCGGGATGGCAATCTGGTTGGCCTCAAAAGCTAAATCAGTTCAATTAAAAGAAATTGGCAAAGCCGAACTTGTGCCAGCAATTTTTAATATTAATGAGCCAATCATATTTGGGTTGCCAATTGTGTATAATGTCAGGCTTTTCATTCCATTCGTATGTGCGCCACTTGCTTCAGGAATTGTGGGTTATTTTGCAGTCACTTCGCATTTCGTACACAAAATAATTGTACAGCAGCCTTGGCCGACACCGGTTGGTTTAGGCGGTGCGATCGCAACGACTAGTTGGGAAGGTGCAGTGTTGGCAATCATTTGTGCCTTGGTCGCCTTTGTAGTCTGGTATCCATTCATTAGACAATACGACCGCGAGTTGTTGAAAAAGGAACAGGCTGCTGAGCAAAAATAAATGCAAGTTTAGCACAAGGAAATTGTGATCACAGCACACCAACTTTTTCCGACTCCTTAATTCACAGAGGTAAAATAGAACGATTTGAATTGAGATTCAGTTCAAAGTATGCATTAATTGCGGTATTGCGAACTGGATCTTTTTAGCGTGTTGAATAGGTTAAAAATAGTCGAATCCCGAAAAGTTCGAATGCAGCTTTAAAAAGACAGAGTGTCATTAGATGGAGAGTGATTTTATGGAAAAAGGATTTGCTGGTGGAAAAGATGAACAAGCGGTTGCGGTACATTTAAAAAGTGCGCTATCCCTTATAGCGTTGAAAACTCTGCTAAGTAAAAAACTTGCTTTGAGGACCGCTTTATTCCATCAGTTTATTAGTAATAGGATGGCTATTTTGGAGTGTTGTCCTAAGCTTTGTGTCCCTTGAAATAAAAGAAAAGTTCAGCCAGCGAGGACCATATTTATAGATTGTTACTAAGGTTCTCATCACTGGAATTGGCGCTGCTTGAGAAAGTTGCACGGCTAGCAATAATTAGGGCGTTGTTTAATCACTTTTTCAATGATAAGCTAGGGGCTGTGACAAAAGTTAAATTTTGGCACAGCCCCGCTTTTATTCTGGATAAACGTGTGCCATAAGTCAAAATTCTCCGTCTAACTTCGAATTATTCATAGCAAGGTACTCGCTATGTTCATAATTTCGAGTTAGCACTCAAATTTTCCCGACTTATGTCACACTCTCTTTTGGAATAAGAATAGCAATAAATTAAGAGATTTTGGTGGCAGGGGGAAGAGCAAATGACACTTGAAAAACATCAACAATGGCTAAAACGATTTTATGAACGGCGTGGCTGGTATGAATATTCACCGTTTGTGCATGCCAATTTTTTGAACGAAGAAACCGGCGAATTAGCGCGCGCGATTAGAGCAATTGAAATCGGACGTGATCATCCCGGTGAAGATAAGGCTTCAGTGACGGCACTAAGAAGCAACTTAGAAGAAGAACTTGCGGATGTTTTGGATCAGGTAGTAATTATTAGTAGCAAATATGAAATTGATGCCCGTTCCTTGCTAGCAGCCAGTGAAGCCAAGCTTAAAGAACGCTTTGATGACGAGCAATAAAACTTAAAGGAGTAGCTTGTTGATGATTACTTATACTAATAAAGAAAAAATAGCAGCAACTGATTTGGCACAGCTTTTTGAAGCGGCTGGTATTCATAGACCTATCAAGGATTTACCGCGCTTGAAGTTGATGCTGGATAATGCAGATATTATTTGGACTGCTTGGGATGCCGGAAAATTAGTAGGGATTGCGCGTGCGTTGACAGATTTTAGTTATGCGTGCTACTTATCAGATTTAGCAGTTGCTAAAAAATATCAAAAGCAGGGAATTGGGAAAAATCTAGTTGAGCGAGTCCATACTCAAATCGGCCCTGATGTAGCACTGCTTCTTTTAGCATCACCTGCAGCTCAAGGTTATTATCCTAAATTAAAATTTGAAAATATTGAGAATGCATTTTTAAAAAAAAGGCGTCCATTTGCATAAATTTTTAGGATAGCAATTAGCGCACGTGTGTAGCTGCAATAAGAAATAAGATGGGTGTGACATAAGGCGATATAATTTGAGTACTAATACGAATTACGAATACAGCACATATTTTGCGATGAGTAATCCGATTTAAACGGAGAATTTTGAATTATGGAACACTTTATCAGAAATAAAAAGAGCAATTTGATCAAAAGTTAGTTTTTGATCAAACTGCTCTTTTTTGTGCTACAAGATGAAAAACGCTGTAATTCAGGGCTTAGACTACGGCGGTTAAACGCTGTGTATCGCACTGCTAACTTAATGTCACAAAACATATCAACAAAAAGATACCTTAAGTGAGCAGAAGCCGCTGAATTACTTGCGATAATAAATGTCAAAAAATAATGCTGAATATTACATGACTGATAAAGAATATCTATTAACATGTAACCAGTAACATTTTGTTTTTATACATTATTGTGACTGTAGAAGTGGTAACCAGCTTTTGAAAACAACAAATTTCCAGAGATATGCAATGTTATATTTGTTGACATTACATGTATAAATGAATTATGGTCTTATTAAGCTTTAATTTGCTTTTAATGTTGGGAGTGGTGAGTTTGTATCAGAAACTGGTAAAAATGTCAGATGCACAAAGAATTGAAGCCATTACACGTAAACTGGTTAGCGTCAAGAGTGTTAATGGGACTGGTGGGGAAGTTGCAATTGTTGAGACAGTAGAAGAAATTTTACGTAGTTTTCCTATTTTTCAAATGCATCCTGAGTGGGTCTGGACTCAAAAACTTCCAGGTGATTCGTTGCAGCGAAAAAATGTTTTTGCTTTCATAAATAAGGAAAATGCCACTAGAACAGTTATTTATCATTCTCATCTGGACACGGTTGGAATTGATGACTTCGGTGCAATAAAGCAAGCTGCACTAAATTCTGACGAGTTGACCGCGTATTTTAAAAATTACAGTGCAGACTCAGATATTCAAAAAGATGCTCTTTCCGGAGACTGGCTTTTTGGGCGTGGGGCCTTGGATATGAAAAGCGGGGATGCCGTTAATCTGGTTAACTTGTTGTACTACAGTGAGCACCCTGAAGAAATGAGCGGTAATCTGCTTTTTATGGGCAATTGCGTTGAAGAAAATGATCACAGTGGTGCGATCGCTGCATTAGCTGAGCTGGAAAAGTTAAAAAAACAGCAGCATTTAAGTTACGAAGTTGCCGTTAATACGGATTTTATTAGTCCAAAATATGCCGGTGATCAGCAGAAATATATCTATTATGGAGCTGCAGGCAAAGCTTTAACGTGTTTTTATATTAAAGGAATTGAGACGCATGTGGGAAATACTTATGCGGGGATTGATTCAACTTTAGTTGCCAGTCGGATCAATACTCTAATTAACAATAATCCAGAATTTGTTGAAGAAATTCCAGGAGAAGAAATCTTGCCCTCCTCGTGTTTGTTATTGCGGGACCAAAAGGACTTTTACAATGTTCAAACAGCTAAAGTCACACATCTGTATTTCAACACGTTTACGTATCAACGCCCAGTGTATCAGATTTTGCAACAGTTAAAAGAAGCCGTTCAAAGTGACTGCGCAGAACTGGTTGCAGAGTTGATAAAAAAACAAGCTGCCTATCTGAATAAGCTATCATTCCCGGCAACTGAAGACAAACGTCAACTTAAGGTTTTTACTTTTACTGAATATTTGCAGTCCTTGCGGCAAGCCGGCGTTCAAGTTGAACAATTGATGCATGACTTTTGGGAAGCACATGCAGATATGGATAAACGTGAAGTTGGTTTTGCGCTAATTGATTATTTAGATAAGCAAGTTAATGATAGTACAGCAAAAGTTGTTCTGTTCTTAGCACCTCCTTTTTGCCCACATAATAGTGTTGCAAAAGACTCAGCAGTTTATCAAAAACTGCAGGCAACATTAACCGCTTATGGGCAAACCGAGAACTTTAAAATGAAACAATTTTTCCCGTATTTATCGGATAGCAGCTATTTGGCAATTGATGAAAATGAAGAAGAAATCGGTAAACTGGCTGAGAACTTTCCACTGGCTGAGCAGATTTATCCCTTACCTTATGCCAAGATGCGCGCGCTAAACATTCCAGCTGTTGATATTGGGGTTTTTGGCAAGGGAGCACATACTTGGAAAGAGCGCGTTTATAAGCCCTATTCATTTGAAATTTTACCAAAAATAATCCGTGATTTTACAACCAAAGTCTGGAAGGAATAAGGAGAAAAAATAATGTTTGTACGTAATGGCACTTCAAAATTAAAGAAAGTCCTGCTTTGTCCACCGACGTATTTGAATGAGGCAGCTCCAATTAATGAAATTTCTAAAAAATATGCAGGTCAACCGTTGAATAAAGAAAAATTAACTACTGAATTCGAACAAATCGTGTCAGCTTATCAGTCAGCGGGAATTGAAGTTGAATTGCAGACGCCCACACCGGAGATGACAAATGCGGTTTTTGCACGTGATTTTGGAGGGTGTGTCAAAGAAGGTTACATTTTAGGCAGATTCAAAAAGGAGCTGCGCTTTCCTGAAAGAAAGGCATATGCAGATAAGTTGCGGGAATTGGGAATTCCTAAGATTGCTGAAGTTAAAGAAGGTTATTTTGAAGGTGGAGATTTTGCCTTTTTAACGGAAAAAGAGATTGCGGTAGGAATTATTGATCGCACCAATCAGAGGGGGTTTGAAGAACTCAGGGCTGCTTTGACACCACTTGGATATCGAGTTTATCCGGTACCAGCTGATCCACGGTATCTGCATCTCGACATGTGTTTTAATCTTGTAGCTGATCATTTGGCAGTTGCTTACCGTGAAGGGCTGCCAGTCGCTTTCTTGGAATTACTGAAGAAGCTTGAAATTGAAATCATTCCAGTTCCGGAAGAGGCCATTTTCAAACATGGGTGTAATCTTGAAAGCCTAGGAGAAAAGCGAGTTTTATCGCTTAAACAAAATCAAACAGTTAATACACAACTGCGCGAACATGGAATGGAAGTAATTGAATTAGATATTACAGAAACGTTGAAAGCTGGGGGCGGTCCGCACTGCATGACCTTTCCACTAGCGCGGGGCTAACAAAAAATGGAGGAATAATTATGAAAAAGACTTTCAAAAAAGCTTTGGGGATTTTTGGAGCAGCACTAGCACTTAGCTTGGTGCTTGCAGGATGCAGCAGTCAAAGTCAGGATAATAGTGTTAAAAAGATTCAGGACAAGAAGACATTAGTCGTTGGGACATCAGCAGATTATGCCCCTTTTGAATTTCCAATTATGCAAAATGGCAGTAAAAAAATTGTCGGATATGACATGATGATTGCACAAAAAATTGCAGATGATTTAGGAGTCAAACTTAAAATTGAAAACACAGAGTTCCCCTCACTGATTTCTGAACTGAAGAATAACAAGGTTGACTTGATTATGGCAGGGATGGTTTCAACCAGTCAACGTAAGAAAGTTGTTGCCTTTTCAAAATCATACTATACAGTTCAAAATGTGTTGTTGGTGCAAAAGAAAGATGCAGATAAATTCAATAGTGTAGCTGATGTCAAAGATAAACAAATCGGCGCACAGCAGACTACAACTCAGGAATCAATTGCTAAGTCGCAGTTGAAAGGCAGTAATGTTGTTACGGAAGGTGTGCTAACGAGCTTAACAACTGAATTATCGCAAGGTAAGTTGAGTGGGGTTGTTGTCGAAAATGAAATTGCAAATAATTATATTAAACGTTACCCGGACAAGTACGCGATCGCCAAAGTTAAGTTGACCACACCAAAGGATCAGCGGTCAATTAATATTGCTGTCCGTAAATCAGACAAAGCATTACTAAAACGTGTTAATCAACAATTAACCAAGTTAGAGAAGAATGGACAGTTAGACAAGATGTTCAAGCAGGCACAAGAATTACAGTTGAAGAGTGGAAAATAGGCAAATCAAGTAAAGGGTGAAGTAAATGTTCGATTTTTTAAAACAGTACTATCCCGTTTTTGTTGAAGGAACTGCACAAACCATTATTATTTCTATTATTGGGATCTTAATTGGAATTTTGCTGGGATTGATCTTTGTAATGATGCGGCTATCTAAAATAAAGGTTCTCTCCTACATTGCACGTGTTTATATTGCAATTGTTAGGGGAACACCAGCAATGATTCAAGTCATGCTGATTTATTATACGCTATCTAAAGTTTTAGAGGTACCTCAGATTCAATTTCTCGGATCTGGTCTTGATCGTGTAATTCCAGGATCGATTGCTTTGGGGATTAATTCGGGAGCATATACTGCTGAAATTTTCCGCTCTGGAATTATTTCGATTCCTAAAGGCCAGACAGAAGCTGGGCTTTCATTAGGTTTGAGTGACAGAACTACTATGTTTTCAATTGTGTTACCGCAAGCTGTCCGCAATATTTTACCAGCACTTGGGAATGAATTTATCTCACTAGTTAAGGAATCTTCAGTGCTATTTTACATCGGTGTTCAAGAAGTTACCGCTCAGGCGTTAGGTGTTGGTGGAACATTGTACGATTTTGTACCACCATTAATAGTTGCAGCATTAATCTACTTTGTCTTGACCTTTATTCTGTCACAGCTAATGCAGCTTTTGGAAAAGAAGATGGGCCGCAAGTACTTGCAGAGTAACTAAAGGAGGCTGAGAAGATGAGTGCTGAAGAGAAGATTATTGAAGTTGACAATCTAAAAAAGTCGTTCGGTGAAAATATAGTTTTAAAAGATATCTCGTTCAATGTTAAAAAATCTGAAAAAGTTGTCTTGATTGGTCCTTCTGGCGGCGGAAAAAGTACGTTGCTGCGTTGTTTAAACCGACTAGAAGATGATTATGAAGGAAAGGTCCTCTTTGAGGGTGAAAATGTTAATGGTGCAAGCAAGGAGAAGTTGCGTGTATTAAGACAGAAAATGGGAATGGTTTTTCAGCAGTTTAATCTTTTTCCACATAAAACAGTCTTAGAAAACATCACCTTCTCTCCAATTAAGTTGAAATTAGAAGCACCTAAAATTGCAGTTGCTCATGCCCATGAGCTGCTCAAACAAGTCGGATTATCAGAAAAAGCCGCAGCTTATCCGCAATCCTTATCAGGTGGACAGCAACAGCGAGTCGCAATTGCACGCGCTTTGGCAATGAGACCAGAAGTCATGCTCTTTGATGAACCGACCTCGGCACTTGATCCAGAAATGGTGGGGGATGTTTTAGATGTGATGGAGGGGCTGGCCAAAGATGGCATGACGATGATTATCGTGACACATGAGATGTCGTTTGCCCAAAATATTGCGGACAAGGTTTTATTTATGAACGACGGGATGATCGCAGATAGCGGCACCGCTGAGTATATTTTTAAAAAGACTAATAATACACGGACACGTGCATTTCTATCTAAAGTAATGTAACTGTCTGCAAGGAGTGAAGTACAGTGAAGTCATTATATGAGCGTTCGCTTGCTGTGTTGCCACCGGTAGCTAAGCGTGCGACACAACTTGGAGTCGTTGCAGGTCACGGAGCCTATTTGACTGATGAAAAAGGTGAAGAGTACCTTGATTTTGCAGCTGGGGTTGGAGTTGTTAACTGTGGTCATAATAATCCAATAGTAGTTGCGGCGGTTGAAAAACAGCTACATGCCTTGGTTCATGGTGGTCACAATGTTGTTTATTACCCTTCTTATATTGAGTTGGCAGAAAAACTCGTCAAGCGTGTTGGCCCGGACTATAAGGTCTACTTTTCCAACAGTGGGGCTGAGGCTAACGAAGGTGCAGTCAAACTGGCACTGAGTGTTACTCAACGAAGCGGGATCATTGCTTTTACCCATTCTTTTCACGGGCGCACTTTGCTGACGGCCTCAATGACAGCTTCAAATGCACAATATCGTAAAAATTATGCCGGAGTTTTACCGCCCGTATATCATGTTGATTTCCCAGATATTTACAATACGAGTTTAACGCCAGATCAAGAGATCACTCGCTGTCTAGAGCAATTAGAGCAGCTTTTTCATAATGTTTTAGCGCCTTCACAGGTTGCCTGTATTGTGGTAGAGCCCGTCCAAGGTGAAGGTGGATATGTGCCAGCTCCACAGAAATTTTTAGTTGAATTACGGGCAATTTGTGACCGTTTTGGGATTCTTTTGATTTTTGACGAAGTTCAAAGTGGTTATGGACGTACCGGACACTTATTTGCAAAAGACTATTATGGCGTTGAGCCGGATGTATTAACCTCCGCCAAAGGAATCGCAAATGGAATACCGCTAAGTGCTGTGCTGGGTAAGCGAAAGTATATGGATCGCTGGGAACCAGGAGCACATGGGGGAACATTTGGCGGCAATCCACTTGCTTGTGCGGCAGGCTCAGCAGTGCTGGACATCATGGATGAGGAATTTTTGCAGCATGTACAAGCAACTGGTGCTTATTTTACGGCTAAGTTGCGCCAATTACAGGAAAAATACTCTGTGATCAGCAGTGTCCGTGGACTAGGGCTAATGATCGGAGTTGAGTTTAGGAATGAGACTGGAAAACCAGCTACTGAATTAGTAGCGGCAATTCGCAAAGAGGCTTTAAATCAACATTTGATTCTCTTGAACTGCGGCGTTTTCCACAATGTCATTAGGTTTATTCCCCCTTTGATAATCGGCAAGAAAGAAGTTGACAAAGCGGTTGAAATTTTTGCTAAAAGTCTTGCTGTGAGCTTGAAAGAGGTGGGTGAAAATTAATGGGCTATACTGTGACTAATCCGTATACAGGAGAAACATTGAAACAGTTTACTACTGCAGACGATGCAGCAGTGGAAGAGGCTTTAACACAAGCCGCACAATTTTATCAGCAGCAAAAATCAATTTCGGTAGCTTCTAGGGCAAAGAAGCTACAGCACTTTGCCAAAATTTTGCGGGAGCATAAAGAGGAGTTAGCACATGAGGCTGCCTTGAATATGGGAAAACGGCTGATTGAAGGTCGAGGAGAAGTTGAATTATGCGCCCAACTTGCAGAATACTATGCAGCACATCTCGATTTACTAGATGCGAAGCCATATACGTACGGAACAGGTAAAAAGGCACTTTTGGAATACCACTCGCTTGGAATTATTATGAGTATTGAGCCATGGAATTTCCCATATTCACAGGTTGTACGGGTCCTCGCACCTAACTACTTAATTGGTAATCCAGTAGTGTTAAAACACGCAGGAATTGTTGCAGGATGTGCGGACTTGCTAGAAAAAATGGTGCAAGCAGCCGGTTGGGAAGCAGGAGCATTTAAAAACCTGTTTGTATCTCATGCACAAGTAGCTCAAATAATTGCTGATCAACGGGTGCAGGGAGTTGCATTGACGGGTTCGGAAGAAGTTGGCAGCACAATTGCAGGTGCAGCGGGGAAAAATCTGGTTAAATCAACGATGGAATTAGGGGGCAGTGATGTTTTTGTGATTCTAAATGATGCAGATGTGCAATTAGCAATTGCAGACGCAACCGCTGCACGTTTGCGTAACAGTGGGCAGGTTTGTACTTCGGCCAAACGCTATATTGTTGAAAAAGAAGTTGCTGCAGCATTTATTGCTGGAATCCAAAAGACTTTTAGTGCTCAAAAAATGGGGGATCCACTTGATGAAACAACTGAATTAGCACCACTTTCCTCGCATAACGCGGCAGTTGAGCTGCAAAAACAAGTTGAGATTGCAATTGCACATGGAGCTAAAGTTTTGGTGGCAGGTGGGATTGTCGCTGGTCAGGGGAACTTTTTTAAACCGGTAGTTTTGACGGATATTACACCTGCCAACCCAGCCTATTATCAGGAATTTTTCGGCCCAGTGGCACAAGTTTTTATTGCGGAAAACGATGCAGCAGTTGTGGCTTTAGCAAATGATTCGCACTATGGATTAGCAGGTGCGGTCTATGGAAAAGATGAAGTACGCGCTCATCGAGTAGCCTCACAGCTTGAAACAGGGCAGGTCTTTATTAACAGACCTTCAGGTGCGCATCCTGAATTACCGTTTGGAGGTATCAAGCATTCTGGTTATGGAAGAGAAATGAGTGATCTGGGATTATATGAGTTTACTAATCAAAAGATTATTGTCTTTAAGTAGCCGCATGATAAGGCAAAGCTGGCTAGAACCAGAGAGGTTATGCTTTTAAAGAACAGTGAATATTTTTATTAATTAAAAGACGAGGTGACTGGATGTCAGAGTTGAATTTTCGCAGACAAGTAGACGATTGCCAACCTTATATTGCAGGCGAGACTGAGGCTGCAGTACTGAAAAAGTATCACTTAGAATCGGTGGTTAAATTAGGATCAAACGAGAATCCTTATGGCCCATACACTAACGCACGTGCAGCACTGCAAGAAAGCTTACAATATCTTAACCGGTATCCGGAAGATGACTATGTTGATTTGATTGCAACGATTGCGGCCAAGAATGGACTCACAAGTCAAAATGTTGCTTTGGGTGGTGGAGCTGGAAATGTGATTGAAACGACTTCCCGTTTGTTTTTAGATGCAGGTGATGAAGTCTTAATTGCTACACCAACTTATCGGCTCTATCGTGAAGTCTCGTTGCTGATGGGGGCAAGTGTCAAAGAAGTACCGGTCAGGTCTGATTTTACAGCCGATTTTGAAGCTTTTAAAGCTGCCATTACGCCAAAGACAAAGCTGATTTGGTTGTGCAATCCTAATAATCCTACTGGGGTGGTCAATGACCCACAGGAACTTACACGTTTTATCGATGAAGTCGGCGATCATGTTTGGATAGTTTTGGATGAAGCTTATGCAGACTTTATTCAAGCCGGACAGCGTGCCCAATTGACGGACAAACTTGAGCAGAAAAAATTAGTAATCATTCGCACCTTTTCTAAGTACTATGGGCTTGCAGGCGCGCGTGTCGGATATATCTTGGCCCGACAAAAAGTAATTTCAGCATATGACACAATTACTGAACCATTTTGTGTTAACCGTTCTGGACTCTTTGCTGCACGTGCATCCTTATTGCTTGATCAGGCAGAGGCCAGTGAAATCAAGGAAAAAATATTGCAGCAAAAACAGCGAGTGGTTAATGAATTAGCACAACTTGAGGTTGAAACAGTGCCATCGCAAGCTAATTTTATTTTTGTTAAATTGCCGGGAAAGATTGCTGCTGGACAAATTGCAGCGCAGTTGATGGCACAAGGAGTAATTGTGCGTGAATGTGGTGCGTGGGGATATCCACAGTATCTTAGAATTACAATTGGCAAAGCCGCTGAAAATCAACGCCTTATAACTGAGCTCAAGCAATTATTACGCGTCAAGGTTAAAGAACAGTAAAGACGATTTTGACAGTATTACGTTCAAGTTTGTGTTTAGACCCTGAGCTGGGAATTTGAAAAATGGAGAGATGAAAATCGAAATAGCAAAATTCGGTGTTGAAGAATGGCTGAATACTTGGGAAAAGAAAGCTGATTTTGATATTGCCCAAAGTTCAATTGCAGCCTTGAAATTCTCAGAATTGACAGCCTTAGCTGGAAAAAGTCCAGCAGCTTTTATGCAAAGCATCGCGGAACAGGAATTGGATTATGGTTGGATTGAGGGTTCACCAACATTCAAAAAATTAGTTAGTGAGTTATATCAGCATGTTGACCCGGAACATATTTTACAGACTAATGGAGCAACTGGGGCGAATTTATTAGTGATGTATGCTTTGCTGGAGCCAGGAGATCATGTTGTGACCATGTTTCCAACTTACCAACAACTTTATGATATTCCCCGTTCTCTTGGTGCAAAAGTAGATTTTGTAACGCTGACAGCAGAGCACAACTGGAAACTTGAGATGGAGCAACTGGCAGCTGCCATTACGCCGGCTACCAAAATGATCTGTCTGAATAATGCTAATAATCCGACAGGAACACTGTTGACTAAACAAGAATTGACGCAGATCGCTGGACTTGCACGTGAGGTAGGGGCCTATGTTTTAGTTGACGAAGTTTACGCCCCCTTGCGTGCAGAACAGCAGTTTACCTCGATTGCCGACATCTATGAAAAAGGGATTGCTACTAATTCTTTGTCAAAAACTTATTCACTTCCGGGACTTAGAATTGGCTGGGTTGCTGCACCAAGTGATAAAATAATTGAACTTTTGCGCAAATATCGAGATTATACGTTAATCAGCAGTGGAGTACTGGGAGATGAATTAGCTATTCTTGCATTACGACATCAAAAAGATATTTTGGCACGTAATCGTAAAATTGTTAGTGAGAACTTAGCTATTTTGAAAAAGTGGGTTAAATCAGAGCCACGTGTCAGCTTAGTTTTGCCTAATTATGTTTCAACATCATTTATCAAACTAGATATTCCAGAAGGTGATTATCCATTTTGTGTCTCTTTGTTGCAAGCAACGGGTGTGCTCTTGGTACCTGGAAGTGCTTTTGGAATGCCACAATACGCTCGTTTAGGCTATTGTTGTGAAAAACACATTTTGGTGCAAGGATTGACATTGCTTTCGCAGTATCTGAAGAAATTTGAACAGCCAAAGTAAAGTTCATGCAGCCGATATGAAGACTGCTAGCGAGTTAAAAAGTGCGGGAACTAAAAGTCTGCAACAAAGATAGGTTAAGCGTCTTTTGCAGATTATTTCAGGAAGCTCAAAAACGTAGAACTTTGTTTAGATTAGCAGCAAGCGCGACCCAATTCCGGGATGGAAGGGTCGCTATTTTTGTTTAAAGCTTCGTGTGAACTTGACGATCAAATTAAAAAAAGTTAAAATCAGTTACATTTGTAACAAAACTAAATTATAATATATTTTAGTTTAGGATTTATAGAAAAATTGCTGAGATCAGGTGGAGCGACAATGAATAAAAAAAGTGCCAATACACAGCATCAAGTAGAACAAGCCTTGTTCCAACTTATGCAAGCGGAAAAGTTTGATAATATTTCAATTACAACGATTTCTGAAAAAGCTAAGGTTTCACGAATGAGCTTTTACCGTAACTATACTAGCAAGGAGGATATTTTAAACAAATTTTTGGCTCGTTTATATGATAAGTTTCTCTTTGATGTTGCGGCGCAAAAATTAACACAGGTTACGCAATTACTAGATATTTACTTTTCTTATTTCCAGGAAAATCCGCAAATTATCAGAGCAATTACAAATGCAGGAGTTGAGGGGCTGGCTTTGAGGATGCAGACAGCCTTTTTTAGGGATTTTTTTGAAAAGCGATTTGGTGAAAAGCAGGTAATTTCGCTTTATGATGTTTCTTATTATTCTGGAGCGGTTTTTTCAGTCCTCATTTTATGGAATCAAGAAAATTATCAAAAACCGTTAACAGAGCTGGTGGCACAGACTAGCAAGATAATGAGTAAAGAATTGGAAAATTATCCGGACACCAATCATTAAGCTAAAAAATATGTAAAAGATAACTAAACAGTTTTCAACTTAAAAAAAATATTGCGGTACAGGGATGACTTGGACCGCTACTTGGCGTGGGAGAAAATAATGCATTTTTTGAAAAAAGTACTTAGTATAGCTGTTTTTTTGGTCTCTTTTTTTTCGATAGTTTTAGCTGTCAAAGCAGATAATTTAACAGCAAGTCAATTTGAACAAGGCTATCATTACAACGTACCGCGTGGCTTTATGAACGATGTGCAAACAATTTGGAAGGGTCAAGATGGATACTATCACTTATTGTATTTGTACAATCCTCAATATAAGCATACAGGTGATGGAACTGTCTGGTATCATGTTAAAACTCGAGACTTCATTCATTATGAGAATGTCGGGATCTCGATTCCTAAATTCAATGGAGTGTGGTACTCCATGGCTACGGGATCAGTCATTCATAATACAAATCATTTTTTTAAAGATCTGCCTAGTTCGGCGTTGATTGCATATTTTACCAGTTATATCGATGGAGTGCAGCAACAATTTGTAGCTTATTCAACGGATGAAGGGCAAAGCTTTACCCCGTATAAAAAAGCACCGATTATGAGCGCAAAAAGTACGACTAGCGATGCAAGAGATCCATATATGCGTTATAACAGCAAGACAAGTAAATTGAATATGTATCTTGCAGAAGGCGATAAAGTTGGTGTGTACGAGAGTGATAACGGAGTGGATTTTAAATACATTGGGGCTACGAGTCTAAATCAAGCTGCATTATTAGGAAAAGATCTGGGAACGATTGAATGTCCGAATTTAAAACAGATCTATGATCCTGATACTAAGGAGTTAAAAGCGGTTTTGTTTTTTGGCGCAAATGGCTATCGTTACGGACAAACAACCGGTTCTTATTACATGGTAGGACACTTGGAAGAAAATGGGATCTTTATTGCTGAGCAGCAGCCCAAACGCGTGGATGATGGTTCTGATTACTATGGGGCCAATTATATGCAAGTTGATGCTGACAGCATTATTTCGGTGTCATGGTTGGGGAACTGGGGGTATTCTGCAGCCTGTATCTGTGATGAGTATGGGGAATGTAATAAGCTCGGCTCCTTAAGTTGTGCTCATCAGCTGACTTTGAGTGGGACAAGCGGAGATTATACTGTGGCAAACAAAATAATTGAACCGACTGCATTGTTTAGCAATACGGTCAGTGGCAACCGTAAAGTGAATGATGTGGAAAAAAATGAGGGTTATGCACAACTTTTAGATTTAAAGCGGTGGTCACGGCAAAATATTTATCTGCAATTTAGCAACAATGATATTACAAAAAGTGTTAACAAGCATATTAGGATAAATTTAAAGCAGGCTGACGCTTGGGTAAGAATTGACTATAACACAGATAATGGCGCTTATATGGTTTCCAGAGCTAGTGAACGTTTAAAAGATACAACGGCTAAGAGTAATTATGAAAAAGCGTATGTTGAAGCAAGCGGGGTGATTTCTCCACATGATTTAAAACTGCATCTCATTGAAGATCAAAGCAGCCTTGAATTTTATTTTGAAGGCCAAAATAAGATCTACTCGCTGTTAAAATATTCAACTGACAGTTCAACAAAAATCAATGTTGAGACCAACGGAAACAACAATTTATTTTATTCTCTAGATAATATTGAATAGATGCCAAATTCTCTGGGTAACTTCTACTCATAGTAAAGTACGCGTGCTATTCATAATTTTGCGTTGGTATTTAAGTTTTATCGACTTATGCCATATTGTTTTTTGTGGATGCCTGAAGTCTTAGAGAAACTGGTTCAGTATTTTGACATTCTTTTGCATATCATCTGCTTCAAAATTGAAGTTATGCTAAAATCGAACTAGCTTAAAGCGATTATAAAAAAGTTAACTATGTGAAGGAAAAATGATTGTGAAAATCTATTACACTGTGACTAAAGTACCGCATTTAGCGTTGCCGACTTTATTAAAATGTGCACAAAACCATGATCCAGTCTTCTTTTTCCATAATCCAGACACGCAGCAGGTTCGACTTGCATATGGCGCACTGGCAGAATGTACTTTTGAAAAAGACCAGAATCTTTTCTTACAACTCAAAGAATGGTATGAACAACTGGCTGCAAGACTAGTTTGTGTGCCTGCTGGTGAAAAAAGACAAGAAATTCAACCGGAAATTGTTGGCGGACTCGGGTTTACTAATTCAAAGCAGTCTGCTGACCAGATCTGGGGAAAGCTAAGAAATGGATATTACTTCTTACCGCAGACATTAATTGTACAAGGCAAGGCTGGCGCATATGTGGTTGCTTGCAGTTTTCGACCAATTGAATTGAAGTCAATTACAACTGCTGTTAGAAAAGAGCTGCAGGCCGCAGCATTAAGCGACTGTAAGCTTCCTTCTATGGGGCATTTGAAGGTAAGTGCCACAGATGTTGCAGTTTGGAAAAGAAATGTTGCCCATGTCGTTGCTCAGATTAAACAGCAGCACTTGAGCAAGGTAGTGCTGGCACGTTATTTAATCGTTGAGGCGCAAACGCAGCTTGATCCTTATGTTACTTTGCAGCGTTTGTTAAAAACACAGCCCGAAACATACCACTTATTATTGAAAAAGTCAGGGACTGCGTTTGTAAGTGCAACTCCAGAGCGGTTTGCTAAATTCAAGCAACATGAATTTCAAACAGCCGCACTGGCGGGAACAACTGCACGTGGACAAAATACGCTAGCAGATCAACGCTTAGGGCAATTATTGCTCAATGATCACAAGAATCGGCAGGAACATCGGTTTGTGGTCAAAAGAATTGCTGCTTTATTAGCACAGCAACGGCTAAAGTTAACGATTCCCGCGTCCCCACAGTTGCTGAAGAATAAGCAAGTTCAGCATTTGTATACTCCAATTAAAGGGACTGGACCTTATCAGCTATTTGAATTACTCGCGCAACTGCACCCAACACCTGCATTGGGTGGACTTCCTAAGCAGGCTGCGCTGCAGCAAATTGAAAAAGTCGAACAGCGGCCACGGGGGCTTTTCGGCGCACCGCTTGGTTATCTTGACTTTAATTGCCGTGGGGAGCTAGTGGTTGGAATTCGGGCGGCTGTTTTAAAAGAGAATCAGGCTTACTTATTTGCCGGTGCAGGAATTGTGGCGGAATCTTCTCCTGACAAAGAGGTTCATGAAACGCACTTGAAGTTTCAGCCGTTATTGCAAGCTTTAGGAGGAAATGATGAGTAGTAATCAAGCAATTACCCAACAAGTAAACACTATTTTGGAAGCACTGCGATACCAGGGAATCACAACAGCAGTTCTAGCACCTGGTTCGCGCTCCACGCCAGTTGCATTATTGCTGGCACAACTAGAACACCAAGGAAGACTTGACCTATATGTAGATGTTGATGAACGTTCAGCGGGCTTTTTTGCGCTTGGAATTGTTAAGCAGACTAAGCGTCCAGTCCTGTTGGTCTGTACCTCAGGAACTGCCGCCGCTAATTTTTATCCTGCAGTGTGTGAAGCTAAAAGCGCACACCTGCCATTGGTAATTTTGACAACTGACCGTCCTCCAGAACTGACCAATATTGGAGCGCCGCAAGCTTTGGATCAAATTCATTTTTACGGGCAACAGGTGAAACATTTCTGTGAATTGCCATTAGCCTCAGCTAGTTCAGCTGAGCTTGAATATCTTAATTTTAATGTACAGCGAATGGTCGTTGCAGCTAAAACACGACCGTGTGGCCCGGTTCATTTTAATTTGCCATTACGCAAGCCATTGCTACCCCAACTGAGTCCGGCTAAGGCTATTTATCCCAAAATTGAATTTGAAACAGCGGCTTTAAAGTTAGCCGCATTCGATCTTAAACAGCTGCAACAAACCTTCGCTAATAAACGGGGGCTGATAATTGCAGGACCTGAGATGCAACTTCCCCAGCATGCGGCACTCCTAAAATGGGCACGTGCTTCGGCCTGGCCGATTTTAGCAGATTCATTAAGTCAACTGCGAGGAAATGCGAGTGAAAATGTAATCACAGGTTATGAACTGTTTATGGGAATTCCTGAGGTGCGTGAAAAACTCAAGCCGGAGGTGATCATTAGAAGCGGTGGCACTTTGGTGTCAGCGCAACTGGCTGCCTGGTTAAAAGAGTTACAGATTCCGCTTTACTATCTTGATCCTGATCAAGAAGTTAATGATCATACCAAAACTGCTACACATGTTTTACCAGTGGAAGAAGCAAATTTTTTTGCAGCTTTAAGCCCAGTCACGACACCTGCAGACTGGTTGCATAAATGGGCTGGAGTACAGAATAAGACACTTAAAAGTTTAACTGCGTATGATTTTACGCAGAAATTCTGCGAACCGGCAATTGCGGTGGCACTTGCGCAGCAGCTTCCCGCACGCGCCAATTTGTTTGTTAGTAATTCAATGCCAATCAGAGACATTGAACGTTTCTTTTTAACGGCCAGAGAAAAGATTAAAATTGCTTGTAATCGAGGAGCAAACGGAATTGATGGAATTATCTCAAGTGCATTAGGGATGAGTGCTCAAGTACAAGACAAGCAAACCGCTAATTTTTTGCTGATCGGGGATCTTGCTTTTTTTCATGATATGAATGGTTTGATGATGGCGGTGCGCTATCAATTACAATTGCGAATTATTGTTGTGAATAACAATGGGGGCGGGATTTTTTCTTTTCTGCCGCAAGCACAGGTAGCCGATTTTGAAGAATTATTTGGAACTGCTCAAAATCTGGAAATAGCCAAAGTAGCCGCACTGTATCATGCAACTTATCAAAAAATTGAATCATTTACCGCTTTGCAGCAGGTTTTGGCGACTCCAGTCCATTCTTTAGAAATAATTGAGGTTGTGACTAAGCGCTCAGAAAATGTTGCACAGCATCAGCAGCTGCAACAAGCTGTTAAAGATGGAATTTTAAGGATGTTAATTAATGAAAATCAAGCTTAATGATGAGGAATATTATTTTCAAACGATGGAACAAAAACGGCAGGTTGATGAGCAATGGATCCTGTTACACGGATTTATGGGAAGTGCGGCCGATTTTCAACAGATTGCACCTGCACTGGCAGGAAGTTGTATTATTCCAGATTTATTGGGACATGGGCATTCACTGACAGCAGCACCTGCCAGCCGCTTTTCGATTGAACGGCAGGCTGCTGATATGGCGGCTTTGATTACGCGTAAACTGGTACCGCCAGTGAACGTCTGGGGTTACTCAATGGGCGGTCGGTTAGCACTGCAACTTACATTGACCTACCCGCATTTGGTGAAATTCTTAGTACTGGAAAGTGCAACAGCTGGAATTACTGCGCCGGCAGCACGACGGTTACGCCAACAACATGATGCACAACTGGCACTTAAGCTTCAGCGTGAACCGTTAGCGAACTTTGTCGCGGCATGGGAAAAGTTGCCGTTATTTGCTTCACAACAAAAATTACCTTTTGCTAAGCAGACTTTTGTGCATAAACAGCGAATGGGGCAGCACGCAAATTGTCTAGCTGCTAGTCTGCGAGGCATGGGAACGGGGCAAATGCCTGACTTATGGCCAGAGCTAAGCAAAATCAAAGTACCAGTTTTGCTGCTTTGTGGTGAATATGACAGTAAGTACCAGTACTTAACTGCAAAACTGCAGCATGAAATTCCAAATGCCTTTAGGGAAGTAATCTCCAAAGCTGGACATAACGTACATCTTGAGCAGCCTCAAGCAGTTTTGCAGGCGCTTGGAAGGATTGAAGCACATGAAAATAATTGATGTTAGGCTATTGCCATATACTTTAAAACTTAAGTATCCTTTTCGTTCTGCACATGAGACAGCTACACAGAGGCAGATTACGATTGTAGCGTTACGTGCTGCTGATGGGCAATGGGGCTATGGGGAACTTGAAGCTTTTGAACGACCTAACTATACACCGGAGTTTCAAGCTGGGGCGCGGCTTTTTCTTCAACGCTTTTTAATTCCCAGCTTAAAAGGAAGGACCTTTGAGCAGCCAGAAGAAATGACAACGTTGTTTAGCAAATTTCAGGGAAATCAGATGGCAAAAGCTGCCTTAGAAACGGCTGTTTGGGATTTATTTGCCAAACAACGTCAAACCTCATTGGCTGGTCTTTTAGGGCAAAAAAGTGGATTAGAGGTACGGAAACAATTTGCTGTCGGAATCAGCCTAGGCGCACAAAAAAGTGGGGAAATACTTTTCCAAAACGTGAAAACAGCGGTTGCGGCCGGTTATCAGCGCATCAAGATTAAAATTACCACAAGGACTGAGGCAGCTAACTGCCTTCCAATCTTTCAGCAATTTCCGCAAGTGCATTTTATGCTGGATGCCAACTCTGCCTTTACTTACGAACAAGCAGCAGTTATTTTTAAGAATTTCACAGAAACAACATTAACAATGTTAGAACAACCTTTAGGCGTTAATGATTTTACAGAACATGCTCGTTTACAGAGCCAACTCACCGTGCCACTTTGTTTAGATGAAAATATTTTTTCAATTGATGATGTTAAAACTGCCTATCAGTTAAAAAGCTGTCGGGCAATTAATCTAAAACTGGCACGTGTAGGTGGCTTTACGCCTGCTTTAGCGCTTATTCGGTTTTGTCTTGAGCATCAGCTTAACGTATGGTGTGGAGGAATGCTTGAAAGCGGACTCGGAAGAACTGCCAATTTAGCACTTGCGAGTCTTGCACCATTGACTTTTCCCGGCGACCTTGCGCCTGCGACACAGTTGTATACTAATGATACACTCACAAAAAGCTTTGAACTTGAAAATGGGAAGCTGAGTCTTCCGGAGGGCAATGGGCTGGGGGTGCAGCTTAAAGCAAATATTTTAAAGCAACTGCAGGCACAGCCTAATCTAATGAAAGATTAAGTTAATCAGCTAATTTCAACAAATTATTGATATGATTTTAGGTGACATCCTATGTTACAATTAACCGGCTATCCTTTAAGCGAAATCAATTATTCAGCTTGTTAAATCGAGCATTTGAATAAGAGGAAGACGCTTTTTTTTTGGATAAATTAATAATATTTTTAGGAGGATTCATGAAGAACGTATTTAAAAAAGAAACAGTCAGTACATACTTGAAGGCCGATGCACGCCTGACCAAGAGTCTGCGTGCACGCGATCTCTTAGCGCTTGGAATTGGAACAGTGATTGGGACTGGAATTTTTATTTTACCGGGGCATGAAGCTGCACTGCATGCCGGTCCAGCAGTAGCAATTGCTTTTTTGCTAGCAGCAATTGTTTCTGGAATTGTTGGGATGGCGTACGCCGAATTTTCATCGGCGATGCCGGTGGCTGGTTCAGCATACTCATTCGGTTCCGTAGTGTACGGGGAAATTATCGGTTGGATTTTAGGTTGGTCATTAATTTTGGAATATTTTCTTGCAGTATCAGCTGAGGCAACAGGTTTTGCTGCCTATTTCAATAATAATATCTTGGAATCATTTGGCTTGAATTTGCCCAAAGCTTTACAGGCAGGTCCATTAGAAGGTGGTGTGATTAATCTTTCAGCTGTGCTAATTGTGTTAGTAGTCGCACTTATTATTTTACATGGTGCCAGCCTTTCTAAAAAAGTAGAAAATGTGGCGGTCGTCATCAAAGTTGCAATTATTATTATTTTCATTGCCGTTGGCGCTTTTTATATCAAAACAAGCAATTATGTGCCATTTTATCCGCAACAGTTCCAGACATCACCTTTGGGTCTGGGTGGAATTTCAACTGCTGCTGCAACGGTCTTTTTTGCTTTTATCGGGTTCGATGCCTTGGCCGCTAATTCTGCAGAAACAATTAACCCAGAAAAAAATGTCGTAAAGGGGATTCTAGGTACTGTGGGTGTGTCAGTTGTATTATATGTTGCATTTTCATTTGTGCTTACCGGAATAGTACATTATTCTAAATTAAATGTAGACGATCCTGCAGCTTATGCGCTCCAAGTTATTCATCTAAATACGTGGAATAAGCTAATTACAATTGGGGCATTAATCGGAATTTTTACATCATTGATTACAATGTTTTTTGGAGGCTCACGGCTGGTCTATGCACTGGGACGGGATGGTTTATTACCTGCTAAAATGGGAGTTGTCAGCACAAAACATGTTGTTCCTAAAAACGCCATTCTTGTCGCAACGATTGTACAGGCCTTTTTTGCCGGTTTGGTACCATTAACAGAACTTGCTTCATTAATCAATGCGGGCACACTTTTGGCGTTTGCGTTTATTTCTTTTGGAGTTATTCCATTGCGTAAGCGGCACGATATTCAAAATAAGGGCTTTAAAATGCCGTTGTATCCGGTTCTACCATGTATTGCGGGGAGCTTAAGCGTTTATTTCATTATTATGTTGCCGAATATTACCAAGATTTCGGTGGGCCTATGGTTAGTATTAGGCTTAGTGGTCTATTTTGGATACGGATTGCGGCATTCAAAGCTACAGAATAAGTAAGTTGAAGCTGAAAACTGGTAATTTCTTCAGGAGTGTATCAGTTAATTAAAGTGAAAGAGTGGGTCCTATGCCTTATTTTGAAGTTTAATTTCAGTATCAAAGAAGGACACAATGTTTGTTTAAAAGTCTCAAATTCTTTTGTAATTTAAGCTTGAAAGGAGCTGCAGTTGACAAGAAAAGAAATCATTGTTATCTTTAAATAGTAATCGTTACTGTTTGATTGAAGGATCTTGATTTTAAAGAGCTTTGAATGTTGTTAGCTGCAATGATTAATTATAAAAGAGGCGCGTAGATGAATATTATTTATCCTCCACTAGTTGAACAAGCCTTTAGTTATTTTAGTAAAAGTAATTCTGAATTGACAAAGGCCGAAACTTATCTTTTTTTAATAGATAAAAAAATTATTAATACTTTAGGAATGCCAACTAAAGAGGCTTTAAGTAAAGGCTGGGTAACGAAGATCGAAGAAGAACAAGATCTGACTTTTTCCCAGTTTTTGGAAATCTATCCTGTATTTTCTCATTATGAACGTAAGTTTTTTAAAAAGATAGCTGGTTTTTGGGAAGTTAAACTTTCGTTGCAAGCGGAATTATTGCGTGCATTAACAAGTTCCACGCTTAGTGAAGAAGAAAAAGAACAGTTAGAAATCTTTTTTAGTGGGCGTGAGGTAACTGAAGTAGAAAATAAAAAAAACAATCGCGATTGACGGCTGGAACGGAATGTTTATTCGCAACAAACTAAGAGAGTGTGACATAAGTCGGGAAAATTTTCCCGGCTTATGTCACACTCTCCTTAGTTTACCCAGACTACTGCATAATTTGGACCTAGTCCCTAGCGGCTAATCGCTGAAGATGGCACTGCTTTCGTTTTACGAAACCGCATTACTAACAAAATGCCGTAAATCCGTTCCCTTTTTTTGACTGCTAAGCGCCACCAGCAGCTTGATCCGTGCCTTTTGGCCATTCAATCCCTGACAGAGAATTAAGCCCATTTTTTCAAGTTGAATTCCACCACCAGCATAATCATAAATCTTTTGTGCAACTCCGTTATAACAGCGTGACACGAGCACAATTGGAATCTGATGCCGCAATAATTGTTGAATAGCAGGAATGGTTTGCGGTGGCAAGTTTCCTGCCCCAAGTCCTTCAATAACAATCCCATGTGTCTTTTTGTTGTCTAAAGCTGAGAAAAGGTCACCATCCATTCCAGCATACGCTTTTAACAAGTAGACTCCTGAAATAACATGATCAATTTCGCAAACATCCGTGCGAATTAGTTCTTGAAAATACTTAGCTTTATGCTGTGTGACAATCCCAATTGGTCCAAAAGTCGGAGTGCGGAAGGTATCGACATTAGTAGTATGTGTCTTAGTAACAAAACGGGCAGTATGGATCTCGTCGTTCATTGCCACCAAGACACCTTTACCGTAAGATTCAGGAGTAGCAGCGACTGAAATTGCATTTTGAAAATTATACAGGCCATCGGAACCAATTTCATTTGAGGAACGCATTGCACCAGTTAAAACAACTGGAATTGTGTTGGGCAAAGTCAGATCCAAGAAATAAGCGGTCTCTTCTAGAGTATCTGTTCCATGGGTAATGACAACCCCATCAACTCCTTTTTCAATCGCCTGCAGAATACGCTGCTTAAGTGCCAGCATTATTTGCGGAGTAATATGCGGAGAAGGAAGGTTAAAGAGATTATCTGTAATAAGATTTATCTGGCCCTTTAGAATTACCTGTTCTTTAGCAAGCGGATTTTCATCGTTGGGGACCACCTCGCCGTTTTCATTTTGAGACATTGAGATCGTTCCACCGGTATGAATTGCCAAAATAGTTTTCATTGCTGAGCCTCCACGAAGTTTAGATGATATTTTCATCTTAAACCGTGGGGCTTCTTTTGAAAAGTGTATTTGAGAATTTCGGAGTTTAAAAGGATCGCTGGAGGTTAGTCAGTCATACTTAGTTAGCTGAGCAATTAAGACACTGATAAATTTGCTGATGACGACTAGCTCTGCTGCTGAAAAGTTAGACAAGAGTTCAGCATACTGAGTTAGTGCCTTTTGGTGCAATAAATCATGCATCTGGACCAGTTTTCTGCCAGAATCTGTGAGTACAAACGTTTTTTTATTAGATGGAGATTAATTTCAATAAGCTTTTGAGCAGTTAGCTTTGTAGTTACTGGTTTTAGCATCAGTTATTTGTAGAGAATCTTTGCTATGAGTAATTCGAAGTTAGATGGAGAATTTTGACTTATGTAACACGTTTATCCGGAATAAAAGCGGGGCTGTGACATAACTTAACTTTTGTCACAGCCCCCTTTAATAATTAATTACCATTTTTAGCTATCCTTCTTAGCTGGAGCATAGAGCTCATGCTGCGCTTGAGCAATTCGTAATAACAGCTTTTTATCAGCCGAATTATCAGTCTGCTCAGCAAATTGGAGTAAGAAATCGTAATTAACATGTGCATCAGTAATCTCGCCGCAAATTGCTTGGATTTTTTTAGCCTGTTTTTGAACTTTAACGGCTTTTTGAGGAGCCAGTTTGGCAAAGTAGGTTGCAGAATAGCGCAAAGTTTTAGCGCGCTTGCGAATCTGGTGAACGCGGGTATAGTCTTTGAAATCCAACTGATTGAAAGCCTTATCCAGACTGCTTTTGCGTCGCTTAAGTTCCTGAGCGACCTGCTTAGACCAATCAGTTTTTTTGTCAAAACGCAAAATTCCTAATTGATCTCGCACACCCGCAAGGTAGTCGGTCAATTCTTGTTGAACTTTTGGTGCCATAATTCTTTCCATTTCCTGCTGGCGCCGGTGATGAAAATCCTGAAAGAAATGGCGGTAATTGGTGTGTTCTTCTGGATGTGTGTAAGCAAATTCACTGGATTTGGCAATTAAAACATCCAATTCACGTAAAGTTCCAAAAATTTTAGCAGCTTCACTAAGATTTTTATCCACAACTGCAAAAGCAGCTTGTGGAATTTCACGTTTTAGAAATTTGAAGAGTCCTCTAAGGGTACGAATTGCAACTCGCAGATCATGTGTCCGTTCAACATCAAAGGGATTATTACGGTAACGAATCAGCTCTGTCTCAATCAAATCAAATTGACGCTGCAAAATAGTTAGGATTGACATCATAAACTTGCCTCTTTTCAAGATTGAAGAAGTTAAAGACAACAACAAAGTAACTATATACACCTCCAAACTACCATAAGGAGGAAGTTAATTGCTAGGAAAACGATTACATTTATGAATAACTGCGTCGCTTTAGCAGTTCCTGATAACAGCAAGCCAACTAAGCTTAAACCGGATATGGTTGCGCGGATAAAATAAACGAGATTAAGTTTTGAAAAAATAGTTACATTTGTAACGAAACGAAGTATAATACCTTTTGGGTATTCTTTAGCTGAAACTTTCCTAGAAAGGGGGATTAATTTATGAATAAGAGAAGTGTTGATACGCAAAAGCGGATTGAGACTGCCCTTTTTCAATTAATGCAAGTTGAAAAATTTGATAGTATCTCGCTCACGCAGATTGCAAAACGAGCTGAAGTCTCACGGATGAGTTTGTATCGCAATTATAAAAGCAAAGAGGACATCTTGAAGGTGATCTTTCAACGGTTATCGGGGTATCGGGGCAGTTCAAGTTAGAGATGACAGCTAATAACTTAACTTGTTTACCGCAATTGCTGCAGGGGTATTTCAACTATTTTAGAAAGAATCCGCAAATTGTAGCAGCAATTACTAATGCTGGAGTTGAAGGATTAGTTTTAAAAGCACAGACGGAGGATTTGAGTGCTTGTTTTGAATATTTTTTAAAGTGCGGCCAGCAGCCTTCTCCTTATGCGGTTTCCTACTATTCAGGTGCAGTATTTGCTGTGCTAATCTTGTGGAATCAGCAAAATTACGAGAAACCTGTGGCTGAAATTGTAGCACGACTTGCCAGAATAATTGGGAAGGAATTGAATGAGTTTAAGCTAATTGGTTAATTCCATCGTTTTAAGGAAATTAGAAGTAATCAAAATGGTATGGGAGTGGGAACAGTGAACATGATTAAGGAAGAATTTAAAAATATTGGTAGGCACAAAATCTTAGTTGCAACGATTTTTGCTGTCATGATTGTCCCTTTTTTATATTCTGTCTTTTTTTTAAAGTCAGTCTGGGATCCTTATGGCAATACAGGTTCGTTACCGGTGGCACTTGTTAATCAAGATCGAGCAGTTAAGTATCAAGGAAAGAAACTGCAAGTTGGGCATGATTTGGTCAAGCAACTGCGGAAAAATGATGATTTGGAATGGCACTTTGTTTCGAAAAAGCAAGCAGCTTATGGGTTAGCTCACAAGAAGTACTATACGGTCATTACAATTCCTAAGCAATTTTCCAAAAATGCAACGACTGTTCTTGACAAAGAACCGCGCAAAATGAAGTTGAAGTACGAAACAAATGATTCGCTGAATTATATTGGAAAAGTGATCAGCGAAGAAGGCGTGAAGCAGCTTAATAATCAAGTACGGAAATCGGTTACAAAGGCGTACGCAAGTGCAATGTTTGCAACGCTAAAAAAAATCGGTGGTGGATTTTCCAAAGCGGCAAGCGGAGCGGGAAAATTAAAGCAAGGCACAACTACCTTATCCAATGGAATTAATACTTATACAGCAGGTGTTTCAAAGCTAAATGATGGTGTTATTCAGCTCCAGACAGGGGTTGTTCCCTTGGGACAGGGTGTAATTAAGTTGACGACTGGCGCAACTGCATTGAAAAAAGGAGTTGCTCAATATACGACAGGAGTTGCCCAAGTGAATGCAGGTACTCAGCAGTTGAACAATAGTACAGGCACACTGGCAACTGGGGTGCAACAGCTTGCGACGGGGTCAAAGAGTTTAACGGCAGGAATTAATCAGTATACTGGTGGAGTTAATCAGGCTAATAGTGGTGTGCAAACTCTGAATGCTAAGACCGGCACATTGGCGAGCGGAGTGCAGCAGCTTGCAACCGGATCAAGCACTTTGACCGGCGGTGTGACCCAATATACGGCAGGGGTAAGCAGCGTTACCCAGAATTTAAATAAACTTGCAGGCAAATCACAGACTTTGAATGCGGGAGCAAGTCAGCTTGTTCAAGCAACCAGTCAATTGCCCCAGGCAACGGCGGGACTATATGTGCTGAACTCTGTCATTGAACAGAACACCCAAAAAATTGTTAGCCAAATTACAAGCAATCAAGAAAAGCTTACTCAAATGAAAACACAGATGAAAAATGTTTCAACACAAACTACCAAAGTGCAAAGTGAAATGGACGCTTTATCTGATGATTTGGCATTACTGCAATCCTTAAGCAAGAGTTTAAATGCGATTGCACCCACTATCTCGCAGTTAGATAGTCAATTAAGTCAAGCGCAAACTGCACAGACAACTTTTACAAATAAGTTGGCAACAAGTTTGTCGCAGATCGGCAGTAATTCGACAGCAATTAGCAAATTGGCGGGAGAAGTTGCTAATAGCAGTACTAATACGGATGAAAAAGAAAAAATGCAACAAATCATTGCATTATCAACAGGCAATGATAACAGCAATGCTAAAGAAGCTGCGGCATTGGGAACGGCTGCACAAGAATTTAAACAAAGTGTTAATTTGAGTGCATTCAGTACAACATTTAACAATGTCAAAGCTAACTTGAGTTCTTCCAAAATCCAGCAGTTAACGAGTGCTACGGATAAGTTGACAAGCTTGATGACTGATTCGAAAAACTTATTAGCGACAAGTCAAGGAATGACTAATGACAGTGCACAAGCCCAACTGGATAACCTGTTGACACTCACAAACAAAGCCACAGAATTTCAGCAATTAACTAGTAAAGCAGCAGCGGCGGCAACACAATTGTATACAGGGGTGAATGGAAGTGCGCCTACTTTGGATGCCAACCAGCTGCAGACTGAAGCCCAGTTGAGCGCTAAAGTTAACGAATTATCGCAAAATTCTAAGACCACCGCTGCGGTTAAAGCATTAGCAGCAGGAATTAATAGCTATACAGCTGGAGCAAATCAACTTTCTGCTGGTGCAGGAAAGCTCAATGCAAATTCGTCAGCTTTAGTCAGCGGCACCAACCAGCTTGCAACTGGCCTGGGAACACTAAATAACAATGTCCCAGCCCTGACTTCTGGGATTACACAACTAGCAAATGGGACTGGCAAATTAGCTGCTAAGAGTGGCACTCTTAATCAAGGAGCGGTCCAGTTGACGACTGGTCTAGGAACATTGAACAGCAATGTCCCGGCTTTAACTGCTGGAATTGCGCAATTAGCTAGTGGGACAAAACAATTAAATGATAACAGCCAAAGCCTGAATACTGGAGCCACACAATTGGCAACCGGTCTGGGTTAATTAAACAGCAAGGTTCCCACTTTGACTACCGGTGTTTCTCAACTGGCAAGTGGAACTTCCCAGTTGAAGAATAATTCACCGAAGTTACAAACAGGTGCAACCCAGCTTGCAGCCGGAAATAAAGCATTGGCTAAAGCACTTGCTCAAGGTGCCCGACAGGTAAATGGAGTAAAGACCTCTGCGCAGACAGCAGACATGTTTGCAGCACCTTCCAACTTAGTACACAAAAATTACAGCAAGGTTCCCAATTATGGTTATGCACTTGCGCCATATATGTTGTCAGTTGCTTTGTATGTAGGAGCCCTTGTCTTCAACCTGGTATATCCAGTCAGAAGACTAGCATCACCGAGTGGGACTGGGACGGATTGGTTCTTCAGCAAAGTTACAATTGGAGGATTAGTTGCAACTGGAAACGCACTAGTCGAGACGCTCTTAATGATGGCTGCTGGCTTGACACCGGATCACCCGCTCCAACTGGTGCTGAATGCGTTGGTATTTTCTTTAACGGCAATGTATCTGATAATGTTCCTATCAGTCGCAGGTTCAAATCCGGGACGGTTTGCTGCGATGATCCTGCTGGTGATTCAGTTGGGAGCTTCTGGAGGATCATTTCCAATTGAGATTACCAAGGGAATGAATGGATTTTTCCAAGCAATCAATCCATTTTTACCAATGACATATTCGATATATGGATTTAGAGAAGCCTTAACGTCTGGTTTAGGGACTAGTCAGGTGGGTGTTTCAATCGGAATGATGCTGCTCTTTATGATTACGGCATTGGGATTACTCTGGGTGTCAATGCTTTATTTGAGAAGAAGTGGTGCAGTTACTTACGTTGAAACAGCTAAGGAAGAGTAAAAATTAGGTAGACCGAGCTTGTTTCCTGTATAATTCAAAAAGTGCACTAGTAGGCGAGCGTCTTTAGGCACAGATGATGTCAAAACAATTACTAAATATTGCGGAGGTCACAAGATGAATTATCAAGCGCTTAATTTTAACGAAAAGCTAAACAAATTTTCTGAGCAATGGTCACCTAAAGTTATTGCTCAGATGAACAATTATCAGTTTAAAGTTGTTAAAATTCAAAATGATTTTGTGTGGCACAAACACGATACAACCGATGAAGTTTTTATTATTCTCACAGGTAATGTTAGAATCGATTTTCGGGATGGCAACGTTAACTTAGCGGCAGGCGAAATGTTCGTTATTCCAAAAGGAAAAGAGCATAAGCCATATGCAAAAGAAGAAGCCCAAATTTTGTTGATTGAACCAGAGGGCGTATTGAACACTGGAGATACAACCGGATCTTTGACCGCGGAAAATGATGTTTGGATTTAATTGCTAGCTGAATTTACCTAGTTTAAATGTCCATTTTAGGAATTAGAGAGGCAGTCAGATTGAAGATGCAAACGCAATTTTCAGTCTGACTGTTTTTTGACGTTAAATGGCATTGTATCACGATACTAGGCTTAATAAGTCACTAAGCTTGTTAGATAAAGTAAAGCTAAAAAAGGTGCACAGCCATTTTAAAAGTGAAACTTAGCTAAGTCTCTTAAAAAAGTTCTTAAAATGCCCCATAGCGCTAGTTAGGGTTAAGATAGTAAAAGTAAAGAACAGAATTAGTGGGGTGTGAATAATGCAGACTCATTTTTTTGCAAATACCTTTGCGGCACTTAGATCGCGAAATTTTCGCTATTTTTGGACTGGACAGTGTATTTCAGTTATGGGCACTTGGATTCAACGAACTTCTCAGACTTGGTTGGTTTATCAAATGACCAAATCTGCATTTTTAGTGGGTTTGCTGGCAGCTTGTCAATTTTTACCGCTGCTTGGATTAACTTTAATAGCGGGGACGCTGATTGATCGTTTTCCCAAACGGACGCTTTTGCTGATAACTCAGTGTGGCTTTTTAGTTTTAGGAGCTTTAATGACTTTGATCGTCTATTTTAAAGTAGTACAGTACTGGCAAATTCTGGCAATTGCATTTGGGATGGGAATTTTACAAAGCTTTGACACACCAACGAGGCAGTCATTCGTAGTTGAATTAGTGGGCAAAAAAGATTTGTTAAATGGAATTTCGCTGAATTCGTCGATTTTTAATTTGGCAAAAATTGCCGGTCCAGCTCTTGCTGGAATTTTGATGGTGCAGTTTGGAATCACGTGGTGTTTTTTTATTAATACCGTGAGTTATCTAGCTGTTATTTTTGGGTTAGCGCGCATCGAGAATATTCCTGCAGTTATTCAGACACATAAAAGGCCTCAAATGCTACGTGATATTTTGGCAGGAATTCACTATGTCCTTTCGCATTCGGAGCTCAAATTAGTTGCGACTATGATGTTGATTATCAGCACGTTGAATTTCAACAACAACGTAATCATTCCAATCTATGCTGAAGAAGTGCTGCACGCTGGGTCACAAACCTATGCCAACTTGCTTTCTGCGACTGGAATCGGTTCACTTGCGGCCGCTTTTATTATGAGTTATTTAGCGCGGTATGGACTTAATCGCCGCCTCTACCTAGTTGTTTCGTTTGGAACAATGCTTTTGCAATCCTTGATGCTGTTTGTCCGGAGCTTTTGGCTGGCAAGCGTGATAATGATCTTACTCGGTTTTTGTAATATGATTTTCTTAAATCAATCCAATGCTTCATTTCAAGTTGGAATTCCGCATGAACTTCGTGGGCGGATTATGAGTGTTTATGTCTTATTGAATCAAGGAACAACCCCACTTGGAAGTTTGTATGTTGGCGCAGTAATGGACTTAGCTGCTGGTAGTTGGGGATTTCCGGCATGTGGGCTTTTAGCGCTATTTTTAGTGAGTGTGGTGCTGCTTGTGCAACGTAAAATAATTGCTAACTGGATATTTCCAGCAAAAGCTAAATGATTATTTTAGAAAGTGACGCTTGCAAATCTGAATTTTAGTGATATTATCAATGATAATCTTAATAGTTGAGTTATGCAGAGAAGAGTAGCAGGACTTGTTCTTTTAAAGAGAGCTGTTGTGCGGTGAAAGACAGTTAGGAACGGTGTTGTGAAGATGAACTCTGAACGAATTGGTTAGTGTTAACGCAGTGATCACGGAAGGATCCGTTATCATCCCTGGCATCAAAGGTGTCGTTGAGGTAATTCATGTGAGTGGGTTATGATTCTAGGGTGGTAACACGAAAGCTTTCGTCCCTTGACTAGCAATTCAGCAGTCAAGGCCGGAAGCTTTTTATTTTGAAAGAATGCCAGTGGGTGCATAAGCAAAAAAGTGCTTTAGTAAAACAGATATCGCGAAATTCAAGGAGGTGGTTGTAATAACAAGTGGTACACCCAAAGATTCTTTGCTGGGTACTAGAAGAAGGTTATGGTTGATGTTTTTGAAGTTCTTTACAATCTAGAAGATTAAAATGAATTGGGAGGTCTGATGCATGACGATTTCACTCTATGCTTTTGGCGGCGGACAAATGGTTGAAGCGATTATCCGTGCTGCCTTAAAGAACAAGGCACTTGCACCTGAAACAACTTTTGTAACTGATATAAATGAACAACGGGTGACTTACTTACAGCAAAAATACAATATCACAGCGGCGGTGACGACAACCCAAGCTTTGCAGCAAGCAGAAATCATTTTACTGGGAGTTCGTCCACAAGATGACTGGAATGCAATTTTAAAAACAATTGTCAAAGAAAATCCTAGAGCTCAAGTGATTTCAATTATTGCCGGAGTCACTTTACAGCAACTTGCAGCGGCAACTAAGGTTCAGTTAGCCTTGACGCGGATTATTCCTAATACATTGACAGAAACAGGTTTTGGATACAGCGGGGTCACCCGCTCTGCACGCGCAAATCAAAAAATAATCGAACCATTTTTAACGAGCTTTGGCAAAGTCGATTACATTCCGGAAGAACAGCTCGATATTTATACAGGGTATGGAGTTGCAGGACCGAATTACGTTTATAACTTTTTTATTGCATTGACCAATGCAGGTGTTCTAGGCGGATTATCGCGAAAACAGGCCAATGCAGTCGCATTAGAGAATCTCAAAGGAGCGGCCCGGATGCTTGAAATCAGTGGCAAACATCCTTATGAACTGTTAGATATTAACAACTCTGCTGGTGGGGTTGGGATCGCGGCGCAGCATGAATTGGATGCAAGTGACTTTGCAGCTGGAGTTCAAAATGCAGTTTTAGCGGCGATTCAACGGACAACAGACTTAGGAGGGAAACATTAATAATGGAGCACTTGAACTGGGATCATTCAATGATTAATGTACAGTCGCTGGACGAAGCAGTCCAACTTTTTGCTAAGCACGGAATTATCTTTCAGCGCGGAGGGAAGCATCAAGCATGGGGCACTGCTAACGCATTAGGGTATTTTGGGATTAATTATATTGAACTGATCAGTGTTTTTGACCAAGAGCAGGCTGATTCTTTCACCCGCAGTGAAGCGGCTGCCGTTTATGATGCAGTGCAAGACTTCAAGCAGCAGCGACAACGGTTGAATACGGTTGCGATTCGCAGCACTGATTTGCAAGCTACGTGGCACCGGCTAAAAGCTGCTGGAATTCCAGTCAGTCCTATTGAACAAGGCGAACGTTTGGATGAGCAGCAGCGATTAATTAGGTGGAAAATTTTCTTTATTGATGGTCAAATTGAAGGAATGCCTTATCCATTTTTTATTGATTGGCAAAGTCCAGACACCGCAAGGATTGCACAGTTAAGGGAGCAAAAATTAATCCAAAGTCATCCAGCAGGCGACTTGAAAGTGGTGGCGGCGACCTTTACAGTTACGCGGCCGCAAGAAGTTGCACAAAAATGGGCCACATTGTTGGCAAGTTCTGTTGTCAAAGGTTCAGCGGGCTTTGAAGTTCCAGTCCAAGAAAGAACTTTTGAATTTGTTGCGGGAACAGCTAATCATTTGAGTACACTTCATTTTACAGGTGCGCAGGGTAAGTTAAAAGGGCAGTCAATTAAATTAGGAGAGGCACAATTGTTTTTTGAGTAATTACTGAATAATTGAACAAAAGGATTCGTGAATTTGGGAATAACAGAGCGTTGTGTTATTTCTAAAGGCGCGGTCTTTTTTTAGTATATTTTCTTATTTGGACGCCTACAGCTTTATTTTTGAAATTTTTACTTTTTAATTGCAGCACGAGAATTAACGCTGTTTACTACTTTCATAGTAAAGCTTTTCCTTGAATGTAATTAGCAATTTTTTCGTTTTCAGGAAGCAGATTGCCACCTGTGGCCCAGACAATATGAGTTGTATCTGGGGTATTGAATGCAGAGACATTTTTGGTAATCGTAGGAATTGCGGTGAAACCCGCAGCAGCTGAAGGTTCAACCGCGATTTGCTGCGTATCCATCAACTGTGCGACGTAACGAAAGATATCAGGCTCTGCAAATGTGACGCTGCCGAAAAGCAGGGTTCGCATGATGTTGCCAGCTAAGCGTGAAGGTCGGCTAACGGCTAAACCGTCAGCAGCAGTTAAGCCATCCAGACCAATATCTTGCACGCAGATTTGATCATTCAGCTTAGTCATCATTCCTAAAGTGACAGAAGGAACGTGGGTTGGTTCACAAAAGACCGCATGAATATTGGGCCCAATGATGGTTTTTAAACCAAAGGTGACTCCACTCGGACTACCGCCGACACCAGCGGGCAGATAGACGACAACTGGGTGAGTTGAGTCAACTTTAATATGGTGTTGCTGGAGCTGCTTTTGCAAATGAACAGCTGCAACGGCGTATCCTAAGAAAAGGTCAGCTGAACCTTCATCATCGACGAAGTGAATTCGCGGATCACGGCTGGCATCTGCTCTGGCTTGGGTAATGACGTGGGAAAAATCTGTTGTGAATTCCTTGACTGTGACTCCATTTGCGCGTAATTTGTCCTTTTTCCATTGGCGAGCATCATGTGACATATAAACAGTAGTTTTGAAGCCAAAAGCAGCTGCTACGATACCGACGCCTAGTGCAAGGTTTCCAGTTGAAGTGACAATTACGCCGTAGTTTGCGAAAAGTTTGCGATATTTAGCAGAAGCTAAGATTTGATAATTGTCCTGATAGACGAGATCTGCTTCAACCATAGCAATCTGTTCAGCAAATTTTAAAATCTCATAGATTCCACCACGAGATTTGATTGACCCAGAAATCGGTAGCTGATTGTCAGCCTTGAGAAAAAGTTTTCCGTTTAGTCCCAAGGAATTGAGCTCGGTCCAGCTTTCCTGCAGGTGCTCAAGTCGAATTAAGGGTGACTCAATGATTCCATGTGTTGCAATTGTTTCTGGAAAAGTTCTTTCTAGATAAGGAGCAAAGCGTTCCCAGCGTGCAACTGCATCAAAAAGATCTGCTTGAGAGAATGGCAAAGCAGCTTGCTGTCCGTAATCAGGGTTACGCCAAAAAAGCGGATTTTTATTCATTAGAGCACGTACTTGTGGGTATTTTTTAATTAGTGATCGCGTATCCATCATTACCGAATCCTCTCTCTTGCTTGATTTTAAAACCAGTACTTTTCAGCCGCCTGATGGCGTAATGGTTGTACACAGTTAATATACGCTGAAATATACTGAAGAACCACGATAAGGCTTTTTTTCTGAATTGTTAGACTTATTTAAAATCAACTTTGATAACTTGGAAAGTGGCAACGGCGGGTATGTTTGCATAATAGCTTAAAGATTTATAAAATAATGCAAATCTGTTTAAGAAACCTTAGTAATTACCTGATTGTGGCGGTCATTAGGTTACAATGAGACTGCATAAGGGGGAAGAAACAATGAATTTTTTACAAACAATTATTTTAGCGATCGTGCAGGGAATTTCAGAACTTTTTCCAATCAGCAGTGTCGCACATTCAGTGATCGTACCGTACATATTTGGTTGGAATCTTAGTGAAGAGTTTTTGAAGAATAACTTCTTGGAGTTTGTCGTAATGATGCATGTGGGGACTACGCTTGCATTATTATTGTATTTTCGAAAAGACTGGTATCAGATTATTCGTTCACTTTTTACACGGGATTCAAAAAAGACACTGATGTTAATCGTTGTGGGAACAATTCCGGCGGTTATTTTAGGTGCATTGTTTGAAAAGAGGATTACCGAAGCCTTTAGTAATGTTGGACTTGCAGCGAGTTTCTTAATAGTGAATGGGGTCCTGTTATTTTTGGGAGAACGTTTTCGACAAAAAGGAACCAAGAAGCTGGAAGAGTTGACCTGGTGGCAAGCAGTTATCGTGGGCATCTTTCAATCTTTTGCATTGATTCCAGGATTTTCACGCTCGGGTTCTAGCATGACAGCCGGATTTTGGCTGGGGCTTTCAAATGAAGAATCTGCTAGATTTTCAATGTTACTGGCAACACCAGTGATTGCCGGGGCAGCAGTGTTAGAGATTCCTAAACTAATTCAACATCATCCGGCGGGACTATTAGGACTTTCGGTGACGGGTGGCGTTGTCGCAGGCTTTTTTGCATTTTTAAGTGTTTACTTTCTGATGCATTGGTTCAACCGCAAAGAAATCAATACGATGGGGCCTTTTTCGCTATATTGTATTGTGATGGGTGCCGGAGTCTTGTTATTTAAGTCTTTGGCATAAAAGTAATTAAGGCGAATTTGAGTAAAAAAACTGCATGTGCAATCTTTGGTACAAACCAAAGTGCACATGCAGCTTTTTATGTTAAAGACGGGATTCCTTTAAAAATCTTGTGTGATGATTTTGTGCAACTGCGAACGTTCAAGGACGATTTCATCATTGTAATTTTGCAATACATCATCATAAAGAACCGTGTCTTTTCCTTGAAGCTGTAAATAACGGACTTGTTTTTTAGCATTAAAATTACTTTTCATAGCCAACCCAATACTAATCATATCGGTTTTACTCATATTAGTGGCAACAAGAAATTGTGAAATTGAACTGACGAGTGCTGGGACTTTGAAAGCGTTAAGCGGATCGCTGATCTTATTTCCAATCCCAAGCAGGGCAGCTTCTTGAAGGCGTTGACGTCCAAAATCTGTTCCAGGTACCGAATCGCGTTCATGAACAATTTCGGTGACCATCTTAGCAGTTAATTTGTGATTTCCAGCAGTAATCAACTTATTATAATCTTCAGCATACCATGGATGCGTGAGAGTGACATTGAAAGGCACATTCATGGTAATTCCCCCAACTGCGTGAACCATAGAACGAAAACCCGTATAATTAGTTTCTAAATAATAATTCACAGGAACATCTAGATAACTTGAAATTGCTTGGACAGCCCGAAAAGCACCTTGTTTAGCACCATACTTTGCTTGATAGACAGCTTGTACGCTAGTTAATTTTGTATACCCAAAGTTATTTAAGTAGATGCGTGAGTCACGTGGAATACTCATAATGGTGTAGTGCTTTTTAGTTAGATCAGCATGGACTAACAACATGGAATCGGTATGGCCGCTAACTTGATTTTTCCGTTCATCAGATCCAATTACCAAGATATTAAAGGTCCCTTTGGCCTGATGGACCTGAGTGTGATTGTGCGCGACCGTTTTTAGATTATTGAAATGGGTTTTAGGATTTAATTGGTGCCACACCAGCATACCAGCCGCCACCATGAGTAATAAAGTTACTAATAAACCACACCACAGTGCTGCATGCTTGTGCAGGAACTGGTGTGTGCGCTGTAATTCTTTTTTTCTTTGCTGCAATTTTCTGCCCCCAAAATAGACCTTTTACGCTTATCCTAGAACTAATCCTTACTTTTGATGGATACAGATCATTTTATTTAAAAAAAAGCATGTTTCTTTACGCTTATTTAAATAAATAATTTTGAATTTTATCCGCATAGGTTGGTGAAATGCTGAGCAAATTGAAATTCTATCAGTTGCAAGATATACTTGAAAGAGTTGGAAAAGCAAACTAAACAGACTAGAAAGAGCAGTTGGCAGTTTGCAAAGAAGGAGTAGGGAGAATAAATTGAGGCGGATTAAACAGATCGGAGACTGGGTGATTCCCATTTTAGTTGGACTGGTGATGGCATTGATCATTAACCAATTCTTTGGGATGCAGGTAATCGCTGGAAGTTCAATGAGTCCTACATTGAGAAACGATGAAGTTGTCTATCGCCTGAATAAAGCAAAAGTCAGGCATAATACAGTGATTTCTTTTTATGCACAGGGAATTGAAAAAAATCAAGCTACTACTGCAAAAACGATCTATGTTAAGCGGGTAATTGGGCTGCCAGGCGAGCTATCCGGAAGCTGCCGGAGTTAAAATTTTTGAAAATAAGGAATTTACAGTTCCTAAAAATAGCTATTTTGTCTTAGGCGATAATCGAAATATTTCTAATGACAGTCGTTATTACGGTTTTGTTCCAGAAAAGAAGGTAATTGGGGTGGTGCGAGCCCCATTTTGGGCAGCAAAGCAGGTGCAGGTAAATGCAGCGGAAGTTGATTAAGGGGGAAAATTCAAAGAAGCAAGTTTAAAGAAGTGAAGATGTTGAAAAGCACATTTAAAGTAAGCTAAAATGAATACATGGAGCTGCGTTACTGAAGTTAAAAGTTATTTGACATAGAAGGAAGACGACAATGGATAAAAATTACATAGCAAGAATGCGTGAAAAAGTGGGTCATGAAGGAATGATCTTTGTTTCGGCTTACGGTGTTTTGTGGAATGAAGCACATGATGCAATTTTACTGGAGAAACGTTGGGATTCTGAAGTTGGTTGGGGGTTTCCAGGTGGATATTTAGAGTATGGTGATTCTCCTACCCAAGCAGTAATTCGCGAATTTAAAGAAGAAACTAATCTGGATGTTGAGGTCACACGTGTTTTGGGCATCTCGACCAATATCACCCAAAAGAATTCTTGGGGCGATGCACAAGAAACGATTGGGGTTGGTTTTGAAGTTAGAAAAGTTGGTGGAGTATTGCGCAAAGATGGGACAGAAACACTTGATCTGCAGTTTGTGCCGGTGAATCCTGAACCCAAAATGTTTGTACCCCAAGCGCAAAAGACAATGCACCGAATTTTAACTGAAAATGAAACCAGCGCGCAGCCTTGGTTGCGTGAACCAGGGGATTAGACAGCATATGACGGTGTAGATTATAAAATAAAATTAAA
>NZ_AZFQ01000053.1:164799-172025 GCF_001435195.1 Liquorilactobacillus satsumensis DSM 16230 = JCM 12392 | reverse complement strand
TTGAGTACTAACTCGAAATTACGAAGATAGCGAGTACTTTGCTATGAGTAATTCGAGGTTAGACGGAGAATTTTGGGTTATGGAACACGTTTATACGGAATAAAAGAGGGACTGTGACAAAAGTTAAATTTTGTCACAGCCCCGTTTTATTATGGGGGAAATGGTTTCCATCAGCTACCTTCCTTCATTAATTTTAGTTTTGTAGTGTGATGATACAGATATTCAAAAAAAGGCTTTTTTTACGATACACTATCTTTAAAATAATACACTGAACAGGATAACTAGCACACTTATTAAATTAGCCAGGTTACCGCATAATTCCGACCTTAGTTCACGGATGTTAGACGCTGCAGCTCGCACTTTTTTGAACGTGTTCCCTGCAGCAGCCTCCTAAGACTAAGTTAGAATTACTTGTAACCAATCCCAGGTTACCGCATAATTCTGACCTTAGTCTACGGAGACTAGACGCTGCAGCTCACACTCCTTTATATTTGGCGCCAAATTTGCTTACATCTATAGTAGTGTATCTGTTATTTCATAATTAAGCATTCAAGTGATACAGTCTTGAGTTAAAAGCAGCGCTTGAATGAAAATTTATCTTATGAGGAGGAAAATTAAACTTAGAATTGTGAAGTAACTGAAGGGCAAAAGAAGGGAACGGGTTTGAAATCGTAAACATTATTGGGGGAATGTGTAATGCTTAGAACTAAAAAGTATTATAAATTTTTGTTTGTTTGGGGGATGACAATTTTAGCAACTTTTATGTGTTTATCTAAGACAGCTAAGGCTGCTGATTATACCGGGCATAATTCATGGGATCAACTGACAACCTCAAATGGAATCAGTGCAGGGATATATTCGCAGTCACAAAGAAAAATGACTAGATTTCAGCATCATATTTTTTCACACGAAAAAGAAGGCAGTACGACTCCTAATTATCTGTATGATGCCTATTTTGGCTTTAAAACTGATAACAATAAACCGACTTGGCTCGATCAAGTTGCTGTAAATAAAGCCGAATACGTAAACGGAACGAATATTATTCACGCGGCACAAAGTAGCGGTAATTTCTCCTTTGACAGTTATTATTTTACGCCCTTTTCCGGCACAGATGATGGCAGCTCATCATTAGTCTATCTGCTGTTAAAGGTTACAAATAACGGTCCAACGAGCAAACTTGGAGTCTTCTCGCAGCAAAATATGCATATGGGCAGTGATTACGGCACAAAAAATGAAGAAACTTCCTATAATACTTCAAATAATTATCTTAAAGAGTTTAATAATACAACCGGCAGCTTTGCGATTTATAAGAATTTGGTTGCGCAAAATCAAGCGTATCAAGCTGGCAACGGCACAAATGTACCGCGGACATTTTTAGATAACAATGCGGATTTGAACAACACTGCCCAGCAGACCGGAGATGACCTAGTTGCAGGTTTTGAGAACAAAGATGTGACCTTAGCGACTGGGCAAAGCAAATGGTTTGGTGTTGTGATTGGACTAAGAGAAGACGGCAATGAAGCTGCCCTAGCTCAGACGGTGGATGCCAATGCACAAACCGCTTTACAACAAGGACCAGAAGCCTTACTGAAGCAAGAAGAGACTTGGTGGCAGAATTGGCATGCGCATGAACAGATGCCAGCCGGGATGACTGCTCAAGAACAGGCTACTTATCGCCAATCAACTGCTGTTTTGAAAATGTCTCAGGTTAGAGAAAAAGGGACAGGAAATGGGCAAGTCTTGGCGAGTTTGATTCCTGGGGAGTGGAGTACCGCCTGGGTACGTGATGGTTCGTATTCAATTAAAGCACTGATTGATTCAGGACATTATCAAGAGGCAAAAGCAGCTTTGAATTTCTTCTTGAATGCGGCGATGCGTAAAGATTCAAGCGGTGATAATTATTACCAGAAGAACTATCTTGAGAATTCGAATCAAGCTGCGCCGACCTATGGGTTGAATACAAAGTTAAGTGCAAATTATTTGTTATCGGTGTGCCGTTATTTCGGAGATGGGTCAGAGGACTCAGACTACAATGATCAAGGACCGAATATAGAATTTGATGGCTGGGGACTGGTCTTGTGGGTCCTGAATGATTATGTCAAAAAGACCGGAGATTACAGCTTTTTGCTGAATAATCCGCAAGTTTTAAGTGCGCAAAAGTGGATTGATCGCAAACAGCAAATTGTGAACGATGCTCAAAGTAAATTAGAGCAGGCACAAAATCAAGTAGATGCCAAAAAGACAGCCGATACTCAGCAAAAAGATAAACAAACGGCACTTATTACAAGTGAAAAAGCCAAGCTCAAAGCGGCACAGGGCTGGATTGAGCGGAAAAAAGAGATTGTTAAGACTGCTAAAGTAAAATTAAAGCAGGCTCAGACACAGGTAGACAAAGAAAAGGCACGGGCTTGGTTACAGGCCAAGAAAAATGAACTTACACAGGAATTAAATAAACAAAATCAGGTTATTGCAACTGCTAAACAGCAAATTGAGGCAGCCAAGCAGCAAATCAAGCAGGCTCAGACTGAGCTGGCCACCGCAGTTCAGAATAAGACGAATGCAGCAACGTGGCTAGCTGCGAAAAAAGCCGAATTGACTAAGGAGAAAAACAAGCAAGAGCCGATTATTCAAGCAGGTATCAAAAATACAAATTGGGGTAAGATTACTGCCCAAGACGCGGACTTGTTAACAGAATTAGTTGATAAAAAGACTGGATTAATTCAACCGGATTCGTCAATTTGGGAGGAACACTGGACGCCCTTTACGGTATTAAAGAATGCGCCAGCCCGGCAGCAATTTGCCTTTACGAACATTACCACATGGGCGGGATTGAATTCCGCAGCTGAAATGGCCAAGGGATTGGGACTGACAGATTACTATCATAAGTATACTGCAGCAGCTGATAGTCTCAAGACAGCAGTCACGAAGAACTTGGTGGTTACAGAGAATGGAAAGCAAATAATTGCTTCATCACTTGAAAGAAAGGGAGATAGTGCTCATCAAAATGATGGATCAACTGTCGAGGCAATCAATACTGGAATGGTAGCACCAAATTCGACGTTAGCCCAAGGGATGATCACCGCTTTTAATGCTAACCTGCGAATTAAAACAGGGAGTACCCCAGGTTATATGCGAGATCAAGATGGAGATTTGTACGATTCAAGAGAATGGGGTTTTATTGACTTAAGGATTGCTGGTGCACTGGCTAAAATGGGTCAAAAGTCACAAGCCAAGGTGCTGCTTGATTGGATGACCAGTCAGGCTCAGGCCAATTATGAACTGATCCCGGAACTGCTGGATTATAACACGCAAGATTATGCCGGTTCAGTCCCGATGGGTGGCTTTGGTTCGGGTTCATATGTGTTGGCACTTAATGATTATTATAGTAATTAGGACGAATCTTATAGATAATGGATAGAATTAAGTAGGCGGAATTGACCCCAGAAACTCTTTTTTATTGTGCATCTTAGGTTATTCCTGCTTTGGCGGAGAATGTGTCATCAGTTAATCAAGTTTGAAATTAACGCGAAATTGCGAACAGCGGGCGTCCTTTGGAATGAATGTGTAATTCAAGGGTAGTCTCAAACAAGGGTTTTTGACTTATGAAACTTGCTTGTTCAGCATAAAATAGCGAGGAGCTGGGCTAAAAGTGAAATTTTAGTCTAGCTCCTTTACTTATTCCGGATTACTTTTAAGGTGCTTTGCAAATCAACTTTTTACCTATACAATAAACACTAGCATAAATTGAAAAGAGAAATTTAGCAAATGAAAGCACTGTGGACCTTATTTCATGCCAAACCGCCTAACCTGAAGTTTAAGTGTGCCTACAAACTTTAATCTTTCAGGAGGAGTAATAAGACAATATGAATTTTTTAGCTACTAAGAGCCATTATATAAGTTGGCCTGTGATTGCTTTTTTGGATTTCGTGACGATTATCGGGTTTGATGATCTGCTTTATCCGTTGCAAAATCAAGGCTTATCAGTTGTTTTTACATGGGTATTTATGGTCTTGACGTTCGTGATTCCCTATGAGATGTCCGTTAGTCAATTAGGTGCAACTTTCACTGAACAAGAAGATGGTGGGCTTTCTTCTTGGGTACGTCATAGTACTACAGATACTTTGGGATACTGGACAGCTTGGATGTATTGGGCAGCTAGCCTGCCTTATATTGTGGATGTTGCAAATTCAGTGGTTGTTTCCTTTGGATGGATGATAACAGGTGACAATTCTTTAGGAAAACAGATGTCGAATTTTACGTTTGGCTTGTTGACTTTTATCATTATCCTGATTTTTATTTTGTTACAGAATTTTTTTAAACATTCGATGGAAGTCATGGCGACAATTGGCGGAGGTGCCATGTTTTTGATGACAGTTCTTTTTGTGGTCATGACTGGTTATTCTTTGTTGCATGGCGGTAAAATTGCGACGCAACCTTTTAATCTAGGCTCTTTTATCCCCCACTTTAGTATGCAGTATTTCTCTACAACCGGTCTTTTAATGTTTGCAGTGTGTGGGGCGGAGCTTGTTGCCCCCTATTTGATTCGCATGCGCAACCCTAAAGGAGACTTTCCCAAAGCAATGTGGTTAGTTGCAATTATGACCGCCTTTTTGACGGTTTTTGGAACACTCTCGCTTGCAATTTTCTTCAACGCCAACAACTTGCCACACGACCTTAAAATGAATGGTTCATATTATGCTTTTCAATTACTGGGTCAACGTTTAGGGCTGGGGAACTTTTTATTAGCTATTTTCGCGATTGTGCAGGCGATTTATATGATGGCACAATTAGCTGTACTGCTTGATGCGGCCAGCTGGGTAATTGCTGGTGATACTGCGGCAGACTTCATGCCTCGCTGGATGAGTAAACGCAATAAAAACGGACGCCCAATCAATAGTTATGTTTTAACTAGCGGGTTGTGTCTTTTCCTGTTATTGATGAGTGGAACCTTGCCTGATATCAATTCAATCTTCAACTGGCTGCTCAATTTGAACGGAATTGTGTTTCCTTTTAAAAATTGCTGGGTCTTTTTAGCTTTTATTGCGGTAAGATTGCAGGCTGATAAATTTGATGCGGCGTTTGTATTCATTAAAAATAAAACAGTCGCAGTAGCTGTGGGCAGTTGGTGCTTTGTGTTCTCACTGGTCTGTGCCCTGCTGAGCTTCATTCCTCAGGATGTCAAATTCGCCACGGCAGCATACGACCAACAATTACTGATGAATCTTTTTTCAGTATTTGTGCTGTTTGGAGCAGGCTTAATTATGCCGCTGTGGGCACGGTTAGAGCGGCGAAAGTTGCGTAGTGAAGGGGATCAATACTCTGCTGAGAAATAAATATTTTTAAGATGGAATTTAAAAAGCTTTTGTCCTTAGATTGATTGATAAATTATAGGATGAAGGCTTTTTTTATGATAAAACTGTATAAATATGTATACTACATTCGTAATTTTTGGACGCAGTTACCATTTAAAAAAAATACCAGGGGACGATCACAGAGATTAAGTGGCAGCAGCAATTTAAAAATTCGGAGGAGGTCGGATTAAAAAGGTGGTCAAACAGGGAGAATTAATGAAATTCATTAAAGCGGACTATTAAGCTGCTTTGATGGATTTTTGCGTATTAAGATCTTTATTAATAGAAATTTAGCGCTGAAAATAGCGATCGCGGAAAGAAACCTAAAATCTTATTCAACTAATATGCTTTACAAACTAGCTGAATACGAGTATTATCTAGTTTGTAAAACATGTTAGTGAGGTGAGATAGTGGCTAAAGATAACGATACACAAATGTTAAAAGGAATTCTTCAAGGCTGCATGCTGTTTTTGCTTGCTGAAAATGAACTGTACGGTTACGCAATTGGAGAAGCTCTTTCCAAATATGGATTTGATGAGATCCCCAAAGGCACGATTTATCCACTGCTCATGACAATGGAAAAGAAAGGATTGCTTAATAGTCGGATGAAATCGTCACCAGATGGTCCTAACCGAAAATATTATTCTTTGACTGCAGCTGGAGTGGTGGCAAAACAAACTTTTGCAAATCAATGGCATGTTCTCTCTCAAAGTGTGGAACGGCTAATTCAGGAGGAAAATAATGAAAGCTGACAAAATAATTGCTGACAATAAGCAACAACGTGCCAAGCTATCAACGGGAAATAAAGCCTATTATGAGAATTTAACCCTTTTTATGCGCGGACACGGTACCTTAAAAAATGATATGGTGCTTGAGTCAAGTCTACTTGAGATTTTAAATGATTTAATACAAGCTCAAAGAAATGGGATCAGCGCGCGTGAGTATTATGGTAAAACGCCACAAGCTCAGGCCCAAGAATTGCTAGCAGCAATGCCCAATGATATCAAAGGTTTTATTGTATTTGTATTTGGCTTATTGTTTGAACTGATTGGCATGTTTACCCTAAATGACCTTGTTTTGCCTGGGAGCAGCCTAGATGTCGGGCGCTTGTTGTTGCAAGCAGCTGTTATGGTTCCTTTTCCGTTTATGATTCTGTGGTGTGTTGGAAGTGCTGCATTAAAAGCTACCGGAAAGCTCGAAGCTGTATTCAATGGGATCATCTATGGTGGGATTATGCTGGCACTTGGAATTGTCATGCTGTTAAATTTAGTACATACATCGCTAATTGTGAGACCAGCGGACCATGTGGTGCTGCTAGTTGCTGGCAGTTTGCTTATCGGCGGTCTGATCTGGATTAGCATTCAGCGTCCCAAATTACCGTTTATTTTTATAACGATCTATCTGATGCTTCAACTGTTATTAGCAATGTTGTATCGAATTCCTGCGACAAAAAATATTATGACCGCCAAATTAGACTTGGGTGTGTGGACTTGGCCCCTTGTGCTGCTCATCGGAATGTTGCTTGTGTGTCTTGTGGGTTTGTTTATATGGAAACATAAAAAGTAGCAGGTTAAAAGGTTCAGCAGGCGACTAAGCAGTTGATAATTAAATATTTCTGATTTTTAAAACTGATATAAAATTAAAAGCATTCATTTGAGTTAAAAAAATTGAAGCTGTTGGAACAGACAAACTTAAAAAAGAGAGTGAGACAAAAGGTATTTAGTTAGCGAGCATTAACAGTGTCAGACGGATAATTTCGGGATGGAAAAGCTGACGTACGGGATTAAGTGTAGCTAATTGCCTTTTGGTCCACGTTTCAGAAAAATCAAGGAAATCAAAAAAGGGGCTGTGACAAAAGTTAACTTTTGTCACAGT
>NZ_AZFQ01000053.1:140176-164727 GCF_001435195.1 Liquorilactobacillus satsumensis DSM 16230 = JCM 12392 | reverse complement strand
GTAATTTCGAGTTAGCACTCAAATTTTCCCGACTTATGTCACACTCTCTTTTTTATGTTAAACAAACAGGCTGCATAAGTTAAAAGTTTCGGTTAGCTTTGAATTACACAGCTTTATAGTTGTTGCAGATAAAGCGTGCGGCAGTTGCTGCAAAAAGTTCAACTAACTGTTATTTAAGCTCGACATTTCTATAAAACAGTACCGTTCCATAAGGTGAAATCTGCAAGCCTTTAACTTTGTTCTTCAGGAGATACGACATTCCGCCTTGATAGACCGGAGCAGTGAATGCATCTGTTTGCAGCAGTTGCTTTTCTGCTTGGATCAAGGTGTTCCAACGTTTGGCCGGATCGGTGGCGTAGGTCGTAGCAGCTTGATTTAACAACTTGCGGAAGTTGCTGTTTTGATAGTCATCATTTAAATGATACTGACCACCATCACTGATAAAGTTGACTGGATCAGCATAATCAGGCTGCCATGTGCCGTAAACAATGTCAAAGTTATAAGCTGAAGTAGCAGCTAAGCGGGATTTCAGCGGAATTGAACGAACTTCAACGGTTAAACCAGGTAAATTTGTCTCTAATTGACTTTGTAAGTACTCACCGATCTGTTTAGAATCAGCAGTATCGGAAGTCAGCAATTGAATTGTAAACTTATCTTTGCCAAGTTCCTGCTTGGCTTGTGCCCATTGCGCGCGTGCGGCTTTTAAATTATAGCTCAGCAGATTTCCAGCATTTTGTCGATAATCATCACCAGTTTTAGAGTTGTAGACAAAGTTCTTGGGAACAATTCCATTTAACGGTGAGCCAACCTGCAAAATGTTGTTGGCCAATGTCTTTTTGTTAAAGCTCATGGAAATTGCTTTGCGAAAATGCACGTTTGCAGTTGCACTGCGATGCGTGTTGAATGACAAATAGCCAATCAACGGAATCGGCTTCGAATGGTAGCCGGAGGTACGCTGATATTGCTTGATGTAATCAGTCGTCAGCATTACATAATCGAGCTTGTTGGTGCGATAGAGATTCCCACCGGTTGCAGCATCTTTAACCACTTGCACATTAACCTTTTTTAATTTGATAGCTTTTTTGTCCCAGTAGTTTTGATTGCGCACATAGTTCCATTTTAGGTTGGTGCCGGTCCAGTTAGTTACGACGAAAGGACCATTATAGACTGCTTTAGCTGACGTAGTTCCATAACTACTGCCGTATTTTTTAGCAACTTTTTCATCTTGCGGATAGAAGGGGGCTCCGGTCATTAACTCAGAAAAATAACTGATGGGAGATTCCAAAGTAATCTGCAGTTTATATTTTCCCAGCGCCTGAATTCCGAGTTTGTCAGGTGTAAGTTTACCGGCAGCAATTTGGGTTCCGTTTTTAATCGGTTCAAAGCGCTGAGAATTAGGTGAGGCTGAGGCAGGATCAACCATCTTACGCCAAGCATAGACATAATCTGCTGCCGTGACAGGGTCACCGTTTGACCATTTGGCATTTTTCCGCAGGTTAAAAGTATAAGTTTTTTGATCCTTGCTGACAGTAACGCTGGACGCACCAGCTAGGACTGGTTTGTTTTTTGAATTGAACCGATAGAGACCTTCAAATGAGTTCTGTAAAGCCTCCAAACTGGTGGTGTCACTGTATTTGACGGTATTAAGTGTTGCCATTTCGGCACTTGTCGCGACGTTCAAGACCTGTTGCGTTCCATTAGTTGAATTGCTTTTTCCACAAGCCGATAAAAGTGCGACACTCGTGATTACAATACTCGCTAATATTAATAGCCCTTTTTTCATGATACTCCCCCTCTGATTGAACCTCTGATTATCAAGTAAACTAAAAAGCCCTCAGTCTGTCCGTGACTGAAGGCTTTTTTACGGCGAAAAATAAAAAATTTTTCTAGTAAATAACGGCGTTTCGCTTCACGAACTGCAATTCAAATAACATGTTATGCATTCCACAACATGGACAACAACTAGCAGTTAAGAAATCGTGTTTACAGTTCATTAGCGCAAGCCCCTTCCAGATTTGTTGATAATATCTTTAGAATAATTGTTTGCTTACAATCTGTCAATCATTAACCGACTGTCCTTAAAACTATTAGCGGGATACAAGTTATTAATTAAGCGGGGGTAGCTTGTATCTCACACAGAAGATTGCTATAGTACTAAGTACGATGAAAATTAGAGTTTTACGGTGCATTAGCAGGTAAAAATAACGGTGCAAGAGGACTTTAAGTGCGGTACTGATTAATGCTTAAGGTTCAGTTTTGCATAGACGGTGATTTTTTTAGAAAGAATGGATGAGTTTTTATGAGCAATCAAGTTGTAGTAGGTATTCCTGCCGGAGTAGTAAACGTTAAGGGAACGGCCCGTTATTACATTAATGAAGCTGATGTCAAGGGAATTATTAAAGCTGGCGGAATTCCAGTGATGATCCCTAGCCAGGCGCGGGATTTTGTGGATTATTATGTAGAGAGTTGCGACGGTTTTTTCTTTACTGGCGGACCAGATGTGTTGCCTTCTTTTTATGGAGAAGAGCCACATGTGAAAATGGGTTTCAGCGACATTCAGCGTGATCGCTTAGAGTTGAGTTTGGCAAAAAAGGCATTGGCTGCTGGTAAAAAAGCATTGGGAATTTGCCGCGGGTTGCAGGTTTTAAACGTTGCCTTGGGTGGGACTTTGTATCAAGACTTAGAGAGTGAGTATGAAAAGACGACGCACCCGTTGATCAGGCATTTTCAGGCTGCTCCAACGACGGAACCCACTCATTATGTGCAGATTGAAGACAAGACGCGACTGCACAATTTATTTGGTTCTCGTTGGCTGGTCAATAGCCACCATCACCAAGCGGTGCGTCAAGTTGCCGCGGGGTTAAAAATCACAGCACGCGCTCAAGATGGTGTAATCGAAGGCTTGGAGAGTCAGGTTAATGATCAAGTGCTTGCTGTGCAGTGGCATCCAGAAATACAGGTTGTTACTGACTCTAAGATGCAGAAAATCTTTGATAACTTTGTAGAGCACCTGCGGGCATAGTTGCGTAACTAAGGTGAGAACTTTAGCAAGCTAACGGTGTCCTTTTAAAAATTAAGCAAGGCGAAGGGAAGATCAAAGCGCGATGGAGATCACAGCAGTCCGACTTACAGAAATTGAGCAAGTTATGGCAATTGAACTGGCGGGCTTTTCTGCCGCAGAAGCCGGCACGCGGACACAGTATTTGGAGCGAATTGCACAGTTTACGGATACCTTTTTGGTGGCACGTGCTGGTGAAAAGGTAATTGGATTTATTTGCGGTCCAGCAGTCGCGGAAAATGAGCTGGCAGATTGGATGTATGAACGTGCTCCCAAGAACTTGCCGGTTGGTGGAAATCAGATGATTTTAACAATTGCGGTTGCACCTCAGTGGCAAAAAAGGCATGTCGGTAGTCAGTTGCTGCTTGCTTTGGAAGAAGTGGCACGACAAAAAGAGCGGCAGCAGATAATCTTGACATGCTTAGCGTCACGAATTTCTTTTTATAAGCGCAACGGCTATTATAACGCGGGTGTTTCTGCTTCGCAGCATGCAGGAGAACGTTGGTACACAATGAAGAAAGACCTGAATCTTTTGCAAAGTGTACGTGAAGTTGCAAGCATGCAACCAAAAAAAGATTGACAATTGCAGTTGGAAGAATTATAATTCCGATAATAATAAATGAACGTGAAGATGAGTAAGTTAGGATGCTGTTTTTAGAGAGTCGTCGTTAGGTGTAAGACGGTAACAGCGATTAACCGAAGATGGTCTTTAATTAGGGTTCTTACTGCCGAGCGTGTGTTAGGCAGTTACGGGTACTCCCGTTACAGGGTTAGGGTATGAAAGTAGTAGTACTTTATTTTGCTGATTATTTGAGTACCTAAAGAGTTGCGACTCGTGAGGGTTGCTTGAATTAAGGTGGTACCGCGGAAAAGCACTTTCGTCCTTTATCTAATGATAGATAGAGGACGAAAGTGCTTTTTTGTTCTTTCAGAAAGGTTGAGTTGATGACTGCAAAAGCGAAAAATTATGCCCTGCTTATTCAACAGGCACACAGCCTGCTCGCAGGTGAGACGGACTTGATTGCCAATATGAGCAATCTGGTTGCACTTCTTTTTCATGGTCTGCCCAATTTAAATGGAGTGGCCTATTATCGTTTTAAAGAAGGCGAATTAATTCTTGGACCTTTTCAAGGGAAACCAGCCTGCATGCATATTCAAGTGGGACGTGGGGTCTGCGGGACCGTTGCTCAGACTCGAAAAACTGAAATTGTGGCAAACGTACATGAATTTGCAGGCCACATTGCATGTGATGCGGCTTCAAAATCAGAAATTGTTGTCCCTGTTTTTAAGGATACAAAGTTCTGGGGAGTCTTAGATTTGGATAGCCCAGCATATGGAACTTTTGATGAGGTTGATAAAAAATATTTGTTAGAACTTGCGCCTGTTATTTTCGGCGAAACAGCAAATTTAAGACAAGAAACGCAGCACCACTAGTGCTAGAAATTAATTACTGCAGGAGCGATTAACCGCGATTGCACGGATAACATGTTAGAGCAGTTAAGATAAGTGACTAGTGCAGCAGCGCTTAATCGTTATAGAAAGTTGTCTAAAAGACAAGCAAACAAATTGAAGGAGTCGGATAAATGACAAAATTAGCAATCGTAACAGGCGCGGGACAGGGAATTGGCGAAGCGATCGCCGTGCGGTTAGCACATGATGGGTACGCGCTTGCAGTTGCAGATATTAACCTTGAAACGGCAGAAAAAGTAGCGCAAAAATTGAGTTCCGCTGGTTACACCGCTAAAGCGTATTATGTTGATGTTGCCAAGCGTTCAGAAGTCTTTGCTTTAGTGGAACAAGCAGTGCACGAATTAGGTGAATTGGCGGTTTTTGTCAATAATGCCGGAATTGCATTCATTGACAAGTTTGTGGATTCAGACCCTGTGAAGGTTGAGCGCCTGCTTGATGTCAATCTCAAAGGGACATATTGGGGAATTCAAGCCGCTGCACAGCAATTTATCAAGCAAGGTCATGGCGGACGTATTGTTAATGCAGCTTCACTGGCTGGAGTCGAGGCTTCAGCGTTGCAGAGTGCTTATTCGGCATCTAAGTTTGGAATTCGCGGCTTAACTCAGAGTGCAGCCAAAGAGCTTGCACAGGATCATATCACAGTCAACGCTTACAATCCGGGTGTTGTGAGGACGCCTTTGCGTGATGGGATTGATAAGCGAACGGCGCAACTTAAGAATGTCTCGCTTGCACAGCAGCAAGCCAATGTCTTAACTGAGATTGCCAACGGACGCGAGGCTACGCCTACAGATGTTGCAAATGTAGTAGCTTGGTTTGTTTCACCTGAAGCTGCATATATTACAGGACAATCATTGCTGGTAGATGGCGGGATGCGTTATCAATAAAGTTAGGTGCAAACGATGATCCTTAAGGAAGGAAGATATTGGGCATGACGGGCAAGAATATGATTGCTTTACAAGACATCTCAGTTCAATTCAAGCAGCGCAACGAGAGCATCCAAGCAGTCCAACATGTGGATTTGACGATTGCTAAAGGCGATATTTATGGAATCATCGGGTACTCTGGGGCGGGCAAAAGTACGTTGGTACGTGTCATAAACTTATTGCAAAAGCCTAGTTCCGGGAAGGTTATTTTTGGGACTCAGGATCTAGGTCAATTAGATGCAGCCGGATTGCGGAAAGCCCGGCGGAAGATTGGCATGATTTTTCAGCATTTTAATTTGATGAAGTCAAGAACTGTCTTGGGCAATGTCGAGTATCCGTTACTAGGGTTGAAAATAACGAAAGAAGCACGTCAACAAAAAGCATTAAAGCTCCTCGAATTGGTGGGCTTAAAAGAATATGCTGCCGCCTACCCTAAGCAACTGTCTGGTGGACAAAAGCAGCGTGTTGCGATTGCACGTGCGTTGGCAAATGATCCGGAAGTCCTAATTTCAGATGAAGCCACTTCTGCGCTAGATCCTAAGACAACCAAATCGATTTTGGCATTGTTGAGGCAAGTCAATCAGAAATTGGGAATCACGATTGTGTTGATTACGCACGAGATGCAAGTTATTTCTAGCATTTGTCATAACGTCGCCGTGATGGACGCGGGTAAAATTATTGAGCGTGGTCCCGTTACGAAAATTTTTGCAAGGCCGCAACAGAAATTAACTGCGGACTTTGTAGAAACGGCTACGAATGTCAAGGAAGCATTAACGCGTATTTTAAAGCAAAATAGTGTTTCAGAACGCAAATTACTCATCTACTTGAAATTTATTGGGAACACCGCGCAAGAAAGTATTATTTCCAGTATTTCGCGTGATTTCAACTTGGATATTAATATTTTGTTTGCCAATATTGACCAAATCGATGGGGTGAACATTGGGTATTTGATTGCGGATTTTATTGGAGCACGGTCAGTAATTCTCACGGTGACTGAAAAGTTGAAAGCTGCCGGGATTGCTGTCAAAATTCTTGATAATGCTGAAGGGCAGGTGCAACTTTAATGGCAAACCTAATTCCAAATGTATTACAGATGAAAGCAGAATTTGTACAAGCCATCTGGGAGACACTTTATATGACATTTGCTGCGGCAATTGTGGCGGCAATTCTTGGACTTCTTCTGGGCGTGGCACTTGTAGTTACACAAGCAGGTGGAATCTTAGAGGATCGATTACTATATTCACTTTTTGATAAGGTTACTAATTTGTTAAGATCAATTCCCTTTATTATTTTGTTAGCCGTGATTTCACCACTCACACTTTTTTTAGTTGGAACGACGGTTGGAACGACAGCTTCTTTAGTCCCTTTAGTAATTGGAATTTTCCCTTTTTATGCACGTCAGGTGCAAAATGCACTGCTAGACGTTGATCAGGGTGTGATTGAAGCAGCTCAGGCAATGGGGTCAAGTCCAACCGAGATTATTTTCCGGGTATATCTGCGTGAAGGATTGCCAGATATTATCAGAGTCTCAACTTTGACGATTATTAGTTTGATCGGGTTAACAACGATGGCAGGTGCAATTGGCGCAGGTGGATTGGGTGATGTTGCAATTTCAATTGGCTATGCACGTTTTGAAAATGATGTCACTTTTGCAGCCATGATTATTATTTTAATTTTTGTATTTACGTTTCAATTAATTGGTGATCGGCTGGCAAAAGTTTTTGAACATTAGTGGATAATTGAGGAGAAAAAAATGAAAAAAAGTTATTTATGGTTGTTGGGAATAGTGCTTGTAATTGTCTTAGGCGCATTGGGGTTGCATCAGGTTAACAGCCAGCAGACCAAGTCGGCTACTATCACGGTGGGGTCAATGGGCTCGGATTATGCCATTTGGCAACACATTGCTAAGAGTGCTGAAGCCAAGAAACTCGGGCTAAAAATTAAGGTCAAGCAGGTCACCGATGGAGTGCAGTTAAATAAAGCAACAGCAGAGGGCAGTATTGATGTCAATGCTTTTCAATCATGGACTTACTACGTTGCATTTAATAAACAGAGCAAATCCAGCAAGTTGGCAGCTTTAGGAACAACCTATATGGAGCCAATGGGAATTTATTCTAAAAAATATCAAAAGGTCAAAGATATTCCAGACGGCGCTACGATCGCGGTTGCAGATAATCCTTCGCAGCAAGCACGTGGGCTAGTTCTTTTACAAAAAGCTGGGTTGATTAAACTGAAAAAGAATTTTGATGTTGCGTTAGGTTCAATCAACGATATCGCCAGCAATCCCAAAAAGTTGAAATTTAAACAAATTGATGACACTACTGGGCCGCGTGTCCTGCATACCGTTGATGCAGTGTTGATTTCAAACACGGTTGCGCTGGAAGGCCACCTTCACGTGCTCAGCGATTCTATCTATCATGAAGCTGTTGATCAATCAACTAAAGCAAATATTAACATCTTGGCAACTGCAAAGAAAAATAAAAATAATGAAAATTACAAAAAACTAGTAACCTTGTATCATGAAAAATCGATTCAAAAATATATTAAAGATAAGTATTATGGAACTAAGGTCAATGTAGCTAAACCGTTATCTTATATCGAGAAATAAAGAACATTTAAAATAGATTAATGTCAATCTTGCAAAATAAAACACAGAAGAGAGTGTGACATAAGTCGGGAAAATTTGAATGCTAACTCGAAATTACGAAGATAGCGAGTACTTTGCGATGAGTAATTCGAAGTTAGACGGAGGATTTTGACTTATGGAACACGTTTATCCGGAATAAAAGCGGGGCTGTGACAAAAGTTAACTTTTGTCACAGCCCCTTCTTGTGTGTTCCTTGTTTCCAAACAGCTAGTACTACAACGCCTTTTGTCCCACATGCCTTCTATTTACTTTGGCAAAATTAAAGTTGAAACGCAAGCTGACTACTTGTGGCTTTAAAGTGCGGTTTTAGCAGGTTGACTGATGGAATTGGTATGCAAACAGCCTAACAAGGACTCTGGTGCCAATAAGTTCTCAATTTCAGTTGCCGAAAGTTTAAGGTGTTCTTTTAAGACTTTCCTAATTGACACCTTTTGTTGGAGTGCGGTTTTGACCAACAGAGTTGCCTGCACATAACCAATTTTTGGTGCCAGGACAGTTGCAATTTCTGCTGATTCTTCAATCTGATGTGCACAGTGTGCTTGATTGACTTTAAGGTGTGTAAGGCAGCCATCTTTAAGCATTTTAAGTCCCTTTTGCAGGAGTTCAGCAGCACTAAAAAGATCGCGGAACATTACTGGTTCAAAAGCATTTAACTCCAATTGTCCTGCCTCGCTGCACATTGTAATTGTGGCATTATAACCACAGACTTGAAAAGCAATTTGGTTAATTGCCTCGGGGATTACAGGGTTGACTTTCCCAGGCATAATGGAAGAACCTGCCTGTACTTTAGGTAAAGCTAACTCACCTAAGCCTGCGCGCGGACCACTTCCTAAAAGACGTAAGTCATTACACATTTTTGAAAGCGCAACTGCCAAGTTTTTGAAGGCATCAGCTGCCATCAAAAAACAGTCAGTATTTTGAATAGCATCACTCAAATTGTCTGCTTGTTTAAGTGGCAACCCTACAATTTTGGATAGCAGCGGAACAACATTTTTAAGATATTCAGGATTAGCCGTGATCCCTGTTCCAATTGCTGTTCCGCCTAAAGGAAGTACTAACAAAGAATTATGGACCTGCTTGATACGTTGGAGAGCGCGGGTAAAGAGGTGTGCATAGGCATTGAAGCTTGTACCATAGGTAGTTGGAACGGCATCTTCAAGTTGAGTCCGACCTAGTTTAAGTGTGTTTTGATATTTATCTGAGAGCTGTTTGAGGACTACAATCACTTTTTCTAGTTCTATGGCTAACATTTGATTAAGTTGCAATAACGCAAGGTGAGCTCCGGTTGGATAAACATCATTCGTAGACTGACCACGGTTAACATCATCATTTGGATGGAGTGCGGCGTAGTCTCCTTTGGAATGTCCCAACAACTCTAAAGCGCGGTTAGCAATGACTTCGTTGACATTCATATTAGTGCTAGTACCTGCGCCTCCTTGAATCGCTGGAGTGATAAATTCAGCCTGATAGTCTGGAAAAGTAGTATAGATCTGGGCCCCTGCGGTTGTAATCGCATGGTATTTTTTATAAGACAGATTGTGTGCTTGGTAATTAGCCTGAGCACAAGCAATTTTAACTAAAAGTAAGTTTTTTAACAGTAATGGGTGAACTTTTTCATCAGTAATAGGAAAATTCAGTTGTGCTCTTTTGGAGTGGATTCCAAAATATGCTTTATCTGGAATTTCTACTGTACCAATTGAGTCTTTTTCAATACGCATTGTTTTAATTGCCCTCTTTATTGAAATATTTTTCTATGTGCAATAATTTATCACATATACCAATTTTAAGATAGAGGGTTGAAAAAGAATATCTGTTAGCAAAGAATTGCGGGCACCAAACTTAAGGTTGTTAGGGTTTGGGTTTAAGATTGTTTAACTATCCGAAGTTGTGATGTTTTAAAATGAGCAGATTTTAATAAAAAGCAGCAAAAAGGATCGTTGAAAAAAGATTTACTTATGACTTATAATAAATTATACTTGATTATAAATAATTATAAAAATCTAAAATTGAAAGAAGAGCTCTTAATTAATGAGAACCAATACAAAGTTATTACACGGCTATACAGTTGTCGATTCCTATACAGGAGCTTCGTCTGTTCCTAAGTATCAGACTTCGACATTTAAACAAAATGAATTATATGGAGAGACTCAGAAATACTCTTATACTAGATTCGGTAATCCTACAGTTGCAGCTCTAGAAGAGGGTTTTTGTACAATTGAAGATTCAAAATATGCGCTTGCCTATTCTTCTGGAATGGCTGCAATTTCAAATGTTCTAATGTTATTGAATGCAGGAGATCACGTGATTTTGCCACTTGAAGTGTATGGTGGAACTTGTCAGTTTGCATCAGAGATTCTACCTAAATATCAGATAGAAACTTCGTTTGTAGATATGGCCGATCTAGCTAAGGTAGAAGCTGCAATCAAACCGAATACTCGACTACTTTACCTTGAAACTCCATCCAATCCTTTATTGAAGGTCTGCGATATTGCAAAGATAGTTGATTTGACCAGAAATAAGCAAATTTTAACAGTGGCTGATAACACTTTCATGACAGCTTTAGAGCAACAACCCTTAGCTTTAGGAGTTGACCTTGTGTTGGAGAGTGTTACTAAATTCATTAACGGACATAGTGATGTGGTTGCTGGTTTGGTGGCAACTAATCAGCCGGAATTGGCCTCGCAACTACGACTGTTGCAAAAGAACTTTGGAGCAATTTTAGGAATTGAAGAAGCCTGGTTAGTGTTACGTGGTATGAAGACAATGGGGTTAAGAATGGAAAAATCAGTTCAAAATGCACAAGTACTTGCTGAATTTTTACAGAATAATCCTAAAATTAAGCATGTTTATTATCCAGGTTTGAAAAATCATCCGCTAGCAGATGTACAGCGACAGCAGGCTAAAAGTGGTGGCGCTGTACTTTCATTTGAAGTATACGATAAAGCAACATTATTGAAGTTAACACAAAAAATAAATTTGCCAATTTTGGCAGTTAGTCTTGGTGGTGTGGAATCGATTCTTTCACATCCAGCGACAATGTCACATGCCTGTTTGACACCTGAAGAACGGAGAAAGCAAGGAGTCACAGACGAGCTCTTACGGCTGTCTTGTGGAATTGAAGATACCGCTGATTTACTGGCCGACTTTAAACAAGCATTGCTTTAAAATGAGCAGTAGTTAAAGAAGTTTAACATGTTATCTTTGGAGGAATTGAGCAAAAAATGAAATTAGTCTCCTCGTATATACCACTGGTTGATTTTTTAGCAGCGGTTTTGGGACCGCATACGGAAATTGTATTGCAGGATATTTCGCAAGGCCTCGGATCTTCAGTTATCTATATTAGAAATGGAATTTCGGGTAGAAAGGTTGGTTCTCCTGCAACTGATTTTCTTTTAGAAGTTTTGCGCGGAAAAATTTATCAACAAAAAGATTATATTACGAATTACCGCAGCCAAACAGATGAAGGTACTGTCTTATACTCATCCAGCTTCTTTATTAAGGATGAAACTGGGGCATTAAGTGGAATGTTGTGTATTAATTCAGATAAATCAATGTACTTAGAGTTGGAACAAACACTAGAAAAAAGTCTGTTTCAAGTAAAAAAAGTGCTACATGTGGCTGAAAAGTCAAATAATGCCGAGGAAAATAAGTTGGTTGAAAGCTTACACACGACGGTAGAAGAAGCTGCTAAGAAAGTAATCTATAAATATACACAGCATGAGGATTTGTCTGAGATTAGCTTGGACAAATCAGTAAAGATGCAGATCGTTGCGGACTTGCTTGAACAGGGATTCTTTTTATTCAAACTAGCAATTCCAGAGTTATCAAAGTTGTTTAATATGTCGGAAGTCAGTATTTATAAATATTTACAAGAATTAAAAAGCAAGTAGCTCAGCTTGGAAATTTGCTAGAGACTGTTAAGCAGCATAACTTAATGGAGGGCTGACAAGATTCTGAAAGACATAGCGGGGCCACTAATAATATGGTTAAATAAAAGAAGGATTACTCAAACCACTTTCGAGGAGAAATCACATTGTCAGATCAGAGCACACTAGCTTTTATCAAAGAGCTGCCCAAAGCAGAACTGCATGTTCATATTGAAGGAACCTTGGAGCCTGAATTAAAGATTAAGCTGGCACAAAGAAATGGGGTTGAATTACCGCAAAAAACCATTGCACAGATTAAAGCAAGCTATCAATTCAACGACCTAGCTTCTTTCTTAGCTGTCTATTATTCCGGTATGAGCGTCTTGCAAAAAGAAGAAGACTTTTATGAATTAGCTAAGGAGTACCTTCAAAGAGCAAGTGCACAGGGAGTCCGCTACGCTGAGATTTTCTTTGACCCGCAGGCACATACAAGTCGTGGAATTAGTTTTGAGACGGTCATTAAAGGGTTGCTGCGTGCGATTGCGGAAGCCAAAGCTGAAATTCAAGCCGATTTAGTAATGTGCTTTTTACGTGATTTTTCTAAAGAGTCAGCCCGACAGACATTGCTGGCGGCGCGGCCTTTTAGCGCTCAGATTCTAGGTGTAGGGTTAGATTCAGATGAACATCATAATCCACCTTTAAAATTTATGACACATTTTGAAGAAGCAGTTGCACAAGGCTACCACACAACGATGCACTGTGATATTGATCAGATTGATTCAGTGGCGCACATTAAACAAGCGCTAGAGGTCATTGAAGTTGAACGCTTGGACCATGGAACTAATATTATTGAAGATCTGGATTTGGTGGCAATGGTAAAAGCTAAACAAATCGGTCTAACAGTTTGTCCGCTTTCAAATGGGTTTGTCTGCCCAGATATGAAAGCTCCAGTGATGAAGGAATTGCTGCATGCAGGTGTTAAAATTAGTGTTAATTCGGATGATCCGGCATATTTTAATGGATATATTGCTGACAATTACTTAGCCTTAGCACAGAAATATAATTTTACTAAGGACGAGCTTGTTCAGATTGCCAAGAATTCTTTTACGACATCTTGGTTGACTGCGCAGCAAAAAGAAAGCTTTCTAGGCGAAATTGCAGAGTATTTAAAACAAGACTAAGTTAAAAAATACTGCTAAACATAGTAATGCTGAATTTAACGATTATTAACTCGGCAGTAAGAAGAACTTGCCAACTTTGTTCAGCTTGAATGCTGATCATTAATACTAAAAACTCTAGTTTGAGAACCGCGATTAAGCGAGGCTCAGACTAGAGTTTTTTAGAACTAGTAGAAAAGATGAAACTAAATTGTTAATCATCATTTACTTTGCGAATATATAGATAGTGGCGTTTAGTGAGTGCAGTAATTATTTTCCAGACGTTATTTTTGTGGGTTACCTCTATATACTCATTTGAAGAGAGCGCATAAGTTTGCAATATTAAGTATGTGTAGTTTTTACTAGATAATTTTTGAAATTCAATTCCTAAGTCAAATTTTTTATCAGCACGTGAAAAATAACGTAAAACTTTGCCCTGGATTGAATGCCCTGCGACACTTAAAGTAATGCTAGCATTCACGGGATTATTAAGCGGGTGATCAATAACAAAGTTTGCGCCGAGTTCGTTCCAATCAGTTATTAACCCTGGGATAGTTAATTTTGTAGCTGACGGGAATGAAATTTTTGCGGGTTTATTTGCTAAAAAACGTTCTGCTTTGCGCAGCCGAGGACGTTCGAAAGGAATAAAAGAAGCAATCAGAAGTGCAAACAAATTGTAACTGATCCAAAAGAGATTGATGTAAATTGAATTTAGTGGCTGGGCAAAAGGAATGAAGGAACCTAAAATCAGTAATGATTTTATAAAAGATGCCAGTGACAAAATTAACAAAACAAGAATTGGGGCAGCTAATTTAAGATTGTAATATGTTTTTTTAGAATTGAATCCTTTACGGGTGACTGCAAATTTTTTTTGAGTTTTTAAAAGCAGTTCACTGAGCACTGCTGCTGACATGTAAGGAGCCATCACAGTTTCATAAATATTTGTCAGTAAAACATTTTGTTTGCCACCACTGACGGTATTGAATGTTAGTTGTGAAGCCAAAAACGCTGGGAACCAGAAAAATAAGATTCCTTGAAGCGATGCGTTTAGACTATAAATACCAAACAAAAGAAAGAAAAGCGGTGCAAGTAGGTAGATCATTTTGTAGATACTTGATATCCAATAGTGGATACCATCTAAATAAATGATTTTCTGAATTATCTTTAAGCCCTTTACTCGGAGTGGATTCCATTTGCGGGCAACTTGGATATTGCCCCTTGCCCAACGGTCACGTTGTTTAATTAGATCAGCAAAAGTTTCAGGTGCAAGTCCACTTGCAAGGTTTTCGTTTACAAAACGTGAACGCCATCCCTTGGCCTGAATGAGCATTCCTGTTGCCATGTCTTCTGTGATGACCCCTGTGGAAAAACCGCCAATCTCTTCCAAAGCGGTTCGTCTAAAAACTGCATTGGACCCAATATACATTGTTGCATTGAAACGATCTTTTTGTTCTTCAATATTGCGCATGAAGAAATCTTGGTCATTACCTAGATTATCAGGAGAAAAAAGATTGAATTGATAGGGATCATGATTGAAGAAAGTTTGTGGCGACTGAATAAAACCAAATTTAGGATCTGCAAAGTATCCGATAGTTTGTTCTAAAAAATTGGTTCTGACGACCATATCTGCATCTAGTGTGACAATCAAATCTCCAGTTGTTTGTGCAAGTGCATTATTTAAGTTGCCAGCTTTAGCATGTTCATGAGTTTCTCTTTTCAAATAATGAGCACCGAGATTTGCAGTCAGCTTTTGAATATTTTTTCGGCTTCCGTCATCAAGCACATAGACTGCCAACTTTGATTTTTCGGGATAACGCAAATTTTGCGCTGCTACGATTGCACGACGCAAAATGGTCTCATCTTCATTATATGTAGCAATATAGATATCAACTGAAGGATACTGATCCTTTAAATTAGCAAGACTGTGCTTGGGGCGTGTATTTTTTTGCAAAAAAAGCAGATAGAAGATTAATGCGAGAGCGAAGCCGCCGATTTCAGCTGCTAAAAGTAAGATACTAAAAACCAAATTAAGGATGCCGTGAAACGGAATTGTATAGAGAATACGCCATCCCAAATAAATTAACGTCAGCAGGATATAAGTAATAATAAGGACCTTTTTAAAAAAAATTCTTTTTTTAGCCAAGTAAAAAGTAATCAGCAAAAGAATACTGACTATCAGATCAAAATATAATACTTTATTCATTATCTTCCCCCATGTTTTCCAAACTAAAGGCAGACAAAACCTGTAATGTGTCTGCATAATAATTTCCGGTTAGTTTATCATTTAAAACAGATTTTTTAGTTGCCGCTGACAGCGCAGCAAATTGTTTTGAGTTCTGCATTGCTGCAACAGCAATCGGTGCAGTAAAAGCCATTGAAGAATAGGGTACCAACTGCTTGCCGCTCAACGTGTAGCCAGCATGAATAGTTGATTGTTTGGCAAAAAAAGAGAGCAGCTTTTTATTTATTTTCTGAAGGACTTGTGAATTGTTCAAAGCTAATCTCCAAGGGATGCGTGTAGCATTCCAAGCATAGTTACCATCATTTGCACCCTCCAAAGAATAGGGTGTAGCACTGGAAACCGTGTTAAGATGACTGTACGCAAAATCAGGCAGCAAACCAGTTTTATTCTGTGCGCTTAGAGTATTCAGAACAGCTACAGATTTTTTTGCAATTAATTTCCAGGACTGATTTTTTGTTTTACGATAAAAATATTGATAGTAGGCAGGAATCAAATCTGATGTCCGAATGAGCTTGGAATATTGAGGTGAATTTAAAGCCCAATCTCCTACAGTCAGCAAATTAGTTTCACGTTGATATGTATAACGCAAAAGGGAATTCAGTATTTTATGTGCAAGTTGCTGATAATTAACTTTACCAGTGCTTCCCCAAAATGAATCAGCCTGAAGTAAAGAATAGGCAATATCTAAATCACCATCGGTTGCACTAACATTATTTTTGGCAGCTGTAACCATTGAATTTCCTTCTTTAGTTTGTTTCCACGCCATTAGATGATTTTGTGCATTGATTTGATGGTTTAGATAGTATGTAACAAGTCGATTGAAATCGTGCTGAGTGGCCCATCCTTTTTGAGCTGCTTGGATTGTTACAAGCATTCCGTATCCTTGAGATTCTGACAAAGCGGTTGCTTTCTTTTGGGGCAATGCACCATTCACGTAATTCCCATCTGCAGTTGCTTTGATATATTTTGAATGCCACTGTTCGAAGAGTAAATGAACTTTTGGCACAGCTGGATTTTCATGCATATATAAAACTCCACAACCTAGTATAATGAAAGATAAAATAATTAATAAAACAAAAGGGGCCCTCTTATTTTTAAGCACGACAAAACTCCTTTTTTTGAAATCAAATTAATAAATTATGTAATATTTGTATTTAATAAATCAGATGTACAGCGCTAAAATGAAATCTGATAGTTTTTAAGTATTTTTATAAATTGATGATAGCACAAAGGAAGATTAGGCAAGAAAGGCATCTGGTTTTAGGGGGGAAAATGTAAGAGCTTTTTTGTGCGAGTTAATAAACTTTACGATTAATTATTAAGAAATAGTTAAAATGATTTTTCAAAGATATTTGCCAATATTTTAATTAAAATGTACGTAAAAAACTCTAGTTTGAGAACCGCGATTAAGCGAGGCCCGGACTAGAGTTTTTGAATTTAAAATTTGAATCAGTTTTGAAGTTAATCAAAGTTAGCTAGTTGATTGGGTGCAAGCGAACGGCTGGTATTAATAATTCTGGCAATTTCTGTTGGTGACTCGGGGTCTTTTTTATTGATCCAGATCATGAAGATATCAAATAAGCTATTACAGATTAACGCCTCGGCATAGTCTGCTGGAATTAAATTTGTCAGATAACCATTGTTTAATTTAAGCCGAGAGTGAAATTCATTTTTAACTGCCATTCGTCCATTTTGAAGAAAACTGGGGTCCCCCTTTTCAGATGCTAGCGCCTTAAAAGTCGCTCGTTCCCTTGCAAGATAGGCAAAAGTAGTTGAAAAAAGGCGCTCGGCTTGAGCTTTTTGCTGTGGAATAGTGGAAGAAATGTTAGCATAATCTTTTTTTAAGACGACGCGCAGATTGGCAAGAATATTAAGCTCGACCTTTTTTAGCAAATCATATTTATCAAGATAATGAATATAAAAGGTGCCCCGGTTAATACCTGCTGTCCGCGAAATATCTGAGACAGTCAGATTATTGAACCCCTTGCTGTTAATTAATGTAATTAGTGCTTGTTTGAGCTGAAATTCGGTGCGAATGTTACGAATGTCTTTGTTCATTGATGCACCAGCCTCCTCTAGTAGTTAGTGAACAGATTGTTCAAAATTGATGATTGTAAACTGTCCTAGTTCTCCATATTATAAAGTCTGCAGAATTAATTATCAACACGATGTGCATTTTCTAAAGAGGAGAAAACAATGATAAAAGCAGAGTGGAACTATTTACGCAAACACAAACTAGTACTGGCAGTCTTATCAGTGATTATGCTGATTCCAACAATTTATGCAGTGACCTTTTTGTCTTCGCTGTGGGATCCATATAGCAAGATGGACAAATTACCGGTAGCAGTTGTCAATCAAGATCAAGCAGTTCAATACAATCAAAAAAAGATAGCAATTGGTAAACAATTGACTGACAAGTTAAAGACCTCGAAGGCTTTAGATTTTAAAATTGTGAAAACCAAAAAGAAAGCAGATCAAGGATTAAAAAAAGGTAAATACTACATGGTAGTAACTTTTCCAGAGAAGTTCTCGAAAAATGCAGTTAGCTTATTGAAAAAAAAGCCACAAAAAATGGTGGTGCATTATCGGACAACTTCAGGCTTAGGTTTTACGGCTAGCAAATTATCTCAAGGCGCCGTTAAAGCGTTGGCACAGTCAGTCTCTGCGCAGGTCACAGAGCTGTATTCCAGAATTATGTTTAATAATATTAAGGAACTTGGAAAGGGAATGCGCCAAGCTGGGGCAGGAAATAGTCAGTTGGCAAAGGGTGGCAGTCAGCTTAATAAAGCTAATGCACAAATTACCAGTAATTTGAATACACTTGCAGCTAGTTCACTGACTTTTTCAAGTGGCGCTGCAATTTTAAATAAGAGGCTCAGTACTTACATTAACGGGGTTTCACAATTAGAGACCGGAAGTGCCAAGCTGACGACCGGCTTAAATCAGGTCAGCAATCAATTGCCTAAGCTTGCTAATGGGGTGAATAAGTTGACCACTGGCTCCAATAGTCTTGCAACGGGAATGAGTAGGTATGCGAGTGGTGTTAGTAAGGTTAATACCGGAGCAGTTTCTTTGAATAGCGGTGCACAAAAGTTAAATGCAGCTGGTAGTCAGCTAAATAAAGGTGTCAGTCAGCTAGCGCAGGGTTCTTCCAAACTTAAGACTGGCGTGCAAAGTTATACCGCGGGAACAAGTACAGCGTATACTGGCAGTCAAAAAATTGCTGCTGGTTTAAATCAACTTGATACGGCTTTGAACAGCAATTCCGCAAAAGATAAAGTGCAGCAACTGAAAACGGGACTCAGCAAATTCGAAGCTGGTTTGAATCAATTAAAAACCGCAGTTGATAGTAGTTCATCAAACACAGAGACAGTTGATACACTAACGACAGAAATGAAAAGTTTGGCTAGTGAGCTAACAGTTATGACAAATTATGAAACCAGTATCAACACCAAAGTTGAGCAAGTTGCCGTAGAACAGAAATTAACTAGTGAACAGACTGCTGCCATTGAAGCGGCTTTAACTCCAGATGAAACGGTTAAAACAGCACTGAGTGCAGCAACTACAAATTTGCAAAGTTTGCAGACACAGTTGACGACACTCTCAAAAAATGCGACAGCTGCAACAAACCTCAAAAATGGCATTACACAATTGCAGAATAGTTATGGCACAAGTGCAGACAGCACTACTGCTAATACGCTCTATGGCGGCTTAAACGGTTTAACGGCGGCACTCACAAATGCTGGGACGAGTATTTCACAGTTAAATATCGGAACCAAAAGTTTGACGAACGGACTATCAACATTGAATGGTCAAGCAAGCACTTTGGTACAAGGAGCAACTCAATTGCAAAGCGGCTTAGGCACACTAGCCACGCAAGTACCGCAGCTAACTACAGGAATTGCAACCCTTGCGAGTGGTAGTCAGCAACTTTCAAGTGGAACGAATCAACTGGCAGCAAGTGGTTCGCAATTAACGACAGGTGCGACCCAATTGAGCAGTGGTTTAGGGAACTTAGACACTAAATTACCAACTCTAACAACCGGAGTATCTAAGCTGGCAACTGGCAGTCAAACGGTCACTGGAGGCTTGAGTAAGTTGGCGGCTAATAGTGGCAAGTTGCTCAGCGGCACTGCCCAACTCAGGACTGGAGCCGAGAAGATCAGCACTGGTGCTGGTAAATTAGCAACTGGATCAGGTCAAGTTGGCACTGCCTTGACTAAAGTTCAGCAGGGCAATCAAGCGCTTGGTAACAAGCTACAGTCTGCGGGAAACAAAGTTGGTCAGTTGAATGTTTCAAAATTGACATATGCACAGGTTGCTAAACCCGTCACCACTCAGCACACAGATACGGATAGAACACCTAATAACGGAACTGGGATGACCCCCTATATGTTATCTGTCTACCTTTTCGTTGGAACATTATCATTAAGTATCATGTTTGATTTAGTGACACCGCGAAAATATCCGAGAAGCGGGACCCAATGGTGGCTTGGAAAGATGTCAGTTGTGGGGACCTTTGCGATTTTACAGGCTTTGTGTGCTTACTTTGCACTGATCGTCTTTTTGGGACTGTCACCATTACATTTGGGAGCAGGTTTGCTGGTTGCAATCACAGCTTCATTTGCCTTTTGCAGCATAATGACCTTTTTTGTGGTTGCCTTTGGTCCGCTCGGTTCTTTCTTAGGCTTGTTGGCAATGGTTTTTCAGTTAGCGGGTTCAGGCGGAACATACCCAATCCAATTATCAAATGGCTTTTTTGAGACAATTCATCCATTTTTACCAATCACTTATTCAATTCATGGATTGCGTGAAGCTATTTCGGTTGGTGGAACGGCTGTACCGGATATTTTCGTATTATTGCTGATTGCAGCCCTATTCGCAGCCTTAGCGATGGTTGCATACCGCATGAAGATGAAAAACTTAGATAAAGATAAGATTGCAGCTCTTAGCGAGTAATTCAAAAAAGTTACGGTCATGAATGAAATGTTGTGTGTAATTGGAAGATCAGACTGCTTTGCGGATAAACAAAAGAGGCGTCTGCATGGACAGCATAAAACAATAAGAGGCTGGATCAAAAGATGGATGATCCAACCTCAGCAAATAATTTGCCAAAAAAAGAATATTCATTTTTAAGCTTATTTTAAAATGCGTAGTTTGGAATTAGTTAATAATCTGTGAAAAACTTGCAACAGGATTCCTAAATTGCTGATGCCCCTCTTTAAGCGCTTTTCCAGCGGGGAGCAGCAGGATTGGGGACCATTCTGAGGGAAGCTGCAGGAATTGCATTACTTTGTCGAAATCTACCCCACGCATTGGAACTGAATCGTAACCATAAGCACGTAAAACATGCATTAGGTTCATCGCAAATAAACCGACATCTAAGCGGAGTCCTTCTTCTTGGCGATCCTCAGGATGGAGCGCGAAATAAAGCTCAATACGTTTACGTTTTTCTGCAACTTGAGAAGCTTTAAGTATATGATGTTTAAGATTGAATTGCAGTATTTTTTCGATATTATAACCTTCCTGAGTACCTAAAAGTAAGAAGACCGCTGCTGCAGAGGCAACTTGCTGTTGACCAGCTGCCAGGGTTTGCAGTTTCTGCTGAATTTTTTTATTTTTGATAACGATCACACGCCAGGGTTGAAAATTATTGTTGGAAGGAGCTTTAGCCGCATGCGCAAGAATTTCAGTGATTTCAGCATCACTAATGGAAGAAGTTGCTTGGTCAAAATGACGGACTGCTTTTCGACCGTCTAGGTAATCTAAAAAGTTCATGGGATTCCTCTTTTCTTTCAATGATGTTTTCACTATAATGAATTAGATCTCTAAATACTAGTACGCACATTTTTGTAACTTGATAGGAAGGTGGTGTCATGGTGCAATCAACCTCAAATTGGAGTTGCGGAGTTGCTAGTGTGATGGATATTTTTGGTGGCAAGTGGAAATTGAATATTCTCTGGAGAATCTCACAGCATGAAGGGCTTGGTTTTAATCAACTTAAACGAGAAGTTGAGGGAATTACCAACATTATGTTGACAAGAGCAATTAAAACCCTAGTTGCGGAAAATTTGATTATTCGTAAAGAACTAAAGGTTACGCCGCCGCGGACAGAGTATTATCTGACTGCAAGTGCGAAGAGTTTGTTACCAATTATGGCAGCCTTGAACGAGTGGGGAAAAGATAACTTGTAGGTCTGCTTTATACTGCTCGTAAATAAATTGGTAAATCTGGCTATTTTAAAGGCACCCTGAAAGACTTGATCAAAAATTACATTTTGACTAGTCTTTCAGGGTGCTTTTTAATTTAGGTATTAAGCTGTTTGAGGGTGTTGGGAGGTTAAGGAGTCACTTTTTTTGAGTTTCACAAGTGCTTATAAAAAAATACAAGTAAGTACTTGCTTTTTTAGAGAATAGTTTATGATACACAGTGAAATCAAATTTTATTAACGTGGAGGTTTTTAGATGACAGTTTTAGAGAGTGAAATTCTTAGACGAATTAATAATGTGCAGCAAAAAATGGCAGCGGCAGCGCTAGATGCTTATGTAATCACCGATGCAGAAGATATCTGGTATTTGACTAATATTAACTATAGTCCTGAACAGCGTCCGTTCTTTTTTATTTTATTTCAAAATAGAAAGCCTTTGTTTATTGTGCCTAAGTTGGAGGAAGCACATGTTGAAGTTCCATATTTTGAATATGAGATTGAACCATATTTTGATGTGACTGCGCGCGCAGGTGAGAACTGGTTTGAAGTTCTAGCTAAGAGACTTGCTAACGAAAAACAAGTTGGAATTGAAGATAACGCCCAACTTTTTATTACGCAACAAGTGGCCGCGCCCAAGTGGAGCGCAAAGAGCTTTGTAAAACAGACGCGTGAAATTAAAAGCGAATATGAGCTTGAAAAGATTAAGGTTACGGCTCAGTTATGCAGTGATGTGCTTAACAAAACGCTTCAGATCGCTAAAACGGGAACGACGATTGCGGAAGTCTACATGTTGCCATATCAGTTAAAGGGCGCTGTAATTAAGCAAAATTTCAGTATTACTAATCGAATCACGAACTGTGTATGGAATGCAGACTACAGCTTTATGCCACATAGTATTCCTGCTATGGATTCAGTGATTAAGGCCGGTCCGAATATTGATATTTCAATCTTCAAATTAGCAGGTTACGCAGCAGAATGTGAACGGACATTCTTTACTGAAGAACCTAGTGCACAAGAAAAAGAGCATTTTGAACAGATGATGGCAGCCAGAAAAGTAATGCTGCAAATGTTACGACCAGGTGTCAAGGCGGCTGCAATCGAAGAAGCGGTGCTGAATTCATTGAAAGCAGATGGTGTAGCTGAACGTGTCTTGCATCGACCAGGACACGGAATTGGTTTGAATAATCATGAAGAACCAACCTTATCTTTGGGCAATGAGACCGAACTAAAAGAGAATATGGTTGTTTCTGTTGAACCGGGAATCTACTTTGATGGTCAAGGCGGTTATCGTCATTCAGATACGGTTAGAATTACAAAAGATGGATATGAGTTTTATACGCAGGCTCCTACTGAATTGAAAGATTTAATATTAAAATAATTTTTGGGCTTTATTAACAATTACGAGTACACATTGTGTATAAATTGAGGTATGGAAGATGGGTAAGGCAAAGAAAAAGCTTTTAAAAATAACAGTAGCTATTTTATATGGTCTGTTGTCTGCTGTGGGAATCAACATATTTTTGCTGCCGGCAAATTCTTATTCAATTGGGATTCCTGGAATTGCACAGTTGTTACACGCAATTCTAAAGTTGGGTGCAATTGATCTTAGCATTAGTGATTTAGTGATTTTACTAAATATTCCGTTATTCGTGATTGCGTGGAAACTTTTTGGACGGGAATATACGACCTATTCGCTCTTGGCGGTCGCTGCAAATGTTGTTTTTTTAAAAATGGTGCCAAATGTGGTTATTTTAAAAGAACCGTTGACTAATTCGGTTATTGGAGGATTAATAATCGGAATTGGGATCGGTCTGTGTTTTCGGAGTGACTTTTCAACTGGCGGTACGGATGTAATTGTGACTTATTTGCAAAAAAGATTTAAACTCAAGATTGGGAGTATCAACAATTATATCAATGGGTGTATTTTGATTACTGCAGCGCTTTTCTTTGGCTTTTCTGGAGCAATTTACAGTTTTATTAGTATGGTTGTGACGAGCCTAGCCATGGATTATGTTTATATTCAACAAAAAAGTACGATGCTTTTGATTTTCACAAAAGAACCTGTTATTTTGGAAGAAAGTTTGCGGAAGCTCGGCTATGGCGCTACTATCTTTAAAGGAAGAGGAATTTATAGTCAAAGCGAGACAGATTTGATAGTGCTGATGACTAAGAACAGTCAGCTGTCTTCGTTAAAGAAAATGATTAAGTTATGTGATCCTAAGTCCTTTGTCAGCATTCAAAAAGCTGATTCGATTTTAGGAAACTATTATCAAATTAATCGCGCAAAATAAAAAATGTTGAATTACTGGAGAGGGTACGATGGGCAAACAAGACACTAAGTTAAAATTACTGCAGGCTTTCACTGAACTCGTAGTTGAGAACGGTTATCAGGCTGCTACAACAATCAAAATTGCGCAACTTGCGGGAGTTAATGAAAGTTCGCTGTTCCGACTATTCGGTAATAAAAAGGGACTACTGCTTGCACTGATTGCGCAATGTGTACACGACATTGATAATTTACAAAATGAACAGCTAGAGCAATTGGATCTTAGTGAATGCTTGTTTCAAGTTGCCCAGCAGTACCAGACTTTTATGCGGACACATGAGGCTTTGGTCATGGTGGGACTGAAAGAATCACTGCAGTTGGAGGAAGTTAAAGAAGCAACTAATAAATTGGCAATTCACTTTAAAAAAGTTGTTGAGACTATCCTTATCCAGAGAATTCAGACAGGAGAAATTACTAAGAAAATAAATCCTAAAATACAGGCTGATAACTTTAACTGGCTTAATTTTGGCTATTTTCTAACACAGCATAACGCGCATAATTCTAAGTTGTCAGAACCTAAACGCACCGACTTTTTACGTGAACACATTCATGAGTATTTACGGGGAATATTATGATAATGCGTAATTAAATGCAGAAGCTTGAAGTATGCATAAAGATAGAAGGGGGTGTGACAAAAGTTAAATTTTGTCACAC
>NZ_AZFQ01000053.1:95279-140166 GCF_001435195.1 Liquorilactobacillus satsumensis DSM 16230 = JCM 12392 | reverse complement strand
AAACGTGTTCCATAAGTCAAAATTCCCCGTCTAACTTCGAATTACTCATAGCAAAGAACTCGCTATGTTCGTAATTTCGCGTTAGCACTCAAATTTTCCCGACTTATGTCGCACTCTCCCTCTATTTGTTTCATACGGGCTTTGTTTTATGGAGACATGTTTGAACTTATAAATAAGAACTCCGGCTGGTTTAAAACATGATTTTAGCATAATTAAAAACTTCAGTTAGGAAACTGTATAAAATCAATGCTTCTAACTAGAGTTAACGTTAAAATTTATAGAATCTTGACCTACATAAATTAAGCGTTTGTAGCTTTAGGCTGAGCACTTTTCTGATATTCAGCCAATGCTAGCGCCAAGGATCCCATGATTGCAGAACCGTTATGGGGAACTTTCGGAGTTACAATATATTGCTCAAGATCGCCCACTGCTACATAGTCGTTTAAGAGTTTTTTGAAATGGAGCCGCACCTTTTTTAAGAAGGCTTCACTGGAGACGCCACCGCCGATTACAATCTTGCTAGGACGTAAAGCGAGGGTAGCCTGCATGACTCCTTGAGCCACATAATAAGCAATGATATTCCAAGTAGGATCAGTTAGTGGAACATCTTGACCAGCAATGCCTAAACGCGCTTTAAAGGTCGGACCGGAAGCTAAGCCTTCAAGACAATCACCATGATAAGGACAGATTCCCTTAAAATTAAGATCAGCAGAATGCCGCTTTAGATAGACATGTCCAAGCTCTGGGTGACCTTCGCTTCCAACAAGTTTGCCATCAGTGACTATTCCAGCACCGATTCCTGTGCCAACTGTATAGTAGGCGAGGGATGAAAGCTGCAGTCCTGCTTTTTTATAAGCAATATATTCACCATATGCCGAGCCGTTAACATCGGTAGTCCAGGCAATTGGAACTGGAAAGGAAGCTTGGAGTTTATTGACAAAATCAGTATCTTTCCAGCCAGGTTTAGGCGTATTTGTAATGTAGCCATATTTGGGTGAACTTTTGCGGATCTCAATTGGTCCAAAAGATGAAACTCCGATAGCCTTTAGATCCGCAAATTTTTTGAAGAAAGCGAGCGTTTTACGCAATGTTTCTTCTGGGGTAGTGGTAGGGAAGGTGACTGATTCTTGCACCTTGAAATCTTCATTGCCTACAGCACAAACAAATTTTGTACCTCCGGCTTCTACGCTTCCTAGTAACATCTGTAAGTCCTCCATATTTTGGAATTATTTTATTTAAAGTTAAAGATTGCTTGAAGGCAAATATTTTTTGATAACCTACTCTTCAAAAGGGAAAGTTGAGCGGTTACGCAATAGCTTGACTGGTAGGACATAGCGCATTTGTTCAAGGGGTTTATCGGGTTGATCAATCCGTTGCACTAAAATGCTGACCAGTAATGATGCAATGTCGTGAATCGGTTGAACAATCGTCGACAACTCTGGATTATATTCTTGAACAAACGAAGTCCCATCAAAGCCGATTACTTTTAGTTCTTGTGGAACAGAGATTTTGAGTTCTTGAGCTGCTCTTAAGACTAAGATGGCAGTTAAATCATCCGTACAGACGATTCCATCGGCATAACGTTTGGCCAACAATTTTTTGATCGAGAGTGATTTAAGTGTTGGAGATTCTGTAAAATTGATGGTATGCACGTGTGTTGTTAACTGAAGCTTAGCGATGGTTTTTTGATAACCTTGCAGGCGCAAATCTGTCGGATTACCAGTTTGATGCGGATCACCGAGAAAATAAATATGGCGTGCGCCTGCTTGATAAAGTTCTTTGGTGGCAAGAGCTGCTCCCCGAAAGTTGTCGCTGCTAACGATGGGAATTTTATCTGAAAACAAACGATCGAATGAGACAATTGGCAAACCTACACGGTTATACTCATCAATTCCAAGGTTATGCGCACCTGCAATAATGCCGTCAACTTGATTAGCAATTAGCATGCGCAAATAGTCGCGTTCTTTTTCCCGATTATCAGCACTATTACATAAGATGATCTTATATCCTGAATTAAATAAGCGATTTTCAATTTGTTCTACTAATTCTGCAAAAAAAGGATTAACGATTGAAGGAAAAATCACTCCGATCAAATGAGTTTTCTTTCCATGCAAGGACCGCGCCAGCGAATTGGGCTGGTAGTTCAGCTCTTTCATTGCACGAAAGACCTTATCCTTAGTTCCTTGGCTTAAGTACCCGTAATTATTGATCACGCGGGAAACTGTCGTCACTGAAACACCTGCTTTTGCAGCAACATCATTCAGTTTTGGACGCACTTGCAAGTCTCCTTTAGCTGTTAGTTTTGGTTAAGTTCCACCAAGAACCATTATAGGTGATTTGCGCTTGTCCTGCCAGAGTGATTGCGGTCTCATCTTTGGTGGGAAAGACCCGCATGCTCAAGACCCTTTGACCATTGTTGATAAAAATCTCACAGACTGAATAATCTACAAAAACATCCAGTACAAGCTTTTGGTGCGCTTCAAGTGGCACGCGCCGAGTTGTACCATATTTTTGCGCGAAGGCAAGACCTGCTTGACTGCGATCAACTGTTAAAGAAGCATTTTCACCGCTTGAAAAATCAATTTTTAAGCCATGCTTTTTCTGTATATCTCTAAAGAGGTATAAAGTACCTGTTTGATCAGCTGAAAATGTGAGTTCTAATTCATAGTGTTTTCCTGGTGCACTGGTAAGAATTGTTTCAGACGCAGCCGTGCGTCCCGTTAATGGCTGCGGTTGTTGGCGTAAAGCTCGAATTGCAGGAACAGGTTGTTGATAAAGTTGCCCATTTTCCAAAGAAAGCTGTTTAACCTGTGTTAAGCAATGTGCCCAGTTTTCAGAATCAGTTGGATATTCAATTTCAGGCAATCCAAGCCAACTGATCAAGTAACTTTGTCCATCAGGAGCTGTAAATGCTTGGCTGGCATAAACGTCAAAACCATAATCTAGCTGAGATAACGGCGCTGCGGGTGTAAATTCACCTTTTTCAAGATTACAGTTGCTGCCGATCAAATACATGTTAGGATAAATATTTTGGTAAGCCGCAATTTCTGGATCCAGACCTTGCGGACAAAAGATCAAGACAGGCTGTTGTGCAACAAATACAAGGTTAGGACATTCAATCATATAGCCTAAACTTTTTTGCGCGAAGTTGAGATAACCAAGATCTTTCCAATCGTGTAAATTGGTTGAAGAAAAAACTGCAATCTGACCACTCTGAGTTGCCGCATCTTGAGCACCAATCAGTGCATAATATTTGTCATCCTTTTGGAGTAATTGCGGATCCCGGAAATGATCAGTTGTATGTTGGGGCTGGGTAATTAAGGGCTTTTCTAATTTGGTCAGTTGATTATTCTGATTGAGCCAAGCTCCGTTTTGATATGGTGAGCGAATCCAGTCAGAATCGCGCACGTTTCCAGTGTACATTAAGAATAACTTGTCACCAATCACGCTTGCTGAACCAGAGTAGACCCCGTGACTATCGAATTGCGTACTCGGTTTCAGTGCGGTTCCCAAATTTTGCCAATGAACTAAGTCAGTGGAGACCAGATGAACCCATGATTTAAGCCCATGGACCGGTCCAAAAGGAAAAGATTGGTAAAAGAGGTGCCATTGACCGTTAAAAAATGAAAAACCGTTGGGATCATTTAAAAGGCCAGAAGTTGGGGCAATGTGATAACTCGGACGATATGCCGAAGCGGCAGTTTGAGCCTGCAATTTCAGCAGATACTCGGCGTCCCACTTGTTATACGGCAAATAACGTTTACTGCGTGTCCATTCCATAATAACAACTCCCTAAATTGAAAACGTTGTCTTTTTTTCTTTTATAATTGTACTCTGCCTGTTTTTTTGTGTCAAACGAATATCATCAAATAATCTTTTACTGTTGAATTATTTTTGGCTGAGATAAAAATATGTGATAAACGATTGACATGTGTGAAATATTAGGTATGATATAAACAGTAATTATATAAAACGTTTTCAAAAGGAGCTGTTAACTATGGATTACAAAAAGGTAGCAATCGACATTATTAAAGCAATTGATCAAGATAATATCATTGCTGCAGCCCATTGTGCTACCCGTCTACGGTTGGTCTTAAAAGATGATACTAAGATTGACCAGGCGGCTTTGGATAATAACCCGGGAGTCAAAGGAACCTTCAAGACTAACGGGCAGTATCAAGTAATTATTGGACCTGGCGACGTTAACTTTGTTTATGATGAATTAATTAAGTTGACTGGATTAAGTGAAGTTTCAACGGAGGATTTGAAGAAGGTCGCAGAAAACGGGAAACGCTTTAATCCTGTAATGGCTTTTATTAAACTCTTATCTGATATTTTTGTGCCGATTATTCCAGCGTTAGTGGCTGGTGGTTTATTAATGGCTTTAAATAATATTCTGACTGCGCAAGGACTTTTTGGTGCAAAATCTGTGATTCAGATGTATCCGCAATTTAAAGGCTTGGCGGATATTATCAATATGATGTCAGGAGCTCCCTTTACCTTTATGCCAATTTTGGTAGGGGTTTCTGCTGCCAAACGTTTCGGTGGAAATCAGTATCTGGGTGCGGCAATGGGAATGATTATGTGTGCACCATCGCTAATTACTTCCGGTGATGCAGCTGCGACAATGGCAGCTGGGAAGATGGCATATTGGCATATCTTTGGGTTGAATATTGCTCAAATCGGGTATCAAAATTCTGTGATTCCGACTTTGGCAGCTGTTTATCTCTTAGCTAATTTAGAGAAATTCTTCCATAAAAAACTACCAAGTGCATTGGACTTTACTTTCACACCATTACTTGCAATTATTATTGCCGGTTTGTTGACTTTTATCCTTGTTGGACCCGTGATGCGTAGTGTGAGTGATGGGATTACTAATGGAATTGTATGGCTTTATAATATTGGCGGTTTTGTTGGAACTGGTATTTTTGGATTGCTCTATTCGCCAATTGTACTAACAGGACTGCATCAAAGTTTTCCAGCAATTGAAACGCAGCTGATTTCGAATATTGGAAAAACAGGTGGAGATTTTATTTTTGTAATTGCTTCAATGGCAAATGTTGCTCAAGGTGCCGCTTGTCTGGCTGTTTATCGATTGTCAAAAAATCAGAAAATGCGGGGGTTAGCCTCTTCAGCTAGTGCTTCAGCATTACTGGGGATTACGGAACCAGCGATGTTCGGGGTTAACCTTAAACTAAAATTCCCATTCTTTTGTGCAATTATCGCAGCGGGAGTTGCCTCAGCTTTTGCGGGCTTCTTCCAAGTATTGGCACGTTCTTTAGGATCGGCTGGTTTTATTGGTTTCTTATCGGTCGATGTGAAGTCGATTCCAATGTATATCGTGGCAGAATTACTTAGTTTTGTCGTGGCATTTGTTTTAACGTATCTTTACGGAAAGAAAAATGCACACTTAGTTGATCCGGTTCCTGTAGCAAGTGCTTCTGATCAAACGAAGGTGGAGCAAAAAGCAGCCACGCTAGCAACCAAGGAATTAAAACTAAATGATGAAGTAATTGGCGCTCCGCTCACTGGGAAGGCAGAATCTCTGACAGAGGTTAATGACAAGGTCTTTTCAGCAAAACTAATGGGAAGTGGCGCAGCAATTGTGCCTGCAAGCGGTGAGATCTTTGCGCCCGTCGCTGGTACGATTACTGTTGCCTATGAAACTAAGCACGCCTATGGAATTAAATCTGATAATGGTGCAGAAGTCTTGTTGCATATTGGAATTGATACTGTTGAACTTAAAGGAAAGTTCTTCGAAACAGAAGTAACTCAAGGGCAAAAAGTGACTAAGAATCAAAAACTAGGGAGTTTTGATCTTGAAGGGATTAAGCAGGCTGGGTTTGATCCAACTGTCATGATAGTTGTTACTAACACTAATGATTATGCAAGTGTCGAAAGAATTAAAACGCAGGAAGTCACGCAGGGGGATCAATTGGTTTCTGTAACAGTTCGCAACTAAGGAATCAAGCATGCATGCGACTCACTAATTTACTTTGAGTTAAAATAATTTTAATTTAGACGTCTGAATAAAGCATGAAATAATGATAGGGCTGGGTCAAAAATTAACTTTTGATCCAGCCCCTCTTTTATTCCGAATAAACGTGTTCCATAAGTCAAAATTTTCCGTCTGACTTTCCAATTACTCATAGCAAAGTACTCGCTATGTTCGTAATTTCGAGTTAGTACTCAAATTTTCCCGACTTATGTCACACTCTTTTGCTAATTTATTCCGAAGAACTTGACTGCCCAAAGCATAATTTTCAGCTAACTTTAAATTATGCATAGCTAAGTATGCAATGGAGATCCCTGAGTAACTTTTAAGATGCTAAGGTGTCAGAAGAGGCGATCATTTTAAGAGCTTATTTTTGAATCCTGGATTATATTAATTATTGTAAGGGCTTTAATGAGGGACTAGGAGTAGCTGGGGGGAGTTTGGATGTTAACACATACCTATTATGGATTGGGGACCGTAATTAACTTAAGTGTTGCGGCACCTGCAAATGAAACTGATATTGAAGCGGGATATGAGCTGATTAGAAAATTTGAAAAAAAGTTGACAGTAAATCGTGAGTACTCAGAAGTGGTCGCGATTAATAATGCGGCCGGGAAACATGCCGTGATGGTCTCTAAAAGCACCTATGAATTAATCAAGCTAGCTGTGCATGCTAGCCAATTGCAAATGGGGTTCAATGTTGCGCTTGGACCACTTGTTAAATTATGGGGAATTGGTTTTAATGACGCCCAGCTACCTGAAGCGGCGGATATTAAAAAGCTCCTGCATGTCTTGTCGCCGACTAAGATCAAGTTGGATGATGCGACCCAGAGCGTTTTCTTGTTGGAACCCCAGATGCAGCTTGATCTTGGGGGAATTGCGAAGGGCTATATTGCGGATGCTGTTGGGATCTTATGGCGGCTTCGCGGCGTTCAACAGGGGATCATCGATCTGGGTGGAAATCTTTTATTAGTTGGTGAGGGACCGCATCTAGGTCGCTGGCACATTGGAATTCAAGATCCGCTCAGAAAAAGGAATATCCCAATAGGAAGACTTACAGTACATGCGGGAGCGGTGGTTACCGCTGGAATATACGAACGTGTTTTAAAAGCACACGGGAAAGAATATCATCATATTTTTAACGCCCAAACAGGATATCCGGTCACAAATGGTCTTTCAAGTGTAACCCTTGTTAGTCCACATTCGGTAGATGGAGACTTATGGACTACCTTAGCATTTTGTCAAGGTGCTACACGCGGTAGACGTTTAATTGAGGATCAACCTGAGTTAGAAGGTGTTTTTATACAGCAAAACGGAGAAGTTACGCTGACAAGCGGATTGAAAGAAAGCTACCGCGCATTTAATTACTGAATTTTTATAAAATGAATACCTGTCTTTGAGTTGAGTATTTCAATATATGTGATACTATGAGCATGTAAGCGGTTGCTGCGGTGTATTTAGAATGGAGGAATAGTTGATGAAATTGCTGACAATTGTTGGTAGCAATGCTAGTGTTTCGTATAACCGACTCTTATTGAAGTATCTGCAACGTCACTTTGCGGATCAAGCGGATTTTGAATTGCAGGAAATTAGAGATTTGCCGTTGTTTAATGAGGATTTACTGCAAGCTTTTCCTCAAGATATCAAAAAATTAATCACTAAAGTTGAAACTGCGGATGGGTTAATTATTGCAACTCCGGAATATGATCACTCGATGACAGCTGCATTAAAAAGTGTGCTTGAATGGCTTTCAGCTAGTTATCATACTTTGAGAGGAAAACCGGTAATGATTGTGGGCGCATCTTATGGGGCACAAGGTACTGTGCGTGCGCAGATGGATTTGCGACATGTACTAGATTCTCCTGGAGTTGATGCATATGTCCTTCCCGGAAATGAGTTTATGCTGCCTAATTGTAAAACCGCTTTTGATAGTAACCAGAATCTCAAGGAACAAAAGACGATTGAATTTTTAGAAAAATGTTTTCACAACTTTGTCAAATACGTGCAGTTAGTTAACAGTACTAAAGAGGAGGCTAAGACAATGCCTGTTGCCAAAAATATTAGGTGGGATGCCACTTACGATGTGATTGTGCTGGGCTTTGGTGGAGCGGGAGCGACTGCGGCCCGTTTTGCTGCAGATGCAGGGGCGAATGTTTTGTTGGTCGATTCGGCGCCTGAGGGTCATGAAGGTGGAAATACACGGTATGCTGGCCAATTAGTAGGCGCTGGCGATGATTTTGATGCTTTAAAGCGTTACTACCAGAATTTAACGGCGCCATTTGCTTTGGATGAAGAACTGGTCAACACTTATGTTGAAGGTATGGTTAACATGCGAGCGTATTTTAGAAAGTATTTAGGGGTGGAACCCTTCAGTGTTGCTCATGATTGGGATCATAATAAACTTGATCTGTCGGAAATGGTTCATGAATTCCCAGAATATCCTGGAAATCAAGCTTATGACATGTTGTTGGTGCATGATGGGCTGCTTGATAGTGCATTATGGAAAAACTTGCGCCAACAAGTTATTGCGCGCGCAGATAGGATTACAGTTTGGTTCAGTTCACCAGGCAAACATCTGATTCAAGCTGAGAAAACTAAAACTGTTCTAGGCGTCCAAATTGAACGTGACCATGTTTTAGTAAATATTCAGGCTAAAAATGGAGTAGTCATGGCTGTCGGCGGATTTGAAAATAATCAGCAGATGGTTCAGGATTATCTAGGAGCACCGCGGTTAACACCATTAGGCTCAATGTATAACAAGGGTGACGGCATCAAAATGGGCTTAGAGGCAGGCGCTGATTTATGGCACATGCACAACTATGAGTCCTTAGGAATCTATCATGGAATGTGCGTTAGTGTTCCCAAAGGCGAACGAGGTCAGCTTTTACTAGCCCCTTGGAAGGAGCTTTTTACCGGAAGTATTTTTGTAATTGGTGACGATGGCACGCGTTATTTCAATGAGGCAGAGGCTAATCGACACGGGCATATTTATGATCATGGGACTTGGCGAGTACCTGCAGCCAATGCGCATCCTTATGCAATCTTTGATCAATCACAGCTGGAGATTTTCAAAAAAATGAAAAAGCTGCCAGTTGCTAATTTTTATGAAATGATTATTAAGGGTGATTCATTGGCAGAGTTAGCTAAGTTAATAAAAGTTGATGCGGCTAAATTGAAACAGACACGTGCAGACTTTGATCACTTAGTAACAATTGGGTATGATTTTGCTAATCACCGCGAAATTAAAACAATGCAACCTTTTGGAGAAGGTCCATACTATGCATTGCCGCTTACGCAAACTATGTTAAATACGCAAGGCGGACCGCGGCACAACTCTAGATGTGAAGTCCTTGATCCCTGGGGGAAACCTGTGCCGCATCTGTATGCTGCGGGTGAACTTGGTGGCATTAATACTAATCAGTATCAAGGGGGGAACAATCTGGCAGAGTGTTTAATCTTTGGCAAGATTGCAGGTGAAAATGCCGCACGTCCTAAAGAAATAAGTAGGTCTACTCCAGCAACCAAGGAGGATGAGGTTTCACTGACAAATTCGTCTGTTTCAAGCTTGGAAGACATGTCTGATGTGACGCAACAGGAGGAACATTATGTTGTGGGGGCACACCAATATCTTGGTAAAAGTGACGCCGGAATGGGAAATGAAGTAGTTGTGCGAGTCACTTATGATGCTGGAAAAATCGAAGAAATCGAGATCCTTAAGCAAAGTGAAAGTGGTGATGTCGGAGCAAAAGCACTCCAAGAATTACCGCGAACAATGATTAGGGAAAATTCCTATGCAGTCGACAGCCTTTCAGGGGCTTCCTTGTCAAGCAGTGCGTTAAAAGCTGCGGTCAAACAAGCAATTGACAAAGCCAAAAAAGCAGAACACACACAAATTAAGACACACTAATTAGTTATATTTTAACGAGTAATGCGATGCGCGTGCAGCGGGGGATGAGTCAGCCCGAGGCACGCTTTTTGGTTACAAAATTGTGTTCAACTTAAATCAGGTTTTTCGCGTAAAGCTATTGTTTAGTCCTTAGAAGTTGGACATGGATGTTCACATTTTTACCAGCTGTTAATCGTGGTTTGGATGCCAGCATCTTCCAAAACAGTCTTATAATCTGTTAGGTCACTAGCCTGAAGCTGAGGTTGCTTTTTCAGTGCATACTGACGGTGAAGATCTGCATATTTTTTTAATCCAAATTGATGGAAGGGTAAAAGTTCAACGGCATTAACGCCAATCTTATTGAATAATCTGCCAAATTGGGCAGCATCCTTTAAGGTGTAATTGAAGCCAGGAATAACAGGGATGCGGACATGGACATTTATTCCGGCAGCGACGGCGGTTGCCAAATTATTTAAAATTACTTTGTTTGTACCACCGGTTCCAGCACGGTGTTTTGTAGGATCCCATTGCTTACAATCGTAATACATAAAGTCGATGTACTGCATAAACTCTTTAAATATTTGCGGACGTGCATCACCAGTTGTTTCACAGGCAAGGTGCAAATGTGCAGCCTTAATAGCTTTTGAAAGTTCAATCGCAAATGGTGCTTGAAAAAGGACTTCTCCTCCTGAAAGAGTTACACCACCGTGAGATTCTGCATAAAATGCTTTATCCTGCAAAATGATCTTCATGAGGTCATCCACTGTCCAGTATTTACCGACAGTAATATTTTGCTGCTTACTTTCATCATACATAGATTCTGGATGTCGTGCTTGTGATTCTGGATTTGAACACCACTTGCAACGTAAGGGACAACCTTTGAAAAAAATAACGGTTCTAATTCCTGGACCATCATTTAAACTGAATTTTTGGATATTAAAGATTAGTCCTTTATGAAGCGCTTTCTTTTGATCAAGATGTAGTGTTTGGACAGTTTTAGCCATTATAAATGTTCCCCCATTTCTTTTTGTTTATTTTTTCACTAGTTGATTATAGCACCTTTTATTTCTAACGCAACTTATTATGGTTTCTTTAGGAAATGGAATTGGTGCTGAGAAAAGGGTAGAATACAAAGTGAGAAAATTGTTTTGGAGGGAAACTATGAATCAATCGCGAATGGATTACTTATTAAAAATTGTGAATGAGCAAAAAAAAATAGAGGTTAGTAAACTCGCAGGGCTACTAGGCGTTTCTAAGGTAACAATGCGTAAGGATCTAAGTGAATTGGAAAGGAGAGGTTTGTTACGAAGGCAACATGGATACGCCATTATCAACAATAGTGATGATCTCAGCTATAGATTGGCACAGCGATATGAGATCAAACTACGCATTGCAAAAGCTGCTGCAGAACTTGTATCAGAACAAGAAACCATCATGATCGAGTCGGGGTCAACGTGTGCACTCTTAGCTGAACAATTGGGTAAGCAAGGGAAAAACGTTACAATTATCACAATTTCATACTTTATTGCAAATTATATTTCTCAATATAACAATTTACATGTCATTATGTTGGGCGGAAATTATCAACCTGACTCGCAAGTAGTTGTTGGTCCGCTTGTCAAACAAACGCTTCAAGGATTACGAGTTCAACGGTTGTTTGCTGGCACGGACGGTTTTGACGCTCATCAAGGCTTCTTTGGTAATGACATTATGCGCACAGAGACGGTTAAAGCAATGGCTCAAAGGGCACAACAACTAGTGATTTTAACAGATGCCAGTAAATTTATTAAAGCGAGTTTAGTGCAGCAATTTTCGTTAGATGAAGTTGACCTTGTAGTGACGGATAAAGGGATTAATCAACTGGCAAAAGACAGCCTGAGTAGTCATAAAATTCAAGTATCTGAAGTTTAAACTAAAATGATCAATTTAAAGATAGATGTGCTTTAAGAATTTTTAAATGAAAACCCTTGCATTTTATTGTGAAATTGTTATTATGATTTCGTAAGGAACTATTTTTAATTTCAAATGAAAGAAGAGGACGCGGATGCAGGCGAAAACGATGACGGGGTTACAAGCAAAAACCGGAACGCACACTGAGGAACATTTTGGTAAGTTAACAGCAAAAATGAAGCGATATCGTAACGCTATTTTGGATGCAAAACCTTATGTTGATGCACAACGAGCAGTCCTTGCAACTGAAGCCTACAAGGCACATCGGCATGAACAACTTGATATTTTACGTGCCAATGTTTTGAAACACATTCTTGAGCATATGACTATTTATATTGAACCTGACACTTTTTTGGCAGGAAATCAGGCGCGGGCAAATCGTTGGGCTCCAGTTTTTCCTGAGTATTCAATGAACTGGGTAATTGATGAACTGGAGACTTTTGAAAAGAGACCAGGTGATGTTTTTTATATTACGGAACAGACAAAAAAGGAGTTACGAGAAATTGCTCCTTTTTGGAAAAATAATACGCTTGAGGATCGAGGATTAGCGGCTTTTCCTTCTAAAAGCCGGGTCTTTTATGACTTGGGTATTATTGGAGCAGATGGCAACATTACTTCTGGGGATGGGCATATTGCCGTTGATTATCAAGCAATATTGCAACATGGTTTAGAGTGGTATGAAGAACGTGCTCAAACCGAACTGGAAAAACTTGATCTGACAGATTATGAACAGCAAAAGAAGTCATATTTTTACGAAGCAAGTCTGATCACGCTTGATGCTGTAAAAGAATTTGCGCAACGTTACGTAAAACTTGCAAGACAAGAAGCACATCAGATGACTAACAAGATGCGAAAGAAAGAATTAGAACAGATTGCTGCTGCATTAGAACGAGTTCCTTATGCACCTGCACGTAATTTTAGAGAGGCTGTTCAATCTGTTTGGTTTATCCATAATATTCTTCAGATTGAATCAAATGGACATTCCGTGTCCTATGGTCGGATGGATCAATATCTGGACCCTTACTACGAAAAAGACTTGAAAGCAGAAAAAATTACACCAGAGCAAGCAACAGAGCTGCTTACAAATTTATGTTTGAAGACTCTCACAATTAATAAAATTCGTTCTTGGGCACATACGGAATTTTCGGCAGGAAGTCCTTTGTATCAAAACATTACTATTGGTGGGCAAAATGCTGCGGGGAAAGATGCAACAAACAAAGTCTCATATCTGATTCTACGTGCAATTGTGCAAGCACATTTACCACAACCGAATTTGACAGTGCGCTATTTTCATGGCTTGAGTGACCAATTCATGCGAGAATGCGTGGAGGTTGTCAAACAAGGAATCGGAATGCCAGCCTTTAACAACGATGAAGTTATTATTCCTTCTTTTATTGCTCGCGGTGTAAAAAAGGAAGATGCATATAATTATAGTGCAATTGGGTGTGTAGAAACTGCGGTTCCTGGAAAGTGGGGGTATCGTTGCACTGGTATGAGTTTTGTCAACTTTCCAAGGACGTTGTTGATTGTTATGAATGGGGGCATTGATCCTGAATCAGGTAAAAAATTATTACCAGACTATGGACACTTTGTTCAGATGACATCATATGAACAATTATTGACTGCTTGGGATAAATCTTTGCGTGAAATTACACGTCAAAGCGTAATCATTGAAAATACATGTGACATGGTGTTGGAGCAAGGCTATCCAGACATTTTGTGTTCGACACTGACCGCTGATTGTCTCGGACGTGGGAAGACTATCAAGGAAGGTGGTGCAATCTATGATTTTATTAGCGGTTTGCAGGTTGGAATTGCAAACTTGGCTGATTCGCTTGCAGCTATTAAACTGTTAGTTTTTGAGAAACATCAATTGACACCTAAACAGCTCTGGACTGCTTTGCAAAATGATTTTGCAGGTGAAAAAGGAGAGCAGATTCGTCAATTATTGATTAATGAGGCACCCAAGTATGGAAACGATGATGACCGCGTTGACCAATTGTTAGTTCAAGCATATCAGCCCTATATTGATGAGATTTCTAAATATCACAATACACGTTATGGGCGTGGGCCAATTGGAGGAGGACGCTATGCAGGAACCTCATCAATCTCAGCTAACGTGGGTCAAGGTCATAGTACGCTTGCAACTCCAGACGGACGGCATGCGCGTACGCCACTGGCAGAGGGATGTTCACCTGAACATGCACTTGATATTAATGGACCAACAGCAGTCTTTAAGAGCGTAGCTAAACTGCATACTAAGGAAATTACAGGAGGAGTGTTATTAAATCAAAAAATGTCTCCTCAAATTCTGCGCAGCGAAGAAAATTGCATGAAACTGGTGGCTTTACTACGCGCGTTTTTTAACCGCCTGCATGGATATCATGTCCAATACAACATTGTTTCACGTGCAACTTTGATTGATGCACAAAAGTACCCTGAAAAGCATCGCGATTTAATTGTACGCGTGGCGGGGTATTCAGCCTTTTTTGTAGGACTTTCTAAAGAAACACAGGATGATATTATTGCACGGACTGAACAAAATCTTTAATGCAAGAAAGCAGGGTAAAAAAATGGAATTTCTATTAGATACAATTGATTTAGCTGCTATCAAGAAATACACTGCAGCGCTACCAATTACAGGAGTAACTTCAAATCCAACAATTGTTAAGAAACAAGGGAAGATTGATTTTTTTGCACATATGAAAAAGGTCAAAAAATTATTGGATGAAGATGCCACCTTGCATATTCAGCTAGTTGGACAAACTGTCGAGACTATGTTGGCTGATGCGGCCGCTATTTTTGAACAAGTCGGACCTGAGACTTATGTCAAAGTGCCGACGACATTGACTGGCTTGAAGGTGATCAAACAGTTAAAGGCCGCGGGGCATAATGTAACTGCGACTGCGATCTATACTAAATTTCAAGGATTATTGGCTATTGCTGCTGGAGCGGATTATATTGCCCCTTATTATAATCGGATGCAAAATATGGATCTTGCTGCAGCTCAGGTAATCACTGAGTTAGCACAAGCAATTGAAAAAGAACATGCTGATACAAAGATTCTAGCAGCCAGTTTTCATAATGTAGATCAAGTTGTAACTGCATTGGCACATGGAGCCCAGGCCGTTACACTGGGACCAGAGATCATTGCAGCGGGGTTGGATCATCCTGCAATTCACCAAGCAGTGACGAATTTTACTGCTGATTGGGAAAGCCTCTTTGGAAAAGGCCAAACGGTCGCAGGTTTGCTACATTCCACTGTGAAATAGGGCCTGACACGGATGTATTCTGAGGTCAAAGTTTTCCATCTAACTTAGTAAAGCACGCGTGATATTCATAATTTCGCATTATGACATAAAGTGTAGCAACTAGTGTCAGACACCCTTCAAATATTGACGGCGTAGTTATAGTAAAATGCACATCCGCGTACAAAAAAGTGGAGAGTGTGACATAAGTCGGGAAAATTTGAGTACTAACGCGAAATTACGAACATAGCGAGTAATTTGCTAGGAGTAATTCGAAGTTAGACGGAGAATTTTGACTTATGGAACACGTTTATACGGAATAAAAGCGGGGCTGTGACAAAATTTAACTTTTGTCACAGCCCCTTTTTCATGTCTCCACAAGTTGGAAGGTGAACATCAAGGGCACGTGTAGTCGTCTGAATTTAAATAATTAAAAAGGATCCTTGGAATGCACTGCTTTGTAAGCAGAGTTGTCGCTTGTTTTGCGTACTTGTGCGTGGTGTTTAAGCATGCAAGGCATACTTTTTAATTGCAACAGCCACACCGTCGTGATCGCAGTCTGTCGTGATCGCTTGTGCGACCTCTTTTAATTCTGGAATGGCATTGCCCATGGCCACACCCAAACCAGCAAATTCTAGCATACTTAAATCATTTCCCCCGTCTCCAATTGCCATTAGGTTCGCAGCAGTCATATCGAGCAAGGTGCAGAGTTTCTTGAGGGCACTTCCTTTGGTGACACCTTTAGCGTTGGCTTCATAATAAAATGGGGTGCTGCGGGTGAAAGTTACACGGTCGGTCAATTGTGCAAAGTCACTATAGTTTTTGAGGGCAGCATCGAGGACTGCGGGTTCGTCAATGAACATTGCCTTAATCAGTTTGATATGCTGCATTTCCGCAGGTGTTCGGTATGAGATTCCAAGTGATACTAGCCTTGACTCATAAACAGTATATTTGCCCAGATCGCGATCAGCTGTATAGATTCGATCTTTGCTGATTGCATGAAAATGCAGTCCTTTTTTGCGTGCTAAGTATTCCAGGTCAACATAATCAGAATAGCTTAGCGGAGCAGCAGAAAGAACTTTGCCACTTGTAGTTTGAACCAAAGCACCTCCAAAGCCCACAACATATTGATCATCTTGTTCTTCCAATCCTAGCTGGTGTAATAAAGACACAACTCCTGACAAAGGACGCCCGGTACAGATCACAACCTTAATTCCGCTCTTTTTAGCTTGGGCGATGGCTTGCTTAACTGCGGGAGTCAACTTCTTTTCTGAATTAACCAAGGTGTCATCAATGTCAATTGCAATCATTTTAATAGCGATAGTAATTCCTCCTCAAAAGATCTCTAAGGATTTTAAGACAGTACAGCTAAACTTTAAGAACTCAGTTTCGCTGTAGTATATCCCTATTTTAATAGTAGGTTAAATCCTTAAGCTCATTTTTCTTCAATCTTACCATAAAAAGTTTGAATAGCCGGGATTAAAAAGAGAGCACTATTTTGTGTGCTATCGTATGAAGCTCAAGTTAATGCTGTGAAAATATTAACTATTTAGTCTGTAAAACTTCAGAGTTTCTTCATAAAATATCGTTATTATGAAAAAAGTTAAATGGGTTTTCATTAGTTTCAATCATACGTTTTGCGAGGGCTGGAGTAAAAAAGTGAACCGGCCTCTTTAGCGTAGCATAACATGCTTTGAGTTGCTGATAAGCACAATTTTGAAAGCTATTTTTGAACGTACAAGGAGATTTAGTTGGTGTGAAATTTATTAAAAATGTAAGTAATCATCTGTCATTGGTGAAAGTAGTCCCAGCTTTTTACATGCTTTTTTTTGCTTTGATGACAACTATTCCCGCTTTTACAAAGGGAATGTTCAAGTTGAATTATGATGGCCAATTTCATTTGGCTCGTTTTCAATCAATCTATGAGGCGCTTGCACATGGACAACTGCCACCGCTGGTGAATTTAATTGGTTTGAGTCAGCATGGACTTGCAGTTAACGGGATGTACCCTTGGCTGACGGGATTAATCTTTGTGATTCCCAAGTTCCTAACCAGCAATTATTTACATGCTCTTTTTCTAGGATTTATTTTATTAAATTTGGTAACCATGGCAAGCTGCTACTTTTTGTTAAAAGCAATCATTTCCAAAAAATGGGTGCGCTTCTTAGGTGTAGCGTTATATCAATTTAATGCATACCATCTCAGTCTAATGTATTCGCGCGTTTCTTTAGGTGAGGCGCTCGCATATGCCTTTTTACCAATTGTATTGCTCGGCTGTCTCAAAATTTGGAAGAATGCTCCTTTTGGTTGGGCTTATCTTGGATTAGGAATGGGACTGATTGCCAACACGCATGTCTTATCGTTGCTCTTGGCTGTAATCATGCTGTGTTTGTTTGAAATTGTGCGCGCATTTAAGCGTGAGCTGAAGCTTGTTGAGTTGAGTGCCTTGCTAAAAGCAGGAATTGCTGCAATTTTAGTCGCATTTTATTCACTAACCAATATTTTTCGTTTGTCTGCTGCCAATAGCATGATTAATCCCAGTGGACCATGGCTGACAATTAAACCGGAGGCACTATGGACGGCACTCTTGAACAACACGATTAACGAAGATCCGCTTAGTTTTAACATGGGACCGCTGCCCACAGCGCTTGTACTGATTTTGACGATCATGCTGTTTTTGAATAAACGTGGTCATTGGCGAATTTGGGCTGGTTTGGCATTCACAACTTTTATAATGACCTTTAGCTGGTTTCCGTGGCAATTGGTTGGTTCCCAGATTCACTTCTTTTCCATTCAATTTATGGGACGCGTGCTAAGTTTCACTTCTCTTTTTCTGACAATGGCAGTTGCAAGTTATTTTGAAGAAGAAAGATTCAATCATCAAATATTAAGTTACTGTACAGTTGCTCTCCTACTAATCACAGGTGTTAGTGCAGTTCATACTTATCATAGTACACAGACTAATGACGGGTACAAGATCTGGGCGAACTCTGCTCAAATCAAAGAAAGTATCTTTCATAGTTTTCTAAGTTCAGACTATGCACCAACCATTAGTAAAACCAACCGGCAGTCAGCCTTAGTACTTAGCCAAGGGGTTACCCTGCAGGCAAAAAAGCAGACATATAACAAAATGCAGTTGCGGTTGACTACCAAAAGCGAACGGTATTATCAGTTACCGCTTGCTCGGTATAACGGGGTGCACTATCAACTTGTAATTAACGGAAAGAAAATTAAGCGTTTGACGGAAAAATCATTAACGGTCTTTTTGAAAAAGGGGAATAATACGCTGACGCTTTCAAGCACAGCGGCAGGAACGGACTATTTGAGTTTGATGGTCTCAGTGTTGGCATTTTTATTGACCATGGGAATAATAGTAAGACCTAAAGAGCTCAGCTGGTTTTTAAAGCAAAAGTTTGCAAAAAAATGATAGTAATTGTTCGGAAGCTAAAGGGGGAGTTTACGCGTGACAGTTAGTTGGCAAAGAGCTCGTAATTCGGTAATGCTCAATCTTTTATTTATCTTATTAGCAGTTATCAGTGTGTTTGTTTTTTTCAAAGGCGGCACAATCTATGGTGGAGGAGATCTGACTTTCCATATCAATCGGATTGAAGAACTGGTCAATGCAGTTAAAAATCACAATTCATTCTTAACGTTGTTCAGTTTTACCACTTTTAACGCAGTCGGGAGTGCAAATCAGCTTTGTTATCCGAATTTAACGTTGTTGCCGTTCGTACTTTTTCGTTTGCTGCTTAAAAATCCGATTACGGCATATTACTGTGGGGTTATTTTCTACACATATTTAACTTTTGCATGTGGCTATTTTTCCCTAAAACGCTTCAACGGCAAAACAAGACAAGCCATTACCTTTGCACTCTTATATGGCTTTTCGCATTATCGTCTGGTAGACATCTTTACCCGCTTTGATCTAGGAGAATGGTTAGCACTCACATTTTTGCCACTTGTCTTTTTGGGAGTATATGAAGTCTTATTTCGTGATTATCACAAGTGGTACTACCTTGTTTTGGGAATGACACTAATTATTTATTCGCATATTTTGACCTTTGTTCTGACAGCTGGTCTAATTGTGCTGCTGGCATGTGTGAGTTTGGGATGGCGAAAAAAAGAACTTTTACCAAGAAGTGGAGCGCTGCTTGGAGCTGGAGCGGCAACGTTGTTACTCAGTGCGGTTGAACTTTATCAGATCATAATTGTCTACCACGGCAATGTTTTGTATACACCAAATAACAAGGCAGGCTTTTGGAGTTCAGCCCTAGGATTACATGAAGTTTTTGAGTTGCCATGGGCTAACAATATTGCTAATTACATGGGAATCCTCTCCTTGCTGATTCCGTTGCTGTTCTTGCTGTGTATTAGAAGAGCAAAATTATTTTACAAGCTGTGTTATGGTTTGTTGTTGCTTTCGTTAATAGTATCTTCCAAGCTTTTTCCGTGGTTCTTATTTAAGAACACCCCACTAACAGTGATCCAATTTCCGTGGCGTTTTCTGCTGTATTTTACATTCCTAAATGCTTTGATTGGTTCACAACTACTGGAAGCTTTCTGGGAACACACTAAGATACGCCGCTTTGCCAAGTTAGGTTATCCGCTGTGCTTGTTATTGATTGTCATCCTTGGAGTTACGAGTCTGCGGAATTTTAAACAGCTTGAGAGTAGTAATCAAGTGGTTGCCAATCCCCAAAATATTAGTCATGGGTGGCCTGCATATCATATTTTTAATGCTGACAATTACAAATTATTATTAAAAAATAATCTTAATTTTATTTACGTTGATTACTGGCCGCAAGAAAGTATTACTCAAGCACGCAGTTTAGCGCAAAAAGAAGTCACGCGGAGGGGAACAGTCATTGGTAAACTTACATGGACTTCTTTTGAGAATGATGTAGTAACGGGATCCTTTACCAGCAAAGTAAGTGGCAGCGGTGCACTGCCAGTGTTGTACTACGGACAGCAGTATGAGATAAGCCTAAATGGCAAGGTGGTTGCATATACTGCAAGCAAGCAGGGAACCTTGCAGCTAAAGGAGATTCACGCAGGACAGAATAAAATTAGTTTGAAGATCAAAACAAATCCGCTAGTAACTGTTTTTAAAATCATTAGTATCTGTGGCTGGATTGGACTGTGCCTGTTTCTAAGCTTGCAATGGCTAAAGCGCAGCGCAAAGTCAGTGAACGCTGGTTTCATTAATTTTAAGGAGTGAGGAACATCAAGAAAAGTATTAATTTTTTTAGAAATGATTTAGCAGTCTATTTCTTTTTTGCGCTTCTCAGCACGGTACTGATGCTGCCTTTTTATAAACATAATCTTTTGAATGCTGGCAGTGATATGCAGTTCCATTTAAACCGGATTAATGAGATCTATCAAAATATGAGGAATGGCGGATTTTTTCCCTATCTTTCGACTTATTCTTTTAATCATATGGGGACTCCCCTGAATTTGCTCTATCCAGCTCCGTTCTTGTTTGTTTTTGCAGCGTTGCGTTTTGTGATTAGTAATCCTGTGACTGCGACGTATGCTGGAATTAGTCTTATTATTTTTGCAGCCTTGAGCGTGACGTATTTTACGGGGATGAAGTACTGGGATAAACAGCGGCGCAAGAGCCTTCTGTGTGCTCTTTTTTATGGATTATCTGCTAGTTACTTTGAGGTTATTTTTCAAAGCTTTGATCTTGGAGAAGCTTTTGCAATGATCTTTTTACCACTTGTTATTTATGGTACCTACAGCCTCTTCTTCAGAGACAAAGCTGAGTGGGTATTGCTGGCGCTGGGAATGTCTGGGGTGATCTATTCACATGTTCTTAGTACGGTAATCTATGTCTTTTATGCACTAATCATTCTTGTAATTGCACTTGTTGCAGCTAGAGCTAAGGTTAGACAACGGTTGCAGTCTTTACTTTATGCCGTGCTTTTAACCAGCTGTTTAACTGCCTTTTTTATCGTAGGTTTTGTGACTACCATTTTAAAAACACATCTTGCAATTACACAAGTGTTTGTGTTAGAAGATCATACAGACGGCTTGGGAACTTTACTTGTTAACAGTTTGAACAACGAACAACTTGGAATCTTGCCTTTATTTTTTATATTTTTATTGCCACTTGTTTGGCGGAGGCTGAAGACTGAAGCTAAGGTAATTGCAGGTATCGGCTTAGGAACCTGTTTGTTGGTTACTCCAGCCTTTCCATGGGGGATGCTACAAAACACCCCCTTTGCTTTTATTCAGTTTCCAACCCGCTTGTTAGTTGTTGCCAGTTTATTTTTAGCGGTAACAATGGTTAATGTGTTTGCAGTTTTGCAGATTTCAGCAAAGAAAAAGCTAATTCCAGTATTTTTATTACCGCTGCTACTGTTTAGCGGCAACACGTATCTTTTCTTTAACAGTACAAAGAATCAACCGCTAATTAATTATCAGCCCAATGCAAGCCGAAAAATGCCCCTAATTAACTTTCAGGTTGGTTCAAAAGACTTTAATAATTTGTTGGGGTACAACGCAGGGGTCGGATCTACAGACTATTGGCCACAAGGCAGCTCGAATTATGCCGCTGAATTATTTGCCGGCACAGCATTAATTGATAATAAAAAGGTCCAAATTGAGCGTTCGCTGCAACCTAATGGTGCAACCTTTGAAGTCTTTGTTGCTAAAAAGGGAAAAGCGGTCGATTTACCAATGTTAAACTATCATACTTACACTGTGACGATAAATGGAAAAGTTGTCAGCTACACTAATTCGAAGCGAAATACAATCAAAGTTAAGTTACAGCATGGAAAAAATCAGATCAAAGTCACGTATCAGCCAACTGCATTATTGGTTTGGAGCAAATACCTTTCACTTCTGGCAGCATTAGGAACGATATGGTTACTTTTTAAAAAAAGAAAGTGAGTATGTAATCGCTGAAGATTAACTAAGTACATGGGTATTCAGATGTGTGCTTGATTACAAGCGTTGCTATTTAACGCATATCTAAACGGGAAAATCCAACCGATAGAAGCCGTTGAGGTGCACTAAAAAAGAGGGATGGGGTCAAGTTAATTTTTGATCCGGTCCCCCTTATTTTTGGTTTAAGCAAGTCAGAGGAGGAGGGATGCTAACCGTTAAGAGATAGTCACAAAAATGTTCTTTTCAAAAACAGACTGTGGTCTCTTATTTTTTGACTGCAAGCACACTTTTTCTTTCTGTAAGTTCGCTTTGAGTGTATGTAATTCCAGCGGCATTTTCTAATAGGCGTTCAAGCCCAACATAGCCCATCTTGTAAAAGTCCTGGGTAACGCTTGTGAGTGGCGGTTGCACGATTCGGCAAAGATCTGTACCGTCAATTGTGACAATTGAAAGTTTTTGGGGAACGGGAATTTTTAAAGCAGATGCACGGTTCAAAATACCAATTCCAACCATGTCGCTGCCAGCAATCACGGCAGTTATTGGTAATTCCGAATTTTGGGCATAGGCATCCAGCGCGGCGATACCTGCTTCGTAACTGTAGTCGCCTGCTTGAACCCATTCCGAATGAGCTGAAAGCTGATTTTCTGCAAGTGCTGCTTGATAGCCAGCTAGACGCAGCTTCCCAGTATATGAGTCGCTGAAGTCCAAACCAGCTAATCCAATCCGGCGATGCCCCTGGCGAATAAGGTAGCTGGTTGCAAGATAACCAATTCCATGATCGTTTGAAGTAATGCAGGGCAAAGCTGTATCTTGAAAAGTGATCGAAATAAAATAAAAGGGAGTGCGTGCTGATTTTAGAAGTGTAAGGTTTTCTGGTGAAAGATCGACAGATAATAGTAAAATTCCAGCTACTGAACGTTCAAGTGCGGTCGTAAGTGCTTTTTTCTGGGCGCGTGCGTCACGATCACCAGCATAGAGGATAATAACAGTTTTTCCAAGTTCATCAGCTTTATCTTGAATTCCCTTGATAATCGAATCAGAAAAATTAGTTTTGGTTGAATTAATAAGTGCGGCGATGACATTGCTTTTTTTGGTAACCAGTTCGGTTGCGGACATATTTTTCTTATAACCCAGTTCTTTGGCAACCTGATTAACTTTAGCGGCTGTTTTTTCACTAAAGAAGCCTTTTTTATTAGAGAGCACCCGTGAGACAGTGGCAACTGAAAAGCCAGTTGCTTTTGCGATATCTTTAATTGTTGCTTGCATAATTATTAGACCTCATTAGTTATCAGAGTATTTATATTGTTTATTCTACAGCTAACAGCGTCAGAAAGCACTAGAAATAAGGATGATTTCTTTTTAGTTTTGTAAACGTTTGTTTTGTTGATAAAAAGCTATTGTAAACGTTTACCCAAAGAGCTATAATCATGAGTGAAAGCAGTTACTTAAGACATTTAAATGTAAAGGAGTGTTAATTATGGATGATAAGTTGCATGTTGTTTCTGGCAAGCAGCAAAAACCTAAATCCGCAACCGGTAAGCATCAAATTGCAAATTCGCTACCGTCTTTATCGATGAAGACAATTTTTGCAATGACCTTTGGATTTTTTGGGGTTAACATGGCTTTTTCGCTGCAATCATCGCAAATGGGAAGAATTTTTCAAACCATCGGTGCTAATCCGACCAAGCTGGGTTTCTTCTTTATTTTGCCTCCATTGGCGGGAATGATTGTACAACCACTGGTAGGAAAGTACTCTGATTTAACATGGTCGCAGCGTTACGGGCGGAGGATGCCATATTTGATTATTGGAGCTCCTATTGCAGCACTTGTGATGATTCTTTTACCCAATGCTGGTTCATTTGGGTTTGGCTATGCATCGCTGGCAGCATTGTTATTTGGTGCAATTGCAATTCTTTTTATGGATCTTTCCAGTAATGTTTGTATGCAGCCTTTCAAAATGATTATTGGCGACATGGTAAACGAGGACCAAAAAGATTTGGCATGGTCGTGGCAACAATCTTTCAGTAATCTCGGTGGTGTCGTGGCAACGGTCTTTCCTTTCTTTTTAACCATGATTGGAGTCGCCAACGTTGCAAAACAAGGTGAGGTGCCTCTTTCGGTTAAACTGTCATTTTATATTGGAGCTGCAATTTTGCTGGTGACATCAATCTACACGATTATGTCCGTTAAGGAATATGATCCGGAAACCTATGCACGCTATCATCAAATTGACACTAAAAAACATGAACATAAACCATCTTTGTGGACCTTGTTGAAAAAAGCTCCGCGTTCTTTTTGGGAAGTCTCGGTGGTACAGTTGTTTGACTGGTTCGCATTTCAATATTTATGGACTTATGCAACTGGTGCAATTGCGCAGAATGTTTGGAATACATCTGATACGGCATCTGCAGGTTATCAGGCAGCTGGCAATTGGTATGGTATTTTGACCTGTGTCCAATCATTAGCGGCAGTTATCTGGGGATTTGTGGTTCTTTCTAAAACGAGCCCTTATAAGCGTAAATTCTGGTTCCGAGTAGGTTTACTTGCCGGAGCTGCAGGATTCATTGGCGTCTTCTTCACACATGATCAGTATTTGTTAATACTGCCATTTTGTCTGATCGGTATTTCATATTTGACGATGCAGACTGAAGCTTTTTCAATCTTTACTTCTTCATTGGATGGTAAAAATGAAGGCGCTTATATGGGGTTGTTCAATTGTGGCATCTGTCTTCCACAGATCATCGCCTCAGTTGCAAGCTTTGCAATTTTCCCGTTAATTGGGAAATCAATGCCAGGAATGATTCTCGTAGCTGGAATTGCAATGTTGTTAGGAGTGTTTGCGGTGGCAGTTATCAAAGAAGATACACCACAGCGCAATTTGGCAAATAAAGACAAATAACTTAAATTTGAGGAGAGAATAGAAATGAAAAAAGAATGGTGGCAAAAAGCAGTTATTTATCAGGTTTATCCGCGCAGTTTTCAGGACAGTGACGGTGATGGCGTCGGGGATTTGGCCGGAATCATTAAAAGACTGCCGTACATTAAGAAATTAGGAGCAGATGTGATTTGGCTTAACCCGGTCTACAAGTCTCCTGATAAAGATAACGGTTATGATATTAGTGATTATCGTGCGATCCAACCACGTTTTGGCAATCTGAAAATCTTTGATGAGTTGCTGGCAAAGGCACATCAACTTGGTTTACGGCTTGTGATGGATTTGGTTGTTAATCATACTTCTGACCAGCACAAATGGTTTAAGGAAAGCAAAAAGAGCAAAGATAATCCCTATCGTGATTTTTATGTGTGGCGTGCAGGTGATCCGAAGCAGGCTCCAAACAATTGGGGTTCATACTTCGGTGGGTCTACGTGGGAATTTGATGAAAAAACGAAGGAGTATTATCTGCACTTATTTGCTAAAGAACAACCAGATCTTAATTGGGAAAATCCAGAAGTAAGAGAGCAAGTCTGGGAATTGATGCGTTTTTGGTTAGACAAGGGCGTGGATGGATTCCGCATGGACGTTATTAACTTAATTTCAAAGCCTGCTGGATTACCAGATGCACCTAATCCTGAAAATGCAGCGTATGGAAATGTTGAGCCAGTAGTGGCAGACGGGCCAAAGTTAAATGCATATCTAAAAGAAATGAATCAAAAGGTACTATCTAAGTATGATGTGATGAGTGTTGGAGAGATGCCAAGTGTCAAACCTGAGGATGCTGTTCAGTATACAGGTTTGGATGCAGGTGAATTAAATATGGTCTTTCAATTTGATCATGTAACGCTTGCAATGAACAAAGATCCGCGCATTGGAAAGTGGAACGACGCACCTGTGAAATTGGTTGCATTGAAGCAGGCTTTATCAAAATGGCAAACAGCTTTGGATGGAAAAGGATGGAATAGCCTTTATTGGAATAATCATGATCGTGCCCGTGCAGTTTCTCGTTTTGGCAATGACAGTCCTGAGTTCAGAGAACTTTCTGCAAAGATGCTGGGGTTGACACTGCATATGATGCAAGGTACTCCGTATGTCTATCAAGGAGAAGAACTTGGAATGACAAACGCGCACTTTACTAGTATCAAACAGTATCAAGATATTGAATCACTAGAGGCCTACCATGATTTAGTGGACACTGAAAAGTTGGTTGATCATGAAACCATGATGCGCTATCTAGCTACAGAATCTAGAGATAATGCACGAACACCAATGCAGTGGGATAATAGTCAAAACAGTGGCTTTACCAGCGGGAAGCCTTGGCTTGAGTTAAATCAAAATTATTCTGAAATTAATGTTGAGCGCGAACTGGAGGATAAAAATTCGGTCTTTTACTTCTATCAAAAATTGATAGCACTGCGGCATCAGAGTGATTTAATAGTTTACGGTAATTATACTGAGCTGGATCCAGCAGACGCTGAGGTTTTTGCTTATAAGCGGCAATATGAAGGCAAAACTTTATTAGTTATCAGCAACTTTACTAGTCATAAAGTGACGCGTTCCTATGCGACTCCTAGTGCAAAAAAATTGCTGCTTTCTAATTATCAAGATGATCATGAAGATGTTTTGCGACCCTATGAAGCCAAGGCCTATGTGTATTAAAATGACTAAGAACAAAAATTTAGTGCACAGCTAAGAAAAATTGTTGTTTAGAGTGCGTTAAAAGCAAACTGATAAATTATAAAAAAGACGTCGAAAGTTCTATTTCGGTGTCTTTTTTTAGTTGGTCGGCGATGTATTTAAGTGTAAAGGAATTGACAGCTGGTCTCACTCAATGTATCATTACGATATATCTTTGAGATGCATTGGAAGGGGGCAAAGCATGTATGAATTTTTTGTGTTATCAGAACTGATGGATGAACCCTTGAGTGGCTATAAATTACAATTTGTACTGCAAAAAATTGTAGGTAACTCACGTAAAATTAGCTTCGGGGTCATTTACCCATTATTAGATAAATTAGCCAAGGGCGGATTAATTAAGGTACGCTTAGCTGACACTCAGTTAAAACGTAAGAAAAAGATTGCGTCGATTACTCCGCAAGGAAAGCAACGGTTTCTAGAATTGATGCAAGAGCCGATTGAAATTAACCAAAATACGGATTTTATGTACAAAATCAAATTTGGATCATTTCATCATGTATCGCAAGCACTGACTTTAACAATCTTGTATCAGTATCAGCAATATCTAACAAATGATTTGCGAACATTGCGGCAAAATAAGCAAGAATTGAGTAAACAAGGGATGCAGCCGGGAGATCTGAAGGATACGCAACGGGTTTTTGAATTGCGTGAACTTCACTTATTAGCCGGATTATCGTGGACTGAGCAGCAATTAAGGGAGAAAAAAAATGCAGAAACAAAATGATACGCGGAGTTGGTTAGCACTAGCAGCTCTATGTATTGGGGTCTTTATGTCCCTTTTAGACGTTACAATTGTGAATGTTGCTTTGCCAACTATCCAGAAAGATTTACATGATTCTTTTTCGGATGCACAGTGGATTATCAGTGGTTATACATTGGCATATGCTTCGATTTTACTGTTTGCCTCAAAAATTGGGGATTTGTTTGGCCGCAAAAAAATTTTTATGCTTGAATTACTGATTTTTACGCTGGGTTCGCTCAGTTCGGCGCTGTCTCAGACTGCTTGGCAATTAAATTTTTTCCGTGTGATTCAGGGCATCGGTGGTGCCGGTGTGATGAGCCTTTCAATGACAATTATTGCAACTCTTTTTCCACCGCAAAAACGTGGGATTGCCTTTGGAATTTGGAGTTCCGTGGTCGGCTTTGCGACTGCGATTGGGCCATTAGTCGGCGGTTTTTTGGTGCAGCAGATCTCATGGCGCGCAATTTTTATGATCAATTTACCGATTGGGGTATTAGCGCTAATAATTTCTGCAGTAACTGTTGGTGAAAGTCAGGTAGAGCAGGCTGGGAAGATAGACTGGGCCGGGATGGTTATTAGCATCGCAATGGTCTTTTGTTTGATTTTTGGCTTGGTTCAAAAAGAAAATCATCTTGAGTGGACATGGAGTAATCCACATGTCCTCGGCTACCTATTAAGCAGCTTAATATTACTTGTAGCTTTTATTGTGTTGGAAAGTCGCCTAGAATTTCCAATGTTAGAGCTTGCAATCTTTAAGTCCAGCGCGTTTGTTGGAACTGCGGTCGCAGGATTTTGTCTGGGTGCGAGCTTGTATGGTTTTTTTGTTTATTTAACCGTTTGGATGCAAGATTATTTGGGATACACAGCTATTCAAACTGGAATTAGGCAATTAGCAATTAGTTTATTTTCTTTATTTTTAGGACCGCTCATCGGAATTTTTTCAAATCGGGTTCCTAAGAAATGGTTAATCAGTGCTGGATTGCTGTTAATTGCTTTAGGAATGGGTGTGATCCTTAATGTGGTTTCTATCCATGTTGTTTTTGGTGATTTTGTAATTGGATTTATGCTTTTAGGGATCGGAAATGCAGTTATTAATCCACCATTATCAACTGCGGCGATGGAAAGTGTTAAACCTCAATATATTGGAATGGCAAGTGGAACGGTTAATGTTTTCCGACAGTTGGGAATTAGTTTTGGAGTAGTCATCTTAGGCTTAGGATTAAATGAAGGTTATAAATATCAATTGACACGTTCGATTTTCTCTTTGAACTTACCGACACAGATCAAGACTAAACTTAGTACTGGTTTTTCTGAAGCGGGCCCCTTAGCTGGAAACTCAGTCTTAAAGGGCGTAAAGAGTTATTTTGAGAAATATCAAGTAGATCCGCATGTTTTTCAACAACTAACTAAGGGAATTTTTGCAGCATATAATCACGGTTATCGAAACGTGCTGTTGTTATGTATTAGTATGGCAGTTATTGGAGCAGCCGGTTCTTTGATCCTGACGAAGCGGAAAAAGTGAGCTGCAATAAAAGAGAAAAGGGAAGTTAAACGTAAATTTTTGACTTATAGAACACGTGGAACACATTTAGTCACACAAACTAAAGGAGCTGGGCCAAAAGTTAAATTTTAGTCTAGCTCCTTTAGTTTTTATTTTAGATACACGAATTGATGCATTTTCATACTCGTAGACAATCGATTACGGGAACATTTTTAACTAGAAACATGCTCTCCACACCTTACTAGGCGTGTTACAGTAAACTTTCATAAATTGCAGAAATGTCATCTTCACTTAATTTGAGAGGAGCATTTACAAGCAGACGCTGCTGATTGGTGATTACAGATTTGGCAAATTCACGACATTTGTCCTGATTCATGCCAATCTGACTAAGCGGCTGATTAGGAAGAATCTGATCAATGGTTTGCTCAAGCCGAGTCCAGACTTCCTGAGGGGCAACGTTTAATTCAACTGCAAGAAGAGCTTCAATTTCACTCAGATCAGCCCCAAGCTCTGTGTATTTTTTAAATGTACCACCAAAAACAAGGTAATTCGACTGTCCGTGAGCAATATGATATTCGGAACCGATCGGATAAGCTAATGCATGCACGGCACCGCAGCCAGCATTACCAAAAGCAACTCCGGCTAACGTACTAGCCTCTAAGAAAGACTGCAATGCTTGACCTTGAGGTGTTTTACCAGTTGTATTAGCAAAAATCATCTTAGTATAACCAGTTAAAATTAGTTTTAGTGCAGTGACAGAAAAGCTTTTGCTAAAAGCGGTAGCTTTGGGTGAGATGTAAGATTCGATGGAATGGACTAATGCATCAATCGAACTAGTAGCAAAGACCTTGTAAGGCATGGTTGCAGCTAATTGGCTAATTAAATAAACTTGATCAGCATACATTTGATCAAATGCTAAGCCCATCTTTGTTTTTTTCTGAAGGAAATTAAAAACAGCAACATTAGTAACTTCGCTACCAGTTCCTGTAGTAGTTGGGACAATGATGAGCTGTCTTTTTTTAGGCAGACGACTTCCCTTTTCGGCGATTTCAGCAATTTTCAAGCCTGAACCGTAGACCAAGAGTTTTGAATTATCAATTACAGAACCGCCACCGATGGCAATGACACGTTGATAATCTTTTTGATTCAAACGTTCCAGTAGTCGATCCGCAGCAGCATCTGTCGGCTCACCAGTTAAATATTCTTCTAGAAAAATAGTGTCAACTGGAAGGTCAGCAAGGGAAATATGCGGTTCTAAGATATATTTGTTGGTCAGAATTACATCTTGCGGCGTAACTTTGATTTGCGCAAAAAAAGCAGTTAAATTCGCTGCCGTCTTGATGACGGGCTTGATTGTGAATGATCCCATTTAAAACACCTCGTAATTAGAATTTACTGAAAAATGTTGCAGGGAGTACACCCCTTCTTTAATCATAAGAGACTTTATTAGGAAATACAAACGTAAAAAAATTGCTGAATAAAACGAAAATCTGCTTTGAACTGCGAAATTGTTAGTAACAGTTTGTTGTGTTCAAGATTGCTTCCATAATTTGACCGTGAGTCTTTAGAGCTCGCCCACACTGTTAGAGTTTTTTTCAATAAATGTTGACAAAAAATAAATTAGGGATTAGAATTCTGCTAACGTTATTAATTAAAAATTAATAATCTTATGAGAAGTAGAGTAACTGTGTGCAATCTTTGCTAGAGAGTCCATCCTTGCTGAAATTGGATAATGAGTGCAGCAGTGAAAATGAGCTTTGAGATAGAGGTAGTTTGTGCTAAGCCAACTGCCCGGTAGGAACCGTTAAATTCCCTAGTATAATAAATGTACTGTTGAGGTGCCGCACATTGGCATAAATTAAGGGTGGTAACGCGAAGCTTCGCCCCTTACTGGTCGTCTGACTTGTAAGGGGCTTTTTGTGTCCCGTAAGTGCGGCAGCTAGGTAAACAAAAAGATTTTAAAAAATTAAAAATCACAAATTTGGAGAAGATGAGTAAAGCATTTATTTCATGAAACAGAGAGGCTAGGTCGCTGAAAATAGTCACTGAAATATGCTTGAAGATGGTCTTTTAAAAGCAACTAACTGTGAGTTTAGATGCAAGCAGCTAGCGGGCTCACCCGTTATAGTGGCGTGATCATTAGGAAACTAGTGATCCAGTAAGGAGTATCAAGGTGACTTGGTATTTAGAAGAACGAGTGGTAACGCGAAATTTCGCCTCGGGTTGGGAACAACTGCGGGGTTTTTTATTTGGAGGAGCATAAAATGTGCAGAATGAGGCGACATAAAGTTAATAAGTGGTTAGCACTGTGGCGTGGTGCAGGGCGGAGAAATACCCGAATGCTTTTTAAGTAGGATGTTGATAATTTAATTTCTTAAAAAATGCGAGGGAAAATACATGACAAAAATAAAAGAAGCGGCTTTGGAAAGTGAATTAACTAAAATTGATGTAACAGAGGAGTTAGCAGCTTGTCCCATCGATTTTTCTAAAAGTCAGGTAGCCAATCCGCGTGCAGGACAAAAGCAAAAAGAATATAACAATGGCCTCAGCAAGTCTAATTTCAATGAACGCAAAAAATATGAGGCAAACCAAGAACCACAATTTAATCAATTATTTACAGACGGAACATTGCCAGTTAAACCCGGAAAATATCGCTTAATTTGGTCGAAGCATTGCCCATGGGCCACTCGAATTGCGATTGCAATTGATTTACTTGGATTGAACACAGTGATTTCCAAAGGGGTAGTCGATCCGTTGCGTCCCGCTGGGGTGGTAGGTGATTGGTTCTTTACGCTGGATGCAAATAATGAAGATCCGGTTTTGCACACGCATGCTTTATCCGAGAGCTATTTGCGAGCGGACCCCACGTATAAGTTAAGAACAACTGTCCCAGCTTTAGTCGAAATTGAAACGGGCAAGGTTGTCAATAATAATTACAATACTTTGAATACTGAGTTGGCATTGGCCTGGAAAAAGTATCAAAGTGCAACAGCGCCGGATATTTATCCCGTGCAACTGCGTGCTGACATAGATGCTCTTAATCAAATTATTTATACGGACGTGAATGCAGCAGTTAATGAGGCAGGACTTGCACGCTCGCAAGCAGATTACGAAAAATATTATGAAAGAGTTTTTAACCGACTTGATTGGCTAGAACAGCGCTTGTCCAAGCAGCGCTATCTGTTTGGCAAGCAAATCACCGACACAGATATTCGGTTATTTGTGACACTCGTGCGGTTTGACACAGTCTTTTATCAAAAATATTATGTGAATAAGAAACGCTTAGTCGACTATCCAAATTTATGGAATTATGCGAAGGATCTTTACACAGTGCCGGCGTTCAAGAATAATACCGATTTTGATGCAATCAAAAAACGATTTTATCAAGTTGATCATACTCCTGTCAGTGATTTGACCAGAATTATTCCTAAGGGACCGGATTTGAGTATTTGGGAGGAACCCAATGACCGTAAACGTTTTGAATAATAGTGAAAAAACTAATACTGAAATCTTGGTGGATTTGCTGTACAGGAAAGTTGAAGGGCGACTCCTAGAAGATGCTGAAAAAGCGTTCCTTAATTACCTCACGGTGGTGTGGCAAACTAAAGACTTGCCTGAAGTTCAAGATTTGGTGTCTTCTTATGGAATAAAGCGAGCTGGATTTCCATTAAAAGGCGCTGAAAACTTAACACCGGAAAGAGCTGCTTTTTTGAATGGATTTACTGCGCATTTTCTGGATCTGGATGATGCACAAGCACATTTTCGTGGACATCCCAGCGCAGTCATTATGTCAACTTTGTTTGCTGTAACTACCCCTGAGGATAAATTAGAAGATTTTTTGTGGGCCTTTATCCAAGGTGTAGAACTGGCAGGTAAATTTGGATGGGTACTAAACCCAGCAATGGCGCTGCAGGGATGGCATACAACTGGAATGATTGGGACCATTGCAGCTGCAGCAGCGCTTGGGATCTATAAAAAGCTGCCGGGTCAGCAATTGAAAAGCCTGCTGTCGTTAGCAGCGACGCAAGCAAGCGGGTTGCAGATAGAAGCAGGCAGCAATGGTAAACCCTTTAATGCAGGGATGGCTGCACGGGATGCCGTGAATGCATATTTATTTTGTCAAACTGGATTACAAGCCGATCTTGATCCTTTCAGTGCTAAGCATGGTTGGTTTAAGACGGTTGCTGGAATTGACTTTCAGGGCGCAGTAATCGCTGAAAACTGGCTTAAACCAGCGGAAATTGAGGATCCCGGATTGTGGATTAAGCAGCATCCGTTTTGTTCAGCAGCAATGTCGGGTTATGATGCTGCCAAAGAACTTTATCAAAGAGGAATTCGGGCAAGGGAGTGCACGCGCGTAATACTGCATTTTCCTGCAGGTGGTGATCATGCCTTACGCTTCAAGCAACCACGTACTGGAAAAGAAGGTAAATTTTCACTGGAGTATATCGTGTGGCAAGTGCTTAATGACGGGGATGTACATGATCAATATTTTGCGGTAGCTAAAGTGAAAGCTGAGTTTAGCAAATGGCAAAAGCGCATAGTCCGGACAAATGATTTGCCTTTAGCGGAGATAACAGCCCGACCTACTAAAATTACGGTTGAGCTTAAAAACGGGCAAACTGAAACGGCAATGGTTTCTTTCCCGCTTGGCTCTGCGCAGCAAGCATTTAAGCGGACTGAACTGTTATGGAAACTGCGGCAGCAGGTCCTGATGTCCGATCATAACTGGCAGCAGTTTAAGTTATTGCTGACAAGAAAAAATTGTACAGTTGCACAAATCCTGCAGCTATTAAAAGACAGAGTAGGTGTAAATAAATGAAGAAAATTTTAACATTTGGATTAGGCGGATTGGTGCTGATTGGATTGCTGTTCTTTGCTGCTACCCAAGTTGGAAGAACTCAAAGCACAACCAATGAAAAACAGAAGACACTCACGTTTGCAGCCACCGGCACAAGTTTCCCGACAGCCTACAAGAAAGACGGCAAGTTGGTTGGTTTTGATGTTGAATTGGCAAATGCAGTTGCTAAGGGGTTAGGATATAAAACGCAGTGGATCACAAGCGAATTTGATGGGCTTTTTGGGCAGTTGGATAATGGGAAGATTAATACGATTGCAAATGATGTTGCTGTAACGCCGGAAAGAGCTAAAAAGTATCTTTTTACTAAGACGTATAATACGGAAGCGACTACCGTAGCAGTTGCACAAAATTCAGCGTACAAAACATTGAAAGATTTGGAAGGAAAGACTGTGGCTGGAGCAGTTGGATCTAATAATACCGCAAATTTGAAGGCCTATGATGCTAAGATAAATGTCAAGACTTTTGAAGGCCGGGATGACATCTATCAAGCACTATTAGTGGGACATGTCGATGGTGTGATCAATACACGGAATAATTTGGCTGCTTTGATTAAGGCAAAAGGGTATAAGTGGAAAATTTTGCGTGGAAATGCAGCTAGTGTAGAAATTGCTTTTCCTTTTCCTAAGGATGCAGCTGGAAAGAAATTACAAAAACAATTTAATGCTGAGTTAACAAAGTTGGAAAAAAATGGAACGTTGTCTAAACTATCGCAAAAATATTTTGGTTATGATGTCAGTCAAAATCTTAAATAAAGAAGTGCTGACAAGCACCGTTTAGCCTTTGAGCACTAACATCAAATTGCGAGATAGTCGGGTTGTGACTATGCGCAATTTGTGGTTAGGCGCAAAAGGCTGGTGTTTGGAGCACGTTAATAAAGAAGTGCTGACAAGCACCGTTTAGCCTTTGAGCACTAACATCAAATTGCGAGATAGTCGGGTTGTGACTATGCGCAATTTGTGGTTAGGCGCAAAAGACGGTTTCAAAAATAAAGGATCGGGTCAAAATTCACATGTTGATTCAATCCTTTATTTTTTAATGCACATATTAAGGGATATTTATAAGCGGAACTTTTTGGTTATATCTGTAAAAATTGCGAAATTCAATTAATTAAATCGCTGACCTAAAAAGTTGAATGACGAATATAACTAACTTTCGGGGAAAATACTTCAGTCTATTTTTAAAAAATGAACAATCTTTTGTCCCATATATTGTGGTGATTCAGGAGCACCGCGATGTAGCCAACTGATAGACATGTTGACAATTGCTCCTGCAATAAAGGATTGCCAATAAGTGTCAGTAGTCAGGCTGCTTTGATTTTTTTTAACGATCAGGTCGTTTTTTAACAGATACAAATAGGCAGTCATGAAGGATTTGATGATCTCCTGTTCTTTCCCAGCTGCAATCAGTGTCAGTTGAGCATCACGCGATTGGAATGCTAGTTGAAAATAGTGTTCCATTAAAGTTTCCATTGTAAAACGCGATTGATGGGGCAATTTGCGTAGATAGGTAGTAACACTTAATAATTCATATTTCTCAATAATTTCTGCAAGTGAAGAGAAATTATGATAGTAATAGGTACGTGAAACATGTGCCCGCTGAGTTAATTCAGTGATTTTGATAGCAGTAAATTCCTTTTCTTTTAGAAGTGAGATTAAAGCATTAAAAATAGCAGTTAATTTTTGATCCTTCGTTTCTTGCGGTGACATAGTTAACAAAAACTCCTTTTTTGTAAACTAAACATTTAATATGAGAATACCGCATGCTATCTTACTAAGCAAGCAAGGGGATCAATTTAACAGGTCTTCGAAGAGCGGAAAGTTCTTGTTGATCGCTCCCTGAGCTCTTTCTAATTTGGGAGGAAATTATTGTGAACAAAAAACAAAAATTGCTGATTTTTTCAATGGCAACTGGGATTTTTTTATGTATGCTCGACACCACCATTATGAATATTGCGTTACCTTCTATTCAAACAGGCTTAAATGTTGATCTTGAACAACTTTCATGGGCACTGAATATCTATACGATCGTCTTTGCTGTTTTTACAATTCCTTTTGGCAGATTGGCAGATATTTTAGGCAGGAATAAAGTCTATTTATTTGGATTAGTTGCATTTGGCGGGGGTTCACTTATTTCTGGTTTAGCTTCAAATGCAATGTTGCTGATTGCAGGTCGTGCAGTTCAGAGTTTAGGAGCTGCGGTTGTTTTTCCTGCAAGTATGACAATTGGAATTTCCATGGTGGGTATGAAGCAACGCAAAATTGCCCTATCGGTTTTAGGGATTACTCAAGGGCTCGCGGCAGCATTTGGACCCACGCTTGGTGGAATTGTGACGCAGTATTTAGGTTGGCGGTACATCTTTTTTTGCAATCTTCCGCTAGTACTACTGGCAGGAATTTTAAGCTTTTGTCTGTTACCGCTGCGTAAAGAAAGAACGCTTGCTGCGAAGATTGACTTTCTGGGTATGTTATTATCAATGAGTTTGTTATTTTCGTTAACACTTGCGTTGGTAAAGGGTAATGACTGGGGCTGGCAAAGTGGACGTGTTCTTTTGCTGGGAGCTGTCTTTATTAGTTCTTTTATACTGTTTGTAATTGTGGAACATTTCAGTAAATCTCCCATGATTCCATTAGCTTTATTCAGAGAACGTCAATTTACCGGAGCAGCCTTAGCAGTGATTCTAACAGGTGTGTTTTTAGTGGCGATCATGGTGATCATGCCCACATTTTTAACTAAAATTCTTGGTAAAAGTGAATTAGCTGCAGCTTTTATGATTACACCAACATCTTTGATGATCTTTTTCTTATCGCCGATTGGAGGACAATTCTTAGAAAAGATCGGCCCACGTTTGATGATTGCGACTGGTTTTTGCTTGATGGTTTGTGGTTACCTAGTTCTTTCTTTGATTGACCCGCGTCAGTACACGCAGATTGTGATTAGTCTGCTTTTGATTGGTGGAGGCTTTGGAATTATTGCAGGTCCGGTGATTTTCTTAGGGGCTGCGGAATTTACAGGTGAAATGCTGTCAGCTTCTCAAAGTGTTTTGGGGTTATTTAGACAAGTTGGCACACTTTTGGCAGTTGCAATTTTTGTTTCAGCATTGACCACTAATTTAAAGAGTGCTAAGACAGCCGCATTAACGGCTGCCAATGCACGGATTGCTGCGACATCTTTACCGCAAAAAAGCAAGAAAACTTTCAAAGCACGCGTGCAAGAAGAGTTTGCTAAAGAGGGTACTTCTAAGACCACGGCGACTGAGCAAACCAGCAAGAATACAATCTCTAAAACGACTGAGCAACAGCTTGTTGCGGCAGCTTATCAAAAGACCATCCAGAAGATTCCAAATGGAAGTGCACTTCCGCAGGGAAAACAAACACAGATTCGAGCTGCAGTTGCACTTAAGGTAAAACAGGAACTTAATAGACAGCAACGAATTATTAATACTACGACGACTAAAATCCAAGCAGACACTCAGAATAAATTGCAGAATGCATTTATAAAACCTTTTCGCCAAGCCTTGCCATGGATAGTACTGGCTAGTTTTTCAAGCTTATTGTTTGATCGTAAAAAGAAAGCAAAGCAGGCGTAGCTTTAAAGAAGTATGCCGCTAATCAACTATACAAAAGGAGAGAGTGTGACATAAGTCGGGAAAATTTGAGTACTAACTCGAAATTACGAACATAGCGAGTACTTTGCGATGAGTAATTCGAAGTTAGACGGAGAATTTTGACTTATGGAACACGTTTATCCGGAATAAAAGAGAGAGTGTGACATAAGTCGGGAAAATTTGAGTACTAACTCGAAATTACGAACATAGCGAGTACTTTGCGATGAGTAATTCGAAGTTAGACGGAGAATTTTGACTTATGGAACACGTTTATCTGGAATAAAAGAGGGGCTATGACAAAATTTAACTTTTGTCATAGCCCCCTTAGTTTTTATCTTGTATTTAAGACTTAGGCCCCGGTGGCTGAACGCTGGGTGTCAGCACTTCTGCTAAATTTTCTTCATAAAGCGTGCAACCTGTTCAACATCTTTATCACCACGACCAGAAACATTAACAATCACAATCTGATCTTTGTTCATTGTGGGCACCAGCTTGGTTGCTTCCGCCAGAGCATGGGAACTTTCTAGTGCTGGAATAATTCCCTCGGTTTTAGACAGCAGTTCAAAAGCATCCACAGCCTCTTGATCAGTAATCGGCACATATTCTGCACGTTTAGTGTCCTTGAGGAAGGAATGTTCCGGACCGACCCCCGGGTAATCCAGGCCAGCTGAGATAGAATAAGCTGGCAAGACATTGCCCTTTTCATCTTGTAAAACGTAAGTCTTCATACCATCTGAAATTCCAATCGTACCGTTAGTCATGGTAGCTGCATTTTCAGGTGTGTCGACTCCTTTGCCAGCAGCCTCGGCTCCAATTAGCCGTACATCCTGATCGGCAATAAATTCTGCAAAAGCACCGATCGCATTTGATCCTCCACCAACACAGGCAATCACTGCATCAGGTAAACGGCCTTCCTTAGCTAGAATTTGTTTACGAGCTTCCTTACTGATGATACTTTGGAAATCTTTGACAATCATTGGGTAAGGGTATGGTCCGACTGCAGAGCCGAGAACATAGAAAGTGTCTGCTAAATGTTCAGCAAAATAGCCTAAGGCAGCGTCAACAGCATTTTTTAAAGTTGCAGTGCCTGCTGTGACAGGATGAACGGTTGCTCCCATCAGTTCCATGCGGAAAACATTCAATTTTTGACGAGCAGTATCTTCAGCGCCCATAAAGATATCACAATGCATCCCGAATTTAGCTGCCGCAGCGGCTGTTGCAACTCCATGTTGACCAGCTCCAGTTTCAGCGACAACTCTTTTCTTACCTTGTCGTTTTGCAAGTAAAACCTGACCCAAGACGTTATTTAACTTGTGAGCTCCTAGATGGTTTAAGTCTTCTCGTTTTAGGTAGACCTTAGCACCACCTAGATATTTGGTCAGACTTTCAGCGTAATAAAGTGGGGTCTCACGTCCAGAATAGTCACGTAAATAATAAGCTAATTCCTCTCTAAAAGCGGGGTCGTCTTTGTACGTAAAGTAGGTTTTTTCAAGTTCATTCAAAGCCAGCTTAACTTTATCAGGAACATATTGCCCACCAAATTCACCGAAGTAGCCTTTTTTTGTTGTATTCATAATTGTACGCTCCTTTTAATTTAAATTATTTTTGAAAGAGAGTTTAGGGGGAATAATGAAGAAACAAAAAACCGCATAGTGTATAGACTACGCGGTTGAGTAATTATCCGTTGTACTGGGATCATCATACCGGCATAGACTCTCTTTAACACCAAAGAATTAAAGTAAGTCTACGCTGTTTTAGCAAACTTACCTTTTACCTATGCCATTGCCAGGTACCAAAAGTAAACTTCATAGTATGATCCGTCCCTTCTCCAAAGATTGTTATCATTATCATACAAAAAATGAAAGGCGTCAAGATTATTCGTGGAGAAAAGAAAAACATGACAAATCAAGTGCTTTATCACAATTGGTTTTCATTCTTGTTTTCATAGAGACGTTTCGGTTATACTTTTAATTACAAAATGAGTTTCTTTAAAAAAATGATTGATATATAAGACTTTTTAGCGGAATTTTTAGAGATTTAAAGTAAAGATGGATATGTTATTTAAATATGTTTCATTAAATAATGAACATAATAAATGCGCAATCTTTGAAAATGCTATGCGAATTTGCAAGGTGTTTACATTTTTAAACTTGTTTTTAAGCTTTGTTGCTGAAAAGAAAGGGAAAAAATACGAGGAGAGAATATGCGGAAATTATTGAATTCGTTTAAATTGGAATATGCAATAGTTTTATTGGTATTTACGTTGATTTTAGTATTAGATCTAACACAGAACATGTTGGTAGACATTCTTTTACCAGTTTCGATTTTGAGCCTTTTGGGTTTAGTGAGCGCATTTGTGCTGCCTAATGTTTTATTAACGTGGCTTATTATTTTTGTGACGATTATTGGCAGCGTGATTATGATGGTGGGCATTGTTTACCTGCCCTTTATTGAACGGTTGGTGTTGATCTTTACAATTCCAGTTTTCAGTATGTTGGGAGCTTATGTTAAATCGTTGGGAGGGATTCGAGGATCAGCCTTGTCCGATCAAAATAATATTATTACGTATACTAATCATGTAAACTCGGTTACTAAACTAAAAAATAAGAAGAATGCAGCACGTTTTTATGCACATTATCTTTCTTTTATTAGAGATGCTCAAAATGAGAAATTAACAATTGAGGTGATTTGTATTAACTGGGCACATAACAGACAGTATATGCAACTTAATTCCAGTGAATACAACCGAGTTTTGAAGAAGATCGCTGACAGTTTAAAAAAAGATCGATTACCAGATGAAGTTCTTTATTATACAGATCCTGGGACATTTTTAATTTTTTCAACACAACAACATGTAAATCTGAAGAACCATCTTGATCGTAAGATGAAGGGCGATTTGGATAAAATTAAATATGCTGATCAGGGTGTAAGCCATGATTTGCAATATAAGTATGCCTATCAAAGTGTAAATGCACAGAATATCGATAAATTTAATACATTCAAAGAATTGGATAACAATTTAAAAAGACAATTTGAAACGGATATCGTGGTGGAATATCAATAAAGGAGCTCATATGAATCTAACAGGTTTTTTCTTTATATTGGCGCTAATTATCAGTGTGTTTTTTGGAGTATGCACGATTGCACTTTTCATCTGTCATCTGGTAATTTTTCATAGAGTCAGCAAAAATTTTAAGGCGGTAAAAAAAGATGATTAATCAAATGGTAATGATTATTACGTTAATTTCTATTTGGCTGTCACTAGGGCTGTCTTTGGTAATTCTCACAGGAGCAACTCATTTTTGGTTAAAAAATAGCCATGTGAGAGCTACGGTTACACAGCTGCCACAAGCGCCGCTGATCTCAATTGTGGTGCCAGCGCATAATGAAGAAGTCGTGATTTCGCAGACAGTGCAAGCAATTCTTAATATGAATTATCCGCAAGCAGCAGTGGAACTGCTATTGTTTGCGGATAACTGTGAAGATCAGACCTATCAAGTAATGCAGGCGACTGCACAGCTTGCACAGTATCGAAAAAGAAATATTAAAATTATCAAACGTAGCGGAAGTGGGGGGAAAGCAGGAGTTTTAAATGATGCCTTGAAAATTGCACATGGTGAATACATTGCGGTTTATGATGCAGATGCAATGCCTGAGAAAAATGCATTGTATTTTTTGGTGGCTAAGGCACTCGAAGATCCTGAACGGTATGTTGCAGCTTTTGGACGCAACAAAACACGAAATGCCACTCAGAATTTTTTAACACGTTGTATTAATCAAGAAATTGTTGTTACCCAAAGAATCCAGCATATCGGACTCTGGCACTTGTTCAAAATTGGACGTATTCCGGGGACAAATTTTATCATTAAAACTGAATTTGTCAAAAAAATTGGCGGTTGGCGTAACGGGGCTCTGACAGAAGATACAGATATTTCTTTCAAAATTATGCAAAGTGGGAAATTGATTGCTTTGGCATACAACTCTGAAGCATTTCAACAGGAACCAGAGACACTTAAAACTTATTACCTGCAGCGCAAACGCTGGGCGAAAGGAAATTACGAAGTCGTCCTTTCAAATTTTAAACATCTTTTTGACAGCAGTAATTGGAGAGTTAAGTTGGAAACATTTTATTATGTTTGTACTTTTCTGTGGTTCAATTGTGCAATTATTTTGTCAGACATTATTTTCTTTTCCAACGCCGCAATTCTAGCAGCTGGGATCTTCATACCAAATCTACAGTTGCCCTTTATGTTTTCGGCAAGTAATATTTATATTACGCAAATTTTGTTCTTTAATTGGGCATTGATGATTTTGCTGTACTTGCTGCAAATCAGTATTGCCTTGGTCACACAATTTGGGCAGGCAACTTCTGAACAAATCTGGCTGGGCTTAGCTTCTTATTTCAGTTATTCGCAGCTTTTTATTATTGTTTCAATTTCTGCAGTCGTTTCTGTCACACTAGATCGTCTGTTACGGCGTGATGGGAATGTATGGGTTAAAACAAAACGGTTTGACGACTAAGAGGAGATCTTGTGAAAAAAACGCTGATAATCTATTTTTCATTTATTTCTATTTTGATAGCTTTTATCTGGACTGTCGTTTTTGTGAGAACAAATAGTGCAAAATATCTTAAAAAAAATATTTATGAACAATGGCGGACAGCTTTCTTGGTGACGAATAAGAACCAAGCTTATATACAGACCAATAACAGTCAACATAAAGTAACGGTTCTTTCAGAAGGACAGGGCTATGGCCTTTTGTTAACCGTAAAAGCAGCAAAGAATGGATATGCTTCGCAACCAGACTTTAACCGTCTCTTTAACTACTATCTTAAAAATAGAGATGAAGGAACACAGCTAATGTCATGGAAACAGGTAATTTCAAAAAAGAGGACAGTCAAATTTAAAAATAATGCTACCGATGGTGATTTATACATTGCATATTCTTTATTGCAGGCAGCTAAAATTTGGCCGCAAAGTGCGGCTCTTTACCGCAAACAAGCTAACAAATTACTTAGTGATATCTTGAAATATGATTATAATACTGCTACCGGCTGCTTGACAGTCGGTAATTGGGCAACTGGAAGTGATAAGTATAGCAATTTATTAAGGACTTCAGATACTTTGCCTGCACAATTTGATGAATTCTATCGTTTCACAGATGATCCTACTTGGTTAACGATTAAAAAGTCGATGCTGCAGCAACTTCAGCGCTTAAGTGCACAACATGCAACCGGACTGCTCCCAGATTTTGCTTGGATTAAACATGATGGCAAGGTTGTGGCTGCAAAGGCACAGAGTGTGTCAGTTAAGTATCGGGATGATGGTTATTATTCCTATAATGCCTGTCGCTTGCCCTATAATCTTGCACAAAGCAAAGATAAGCACGCACAGCTTGTTCTTCGAAAGATGATGAAATTTTTTATGAAACAAGAATACATTACAGGTGGATATCAGTTAAATGGTAAGAAATTAAACGACTATCAATCTGCTAGTTTTGCAGCCCCAATTTTGTATGCTGCAATGCAGAATTCACAGTTTTACAAGTTGGTGCAGCAAGAGAAGTATATTTTTATGCAAAAAGTTGATCCTACTAATTATTATCAGGCGACGATAGTGACGCTAACTGCCATTGCCGGGTTATAGCATCTGATTACAGTACTTGTAATAATTGCTTTTGCAATAGGGAAATTATTTCGACTTGCTGGGCGCGCGATGAATCTGGGCTGTGCAGAGAAAAACGCATAGATGCTAATGCGAATTCTGCATATAGTTGTGCCATGAATTCGTTAGTAAAACGATACTTTTTAGGTGAGGTCTTAAAATAGTTCAGCGCTGCCTGATATAAAATTGCAGAATAATTCGCTGCCAAGTCTGCATTGGAAAGATGGACCTTAAAAAGTGCATTAATTCTGTCTTGATCATGACTGATAGTTGCAATAATTTGCTCCATGATTTTTGGAGTAGTGTGTGCTGCAATTGATGCAAAGCGCTGCTCAATTAAGCGGGTAAAATTTTCTGAGTATCTCGCAACTATTTTTTCAACTAAGTCATATTTATCGAGGTAATGATCGTAAAAAGTTGACTTACTAATTAGTGCAACTGTGCTAATTTCTTTGATTGTGATTTTACTAAAGTCCTTTTTCTGCAGTAGGGTAAAAAAAGCACTGATAATCACTTTACGGGTTTTGAGAATACGTTTATCTTCGGGCATTTGAATTCCTCCTTAAGGTAGCTTAACGGACACTTTACTTTAAAGGGTAGCATATCCTTTACTTTGCTGCAGATTGTTTATTGTAACGTTTGTTTTCTTCATTAAAATTAAATGTAGTTAGATGAAGGAGGATGAGCTAAATGTTTAAACATTATAGTGATAATGAACAATTTAATTTGCAGATCAATCGTTTCATTAATGATGAATATGAAGATGAACAGAGTGTCCAAGACGATGTGGCAGAGATTGTCGGTCAACTGAAAGATACTGAAACCTGGTATCAGGCTTGGCTTGAAAAGGCCCAGGAACGCGAGGAAAAAGGTGACTGGGAGATTGCATCCACTTATTATCAAGCTGCCGAATTTTATCTGGGATTGGATGATCCACGATCTAAAACTATCTATGACAAGTATCGTGAGACTTTTTATAAAGGTTATCATGATTTTAAGTATGAACAATTCAAAGTGCCATACGAACAGAGTTATCTTCCAGTGACTAAGTTAATTAATCCGGGGGCCAAAAAAGATCTGCTGCTTTTTGCCGGTTATGATTCCTATATGGAAGAAATGGTCAAAATGTCCAAATATCTAAAAGGAATTGATTATAATATTTATGTTTTAGATGGCCCTGGCCAAGGAACGGCGCTTAGAAACGGACTCAAGTTGATTCATAATTGGGAAAAACCGATTTCGACTATAATTGATTATTTTGAGATGAAAAATGTTAGTGTAATTGGAATGTCATTAGGGGGCTACTTAGTCATGAGAGCCGCAGCTTTTGATAAACGAATTACCAAAATTGCAGCTTTTGATATTTTTTATAGTTTTATGGATGCGTTGCGGCTACGATTGCCTTATCAGACAATGACTAAAATTGAACAAATGCTTAAAAAAAATGAACGTGAGAAGTTAAATGCACTATTTCAGAAAATGATGTCAGTGAACTTGGATTTAAATTGGAAAATTAATAAGGGAATTGAAAATACAGGAGTCCGTGATCCTTTTACGCTCTTAAAAGAATTTCAAAAATATAATGTGAAGTCGATTTTGCCGTTTATTAATCAAGATGTCTTGCTGTTGGTTGGGGAAGATGATCAATATGTACCAAGTACACGCTTGCCTGAAATCGAGGAAGGTCTTATCAATGCAGGTAAAGTCAAAACGGTAATTTTTACAAAGGAAACTGGAGGAGAGCAGCACTGTCAAGCTGGTCACCGCGAATTAGGGTTCAATGCAATCAAAGAATTCTTGGCATAAGCAGAAAAAGGCTATGGATTGAAGCTCTTTGAAATTACAAATTTCGCCAAAGGGCAAGAATGCTGTGTTTAATTGTAATGAATAGAGTGAGAGTGTGGCATAAGTCG
>NZ_AZFQ01000053.1:77227-95234 GCF_001435195.1 Liquorilactobacillus satsumensis DSM 16230 = JCM 12392 | reverse complement strand
TAATTCGAAGTTAGACGGAGAATTTTGACTTATGGAACACGTTTATCCGGAATAAATAAAGGGCTGTGACAAAATTTAACTTTTGTCACAGCCCTTTATTTATGAGCAGTCAAGCTTTAGATGCAACTTTTAAGCCGGTAGCACCAACTGAATTTAGTGCTGTTAATGAACGCAGGGTGTCGGCACTTCTTTAATGTGCTCCAATCACCAGCCTTTTGCGCCTAACCTCAAATTACGCATAGACACAGCCCGTCTATTTTGTAATTTGGTGTTAGTGCTCAAAGGCTCCCGGTGGTTGTCGGCACTTCTACATAACGTGCTCCAATCATCAGCCACCTGCGCCTAAGCCAGCATTCCGCGTAACCAAACTCGGGTTACTTTGTAATGCCGGACTTAGTCTACGGCGGCAGAACGCTGAGTGTCGCACTTCTATAATCAATGTGAATGACGTCACATTAATTATAGATGGAATATCATTATTATATATTATCGAAATTCAAAACATAGATGCTAATTGTTCAACAAAGAAAGCGCTACAATCATTATTTTTAAATTTAATGAAATAAGTGTTGCAATTCATAATAAATAAGGATATGATTACCTATAGAAACACAAGTTAATTATTTCACAAACTTTTAAACAGATACAAAGGGAGGAAGTTTACATGACTACTATTACTAAAACAGTGAAGAAGACTCTTTCACCTGAGGAAAAAGCAAAGCAATATGAGAAAGCCGAAGCTTATACCAATGGATTGGTTCAAAAAGCGCTTGCGGCAGAGCAAAGATATGCAACCTTTAGTCAGGAAGCGGTTGACAAGATTGTTGCAGCAGCGGCTTTGGCAGGTTCAGAAGCTGCACTGACATTGGCACATGAGGCAGTTGATGAAACACAACGCGGAGTGGTTGAGGATAAAGATACTAAAAATCGGTTCGCAACTGAAAACGTATACAATTTAATTAAAAACGATAAAACTGTCGGAATTATTGGTGAAGATAAAGTAGCTGGCAAAGTCGAAATTGCTGCTCCTTTAGGGGTTCTAGCTGGAATTGTGCCAACTACAAACCCAACTTCAACAGCAATGTTTAAAACTTTGTTAGCGCTTAAGACGCGGAATGCAATCGTTTTTGCTTTCCATCCCCAAGCTCAGAACTGTTCAGTACATGCAGCTAAAATACTATATGATGCAGCAGTAGCAGCAGGTGCACCAAAAGATATTGTGCAATGGGTAGAAAAGCCAAGTTTGGATAAAACAACGGCTTTGATTCGTAACCCCAAGATTGCTTCGATTTTAGCAACTGGTGGACCTGGGATGGTAAATGCGGCATTGAAGTCCGGGAACCCTTCGATGGGGGTAGGCGCAGGCAATGGTGCAGTCTTTGTAGATCATACGGCTGACTTGGATCGTGCAGTTGAAGACTTACTATTGTCAAAACGTTTTGATAATGGCATGATTTGTGCGACTGAAAATTCAGTAGTGGTTGAAGAGCCTGTCTATGCTGCTTGGATGGAGAAAATGCTATCCAAAGGTGCATATCTTGTTCCCAAGAGTGATTATGGTAAAATTGAGGACTTTGTGTTTAATGATCGTCACGGAGTAAATGGACCGGTTGCGGGGAAACCGGCTGCTTGGATTGCCAGCAAAGCAGGTCTTAAACTTCCAGCAGATAAAGATGTAATGCTTTTTGAATTGAATCCTAAGAATATCGGAGAAAAATTATCTTCTGAAAAGTTGTCACCACTGCTGTCTGTTTATAAGGCAAAAGATCGTCAAGACGGAATTAAGATTGTGGCCGCTTTACTTGATTATCAAGGCGCTGGTCATAATGCAGCTATTCAAATCGGTTCACAGTCAGATCCATTTATTGATGAATATGCTGATCAGACCAAAGCTGCCCGCATTCTTGTCAATCAACCGGATTCAATCGGAGGAATTGGTGACATTTATACTGATGCATTGCGCCCAAGTATGACATTAGGAACAGGATCATGGGGGAAGAATTCATTGTCACATAACTTATCCACACAAGATTTGTTGAATGTTAAAACAGTAGCTAAACGGCGTAACCGTCCACAGTGGGTACGATTGCCAGAGAAGATTTACTATGAAAAAAATGCAATTTCTTATCTACAAGATGCAGTGGAAAATATTGACCGTGCATTTATTGTTGCCGACCCAGGAATGGTTCAATTTGGTTTTGTAGAGAAGATCTATGATCAACTCGCTTTACGTGAGGATCCTGTAAAAACATCAATTTACGGCACGGTTCAACCTGATCCGACATTAGGGCAAACAATTGAAATTGCAAAACAGATGGCACAATTCAAGCCAGATACTGTGATTGCAATTGGTGGGGGATCTGCATTGGATGCAGCCAAGATTGCTCGTTTTATTTACGAATATTCATTGGAACAAGAATCCGGATTCCTTGATAGTTATGCAAAAGTGAGTGAACTCTTTACCCGTCTGCAACAAAAATTCATTGATATTCGGAAGAGAATTGTTAAATTTCATCATCAACTCGAGACACAACTTGTGACTATCCCGACGACCTCAGGGACAGGTTCCGAAGTGACACCATATGCTGTTATCACAGACGATCATACGCATGTCAAGTATCCACTGACTGATTATGAGTTAACTCCACAAGTAGCAATTGTTGATCCTGAGTTTGTGATGACGGTTCCCAAAAGAACGGTTGCATGGTCTGGGTTAGACTCGCTTTCTCATGCGCTTGAATCCTTTGTCTCAGTGATGGCTTCTGATTTTACCCGTCCATGGTCATTGCAGGCAATTAAATTAGTATTTGAGAATTTGGAAGAATCTTACAAGTTTGATCCGAAACATCCAACTCTGAAAGGTGAAAAAGCGCGTGAAAAGATGCATTATGCCGCAACTTTGGCCGGGATGGCTTTTGCGAACGCCTTCTTAGGAATTAATCATTCATTGGCACATAAAACTGGTGGAGAATTTGGGTTACCACACGGATTGGCAATTTCAATTGCAATGCAACATGTTATTCGGTTTAACGGAGTTGCAGGTAAGGTAAAACGGACCCCATTCCCACGTTATGAAGTATACCGTGGTCAAAAGGATTATGCTCAGATTGCCCGCTTTATCGGCTTGCAAGGTAAGAATGATGCTGAGCTGATTGAACAGCTTTGCCAAAAAATTGACCAATTGATGAAGGCTGTGGGAGTTACGCCTAAGTTATCTGCCAATGGAGTGACTAAGGAACATTTTGAAGAAGCACTCGACAAGTTGGTGGACTTGGTTTATAACGATCAATGCACACCTGCTAACCCACGGCAGCCAAGTTTGGTTGAAATTCGGCAGTTATTGATTGATCAGTTCTAAAGAGCTAGTTGGAGATTATAGAACTGCCAGTTAGCTAATAAAAAGGACGAAGTATTTCAAAAAAAGAGCTATGACAAAGCGAGAAGTTTGTTCAAGTTTTGTTATAGGCTCTTTTTGTGGGTAAAAAATGGTAAGCATGTTTTTGAAGATCACGGATGGGTGCAAAGAAACAGCTCTAAAAACTCACGATTGGAGGAATTTGGTAAAAAAAAGCACTTAAAGATTAAATTTTAATTTTATTTCATGATAGTTATTTTTTTCACAATTTCAAAGTAGCACGCTTATTGTAAGCGATTACTTTTATTAATATTTTGTCCCATAATTTCTTTTAAAAATAATGCCTTTTTTAAATTTGGAAATTTTTTACAAATTAACAGCTTTATAAAAGGCTTTTTATCTCAAAAAAGCAAAAATAAAAAGCGGTTTAGATAATAAAGTTGAAAAGCACACAAATGTGTTATCTTTTTCACAGTAAGCGTTTACGCATTTTGGGAATGGTGTTATACTTAAACTGTTCTTAAGGAAAGGAGGTTAATTATTTTCTATGAAATATTTATTACTTGTGAGTCATGGAGGATTTGCAGAAGGGTTAAAAACTTCACTCGCCATGTTTGTGGGCGAAAAAAGTGAGCGTGTCCTAGCCATTGGTTTGAAGGATGGTGAGTCTAGTACCAATTTTGGTAAGCGCTTTAAAGAAAGCCTTAGCAAGTTCTCTACTGATGATACTTTTGTAGTTTTAGGCGACATTATTGGGGGAAGCCCGTTAACTACGGTCTGTAACCTACTTGCAGAAAGTGGCAGAGCTGACTCGCTGATACTGGGTGGAATGAACTTACCGTTGGCGATCAATGTTGTTTTGCAAATGGATGACCTGCCGGCAGCTAAGTTGGCTGAAATTGCGATCACTGAAGGGAGGAATGCACTCAAACGAATGGAATTGACGGCTTCAGATGATGATGACGAAGATGAAGAGATTTAGATTAGGGGGTAGTCAAGATGGCAGTAAGTTTTGTTAGAATTGATGATCGGATGATCCACGGACAGACTGTAACACGGTGGGCAACTGAGAAAAAATGTGATGGGCTGATCGCTGTTAACGATCAGGTCGCTAATAATCCGGTGCTAAAAAGTGCCTACAAGGGGGCTTCTGATAAAAAAACTTTTGTTTGGACTTTGGACCATTTTCAGGAAAAGGCACAGCAAGTCTTAGAATCAAAACGCAATTATTTTCTTATTACCAAAAACCCAATTGATATGAAAAAAATATTAGTCGATATGGGCTTTATTCCAGATGATATTAAGACTATCATTGTCGGACCTGCAAATGATCGTCCAGGTGCTACCAAGCTAGGAAACAATCAGTCAATTACACAAGAAGAAGCGCAAGCAATTGAAGATATCGAAAAAGCCGGTTACAAGGTTAAATTTCAATTGCTGCCAGATGTTTCGATTGGGTATTGGGATAGTTTCAAAGGTAAGTTTGGCTTTTAAAATAAAAAAAGGTGGTCATAAATATGACAATTAGTTGGCTTCAAGCTGCTATACTTGGGATCTTTGCGTGTTTGTCATCCATGCCTGGTATGGCCGGTTCATCAATTGGTAATTATACTTTAGGACGTCCTTTAGTTGGAGGACTTGTTTGTGGACTTGTTTTAGGAGATATCAAGACAGGAATTGCCTGTGGGGTGGCAATGCAGCTTGTTTATATCGCTTTGGTTACACCAGGGGGAACTGTTTCCGCTGATGTGCGTGCTGTCTCCTACATCGGAATTCCACTTGCTATGGTTGCAATTCATTCTCAAGGATTAGTTGCAACTTCAGGAACTGCAGCTAACTTAGCAAAATCAATGGGGACTTTGGTTGGGACAGTTGGAACTGTACTTTTTTATGGAACCGCAACCATGAACTTGTTATGGCAACATTATGGTTGGAAACAAATTGACAAGGGTAATTTTAAGAGTCTTTATTTTGTTGATTGGGGCTTGCCATGGATATCGCATTTGGTCTTTTCGTTCTTGCCAACCTTGATTATGTGTAAATTAGGGGCAAGTGCGGTAACTGCATTAAAATCAGCATTACCGATGGACGGAATCGCAATGAAGACTTTATTTACTGTAGGTGCAATGCTTCCATGTGTCGGGATTGCAATTTTGCTTAAACAAATCGTTGAAAAACCAACTGATTTTATTCCATTTTTCGTTGGTTTTACTCTTGCAGCTTCACTAAAACTCAACTTAGTTTCATGTGCGGTCATTTCCTTGATATTTGCCTTAATCTTCTATGAACTGGAATTGGTATTGAATAAGCGGAGTGAGGCTCCGGTCACTGATGGAGCAAACGACGACGATGATGAGGAGGATATTTAAAATGCAAGAAACGGTAAATAAAAGAATTTCTAAAAGAACATTAACTAAGTCTTTTCATCATTGGTTCTACGGCCATTTGACATGTTTCTCACAAGAACATATGCAGACATTTGGGTATCTGACCTCAATGTTGCCGATCGTTGAAGAATTATATCCGAATAAGGAAGATCAAAAGGAAGCACTGAAAACCTATACAGCATTTTTTAACACCGAACCGCAACTTGGTTCTGTTGTAATTGGGATTACAGCCGGACTTGAAGAAGCACGTGCAAATGGCAAAGATGTCGACGGTGAAACAATTAATGGCTTGCGTGCTGGTTTGATGGGCCCTCTAGCCGGAATTGGAGATTCAATGGTTGTTGGAACCTTAATTCCAGTAATTTTGGGAATTTCCTTAGGGTTATCGACTGGTGGTTCACCGGTTGGCGCCATTTTCTACATTATTGTTTGGAACTTGCTGGCCTATTTTGGAATGCGGTTTGCCTATTTCAAAGGTTATGAAATGGGAGATAAAGCGGTTGAGTTTCTTGTGGGTGCTCAAGGCAAAGCAATTCGTAAAGCAATTTCTATTATTGGCGGAACTGTGGTCGGAAGTGTTGCTGCAACTTGGGTTTCAGTTACAACTGCATTTAAGTTAAGAAATTCTTCAGGAAAAGTTTTCTTGAATCTGCAAGATAAATTAGACTCTGTTTATCCTGGCCTTTTGACAGCCGGTTTCATCCTGATGTGTTGGTGGTTGATGGCTAAAAAGAATGTTTCAGCCGGGAAAACGATGATTTTGTTGGTAATCATTGCCTTTATAGGTGTTTTGGTTGGTTTCTTCAATCCTGGTCTTTCTTACTAGTCAAATAAAGTGTGTAAACATTAGAGAATATTCAGCACGATCAGGTTACCGTTTTTGAGGCAGGTTGGTGACTGATGAAAAGCGAGGTAAAACTAATGACAGCAGAACGGAAAATATCGTTTCAAGAAATATCCGCAGCGTATCGAAAGGAAGTACAGTATCAACGCAAGATGATGTTTAATCTGCAATTATGGCTTACCCTATTCTTTTTGATTGCTGGCTCCTCTGTAGTAGTTATTTATTATGCCAAAGCTTTGAGTCTTGGATTGGTAATTGCTGCTTATGTAGCCTTAGTTATCAGTATCTGCTTAATTTTGTTATTGGGGTATGTTTTGTATAAGGGCAGACAAAATGTTGAGCGCTTAATTGCAAATTTTCGTGATAATCTTCATGAAGCGGGGTTAAGCACCAAGGATTATGACGTCAAGTAAGGTTATTCGGAGCTAGGACAGTTGGATGGTTTGTCTTAGCTCCCTTTTGTTGCAAAAATTTTGCTGGACGTCGTGGGGAAATTGCAGCAAAAAAATTGGGGGATAGTTAGATGAGCACAAAATACAGTCAAAAAGAGCATTATAAAATGTATAAAAAAGGGAAAAAATGGGCATTTGCAATTATTTTTATTGGAGGTGGATTTCTTTTAACTGATTCTCAAGAAAATAGCGTCAAGGCGCAGGAAACTTCAACTGTTGTGGCAGTGGATAGCAGTAGTCAAGCAAATTCAACTGGACAGTCAACTAGCGCAACAGCCGTTAATGCAGCAAACACAAGTAGCACTGGAAGTTCGAGCAGCGCTGACTCAAGTACTGTCAGTATGACCGAGCAAAAGAGCAGCGCTGAAACCACGCATACCTCGAGTACAGCTACAAGTGTGTCCCAAGTAGATCACACCGAGTCGCAGACTTCAACTGCAGAGCAAGTAAGCAGTACCACTAGTACAAGTTCAAGTACGCCAAATGCAGCCTTTGGGGAAAGCAGTGCTGATGCGACATCAATTAGTAGGAGCAGTACAACTACTAGTGAAACAAGCAGCACCACTGATGAAAAGCGAACAGGTGCGACGACTACAGATGTTACCGAAAATAATGAAAGCGCTATCTTGAAAAAGAATACAACGTCCGTTGCAACTTCAAATAGTAATCCGGTCCTCAATAATTCGACAAAGGTTGAGGCGCCACAATATGATGAGGAATATCGAAATCAATTTCATTATTCGCCTGCCAAGAATTGGATGAATGACCCAAATGGATTATTTTACGATAAAGAAACAGGACTTTATAATTTGTACTATCAATATAATCCTGAAGGCAATGTTTGGGGAAACATGTCTTGGGGACATGCGGTCAGTAAAGATTTGATTAATTGGACGCAAGAGAAAGTTGCAATTTCAACATTGACGAATCAATCTTGGGAAGACTTCACGTACACCAATACAACCGGGAATTTAGCAAAAGATGGAGAAGTCCGTTATGTTGGGGTTCCGACTACTAACTGGGGAGACGCCAATGGTAAAAAAGATATCTTTAGTGGGAGTATTTTTGTTGATACAAATAATGTCAGTGGATTAGGAAAGGGAGCAATCTTGGCTTTTTATACGGCTGATTATCAAATTGCTACCCGGATAAATGATGGTCAAGACGGTGGCTGGGGAACTTGGATTGGCTTATCTGAGATTCAAGAACAACATCTTGCGTATAGCTTAGACGGCGGTAAAACTTTTGTCCAATATTCAGCAGATGGCAACTCTGCTAATCCACAGCCATTGATTCCGGTTACAGCCTCGCGTGGAGGTGATTCTGCTAATTTTCGAGATCCGAATGTAGTCTATGATGCACAGCATAAGCAATTTTTAATGACGGTGGTCTCAGGGCAAGAAGCACTTATCTATAAATCAAAGAATTTATTGCAATGGGAATATGCTTCGAGTATTCAAAGGCAAAGTAATGTTGGAAAAGGTGCTTGGGAGTGCCCGGCACTGATTCCAATGCAAGTTTCCGGAACTAATGAAATTAAGTGGGTCTTTAGTGTCAGTGTGCAGCAAGGTGCGCATGCCACTGGTTCAGGGATGGAATACTTTGTGGGTTCAATGGATGCAAATGGTAAATGGACACCAGAAAGTTCGACCACGTTATCTCAGCCACAGACGCTAGATTATGGTGAGGATTTTTATGCAGGTATAACTTTTGCAAATTTAGCCGCTGAGCGGACGGTAATGCTGGGATGGGAGTCAAACTGGTCATACACGACTGAAGCTAAAACAACCCCTTGGTATGGTAATATGACACTTCCACGAGAACTGACATTGGTTAAAAGTTCCACCGCAGTTGACGGGTACCTGTTGAAAAATAAAGTTGTCTCTGAAATTGAAAATAATGAGAAAGATAATGTAATCTCCCCTACTGAGATGACTACTGTGGTTAAAAATAGCGAACACAAGATTGCATATACAGGAGAAACTTATAAAGTTGCGGCGAAATTTTCTTGGGATGTTAAAAACCCTCCAAAAACTGTTGGATTCAAAGTCCGGATGTCCGCTGATGGGCAATATTATATGACTGTCGGTTATGATCTGAAAACAAAACTCTTTTTCGTACAACGCTTAAAAAGTGGGGAACCGGAAATGGGGAGTCCGCGCGATCAGATGAATGCAAGTGTTGAGACGAACAATGGCACAATTACATTGACAGTCTATGTTGATGAGACAAGCATTGAGGCTTTTGCAAACGATGGTGAAAAGTCGATTACACAAAATTTCTTTATGCGTCCTGAGTATCTTGGGTCTCAAAGTACAACTGGTCTGGTAGTCTTTGCGCAAGGCGGGACAGCCAATGTGACGGAACTGGCGGTAAATCCAATTGAGAGTATCTGGAATAATCGTGCAAAATTAACGGTCAACTATTTGGATACTGCTGGGAAACCGCTCGCTGTTGCTGAGCAGTTCAGTGGCAAGATCGGGGAAAGTTATCAAGCAAAAGCTGCTCAGATAGCGGGTTACTATTTAATTGGGAGTGAGACGCAAAATAAAAATACCAGTAATCTTTATACTGCTAAGGATCAGGTAATTAACTATCTGTATCAAAAGGTTCAGACTGCAATTACTGTCAAAAATACCACATTAATTGCGGGACCATGGACAACTTGGACAGCAGCTGATAACTTCATTGAAGCAACTGATATCAAAGGAAATGCAGTGCCATTAAGCGCGGTGAGTGTCAGTGGCAGTGTTGATCCAACTAAGGTTGGCAGTTACAAAGTAACTTACAGTTATACAGACAGCCAGAAGAAGACAGTCAATCAGGTAGCCATAGTGACAGTGAGACCTAGCTTGGCGGCAATTGACGCCCAAGATGGGACATTGAATGCAGGTTCACAGACTAAGTGGACACCTGCTGATAATTTTAACGCAGCTAGTGGGAGTATGGGACAAAAGATTTCGTTGCAAGCTGTGACTGTTAGTGGCAATGTCGATCCTACTAAACCTGGTAAATACAAAATCAAGTATAGCTACACAGATGCACAGGGTAATGTAATTACAAAAATTGTCTATGTCACGGTAAGAGCACAAGCTGCAGTTGATTATGGTAAACAATCTGGGACAAACAGTGCGCAAGCAGCGCCAAAAATAAACGGCAGCACTAATTGGAACCCGCACAGCCAAAGCCAACGCAAAACTGACAAGCTGGCTTTCAAAATGTTTAGATCCGAGCAAGGTAAGCTTGCAATTCAAGCAACGCGGCAGAATAGACAGCTGCTGAACAAACAAAAACAATTGCCGCAGACAAGTGAAAGGCAATCTAAAATATTAATCCTGTGGGGATTATGCGCCAGTATTCTTGGCAGTGTGGGTGTCTTTTTTGGAATTAGAAAAAGAAAAAGCAAATAAAAGTTAAACTTAGTCACGAGGGAGCTGGGCCAAAAGTGAAATTTTAGTCTAGCTCCTTTACTTATCCCGGATAAACGTGTTTCATAAAGCAAAATTTTACCGCCTGAAATGTTGTTCTCTAGCGTAGCTGGTTCAAAATATGCTGTAGTCGGACCAAAAGGCGCTAGAGAATGTCTTACTTGCTGGACTAATGGTCCTAAAAGTGATTAAAGGGTTTTCATTGGATGCAAGTCGTGTTATTTTGCAGGTAAGAGTAACAAATTATATTTAGGAGGGAACAGCAATGAAACAAAGACTGCAAAAACAATTTCCAAAGAATTTCTTCTGGGGTGGGGCGTTGGCGGCTAGTCAAGTTGAAGGTGCGGCTACTGCAGATGGAAAGGGATTAACGACTGCAGATGCACTGCCACATGGAGTTTTTGAAAAAGTGGAGATTCCACCGCAAGGCGATTATTTGAAGAAAATTGCGGTGGACTTCTATCACCGGTATCCTGAAGATCTTTCTTTGTTTGCAGAAATGAAATTAAAGATGTTACGGATTTCAATTTCATGGGCTCGAATTTTTCCTAACGGCGATGATGAAACACCAAATGAAAAAGGGCTTGCATTTTATGATGATTTAATTGAAACGTTGAGGCGCAAAGGAATTGAAGTAATGGTCACACTAGAGCATTTTGAATTCCCACTGCACTTAGTGACGCACTATGGTGGTTGGAAAAACCCTAAATTGATTGATTTATACATGCGTTTTGTCAAACTTTTATTTAAACGCTATCAAGGCAAAGTTAAGTACTGGTTGACTTTTAATGAAATTAATGTGACCTTAGAAGCTCCTTTCAATGGCGTGGGCATTAATCGTTCACTAGACCAGATTGATCAGACTGAAATGTATCAGGCGATTCATCATCAATTGGTTGCAAGTGCCTTGGCTGTCAAGGCTGGACATGAAATTGATTCGAATTTTATGATCGGAAACATGGTAGCATATAGCCCTTATTATCCGCTTACACCGAAACCAGAAGATGTGTTAGAAGCAATCCAAGAGAATCGTAAAACTTTCTTTTTTACAGATGTCCAAGCTCGCGGAACGTATCCGGCGTATATGCAGCGCTATTTTAAGGACAATGGAATTAATCTTAAAATTACTAAAGCAGAACAGCAGTTGTTACAAGAAAATACAGTTGATTTTATTTCATTTAGTTATTATATGAGTTACTGCGCGAGTGCTAATAAAGAAGGCCTTGAAAAAATCAGAGGTAATGTGATCTCTGCAGTCGCCAATCCCTATCTTAAAAAATCTGATTGGGGCTGGCAGATTGATCCTGTGGGTCTGAGGATTGCATTGAATACTTTGTACGATCGCTATCAAAAACCACTGTTTATTGTTGAAAACGGAATTGGTGCTAATGATGATCTGATTGAAGTCGCTGGTCAAAAAACGGTGCAAGATGATTATCGAATTGCGTATCATAAAGCACATCTGCAACAGGCCTGGGAAGCAATTCAAGATGGTGTCGACTTGCGCGGCTATACTGCCTGGACACCGCTGGACATCGTTAGCAATGGGGTAGCGGAAATGAAGAAAAGGTATGGCTTTATTTATGTTGATCGTAATAATGACGGGACAGGTACTTTGAAGCGTTATAAGAAAAAAAGTTTTTACTGGTATCGGGATGTAATCGAAAGCAACGGCAGCGCTTTATTTGCAGAAGATCAATCAGCAAATTAAGATCAAGCTGAAATTGAATAAGCTTGGCTTGCTACCAATGATAAAGTGTCGCATACTTATTTTGAAAAATGATTTTCATTTTGGTTTTAAAAGGCCAATCGGCTATTTAGGATAGAAGATTACCGAACCTAGTATTCCTTGAAAATTTGTATTTTGAAATGAGGGCCAAGTAATGTTATTGGATGAACTTGAGAAAACAGAGAAAATGACTACGGCGGAGCAAAAAGTAGCACGCTTTTTGTTAGCAAACCCAGAAGCGGCTTTGCATATGACTGCAGCCCAGATTGGTAAAAGAACTTTTACAAGTAAAACGACTGTTCTGCGCTTGTGCCAAAAAATTGGTTTTGCGGGTTTTACAGAGGTTCAAAAAAAGTTAGTAATTGAAGCTGCTGCCAAAAAGCAGCTGCTAGAAGCTTCAAAACAGCGTCCCATTAATCAAGATACACAGTTTGATCAAGTGGCGAATAATGTTAAGGCAATGTATGATAAGATCCTTACCCGAAGCTGTCTTGAAGTAAACCCGCATATTTTGCAGCGTGTTGTCAAGCGTTTGAAAAACACTACAATGATTGATGTTTATAGTACAGGAATTACTGAAAGCTGTGCGGCTGCAGCTGCATTTAAATTACGGACTTTAGGAATTCAAAGTGCGGTTCAAACAAATATTAATGAGCACTATCTTGCAGCAACTAGAAAGGAACAGCAACGCGCAGCAATTCTCCTTTCTTTTACTGGTGGGAATCCAATGATGGTTGAAGCGGCTAGTTACTTGAAAAAGATGGACATCTATTTGATTGGCATTGGCGGTCTGGCCGACTTGGCACTTAGTCAGCTCACAAATGAATATTTCGTGATTCCAACGACTGATCAAACTTTAAATATGGAGGCGGTTAATGCTGTCGCGGCAGTAAACTATATGGTGGATGTTTTGTTTGCAGCCTTGACAGTCAGTCGTTATGAGCAAGTTGTTAAAAACTCCGTTAAGCTGATTGAAAGAAGAAAAGGCCCAAAATAAAAAATCGCAAAAGCAGCTTGGAATTTTTAATTTATTTAATTGACATTGATTGCTAAAAGAATTAGTATTTTCAGTAACAATTTAATTGAATTTAATTTTTATGCAATGAAGAGAAGAGTAAAGAAAAGATTGAGTTGAACAGAGACCATTATTGCTGAGAAGATGGAGCTCATATTTTCTTGAAGATGAACTCTGAGCAGTAACTGCAAGTGCAAGCTTAAAGTACGCGTGAAACACGATAACGTTTCGAAGAAGTTAAGACAAAAGCAGTGTTTGAGTTAGGAGATTACGTCTAAGCTAGGTTTAGGCATGGAATGGAATCCGGCTGCAACTACTTCAGAGGAAAGTTTCGGGGCTAGGTCAAAATGACCCATGCTCTTTTTATTTGCTCAAATTAACAGTTAGGGAGATGATGCAAAAGCAGATCTGCTAAAAAATACGGTAAAGTGGGATTGTTTGACACTTAGAGTTCAAGATGGGGAGTGTTTTTTTGAAGAGCAAGTTAAAAGTATTTAGTCTGGTTACTGTCTTTTGGGGACTTATTATTTTTTTGACCGGATGTGGTCAGCAAAGTACTAAAATTGTGCGAATCGGAGTAGTGGGAACCCAAGACGAGAGCATTTGGAAAGAAGTTGCTACAAGCGTTAAGCAAAAAGATAACATAACATTGAAAATAACTACATTTACTGATTATAATCAGCCTAATCGAGCCTTGGCAAGTCATGATATTGATTTGAATGCTTTTCAAAGCTACAATTTTCAAGATAATTGGAATAAGGAACATCAGACAGCGATTGTTGCTTTAGGCAGAACTTATTTTCAACCGCTGGGGATCTATTCTAAGAAGATTAGTAAATTATCCGCTTTAAAAGTCAATGACAGCATTGCAATTCCAAATGATGCACCCAATGAAACTCGCAGCTTGAATCTGCTCCAAAGTGCAGGACTTATCAAGCTTAATACATCTGGTTTGGCAACTGCTAAAAATATTGTGAAGAATCGCTTAAAACTGAAAATTGTGACGGTTGATGCTGCACAAACACCGCGGGCTTTAACAAGTGTTGCTGCAGCTGTCATAAATGGAAATTATGCATCTGCAGCTAATATTCCTTTAAGTCAGGCATTGTACAGAGAACACCTTAAAAACGGTGGTCAGTATATCAACTTGATTTCTGTGCTTAAAAAGAATAAAGCAAATACAACCTACAAGAAAATTGTTAAAGCGTATCAAACTACTGCAACTAAAAAAGCAATTAAGAAGCTCTATAAAGGAAGTACACTGCCGGCATGGTAGATGCAAATTGAGCGCTTAGGGTTAGGTCAATTGTTTTTGCAGTTAGGTTGACAATGTTTTACTTTCTAGTGTAAAATTACTGCAACATAATAAGAATTTTAACTTTGATAAGATGAGTAACGATGAGAGACTATTTACAGAAAAACCGGGGATGCTGAGAACGGGGATAGGATGTCATTGTGAAGATGGTCTTGGAGTGGTTGGACAGCGAGTTTTTAATGAACTGTTCATGGGCGCGCCCATTACAGCAACTAGGTATGTTTGTACCTGTAAGGATAGAACTGTGAAGTACTGTTAAAATTGGGTGGTACCACGAAAATAACTATTATTTCGTCCCTCTTAAGCTTTTTAAGCTTGAGAGGGTTTTTTGTCTTTATTAGAATTAAATTCTTGTTTAAGAAGGGGAGTTTTTTAGTGAACAAGTTATTTAAATTGGGGACTGTTGCGTTAGCAGCAGGCATTTTTCTGACTGCTTGTGGGAATTCAAGTAGCAGTCAAAGCGGTAAGAACGGAAAATATGCAGCAAAGCAGACATTGAACTGGACAGAAAGTTCAATGTTAGCGACTGCCGATTTAGCGAAAGCTACCGATACATTAAGTTTTAATACACTCTTGAATACACAAGAAGGGCTTTACCGTTTAGATAAAAATGGAGTTCCACAGAATGCATTGGCTACGAAAACTGTTATTTCGAATGACGGAAAAACATATACCTTTGATTTACGGAAGAATGTTAAGTGGTCTAACGGAGAAGAAGTTACTGCCAAGGACTTTGTTTATTCTTGGCAACGAACAGTTGATCCTAAGACCACCTCACAAGATGCTTTTTATCTTGATCAAGTCAAAAATGCTGCGGAGATCAGTAATGGTAAAAAAGGGGTAGATAGCCTGGGAATAAAGGCACTTGGCAAGTATAAATTACAAGTGCAGCTAACCAAACCAGTCAGTTACTTCAAAAAACTACTGGCATGGCCGCTCTTTTTCCCAGTCAACAAAACAGCAGTTGATAAGTTTGGATCTAAGTATGGGACACAAGCGCGCTATACAGTTTCGAACGGGCCGTATAAACTAACGAAATGGACCGGGACAAATAAAAAATGGACACTCGTTAAGAATAAGACTTACTGGGACAGAAGAAATGTACATTTAAAAGAAATCAATGAATTGGTCACGGAAAGTACGACAACGAGTTATGAACTTTATTCTGGTAAAAAAGTTGATGAAACTTTATTAAGTGGACAACAGGTTAAAAACAACACTAACAACAAGGATTTTGTCAAAAGACTCCCAACGGCCACAACTCGCTTGGATCTGAATCAAAATAAAGTTGCGGCTTTCAAGAATCTTAAGATTCGCAAAGCAATTTCTTTAGCAATTAATCGGAAAGCATTGACACAAAATGTATTGCAAGATGGTTCTGTAGCTCTTAAAGGTTTTGTCCCCGCAGGAATGGGGAATAATCCCAAAACTAAAAAAGCTTTTGATGAGGAATCATACGTAAAAGCGGCAACTGCTTATAATTTAACGGAAGCTAAAAAACTTTTAAAACAAGGTTACCAAGAAACTGGAACTCACGAATTGAAATTTACAATCTTAACAGCAGATACTGATAGCAGTAAGCAAGCGGTAGAGTACTTGCAAAGTGCTTTGGCAAAATTGCCGGGAGTGACAGTCGATGTGTCAACAATTCCTTTTGTGCAGTTGATTGCAAAACAGCGTACGGGCAACTATGATGCATCTGTGAAAACCTGGCAGTCAGTTTTTGCTGACCCAATTAATTTCCTAGATGTTTACGAAAGCGACTCATCTTATAACACAGCCGGCTGGAAGAATAGCAGCTTTGATCAGTTGATCAATGAGGCTGAGAATACTTATGGTAATCAACCTGAAAAACGGTGGGAAAAATTAATTGAGGCCGAAAAATTGTTAATGGACCAACAAGGAACGATCCCGTTGTATCAAGTTGCAAAATCACAGCTCTTGCGTTCAAACGTTAAAAACGTGGTCTATAATCCGGCGGGAGTTCCTTATGATTGGAAAACGACGTATCTTGCAAATTAGGTGAGGAAGTTGAAGCATGAATGATAAAAAGTACCTGAAATTTATTGAACAAACTTTTATTAAATATGCACAGATTAATACTAGATCAGATGAAAACAGTCAGAGTGTGCCTACAACTACAGGGCAAGTTAGTTTAGCTAAATTAATCGTAGCCGATTTAAAAGCTTTGGGCCTAGAAAATGTCATTTACGACGAGCAAGATGGTTACGTTGTAGCTGCACTGCAAGGAAATACGAATGAATCGGTTGACCCGATCGGCTTCATTGCTCACTTAGATACTGCCGATTTTGCTGCTGAAAATATTCAACCGCAGGTACATGCTAATTATGATGGACAAGATGTAGTCCTCAATCAAGCAAAGGGGATTATGATGCGTGTAAGTGAATTCCCTAATCTGCGCAAGTATCGTGGGCAAAGATTAATTACTAGTGATGGGACTACTTTGTTGGGAGTAGATGACAAGGCGGGAATTGCCGCAATTGTGACTGCACTCAAATATCTGTTGGAGCATCCCGAAATTAAGCATGGACCTGTCAGTGTAGCTTTTGGACCAGATGAGGAAATCGGTTTAGGAGCGAAGCGGTTCGATATTAGTAAGTTTAATGTGAAATTTGCCTATACGCTGGATAATGGTCTTCCGGGTCAGTTAGAAGATGAAACCTTTAATGCGGCACAAGCTAAAATAACAATTAGAGGAACAGCAGTTCATCCTGGCGACGGTTATGGTTTGCTGGTAAATGCAGCTACTCTTGCAAATCGCTTGCTTTCACACTTACCATCAGATGAAGTCCCTGAATTGAGCAAAGAACGAGGAGGCTTTTTGCTAGTCACTGAAGTTAAGGCGACAATTGCGGCAGCACAAATAAATATTATTATTAGGGATTTTGAGCACCAGCAGTTTTTAGCTAAAAAGAAACTGTTGCGAGAAATTGTTACACAACTTAACCAAGAATTTACTGAACCACGAATTAAATTGGACATCAAAGACCAATATTATAATATCAAAGAGGTTATTAAGCAACATCCTTATATCACACAGTTGGTGCTGGAAACCTATCGGCAACTCGGCTTGAAGCCAATCGTTCACCCTTTTCGGGGAGGAACGGATGGAAATGCGCTGACAGAAAAAGGCATTCCAACTCCCAATCTCTTTAATGGTGGTGAAAACTTCCATGGACCGTTTGAATTCGTGACAACTGAAGCTATGTTGTTGACTAGCCGCACGGTTGTCGCACTTTTAGGTGAGCATCTGCGTCAGAGTAGGGCATGAGCATATTAAGCAGATGAACTGAGAACTAGTGTTTAACCACTAGAACTAAGTGCTGGAAGATAAGTAATTCAAATTTAGCCTGAGGATATTGTTTGAAACACCTTGATCTGCTGGTTAAAAAAACGAAGGGGCTGTGACAAAAGTTAACTTTTGTCACAGCCCCTCTTTTATTCCGGATAAACGTGTTCCA
>NZ_AZFQ01000053.1:27848-77217 GCF_001435195.1 Liquorilactobacillus satsumensis DSM 16230 = JCM 12392 | reverse complement strand
TTACTCATAGCAAAGTACTCGCGATGTTCGTAATTTCGAGTTAGCACTCAAATTTTACCGACTTATGTCACACTCTCTTTATGATTTTCGAATTAAAAACAATGGAATACTAGTAAGCAACTTTAGCAGCTTGACTAATCTTCAAGTTGATACATATATTTACGAGTCAATGGCAGTCCTGTTCCACTGGGTGCTTTAGTAAGCAGATATTGCATGACATCAATATTGCCAGCCTCAAAAGAAGCAGCACAGGCTTGCAAATACAAGGACCACATTCTTGCAAAGGGTTCGCCATATTTTTCTTGAACCTGATCAATGACTGCCGTGTAGTTGGTGTACCAGATTTCAAGCGTCTTTTGATAATGTCTGCGTAACGGTTCCAAGTCAGCCAGTTGCAGGTTGGCATTCATAATATGTGTCAGGTTTTCAGCTACATTTGGGATATAACCTCCCGGAAAGATGTACTGATTGATGAAGGGATCAACCCCAGCACCTTGATGCTGACCAGTGATCCCATGAATCAAGGCACGTCCGTTAGGTACAAGCACTTCCTGCACTTTTTTGAAATACAGCGCCAGGTTTTCCTGACCGACGTGTTCGAACATTCCTACAGAAGTTACATAATCATAAGTTTTTTTGATTTCACGGTAGTCCGTCAACAAAACTGTAACTTTACCAGCAAGCCCTTTTTCTTTAATCTTTTGCTGCGTATACTGATATTGTTCCTTACTTAAGGTGACACCAGTTGCCTCTAAACCGAATTCCTCTGCAGCTACAAAGAGAAGTGTTCCCCAACCACTGCCAATGTCTAGCAGTTTTTTGCCGGGTTCAGGTTTCAATTTGTTTAGAATATGTCTGACCTTATTCAGCTGAGCTTGATCTAGCGAATCATCCGGATGCTCAAAATAGGCGCAAGAATAAGTCATTGTTTTACCTAACCAAAGCTGATAGAAGTCATTACCAATATCATAATGATGTTGGACATCTTGTTTACTCTCTTTTTCTGAATGAGAGATCTTAGGCAAGTGTTTTAAAAATGGATTATTAGTTAAGAAACTTCCTGCTTGGCGATAAGCAGACGCGATTAATTCCTGTAAGTTTCCGATCACATCAATAACACCGTTCATGTATGCTTCACCAAGAACAAGTGTTGGTTGTGATGTCATGGCTTTTAAAGGAATTTCTTGTTTGAGGTTAATTTTAACCTCAGGTGTACCAGTTCCATATGACTCTGTTTTGCCGTCCCAATAAGTAACTTTGATGGGAATATCAAAGGCTCTACTTAGTAACTGGCGATACACTGTTTTTTCCAACATTGAAAAGAACCCCCCTGATTCAAGACTGAATATCCTACTTTTTGGAAATCTGCTTCAGTGCGTGTGTTGTTTTCGTAGTTGAAGCCAGAATCTAACATACCAATTATTTTTATTATAAACCAACGAAAAGCACTTTAAAATCAATAAATCCAAGTAAGCGCATGCTTTTTTTAAATCTGCACTTAAAATGTGACTTGGAATAAATTTTAGAAGTGGCATTAACCGATTATGACTGAAAAATGACCAATTAGGCATGAAAGATAGTTCTGATTAAGAAATTTGTTTAAGCTAAATTTGAAAGGAGGGAAGAAAATGCTGATACGGTTTAATCTATTAAAAGAATGTGTAGCTCCCTTTATTGCAATTAACGCCAAACAAAAGACAGATGAATTAATTACATTGGCTGGGGTGCTTGATCGCTTAGTGAACGACAAAACCGTGGTGGGTTATCAAAATGGTCGTCGTAAAGCAATTCCGTTCTATCAAATTGTAAGTGTGCATACTGCTGGAAAGAAGATAGTTTGTGAAACGGAAACGGGTGTTTATCGGTTGAAGGAAAGGATTTATGAACTAATCGAATTATTACCGGCGGAATTATTCATTCAAGTGTCAAGCGCGGAAATTGTGAGTATTGCTCAAATCAAAGATTTTTCGTTGAGCAAAACTGGGATTTATCAAGTTAACTTAATCAACGGGAGACAGACGTATACTTCAAGAAGATACACTCAAAAAATTAGGAGGGCTTTGTTAAAATGAAAAAAATAATTAAGTACACCTTGGTAGGAATTCCTACTGGAGTTTTTATCGGGTTCATGATAGCGCTCATCTTTTCGTTTATTTATCGGACTAATAATTTTGTTCCTTCGGCGCCAACTTTTGTGAGTTACTTTTCATCTAATACGATGGCAACGGCCGCTTCAGCCTTGCTATGGGCCGGAATGGGAATTGTATTTAGTGTTTCGAGTTTAATTTTTGAAAAAGAACGCTGGAGTGTTACACGGCAGACCACTATTCATTTTTGTGTCAGTTACGTTGGATTTACCCCCCTTGCAATTTTGGCGGGATGGTTTCCGTTAAATGCAGCGTGGTTAGGCGGTTACACATTAATCTTTAGCGGTGTCTATCTTATAATGTGGTGTGTCTTTATGTTAGCCGCTAAAAATGCAATTTTTGAACTCAATCAGTTGGTTGCGCAAAAAAATAATTTGGAGAAGTAAGACAAAGCTGATTTTTGATTAATGTAGGCTATTTTTAGTTTGAATCAGTATGTTTTAACAGTAACTTTTTTGAAAAATTCAGGGTGAACTAATTAAAATAATATCAAAAAAAGAGGCTTGTATAATAGCCTCTTTTTTATGATATTTAGTGAAGTAGAACGCAGATTCATACATTGGAGTGATTACTAGGGAGCGTTTTTCTAATAATTTGACCATTACTTGTGTAACTTTTTGAGAGCGGCTTCAAGCATCAGGAGCTATTCATGCTTTGATTCAGCCCTGATTTGACCAGGCCGCATATTTTTAACACGCGCAGTAATTTCTTTATGTCTGCCATGCACCATTGGACGCTGTTGTGGATTTCCTAGATAACCACAGGTTCTTTTGACAACATCACAGGTTTTCGGATCACGGTTGCCACAGGTTGGACATTCGAAGCCGCGAGCCGTGGGTTTGAAATCACCGCTGAAGCCACATTGGTAGCAATGATCAATCGGAGTGTTGGTTCCGAGGTAGCCCACGTGATCATAAGCCCAATCCCAAACATCTTCCAAAGCTTTAGGGTTTTGTTTTAGATTAGGATATTCACAGTAATGAATGAAACCACCAGAGGCGTATTTAGGATAATCTTCTTCAAAAGTAAGTTTTTCAAAAGGAGTTGGATGTTTGCGAACATCATAATGAAAACTGTTTGTGTAGTATTCCTTAGCCGTAATGTCCTTGATTTTGCCAAATTTTGCGGTATCTAAGGCACAAAAGGTGTCGGTTAAAGACTCTGCTGGGGTTGAGTAGACACTAAAGTGATAGTCATATTGTTTTTCCCAGGTAACACAGTGATCATGCAAACACTTTACAATCGCAACGGTGAAGTCATGTGCCTTTTTGTTATGTTCCCAGCGGGGACCATAGAAAACTGTTCCGACTTCATAGAGACCAATATAACCTAGGGAAACAGTTGCTCGGCGGTGTTTGAATAACTGATCGACATCCTCGTTTTCTTTCAGCCGTTTTCCAAATGCACCATATTCATATAAGATTGGCGCATTTTGCGGCTGGGCCTGTTTACAGCGGGCAATTTTATTCAATAATCCTTTTTTGGCAACTTCCAAACGCTCACTGAGAATCTCCCAGAAGAGTTGTTGATTACCTTGAGCCTGGAGCGCGATGCGGGGTAAGTTAAGCGTGACAACTCCGAGATTCATGCGTCCAGAGTTAACTTCCTGACCATGTTCGTCTTTCCAGCCCTGCAAAAAGCTGCGGCAGCCCATTGGTACCTTGAAACTACCAGTGAGTTCTTTAATCTTATCGTACATTAGGATATCTGGATACATCCGTTTAGTAGCACATTCCACGGCTAATTGTTTAACGTCATAATTAGGATCACCCGGCTTTAAATTCAATCCGCGTTTGAGTGTGAACACGAGTTTAGGAAAAATAGCTGTTCGATGTTGTTGACCGAGACCTTTAATTCTGATTTTTAAAATTGCTTTTTGAATTTCACGCTCAATCCAAGAAGTTCCCAGCCCAAAGCCTACTGTAGTAAAGGGCGTCTGACCATTTGAAGAAAATAAGGTATTAATTTCGTATTCTAAGGCCTGCATGGCATCATAGATATCTTTTTTAGTTTTTTCTTGGGCATAGCTTAATCTTTTTTCAGGAAGGCACCACTTTTCAGCAGCGCGCAAATGTTTCCGATAATTAAGCAGCGCATATGGTGCAAGTAATTCATCAGTGCGATCAGAAGAACAGCCGCCATATTGACTAGAAGCAACGTTTGCAATAATTTGCGACATCTGCGCAGTGGCAGTTTGAATCGATTTGGGTGACTCCACGTTAGCATTGCCAATTTTAAAGCCATCTCTAAGCATCCCTTTAAAGTCAATCAGGCAGCAATTTGTCATCTCGGTCAAGGGTGAGTAATCCAGATCATGGTAATGAATTTCACCACGTAAATGTGCTTTGGCAACTGTTTCGGGCATCATTTTCAAGCCTAATGATTTGCCAACCATTCCAGCAGTCAAATCCCGTTGTGTGCTAAAAAGTTCACTGTCCTTGTTAGCATTCTCATGCACAATTTTATCTTTGCTGCCAAAAAGCTGCGCTAATTTGACTTGCGGATTTGTGGCAGTTTCCCAGCGTTCTAAATCTTTTTGACGATAGTCGTTATAAGCTGTGGCAAGTTCGGAGTGTCCAGTATCTAATAAGGCTGTGACAATAATTTCCCGAATTTTGCTGGTTTTGATTTCGTGTGTATAATTAGTGATCTCATTGAAAATTTGCGCTTCTAATTGAGCCCTTAAATGAATATCAGGCGTTAAGGCCTGGAGAACCAAACTGATTTTATAAGCATAAAATTTGCTGTGTTCACCATCGGCTTTAATGACCGCCAGTGTAGTCGAAAGTGTGCGGTTAAGACGGGCTGTGGGCGCTGTTTTGATCTCGTTCATAGTTATCACTCCAATATGATTTCAACTTCTATTCTAATTATTTTGCGGCGTTCGTCAACCATATGTTGTACACGATATCATTTTATTTACTATATATTGTGATTGGACTTTAAAACTGCCCCAATTCCTGCTAAGATATTCAATTAAATAAGTCAGTTAATGGAGTTGGTCAAAATGCAGTCAAATGTCACTCATGGAATCAAGAAGTCCGCACAGGTATTACCGTCAGCAGAGAAAAAACACGCCAAATATCGCTGGTTGAAAATTTGGGGTCCGGGATTGATCGTTATGTTAGCAGATACTGACGCAGGTTGCCTGATTACAGCAGCACAGTCAGGAACGCAGTGGGGGTATACAATGCTCTTGCCCCAATTATTGTTAATTCCAATTCTCTATATGGCTCAAGAAATGACAGTTCGTTTGGGCATTGTGACCCGCAAAGGACATGGTGAATTAATCCGCGAAAATTTTGGAACTGGTTGGGCGTGGCTTTCAGCAGGAACGTTGGCAGTTTCTGCGATTGGAGCTTTGTTGACTGAGTTTGTGGGGGTTGCAGGAGTCGGTGAACTTTTTGGAATTTCTAAATGGATTACAGTACCTTTAGCAACATTTCTGTTAGTTGGGATTGCTTTTAGCGGAAGTTACCGACGGGTTGAACGAATCGGGGTTGCGCTCGGATTAGCTGAACTAGCGTTTATCATCGCTGTGATAATGATTCGACCGAATATCGCTCAAATGGCACAAGGATTAGTGACAATTCCATGGAGACATTCTTCTTACATATACTTAGTAGCTGCCAATGTTGGTGCTGTTATTATGCCCTGGATGATTTTTTATCAGCAAGGGGCGGTAGTTGATAAAAAATTAAGTACGAATGCAATCCCACAGGAACGGCGTGACACGTTGGTTGGAACTTTTATTACACAGGGAATTATGTTAATTTTTGTGATCGCTTTTGCGGCCACGGTTGGAAATACAACAAATCCGAAGTCTTTAAATACGGTTGGGGATCTGGCAGGTGCATTGACTCCTTTTATTGGAGGAACAGCTGCTAATTTGCTGATTGGTGCCAGTATTTTAGGTGGGGCGCTAGTGGCTGCTTTGGTAGTGGCATTAGCTGGTACTTGGGGAATCACTGAGGTTTTAAATTGGAAGCATAGTTTAAATGAGCCCTTAAGTCGTAAAAATAGCGGGTTTTATGCTATGTATACTTTGGCGCATGTAATTGGTGCAATTTTGGTGTTAGCCAATTTTGATTTAGTCAATATTGCAATTGCAGTTGAAGTTATGAACGCACTTTTGTTGCCAATTGTTCTGGGATTCTTACTTGCATTGGAGGCTAAAGTATTGCCAAAAGAGTATCGCATGCACGGCTGCTATAAGTGGATCGTAACGTTTCTTTGTCTCCTTGTGATGGCCTTTGGAGTTTATATGGTGGGACCAACAGTGGGAATTTGGTAAGCAGCGTATGATTTAGGCAAAGTACTCGCTATGTTCGTAATTTCGAGTTAGTACTCAAATTTTCCCGACTTATGTCACACTCTCTCTTTTTTAGTTGTTATTTGTGAAATGCATGAGCAGCATTGAAACGATTGCGAAATGAACTAGGGGTGGTTCCTGTAGCAGTTTTAAAAATTTTATAGAAACTAGTAGGATCAGCGTATCCAATTTCTGTACTGATTTCAGTGACACTTTTTCTGGTTAATGAGAGCATTCTGCAAGCAAGCTCAAGTCTAATTTCGGTTACTTTTTCAGAAAAATTCGCTTTAAAAACTTTCTTACAGAGACGTGAAAAGTAATTATGCGAATATCCAAAATGGTGAGCCGCCTCTTTGACAGAGATATTTTGAATATGATCGACGATATATTGAAAAATAATCCCGGCTTGTGTTTCGGCAGAAGCATGGTGGATATTCTGATCTGGAAATTGTGAGTCTGTGAGTGAGACAGTTTTTTGATAATTGCGAATTAGTTCAGCTAAAAGCAAACCGATTAAGGTGGTTTTTTCAAATGTAATTGTGGGATCCGCGACCGCGTTTTGGTTCTCCAAGTTGGCTAAAAGGTTGTAGTAGGAACGAATAATTTGAGCGGGTAAATGGCGAAAAACAATATAGACACTTTTAGTCGGGTTGGTGTTATGCATCATATCGTGAATTAGTGGTGAACCACCCATTGTGACAAAGTCGAAGGGATAAGATGCGGAATAGCTTTCAAGCAAGATTTGCAGCGCAGATTTTTTTGAAAGTGACTGTAACGTTAAAGAACTGATTTTTTTGATTAAAATGACTTCATTTGGTTTTAAAAGTAACTTTTGACCATCGATTTTTAGCAAGCACGTTGTAAGTGCTCTCAATAAGAAAATGTGAAACTTTGAGCTATTTTTAGACATCATCGCACTTTGGTGTGTTAAAAGTGCTTGATAAGGAATTACCTTACTATTATTAAGCGGTTTAGATGTGATTGTAAGGAACATTTAATTAACCCTCCAATCTTAAAAAGATAGATTTGACAATTAAAATAGGTTATTTAGAACATATGCTTGTTCAATAGATAACATTATACTAGAACTGTCAAAGAAAAGAAATTAAAGACAGCATAAAATTAGCAAAGGAGCAAATATTATGGAAAAAAAGGTAATAATGACCGAGCTTGTTGTCGCTGGTTCCGGGGGTACAGGGTTGGCAGCTGCATATGCTGCAGCTAAGGCGGGCCTAAAAGTAATTGTTTTAGAAAAATTGCAGCAAATTGGAGGCAATACTCGTATTTCGAGCGGCTTTTTTGCAATTAATTCTAGAGAACAAAAAGCGGCTGGTTTGCAGCTTTCAAAAGCAACCGCTGTGCAACGTTTGCTGAATTATAATCATTTTTTGGCTAATGGACCATTGATTCACAAAATTGTAAATAGCGCTGCAGAAGCTTTGGAAACATTAGAGCAGATGGGCATGAAGATTAAATTGAATCCAACAGCTGCGACAACTCAATTTGCTCATCGTGAAGATGATTACAAGGGTGGATCTTATCACATGTACCAAGATAAAGCGCAAGGATATCAGAAAATTCAACAGACTTTAGAGCGTGCAGGAGTGGAATTCAAGTTTGGAATCACGATGCAGGAACTGTTAAGCAGTGAAGGCCAGATTACAGGAATTAGTGCAGTGAATGAAGCGGGGGAGCGGTTTGAAGTTCATGCTCAAGCCGTGGTTGTTGCCACAGGTGGTTTTGGAGGAGACAAAAAAAGAGTTGCGACGGTTATGCAGACGCCCTATTTACGTACGATTGGTGTGCCAAACATGGGTGAAGGCTTGGATGCAATGGTCAAAGCGGGAGGAAAAAATATTGATGCAACGGCATTAATTCATGCAGCCCAATTAGCAAAATCGAAAATTACGCGCAAAACTTCGAAGCAGCACTTAGCTGGATTTGTGAAAAATCCATTGACACAATTATTACTAACTCCACTTTTTTGGGTAAATATGAATGGGGAGCGTTTTACAAATGAGGATGTAGTTTATGACACAGTCGAGTGGGCAAATGCAGGCTGGTCAGTTGGAGGCCAATATTATTTTGTTGTGGATACTGCAACTTTAAATGATTTTACGGAGCATGGTGGAAAATTGGAAGTCTCACAGGCTGGACCTGGCGCGGATACAACAACCGGTAATTTTGTAGAACTTGCAGAAGCAGCAGTAAAAGATGGGACGGCGTATAAAGGCAATACACTTGCTGAACTAGCACAAAATGCTCATTTTGAGACGGCACAATTTTATGAAGCTGTTAAAAAATATAACGACAGTGTGCAGTTGCGTGTCGATCAACAGTTTGGAAAGTCGAAAAAGTCCTTAGTTTATGCAATTAAAAAGGCCCCTTTCTACGCTTTTACAACTCAAGTAGCACACCTAGGAACAATTGGTGGAGTGCGCGTGGATGAACACTTGCGCGTACTGGATGCTGAAATGCGGCCAATCCCAGGACTTTATACTGGAGGTGCGAATGCAGGCGGCTACTATGAGGGTCACAGTTATCCGGCATATGAAGGGTTAGCCTCGGGGTTTGCTTGGACATCAGGCCGAATTGCCGGTCTAAGTGCAGCAAAGTATGTTAAAAACAAGCAGACTTTGCCAAGCCAGCCAGCTAAAAACGTTTATAAATAGGGGGACAGTTTATGAAAACTTTAACGAAAACACATAGTTGGCTTTTTAAGTTGTCACTGCTTTCAATCTCAATATTAGCAATGACAGCTCCCTCAATTGCGGTAGCTAATCCATTATTAGAAAAAACATTTGCGCAAGAATCTACTGCAAAAATTGAGATGATAGCAACTCTACCCAATTTAGGTGTGCTCTTGATGATTATGTTTTCAACGGTGATTGCTAAAAAATTGGGAGTTAAAAGAACTATTATGTTAGGATTAAGCCTTTATTTAGTAGGCGGCTTAGTGCCTATCCTTATTCCGAATTATGTAGCAATTGTCGTTTTTCGCTTCTTAATGGGATGCGGAATTGGGTTATTCAATCCTTTTTCGGTGAGTTTAATGTATCTGTTTTATCAAAAACAAGAATTGGCGGATATGCTTGGATATCAAAATACCGCGCAGAACTTAGGCAACGCCGGTTTTGGACTTTTACTTGGGATTTTAGTGTTGTTTGGTTGGAAAGCAGCCTTTAGTGGATACTTAATAGCCTTGATTCCGCTTATTTTGTTTGGCATGTTTGTTAAAATACCAAAAGAACACGCACAACGAACAGGAGAAAAAACAGTAAAGCAACATGTAAATGGGCAAGTATTTCTGCTGGCTTTGCTGTTATTGTTAGTGTTTGGCATGTTTATGATGATTACAATCAAGTTGGCAAGCTTTGTAACTATTCAAAATATTACAACACCGGCAGTAGCCTCGGTTATTTTGGCAGTTATGGGAGCCACTTCAATGTTTTCCAGTATCGTGTTTGGCAGACTTAGTCGTGCAATCGGGAATTATGTCATGCCCTTAGCGTTTATTGGAATCGCTGTCGGTTTTTTCATTATTGCGTACTCCACGTCAGTTGTTTCGGTAACGATGGGAGTAGTCATTGCAGGTCTTTTCTTTGGTTGGGTCTTTCCGCAGGCTTTTTTCCGAATGGCACAAATTGCGCCTGCGAATTCTGAAAATTTATCAACATCTGTTATTTTGATGGGAATTAACCTGGGTGCATTTTTATCGCCCACAATTGTTAATGCAATTGCCAAAATGTTGGGTAATGATCGTCCGCAGGCCGTTTTGATAATGTGCGGCATTGGGTTTGTAGTCTTGACTTTTGTCGATGCAGTCTATACGCTAATCGACACCAAAAATCATCCACATAATTTAACTAAAGGAGTTGTGAAGCATGACAATTAAACTGATTGGCCTAGTTGGTAATAATGCACCTTTTTCTTACAATCGCTTATTGCTGCGCTACATGAAAGAACGTTATCAAAATATTAATGTCCGACTGACAGTCCAAGAGATCACAGAAATTCCATTGTTTAGTGAAAAACTTTTAGAAACGGTCCCAGCAGTTGTAAAACAATTAGCTGCAGATATTAAGCAGGCAGATGGACTTATTATTGCAACTCCCGAATATGATCATGCCATTCCAGCCAGCCTCAAGAGTACGTTAGAATGGTTATCCTGTTATGGAAATGCGCTCACAACTAAGCCGGTTATGATTGTGGGAACTTCACTTGGGGTCCAGGGAACTTCCAGAGCCCAAGATAATTTGCGACAGATTCTTAATTCTCCAGGAATCAATGCATTTGTACTCCCTGGATACGAGTTTTTACTTGGACTTGCAAAAGAAAAATTCGATAGTGAAGGTCAATTGACAGATCAAGCAACACTGAGTTTTTTAGACGAGTGTTTTAAGCATTTTCAACAATTTGTATTGGACAATCAAAGAAATTTGATTGCAGTTCGCGAATAAGGATGCAATTGTGCTGCCATTCTTTGTAAAAAGTTGTGTGGCTTAATTTAAAAATTAGTTGACAATTTTGAAAGTAGGGTTTAATCTATTGTTAATTTAATACTCATTCATGAAACCGTTGAAGTGGAGATCAAAATCATCGTGCACGCCAAGAGAGTTGCCGCTGCTGTGAGTGCAATCGGACGCAGATGATTAAATGGACCACTGAGGGTTCCCCTGAATTATAGTATGGGGAAACGTCAAGACATACGTCAGTTGTCAGGAAGATGTTGGTCTTCTATAGAGAGTGATTGATTAGCAAAAAAGATGTAAAAAAGAAGTCTTTTTTGGAGTAGTCTAATTAATTGAACTAAGGTGGCACCACGGAGCAGTCCGTCCTTAACTAGTTACTAGTTGAGGGCGGATTTTTTGTCGTAAAATTATTTGCAGCGGAAGGGAAGAAGTGTAATGGAGCAAAATTGTTTGTGGTTAAGATTAAAAAGACGTATTCAAATCCATTATACGGGAGTTAAGCGATGGCAGCTCGGGATTTGATTAAATGAGCGTAACTTTGGTTTAACGTAAAAAATGGAGGATTCAAAATGATAAAAGAAGCTGTTAATAAAATTGTTGCCCACCATGACCTGACCTTTGAAGAAAGTAAAAGCATCCTAAATGAGATTATGAGTGGCAAGACCTCAGATGCGGAAACAGCCAGCCTATTAACTGCATTAGCATTTAAAGAACCGACGATTAACGAGATTGCAGGTGCTGCAACTGCAATGCGCGAACATGCACTAGCATTTCCAAAAGTAGAAAATGTCCTTGAAATCGTAGGTACTGGCGGCGACAAAGCCGGGACTTTCAATATTTCAACGACAAGTGCGCTTGTAGCTGCGGCGACAGGAACAAAAGTAGTTAAACATGGTAATCGGGCTGCTTCGTCTAAAAGCGGTGCAGCTGATGTGCTTGAAGCTTTAGGCTTGGATATTCAAGAACAACCGGCAGTGAGTTACCAGAGTTTGCAGGCAAATAACTTGGCATTTTTATTTGCTCAGGAATACCACAAGTCAATGAAGTATGTGGCTCCGGTAAGAAAGCAGTTAGGATTTCGCACGTTATTTAACCTTCTAGGTCCGCTTGTCAATCCAGCACGACCAGCTTACCAATTACTGGGGGTCTATGATGAACAATTGCTCGAACCGTTGGCTAATGTATTGAAGAAAATGGGGGTTGCGACTGCTATGGTAGTTCATGGACGTGACGGCTTAGACGAGCTGACAACTGCCGCGGAAACTGCAGTGGTTGAGTTAAAGGAGCACAAGTTAACGAAATATACGATAACCCCTGCGCAATTTGGACTTAAGCAATGCAGCGCTGCTGATTTGCTGGGAGGCGATCCAAACGAAAATGCTCAAATTACCCGTGCAGTATTACAGGGGCAAAAAGGACCTAAACGAGATGTTGTGCTTTTAAATACTGGCGCAGCATTGCATTTAGCACATCCAGCGCTTTCAATTCAAGCAGGCATTGAACTTGCGGCTAAAACAATTGATAGCGGTGCAGCTTTAGCTGAATTAAATAAATTAATTGAGTTTTCACGGCAAAATCAAAGCTCACAGGATGTGATTGCATGATTCTTGATGAATTAGTGACGGCAACGCATAATCGGTTGGAACGACAGCGAGAAAAAGTTTCGCTGCCTAAATTGAAGCAAGAGGTTGCTAAATTGAATGCAACTGCTAAACTTGATTTTTTAGCGGTGTTACAACGGCCAGGAATCCATGTGATTGCGGAGGTTAAAAAAGCTTCGCCCTCCAAGGGGACAATTGTAACCGATTTTCCTTACCTGCAGGTGGCGCGGACATACGAGCAAGCGGGGGCAGACGCAATCTCAGTGCTGACTGAGCCCGACTATTTTAAGGGAAAATTGCGCTATTTGAATGAAATTAGTGCAGCAACTTCAATTCCGACCTTGCGCAAAGATTTTACAATTGATCCATACATGGTTTACGAGGCTAAATTGAATGGAGCAGCAATCATTTTGCTGATTGTTGCAATTTTGACTGATGAACAGCTGTGTAATCTGCGAAAATTAGCTGAAAGTCTTGGCATGCAAGCAATTGTTGAAGCTTATACTGAGACTGAAGTTACCAGAGCGGTTCGTTCTGGCGCGAAAATCATCGGCATTAATAACCGAAACTTAAAGAATTTTGCAGTTGATTTTGGACATAGCTTTAAAATGCGGTCACTGGTTCCAGCGAAAATTCCAGTAATAGCCGAAAGTGGAATCAGTGGTCCAGCTGATGTTAAGCGACTTGCACAAGCGGATTTCAAAGGTGTCCTAGTAGGTGAAGCCTTGATGAAAGCCACCAATAAGCGGGAAATGATTCGGGCATTTAAGGAGTTTTAAAATGGTAAAAGTAAAGATCTGCGGATTAATGAATATGGCTGACATTCAGGCAGTCAACGATGCGCAGCCTGATTTTGCAGGCTTTGTGTTTGCTAGTGGCAGACATCAAATAAAACTGGTACAGGCCCTTGCGTTGGGCAAACGGCTCGACAGGCATATCAAAAGAGTTGGTGTTTTTGTGAATGAACCGGTAGCAAACATTTTACAAATCTATCATGCAGGTGCAATTACAGTGGCACAATTGCATGGCACTTATTCTGAGACCGCAAGTGCAATTTTAGCAAGTGCAGGACTTGAAACAATCAGAGTTTTTGATTATCAGTATTTTGACCCATATTTTACTGCAGATTATTTGATGCTTGATGCAAGTCACGGTAAAGGAAAGTTAGTGGACTTGCGGAAGATTCCCCAGACTGAGCGTCCCTTAGTCTTGGCGGGAGGCCTAACACCACAGAACGTACGGGTTGCGATCGATCAGGTTCAACCGGCAGTAGTGGATGTTTCAAGTGGTGTTGAAATTCATGGACAAAAAGATGCTGAAAAGATTCAACAGTTTGTAAAAAATGTAAGGGAAGTGCAAAAATTATGAAATTAAAGAACGAGCAGGAACAAAAAGTAAAAGCTGGACGTTATGGTAAAAATTTTGGTGGGCAATATGTACCTGAAACATTGATGACTGAGCTTGAAAAGGTTAACAAGGTATTCAATGAACTCAAAGATGATGCTGCTTTTAAAGCTGAATTGCATGAATTATTGAATAACTATGCGAATAGACCCTCATTGCTGTATTATGCTAAAAATATGACAGAAGATCTTGGTGGCGCAAAAATCTATCTGAAACGTGAAGATTTAAATCATACTGGTGCGCATAAAATTAACAATGTTATTGGACAAGTATTACTAGCTAAGCATCTTGGGAAAAAAAGATTGATTTGTGAGACGGGTGCGGGTCAGCATGGAGTTGCCACTGCAACAATTGCGACGCTGATGGGGATGGAATGTGAAGTCTTCATGGGTGAAGAAGATACAAAACGTCAGCGGCTGAATGTCTACCGGATGAATTTATTGGGAGCCAAAGTGAAGGCTGTTACGACAGGTTCGCGTGTCTTAAAAGATGCGGTTAACGCAGCTTTGCAGGATTGGGCCAGCCGCAGTGAAGATACCTTTTATGTAATGGGCTCGGCGGTGGGACCAGCTCCGTTCCCAGAAATGGTTAAACATTTTCAAAGTGTGATCTCAAAAGAATCAAAAAAGCAACTCCAAGAACAAGCAGGTCGTTTACCTGACATGGTTGTGGCATGTGTTGGCGGTGGGAGCAATGCGATTGGCAGCTTTGCAGCTTACATTCAGGATCCAACTGTCAAGCTGGTTGGAGTCGAAGCTGCAGGTAAAGGAGTTCAGACTGACAAGACGGCTGCAACCATCGAGCGTGGAACCGTTGGGATTTTTCATGGAATGAAATCCATGTTTATGCAAAATGAAGATGGACAAATTAATCCAGTCTATTCGATTTCGGCGGGGCTTGACTATCCAGGTGTTGGACCGGAGCATGCGGCGCTGGCAGAATGCAATCGCGCACAATATGTCGGGATTACAGATGATGAGGCAGTTGCTGCTTTTGATTATATTGCAAAAGAAGAAGGCATCGTTGCTGCGATTGAAAGCTGTCATGCAGTGGCCTACGTGCAAAAGATTGCACCGACAATGGCAAAGGACCAAATCATTATTTGTACACTTTCAGGGCGTGGAGATAAAGATGTTGCCAGTATTGCCAAATATAAAGGAGTGCAGATTGATGAGTAATTTAGCTCAAATTTTTAAAAACCAAAAAGTATTTATCCCTTTTATTGTTGCAGACGATCCAGATTTTGAGACGACAGTTAAAAATATCACAGCTTTAGCTAAAGGCGGGGCAGATATTGTTGAATTAGGAATTCCATTTTCGGATCCAGTTGCAGATGGGGCTGTCATTCAACAAGCTGATTTGCGGGCCTTTGAAGCTGGAGTTACTACCCAAACTGTTTTTGAGATTGTTGCGGCTGCACGCAAGGAAACAGATGTACCGCTTGTCTTTTTGACTTATTTGAATATTGTGTTTAAGTACGGTTATGCACGTTTTTTGAAAAAATGTCAGCAATTAGGAGTTTCCGGACTGGTGATTCCTGATCTACCGTATGAGAATCGAGATGAAATTGTTCCGCTAGCAGCTAAATATGATGTGGACATTATTCCTCTCATAACGCCGACTTCTGGACAAAGAATTCAAAAAATAGCAAAAGCAGCTTCAGGTTTTATCTATGTAGTTTCTTCAGTAGGAATCACAGGAGAACGCGACAGCTTCTTTGCCGGCTTAAGCAATTTAGTTGCTGAAATTAAGGAATATACAGATGTACCGACAGCAATTGGTTTTGGAATCCATACGGCACAACAAGCGGCTGAAATGGCAAAGATTGCCGATGGTGTCATCATCGGGAGCGCAATTGTAGATATTGTGGCAAAGGAAAAAACAAATGCTCCGCAGGCTCTTGAGAAGTACACTCAGGAAATTTGTACGGCGCTCAGAACAAAGGTAGAGCAATAAGTTGGTATAAAACTGTTTAAGTCCAAATTACGCATAGACACAGCCCGTCTATTTTGTAATTTGTTGTTAGTGCTCAAAGTCTCCCGGCGGTTGTCGGCACTTCTATTTAACGTGCTCCAAAAGGCAGCCCTTTATGCTTAGCTTAGGTGACAATGGTAACAAGGCCAGTTACCCTTGTTACCTGTCGCTAATCTTCAAGGCCTCCCGCCTTTTTGCGCACTTCTTTCATAACGTGCTCCACCCAGCATCCCCCGATGCCTAAGCCTGAATTACGCGTAACCAAACCCGAGTTACTTTGTAATTCATTGCTTAGTCCACGGCGGTTGAACGCTGAGTGTCGGCACTTCACTTTTTGCGCACTTCTTATTTTAACCAACGTTCATAATCTTGCTTAAAATAGCTTCCCTTAGGATAGACTAAGTAAAGATCATGCGTCGTGCGCCCATTTGCCAGCGGTAATTCAACGAGTTCTCCTTGGGCAAGCTGCCTTCCAATTAGAGAATGATACAAGAAACTGACGCCAACATTTTGCAGCAGTAATTGACGAATCAAGACAGGCTCAGAGACCGTGATAATTTGAGTGAAATCATGTAGACTAATGTTTTCTGCGTAAGCTAAGCTGGCTAGAATCTCGCGAGAACCGGAGCCCGTTTCTCTGACAATTAACGGAACATGCAGCAACTCCGACCAAGACAAGGACTTTCTTTTGGCTAAGGGATGGAGTTTAGACACGACTGCACTGAAAGGTTCTGAACGAATAACCTGGTAGTCAAACTCACTTTTGTCAAAATTACCTTCAATCAGGGCGAATTGACTTTGTCCTTTCTTAATTGCAGCCAGAGATTGTTGTGTATTTCCGACGCGACAGTTTATTTTGGTAAAATCACCTTGTGCTGACATTTTCTTGATGATTTCAGGAACCAAGAATTCACTTAAAGAAAGTGTGGCACTAAAGGTGATTTTTTGCGCTTTTTTAGGTGTTTGCAGCTGCTGTAAGAGTTGCTCAGCTTGAACATTGGTTCTTTGGAGAAAATCAGCCAGTTGCAGCCCTGCAGGAGTAATCAGTAAATGCGGACGATGATACTCAACTAACTTTAGCTTCAACTCGCTTTCTAAACGTTGAATTTGCTGAGAAACTGCGGGTTGAGTGATGAATAAATGTTGCGCCGTTTGAGTATATGAAAGAGTTTGTGTCAGTGATAAAAATGTAATGTAGGGTTGAGTAAGCATTTAATCAATTCCTTTATATAAGTGTAAATTATTATGCAATAATAAACTATTATTTTAAGTTATGCAAGATGGCGGGTATACTTTAAGTATTGCTTAAGGGAGGAAGTATCATGACAATAATTAGTATCTTTAAAAAAAGCGGGTTTTGGCTTTCATTTGGGTTGACACTCGTCTGTGCATTCGCTGGTTCTTTTTTAGCTCAGCTACCGTATTTATCGCTAGTAGGTGCGTTAGTTCTTGCATTGCTGTTAGGAATGTTACTGCACACTAGTCCAGTTTTATTGAGTGGAGCGCAGGATGGGACCGGATTTATCTCGAATAAATTTTTACGTCTTGGAATTATTCTGTTGGGATTTAAGTTAAATCTGATTCAACTGGCTCAAGCAGGAGTTAAGTCAATTTTATTAGCTATCTGTATTGTTGCTGGAATGATTACCTTGACTTATTGGGTTTCACGCAAATTCGGGGTAGAAAAAGAGCTTGCAATTCTTGCTGCGACAGGTTCAAGTATTTGCGGTGCTGCTGCAATTATGGGTGTTTCCCCACAGATCAAAGTGCCAGCAGAAAAAAGAGAAAGACAAGCGGAAAATGAAGTTTTAGCAGTTGCAATCGTTTGTATTTTGGGAACTGTTTTTACATTAATTGAAATTGGATTAAAACCATTAATACATATGACACCTACACAATTCGGAGTGTTAACTGGGGGTTCATTGCATGAGATAGCGCATGCAGTTGCTGCTGGAAGTGCAGCTGGCCCAGTTGCTTTGGATACCGCAATTATTACTAAACTTTCACGTGTTCTCTTGCTGGCTCCGGTTGCACTTTTAGTTGGTATTTGGTATCAAAGAACAACTAAAGGTACTTCTGCACAAACCGGTGAGAAGGCTAAACTACCAATTCCTTGGTTTATGGTAGGCTTTATCTTGACAAGTATCTTAGGCACTTTTTTGCCGTTTTCTGCAGCTATGCTGGCTGGATTAGTTCAATTAGCCTACATTTTACTCGGAATGGCAATGGCTGCTTTAGGAATGAGTGTTAATTTTAAAGTGATTGTTCAGCGGGGTGGTAAAGCATTCTTAGCAGCTTTTCTATCTTCTTGTGTCCTGATGGTCGCAGTCGTGCTTGCCAGCAAATTCTTGTTCTAGCTTTTTGCTTTAAAATGAGAACTATTTAATTTAATAAAAATTTAAATTGAAAGCCAACTGTTAGCTACCCGATCAAACTGTATGACTAATTAGGTAAAAGAAAAGTGACAAGTCATGGTTTAGCAGGAATTATACTTTAGAACAACTGGGGAAATTGTTTGCAGCTTAAAAAAATAAAATTATGGTTGACGAACATTTATTATTATGTTTTAATTTAGCCATTGAGTAAATGAAAGGAATTTAATTATGACAAAATTTGTCCAACAACTTAATGCGTATTATTACGGTTATGCCTGGTTTAGGTAGCGCCTGCTGAGATGCGGGCGCCCACGCGTTCGCGTCTAACAGGAGCTAACCGTTACCTTTGGTTGTTGCCAGCTAGACGTCTGAGTCTAGTTGGATAAGTTAATTCTTTTACGTATGTAGTAAAGAATTGCCAACTGGATTCTTAGTCCAGTTGGCTTTTTTTGTACTTTACATTTAGGAGGAATTTATTTGATGGCAACGACACGCAGCAATCAGCGCAGATTAGCTTTAAGCTTATACTTGAATTACTTAGTTCACGGAATTGGGTTAATTATTTTAACACAAAACATGCAGTCTTTAGAAAAATTTTGGAATGTACCACTTGCGACCGTTTCATATGTAGTTTCTGGAATTGGCATTGGGCGCTTGCTTTCATATTTTTTGTTTGGCTACCTTTCAGATCGCTTTGGACGTAAACAATTAATTTCCTTGGGAATTTTAAGCTACATGATTTTCTTTATTGGAATTCCGTTTACACATAGTATTCAAGTTGCATACTTGTTGACAATTTTGGCAGGGGTCGCGAATTCAGCATTAGATTCGGGAACTTATCCGACATTTATGGAGATGGGCGGTAATTCAGATGCTTCAAGTGTCTTTATTAAAGCTTTCGTTGCCGTTGGTGAGTTTATTCTACCGTTGTTCATTGTTTTCCTAGATATACACGCATTATGGTACGGTTGGTCATTTATGATTGTTGCGGTGATACTGTTGTTCAATTTCTTTTTATTAGCTGGGACCAAATTTCCAGCCCAAAATAGTGAACAGCCTGCAGAACTTGAAGAGCAGCAGCCAGTTTCAAAAGCACGGCGTATTGCGGCTACAATTGCATTGTCGATTTATGGTTATACTACGATGGCATTGATGATTCTGTTCACTCAATGGATCAGTCTTTTTGCTACAAAAGAGCTGGGCTATTCAGGTCTAGCTGCACATGCATTGCTGTCGCTTTACAGTACAGGTTCAATTACTGGGGTCTTGGTAATCTTCACGTTATTAAAATTCAACGTTTCCAAAAACAAGATTCTGGTTGCAATGAATGTGCTTTCTTTACTGGCATTGTTAGTAGTTATCCATGCATCTGTTGTGTGGGTCACATCGCTTGCGGCGTTTATTTTTGGCTTTTCGGCTGCAGGTGGAGTACTCCAAGTTGCATTGAACTTGTTGTTGCAGATGTTTCCAAAACATAAGGGCGTTATCACAGGGTTATATTTTATGTTTGGCAGTGTTGCGGCATTTACAATTCCACTAGTAACAGGGATGTTGTCTAAGATTAATTTATATGCAGTAATGAACTTTGATGTCTTGGTAGGTGCGCTTGGGGCGGCCTTGGTGATTGTGACTGCACTTTTACTGGAGACTTCAAAGGTTGCCAGCTTCTTACGTCAGACAGTCAATAGGCGCTTGCCTACAAATATTAAATAAAGATCGCACTTCTATTTAGCCGAAAGCATTTCTAGTGCTTTGCGTAACGTAGCAGCAGTTAGTTGCCCGGGGGCAGAAGCTTCTCCAACACTGGCAAATGAAAGAACAGAACCAAAGAGTGAACCCGAAATGCGGGAAAGTTTACCTAATTGCCCCATTGCCATCGTGATAAGTGGAATACTAATTTGCTGATCTGCGTGATAGGTGGCGTTTAACAATGTTAGTACATCAGCTGCGTTTTTGGGCATAACCGCAATTTTAGCAATATCTGCATGCATTGTGGCCATCTGCTGCAAACGTGTGATAATTTCTTCTTCAGACGGAGTTTGCTGAAATTCATGGTTGCTGATAATAATTTTCAAGCCGGCACGATGGGCAGCAGAAATAATTGGAATGGTTTGTGATGCATCACGGTTAAGCTCTAGGTCAAGGAGGTCGGTCAGTTGATTTAAGCTGATCCATTGCATCAGTTTAAAATACTGTTCATCGCTGAGCGGTGCAACTCCACCTTCATGTTGCGTTCTGAAGGTTGTTAGCAAGGGGATTTTCCCTAAGATGTGGATTAACTGCTGTTGTGTGTTGCGGTATTCTTGCTGATCCAATACATTTTTATAAAAATCGATTCGCCACTCGATTACATCTGGCTTTGCAGCAACAGCTTTCCTTGCTTCTTCAAGCAGTTTTTTGGGGGTTGGTGCTGTCAAAGGAACGGCAATTTTGGTTTCACCGGATTTGAAAAGTGTTTGTTTGACTTGGAGTTTTTTGAGCATTATAGGACATCCTCTTTCTGTTGTATTTTATTTAGTGTAACAACAGGCTGAAGCAAAAAGCAATGGGGTTTTGCTAGTCCACCATTGCTTAAATCAAACTAAAATATTTGTTTTAATATTAATTATAAATTCAAAAGGAGTTTTTTTTAATGAAAGATCGACTTGATGGACATACGCTTTTAATCGGTTTAATGGCGGATCCAATTCGGCATTCGCTGTCGCCAACAATGCATAATAGTGCCTTTGCAAAACTAGGTTTGAACTATGCATACTTAGTTTTTGAAATTGACAATGAAAAACTTACCGGCGCAGTTGACGCTATCCGGACACTTGAGATGCGCGGCTCAAATGTATCGATGCCAAATAAGCAAAAGGTGCTTCCGCTGTTAGATAAATTAGATCCGGCAGCGGAATTAATCGGTGCAGTTAATACAATTGTGAATGATCATGGCGTATTGACCGGATATACAACGGACGGAATTGGCTTTATGCAATCCTTGGCCAATGCAGGACTAGATATTCGTGGCGAAAAAATGACGTTGGCAGGTGCCGGGGGTGCGGGAACGGCGATTGGAATTCAAGCTGCCTTAGATGGTGTAAAAGAAATTTCGATTTTCAATCGTCATGATCAAACTTGGAAGAATGCACAACGAATGACTGCCACTATCAATCAAAAAACCGACTGTCATGCTGTTTTATTTGAGATTACTGAGCAGAATGCTTTTAAACAAGAGATTGCTTCTTCAATGATCTACTGTGATGCTACAGGTGTAGGGATGAAACCACTAGAAGATAAAACATTAGTTAGTGATCCAGCTTGGTTTCGCAAAGATATGATTGTTTACGACACTGTCTATGCTCCGCGCGTAACAAAATTGATGACTGTCGCGCACGCAGCGGGAGTCAAGCATGTTTTTAATGGCTTGGAGATGATGCTTGAACAAGGGGCAGCAGCATTTAATTTATGGACGGGTGCAAAAATGCCAGTAGATTATATTAGAAAACTGTTGTTTTAAGTTCAGGTGAAGAACTCTAAATTTTTAAAGACTGCACGCCATAGCTGTCGAGGAAAGCGTTGCATTGGTACTTCTATTAACGTGCTCCAATCACCAGCCTTCTGCGCCTAACAACAAATTACGCATAGACACAGCCCGTCTATTTTGTAATTTGTTGTTAGTGCTCAAAGGCTCCCAGTGGTTGTCGCACTTGCTGCTTAATCATCCGTTTGAATCGTTAGTGCATAATTCTCATTGAAAGAGTCCTGCATAGCCTGAAGCTTCTCCAGTGCACGAATATACGCGTCTTGACCTAATAATAAGTGCAAAGGGGCTTTGGAGGATTCTTCAGTCAACGCATAAATGATTTTCGCTGCCTTTGCGGGATTTCCAGGTTGATTACCAGACAACTTTTTAAGATTTGCAATGTTTTGTCCAGCAGTTGCGGCATAATCAGCAAGTGGTTTGGGATTTTCTTTTGCCGAACGGCTTGCAAAATCAGTTTTGAAATCGCCAGGTTCCACCAAGGTCACTTGAATTCCTAAAGGGGCAACTTCTAGAGATAAACTTTCAGAAAGACCTTCGAGTGCGAATTTAGAGGCATGATAGTAGCCAAAACCCGCAAAGGCTCGTAATCCACCGAGTGAGGAAACATTCAGGATATGTCCGCTTTTATGTTGGCGCATGATTGGTAGTATAGCATCCAGCATTTTTTTTACACCCCACAAGTTAACTTTAAACATTGCGGCAATTTCATTTTCAGCAGCTCCTTCCACCGGTGAGAAATAGGCATAACCGGCATTGTTTACAAGTACGTCAATTGTGTGCCATTTTTCAAGGGACTTTTGAACCGCATTTTTTATTTGATGTGGATCTGTGATGTCCAATGTTAGTAGCAACAGATTATCAAGCGCTTGCCAATTTGGCAAATACTCTTTAATGGTAGCAATATTTCTGGCAGTCGCAACGACATTGCATTTTTGCTGTACAAGGTATTTAACAAGCTCTTTGCCAAGACCGGTTGAAGTTCCAGTCACAAACCATACTTTCTTTTTCATTGTTTATTTCCTCCTCTTATTGAATAATAGTTACTATAAATCCTGAGAGTAACTCTCAGTCAAGAGGAGGAGCACAATGTATACAATTCAAAAAGTAGCAGAAATTGTACAGCTATCACCTCACACAGTCAGATTTTACGCTAAAAAAGGACTCTTTCCGAGAATTACACGTGACCAACACAATGTACGTTTGTTTTCAAACAAAGATTTGGAATATGTTGAAATTGTCAAGGCGCTACGTACGACTGGCATGTCCTTAAGAGACATTAAAAAGTATATTGATTTGTGCGAACAAGGTGAAGCGACAGTTGAACAACGCTATCAGATTATGAAAGCGGAAGTTGATAAATCAGCTGCGAAGCTCGCAGAAAGTCACAGACAACATGAGCTGTTAGCGGAAAAATTAAAGTACTATCAACAAGCACGACTCAAGGGAGAAAAACAGATCATGTGGGCACCGCAGCATAGGTGGACCGTGTTTAACGAAGACTAAAACTAATTTTGCTGCTTTTTAGCTGGCTGGTTTTCAATATCTTTGGCAACATAAAGTGTTGCTGAGGTTAGGTGTGATTTCAATTTTATCAATTGCGACAGACACTGTTATTTAATGTTTTAGCACCGGCGTACGTTATTAAATTGCTACATGCCAAGAGTACAGTCTATGATTTTGCTAATATGAGCTATGGATGTGGCGGATTGTTTTGGAGTATGACAGCTTTGAAAAATGGTGAAAAGGTTAATATATAACACGTTTTTTTGAGTGGAGTTTAAATTAAAATTTGTTTTATCTTAGAAGATTTTTGGGTATAATAACAGTGAACAGAAATAGATTTTGTAGTATGCTGTATAATGTTATACTTAACGTAGTAGTTGAATTCGAAAAAGTGTGGTGCAGTTGGTATTTTAGCTGCATAACATTAACTGATAGAACTTAATCAAGTGAAGATAGGTAATTCGGGGTGACTATAAAGTCGGGGGACTTTTTAATTCCTGTAGTTCTTTTTGTATAAAGAGACCCTGCTGTAATTGTTTTACAACAGAGTCTCCCTCACAGGAATATAGGATAGTTTAAAAGTCGATATGTACTTTTAAACAAGATAAGGATAACACCACAATTCGAATTTATTTTGAATTTAGTGTTAAACAAATGTACCGATAAAATCAGGAGGTAGAAATGCTTTTCTTATTTGCTTCAATTTCTGTTGTAGTATTTTTGGCAGCAATCATATTTCTCTATACAGCATTATCCACCAAAACTTCTTGGAAGCCTTTTGTTTTGTGTGTTGTTGCTGTGTGCGTAATTTTTTCAGGTTCGCTCCTTTTTACGAATTTCAGCCAACCGCGAAAATACAGTGGAGCGCAGCTTAAAAATATTCAGACTGTTAAAACAGTTACAAAAAAGGTGCAAAAAGTTAGTGCTGGTGCGAGCAGCAGTGCTGCTAAGCCGGCTCAGACAGCTGCCCCGCGTCCAGTTCCTTTGGCATTCCATAATGCACCGGGACAACAGCATAAAGCCGGGGAGCAGCCTTGCAGTGACGGTGTTATTCTAAAAGTTACTCTTAAAAAGAAATAGCTAAATCAACTGCAGGATTTCAAACGGGTGCATCTTTAGTTTGGAATCCTGTTTTATTGTGTTTAATTGTAAATCAAATAGAGGTGTTTTAATGAATAAATACTTGATTATAATTCGTGGAAATTCAGGAAGCGGTAAAACCACGCTAGCACAAAAACTACAAACATATTTTGGCAGTCAAAAGTGTTTATTGTTACAACAGGATGTCTTACGCCGTGATTTCTTGCATACCAATGATCATCTAGGGACTCCTGCAGTTGATCTGCTTGAAACTCTAATACATTTTGGCGAGTCCCACTACCAGATTACAATTTTAGAGGGGATTTTGCGGCGCGACGTTTATGGAAAGATGCTACAGCGGGTTTGCCGAATTTTTGCGGGGAATGTTTGTATGTATTATCTTGATGTTCCTTTTGAGGTGACACTCCAGCATAACAATGAAAAGCCGCAACCTTTTACAACTGAGCTTTTGCAAAGTTGGTGGAGAGAAAAAGATTATTTAAACAGCGCTGAGCGGAGGTTATCTAAGGGCGGAACCAATACTTTTTTTGCAACAATCACTAGTGAGATTGTACAAGCACATGATGACTTTTAGGGTGCGGGAGTGTTTTTGCTGAAGGGTGGGTAATTTCTAATTACTAGCTAAGATGATATTTACTAGTAAAGTGCGGTCACGTTTGTTTATGGAGGAGATAGAAATGATACATATTATCACCGATTCAACAGCCCAATTATCAGAACAAGAAGTTGAAAAGTATCAAATAACCGTCATTCCACTTCAAGTTTCGCTTGCAGGAAAGTCAGGGTTAGATGGTCAAGACATTTCACGGCAATCCTTTTCGAAAGCACTAGCTGTTAGTGATGATGTGCCTCAGACTAGCCAACCGGCACTAGGACAATTTTTACAGGTCTATGATAGTTTGGGACAACAAGCAGCACCGCTTTTATCCATTCATTTAACTGAAACTTTGAGTGGTACGGTGAAAACGGCCCGAATTGCTGCTGCCCAAACTAAGGCTGCAGTGACAGTCCTGGACAGTAATTTCACTGACCGCGCGTTAGGCCTGATTGTCATTAAAGCAGCCGAACTTGGACGAAAGACAACTGATGTGAATCTGCTTGTTAAAGAAATTCATCAATATGCAAAAAAAATTAGACTTGACTGTTTTATTAACAACCTTGATTATCTTGTCAAGAACGGACGTGCTAGTCGGGCAACCGGTTTTATTGCATCTGCGATAAAGCTAAAGCTTTTGGTGACCTTGGAAGAAGGCAAGTTTAAAGTTATCGGAAAATCACATGGACAAAAGAGATTTAATTTGAAAATTAATGAGATTGTTAAGCAGATTATTGCCGATCGCAGTATTTCTCAAGTGGGTCTTTCGTACGTTGACGAAGAAACAACGGTTCTTGACATTAAAAGGCAACTTGAACAGGCGCGGCCTGAACTTAAAATTTTTTGTGCACTAACTAGTCCGGTGATCATGGCGCATGTTGGTCATGCGGGCTTTGCAATTATTACTGTTTGATTAAATGGGAAAGATTGACTTATGGAACACGTCTATCCGGAATAAAAGAGGTGCTGTGACAAAAGTTAACTTTTGTCACAGCACCTCTTATTTGTAATTTAAGCCTTAGTCTACGGCGGCTAAGCGCTGGTTGTCGGCACTTCTTCATAACGTGCTCCCAGCACCAGCCTTTTGCGCCTAACCACAAATTGCGCATAGTTACAGCCCAACTATTTTGCAATTTGATGTTAGTGCTCAAAGTCTAACGTTGCTTGTCGGCACTTCTTCATAACATGCTCCATCCAGCAGCCCCCTGTGCCTAAGACTAAATTACGCGTAACCAAGTTCGGGTTACTTTGTAATTTAAGCCTTAGTCTACGGCGGCTAAGCGCTGGTTGTCGACACTTCTATTAAAGGCAGGTTTTTGTGTTTAGCATAGATCACACCGGTAACAAGTTCAGTTACCACTGCGATCCGACGCTAAGCCTCAAAACCTAGCGCCTTTTTGCACACTTCTTTATTGTGTTACATACGCATTCTTAAAGTTAAAAGCAACTCCAGCCGTATTATAAACCACACCTTTAACCTTGGATTTTAACATCTGCGCCTGTGCAACTTGATAAAGTGGTGCAACTCCTTGTTCCGTACTCAGCAATTTAGCGGCTTGGACCAAATCATTCCAGCGTTGAGTATCGTGATTAACGTCAGTAGTTTTTGAAGCTGTGACCAACTTGTCATATTGTGCATTACTCCATTTACCAAAGTTATACGAATTGTCTTTAGTAAAGAGATCTAAGAAGCTGATTGGATCTGAAAAATCAGCTGCCCAACCGGAGATTACAACATCGAATTGACCAGTAGTTGACCGTGTGATTCTTGTTTTTTTAGGAAGATTCAACACGGAAACTTGGGCGCCAGGTAAATTTGTTTCTAATTGACTTTGAAGATAAGTAGAAACGGATTTGCTAACATCGTCATCATCACCCAGTAATGAAAAACTTAATGATTTAACGCCTAATTCTTGAAGACCTTCTTTCCATAACTTTTGTGCCTTTTCCTTATTGTAGGTGACACCAGCTGTAGTGGCAGCTGTGTCTGCAAAGTCTTTGCCATTGTGAAGGGCCAGGTCCTTTGAAACGATGCTTTTAGCAGGAAGTGAACCATTGCCAAGGACTTTATTGACCAGTTGCTGTCGATTAACAGCATAAGAGAGTGCCTCACGAATTTTTTTGTTTTGGAACTCCTTTTTGGTTTGATTAAATTCTAAGTATGTTGTTCGTGCTTGCTTTAAGGATACATATTCTTTATTGGTGTTTAATTGTTTTGCTTGTTCAGCATTTAAATATGTTTCATCCAATTTGTTATCTTGATAAAGATTGTACGAGGTTGTAGGACTCTTGGTTACCTGGAACGAAATGTCGGTAAGTTTAACATGCTTTTTATCCCAATACTGATTGTTTTTGACCAAGTTCCATTTCAGATTTGAGCCGGACCAACCAGTCATTTTATACGGACCATTGTAGACCATATATTTTGCAGCTGTGCCATATTTTGAACCATACTTTTCAACTGCTCTTTGATTCTGTGGGAAGAAGGGGGTGAACCCCATCAACAGCTTGAAGTAGGGAATGTTACGCTCTAGGGTCACAACAAGTTGATATTTTCCGACAGCTTGTACACCAAGATCTGAGACGGGTTTTTGTCCTGCTGTGATTGCAGCCGCATTCTTGATGCCTTCGAAAATATAAGCATATTCCGATGCAGTTTTAGGAGCCACGGTTCTACGCCAAGAATAGACGAAATCTGCGGCAGTGACCGGATCCCCATTAGACCACTTACTATTTTTACGCAGTGTGAAGGTGTATTTAAGACCGTTATCTGAGACTTTGACTTTAGTAGCAATTCCTGGTTGAACTTTACTGTTTTTCCCAAGACGATAAAGACCTTCATTACTGTTGCTGATCATATCGGAACTTACAGTATCAACGACTTTAGAAGGATCTAAAGTTTGCATTTCGGATGGCTCCGACCAACGTAAGACCTGTTTGCTAGCAGTTTGTGCTGAGCTTTTTGCGCTCCCACAACTGGCGAGCAGTAGACCACTAGCTGTGACTACTAGTGATGCCGATAAAAATTTTTTCCAATTCATAAAAAATTCCCTCTTGGAAGCACGCTCAACTTTTCAGAAGAAAACAAAAATACCCGCCTGCTATGGACTAGCAGGTGGGTTAGTTAAAGAAATAAAATAACCATTAACTCACCAGCTAGGAAAAACATTTACGCATGGTGAGCTCTAATTTGAATTCTCTAAAAAGCCGAGACATTAGATAACACACCATGCGTGCTAATAATGACTAGGCTAATAATTAAAATTGCTAATAAATTAATGGCTTTTCGAATATGTAAACATGGCATCGTTATCTAACCTCCCTTTATTTTTTGCCGCAAAGCAGCTTTTTTAACGAATGACTCAATTATAGCGGGTTATCTAAAAAAAGCAATGACTAATTTTAAAAAATAAATGCTGGATTTTAAGCAATAAATTAGCATTGACAACTTAAAAGTTTTTTTTTACAATTATTAAAAATATAATTTAAAAGCGCTGTGAAAAAGTTGAGTACGATGCAAAAAGTATTAAGCGAGCTTTGTTTGGTGAGAGAAAGCATAACTTTTGCATTAGGAAAATCCCTTTTGAGCGATGTTCTGAATTTTAGTAAAGTACATTGGTGACACCCATTATAGTGTTAGCGTATCGTCTTTGACTGTACGTGAAGTGGCAACAGTTTTTGAAATGCAGGTAATTGTTGCAAATACGAGGTGGTACCGTGCAAAAAGCACCCTCTGATTCATTTGAATCAGAGGGTGCTTTTTATTTTAAAGGAGGTGGGTACATGGAACCCCAGATTAGAAATAAAAGCAGTAGTATCAATACTAAGTGAACCTTAAAAAAAGTGGGAGTGTAGTTAATATGCAAAAGATGCGTGATTTAAATGATAAACCATTATCAAAAAAAGATTATTTAGTTGTTAGTTCGTTATTATTCGGACTTTTTTTTGGAGCAGGCAACCTGATTTTTCCAATTCATCTAGGACAGTTGGCAGGTTCACATTGGGGATGGGCAACAGTTGGTTTTCTTTTAACAGCTGTCCTTTTGCCCTTGCTGTCAGTATTAGCGATTAGTGTGACTAGAGCAGAAGGGGTTTACGACATTGGTAAACCGCTGGGTTCAGTTTTTGCATTAACCTTTATGGTTTTGATCCATGCTACCATCGGTCCTCTTTTTGGAACTCCTAGGACCGCGACTGTGCCATTTACTGTCGGAGTCCAGCCACTGTTACCTGCTTCATGGGGATCTGCTGGTTTGTTGATCTTCACGGCATTATTCTTTGGATTTGCCTTTTTCATTTCTTATCGGGAATCGAATATTATGGCCAGCATTGGTAAGATTTTGAATCCACTATTTTTATTGCTATTATTTGGAATCTTTTTGCTTGCTTTTTCCAGCCCATTAGGCAAAGCAGCAAGTGCAACGGTCAGTGTTGCCTATCAACATGATTCTTTTTTTAATGGATTTTTACAAGGATACAATACAATGGATGCACTGGCCGGTTTGGCTTTTGGAGTAACAGTTGTGAGTGCGGTCAGGCAACTGGGTAAAACCACTCCAAGCAGCAATGCAAAGGTAACTGCGCGTGCCGGGCTATTGGCGACAAGTGCAATTGGACTAATTTATATCGTGCTGATCTGGATAGGCGCAACCTCATTAACAGTTTACAAATTATCAGATAATGGTGGAGTTGCATTTAATCAATTAGTAACATATTATCTTGGCGGATTTGGACATGCACTTTTAGCAACGTTATTGACTGTTACCTGTCTGGCAACTGCTGTTGGGTTAGTGGCAGCCTTTGCACAAGATTTTCACAAACATTTTGCTAAAATTAGTTACCGTGTTTGGTTAGGCTTGATGTGTTTGGCTTCTTTTATCACCGCAAATTTTGGCTTGGATACTATTATCGCATGGTCGACACCAATGTTGATGTTCCTCTATCCTTTTGCAATGGTTTTGATTTTATTGTCGGTTTGTTCACCGTTGTTTAAACGCGATCCGCATGTCTATGCCTTCGTAGTTGCTTTTACCGTTCTGCCGGCTTTCTTAGATATGATAGCTGCATTTCCACCAGTCGTGAGTCAAAGCGCATTTGGTAAAGCTGCTGCAGCCTTACAACATAGCTTTTTGCCTTTTGCAGCGTTAGGGATGGATTGGGTAGTGCCAGCTTTACTCGGGACAATATTGGGGCTTGGCTACCATGTTTTTGCACCATTTTTTTCCAGTGTTAAGGCTACTGCGAGTTATAAAAGACAAGATGAAAAAAGCAGGTAGTTAGTGCTACCTAGTACGTGTCTGTTTTTCGATTTTTTTAGCGGCTTCGATTACGATTGTCGGAATGAAAAGTACGAAAATAACAATTAGCCATTCAAGTAGATTCAGCGAGGAGAGCTGAAAAATTTTTGCTAAAGGTTCAAAAAGTACAATGACAATGATACTTAAAAAAGTGAGCACAAGGCTGCTATTTAGAGCGGGGTTATTGAGATAAGCATGTTTTGAAAGAGCTTGACGAGTTTTGATTGGGTAGATATCTAGCATTGAACCAAGTGCAAGAACCAGAAATAACATTGTCATACCAACTCCTGGAGTATCATTGTTTAGTCCAAAACGTCCAAGAGCATAAATTCCCAAAATTATGATCATATAGGTGATTGTCCGTACAACCACCCGTTTACCTAAGCCTCGTGCCCAGATGCTAGCAGCCCTTGTGAGTGGGGGCTGCCGCATAATACCTGGTTCCGCGACTTCACGGCTGAGAAAGAAGCCAGGGATTCCATCTGCTAAGACGTTGACAATCAATAATTGCTCTGGGGTCATTGGAGCTCCCCAACCTAATGTGATGGCAATAATCATGGTGAAAATCTGGGCGAAGTTGACAGAAATCAAAAATTCAACTGCTTTTAAAATATTTTCGTAAACTGTGCGTCCCTGTTTAACAGCTGCAATGATTGTTGCGAAGTTGTCGTCGGCTAAAATCATGTCGGCGGCATTTTTTGAAACTTCCGTGCCAGTAACGCCCATTGCAATTCCAACATTAGCAGCTTTCAATGCTGGTGCATCATTGACACCGTCACCTGTCATAGCAACGATTGCCCCTTTTTGCTGCCAAGCTTTTACAATACGAATTTTATCTGAAGGAGTCGTTCGAGCATACACGCGAATAGTATCAATTTTAGCGGCGAGTTCCGACGCACTCATGTCATTTAACTGTTTTCCTGTAAGTGCAACTTGTCCAGGTTGTAAAATTCCAATCTCGTGTGCAATCGCTTTGGCTGTTTCCAGATGATCTCCTGTAATCATAACTGTTGTAATTCCGCCTTTTTTAGCGGCGGTAATTGCAGGAATAACCTCTGGGCGCGGAGGGTCGATAATACCAATTAAGCCTAAAGGTTGAAGATTTGTTAAAGCTGTATCATCCTTTTTTAGTGGTTCAGTTTCAAAAACTTGGAAGCCAGCAGCTAGGACGCGAAGTGCCTCAGCAGCAAATTGATCATGGAAATAGTCTAATTCTGTGTGATCTACATTGGTAGCAAAGGGGAGCCGATCAATAGCGCCCTTAATAATTGCAATCCACTTACCAGAAGGGGTTCGATGCCACGTTGTCATTGTCTTTTTGTCTGAGTCAAACGGGTTTTCGGCAATTCGCGGATATTTTTTTTCACTTTTTGAACGCGTCATGCCAAAATGTGCAAGCAAGCTAACAATTGCCAGTTCAGTAGGGTCTCCGATATCAGCTAGCCCTTTAGCTGTGAGTTCTGCATTGGTTGCTAGCCCTAAATAAGTTAGAAAGCGAGTATCTTGAACGGGTAGCTGTTCTTTAGTTAAATTACTGACAACTCGTGGTTCCCCGGTTCCAGGCCAGTACTTAGTGATTGTCATTTTATTTTGGGTTAATGTACCCGTTTTGTCAGAAGCAATTACATTGACGTTACCAATAGTTTCAACGGCAGTGACTTGACGAATAATTGCCTTCTTTTTAGCCATCTTTTGGATCCCATAAGCCATGCTAAGTGTGACAATTACAGGAAGCGTTTCTGGAACAGCAGCAATTGCAAGACTTACACCGACCATTAGGCTTTCAGTAAAGGTTTCATGGTGGAAAAGCGTTGAAATTAAAATTGTTGTGACGCCCCCTAAGATGGCTACAAGTGAGAGTCTTTTTGTTAAAGAATTCAAACGACGAGATAAAGGGGTTTGCTGTTTTTCTGTCGTATTGAGCAATGTTGCAATTTTCCCAAGTTCAGTTTTCATACCGATTGCAGTGACGATTGCAGTACAGCTTCCTTGGGTAAGTGCTGTTCCAGAAAAAAGCATATTTTGTGAATCTCCAAGACTTTCTGGAATGTGAGGCATGGCAGCTGCCGTTTTTACAACAGATAAACTTTCTCCTGTTAGAATAGCTTCATCGGCTGAGAGTGAAACGGCCTTGATCAGACGTGAATCAGCTGGTACCACGTCTCCAGCTTTTAGACTAAGTAAATCACCAGGAACTAGGTTACTTGCAGGGGTAATTTGTTTTTTTCCAGAGCGAATAACGGTAACAGTCTGTTCAGTCATTGATTTGAGAGCAGAAAGTGCTCTTTCAGCGCTGTGTTCCTGAAAGAGGGCAATACCAACATTTAAAATGACAATGCCCCCAATTACGCTAGCCTTTGTCCAGTCGCTAGCAGTAGTAAGTGCTAGATATATTGAAAGCGCAACTGCAAATAATAGAATGAGTGAAGTGATATCGCTGAGGTGATGCAGAATCTGCATGATTAAGTTGGGCTTTTTGGCTTCAACCAATGCGTTAGCGCCGTACTTATGCTGGCGCATTTTTACTGTAGACAATGTTAAGCCGTGTGTCCCAGAAGTTTCACAAAGCTGTGTGACCTCTGAAGGGGAAAGCTGGGTTAAAGCGGCTGCTTCCTTTTTCATTTGATAACCTCCTTAATTGTATTTTAAAGAATATTAAAAATATTAGTCAAATATTAGGCATAGTTCAGCAATTGAGGTATTAAAAAAGTTAAGTTTGAATTAGAGCGCAGTTTGATGAGATCTACAAATAATTTAAGATAAATAAATTATTTTTTTATTATTGTTTTTTAAAAATGCTGTTTTAGCGGTATTTTAAAGCAGTAAAAAAGCTATAATCCCAAAATTCCAAAAAATTGTATTGACATCTGCAAATTATTTAGTTATTGTTCATTACAGTAGTTTAATTGAAATTTAATAATAATGTGATGAAGAGAAGAGTAAGTGAGTCAATTGGATTAAAGAGACTATCTGAATTGGTGAAAAGATAGACCTAGAAGGCTTCCTGAAGATGAACTCAGAGCAATGTTGCAGGTGCAAGCCTAGCAATACGTGGGGACACGTTATAGTTTCCGGACATGTTTGTGTCTTTGAGGTATAGTTTTTGGCAACGGCTATACAAAAAAGGGTGGTAACACGATTAAAATCGTCCCTGTGCAGGATTTTTCTGCGCAGGGGCTTTTTTTATTTTAGAAAGCGAGGAAAAGTAAGCATGACTGAATTTGAAACCAAATTAGTGCACGGAATACCGCAAAATGATAATCAAACAGGTGCTGTTAATGTACCTGTCTATAATTCATCAACATACATCTTTCCAAAAGTAGCAGCAAAGATTAGGTGGGATTACGCCCGTTCAGGGAATCCAACGCGAAATTATTTGGAGGATCAGCTTGCTGCTCTTGAAGGCGGCGCTCAAGGGTTTGCTTTTTCTTCGGGATTAGCTGCAATTCACGCAGTGCTATCAATTTTTTCACCGGGTGACCATTTAGTAATCGGTAATACGATTTACGGGGGGACTTTTAGGCTGATTAATCAATTTTTTAAACGCTGGCAGCTGGAATTTACAGCGGTTGATACGCAGGACCCACGACAAGTAGAAGCTGCAGTACAAGAAAATACTAAAGCAATTTACTTTGAAACCTTTACTAATCCGCTACTAAAAGTGACAAGTGTCAAACAGATTGCACAGCTTGCGCGCAAGCATAATTTGTTGACGATCGTGGATAATACATTTCTAACACCTTATCTGCAACAACCACTTGCTTTGGGGGCCGATATCGTGATTCATTCAGCTACAAAGTATTTGGGAGGGCATTCAGACACAGTTGCTGGAATTGCAGTGGCAAAAAGTGCAACACTCGCGCAGCAAATTTATTTTAATCAAAATGGAATTGGTGCAGTGTTATCTCCTGAAAATGCAAATTTGATTCGCAGAGGGATTCAAACGTTAGCGTTAAGAATGGAAAAACATACTAGTAATGCCGCCAAAGTGGTCTCTTTTTTGCAAAAACAAGCACAAGTTACGCATGTTTATTATCCCGGGATTCCGGGTACACGGGATTATGAGATTGCAACGGCAGAGGCAAAGGGATACGGCGGTGTTCTTTCCTTTGAACTGCGTCAGGATCTTGATGCACAGCGCTTTGTCGAGAAACTAAAACTGATCAAATTAGCGGTTAGCCTCGGCGCAGTTGAGAGTTTAATTGAGTTGCCCGCTAAGATGACGCATGCTGAGCTTTCCCCCAAAGAGCAATTGGCAGTGGGGATTACACCTCAATTGGTCAGATTAGCAGTGGGAATTGAAGACCCGCGGGACTTGATTGCAGACTTAGCCCAAGCGCTTGGGGAATAGGTCAAAAAATACATGAAATCTGAAAAAACAATTTGGAAATTTTAATAATAAAGGTGCATTGAACAGATGAGTAGGTAAGTTGTTACCCCAACAGAGAGCTCTGCTTGGTGAAAAAGAGCGAGTAAGACTTAGTGAAGATGGTCTGGGAGCATGAAGAATATCGAATAATTAGATATTGTCGGCAACCGCCGTTACACGGTGAAGAAAGATTTTCTTAATGAGAAATATTTTGTGAAAAATATTTAAAAGAAGGTGGTACCACGTTACTTAACGTCCTGATGAATGAGGGCGTTTTTTGTTTGGGTTAGAAAATAAAAACGCTGAATTTTTAAAATTGTGAGGTGAATAACAGTGAGGATCGCAGCAAATTATATGCAGAGTTTCATCGCAAATATTTTTAAACGAGAAGGTTTCTCGCAGGCCGAAAGCAGCGTGATTGCGGCAACACTAATTGATGCTGATTTGCGAGGAATTAGTTCTCATGGGGTACAACGGCTGGAAATGTATACACAAAAAATAGCAGCTGGAAAAGTTGTCCCTGGGAGTCACTGGCACATTTTGCAAGAGACAAAGACAAGTGTGCTGATAGACGCGCAACGGACGTCGGGACAACTAGTAGCGGTATTTACGCTGCAGCAATTAATTCAAAAGGCACATAAAAATGGAATTGCAATTGGTGTTGTCAGAAACGCTACTCATTTTGGAGCAGCAGGATATTATGCAAGAATGGCTGCTAACGCTGGATTAGTCGGAATTTCAGCGACCAATACTAATCCACTACTGGTTCCTCCGCATGCAAGGGTGCCTTTTTTGGGCAGCAACCCATTTGCATTTGCTTTTCCAACAACAACGGAACCGTTTGTTTTTGATGCAGCGACTTCAACTGTTTCACTCGGAAAGATCGAGGTTTTGCTCAAGAATAAAAAGAAAGTTCCAGGAGAATGGGCAATAGACGCACATGGAAAAATTGAAAAAGATCCACAAGCAATCTTGGCAGAATTATCCCAAGAAAAACGCAGTGGGGGTCTTTTACCACTAGGTGGGAAGGATGAAGCAAATGGGAATTATAAGGGCTTCGGGAATGCCTTAGTAATAGAATGTTTAACCGCATTATTAGCCTAGGGTTCGCTTTCAGCTGATCTTGGCAATGGAAATTACGATATCAGTCATTTTTTTCTAGTTTTTGATCCTGCCTTATTTGGAGAACTTACGCTCCTTGAAAAAAACTTGGAATCGATGTTGGCACGAATTAGAGCGCTGCAGCAGAATGAAGCTGCCCCTGGATTAGTTCCGGGTGATAAGGAAAATCAGAATTATTTGAAGAATCTTACGGCAGGAATTGTAATTGACGATACGACATATGCTGAAATTAATAAAATAGCTGCTAAGTTGGGACTTCCAAGCTTAGCAGTTACTGAAAAAAGGGAAGAGGATGGCTTAAATGACAAACTATAAATTTAATACGGCTCGGATTCATGGTGGCTATATACCTGAAGAGCATCAGAACGCAGCGGAAGTTCCAATTTATCAAAATGTGGCATTTACTTTAGGCGATGCTGAACATGCCGAAAAAATTGCACGTGGAAATGTTCCAAATGCTTACACATATTCACGGGTTGGCAATCCAACAGTCGCTGTTTTGGAAAAAAGAATTGCCATCTTGGATGGTGGTATCGAGGCAGTTGCAGTTAGTTCAGGGATGGCTGCAATTACTTACAGTATTTTGAATGTTGCAGAAGGTGGCGGGAGAATTATCGCCCCCTTTGATCTTTATGGTGCTGCACTTGATGAATTTAAAACGTTGTTTCCAAAATACGGTATCGAATTTGATCTTGTTGCGGATATCAATGATTTAGCAGCAATTAAGCGCCTCATTAAACCAGAGACAAAAGCCATCTATACAGAAAGCATTTCAAACCCAACTACCAAGATTTCAGATGTTGCTGGTCTAGCAGCTGTGGCACATCAAGCTGGAGTTCCGTTGATTGTTGACAATACCTTCCCAACGCCGTATCTATTTCAGCCGCTTAAATATGGAGCAGATATTGTCTTATATTCATCTACAAAAGGAATTAACGGACATGGAAATGCGGTTTCCGGCTTAATTGTTGATGGCGGCAAATTTAATTGGAATAATGGAAAGTTTCCGCAGTTTCAAGAAAAAGAATTTATTTTAAAAGAGGTTGCAGCCAAAGAAGATTACAGTTATGCAGGTGTTTTCGGGAATGCTGCCTTTATCAAACGGATCAAAATGAAGTATTTGCGTTTAATGGGAGCTGTTTTAGGACCTTTTGAAGCTTACCTGGAGCTGCTTGGATTAGAGACTATCTCTGAGCGACTTGATAAAGAAGTTGCAACTAGTCTTAAAATCGCACACTACTTAAAGCAAGAGCCACATGTTAAAAACGTCTATTACACAGGTTTAGAAGATGCGCCGCAAGCTGAATTACGCAAAAAATATTTTCCAAAGGGAATTGGGACAATTCTTTCTTTTGAAATTGCAGGGACCGCCGCACAAACCAAAAAGGTGGTTGATGCAGTCAAATTATTTCTATATTTACCAAATGTCGGTGATAGTCGTTCCTTGATTGTTAATCCAAATAAGATTACGCACCGGGAAGTCCCGGTGGAATATCAGGCCGCTGGACACTTAACTGACCAATTGCTGCGTTTGTCAATTGGGTTGGAGGATAGTGAAGATCTGATTTCGGATTTAAAGTCAGCTATTGCACAAGCTTTTGAGGAGGAGACCGATGACAAAAACCAAGGATGAAGTTCTAGCAGAAATGATAACCTTGCGACATCAGTTTCATCAACATCCAGAACTTTCTAATCAGGAATTTGCAACTACCGAAAAAATCAAACAGATTCTTACGGAATGGGGAATTTCAATTATTCCCACGACTTTGAAGACGGGGCTGTTAGCCGAAATCCAAGGAGGAAAACCAGGAGCTGTTATTGCACTTCGCGCAGATCTTGATGCTTTACCAGTGGCTGAACAAACGGACCTGCCTTTTAAGTCACAGCACAAAGGAATTATGCATGCTTGTGGTCATGATCTTCATTTTTCTAGTCTGCTGGGTGCAGCGTATCTCTTGAATGCAGAAAAAGAGCATTTAAAAGGAACTGTCCGCCTATTATTTCAACCGGCAGAAGAAGCTGGGCACGGTGGAGATCAGGTATTAGAAAAACATGTTTTAGATGGGGTACAAGGAATTGTCGGGTTTCATAATAATCCTAATTTGCCAGTTGGACAGGTTGCAGTCCAAGCTGGTCCCTTGATGGCAGGGTGCTATAAATTTGAGGTGACGGTTCATGGTTCCGGTTCACATGGAGCCCGTCCAGAGAAGGGAAAGGATCCAATTGTCGCACAGGCTGCAATTATTACACAGCTGCAGACAATTGTTAGCCGCAGTATTCGGCCACTGGATGCAGTCGTTGTCAGTGTAACTAAAGTTCAAGCTGGACAAACTTGGAATGTTTTACCGGCAACAGCGACTTTTGAAGGAACGGTCCGTACCTTTACCACTGAAAGCACCGCCTTAGTTAAAAAAAGGTTCTATGAAATTGTGAAAAGGGTGGCGGCTGCGTTTGAACAGACAGTTGACATTGATTGGAGTGTTGGAGCTTATCCCATTCATAATGATCCGGAATTAACGGCTGCTGTGATTCATGGATTAAGAACACAGGTAGCTGTTCCAGAGCTGACGATGGCAGGAGAAGATTTTGCCACCTTTGAAAATGAGATTCCGGGAGTATTTGCATTTATCGGATCAAACGGAGCTGTTGGAGCAGCAGATTGGCATGAGCCTGGTTACGTAGGAAAAGATGGTACGATTGCTGCTGGGATTGACTACTTTATTGAGAGTGCGCACAGTCTTTTAGAGTATTTTGAGACAAAGCAAGGTGAGCAGCATGTCAGAAATTAAACTTACCCCATTACTTAAGCGAAGTTTGCAGCAATTGACGCCCTCTTTGATTCGGACTTTAAGTGAGAAATACAGTAAAATTCCAGGAATAATAAATCTAACAATTGGTGAACCTGATTTTGCAACGCCTACGGATGTCAAGTTGGCTGCGATTAAAAGTATTTTAGCCGATCATACACATTATGCGCCTAATAAAGGAACACCGCAGCTGCTGCAAGCGATTAGTGACTATTTACTAAAACATTTTGAGTTACAGTATGATCCGCAGACGCAAATCATTACGACTAATGGAGCAAGTGAAGCAATTAGCACAGTAATTAACGGACTTATTGAACCGGGAGATATTGTATTGCTAGTGGAACCGGCTTTTAGCTTATATCGTACTTTGACATTGGCTAACAATGGTATTCCGATTACGCTCAATGCAGCGCATGAGCACTTTAAGCTGACGCCAAGTGTCCTAAAACAATCCTTGGAGCACTACGGCAAGCGGACCAAGCTCGTGGTACTTAATTATCCTAATAATCCGACTGGAGTTACTTATACTGCTGCAGAACTTGAAGCTTTGGCAGCGGTTTTGCGTGAATATCAGGTAGCGGTTTTGAGTGACGAGGTTTATAGCGAATTGACGTATTTTCAGCAACATGTTTCCTTGGCACGCTATCTGCCTGAGCAGGTTTTACTAGTAAATAGCGTGTCTAAAGCTTATGCAATGACTGGTTGGAGAATTGGTTACCTTTGCGGCAATGCAGCGATTATTAAAGAACTGGCCAAAGTTCACCAAGCTAATGTTGCTACGGTGGGAACACCTAACATGGACGCTGCAACTGCAGCTTTGCAGCATGGCGATCTTGCTATTAATGAAATGAAGAAAGTTTATCTGCAAAAAAGAAAATATCTATGTAAAGAACTGCAAAAGATCGGCCTAGAGTTTGTTCCACCACAAGGAACTTTTTATGTCTATGTACGTATTCCGACGACATTTGAAAAAGATGCTGCAGCTTATGCAGATAAATTAGCACATGAAGCTTTAATTGCAGTTATTCCAGGTTCAGCATTTGAGGCTGCTGGGTCGCGTTATTTTAGAATTAGTTACGCTGTCAGTATGGAAAAGTTACAGCTAGCAGTACAAAGATTGACAGTCTTTGTACACAACACAGTTGCTGACAAGAGTCACATTCAGGAGGTCCGTAAATGACTAAGATATTAGTGTATCATGTCCGTGATGATGAACAGCCTTTGATTGATGAGTGGTCAAAAGAGCATGCAATTCAGGTTGACAGTGTTCCTGATGAATTGCATGCAGACACGGTTTCATGGGCAAAGGGCTATGACGGGGTGGTTTACAAACAACGCAGTGTTTTGAGTAAAGATGTGCAGTTTTATGAACAATTACGTGCTTTGGGGATCAAACAATTGGCATGTCGCTCTGCAGGGATTGATTCGGTTAACTTGGAATGGGCACAACAAAATGGAATTACCGTGACAAATGTTCCGTCATATTCTCCCACAGCCGTTGCGGAACTGGTTTTAGCTCAAACACTGCAATTAGTAAGACAGCTGCCGCAATTTGAAAGCAGGATAAATGAGAATAATTATTGCGTTAACGGCCTGCGAGCGCGTGAATTATCAGAATTGACGATTGGAATTATTGGGGTTGGCAGAATTGGCGGAACCGTGGCGAAGATTTTTCATGCTCTAGGAGCAACCGTTTTGGGAAATGATATCGCCCAACCCCGAGCTGAGCTTGAAGGAATTTTGCGCTACACCACAAAAGAAGAACTGTTACGGCAAGCAGACATAGTGACAGTGCATGTTTATTATAATTCGCAGAACCAGCATTTAATTTCTGAAGAACAATTCGCTTTAATGAAAAATTCAGCATATTTTATAAATGATTCACGTGGACCAGTTGTTGATACCGAGGATTTGCTGAGAGCTTTAAAAAATGAACAAATTGCAGCGTGCGCGCTGGATGTAGTCGAAGGTGAAACCCAGATCTTCAACTTGAAGTTTGCGCAAGAAACACCAGTGGCTAATTACAACGAGTTAAAAAAGTTACCTAATGTTTTGTTAACCCCGCATATCGGATTCTTTACAGATATTGCGGTTGAAAATATGGTCAAACAAGCACTTGATGATGCATTGACAATTATTATGGGACACACTAGTGCACATGAAATTAATTTTAAAAAGGTGGCAGCGAGCAAAAATGGTAGAAATACGTGAAATGACAACGCAAGATTATCAGCAAGCATATGCTCTGTGGGAAAGCGTCCCTGGAATGCATCTTAGCTCACTGGATAATAGCTTTGCAGGAATTGCCCGTGTAATCGCGGCAAACCCAACATTGTGTCTGGTTGCAGTTGCGCAGGGTGAAGTTGTTGCGACTGCCTTAGGTGCAACTGATGGTAGAAAAGGTTATCTGTATCACGTCGCGGTGGCAAAGAAACAACGTGGTCAAGGACTTGCTAAAACACTGGTTCACACCATTACTGCACGTTTGAAACACAGAAAGATTAACAAGTTGGGACTTTTTGTGGTCGCTGATAATCAAGCAGGACAGGAATTTTGGGTACATCAGGGTTTCAAAGAAAGAGCTGACATTAAGTATTTAGATTTGGATCTGTGAACTGGATGGGACAACTTAAAAGGAGGAGTTAGCAATGAAAAAGCATCATTATGGGTTATGGATCATTGGTGTGGTAGTTTTACTTTTGATTATTGGGGGAGGGTTTTTCTTAACTAAAGGTCAGGCAGCGCAAAGTGCAGCTACTACGAAAACAATTAAGATTGCAACGGCTGGAACGATTTTTCCGAATGCATACAAGCAAAACAATAAACTGACGGGATATGATGTTGAGGTTGCTAATGCAGCAGCTAAAACGCAGGGCTACACCGTTAAATATGTAACCACCGATTTTGACGGTATTTTCGGACAGCTTGATGCGGGAAGAGTTGATACGATTGCTAATGATATTGGAGCAACCGCGCAACGCAAAGAAAAATATCTTTTTTCAACACCGTATAATAATGAAACAACTAACATTGCGGTTAGAAAGAATGCAAGTTATCAACAATTGAAGGATTTGGAAGGCAAGACAGTTGCTACAAGTGGTGCTGGGAATAACTTCATTACTTCTTTGCAAAAATATGACCCTAAGATTAATATCAAAGTATTTGAAACCCGGGACCAAGCTATTCAAGCTTTAAAGACTGGAAGAGTTGAAGGACTGCTTTATTCTCGCGGCACGCTTAGTGCAATTGCCAAGTACCAGCACCTTGATTGGAGAGTAGTTAAGGGGGATGCAGCCTCAGCATTAGTGGCTTTTCCATTTAAAAACAGTCAGGAAGGAAAGAAGACACAGGAAATTTTTAATCGGGGTCTGAAAAAGATAAAAAGCAATGGACAATTAGACAAGATTTCCACTAAATACTTTGGGTATGCAATTACTAATGTAATTTCAAAGTCAGGAGGACAATAAATGAAATTTGATTGGAGTTATTTTCTAAACTTGTTTCCGCAACTGATTCCATATATTCCGCTGACCATTTTGATGGCAATTGCAGCAATGGTGCTGGCAGTTGTTCTAGGGGCTGCGTTGACCCTTGTTTATCTGTACGCACTCAAACCGTTTCAGGGATTAGTAAAACTGTATGTTTCCTTTTTTAGAGGAGTTCCAACACTGGTTCTTTTGTTTATTATTTATTACGGATTGCCGGAAATCTTTCCCGTTTTTAAAGGAGTTCCTGCGACGGCAGCTGCGATTGCAGGTCTAGGGGTCAAGGAATCAGCTTATTTGATTGAGATCTTTAGAGCAGGGATTACTTCTGTCGATCAAGGACAGATTGAAGCAGGTGAATCATTAAACTTCAGTTATGCTAAAATCTTTTGCAACATTGTGTTGCCTCAAGCTGCATTGAATGCACTGCCTGCAACTGGGAACACTTTCGTTTCATTGTTAAAGGAAACTTCATTGGCATTTACGCTGGGAGTCACCGAAATTTTTGCTGATGGCAAGCTGCTTGCAAGTGCATCGCTACGTTTTTTTGAGGTCTATGTTGCGGTGGGATTAATTTACTGGTTTTTGATTGTGCTCTATTCATGGGCGCAGCGCAGTGTTGAGAATATTTTAGAAGCACCTTATAGGAGGGTTGAAAATGCCATTGATAAAAGTGAAGAACCTCGCAGTGCAGTTTGGAAAGAAGAAGGTCTTAAACAACATTAATTTAGAGATCCCAGAAGGGTCAGTTACTGCGATTGTTGGACCGAGTGGATCAGGAAAAACAACGTTATTAAGAACTTTAAATTTATTGCAGTTACCAAGCGATGGTAGCATTGCGATTGATGATGCCCAAATAGATGCACAACACATTGAACGTGCAAAGATTAAACAAATCAGAACAAAGTCAACCATGGTTTTTCAGCAGTTTAATCTTTTTAAAAATTTAACGGCGCTTGAAAATGTAATGTCACCATTAGTTTATAATAAAAAAACGAAGCTAAATGAGGCGCGTAAAACGGCTCTAGCTGTGCTAAAGGATTTTGGGTTGGAAAAAATTGCTGCACAATATCCGGTTACACTTTCAGGCGGGCAGCAGCAACGAGTTTCAATTGCCCGTGCGATTGTGGCTAAACCGAAAGTCGTGTTATTTGATGAGCCCACCTCTGCATTAGATCCTGAACTGGTTGCAGGCGTTTTAAATGCAATTGCCAAGCTAGCTGAACAAGATATTACGATGGTCATAGTTACTCATGAGATTGAATTTGCACGACAAATTGCGGATCAAGCAATTTTTGTCGAAGATGGTGAAATCGTTGACCAAGGTGTTGCCAAGGAACTACTTTCAACTCAAGGAAACGGACGCATTGCTAATTTTGTCAATTCCTTGGTTAATCAAGGACAAATAGAAGTTGCCGGCAATTAGAATTTAAAGTTTGAAAATGCAAGCGTTGCGGGCAAAAATTTGTAAATTACTAAAAATAACACAGTTTATTTTCTTTATTTTCTGGGCTACCGAATTGCAGCAGCTGTCGGTGATTACCGCACTTCAAAATTCGCTTACTTGAACTGGATTGTTGTTTTGAAGTGTCTGGAGTTGACAGCCATGTCTATTTTAACTGATTGCAGTCTTTGACTGTGGTATTGTTACTATATAGATTTTTTAAATGCTGAAAAGAGGTTAACGGCAGTGAAGAAATATGACTGTGTTTTATTTGATATGGATGGAACGCTGGTGGAATCTGAAAGTATCTATCTACAGCTTTGGGTTGAAGTATTGGCAAAACATGGCTTTCAAGTTGAAGTAGACGCGCTGGCAAAGATGAAAGGGCGAGATGCGCAGACTAATAATCAGCTGATTGCAGAAATTATTCAAAATAAAGCACCGGTTCAAGCATTGCGTAAAGAGCGCGAGCAACTGGTGAATGAGGCCATTGATACTGGAAGAATTCATTTAAAAAAAGGAATGCAGGAACTACTCACTTTTTTACGAACTGATGGCTATAATTTGGGAGTTGCAACAATGTCCAGCAAAAAACGGGCAGAACATATTCTTAAAAGTAACGGCGTTAGAGATTATTTTGCTGAATTGGTTACAGTTGAAACTGTCAAACACCCCAAGCCAGCGCCGGATATTTATCTAAATGCTTTAAAATCACCCTTGTTTAATGAAAAAACTGCACTTGCACTTGAAGATACCACGTTGGGCTGTCAAGCTGCACTTGCAGCTGGAATTCCAGTAATTTTGATAAGTGCTGCAAAGAAAAAGCTTGCGCAAACGTTTCAGTGTCAGGATGGTTTTGGAGTGATCGATTTTTTAAGACAATCGTAAAGTTCAACAACAGGGTTAAAAGTCTAATTTTTTAAAAAGTCGATGGGGTACGAACCTAACATATGATACAATTCAAACAAAGCAGACAAGGGGTGAGCAGATGGATTACAAAGATTATGATCCCGAACTATGGACGGCGATTGAAAATGAAGCAGAACGGCAACAAAATAATTTAGAATTAATTGCATCTGAAAATATTGTTTCGAAGGGTGTTTTAGCTGCGCAAGGCAGTGTTTTGACGAACAAGTACGCAGAAGGCTACCCTGGTAAACGTTATTATGGTGGGTGCGAATTTGTCGATGTTGTTGAAAACCTGGCGCTTGAAAGAGCAAAGCGTCTTTTTGGTGCCAAATATGCAAATGTACAACCGCATTCTGGCTCTCAGGCAAACCAGGTTGCTTATCTGGCTTTGATAAAACCAGGTGATACTGTTTTAGGGATGGATTTAGCTGCAGGTGGTCATTTGACACATGGTGCAGCGGTTAACTTTAGTGGTAAAACTTATCATTTTATTGGTTACGGGGTTGATCAAAAAAGCGAGCAACTTGATTATCAGGCGATTCTTGAATTAGCACGTCAGCAGCAGCCTAAGTTAATTGTGGCAGGGGCGAGTGCCTATTCACATCAAATCGATTTTGCTAAATTCAGAGAAATTGCCGATGAAGTCGGTGCAAAATTAATGGTTGATATGGCACATATCGCCGGGCTGGTGGCAGCTGGGCTTCATCCGAGCCCTGTTCCCTATGCAGATATCACCACAACAACGACACATAAAACACTGCGCGGACCACGCGGTGGGATGGTCTTGACCAACGACGAGCAATTGGCTAAAAAAATTAATAGTGCGCTTTTCCCGGGAACTCAGGGTGGACCGCTAGAGCACGTAATTGCTGGGAAGGCGGTTGCGCTCAAAGAAGCACTTAGCCCAGACTTTAAAGTGTATTGTCAACAAGTGATTACGAATGCCCAGGCAATGGCACAGGTCTTTTCACAAAGTGATAAGGCTCGATTGGTGGCAGGTGGAACAGAGAATCATCTTCTTTTGGTTGACGTTCGTGGCTTTGGCATCAATGGCAAGCAAGCTGAAAAGTTGCTTGATAGTGTCAATATTACAGTCAATAAAAATGCAATTCCTTTCGAGACACTTAGTCCATTTAAGACGAGTGGTATTCGGATTGGAACGCCAGCGATTACAAGCCGTGGTTTTGATGCAGCCGATGCGCGCAAAGTAGCGCAACTAATCTTAGAGGTGCTGGTGTGTGCTGGAGAACCTGCATGCTTAGAAAAAGTTAAAGCAGAAGTTGGTAAATTAACTCAAGCTCATCCGGTATATGCACCTGAGTCGGTTAGATAGTAATTTAATTGAGTTGAAACAAAAAGGTTTGAAGGAATTTAACAGTTCACTGCAGGTCCTTGGCAATGAACTATTTTTGTGCATTAGCGTTTTTATTTGCGGCTTGTGAAAGGAGCATCCAATTTGGAGGAAAAGGATTGTATTTTTTGTAAGAAAGATCAAAATGAATATATTTTAGAAAATGAACTGGTTGCGGCATTTTGGGATCTTAATCCGGTTAGTCAGGGGCATTTGCTGTTTATTCCAAAGGTGCACCGAGAAACTTTTTTTGAACTCAGTGATGTCGAAATCCTGGCAATGAAACAATTATTGCATGCTGGTAGAAGAATGCTAACTAAAAAATTCAATCCAGCGGGTTTTAACATCGGTGTTAATGTTGGAGAGGCTGGTGGACAAACAGTGATGCATTGTCATTTTCACTTGATTCCACGTTATATTGGGGATGATCCCAATCCAGCTGGCGGGATTCGTAAATTATTACCAGCAGATCACAAGAAGAACAGTTAAGCTGCTGGATTAAGCACTGAGAGGTTTTGTGCTGGGCTCATAGAGTATTAACGTTGTGATATACACTAGACACAGAAAAATAATTTTTTCAAAGATGTTAATTACTGTTTTTTAAGTATTAAACTAAAAGGGACTGAGAGTGTGACATAAGTCGGAAAAATTTGAGTGCTAACTCGAAATTACGAACAGAGCGAGTACTTTGCTATGAGTAATTCGAAGGTAGACGGAGAATTTTGACTTATGGAACACGTTTATCCAGAACAAAAGCGGGGCTGTGACAAAATTTAACTTTTGTCACAGCCCCAGTCGTTCTATTATTTTCGAATTAAGGTTTTACATGCTGAGAAGTAGCTTGGGTGTCTTTGATAAAAAAGACAAGGACTAGTGCAATGGTTTCCAGTATTAAAAATGTGAAGAAAACGCCAGTGAAATTACGCGTGCCTAAAATTACGGTAGCAAGTACGATCGCAGCTGAACCCATGACCTGGCGGAAAGTTGCAATGATTGAAGAGCCATGCGGGATCAAGTCATCGTTCAAGGAATTTGCTCCTAGTGTAGTTGCAGGCATCATTGCAAAAGCATTTCCAGCTTCAATTAACATTGAACAGATAATCGTCATCCAGACATTTGCAAATGAGGCCCAGAGGAGAAGCATTCCCCAGCCAACGATAAAGAGTACAAAGCCGCTCATGATGACAGGTTTGAAGCCGATGCGATCCGCTAATAATCCGCTGCGTCGGTTTAGCCATGAAAGCAAAGCGGCTGCGGGAACGAGTGCAAGGCCAGACCACAGGGGCGACATTTTTAAAACTTGCTGATAGTATAATGGCATAATAATAGTGACAGTAATCAACGACATATAAGAGAGAAAGGTGAGTGCAACTCCAAGATCAAAATTAGGAATTTTCAAAATATCCAGTCTTAATAGAGGTTCTGGCAGCTGCAATTGTCTTTTTACAAACAACACAAGTAAGATAACTGAGACTACTAGGATTAGCCAATTGACGTAGTTGTTTGCCGACATATGAGCGAGCTCGTTGATAAAATATAACAGTCCGATTATTCCAAGGGACATGAAGACTGAGATAAAATCAAAAGGAGTCTTCTTTTTTTTAAGTGGGCTAGGCACGGTTTTAAGCGCAACTATGAAGACGCCGACAAGTATTATGAGAAATAAAAAGAAAATTGCCTGCCAATCAAGAAATTGAAGGACAATTCCTGAAATGATGGGGCCAACGGCAAGTGCAGAGCCCATTACTAAACCGACTGTTCCCATAATTCCACCACGTTGTGCGTGAGCTGTAATTTCCAAGATAATGGATTGATAAGATGGGAAAAGAATTCCGACACTAACGCCTTCTAACAACCTCCCAAACATCATAATCGGAAAGTTGGGGGCCAAAATAATAATGATTGTGCCACCAACAAAAAGCGTAAGTAGAGTTAGATAGAGCGGCCTGAATCTAAAATTATTCATCAACCAGGGCGATAAGGGCATAACCACTGACATAATCAGCATAAAGCCGGTTGTAAGCCATGAGATTGTGCTTGCTGGCAGATTGAAATATTTCATAAAGGTCGGATAGGCGGTTGACAGTGAAGATTGACTAATTGACATTGTAAAAGTTCCCAGTAAAAGTGTAGCAATAAACCACTTGCGCTTGCTTTCGCTGAGATGTGCTGTTGTAAGTTGCATTATTTAATTATCCCCCTCTAATGCGCTGGTATACCATTTGTGTATTCCTCTCTTCTATTCTAGTTCATTCAAGGGGGATTTTAATAAGGATAAGGCTCTAAACTTAAAAAATTATTATCTAGCTTTTATTATTATCCAATAAAAATAAAAAATAGTGTAAAAGTCGCTCAGTTAAGTCAATTTTTTTGGAAATTAGAATTTGAAAGACTAATATAACTCTAAAATGCAGTCACCAAAGAAGGGTAAACTAAAAAAGGGCACACAAAAACAGCCCAGCAAGATAAATTTCTTTCACTAACAAGCTACTTAAACTCTATCTTTTTTGATCTAACCAATCTAACCATCGACTTTTTTGTTTCCGCTAAAATCGACAACTCTATCAATTATCTCACTGGACTGCTGAAGAATAAGGGATTGCCAAACTCTAACCTCTTTTCTAACTGCCTTGCGACAGCTCTTTTTGTTCGACCAATCTGCAAGCAGATCGCCGAACCTTCGATTATAGCGTTTGCTATAACCCCTTACACTCTGTATTATACACATAATAGAAGCGCTTTCAATAGCTAGCAACTTCTTTTAGGATGAAACTGTGAAAATTAAGTTATATGATGATTAAGTGCTAGTTACTTAATTATTTTGCGGGAACAGCTTTGTTTTTGAAAGCTTATTTTTTGAGCCAAGGCTAATTTTTAAAAATAACCCACGAAGTTATTAGAATCAGGTGCAGACTAGCGGAATTTAAGGAAGTGAAAACGGTGATGACAAGCATCTCTTTTTTTAGTCAGCGTTCTACAGCGGTGATTGCACAAGATCTGCTAGGACGGAAATTGACTTATGCGAGTAGTGAAGGAATCGTGGGTGGTTATATTGTTGAAACAGAGGCTTATCTTGGTGAAGAAGATTCAACGGCACATGCTTTTAAGGGACGCAGAAGCTCTTTTAATGAGGCACTTTATGGACCACCTGGAACAATTTATATCTATACTTTGCGCGGTTTGTATTTATTTAATCTTGTGGCGCAAGAAAAAGATGTGCCACAAGGAATTTTGATTCGTGCGGTTGAACCCTGCTGTGGGAGAGACTTGATGGAGCGGCACCGGCCTAAAAGTGGTTTTGAATTGACTAATGGACCAGCTAAATTTATGGAAGCCTGGGGGATTAGAGATAAAAAACTTAATGGGACGCTTATCGGTACAGGACCTTTGTCGCTGACATTAAGGCAGCGCAGACAACCTCAGCAAATAATAGCTGGACCAAGGATTGGTGTTAGTCAACGAGGGACAGCGACTTTTGCTCCCTTACGCTTTTATGTTGCAGGAAATCCATATGTGTCTAATTTGAGAAAAAGGGAAATGCAGCTCACCGATTATGGTTGGAAAAAATAGTATAG
>NZ_AZFQ01000053.1:14616-27789 GCF_001435195.1 Liquorilactobacillus satsumensis DSM 16230 = JCM 12392 | reverse complement strand
AGTTAGACGGAGAATTTTGACTTATGGAACACGTTTATCCGGAATAAACTTGGGGCTGTGACAAAAGTTAACTTTTGTCACAGCCCCATTGATATTTAAAATTAGCCGCATTCTTAAGACAATTTTTACTTTTTGAGAGTTAAAATCGGGTACAATTTAATCACAGCCTGGGTCAAAAGTAGAGGTGGAAAGATGAAGTTTTTTAGATTCACAAAACTGTTACTGTTAGGAATTGCCGTTGTCATGCTGGTCAAGAATCCTGAATATGTGGCACTGGGTAAGGAGTGGACTTTTGCAAGGATCAAACAGGTTTCAACTTTGCTGCAAAGTTCGGTGCAGACTGCCACTCAACAACCAGCGTCACAAAGCACAACGACCGCTGATTCGAGTTCGGAGTCAACGAGGTGGAATGACACATCCCAAAGCAGTTCAGCGTCGTCTGCTGAGACCTCTTCAGCGACAACCTCTGCTGCAACTAAGAGCGCACAAAAGACAGCGCAGGCGGTCTGGTCGAAAAAAACAGCGACTGTGTACTTGGAGATTCCAAATAATGTATCCGCCCAATACCGTGAAGCTTGGCAAGCGGCTATCACTAATTGGAATAAGTACAAGGTCTTCAAGTTAGTCACAACGACAGATAAAAATAAGGCAGAGATTGTTTTAACTGTTGAAAACCAGAGTAATACCTCCATGGCAGGGGTAACTGAAACTAAAACACTCTTTAGTGGTCTAAATGGCAGTCAAACGCTGATCCATGCTACCGCAAAGTTAAATATGTATTACCTTGACAATTATTCAATGCAGCGCAAGGTAAATACTGCGGAACATGAATTGGGACATGCAATGGGGCTTTCACATGATGACGCAGAAACTTCTGTAATGCAGTCACAAGGGTCAGAGTATGGAATTCAAGAGACTGATGTGCAGCACCTTAAAGCATTATATCCATAGAAAGGTTAACATAAATAAGTTGTGTATGTAGTGTAAAGAGGAAATAATCAGCTGCTGCGTTGCTTTAAGTATCCAGAATCCGAGAAAGAGGCAACGAATTAAGCATGTTACCCAGGCTGGTTGCAAGAAGGTCTAGTAGATCTGGGTGAATGGAACATAGCCGGCAGAAAAAAGCTTGAAGAGGCTGCAGCCAAGGCAATGAATTTGGTCTTGGCGGGCCTCTTTAATTTTGCCTAGAAATGCGTTAATTTAGTTACTGCAAAAGTAGGTTACTGGAGTAGGTCAACTTGTACCAAGAGAGCACTCATGGTTTTTAAAGTGCAAATTTTACTATTTTGGGGACTTGTTTTTTTAAGGGTTAATCAGGATAGTCGAATACTGGATCTAGTTCCCCTTTTTGTGCAATAAGATGTTAAAATAAAACTGGATTGATAGTTGCTCGTTTACAACGTAATACAGCTAAAATGGGCTATGAGAGTCCTTTTTTATTTTAGAAAACAAGCACGAAGCAATCTTGATTGCTACAAACATTAAGGAAGGTTTGCAATGACAGAACGTTTAACAAGGTATTTAATCAAGATTAATGATTTTGCGGAACATCAAGTCTATCTCCGCGTAATCCGAGAAACCCTCACGTTATTATTTCCATTCGTATTAGTAGGGACGTACGTGGATTTTTTGAGCCAAGCTATTTTTCAAAAGAATGGTTTTCTCAATAGTATTTATCATATTAGCCATTGGCTGCCAGGATTTAAAATTGTTGCCAAATATTTGACTCTTTTAGATCTAAGTATTAATGGAGTAGTTGCAATTGCGGTTGTCTTCTTAGCTGCAAATCTTGCGACGCGCACGTCAACGCGCTATAATCTGGCAGCAAGTCTGACGGCTGTCTTTGCTTTTATGATCATGAATTTTAATGGCAGCTTTTTAGCACATACAGGACGGCAGCAGGTTGGCAAATTCTTAGAAAACAATCTGAGTTATAGCGGCTGTTTTTTAGCACTGATTGTTGGTCTTGTGACTGGTTGGTTTTTTAATCGGTTGGGGAAACATATGAAAGAGCGTGATCCAAATTTAAATACGCAATTAACGGTGTGGGCACGTTATAATGTTTTGCCGATTGCCGTAACGCTCTTATTTTTTGGACTTTTCAGTTATCTCGTCAGTTTTTTCAGCAGAACTGGGGTTAATGGCTTGGTATCAAGTCTTTATCAGCTTTCATTTAGCAATTACGAATGGATTTTACTGGCTGCAATTTTAGCCGCGATTTTAAATAATGGTTTTTGGTTTTTGGGGATTATCGGTTCATTTGACTTTAGCGGTAGTAATTCAGGGAGCACAGTTCAAAATTTAGAGTATGCTATCCAACATGGTTCACCATGGGGGGCGCCTAATCCAATTACAATTCATACCCTTTTTGATAGCTTTGCTAACATTGGTGGTCCTGGAATGGCATTATCTTTGCTAATAGCGATTCTGTGGCGTTCACGCAATCCAAACTTTCAGTTAGCAGCCAAGACCAGCCTAGTCCCAAGTATCTTTAATGTTAGCCAGTCACTGCTGATTGGGTTACCGGTTCTTTATAATCCGTTGCTAGTCATTCCCTTTTTGCTGTCACCTGTGGCAAGCATCTTAATTACTTGGATTGCACTCAAATTTAATTTTATGCCACCGACTGTGTATCCTGTCAGCAGCACTGCACCAGGTTTTATGGTCGGATGGCTTGGTACAGGAGGAACATGGCAGGCTTTGTTAGTTAGTGTGCTTAACGTTGCGGTTGGGACGTTGATTTACCTTCCCTTTATTTTGTTAAATAATCGCATTCAGGAACTAAGAGAAAGGAGTGCAGCACATGAAAAGTAAACTGCTGCGCTGGTTGCTAGTTAGTATTTTATTGCTGGCGGTCTGCATACCGGCCTATAAATGGAATCGTAGTAATATTACACGGTTGCGAAATGCCGGAAAAACACAAATGGCACCTATAATAATGGTTCCCGGCTCAAGTGCGACTCAAAATAGATTTGATAGCTTAATTGCGGAACTAGGACAAGAAGCACCTGATCATCATAGTGTTTTGAAGGTCGTGGTTAAGACGGATGGAAAAATAACTACCAGTGGAGTGGTGCGGCACAACGATAATCAGCCGTTCATTGTTGTCAGTTTTGAGAATAACAAAGATGGCAAAGAAAATATCGACAAGCAAGCGTTGTGGCTGAATCTGGCCTTCAAACAACTTGTCAGCACGTACCATTTTAATCATTTTTCTGCTTTAGGCCATTCCAATGGAGGACTAATTTTATCGCTATTTTTTGAGCGTTATCTACAACAAACACCTTCAGTCAGAGTTGATAAATTCATGACAATCGCAACTCCTTACAATGGGACCTCAACAAGTACAAGTTATAAAACTGCAATTTTTAAGGAACTCTACGATTATCGTGAAGGGTTACCCGAATCGTTAACGATGTATTCTGTTGCGGGGACTGAAAATTATACGAGCGATGGAACGGTACCTTACAACAGCGTAAATTTTGCAAAGTATATTTTCCAAGGTGAAATTAAAAGCTTTACTGAGATAACCGTTACAGGTGCTAATACAGCCCATTCGGATTTGCCGCAAAATAAGCAAATTGTGTCATTGATTGGACAATATATATTAAGAGAAAACTTTCCGCGAGGCGGGGGGCAAAATCGGACAAGATAGATAAAAGTAAGTTTTTTGTGTTTACAGTTGTCGACGATCAGGCTATAATGAACTTATAAGTTAAAAGTGGTTATAGTTTGAAATACCATTTATTTGTTACTGTAGATTAACTTGAGTAAAGTTGCAGATAAATGGTTTTATTTACAGCATATAATCTACAACTGTAGATTTAATGGAGGATAAAATGGAGAGTGGAAAAGTATCAGCAATTTCAGGTTCCGAGTGGGAAGTTATGCGTGTCATTTGGACATTGAAAAATGTAACAAGTCATCAGTTAGTCGAGATTATGCAGCAAAAAAGGCAGTGGTCAGTCTCCACTGTCAAGACTTTGTTAAGCCGGTTAGTAGCCAAAAAAATGCTGGCTACACGTAAAGATGGGCGCCAGTTTGTCTATCAACCGTTAGTAACGGAGATGTTTGCAATGAGTCAAACTTCCCTAGCACTTTTTCAAGATATGTGTGCGATGAAGGTGGGTAAAGCTTTGCTTGCAGATATCAAGGAATTAACTTTGAGCAAAAATGACATCGATGATCTTATGCAAATGTTGCAAGCAAAAAGAAAAACAGCACCAAGTGAAATTGCGTGTAATTGTTTACCACGTGAGCACTGCTGTGAAGGGGAGCAATAAAAATGGCTTATAAAAAAAATGAAGATACTGAAAGACAACAGTGTATGATGTGTGAAGCGCATGCTGCCAAAAAAGCATCTGAAAAGGAATGTTGTCATGGCTCACTGCAGACTGAACACGACTGCAAGCTGCACATGAATCACGGACAAAAGGATCATGGACACATGGATCACGAACAGATGAATCACGAACACATGAATCATGGACAGATGGATCACGGACACATGAATCATGGACAGATGGATCATGGACAGATGGATCATGCACACATGAATCATGATCAGATGATGCATGGTGGGCATATGATGCATATGGGGAATTTAAAACAAAAATTCTGGGTTTCGTTGATACTCACAATTCCAGTCATTATAATGTCACCTATGATGGGGGTTAAATTACCCTTTCAAATTACATTTGCTGGGTCGGATTGGATCGTGGCGTTGTTAGGCACAATCCTTTTCTTTTATGGTGGAAAACCATTCTTTAACGGTGCTAAGGGTGAATTGGCAGAGAAGAAACCTGCGATGATGACCTTGATTACACTTGGAATTTCAGTGGCTTATATTTACAGTGTTTATGCAGTAATTGCGAATAATATTTTGGGTGCGATGCCGCATGTAATGGACTTTTTCTGGGAACTGGCGACTTTAATTGTCATTATGTTGCTAGGACACTGGATTGAAATGAATGCGGTGATGAATGCTGGCTCGGCAGTTGATCAGTTGGCGAAGTTACTACCAAATTCAGCTCACTTAGTTAAGCAGACTGGCGCAGTGGTAGACGTGCCGGTAACAGAACTTAAAAAAGAACAAGAATTACAAGTTCGTGCTGGTGAACAAGTTCCGGCTGATGGAATAATCATTAGTGGTCAAAGCAGTTTAAATGAGTCGTTAGTAACGGGAGAAGCCAGTGCGGTTGCTAAAAAGCAAGGAGATCAGGTAATTGGCGGGACACTCAATGGTAATGGAACTTTTAATTTGAGAGTTACAGGGACTGGTGAAACAGGTTATCTCGCCAAGGTGGTAAAACTGGTTCAAGCTGCACAGCAAAACAAGTCACAAACTGAGACTATGGCTGATAAGGTTGCAGGATATCTCTTTTATGCAGCGTTAAGTATTGGAATCATTTCCTTTATTGCCTGGCTCAGCCTGGATAGCCTGGCATTTGCACTTTCAACTGCGGTGACGGTGTTTATTATTGCCTGTCCACACGCACTAGGCTTGGCAATTCCACTGGTGGCTGCACGCAGTACATCAATTGCTGCTGCAAATGGTTTACTGATTAGAAATCGCAGTGCTTTAGAACAAGTGAAAAGGGTACGCTATGTTTTGATGGATAAGACGGGGACGCTGACTGAAGGGATTTTTAAAGTTAATGCAATCAAAACATTGGTAGCTGATTATGATGAAAAACAAATCTTACAGCTTTTTGCTAGTTTAGAAAGCCAGTCAACGCATCCACTAGCTACAGGGATATTAAAAGCGGCTAAGGACAAAAAACTTACTTTTGAAAAGCCAACTGCAATTCAGCAGCAGACAGGTGTTGGTTTGAGTGGGAAAATTGCAGGTACTGACTATGCAATTGTTTCTTTAGGATATGTAGAAAAACAACAGCTTAAATTTCCACGTGCGGTTACAGAAAAACTAGCAGCAGCTGGAAATACTATTAGTTTCTTATTGCAAGGTGAGCATTTGATTGGGATGGTTGCTCAAGGGGATCGCATCAAACCACAGGCAAAAAAGATGGTGCAGCAGCTTTTGGATCAGGGATTGACGCCTGTTATGTTAACAGGTGATAATCAGGCTACAGCCGAAAAGGTCGCTAACCAACTGGGGATTAGAGCTTTTAAAGCACAATTACTACCTGAAGATAAAGAAAAGCAAGTGCAACTTTATCAAGAAAAAGGTAAGGTATTGTTTGTTGGCGACGGTGTTAATGATGCTCCCAGCTTGGCACGGGCTGACATCGGAGTTGCAATTGGTTCGGGGACAGATGTCGCGGTTGACTCTGCAGATGTTGTGTTAGTTGAATCTAACCCAAATGACATTGTTAAACTTCTGCAAATTGCCCGCTTAACAATCCGGAAAATGACACAAAATTTGTGGTGGGCGAGTGGTTATAATATTGTTGCTCTTCCGCTGGCAGCCGGAATCTTGGCACATTGGGGAATCGTCTTAGATCCAATGGTAGGTGCGATTGTAATGTCACTTAGTACTATTATTGTTGCACTTAATGCAATGACGTTGAATGAGGAAAAAATCCGCTAAGCAATAATGATAATATAATTACTGAACAAATTTAAAATAGTAAGCTTAAAAGGGCGTATACATTTATAGAAAGAGTTGTTTGTTTTGTCGGCGACTAATTCAGATTGAAAAATAGTATTAGCGAGCGGCTGGGTCAAAAGTTAAATTTTGACGCGGCCGCTTTATTTATTCCAGATAACGAGTTTCATAAGTCAAAAGGCTCCGGCTAACTGAACTGCAAATTAGTCAGCGCAAAGTACGGATGACTTCATAATTTAGCGTTAGTAAGCAAGTTTGATTGCTTTATCTTTTTTAGTTGGCGTAGGCCAAATGATGCTAAATGTTAATTGCGGGTAGTCTTTGATGGCTTTACTGTCTTAAAGAGCTTTTATTACTATCGCATTCAGCTTTTTTTTACGTTATTATGCTAATAAGAGAATATAAACTAATGGGGAAACAAACGAGGAGAAAAAATGATTTTATTAAGTGCCTGTCTTGCAGGTTTTAATGTTCGCTATAATGGAACCAATGCTCAAAATGATCTGGCAAAATGGCTGCTGCTCAACGGGCAAGCAATTACAATGTGTCCTGAAATTCTTGCAGGTTTTAGTATTCCAAGGGCATCAGCAGAAATAAATGGTGGCACAGCCGCAGATATCTTAAACCAAGTAGAAAAAGTGCGAGTACTTGAAGAAAATGGCAGGGATGTTACGTCACAATTTGTACATGGGGTGGAGCTAGGGATGAAGATTGTAGCTGAAAATGATATTCAAGTGGCTTTTTTGAAAGATGGAAGTCCGACATGTGGTGTGGATAAAGTATACACTGGAAATTTTGATGGAAAGAAAAAAGATGGGATGGGAGTTTTCGCACAATCTTTACAACAACAAGGTATCCCAGTTTTTTCTGACCAGCAATTACAGGTCGCAAATGTAAAACCTTTTATAACACCCACTTTGACTGCAAAGCTGGAAAAGCAATTTTGCTAAGTGCAGTTTAAAGGAGTTTTGGGAGCAAGTAAATGGGCAACCTATAATAGATATTGCAGCAGAATTTATGCCAAATAGGCTAAAAGTGTGAGAATACTCATAAATATTCATTAGCAAATTGCACTGGTGTGCGCCTTTGATAGCGGATCTAGGGGTTGTGTAAAGAAAAGAGGAGGAAGAATGACAAAAATTGTTGAGCTTAAGGAACTAACTAAAAAATTTCCGGGTGGTAAAATTGCAGTTGATAATTTATCGTTGACAGTTGAAAAGGGTGATATTATCGGCTTTTTAGGTCCGAATGGAGCAGGCAAGTCAACTACAATCAACATGATGATGGACTTAATCGGGATTACAAGCGGCACGATCACACTTTTTGGGGAAAGTGCACGGCATAAAAGTAATCGAATTCGCAGTAAGATCGGCATGATTCCGCAAGAGATCGCAATTTATGAGGACTTAACAGCTTTCGAAAACGTTGCTTTTTTTGGGGGATTGTACGGTTTAAGGGGAAAAATGTTAAAAGCGGCAAGTTTGCGGGCATTGCGTTATGTGGCACTTGAAAAAAATGCAAAGGAGAAGGCGGAGAATTTTTCGGGTGGAATGAAACGCAGACTGAACATTGCTTGTGCGCTTGTGCATGAACCGGAGCTAATTATTATGGATGAACCAACCGTCGGAATTGATCCGCAATCACGCAATTTTATTTTGGGGGTTATAGAAACACTGAATAAGAAAGGAATCACAATTATTTATTCAACCCATTACATGGAAGAGGTCGAACGTATCAGCAACAAAATCGCGATTATTGATCATGGTAAGCTGATTGCATGCGGGAGTGAAGCGGAGCTAATCAACTTAGTTACGAATACTCAAAATTTCAGTATTGAGGTTCTTTATCCAGAAAAAGTAGAGCTGCAAAAACTTCGAGCGCTTAACGGAGTCCAACAGGTCCAGTTAGAGGGGCAGATATTACATATTATCGCTAATGCTGAAAAAAATCCTTTAGATGATGTTTTGAAAATACTGATTGCTGCTGAAGTTGCTGTTAAGGCAGTTGACCAGGATAAAATCAACTTAGAAACTGTTTTCTTAATGTTGACCGGACGTAAGCTTAGGGATGCAAAGTAGGTGATGTGATGAATTGGGGGATTATAAAAAAGCAGTTGCTCGTTGAGTTGCGCACTTTTGGAACTTATATTTGGTTAATCCTGTTTCCGTTGGCAATGATCATGGTTTTAGGAAATGTTTTGACTAATGTCTTCAATAAAACTGTGCTAAAGACTGAAAAGGTTACGGTGATCTATCAGCTACCTGAAAAACAACAGCCGCTTGCAGCTGCTTTTGCCAACTTTGCTCAGAATGCGGGCTCACGTTATATTACATTTAAACAAATTTCGAATAAAGAAGTCGCATTAAAGAAAGTTCAACGTGGTTCTAAGACGGCGGCAGCGATTATTGATAACGGGCGAATCATTGTTTATACGCATAACCCAGATGTGTTGCAAAGCAGTATCCTTGCTGCACATTTCCAAGGGTTTGCAAAAGAATATGCTATTAGTGCGACTCTGGCACAAAGCGGGACTGCTACCGCACAATTAAATGATAAAGTTCCAGACTACACCAAACAGGTCAAAGTTGAAAAAAATAATGGAGTTAAACAGCCAAGTGCTTTTCAGTACTATGCAATTTCAATGATCACAATGAGCTGTTTGATCACGATGATCATTGGTGCTCGTTTATTTTCCATGGAGCGTCAAAGAAGAACGTTAGCCCGAATGTATATTGCGCCTGTGCCTAAATTTCAGATTATAATTAGTAATTTTTTAGGTTCATTTATACTGCGTGCCTGTTCATTACTTTTATTAATGTTTGTGGTCAGCAAATTTTTTGCAGTGAATTGGGGTTCAAATGTGATTTTGATTTTTGTGACTTTTTTGAGCTTAATCATGTTTGCTATGTTACTGGGAATTGCAATCGATATTTTGGCTAAGGGTGCACGCGGAGTTACCACAATTACGAGTATAGTAATGCAGCTTTTTCTTTTCTTTGGGGGGGCATACTTTCCTGTGTCACATAATCAGGCAATGTTTTCACCTGCAGGATGGGTCCTAATTGCTGTGCGTGAGGCAGTGTACGCTAAACAAGTAACAACTATTGCTTGGGTTCCTGGAATACTACTGTTACTTTCAAGCCTGTTGGTAATAGTATGTGTAGCATTCAGTCGTAGAAGAGGGGGCGTCGCATGAAAAATTTTCTGTGGGTACTCAGATTAAGAATGTTGTTATGGGAAAAACATCCTATTAGACTATTTTTTGTGGTAGCTATTCCATTTATCTCAATTTTTATTTATTTTTCCAGCTACCAAGATTCTGCTGCTTATACGGACAATGTTTCATTTGGGGTAGTCAATCACGATCGAGGAACTTACACCAAAGCACTTGAGTTTTTTTTGAGCGGAAATGTAAAATTAAAAAGCTATTCTTCAAGCAGAGCTGCCACTGATGGTTTAATAAATAATGATGTTAATACGGTTGTTTATCTAAAAAAGGGAAGTAATGAAGGACTACGAAAATTGCGACCAACTAATATTTCAATTAGAAGTCTGCAGGGAAAATTGCTGGAGAAACAAAGTAAAACATTAGTTGCTACAGCGATCGCGAATGTAGTCAGATTGCAACGCGCGAGCCTTAAAGACAGGGTGTTTCAAAGAAATATGCGCACATTGTATACCAAGCGGATAACGATAGATCAGCGTGACACTAACAGTCAAGCCAATAAAAATATGTTAACGACTCAAATTATTGGTTTTTTAATGATGATGATGCTCTATAGCATTACAAGTTTTGCTGGCGACGTAATTCAAGATGAACGTATAAATCATGTCTATGACCGTCTATTAACTACTCCGCTAACACAAAATGAATATCTTTGGGGGACTGCTGTAACAGCATTTTTCATTGGAACATTTGAAACTGGATTAACGATGATGTTAATGAAGTATTTTTTTATGATCAATGCAGGAATTTCATATTTAAAGCTTTTCGGGATTTTAGAACTTTTTGCTTTAATGGCCGTTATTGTCTCGCTGTTGATTGGGCTGGCGGTTAATCGAAAAGGAACTGGAGACGCGTTACAGACATTATTATATACATTGACTTCGTTATTATCTGGCACGGTTATTCCATTGTCAGTGATGCCAACTTTTATGCAGCAGCTTGCAAAATTTATGCCACAGTATTGGGTTGTCGAAACGATCTCAAGTGTCCAAAAATTAAAGGAACCCCAGCTTATTTTAATGAACTTAGCGATTTTGGCAGTATTTGTTATTTTCTTTTTCTGTGCGACTTTATTTGTGGCTAAGCGAAAGAAGAAGATACAGTTTATTTAACTAATAATCAAAGTTTGAGAGCTGTAGTTGGGAGTTTTTCTTGGTATTTAACTGCAGGAGCATAACAAAACTGAGTACCTGCCGCTAATTATGAACATGCCTTTGGGCAGGAAAGAATAATTAGCGGTGGGTACTCAAAATTTTGTTCTATTGAAATTTTAGGGGGTGTTTGTGCTGAGGCCTAAAGGTTCATTTGTGTGCAACATCAACATATTCGATATTCAAGGCAGTATCTGGGCTGGCAATTACGGCAGCAAGTTCTGTTTGAGCGGAACTGGTGCTGTTGGCAACTGTTTCGAATTTGGTATTAGTTTGCCTCGAAATCCGAATTAATGCGGAAAAGGAACTGGCCGGAACATCCCCATTGATTAGTAGCTGATATTCGGGGTGTTGCATAAGTTCTTTGCGCACTCTTTCTAAGTAATCAAAATTTTTAACTTCTTCGAAATCAAGAGTTAGTGCAACACGTTCACGGAAGGTACCGAGATAGTGGCGTTGTTCATCTGGTTTTAGTTGGGGAGTTCCGTAAATTCCCTGATCTAAACGATTTTCTAGTTCATTATTTGAAGCCATGCTTTCTCTTCCTTTCTTCTTCACATTCCAAAGGCGAGTTTGGGACAAAAGTCGCGAACTTTTTTTGGTTTCCAAACAGCTAGTGCTGAAACGTGGACTAAAAGGCAGTTGGCTGCACTTAACCTCGTAAGGCAGACAATTCCAGCCCAAAATTAGCTGCCTTACGCTGTTAATGTTCGCCAACTAAACTCCTTTTGTCCCACTCTCAACACTCTATTTCATAAGATAACATATCTGAAGGCAGGGATAAATACTTTAAATGAGGTTGCCAAGTTGGAAAAATGAAGTGGCTAGTTGAGCGTGAAGAAAATAATTAATTTTAGTAAGCGCTTGCATTATTTTGAAATATGTGTATAATACAGAGTGTAAGGGGTTATAGCAAACGCTATAATCGAAGGTTCGGCGATCTGCTTGCAGATTGGTCGAACAAAAAGAGCTGTCGCAAGGCAGTTAGAAAAGAGGTTAGAGTTTGGCAATCCCTTATTCTTCAGCAGTCCAGTGAGATAATTGATAGAGTTGTCGATTTTAGCGGAAACAAAAAAGTCGATGGTTAGATTGGTTAGATCAAAAAAGATAGAGTTTAAGTAGCTTGTTAGTGAAAGGAATTTATCTTGCTGGGCTGTTTTTGTGTGTCTTTTTTTTTAGTTTAAGCGCCTCTTTTGTGACCGCGGGCAAAAATTATGACAGCTTCAAGCTTTTGTGCTGTCTAGAAAAGTTCAGTTTGTTCAGGTGGAAGCGGACCAAGTCCTTGAAATTCGATGCCGAGTTGTCTTTTAAGTTCAAGTGCATTTGGAGCGGCATCTTGACCAGAATTGTTATTGAAGATAACACAGACTTCCGCGACTCTTCCAGCCAAAGCTTCAATATGGTGTTTAAAGAAGGTTAATTCTGCTGAATTATAGCGATAAAGCGTTCGTTGTTTGCGCCACTCTTTTCCCGGATTAAACCAGCCTTTTTGATTTCTGCCATGTAAGCGTAGAATCAAAAGAGAGGGAGTGGTTACTTCCGGCATAAACGGGACTGAACCGATTTCTTGTGTTGGTTCATCAGCCGCAACGAGCGTGTAAGCTTGTTGCTGGCAAAAAGATATTAATGAGTTTCGGGTCTGGGCTGTGTACCAGCTCTGGTTGCGGAGTTCCAAAGCTAATGGCAATTGTTCAAGTTGTTGCCGTAAAAAGCGGAGGTAAGCAACATTTTTTTTGTTCGCCGTGAAAAAGGGCGGAAACTGACACAGGACACTCTTTAATTGGTGGGTCTCAACTAGGGGCTCGATAGCTGCGGTAAATTGTTTGAAGTGATCTTTTAACTGCATTAAAGTAGGGGCTGTCTCAGTATGGCCTGTTAGGAGACGATTTGCTTTAATAATAAATTGAAAAGAAGGTGGCACTTGCTGCTGCCACCTCAAAATTGTCGCTTTTTGCGGGATACCATAAAAGGATGTATCTACTTCAACAACGGGAAAATGAGCCGCGTATTCTCTAAGCGTTACAGAGCGATTTTGCTCTTTGATAAGTGCTTGATGTTCGCTCCATGTCGTTAGTCCAATCGTAATCATCTGTAAAATCCGCTCCTTTTCAACATTATAGCATCTTAGTTAAATTATAATAAAAGGATTGTTTTGCCAAGCTGCTATTAACTAATTTGGCTGCAAGAGTAGATCAAAGATGAGATTAGAGAGTGTGACATAAGTCGGG
>NZ_AZFQ01000053.1:0-14533 GCF_001435195.1 Liquorilactobacillus satsumensis DSM 16230 = JCM 12392 | reverse complement strand
AGAATTTTGACTTATGGAACACGTTTATGCGGAATAAAAGAGGGGCTGTGACAAAAGTTAACTTTTGTCACAGCCCCATGACTTGAAGTAGGATACATTTGTAGTTGTTTGTTAGTCAAAAGGATAACGCATGCCCCACTGTGTACGGACATTATCCAGAATGTGGGTTACGTCGTGGGATAAGGACAACTGACCATCATCGTGACCGCTTTCGATATACCGTTGCATATCTTCTACCTCGTAGCAGAGGGCTTCATCTGCATTTCCGGCCGTTAGGACTTCGGAGTGCTGGGAGTGCGCATCTGCGGTGTATGTGATTTTGGCAGCAGTTGCACGCGGATAATTTTCAATTTCGATGTAACCTTTTGTACCTGAGATAACTCCCCGTTTAGGCTGCTTTGCACGCATTGAAAGGGCCATTACTACAAGTTGTTCTTGCGAATTCTTCAGAATGATTCCGGACTGTTCATCAACTCCTGTTTCGAAAAATTTGACAGTTGTCAGTGAAACATTGGGTTGTGAGGACAGAAATGTACGGGCAAAAGCAGTTGCATAACCACCAATATCTAGTAAAGCTCCACCTGCCAGGTCTTTGTTGAAGAAACGGTTGCTGGGATCATAATCTTTAAGGCTTCCAAAATTGACTTGGACGAGTTTTGTTTCACCAATCTTTCCAGCTTTAATTAGTTTTTTGATTTTGGTGAAAAGTGGCATGTGATAAAGCGTAAAACCCTCTGTTAAAATGAGTCCTTTTTCCGCAGCAAGTTGTTGAACTTCATCAAATTGGCGTGCGTTTACAGTGATGGCCTTCTCACAAAAAACATGTTTTCCAGCGTTCAAGGCTTTTTTAATGTACTCGTAATGATAGGTATGGGGCGTAGCAATATAAATGATGTCCACCTGAGGATCATTGATCAGCGCTGTCGCGTCCGTATACTGTTTTTGGATATGTTTTGAGGACGCGAATTCTGCCAATTTTTCTTGATTAATATCGGCAACTGCATAGATTTCGCCATTAACGGTGTTCAAAGCATCTGCCATCTCATGTGCAATCCAACCTGTACCAATCATGCCCCAATTATATTTTCTCATTTGAACTCATCCTTTCTGATTTCTTTGACGGAATTATCTGCTTCAAGTGCAAGAACATTAGTGACATAATCTTCAAAAAAAGAAGTTCCAATGACACCATTTAAACTAGCCGCTTTATGCGCAAAAGTGGTAATCTCATGCCAGTTTTGTGCGTAACAATCCAAAAGACAATTGCCGCTTGGAGTACGAGCAAAGCTGGCAACCGTACTTGCTAAGCGTTGCTGGATTTGAATACCAGGAGCACTTAGCAGGGAGCTGACTGTTGAAACAGCAGGACTGATGACTTCAAGGGTTAGCGGAATAGCTGGATTTAATTGTGGTGTCAAACGCTCACTCTTTGTTAAAATAATATAAGCTTGTGCTTTTTGGGCACAAATTTTTTCTAGTGTGTGAATGCCGCCGTTGCTTTTAAGCGCACGCAGCTGGTAATCAAGACTGTCACAGCCATCGAATGCTAAATCGAGGTCTTTGATTTGCGTCAATGTGGTCATTTTAAGCCCAAGCTTCAAGCAAGCCTGGTAAGTTAATTCAGAAGGGGTGCAAAGTGTAAGCTTTAGTTGTGGTTTTGTCGCCAAAGCAACGGCCAAGTCGTGCACATTGCTGCCTCCGCCTAAGCTAATCGTCATTCCGGGCTTGATGAATTCTAAGGCTCTCTCAGTAATTGCAGTAATAATTCTCACCTTCTTGTAATTTATTTTCTTAAAAAATAAATTAATGAAATTAATTTACAAGAAAAGGATACAGCGCGCGGGTCTCTTTGTCAACTCATAAGAATTTTGTGGGACGAGTAGTCAAAGAGGAGGCACAATCAGTGGAAAGGACTGGTAAATAAAGATCTGCTAAGGTAAAGTGACAGATGGCAGGTTAATTTTTGAGTCACGCTGTGAATTGAAAATAATTGTAATGTGGTTAGACACGATCATTGGCGTACTCAAAACAAAGGAGAAAAACCATGGAGGATAATAAAAACATAGTTGATGTTTTATACAGTAGTGTCAATAAGATGACACAGTCTGACAAAAAAATTACGCAGGTTATTTTGCAAAATCCTGCAGCAGTTGTTAATTACACTATTTCAGAACTTGCAACGCAAGCACAGGTTAGTGAAGCATCGGTTTCTAGGTTTTGCAAGAATTTGTCGTTATCAGGATTTCATCAATTAAAGATTGATTTAGCTAAGGTAGTAAGTGATGACACTAGTTATTACAAAAATGTGGATTACGATGATTTGCAAGCAGCTTTGGCGAGTATCAAGGACAATAAGGTCGCCGAGATCACGAACACTTTAACAAAGATACCTACAAAAAATGTCGAAAAGATCCTAAAATTAATTGAAAACGCACGAATATTACAGGTCGCAGCAGAAGGCAATACCTTTCCGGTTGCAGCCGATGCCGCTTATCGTTTTAACCAGCTGGGTATTCTAACAATTAGCGCAGAGTCTTGGCAAACAGCAATTGCACAAACGCTTAACTTACAAGCCACTGATGTTTTGCTGGTGATCTCGAATTCAGGGGAATCGCGTGCGCTGCTTAAGCAAGTTAAAGTTGCTCATCAGGGCGGGTTGAAAGTGATTGCGCTGACTAACCGTGCGGATTCACCATTGGGGCTTGCGGCAGATTTACACTTAACAACTGCAGTGCGCCAACGAGTATTGCAATCTGAGTATTATTTTTCGCGTGTAGCTGCAATGACTGCGGTTGAAGCGCTTTTCTTACTGCTCATTGCAAAGAATAAGAAACGGTTGGAGAATATCAAACAACATGAGAATTTGATTTCGGATGAAAAGCTTTGAAAAACGGTTGGGAATAGCTGCACTAAATGTGGTAAGAAATTAGTTGAAATGCTAATTATGGACAGGTTGAACTATTTTTTGGCATAGGGTACCAAATGGAGTTGCTGTGCTTTATATTCACCTAAATAAACATCACTGAGTTCTTGATAACCCTGTCTATGAATTTCGTGTTCCAGCCAGTGAGTGTCTTTGTTTAAAAGTTCAAGGACATCTGGATTGACTTGTCCGTCTACAATCAAAGGATAGCGAATATTTTCTGCGCCATACTCGATGACAACGAGTTGACCGTTTTGTTCTAAAATGCCGCTCTTAACTTTGCTTAGTTCATAGACGCCATGTGCACGCAAACGAAACATCAATTCATTTGCGGAAATTCCACGACGCAGGCACTCTGATACATTAACGCGACCATCTCTAATTAGCACATGCGGTTTACCGTCAATAATATTTTTAAGATAACGATTATGTTCTTTTAGAAACTTCGTGATTAAAACGAGCAATGTCCAAATAAGCAAAACCATTACAAATTGCAAAGTAGTAATCTCGTTATTATAGATGACGCCACCAATAATGCCTCCCAGAACATAATTTTGAACTTGATCTAAAGCGGTGGTAGGGGCTAAATTACCTTTTCCAAGTAGATTGATTTGTAAAATTAAGCACAAAATTCCTAAAGATAACTTGATAATAATTGGGTTATATAAGTCCATTGTGATCTCCTATTTTTTAATATTAATTTGACTGTCAATCAGGTGCGTTCTGGTCAGTGTATAATCAGTTTGATTTGCATTTAGATTTACCCGGTAGTAAGCATTTTTGAGCTTAACTACGATCCCATCGCTAAGCTGCGTTGAATTAACGAATATTGTCTTTTTACGAACATGTTTTTCCTGTGCAATTTGGGTAATGAAGGTGACCATCTGGAAAGATTGGGCATGCTGATTTTTGGCCTGTGTGTAATCTGAATATTGTAATCCAAGCATAAAAAGCAACAGTAAAAAAACAATAATACTCAAGTCGCGATACTTAACTTGAATCCGATGTCGCAGATAAAGAGTGATTGCAATTATTAAAGCAAGCACTAGCAATCCCGTTACAAAATATTTAATGAAATTACTTAAATGTAATTGGTTTTCTATGAAGTTAATGCCAAAGAATGTCAATGTTTCACTTCCCTAATTAGTTTAGACTATATAGTATTTTACGCTTTATTAATTAAGATTCAAAAGAATTATATAATATTTTAAGCAGCCTTTTTGATCATTCAAGGGACCGCTTTTTCTGTGCATTAATTACAGTCATACACTGGCGCACAAAAGCAGGACCATAGTGATTTTTAACATTTTTCAACCAATTTACAGGGGGCGACTCGGTAGCTAGAATAGGTTGCAACCATTGATTAGTAGGCATAAGTTTCAGCAGTTGTTGTTTTGTAAATTGACCAAAAAAAGGTTAGCTCCAAAGTAAGCTGCAAGTCTAGTTTGGAATGCAGGCTGTTCAATCTGATGTAGCAAGAGGTTAACGTTGTTCCAGGCCCCCAGTAGCATTTTGAATGAAAGAAATTCATTTTTAAGGTCAAATGAAATTTTCTTGTGACCGCCAGCAATCAGATGGCATTTTGATCACCCCAACTAAACGTGAGTGTTCCAGGTGAAGTAATAGTTTTAATAATGAAAGGTCCTCTCCAGACAGCTTTTATTTTGATCCTTAACAAAGCAAAACGTTAATTCGCAGTTCTTAACTTTACTCCCCCTTAATTGAGACCTCTAAAACTCCAAATAAAAAAGCCCCAGCAACTTAATGCAGGGACGAAAAATCGTGGTACCACCCAAAATTCACTACGGATTTAGTAATTCGCAGCCTCAAAACACAGCTAATAGCTATGTTATTGACGATATCGAGTCAAAGCGTGCCATCAGCTTGCACCCATAGCAAAACTTCAAAGTTATCTTCCCCAAATCTTCAATGCTGTTCTTTCACCTTCAACAGTCGCTTTATAGCTAGTCAATTTAGGTACTCTTTCCTTCAACATTCAAAATATTCTACTTTGTTTTAGTTGGTATAGCTTGTACTTTTATTTAATTCAATCACTAGTTTAAATTTTTTACCTCGCCACCATTAATAACCCTTACCGCTCTTTCTAAGTTAAGCTGGTGGACTGTGCACTCTAAAATTTGGAAGCTCAAAAACTTCATCCCGCTGATCACTGAATTTGGGTAAAGAATTTCCAACTAATCTTAACGTGTCTCGTGAAGCTATATATGATTGAGGTATGAAAGATTATCTGCTAATTTTTTTATAATTAATTTCTTTAATCTAGTCGGTTTGATTGCTGTAATTTCTTTTCCATAAGATAAAAAGTAATTTGAAATAAAATTCTCTTCATCCTTGTTATAGTAACCTTTAATAATCGGAGTTTTTTTAGTATAAATCAATGTCATTGATGGATAGTTTTCTTTGATAAAGATATCAACTCCCTTATCGGTTATTGCTACCTCAAAATCAGTCGCATTATCATTTTTGAATTTCTTCTTAAGAATTTTTTTTGCTTTTTCAGTCTTAATAGGACGTATCTTTTCATTGACAGACAACGAAAAGATTTTATCACACCTAAATACTTGAAGTTTTTCACTCTTATGATTATATGCCGTTACATACCATTGTCCAAAAGAACTAGATACCTTTAAGAATTGAACAGTGTATAAATAATTGATATTTGCACGTTTATAGTTAATATCATTTACAGTATTACTTATTGCAGAATATAAGATGTCTTTCAAAAGCGGGCATTTATTCACTTGTTTTGCGGAAAAAAAATTGAGCACTGTTTCCATTCTGGCTAAATTTGATTTATGCTTTTTAGAAATACAAGCTTCAAATTTTTGATTTAATTTTTGCAAATCCAAATCAAACGGAGTAGCTTGAAATCCTTTTAATGTAAGTATTGAGAAATACATAGCATACATTTCGTCAATGGAAAAGATAATCGGGGATAATAATCGATTCCCCAAAATACCATATCTTCCGTATCTCCCGTGCTCAGCAAAGATAGGCATCCCAATCATTTCCAATGACTGGATATCTCTAAGTGCAGTGCTTTTAGAAATATTGTACTTTTCCATTAAATCACTTAAGTTAAAATAGCTCTTATTATTCAGATATATCAGCATAGCATTAAGACGCTCTGATTTGTTCATAATACAATTCCTTTCTGCAATAAAGGTATCATACTTTGAAACCTTTATCTAGTACCCTATAAATACAGTAGAAGAAGATAAAAATAAGTTCTACTGATAAAAAGGAGCATTACTTATGAGTACAGAGTTGGTAAGTTTTTTGTCAATGAACGGAGCTGGAAATGAGGCAATCAGTTTTTATGAAAAATATTTGGGTGCTATCTGTGTTTTTAAAGAGACCTATCAAGATCATCTTATTTCTCACTCCGTCTTACAATTAAAAACTGGTGGAATTTTGATGATTAACGAAGAACCATTAGATAACAAAGAATATACCTCAGGAAATGGACAAAGTATTTGTATTCAATCCTCAAATTTAGAAGATACAAAAAATTTGTTTAACGGTTTAACAAGCGCTAAGGGCACCCAAGTAATTCAAAAATTAGCCGAAGTGCCCTTCAGTCCCTTATTTAGAAAGTTTAAAAAATTTGTTCCTAAAATTACCAGAGAATTCGTGGTTCAGTAGTTCAGCTAATCTTGTCAAACCAGTGTCTTTTTGCCAAAAAATGGTGATTTGAACTGCGTGCAACAGCCAAGTTAGGTGGGGTGCAATTCGGAGCGTTGCCCAGGTCACATTATTTTTTTCCTGTTGTTTTAACAGCCAATAAGAACTCGCACTAGCTGCAGCTAGATTGCAAGCCATCAGTGTTACTCCTTGCGGCAACACACTTTGAATTGTTTGCGCGCTTGGATCTTTTAGTAAATCGCTGACTGTCATATTAGTTTCCCCCATTGTTTTTGGTTACAGTTACACTTTTGTCGTAAATGGGCAAATCTCTTTTAATTTAGTATACAGTGTCATAGCATATAAATATAAAGAAGGGTGGAGAAAATTTGTCAACTTTAGTAAATACACTCGTAGAACGGCACGCGCAGCTGCTTAATGCGACTTTTCAGCATCTAAATATCTCGCTGTTAGCATTATTGTTAGCTGCCATAATTGCAATGCCACTGGCCTATTGGACAGCAGATCATCAGAAAGCAGCCTCTGTGCTGCTGCAGGTTGCTGGGGTCTTGCAAACGATTCCTTCGCTAGCACTCTTAGGATTATTGATTCCGTTAGTAGGAATTGGCACGGTGCCTACAATAATTGCATTAGTAATCTATGCACTTTTGCCAATTTATCAAAACACGTACATAGGACTTACAAATATTGATCCTTCATTAATTGAAGCCGCAGATGCTTTTGGAATGACACGCAGCAAAAAATTAGTTAAGGTTCAGCTGCCACTTGCTGCCCCAGCTATTCTTGGTGGAATTCGCACAGCTTTGGTGTTAATAATCGGCACAGCGACACTGGCAGCTTTGATCGGTGCAGGTGGATTAGGTTCCTTTATTTTATTAGGAATTGACCGTAATAATGTCAACTTGATTTTAATTGGTGCACTTTCAGCCGCACTCTTAGCCATTATACTTAGCAGCTTGGTGGCTTGGCTGGCACGGCATCATTGGCAGTGGACTGCTGGTCTGGCTGCACTTTTAATTGTCGGATTTGGCGCTAATCAACTGTTTGCAATGACACAACGTACAGAAACAGTTACCATTGCTGGTAAATTAGGCAGTGAACCTGATATTTTGATCAATATGTACAAGGAGCTGATTGAGCAAGATAATCCTAAGATTCAGGTACAATTGAAATCGAATTTTGGGAAAACTACCTTTTTGTTTAATGCTTTAAAAGCTAAAGATATTGATATCTATCCTGAGTTCACAGGAACGGTGCTTGAAACACTTGTTAAAGTACCTAAAAAACAACAAAACGAAAAGCGAACACCACAACAGACTTACAGTACAGCTAAGCGGCTGCTTTTACAGCAGGATCAGTTGGCATACTTGAAGCCGATGCAGTATGAGAATACATACGCGCTTGCCGTGCCAGAAACACTGGCTAAGGAAAATCAACTTACAAAAATCTCTGATTTAACTAAGATACAAGCTAAAATAAATGCGGGTTTTACACTTGAATTTTTAGATCGCCCGGATGGTTACCGCGGGATTAAAAAGGCCTATGATTTGAGTTTTAAAACACGTTCTTTTGAACCATCGTTACGCTATGCTGCAATTCACGACGGTCGTGTTAATCTGGTGGATGCTTTTTCGACCGATTCAGAGCTAGTTCAGTACCATCTTAAGGTCTTACAAGATGACAAACATCTTTTCCCTTCATATCGGGGAGCACCTTTAATGACCCAAAAATTTGCAAAAGAACATCCTGGGATTGTAAAGAGTCTAAATAAATTAGCTGGAAAAATTTCAGCTACTCAGATGCAAAAAATGAACTATGCGGTCAATGTTGAAAAAAAGGACCCTGCTACAGTTGCACATGCGTATCTTGTTAAACACAACTTGCTAAAAAGGGGGAATTAAGATGACAAAACAGGGGGAAATAGCCATTGAATTCACCCATGTACAAAAGAAGTTTAGCGGCAAGGCAGTTATTAAGGATTTGAATCTTGCTGTTCCTGCAAATCAGATCTTCGTGCTGGTCGGTCCTTCTGGAAGCGGGAAAACAACTATTTTAAAAATGATTAATGCTCTTATTCAACCCAATGGCGGTGAGATTACCATTAATGGCAAGAAAATCACAGAGTATCGGGTACAAGATCTGCGCTGGCAGATGGGATATGTGCTGCAACAAATTGCCTTATTTCCTAATATGACAGTTGCCCAAAATATTGCAGTGATTCCTGAAATGAAAAAAATGCCTAAGAAAAAAATCAAAGAGCGCATAGAAACCTTGTTAGCGCAGGTAGATCTGCCGGCTGCTAAATATGCTGAGCGTTATCCACGTGAACTTTCAGGGGGTGAGGCTCAGCGAGTTGGGATTGTGCGTGCACTGGCAGCTGATCCACCGCTGATTTTAATGGATGAACCTTTCAGCGCGTTGGATCCACTTTCACGCACGCAATTGCAAAAATTGGTGTTAAGGTTACAGGCTCAACTGCATAAAACAGTGGTCTTTGTTACTCACGATATGAATGAAGCTTTGAAGATGGGGGATGCAATTGCTGTTGTTCATCATGGAAAGATTCAACAGGTGGGCACTCCGCGAGAAGTTCAACTGCATCCTGCAACTGAGTACGTTGCTCGCTTTTTTGCAGATACTCAAAAAAGAGATCTTTTAGGAGCAACATTAGCTGAAATAATTACAACTCAAGCTGCTCAGAAAATTGAAGCTACGCCAGCAAAACCGGTTGCTGCACAGGCAACTATTTTAGATGTCAGCGGGCAGCTTTCTATGGGAAAGGTTATTTATACTCAAGACGAACATGGTAATTACTGGGAGATTACGGCTGCAACTGTCTTGCAGTTTTTGACGCTGGAGGAAAGGAAGGATCAGATAGATGTCAGAAAAGAAAAGGTTTGACACAATTATAATTGGTGCCGGTCCAGGGGGCTTGGCAGCGGCTTATAAGCTTGCACAAAAGCAGCGTGTATTAGTGATCGAGAAGGGCCTTTGGGGCGGAACTTGTCCTAATTGCGGCTGTGACCCGAAAAAGATGTTGTATGGTGTAGTCGAGACTAAACGGCAGGCACAGCTTTTTGCCCAGACTGGGTTAGAGGGAAGTCTGGCAATCGATTGGTCCGCACTAATGGCTTTTAAAAAAAGTTACACAGATTCGATTCCTGCAGGAACAGAGCAGGGATTGGCTCATGCTGGAATTGCACACCTTCACGGAACAGCACATTTCCTTGATCTGAATACGATTGAAGTCGACCACACTAGCTATCAGGCAAGAAACATTGTGATTGCAACGGGGGCCCAACCATTTATTCCTGAGATTCCAGGCAAAGAGTACTTGCAGACTAGCACTGACTTTCTTTCACTGGAACATCTGCCAGCCGAGATTGCTTTTATTGGAGCGGGGTATGTGGCGGTGGAATTAGCAAATATCGCTGCTCAAGCCGGCGCGAAGGTGCATCTTATTCAGCATAACAAACGAATATTACGTGGCTTTCCTGCAGAGTATGGCGAAAAAATAATTGCAGCGTTAACAGCTAAAAAGGTTACCTTCCATTGGAATTGTGAAGTTGCGAAAGTTACTAAAGAACAACATCATTTATCCATTAAAGGGACTCACGGAGAACAAATTGTAGTCGATAATGTTTTTGCAGCAACAGGACGACCAGCAGCACTCGACGATTTACAGCTAGCCCATGTTGGAATTGAAAGTGATCAGCGGGGGGTCAAAGTGAATGACCATCTCCAAACGACCAAGGCGAATGTTTACGCAATCGGGGATGCAGTTTCTAAGTCACTACCTAAATTAACACCAGTTTCTGGATTTGAAGGAAACTATGTCGCAGAGACAATTTTAGGAGCTACTGCGCCCATCAATTATCCCGTCATAGCGCACACGGTTTTTGCAGGTCCAGAATTGTCACAAGTGGGAGTTTCTCTTGCTTGGGCACAAAAACATCCTGCAGATTACAGTATTAATACGCAAGCAGTTGGGAGCTGGTATACTTATCAACGTCTGCGGGATAATGATGCACAGGTAACTACGATTGTGACTAAAAAAGCAAATCACTTAGTTGGAGCGGTTGTCTATGCTGCAAATGCGGAAGAATTAATTAATTATTTGACGGCATTAATTACGCAACAGCTCCCTGCCACAGCCTTAGCAAATTGGATGCCGGTTTATCCGAGCGCTGCTAGTGATTTAAAGTATTTATATTCATAGGAAGAGTGTGACATAAGTCGGGAAAATTTTGAGTGCTAACTCGAAATTACGAACATAGCGAGTACTTTGCTATGAGTAATTCGAAGTTAGACGGAGAATTTTGACTTATGGAACACGTTTATCCGGAATAAAAGCGGGGCCTGTCAAAAATTAATTTTTGACAGGCCCCGCTTAATTTTACGTTGAATACTTTTAATCTAGATTGCTTATTTCTTATTTTTGGACGGGTTGTCCACTGTAGATCTCGAAACCAGTTGAAACTGGAATGTTTTGACCTGTAATTGCATTGGAATCTTCGGAAGCTAGAAAATAGATTACTTTGGCGATTTCTTCAGGTTCTGCTAGCCGCCCAAGTGGACTGGCTGCTTCAAATTGTTTGATAACTTCCGGCGGATTAGCTTGGAACATCGGTGTATTCGTAGGACCTGGAGCAACGTTATTTACACGAATATTGTATTTACCATAATCCAGCGCCATTGCGCGGACAAGATTAACCACTGCACCCTTAGCAGCATTATAAGCAGCCATATTGTAATCACCGGTCAATCCGGAAATTGAGGCAGTGTTGACGATGGTACCCGACTTTTGTGCAATCATGTCCGGGACAAAATATTTAGCTGTTAAAAAAATTGATTTGACATCAACTGCCATAATACGATCCCAAGCGTCTTCGGCAACTTCATGCAATGCACCTTTAGTAAAGATTCCAGCATTGTTTACGAGACTGTCAACGCGGCCAAAAGCCTTTGTAGTAGCTTCCTTTAGTGCTTTAACAGATGCAGCAGAAGCTACATTGGTTTTTTGAAAGACAACCTGATTTGCAGAGTATTTTTGTGCAAGTTGTGCGGCAACTTTTTCGCCTGCTTCTTGATTAAAATCGGCCATCATAACATTCCAATTTTTCGATAAAAATAGTTTGGTGGCGCTTAGTCCCATTCCAGAAGCTGCACCAGTGATCATAACTGTTTTCATAGCAATTCCTCCATTCCAAATTACCTTAAGTGTAACATTTTTTAAGAATTAAAAGGCTGAATTTTACAGCTTTTTATCTTTATTAAGATTCATTTGTGCATAGTATTAATGCTCAAAGTTAAATATTCCTCGAAACGCTAATACTTGGAGAAGGTCAGTGGTTTTTAATCAGTTTTGAGGGCCTGCTCAAATTCAGTTTGACGCGTGTTTAGATGAGCATAGACTTTTTGGACATCTTTAGGAGTTCCACGCAGCTCGAATAAATCAAGGAGTGGGAAACCAAAGTGAGCCGCATACTGTTTAGCCGTTAAACCAAATTGGGCATTAAAGTTACGATTACCGCTGCCAACAACACCGTAACAATTTTTATAGTTATCAAAATCTGTTAGTGTATCATATAACTCCGTTGTCAAAATTTCATTATTTCCATTATTAATACCATTCCCACCGCCTAAATAAGTTGGCACAAAGACTGCAAAGGGGCCCTGAATCTCTAAGGGTGCGCTAGCTTCGGAGACCTCATCGAGGGTCACTAGACGGTTGCGTGCATTCTGCGCATGCATTTCCTGTGCATATTTTTGCATTTTCTGTACAAATGCGCGTGTATTTCCTTCGATACTGATATATACAATGTGGAGTGTTGGTTGAGCTGATTTTTCGTTTGTCATATTAACACCTTTCATAAAAGAGCTGGTTTGTTGGGAAAAGAAGGAAACGAGTTACTTTTTAATTCAATGTGTCCGTTCAGGCTAAGTAGCGGCACTTCTACATAACGTGCTCCCAGCACCAGCCTCCTGCGCCTAACCGCAAATTACGCATAGACACAGCCCGTCTATTTTGTAATTTGTTGTTAATGCTCAAAGGCTAACGATGCTTGTCGGCACTTCTACATAACGTGCTCCACCCCGCAGCCTCCTGTGCCTAAGCCAGCATTACGTGTAACCAAACCCAGGTTACTTTGTAATGCAGACCTAGTCTACGGATGCTGAGCGCAGGGTGTCGGCACTTCTTTCTTAACGTGCTCCCAGCACCAGCCTTTTGCGCCTAACCGCAAATTACGCATAGACACAGCCCGTCTATTTTGTAATTTGTTGTTAATGCTCAAAGGCAAACGGTGCTTGTCGGCACTTCTATCATTGCATTCCCACTATATATAGTATTACTTATTTTTAAAATGCACAATCAATAGTTACAACTAGTTTTAAGCTTAAAAATATAATAAATCTATTTTTTAAAAATCCAGGTACCATTTGGAGTTACGTCAAAAAGTTCGCACTTTATTTTTTAAAACCTTGATTTTTGTTGATGAAGCCTAGTTTATGAGCAATTTGCTAATGATTTTTCTACGAATATTTTATAATGAAACGTGTGATGCCCGTATTATAGAGCTAACTAAATATTTTAAGTGAAACTTTGTCAGAAAGAGGGAATTAGCATGGCGCAGGACAGTAAACATTTTAAGTATCTTTTGATTGGTGGCGGTATGGCAGCTGACAAAGCTGCAGCAGGAATTCGTACTGTGGATCAAACTGGCACTTTAGGTATCATCTCTGCAGATTCTGACGCTCCTTATGCACGACCAGCACTCAGCAAAAAGCTATGGGTAGATCCAGATTTTAAAGAAACAGACACTGATTTTAAAACAGCAGCGGAGTATAAGGCTGAAATCTTTTTGAATACCACAGTTACGGCAATTGATCCCCAAGCACATACTGTAACAACAGCTGATGGGACACAATTTAGCTATGATAAATTGCTACTGGCCACTGGAAGCCAAGCATTGCAGATTCCAGGTCCTGCGAGTGATTTGGCAATTGCTTTACGCTCAAAAGCAGATTATCGCAAGATCCGTGCGTTCAGCGGGCAACACAAACAAGTGTTGGTTGTCGGCAGCGGGTATGTTGGGAGTGAAATTGCAGCTGGGCTTATTCAAAACGATACACAAGTCACAATGGTAATCAGCGGTAAGCGAATTTATGAAGATCGTTTTCCAGGCTATTTAAGTGAGGCGTACCAACAAAAATACCTTGATGCTGGCATAAAAATTTTGACAACAGCATATGCTAAGAACTACGAAGTGAAAGATGGAAAGGTTGAACTCCATTTAGCAAGTGGTAAGACACTTGTAGGTGATGGCCTTGTTCTTGGTATCGGTGGCCGCTCTAATTTTAAGTTGGGGAAAGCTGCAGGTTTGGCGACTGATCACGATGGGATTATAGTTGATGAACAGTTAAAAACTTCGGCACCAGACATTTGGGCTGCTGGAGATATTATCTCATATCCGGACAAGATTCTTGGACGGCAAAGCTCAGCACATGTTAATCATGCGGTTAAGTCCGGGATGATTGCTGGTAAGTCAATGGCAGGAGCAGCAGTAACATATGATTACACACCATCTTTTTACAGCTGGGTCTTCGATATTTCTTGGGATGCACTTGGTCATATTAGTTCGCAAATGCAGATGTATGCGGAAAAACTACCGGGTAACAAGAGTGTTGTTTATTACTTTGATGAACATGGGCTTATTCAAGGGATTCTTTCTTGGAATTCTAAAGTTAGTCTGAATCATCTACGGCACTTACTTAAGAAAAAGCCCACGCTTTCACAATTACAGCAAGTTTTGCCTTTAGAAAAAGTTGAATAGCTTTTAGACTGAGAGTGTGACATAAGTCGGGAAATTTTGAGTGCTAACTCGAGATTACGAACATCGTGAGTACTTTGCTATGAGTAATTCGAAGTTAGACGGAGAATTT
>NZ_AZFQ01000011.1:47133-62511 GCF_001435195.1 Liquorilactobacillus satsumensis DSM 16230 = JCM 12392 | reverse complement strand
CTACACATTTGATTTGTCGAAACTTTGTTCAGTTTTCAAAGGTCTACTTAATTGCTCAACGCAACTTTTATAATATATCATTTTAAAAGCTACATGTCAACAAAAACTTTCAAAAAATAAAATTCGAAGTGAAAAGCACTTCTCCAAAAACTCCTAAATGCCTTTGCTACTCAAACAAGCAACGAAGATAACTATACACTCCTCTAAAAATGAAGTCAAGGGAAATTTCTAAAAAATAAATTACCGCAGCATAATTCTTAACAAGCACTAAAAGATGCCACAGTAATGAGTATCCGATTCCACGCTAAAAGCTAAGGGGGCTGGGTCAAAATCCAACTTTGACCCAACCCCTTAACCTTTAATCTATAAACCACGTATGGCATACTTCAGCCACTTTCTTTGCTTAAACCTTAACGCTTTTTGCTGAAGCGTCCCTTTAATCCTCGTTTTATAACCTGAAAAAAAGTCAACGAGTGTACCATGTGCTCTGATCTAACATACTTGTTAATCGCTCGTAGGACTTCTTTAGGATCTTTGGAAGCAAATGTATACATCCCATTTTTCTTAGTTTTTATCCCATATCTTGGAATCCAGCGACCTTTAAACATAACAGAGGCTGCAACATAATCAATCTCTTCCCACGGAATTTGAATATACTTACGCACATCACGCTTATCAAAGAATTCAAACCCCTTATTTCCAATCATTATTTTCCCATAATTAGCAATTCCCATGAAAGAAGTTCCATCCTTCACTAAATCAACTTTTGAATTTATCGATTGTACCATTGTTCTCCCCCCTATCGCGGCAAATTCTATCACTAACTATATTTTACCAAAAAAAGATATCGATGCTACTTTATTAAAAGTAATCGCTTAAGAGCCTAATTTAAACAGCTTAGATTCTTAAAATAAAACTACGGGATTAAGACAAATTCTAATTGCCCTAGCCCCGTAGTAGATCTGAATTTTTAAATTACAAAATACCAATTACATGGCCTAATACACCAACCACGAAAATTCCTAAAATGATAACAATTGGTGAAACCTTTTTCTTTAATAACCACATGCATAAGAAGGTCAGTAACAATGCTGCCAATCCTGGAATTAATGAATTAAGGTTATCCTGCAGCGTCGTTACTTTGTTGGCCGTCAAGGATAAACCATCTTTTTGCTGAAGCAAGGCTTCTTTGATCCCAGCAGCTCCACTTGGCAACTTGTCCCACTCAATATAGGCACCTTTTGAGAGTTTAACCGAGGAAACTGTTGGTGTAAATTTAATCGTTACCCAACGTTCGATTAACGACCCTAACACGAACATCCCCATGATAGAAGCGAGACTCGTTACATATTGTAACAATCCACCAGAAAGATCATCGGTGATCTTGGAACCAGCACGATAGCCAAACTCCTGTGTGTACCACATGAATCCCCAACGAATTAAGTTCCATGCGATAAAGAAAATGATTGGTCCTAAAACATTTCCAGACATCGCTAATGATGCTCCTAGGGCTCCTAAAATTGGTCGTACGGTAAACCAGAACACTGGATCACCAACACCAGCCAGTGGCCCCATCATCCCAACTTTAACACCTTGAACTGCGGTATCATCAATTGGCGCTCCGTTTGCACGTTCCTCTTCCAATGCTAACGTAACCCCTAGTACAGGAGATGCTAGATATGGATGGGTATTGAAAAACTCCATATGGCGTTTCAAAGCCGCTGAACGGGCTTCTTTTGTCTTATATAATTTTTTAATTGCTGGAATTAAAGCGTAACACCAGCCGCCGTTTTGCATACGTTCATAGTTCCAAGAACCTTGAAGGAAAGTAGAACGCCAAGCAACGGCTAAACGATCTCTTTTAGTTAAATGAATCTTTTCTTCTGCCATCTGATTATTCCTCCTTCATCCTTAATAGTCGTTTAGAACATCATCGAGCGGGTCACCGGTATTGCTGTTGCCGCCGTTGCCACCGTTGTTGCTTCCACCTTTTTTAAGCTCAAGGTAAATGAGACCAAATGAAATCCCTAAAGCACCTAAAGCAATCAAAGTAAGGTCAGTTACCGCTGCAATTACAAAACCAATTGCGAAGAACGGCCAAACTTCACGGCTAGCCATCATGTTGATAACCATTGCATACCCAACGGCAACAACCATGCCACCACCGATGGTCATGCCTTCTGTCAACCAAGCAGGCATTGACTCCAAAACTCCTCTTACGACTCCACTCGGAATAAAGAGTAACGCTGCAGCAGGAATTGTAATTCGCAGACCCTGCATACAAATCGCAATAACTTGCCAAATTTCAATTTTTCTGAAGCTTCCTTCTTCTGCAGCCTTATCCATAATATGCACAATCGGCACAGCTAACGTACGTGCAATCATCGTTAAGAACAAACCAGCAACGGCCAAAGGAATCGCAACAGCAATCGCAGTTCCTACGCCTTTTACACCTTGTCCACCTTGAACTAAAATAATAGCTGATGCGACTGAAGCTAAGGCAGCATCGGGAGCCACAGCAGCCCCGATATTCGCCCAGCCTAAGGCAATAAATTGCAACTGTCCACCTAAAATAACACACGGAATCAAGTTACCAGTTACAAGCCCAATTAAAGTACATGCTACTAAAGGTTGATGGAACTGAAATTCATCTAGGATACCTTCCATCCCCGCAAAAAACGCGACGATGACTACTAAAATCATCGATATAATAGACATGATAATCCTCCTTTTTTATATCAGAATAAAATTTTTATTTATTGTTTTACAGCAGCCAACTCGGCCTTTGCTTTTCTTATAAGTTCGTCAATGTTCCCACCAGAATCATTTGGAACCTTCCGCACATCAATCTTAATTCCATGCTTTTTGAGTTTTTCAAAGGCTTCGACATCAGCTTCATTCATTGAAAGGACTTTATTAACAACTACTTTGCCAACCGAATGTGCCATCGATCCAAGGTTAACATCTTTAATCTCAACCCCTGCTTCTACTACACGCAAAACATCTTCTGGATTTTCAAATAATAGCAATGCTTTTGTCTTGCCAAAACGTGGATCCTTAGTAACTTCGATTAATTTCTTGATTGGAATAACATTTGCCTTTACACCAGGAGGGGCTGCCTGCACAATCAAATTCTTACGCAGTTCATCTTTAGAAACAGCATCCGAAACCACAATAATTCGATTAGGCTGGGTCGATTTTGTCCACGAGGTTGCAACTTGTCCATGCAACAGACGCGAATCTACTCTGACAAGCGCAAACTTGATCTTTCCGTCACCAACTACTGTACCCGGAGGCAAAGTTCCTTTCGGTTGCCCATCTCGTTTTGGAGCAGCAGCACTTGCTGTTTTAGGCTGCAAAGATTCAGGTTTAACCTTGACTCCATCTTTTGCGGTTGCAATAATATGCGCAGCAATTTTTTGTGCCGAGTTCATCGACAAACGCGAAGCATATGCTTCAATGACCATTGGCAAATTCATGCCAGCAACAATTGCCCACTTGTCTTTGTGAGCTTCAAGCAATCCATTGGCCTGATTGAAGGGTGTTCCGCCCCACAGGTCAATTAAGAACAATACCTCATCTTGGTCGTCAAATGATGCAATTGCTTTTTCCATCTTTGCTTTGACATCATCAGGGCCTTCATTTGGCATTAAGGTAACTGCCTTAACATTTTCCTGTTCACCAAAGATCATTGATCCTGATTGGAAAATGCCTTCAGCAAAACCACCGTGGCTTGCTAAGATAATTCCTACCATGTTTAATACCTCCTAAAAATTATTTCCCATAGTTGCTTGGGAGTTATAAAGCACTATATACCGTTTTGCCAAAGTGTCTGGCTCAGGTAGCAAATCGCTATCTGCGTCCCCCACCACCTTTCAAGTTGAAGCACCCGTCAAACTAGCTTCTTGTCCTTCAGGAATTTCCAGAGATTTTTTGAATTATCACCTGAAACCTTACGCACATCTAATTGGACTCCATGTGCATATAACCAAGAAAATGCTGCAAGATCATCTTGTCCAACCGCAATCGTATCAGTTACCATCACTTTGGTGCTATCAAAGCTCATCGCTCCAATATTCACCTGCTCAATTCGGATTCCCCCAGCAATTAAACGTTGTGCATCCCTAGGGTTTTCGACTAACAACAATGCGCGAAAGGAAAGGATTCGCGGATCATGGTAAAGCTCAACCATTTTCGCGACGGGTAATACATTAACCCTAATTCCCGGAGGAGCAGCTTGGACAAGCAGCGTTTTACGAATGCGGTTACAAGCAACCGTATCAGAAACCACTAAGATGCGATCAACTTTCGTTACCTTTGCCCAATTCGTAGCAACCTGACCATGCAACAAGCGACTATCAATTCTTAATAAACGTACGTCTATTGTCAATTAGATCACCAAAATTTCCTTGAAGATTAGTTCCAAAGCATTTTAAAGTAGTGAGAATGTCAACAGTCGCTAATCTTTTAATAGCACTGTTGCAACCAGCACACCTCACTTTAGGATAAGCAAGTAGCGTGCCAACTTCTGTGTATCGCTTTCAAACACTATTAAATCAAGCTTTAGAAAAAATTAAGAAGCGATACACTTAACTAAAAGTAAGTGTATCGCTTCTGTATCATCAGCCCTTGATGATCTGTATTAAGCAGCACGCATTTCCAGTGCATAGAATTCTAAACCACAGTTTGCCGTTAGACCGCACCCCAACTCTAGTCTGCAATCTTTTGCTGCTCTGTTTTAAACAGCTCCAGAATATAGTAAATTTCATCTTCCGGTAATGTAATATTTAACTTTTTTTGCACAAGTTTATTTGCTTCTTCAAGCAAAGGATATAATTTCTCGCGTTTCATCTGTGATAACAGTTCTGGTCTGACCTTCATTGAAGAACGGGTTAAGAAACGCTCCAGTGCACCACCCAAATGCAAGATTAGGTTAATCCGAAAAGCGTTTGACATTGTATTGTTGGTTTTGTCATTAATAAAATCACAGTACTTCCACAAAACTTGAATTATTTTTCCCGGATTTAAGAAAGTAAAATACTCAGCGAGGTACTTCTGTCCGGTTTCTTCCGTCAACGCCTTTGAATGCTTCAAGAAGGTATTATTGGTTTCTTGTCCTTCATCTAGCTGTTCAATCAGGTTCACAAAGTTTTCCGCCCCACCTTGGAATAAAGTTTTTAATGAAACAAAAGGGGCCGCTACTTTAGGCTTAACAACCCCTGTTGTAGCTACAATCAGATATTTCTCCTGAATTTTTTTAATTTGTTCATCCATTTTGACTAAAGAAATCGGAATCACGGTAATATCGTTAATTAAATTATCTAACAGGATTTTATCAAGCAGTTCCTTAATCTTACGCGCAGTTCCCTCACCTGTTGCACAAATCGCCACAATTGCTTTCTTTTGTTTAGTAGCTGATTTTGTAATAAGCGTTTGCTTTTCTTTCAGCTTTTCACCAGAATGTGAATAACCGACAAATTCGCGTAAATCCCGGTAAACAGTTGCCAGATTACTATCAATCAAGGTCGTTTTGCGTGCCGCCTCCAAGACCATTGCAGTCGTGACCATATCAATCGTTTTAACCTTAACACCAGTTTTTTCAGTGAGTTTTGCGCTGAAAGTACTCAAAGAACCCATATCAACCAGCAGCAATACCCCATTGCCACGATCAATCTTCTTTACCCTAGTAGCGATTCCATCAAGTGCAACTTTAGGATTCATCTCGAGTGGCATGTCGTAGTAAGTAATATTATCAACTGAAAGTAACTGCGAAACTACCTGTGCCATTGAAGAAGCCGTGCTGTTACCATGCGCCGCCACCACAATCCCTACCCTGCCATTCTTGGGATCAGAATGTACTGAAACCAACAGAATCGCCATATAATAGCTTTCTGAATCAGGAATTGGAAAACGATAATGAGCAGCAATCATTTCTTTAACTCTCTTGGCAAGTGCTAATTCAGTTGGAAAATCATGTGCCATTGAAACCAAGTCTGTCGAGATTTTTCTTGATGGTTTGCCTGATTGAACTCTTTTTATAAATGAACTAATATGCAGACTCATTGCATAGATAAAGTTGTCCCGCACTAGAAAGCCTTCTTGCTCCTGTAGAAAATGGCGAATTTTTTTGGTTAGATCAATCACTTCGCGATCCACTATTTCATTCAACCGGTTCTCAGTCTTGCCCAGCTTACCTCTTTGATAGAACGACTTCATATGCAAATTAATGTCTGTCATTATGAAATTGTTAATTGAAGTCTGGTCCAAACCCTCATCCTTCAACAGGGCAGCTTTGTCGCCAATAATGTCATACAGGTTGTATGGTAATTCATAACTGTCAACTTCTGGTAGTCCACGTTTAGCATCCGGTTTGATAATCATTGTTGTTTCTAGTAGCCTGGTCAGCTTTCCTAGTTCATGCCGGTCGCTGGCTAAATGTGACAATCCATCCTTAATGTTGGGCGGCAACTGCTCAAAACTCAAAGTGATTTCGTCTTCATTTTGCATACTGTTCAAAAAACCCTGGGCACAAACCAGTTGAATGTTAGACTTCAGCTGACCCACATTGCCATAAGTCACACTCCCTAAAAGCGCTTGCACAACATCTTCATTTAATTTAATATTCTTATGAATTCGGTTTGCTTCAAGTGTCAGTAATCTTTCTAAGAGCTGTAGCTTCTCCCGCACCGTCCGTTGTTCAAAAGGCGGCAATTGGATAACAATCGGAATTCGACGAACAAAAGTCTGCAGCAATGAACTTTCTGGATTTTCAGTTGTTGCACAGATTAAACGCACATCCCCATGATGCATTTTGGCAGTTTCTCCTAAGCGGCTATACATCCCATGATCCATAAAATAGAAAATCATTTCCTGCCCTTCAGGCGGCAAGCGATGAACTTCATCAAGAAAAAGCATGCCTCCTTCAGCTTGCTGAATCAGGCCTTCATGATCTTCGTTAGCCCCTGTAAATGCACCTTTGACATAACCGAATAAATGCGAAAGCAGCAACTGCGGATTATGCGCATAATCCGCACAGTTGAACGTGATTAATTCTTTTTTAGTAATAATGTTCTTATGTGCCGCAAAACGGTGCATTGTATTAGCGAAAAACGTCTTCCCTGAACCTGTTGGTCCAATAATTAAAGTGTTCAGTCCATGCGGCGGATACAAAAGTGCCGCCTTTGCCTGTTCGACTTGATTCTTAAGGCTGTCATGGCTTCCCACTAGATTCTCAAAAACATTTTCCGTATGCGGCACTGTTAATTTTTGCGCTTTTTCACCTAGACTTGTGTGTGCCGCAAAGCCAATTTTTGTGTCTTCAATTTTCTGCTTTTCAAACGGGTCAAGCAAAACACGCGGTTCGTCCCCCAACCAGTAACGGACTGGCCGACCTGCTCGTTTGCTAACAATACCCGCACGTACAAGCTGATTAAGTTCTTTACTAACATTTGAGCGATAGATATTGAGGGCGCTTGCAATTTCATTTGTCGTAAGCGCTGTCGATTGTTGCACTGCCTTACACTCAGTTAAATATGCAATTATCTTTTCACGGCGTGTCATCTTGAAACGCTCCTTTTTATTTTGTGTATCATTAGTGTATCACTCACAATAATATGTTTCAATTTTTTCTACTTTTTGGGAACACCTAAAAAATATCCAGTCAATGACCAACTGCCACGCAGCGACCGCAAGCTGCAAATGTTGCCCAGCTAGGTTAAGCGTTCACATTTATCCGCAATAAATAAACATAGCAAAGGAAAGTCGGACAAAAGGCGTTTAGTTGGGTGCACGTTTCAGCACTAGCTGTTTGGAAACCCCAAAAAAGAGTGTACCGTAAGTCGGGAAAATTTTGAGTGCTAACTCGAAATTACGAACATAGCGAGTATTTTGCTATGAGTAATTCGAAGTTAGATGGAGAATTTTGACTTATGGAACCATTTATCCGGAATAAGTAAAGGAGCTAGACTAAAATTTCACTTTCGGCCCAGCCCCTCTACTATTTTATTCCAGATAAACGTGTTTCAAATGCCTGCCGCTTTGCACTTAAGCCTTTACTCATTCTTCAAGACTCAGACGCATCACATTATTTTGAAACATAGGCATTCTTAAAGTTGTAATTAACTCCTGCAGAGTTATAGATGACACCCTTGACCTTGGATTTAACCAATGTTGCCTGTGACTGTTGATACAGTGGTGCAACTCCTTGATCTTGCAAGAGGAGTTTTGAAGCAGCACTCATATCTTTCCAACGTTTGCTGGTCGAACCTGCATCTGCTGCTTTGGAAGCCGCAATTAATTTGTCATACTGCGCATTTTTCCATTTTCCATTATTGTATGAATTATCAGAAGTGAAAAGGTCCAAGAAACTGATTGGATCGGAAAAATCAGCGCCCCAGCCAGAGAGTACAACTTCAAAATCTCCATTTTCAGACTTGCTCAATCGTGTTTTGAAAGGAACATTTGAAACAGAAACTTGCGCATTAGGTAATGTTTCTTCAAGCTGGCTTTGAATGTATTCAGAAACATTCTTCGCAGCATCCGTATCATCTGCAAGCAGCGTAAAACTTAACTTGTTGACGCCCAGTTCTTTAAGTCCTTCTTGCCACAGCTTTTTCGCTTCTGTCTTATTGGCTGTAATTCCAGCAGAAGTGGCAGCGGCCTTAGTGAAATCTTCTCCATTGTAAGAAGCTAACCCTTTAGAAACAATTCCCGGAGCCGCAAATGAACCATCTGCCAGAATCTTTTTAACCAACTGTGTGCGATTAATTGCAAGTGAAATTGCCTGTCTTATTTTCTTATTCTGAAAATTCTTTTGGGTCTGATTAAATTCTAGATAATTGATTCGCGCTTCGCTCCGTGGTGTGAATTCCTTTGAACTTGACAGTTGCTTAGCCTGTTCAGACCCCAAGAGTGTTTCATCCAATTTCCCACTTTGATACAAATTGTAGCTAGTCGTAGTACTCTTATTAACTTGAAAATTCAGCTGTGACAGTTTGACATTTTTCTTATCCCAATAATCATTATTTTTCTTTAAAGTCCAGCTCAAGTTTGAGCCTGTCCATTTTGTCATCGTAAATGGTCCACTATACACCATATATTTTGAAGCTGTGCCATACTTGCTGCCATACTTTTCAACCGCTCCTTGATTTTGCGGGAAGAAAGAAGGAAAGCCCATCAGCAACTTGAAGTATGGGATCTTCTTATCAAGTGTGACCACTAATTTGTAATCACCTTCAGCCTTAATCCCTAAACTAGAAGCTGGCTTTTTCCCAGCAGTAATGTCATCTGCGTTTTGAATCCCACTAAATAAGTATGCATATTGTGAACCAGTTGCAGGCTTGACTGTCCGTTGCCAAGAATAAACAAAATCCTTTGCAGTCAACTTGTCACCATTACTCCACTTGGCATTTTTGCGGAGCGTAAAGGTATATGTCATTCCGCCATTTGAAACTTTTGTAGCTTTAGCAATTCCAGGCTCGATTTTACTATCCTTCCCTAACCGATAAAGACCTTCCCCAGTGTTATTCAGCATATCAAAGCTAATAACATCAGTTGCAGTTGAAGGATCCATTGTCGGCAACTCAGAGCTTTCGTTCCAATTAATAACTTGCTTAGCTGCCAAAGTACCACTTGTTCCGGTTGAACTCTTGCCACATGCTACCAATGCCAACGAACAAAAAGCGACCGCAAGCCCGATCCCTATTTTTTTCTTAAACTTCAATAAAAAGCATCCCCTTTTTTCACAACAAAAATCAAAAATAATATCGAGATTAATTTTAAATTAGAAAAAGATTAAAAGCAACCGTTTTCTTTATTTGTTGTGAAAGCAAAGAAAATTTCAAAAAAGACTTACTTTAACTTAGTTAAACATTAAATTAATTAATAATTGTACGTTTTTCAAATTTCGATACAAGTAATCTACCCCTAACTATCTTGTTTATTTCAACTGCAAAAATAGTTTTTGAAAACAAAAATGGCGCCTGCCTTCCGTCGCAGACGCCTCACCGTATAATAGAATCTTAAGCTTAGCATGTTGTTTCAGATTTGTCAATATTATCCAAGGGAACGTGAGTTTGTTTTTCTTGCATTTTAACAAGAGCGCGCTATCATAGAGTTGTAGGAAATAAAAGAAAGGAAGTCTTTGAATATGGCTAATGAATTATCAAACCGGTTCAACAATTGGATGAAACCAGATGACTTTTTCAACAATCTTGGGCGTTCACTTTTTGACTCAGACAGTTTCTTTAATCGTGACCTGAAGACCGATGTCAAGGAAACTGATAAGGAATTTGTAGTTAAGGTTGATATTCCAGGTGTTACTAAGAAAGACATCTCCCTCGCTTATACTGATGGAAAGCTTACTGTAAGTGCAAAACGGGATTCCTTTAAAGATGAAAGTGATAAGGAAGGAAACGTGATCACTAGTGAGCGCAGTTATGGTCGTTTCACACGTCAATATAGCCTGCCAAACGTTGATCAAACTGGAATTACAGCTAAGTATACTGCTGGTGTATTGGAAGTTACTTTGCCTAAATTAAAGAATGTCTCTTCGTCCAAAAATCAAATTGAAATCGAATAAAAAGCGCACATTCGTGTGATCGCTTTTGAATAAAATAGGTGGCTACCCCAAAACATAAATTTAGGGTAGCCACCTATTTTGCAATTTGTTGTTAGTACTCAAAGCCTCCCAGGGACTGTCGGCACTTCTATTTTAACGTGCTCCCACCAGCTCCCCCAAGACCTAAGCTCAAATTATGTGTAACCAAGTTCGGGTTACTTTGTAATTTAAGACTTAGGTTCTGGGGGTTAAACGCTGATGGTCGGCACTTCTTTCTTAACGTGCTCCAATCCCCAGCCTTTTGCGTCTAACCTCAAATTGCGCATAGTCACAACCCGCCTATTTTGCAATTTGTTGTTAGTACTCAAAGCCTCCCAGGGACTGTCGGCACTTCTATTTAAAAAAATCAAGTGCAAGCTGCTTATAAGTCTCTATTGTGGCGTTGAAACTTGATAACGTCGTATGTTCATCAACCTGATGCGCACTTTGCCAATTATCCGGTCCTAAAACAATGACCGCCATCGCTTGATTGCTACGGACAAACACGCTTGCATCAGTTGCGCCGTTAATGGTACTCAAGCGCGCCGCCCCTGCCGCATAGTTTCTCTGTGCAAGCTGCAGTGCATGCTTGACAAACGGATTCTCCGGCGAAGTTTCCACTGGATAAAAATTATGAAGCAAGCGAAACTCCAACTGTGTATCACCTTTTTTGTTCAACTCGTCAACTTTATTTTTAATTAAAGCAAGTACTTTTGCATTACTGAACTCTGCAGTTGGGCGCACATTTCCAAAAAGAGAGGCATAATCAGGAATAATATTTACCTGTTCCCCGCCCTTGATCAGCGTCACACTATGTTTAACGCTGCCTAAAAAGGGGTCAACTGGTGTCTTATCAAATAAATGTGCTTCTGCATTAATGTATTCTACGAGTCCGTTAATCGCATTGTGTCCAGCTTCTGGAGTGGAACTATGTGCAGCTTTGCCATAACATTTAATCTCATAGTTCAAACTGCCAGAATGGGCATAAACTACTTGTCCGCCGGTAGGTTCTCCCACAACCATTGCTGTAATGTCCTTGGTGATTCCTTGCTCATCAAGTCGATATGCACCAGGTGTTCCGTATTCCTCACCAGCCGTGGCAACGAATTTGACAGTTCCGCGCGGCTGTTTGCCCTCAGCCACCAATTCAATCAACGTAATGACTTCAGCTGCGAGCCCACTCTTCATATCAGCAGCGCCTCGTCCAAAAAGCTGATCACCACTGATTTGTGCTTCAAAAGGAGGATGTTCCCATTTTTGTGCATTTGAAACCGCAACAGTATCTTGATGCCCAGTAAAACATAACACCCGTTCATCCTTGTCTTGTCCAATCTGCGCCACAAGATTTGCACGGCCGTCACCAAACTGGTCCAGCTGGCTTTCAATGCCATACGCAGCCAATAAGTCTGCAAGGTACTGTGCAACTGCTACCTCATTACCGTTAACCGAATTAATGGTAATCAACTTTTTCAAAATATCTAAGCGTTCTTCTTTATTCATAATTTCATCTTCCCTGCATTTAAAGAAAGTTGGCGCCCATGCACACTAAAATTTATTTTTTCCGATGATTCAAGATTCGTGCTAGGAAATCGCCTGTCACTTGGACAAGCAACACAAAGATCAAAACTAACAAAGTTGCAACCATTGTGGTATCAGTAGCGAAGCGATTATAGCCATACGCAATCGCCATATTACCTAGGCCACCGGCGCCGATTGCACCGGCCATTGCAGTCAGCCCGATTAAACTGATCAAAGTCACAGTTGTTACCCGAACTAATTCTGACCGAGATTCCTTCAGATACACTTCAAAAATAATATCTGTATAGGTAGCTCCTAGTGACTGTGCTGCTTCAACGATCCCACGATCGACACTTTCCAAGGCAACCTGAACCTGACGAGCATAGAACGGAAAAACTCCCAGAGAAAGCGGCACAAGTGCTGCAGTTGTCCCAATCTGTGTTCCTACGATCTTCTGCGTGACAGGTGCAATGAAAGCCAGCAGAATAATGAATGGAATCGCCCTAAAAAACGAAACAATTTTGTCAAAAAAGTTAAAAGCTGTCCGATTGCTAAGAATCCCATTCGAGTCGGTTAAGACTAAGCCGATTCCAAAAATCAAGCCTAGAATTCCACCAAAGAGTGCGGACCAAAAAGTCATATAGATTGTTTCGCCAATTGCTGGCAACCAACCACCATCACCAGTCCATCCCTGATAAACTACATTAGGAAAATACTTTGCAAAGAACTCAATCATTTGAAAGCTCCTCCTCTCCAATCTGATGCACAACGATTCCCTTTTCTTTAAGGAACGCTATTGCAGCTTGACGATCTTTTTCAATTCCTTTGATAATCACGAATAACGTGCCGACGGGTGTAGCTCCTAAAACTTCAATATTACTGTAGATAATGTTAGCTTCAACATTGAAATCTCGATACAACTTAATCGTGATCGGCTCACTAATTGTGGCACCCGTAAAAATCAGTTGCATAATTTTTTCATTTTCCTGCAATTTAGCTAGATGATAGGTTTTAAGTGTTGCAATTGCTTCTAGCGACCCGCCAACAAATTCCTTAGTCAACTGTTGTTTAGGCTGCGTGAAAATCTCATGCAATGTTCCTTTTTCAATAATCTGTCCTTGCTCCATGACTGCTACACGATTAGCAACTCGCTTGACCGCATCCATCTCATGAGTGATCAAGATGATTGTCACTCCTAATCTCGCATTTAGATCCTTTAAGAGATCAAGAATCTGAATCGTGTTCTTGGGATCCAGTGCGGATGTTGCTTCATCGGAAATCAAAATCTCAGGATCATTAGCTAGGGCACGTGCAATTGCCACACGCTGCTGTTCGCCCCCTGATAATTGGGCCGGATACGACTTGGCCCGCTCACTTAGACCTACTAGTTCAAGCAGCTTCAAGGCTTTTTCAGTGATTTCTTTTTCTTTTAAATTACTGTGTTTTAAGGCAAATTCAACATTTTCCACCGCAGTTTGTTCATTCAGCAGATTAAAGCGCTGAAAGATCATCCCGATTTTCCGTCGTTTTTCCCTTAATTTTTTACTATCAATCACAGTTTCCTTGCCATTTAAATTCTCATAGAAAACATCACCATTAACCTTGACTCTCCCTGCACTTGGCTTTTGTAAAAGGTTAACTACGCGTACGAGCGTTGATTTCCCTGCGCCTGAATAGCCAACAACTCCATAAATATCACCTTTTTCAACGTGCAATGAGACGTCTTTAACAGCTTCAATTTTGCGTTTTTTTTGTTGAAACGTAACATCGATGTTATCCAATTCAATAATGTTTTCTGCCATTTCACACCTCACGACTTTTTAAAGTAAAATACCTAGACACTGCTAATGCGGTTTGTGAACATACTTAATGTTTCTACTTAAGTTTAATATCCCAAGCCGGTAATTCAGATGTCCCATAAGCTTTTTGAATTGCTTTCTTAGTTGCTGCTGTTTGATAGGCTTTAACTACTTCTTTGTAGGCCTTCTTATCTTTGTTCTTCTTGTTAGCAGCAATAATGTTAATCCATTGTTCAGAATCCTTGTTGACCGGTTCAACGTAGATTGCAGATTTATAATTAATTCCAGCCGTTTGCGCATAATTTCCATTAATCACAGCTGCAGAGACATCTGATAACGAACGTGCTGTCTGACTAGCATCAAGTTCTTTGATTTGTAAATTTTTGGGATTCTTTTCAATTGATTTGACAGTCGCCAATTTAGTATTAGGTTTCAAGGTAATCAAGCCCGCATTTTTCAAAACAAACAATGCACGTGATTCGTTAGTTGCGTCATTTGGAACTGCAATTGTATCTCCATTTGCTAACTGATTAATATTCTTGATCTTTTTAGAATAAACACGGATTGGGGTAATAATTGTCTTGCCAATTGACACAATGTTTGTTTTGTTTGCTTTGTTCCAAGCATCTAAAAATGCGTAATGTTGAAATGCGTTCAGATCAACGTTGCCACTGGTTAAAGCTTTATTAGGCTGTGAATAGTCGGTAAATTTTTTGAATTTCAAAGTAATGTTGTACTTATCTTTTGCAGTTTTAGCAACTGTCTTCCAGATTGCGTCATCTTGCTTTGAGCCTGACATAATCCCAACTGTCACCGTCTGCCCCTGACTAGATTTGCCGCCCCCAAAACTAAAATACCCAGCGATAATAACCACTACAATAACAACTAACCAAATAATAAGATTGCGTTTTTTCTTCATGATAACTTCTCCTTTATAATAGCTGACTCCCATTTTTTTACTACTGCTTGTCTGACCTGTTTGTTCTTTTTCTTCTTCTCCTCCTCCAAAAACATTAAACACCATGTTGAATTGCCTACTCTGAGCACAAAAAAAGCACCCATCCCAAAGGACGAATGCGATTCGTGTTACCACCTTAATTTGCAGCACTTTCACAAGGACTGCCTCAACAGGTCACAAAAAAATTGTAAACCCTGCCGCAGTAACGTGCGCAAATCGTCGCCGGCTAAAAAATCACCGGTGCCATTCAGAGCCCATCTTCAGAACACCTGCTTCGCTCCCTCGCACCCACCGGAAGTTCTCTGAGAAGTAGAAATTCGTCTCTGCTCTTCAACATGTTTATCGTTAATTAAAAGTCTATGGCAATCATTGTAATCTAAATAGAATGTTTGTCAAGTAATTTTTATGAACCAGCTTTGTTTTAATGCTTGCTTGTTTGCCACCAAAGCCACTTTTTCTTATTTTTTGCGCCATGCGAAAAAATTGAACAGAACTCACTTCACATC
>NZ_AZFQ01000011.1:0-47065 GCF_001435195.1 Liquorilactobacillus satsumensis DSM 16230 = JCM 12392 | reverse complement strand
TGTTCGTAATTTCGAGTTAGTACTCAAATTTTCCCGACTTATGTCACACTCTCTATCAATTTCACCTGAGCTTGTTAGCTTACAATGTGGGAGGTGTGGTTTGTAGATTTTTAACCTTGCATGTATAGTTAACTGTGCCATCTGGCAAATTTGAGTTTAAATCAAGCCACCCGTTCAGCTATACTTTGCATTTTGAAAATTCAGGTGCTTTTTTATAAATTTTCTAACAAAGGAAGTGCATTATGTTTTTATTTGCTTTAGCAACCGTCATTGGAATTTTTCTTCCGCTCCAAACAGCGATCAACTCACGTTTGCGTAGTGTAGTGCGGTCATCTTTTGCTGCCTCAGCGATCTCCTTTACAACTGGGACTCTTTGTCTGGCTGTCGTGGTTACTTTAAGTCAAGGGTCACTAATCCCGGCACCTGCCTTATTTAGTTCTCAACCTGTTTGGTTGTGGGTCGGCGGCCTTTTAGGTGTAATTTTTCTAACTGGTAACATTTTACTTTTCCCACATTTAGGCGGCGTCCAAACTGTAATCATGCCGATTCTGGGACAAATTATTGCTAGCCTCACAATTGACAACTTCGGTTTGTTCTATTCACAACATCATCCGTTGACACTGACCCGGATCTTGGGAGCCTTAATCGTTGTCTTAGGTGTATTCTTTGCCATTGCCCTACCTGAAATACTGCATAAAAATAAATTAAGTAGTCTTCACCACGAAAATCAGATCTGGCTGTGGCGTTTTTTTGGGATCTTAACCGGTGCACTCAGCGCAACACAAACAGCTATCAATGGGCACTTAGGATCTGTCTTACACTCAGCGCTCAATGCTGCTTTTATTTCATTTTTCGTCGGTTCTCTTTGCCTTTGGTGCATCGTGTTGGGCAGTAGCAGCAAAAAGACGCTGCCGCGCTTGTTCAACGTTCGTTTTCCTTGGTGGGCTTGGTCTGGTGGCTTATTGGGTGCCGCGTTTGTAGCTGGAAATTCATACTTGGTGCCTTTGCTTGGAACCGGAGTAGTTACCCTGATCGTTTTACTAGGAATGATTATTGGAAGCCTAGTAGTTGATCATTTTGGTCTGTTTGAATCACCACGCAGGCCGCTTGAATTTACACAGATCTTCGGAATCGTTATTATGATCATTGGAGTTAGCTTAATCAAGCTGCTTCAGTAATTCTTAGAAGGGGAGTTTAAATATGAAAATCGGTTTTATCGGAACTGGAGTTATGGGAGCCGCAATTGCCGGCCATTTTCTTGCTGCTGGACACTCACTAACTGTTTTCAATCGTACAAAAAGCAAGACTGATAGTCTAGTGGCGCAGGGAGCAACTTGGGCTCCCACCCCCAAAGATGTCGCACAAAAAAGTGAAATTGTTTTTACAATGGTCGGGTTTCCTCAAGATGTAGCGGAAGTTTATTTTGGTGACAATGGTATTTTCAAAGGGTTGGCTCCCGCTGGAATTACTGTCGATATGACAACTAGTCGACCGCGACTTGCGGCTAAAATTGCTGAATATGCGTCTGCTCACAAATTCCATGCACTGGATGCCCCCGTTTCAGGCGGCGATGTCGGCGCACAAAATGCTCAACTGACTATCATGGTAGGCGGGGAAGAAAGTATTTATCAAAAGGTGGCCCCCTTGTTTGATTTAGTCGCCAAAAAAACAAATTATTTTGGCACCGCTGGTAAAGGACAGCATGCTAAAATGGTCAACCAGATTATGATTGCCGGGACTATGACGGGACTGACCGAAATGCTTCTCTATGCGCGCCAAGCCGGTCTCGATGAACAAAAAGTACTGGCAACACTGTCCGCTGGTGGTGCAGATAACTGGAGTATGGAGAATTATGTGCCGCGAATCTTGAAAGATGACTTTACCCCTGGTTTCTTTGCCCGTCACTTTCTTAAAGATTTACGGATTGCATTAGAAGAAGCTGACAGCATGGGACTTGATTTAAGAGCAACTGCAACCGCCAAACGTTTATATGAAGTTATGGTAGATGTTAAACATCTGGGAAATCAGGGAACTCAAGGACTAATTAATATTTATAAGTAAATCTTTAGTAGCTTTTTCTAGGCGACTTTTTGTCGATCTTTAATCGATAAGATGTCGCCTAGTTTTATTTGAACTCCTGTTATCGTCGCTTCATTTTTGTGCATGTGTCTTTTTAAAAAAACAGCAGCACAAATTAAATTGTGCACAATATTAAACTGAAAATTTAAGTTTTTTATTTCCTGATTTTTATATATTTATAGAAGCTTTTTAAATTTTAACAGTTTGAATTTCTCTTTTGGGATTGACATTTTGCTCACTATTAAGCAAAATAGTAATATGGTTTTTATGTACATTGCAGTACAGTGCAGTATTCAAAAAATTGCCAAATTAAAAAGCCGCCACAAAATATTAAATTTGCCGCAGCTTTTGATAATTATTTTAAATCTTAATACTAATGGTAAAGATCAAAGCGTCCTTTGGCAAAGACTTCCTTAAAACCACCAGTTTCAAATAATGATTTATCCATGATCGCTTTCTTGAGGAATGAAGCCGGGAAACCTTTAACCGCAGAATGTCCTACCGTGCCAAAGGCATGCGTATTGCCGATTGAGGCAACTGTGCCCAGTGACTTGAAAGTAAAGTCAGCCATTTCACCACCGCCATTTATCTTTGTTAAAATATTCTTGGCAGCATATTCGCCCATTTTAAGTGCAATCTGAGCAGTAGTTGGATATGGACGATTGTTCTCTTTGTTCATTACCGCAGAAACGTCACCCAAAATGGAGACATTTGAGTATTCTGGATCTGTTAGATCAGCAGCAACCATTACACGCCCACGTCTTTGTGAAAAACCAGAAGCATCCATTACGCGACTGCCGCTAACGCCGGTTGTCCAGATAATCGTATTGGCCGCTAATTCTTTAGTGGCACCAGTTTCTTTATCATCTTGATAAACTACAACACCGGGTTTGATTTCCTTGATTGGTTTACCTGTCAGGAATTTAACTCCCCAGTTTTTAAGACTAGTAATCCCGTAATCTGCAAGTTTCTCATCAAACATTGGCAAGAGACGTGTGACTGCTTCTACACAGAAAATTTCAATTTTTTCTTTAGCGACACCTGCAAATTGAGCAAAATCTGCACGTTTGTCAGAAAGTGCCCCCAGCAATTCAACTCCAGTGAACCCTGCACCACAAACAATAATTTTAAGGTCCTCAGCCTTTTTCGTCTGGGCATAGTCTTTCATCTGGGCAATAATATGCTGATAAACTTTCTCAGCAGTTGGCACATCAACCATTTCAAGCGCATTTTCTTCTACGCCTGGAATTCCAAATGATTCTGAACGAAAACCAAGTGAAACAATCAGGTAATCGTAAGATAACTTGTTACCATCTTCAAGTAAAACTTGTTGTTGTTCGCGATCGATCTTCGTAACAGTTGCTTGTACAAAAGTTGTAACCTTTTCTTTAATCACATCTCTAATTGGATATGTAATCTTTTCCTTAGGTTGTGTGCCAGCAGCGACTTCATGCAAATCTGTTGCTTCATAGTGATAATCATTACGATCAATCAACGTAATATGATAATCGCCGTGACCTGCTTGCAAATAGTGTAACGCTCTTAAACCAGCATATCCTGCACCTAAAATAACAATCTCCTTCAATTCTTACATCTCCTCAAAATATTTTTAAATTAACTAAACGGCATATACATTAAAAATGTCACTGCCTGGCTTGCCGCTCCAACCGCAAGAATCTTAACCGCGCAAATAAAAGTTTCCTTCTTAACCTGTTTTTCCAAAAAGAGCTTATTTTGCTTGATGATCAAAGGAAGAACCAGTAAAGAAAATAGGATTGTCCAGGGGGCAATTCCAACCCCCACTGCACAGACGAGAGCGATCACTGCCACCACATTCATTATAACAAATAATCTTACAGAACGCCCCTTTCCGAGATAGTGTACTAGGGTATAACGTTCATTTTTTTCATCTTCTTCCAGATCACAAATATTGTTTGCCAGCATCAGATTTGAAATCCAGAGTGTATTAGGCAGCGAAATTAGTAAAACTCCGCCTAACGACATTAAATTCCACGTAAAAACTTGATAAGTATTAACATACACACAGATTAATGTAATCAAAAAGCCCATTGTCGGACCAGAAAAAACCTCTCCTAACGGTAAACTTGATAACGGATGCCGTCCAGATGAATAAAAGATCCCCACTAAATAACAAATTACACCCATTACTAGTAAAGGCCACCCTGTATAATACACTAAGACTAACCCCATGACAGCAGACACTGCAATCATTGCGCTCAACAACCAAAAAATACCTTTCACGGATAAATTCTCGCGTCCAATAATATTAGTTTTTCGCTTATAATCGTGTCCTGCTTTAGCATGGTGGTAATCATTATAATTATCAAGAATATCAACTGCCATATTGAAAATAAACATCGCAATAAAAAAGACAATGAGCGCAAGCAGATTCAATGTATGGTAATTGTACCAACTGTAACAAGCACCAAGAATAAAGGGGAGCACACTGGCGGTCTTGGCCTTTATTTCAACCAGCTCTAAGAAAACTGGAATTGTCAATTTAAGCACCTCGTTTCTTTATTTATAGCTAAACAGGAATTTATGGTTTAATATAGTGTAGAACATATTATGCTCAATGGTTACCAGAAAGGAATTTAGTATGCTAGAGATATGGAAACATTATCCAACGATCGTCCCCAAACTTCAAGCAGTAACTCATTTAATTGACGCCCGCCTGCATAGCGATAATGACAATCTACAAGCTTTATTAGCCGCATGCGCTAGCGACCAAGGAAAAATGCTACGTCCAGGCTTATTCTTTCTATTTGCCGGCTTAGGGGACACCCAGCACCAAGATGAAGCTCATCTTATCAAAGTAGCAGCGACGCTTGAATTATTACATAAAGCGACTTTAATTCACGATGACATTATTGATGATTCCCCCTTGCGACACGGTGAAATCACAATCCAGTCAAAATATGGCAAAGATGTTGCCGTCTATGCTGGCGACCTGCTTTTTACCGTCTTTTTTGAGCTCTTGATTGAAACTATGAACGGTTCCACTCTAATGCAGCGTAACGCCGCAGCAATGAAAAAACTACTGCTAGGTGAACTTGGACAAATGAATACACGTTACTCGCGCACCCAAACAATCACAGACTACCTGAAGAATATTAATGGCAAAACTGCAGAACTTTTCAGCCTAGCTTGCCTTGAAGGTGCCCACTTTGGAAAGGCCGCTCCAAAAGTACAACAACTAGCGGCACAAATCGGTGAAAATATCGGAATTGCTTTTCAAATTTTTGATGACATTCTTGATTACACCTCAACGGCAGGTACTCTCAAAAAACCGGTCCTTGAAGATCTCGCAGAAGGCGTCTATACTTCACCGCTGCTTTTTGCTTACGCCGAACATCCTGATAGTTTTGAACCACTACTCCAAAAAGAAGAAAAGATTACGACTTCTGAGGTCAAACAGGTTGGACAACTCGTGCGTAAATACGGCGGTACTAAATCAGCCGTGAAATTAGCACGTACTTATACTGAAAGAGCCAGCGCTTTAATTGCTGAACTTCCTGTTTCACCCGCCCGCACACAAATCGAAAAAATCACCTCCGCTTTGCTTAAACGTAAATTTTAGAGAGTGTAAATTAGAAGCTGAACTGCGCAGCATAATTATTTCTGCTAAAAAGTTACGGCTTTTTTAATGCAATACTCCGTGGTCAACTGCTAACAGTTTTTGATAATGCTGATTTGTACGTGCCAGTTCTTGCGGGGTACCGCTCATTTCCAAACAACCGTCCTCGATAAAGACAACTTTATCCATTAGTGAAAGGCCCTGTAAGTGGTGCGTAATCCAAATAATCGTCTTCCCTTTTAACTGTTTCATAAACGTCTCAATTAAGCCTTGTTCTGTCACAGGATCAAGACTGACTGTCGGCTCATCTAAAATAATTAGAGGTACATCTTGTAACAATATTCTAGCAAGCGCGAGCCGATGCCGCTCACCTCCAGAAAAGCGCAACCCAGCCTCATCCACAATTGTTTCGAGTCCTTGTGGCAGCTGAGCAACTAATTTTTTTAGTCCCACTCGTTCAAGCACTGTCCACATCTCTGCTTCCGTAGCATCTTCGTCTCCCATCCGCAAATTATTACTGATTGTGGTATTGAACAGATAAGGCGCTTGATGAAGCACACCCACATACCGGCAAATTTTGTCGCCAAAATCTGCTGTCGCAACTCCATTTAAAGTTACACGCCCGTTAGTAGGTCTCAGATCTCCCCGCAAAAGCCTTGCCAATGTACTTTTCCCTGAACCGCTGCGGCCAAGAATCGCGATATGTTCACCATTTTGAATGGTCAGATCAAGCTCATTTAGTACCAGATTTTGCGAATCTTCGTAATGAAAAGCCACATGGCTGATTTTAAGCTGAAAAGGTGCACTTAAAGCCGGCACCGCAGGCTTTTCGACAAGCTTTTCAGTTGGTAAGGAATTCAAGCGCACCAATGAGTCTTGATAAACATTCGTCTCCTGTGCAGCAGCTCCTAAAGGCGCAAAGGCATCAATTAACGGAAAGACTGATAATACAAAAGCAGCAATCCAATTAGCAGCTCCGCCATGATTGCCCGGAAAGGCTGCACTGGTCCAACAAACCAAAACCACCGTTAAAACCCCAAATAACAATTGCACCAAAAAGTCGCGTTTATGATCATTATTCCTGATTGCTTGCTTAACTTGCTGCAACTCATTTTGTGCAGGTGCATGCAATTGATTATATGCTGATCCTCTTTGACTAAAGATCCAATCTGAAACTCCTAGCACATTATCAGTTAATTCAGCATAGAGTTTGTTGCGTAAAAATTTTTGTCTTTCTTGTCTGGCACCATTAGCAACAACAGCTGTCAGTGGAAAAACAAAAACCAAAATTCCCAACAATAAAAGCATGACTAACGCGAACCAAACAGAAAAATAGCCTAATCCTAGAATAATAAAGAAGTATAGGCTCCATGCAATTACAGTCGGAAAAACAGTTTGGAGATACAAATTTTGCAGATGCGCAATGTCTTCTGAAAGTAAGCCTAAGATATCCCCTGTTTGGTACTTGCTTTTGAAGAACACAGCATCCTTTTCGATTACTTGATAGAGCTTTAGTCTTAATTCAGAGGTCAACTTTAAGACCCAATTATGGCTTGTCAACCGCTCCAAGTAGCGAAAAACAGGCCTACCAATACCAAAAGCCCGTGTCAGTACAATTGGGACGTAAACCAACAAAATATTTTCAGGATGCGATGCCGACCGACTGATTAGATAACCAGAATTAAACATCAGCGCTCCACCGCAAAAAAAGGTAAAAAAGCCAAGAACTAAAGCCAAAACTAATGATTTGCGATATTTACCCAAAAAAGGCCTAACCCATGTATCTTCTTTGAAAAGTTTAAATATCTTCATCTCAAATCCTCCTCAAAGAACGACTCAAACGTACAAACGCACCATTTTTTCGTTGCAAATCAGCTAAAGTTCCCATCTCAGCTACTTTGCCATCTTCCATTACAATTATTTGGTCCATTTGCTGCATCCAGTGCAATCGATGCGTTGCAAAAAAGACAAGGTGATCCTCCATCAACGGCAACATTCTTTCCTTCAGTTCAATCTCTGTTTCAATATCCAAGTGGGCTGTGGGCTCATCAAATAACAGTACTTTGCGTGTCTGATCAAGGAAAATACGTGCCAATGCTATTCGCTGGCTTTGACCACCGCTCAGTTCTCTAGCACCTTCGCCAATAACAGTCTCTAACCCTTCAGGCAATTGTGCAACCAGTTGTGAAAGTCCAACAACCTTAAGTGCCTGTCCAATTTGTGTTGGGGTTGCTTCAGGATTGTAAAATGCGATATTTTCCCGCAGCGTTGCTTTAAAAATGTAAGGATTCTGCGGTAAATAAAGCAGCTGCTTTTGCCACTCCCGTTGAGCAAAGGAATTTGTCTGATGTCCTCCAAAAGAAACCTGTCCCTTTTGCGGTTGCAAAAAGCCACTCAGCACATTAATCAATGTTGATTTTCCGGAACCACTCAACCCGATAATGCCAACTTTTTGATAGCCAACTGTGTCTAGCGAAATTGCTGCCAAAGCCGGCTGCCCCTTTTCATAAGCAAAATTTGCTTCTTTGAGTTCCAAGCGGCTGGTCGGTTGCCACTGCTCAATACTGATTTGCTTAATTTGCGGCTCTGTAATTGTCAGAATTTTTTGGAGTGCACTCAAAGCATTTTTCCCGTCCAAAGTGGCATGATAGTCCCCAGAAAAGTCCCGGATTGGCAAAAAATATTCCGGACTGAGAATTAGTACGGTCAAAGCTGGAAAAAGTGAAATTTGACCATTTAAAAGTCTGAGTCCCAACAAAACTGCAACGACCGCAATTGAAAGTGTCGTAAAAAAATCCAAAGCAAAGGTCGATAAAATTGCAATTTTAAGTGTATTAATGGTTGCTTTGCGAAAACGTTCACTAGTTTTAAAAATACTGCGCGCATAGCGTTTGCTAAGCCCAAAAAATTTCAAAGTATCAATCCCACGCAAAGAGTCTACAAAATGATTAGCAAGCATCTGATATGTTTTGTACTGCCGATCAGCTTTGGCTTGTGCTGCATATCCTAGCACAACCATAAAAACAATAATCAAGGGGAAAATTGCTAACAAAAAAGCACCTGATTTCCAGTCAAAGTACCAAACTGCAAGCAGAATCAGCCATGGGACAACCATTAGCCCGATTACCTTTGCCAAAATCAAGTGGAAATAGTTTTCTACCTGATCCATGCCTTCAAGTGCCATAGTAGTCACATTGCCTGTCCCATTGGTTTGAACGATCTGTGGACCGACGCGAAAAATTTTGCCTAATAATCTTTTACGCAACCATGCAGCCTGTTTAGCAGCAAAAGCATCGAGTAATTTATCCCGGCCGTAAACCATGAAGTGGCGTAAGCCGAAACACAGCAAAAACAGGATGATCCATCCTGTCTGTGTGCCCAACTTCCCGCCATTCCATAATCCAACAATCGTTTTTGCTAAAAAATACGCCTGTCCAACAATTGCAAGCCCTTGTACAAAAGCCAGGCCTGTCAAAATTCCAAGTATTTTTTTGATCCCGGGCAAAGAAAGTAATTGCTTATCAATCAATACTTGTTCTCCAGTGCTGAAGTGTGTTTGATCCGCTTCCTAAAGATGTAATATGTCCAAGCGATATATGCAAGTACAAACGGTAAAAATGAAAGCGCGATGTAAGTCATAATCTTAAGTGTATATGGACTTGAGGAAGCAGTTGTAATCAATAGATCGTATTTAGCATTTACAGAACTGATCATTACCCGGGGAAAGAGACCAGTAAATAAAAGTGCCACTAATGCAATGAAAGTCCCACCACTAGCAAGAAATGCGCCTAGTTCGTGACCTTTGAATACCGCAATATTAGCACATAATGTCAAAACAACAATTAGTAATACAAAAATTACTGAAGTCGTTAGGTGCCGTGCAAAAAAGTCTGTTTTGAAGTAAAGCAATGCTGCAAATGCCAGCAAGCCAACATAAAAAATTCCATATAAAAACTTCGCATAATTCTTAGCTCTTTGCCGCACGGGTCCAGTTGTTTTTAAAGCAATGTAGTTCAGTCCATGCAGGTAACTCATTAGGGTTAAGGCAACTCCTCCAACCAAAGAGAAAAGATTAAAGTAATCGCCAAACCTAGCCCGCATATCCCCACTAGCATCTATGGGCATCCCTTGAATCAAACTGATAAACATGATTCCAAAAAAGAAAGGTACCAGCAGACTGCCAAGCGAAAGTGCCCAGTTCCACAATTGTTTCTGCCCTTCAGGCACCTTGCTTCTAAATTCAAAAGAGACCCCCCGTATAATCAGGCCAGCCAATATAATGAACAAAATGAGATAGTATCCACTAAAAAGAGTTGAGTACCAGAACGGATAGGAGGCAAACATCGCACCTCCTGCAGTGATCAACCAGACTTCGTTACCATCCCATACCGGCCCAATCGTTGCAACTAACTGATCCTTTTCCTTTTCATTGTGTGCAAGAGTCTGGATAGACATTCCAACTCCAAAGTCAAAACCTTCCAGAAAGAAAAAACCTGAAAAAAGTACTCCGATTAAAACAAACCATAGAACTTGCAAAGTACTCATTATTCAAACGCCCCCTTATCAAAAGGATCAACCTGCTGATCCTTTTTTTCCTGTTCACTGAGTGATTCATCGTGATCAGGTCCCTTACGCATTTCTCGTACGATTAACGAAACCATTGTAATCGCAAGTCCCGTAAAGAGCAGGAAGTAAATAATGTTTGACGTCAGCAAAGAGGCAACTGAAACATTCGGCGAAACACTCTGTTTAATTGTGAATAAGCCATAGACTGTCCATGGATAGCGGCCTAACTCTGTTACCAACCAACCCGCAGTATTCGCCAAAAAAGGGGCAAACGTACACAATCCTAGCACCCACAACATCCAGCGTTGTTTATACAATAGTTGTTTCTTCTTTCGTGCAAGGATTAGTCCTAGCAAGGAGACTAACAACATCAAGGTGCCAAAACCAGCCATAATTCTAAAGCTCCAAAAAACAGCATTGACCGGCGGATAATAATTACGTGCACCATACTTCTTCACTAACTGTTTGTTAACGCTATTTAAGCCTTGGACGGCACCAGATGGCTTGTCGTATGCCAGAATACTCAGTACATAAGGAAGATCAACTCCCCAGATACGTTTGTGCTGATTTTCATTAGCCCAAGCGATCAATGTCCACGCTGCTGGATCACCAGTATCCTTATAAAGACCTTCAGTAGCTGCAAATTTCATCGGCTGTTCACGGACAAGTGCCTTCATCTGCAGATCACCAGCTGTCAAAACTGCGATAGAACCGAAGAGTGTCACCACCAACCCGATTTTCAATGACTTTTTGTAAAAAGCTGGACTCTCAACTTTTTTCTTCAACAATCTAAAAGCCGCCAAGCCGGCGACAACTGCTCCGCCCGTGACAATTGCTCCGGCAATCACATGGCTAAATTCATACCATAGTTGCGGATTCGTCAACAAGGCTTTAAAATCTGTCATCACAGCATGCCCATTTTTAATGGAATATCCCACTGGATGCTGCATAAAACTATTAGCCGCTAAAATCCACAATGCCGAAATCATTGATGCAAATGTCACTAGCCAAATGAAAACAGCATGCAATTTTGGATTAACCATGTCCCAAGTAAAGATCCACAGACCTAAGAAAGTTGATTCCATAAAAAAAGCTAATAAAGCTTCCAAAGCAAGCGGGGCACCAAAAATATCCCCCACAAACCTTGAGTAATCCGACCAGTTCATCCCAAATTGGAATTCTTGAATAATACCAGTTACAACTCCGACTGCAAAGCTCAGCAAAAAGATATTTCCCCAAAACTTGGTCATTTTGAGGTATTCTTTTTTCTTAGTCACAATGTATGCTGTCTCCATAATTGCAACGACGAGTGCCAATCCGATGGAGAATGGGACAAAGAAAAAGTGGTAAATCGTTGTCATTGCAAATTGAAAGCGAGCTAATGAAACGATACTCATGTAAAACTCCCCCTTAGTTATTTAAAGTTACTTTTCAACTCGCATTCAAGCAAGAAAATTTAAAACGTATTCAATTCAAATATACTACTATAGCGCTTAAAATCAATTAACCCGACTGCAAAACATTGTAGAAAACCTAATTTCTAGTCTTTTTTTTACCTGATTTTAATAAAAATCATCCCAGAACATTACTGAGTAACAGCACATCTTTGTTAGCGCTAACAAAAAATAAAAATAGCTGTTCTTTCGCCATGCAACCATGCACTGTCAGGCAGAAAAAATCGGCTATTTAGAACTTATTTATAAAAATCCAACGCGTTGCTTATTTAAATTTCGGGACTGTTATTTCCAATTCTTGTGCAATTTCTTTTATTTCAGCAGCACTTTTTTCGTCAAGTAAAACTCCTTGTTGAAGATTTTCATGGTAGTTTTTGTATTCACGATCCCCTGGAATCATAATTTGCGTTCCAGGAGTATGCTCTAGTCCGCGAATGCGGGTAAACATTGCAGTCGCATTCGTGGCAAACGTTTCTAAATCACCAAAAACAGCTGGATCAAGTGTCAAGAAAAACTGGCTAAAATCATGTTCACCCGTGTTGGTATCAGCCGAGATTGAACCTTGAGCAAGAATTCCAGTCAGAAGTTCAATTATCAGTGAGTTGCCAAAACCTTTGTAATTGGAATTCTTTTCAGAGTTGCCTCCAAGCGTCAGCACGCCGCCACCTGTTTGATGTTCCGTAAAGGCTACTTTGGCTAAAATATCTTCGGCAGCTTGTGCATCATGAATCACATTACGTTCACCATCAATCGCCCAATCTCCCGGAAGTGGTTTATTATTTTTGGCAAGTACCTGAATTTTACCGCCAGAAACTACTGAAGTTGCCCCATCAAAGACAAAGGGATGTGGACTTGCAGGGAAAGTAAAAGCAAAAGCATTTGACCCTAAAAATGCTTGGGTTGCATTAGTGGGGGCTACTAACGGACGTGTATTAGTGGTTGCAATCCCAATCAGACCCTCTGCAACAGCCATCCGTGAATAATATCCTGCAGTTCCAAAATGATTAGAATTCCGAATAACTGCCATTGAAAGACCGACCTGTTTTGTCTTTTTAATTAAGTTTTTCATTGCAAACGCCGACGCAATTTGACCCATATTCTTGTTAGCATCGACGAGCAAACTAGTCGGTGTCTCCTTGAGCACCTTAACCTTATTTTGTGGTTGAATTGTTCCTTCTTTGATCATCCTGATATACCAGGCTAAACGTTGAATACCATGGGAAGCAATCCCTCTTAAATCAGCATCAACTAGTGTATCTGCCAATAAGGCACTGTCCTCATTGGAAAATGAATACGCGGTAAAAACTCCTTCTAAAAATTCTCTTTCTTCTGCTGAACTAATTCTCATCTTAGTTCTCCTTTCTATCAATTACTCCTTCAATTGTTAAGTTGACTTGCTCGTGAAGGGTTGCACGTACTATAAGCCCCGCTTTCCTGCCTTGTCAATCTCTTATTTCTTAGGTCTAAAAAAACGAGAGTATGACATAAGTCGGGAAAATTTGAATGCTAACTCGAAATTACGAACATAGCGAGTACTTTGCTATGAGTAATTCGAAGTTAGACGGAGAATTTTGACTTATGGAACACGTTTATCCGGATCAAAAAGGGGCTGTGACAAAATTTAATTTTTGTCACAGCCCCTTTTCGAAGCATGTTCTTAAATAAATAATTTCTAATTTAGAAGTTCTGAATCAATACCATAATAACTGGCAAAACAATTGCAAAAAGGACGGTGGACGTTGTAACGACGTTAGTTGCATATTCAACATCGCCGTGACCTTCATTAGCTAAAATTGGCAAAACTGCTAAGCCTGGTGCCGAAGCCTGCACAATCAAAGTTTGAGCTTCTAAGCTGGGAATGTTGAAACCGCGGTGCATCCCCACAAGAATCAGCATTGCAATCAAAGCTGGTGCGATCACAAAGCGACCAATCAGTGCAAAAATTGTATCTTTGTCGAAGCGAATCGAGGATAGCCCTGCATTGCAAAGTACAATCCCGATGTAAATCAAGGAAAGTGGTGTAACCAAACTGCCTACATAGGTCAAAGCATTAATCAAAAAAGCCAACCAACTGACCTGCATTACATGGAAAGGCAGGAATAAGAAGACCAGTGCTACTAAGAAACCAACTAATGGTGGCGGCAAAAGTTTCTTCCAATTAAAGGTACTCTTACCACTTTGAGCCCCAGTCTTAGTGGGATCATCCCATGACATCAGGAATGCTCCGAGTGTCCAAGTTGAAACTGTATTAACAACATAATACATCAGAAAATATGCCATGGCCTTATCACCAAACAAAGCCAAGTTTAACGGCAGTCCAATAAAGATGGTATTTGCGTTCACAAACATATTGATGAATGTGCCCCGGCGTCCAGGACGAACTTTCAGCAATTTGACAAGGATGAAAGCCACAATATAGCCTAAGCAGACTCCGCCAAAACCAAACACTAACCCAGAAGACAGTCCTAATAGTTTGCTCAATGTAAGCCGCTTTAAAACACTCGTGAAAATCGATGCTGGTAAAGCAACCTTCATCAGCAATTTAGAAATAGTTCCACCAAAGTTGTCATCAAACCAACCTTGTTTACGCAAAATATAGCCTAAAGCGATAATCAAAACAATTGTTAAAATACTCTGAACCGAAGTAAATAATGCTGCCATGCTGTTATTCGCCCCTCTTTACAACTTTTACATCATCCGCCAGCGGGCTATATTCTGGTTCCCACTTAACTGCGTCGATTGCTTTTTTAACATCTTTAATTTCTGTTCGATTAAGTTTCTCAGCCACAGCTTCTTTAGCAGTCGCGAATGCAACTGTCTGGCTAAATTCACTCAACTTAGAAACTGGTGGTAAGACTGCTGCACCTGGTTGTGCAGGATCTACAATTCCACCTAAACTGTGAGCAGCTGCTGAAATCATTCCATCTGTCAGCAACCGCGCAGTCGCTGCAATTGTACCTAACCCTAATCCAGGATAAACTAAGGCATTATTAGCCTGCCCAATCTCGTAGGAAACACCTTTATATTCAACTGGTTCTGCTGGAATCCCAGTAGCTACCAGTGCTTGACCATCTGTCCACCGAATCAAATCTTCAGCCTTAGCCTCTGCTAATTTCGTAGGATTTGACAATGGGAAAATAATTGGACGTGCAGTTGCAGAAGCCATTTCTTTTACAATGCTTTCAGTAAAGGTTCCTGGAACTGTGGATGTTCCTACTAAAATTGTAGGATGAACAGCCTTAACTGCAGCTTCAAGGCTGGTTAACTCATCAGCATTAGCAAACTCACTGCGTTTACGTGCGAAAGGCTTTTGTTCTGGTGTCAGGTCGTCCATGTCATCGAATAAAAGACCTTGTTTGTCGACAAGATAGAAGTGTTTTTTAGCTTCTTCTGGTGACATCCCCTGCTGCACAAATTCCTCACAAATGCGGCTTGCAATTCCAGCGCCGGCAGTTCCAGCACCAAAACTCATATAAACCTGATCAGCAATTTTTTCATGCGAGATGTTCAATGCACCTAAAATTCCGGCAAGCACAATAATCCCAGTTCCTTGGATATCATCATTAAAGACCGTAACTTTTTCCTTATAACGGTTCAAAATAGTAGCAGCATTACTGCGTCCGAAGTCTTCAAAATGCAGATAAAGATCTGGGAATAATTTTTCGGCAGTGTCAACAAATTGATCCACAAAATGATGATATTGTTCGCCATAAATGCGTTCATGACGCACACCAAGATAAAGATCATCTTTTAATAATTCTTGATTGTTTGTCCCTGCATCTAAAACAACCGGCAATACTTGGCTGGGGTCAATTCCAGCGGCTGCGGTATAAACCATTAATTTACCGACAGCAATATCCACGCCTTGAGTTCCCCAATCGCCAATTCCTAAAATGCCTTCTCCGTCTGTCACAACGATCAAACGAATATCGCGACCATCAGCACTCTGTTTTAGGGCCTCTTCAATATGTTCAGGTTCATCGATTGACAAATAGGTGGCATTTTGTGGATTAGTGAATAATGCACTGTAATTTTCAATTGTATCTGCAATCGTAGGATCATAAACAATCGGCATAAATTCATAAACATGCTGTGAAAACAGTTTGTAAAAAAGCACGTGATTCTCATTGAAAATTTCCATTAAGAAAATGCGTTTTTCTAAAGCTGTTGCTTTACGTTGGTACTGTGCGTAAGCTTGTTTAGCCTGTTGCTCCAATGTTTGTACAGCAGGTGGCAAAATCCCGTTCAGACCATACTGATCTCTTTCTGCATGCGTGAAAGCAGTCCCCTTATTCAAGAATGGGTTATGCAATAATTGTTCCGGTGTATATTCCATCATTATCTCTCCTCCTAGTTTATGTTTACTCCGCTACTTTATGCCAAGAGGGATTTTATAGTCAAACCGGTAAATTGTAATAAATAAAACTTATAAATAGTGCTTAGGCCTTGATAAAATGGTGATTTTAGATTTCAATATTTTAAAGTTAGCAAATAAAAGGACTTAAAATTCAGCAAATATCCCTATTTATATGCTTATAAATGCTGTTTTTCTCAAAAATAACTAACAATCTCGTGGTTTTGAGTGTAGCATCTCTAAAAAACTTATTGTAGGTTTATAGCAGCCACTTATTCTGGTAAAACAACCTTTTCATCAAAGAAAATGTTAGGGTCATTCAGACTATAATACTTTTCGCATGCTTATGACTTGCTTCTAATCTCCTCGTTAATTAACCTAGCTATAAAATTTTTTAATTTCAACGTGACATTCAATTACCAATTCTGCAATCTTTAAGTTGTCATTTTAACCCCCTTATGCCCTTGCCTTCTCCAAGTCCACTTAATTCTCATATATGGTATTTTTACACCCCCAGAAAATTTTGAAAATCTGCTAGTTATCGGAGTCTTTTTAACCTTAGAAGGCGTTCTTGTAATTGATCCTTTGCTCTTTGACTTTTAACAATCAGCACTACACTGTGTTTTTGACGCTTCTCTTGCACCAACTGCTCTGTTTGGCGCTCATCATAGGAATATACAAAACGCAAAAAATCCCAATACTCGCGGTTGAAATGTTCGCTAAACTGACTTGGCATCTCTGTTCTACTCTTTTTATCATAGTGAAATTTTAAAGACCGTTTAATAACCCGCCATAAAGCAGTCAGGCGCCCCACTTTCAACCAAATAATAAAATCTGCTTCCGCCAGCCGCAAGGGGAGCGTGTCATAATAGTTACCCTCAATAATCCAATTTTTTTGTTGCATAAAGCGTCGTTGCTGCTCACTAAACCAGCCCTTAGCAGCTGCAGAATAATCAGTGCTATGCCATAGGCTATCGAGATGCAAAAGCGGATAGTTCATCTTTTGGTTTATCTTTTTAGCAAGTGTCGACTTCCCACTGCCACAATTACCAATAATAATAATGTGCATCTTGCTCACCTCTTACTTAAATCATGTCCAGTATAACTTTCAGCAGATATAATTCATTTTTAATGTAAATAAAAAGAGCAGATTTCTCCGCTCAAAAAACAAATTTTTCGTTTTTACACCTGCAGCATAACCTACCCAAATTAAATGCTTGAACTATACTGACTGATGCATCTAACATATTTTATTCTACCGTAACACTCTTTGCCAAATTACGTGGCTTATCTACATCGTAACCGCGCTGCAGACTTGTATAGTATGCCAACAACTGGCACGGTACAATCGCAAGTAGCGGTGTCAACAATGGATGAACATCCGGCAATACAATCTGATCGCCTTCTTCTGCTAAAGCACGGCTTACGATATAAATGACGTTTGCTCCACGGGCCAGAACTTCCTGTGCGTTGCTCCGTGTATGTTTAGCGGTCTTCGCATCTGTGATGATTGCCACAACTGGCGTATCTTTTTCAATCAAAGCAATCGTCCCATGTTTTAACTCACCTGAAGCGAATCCTTCTGTTTGAACATACGAAACTTCCTTAAGCTTAAGTGCCGCTTCTTGTGCGATATCATAATCAATTGCACGTCCAATATAAAATGCATTGCGCGTCGTTGCCAAAGCAGCAGTCGCAATTTTCTCAATCTGTGCCTTTTCATCAACCAGTTCCTGCATGCCGTTAGCAACTTTTGTCAGTTCCTGCGCAACTTCAAAATTAGCAGCGGTTGTCAGACCCTTTTGTGCACCCATTGCTTTTGCCAACAAAGCTTCCAATGCAATTTGTCCGGTATAAGCTTTAGTTGAAGCAACTGCAATTTCTGGTCCTGCATATAATAGCAAGGTATGTGTAGCTTCACGCGAAAGCGTCGAGTTCTCAACGTTAGTGATTGTTAAACTCTGATAGCCCCATTGATTAACTAATGAAAGTACTTGGCGACTATCGGCGGTCTCACCACTTTGAGTCAAGAAAATAAAGAACGGTTTTTGAGAAAGTAACGGTGGATTATAGGCAAATTCTGAAGCAACATGCACCTCAGTAGGAATTTTGGTCAATCCTTCAAAAATTTCCCGACCCACAAGTCCAGCATGGTAACTTGTACCAGCAGCAACAATATACAAGCGATCTGCATTATTCAATTTCGTAAGTAATTCCGGAGCAATTTTAATGCTTCCATCTTCTGCCACATAATGTTTAATTAATGAACGCATGACACCTGGCTGCTCATCAATTTCTTTCAACATATAGTAAGGATAAGCTCCCTTATCAGCTTCTGAAGCATCTGTGCTGACGTGGAATGGTTTGCGTTCCATCACTTTGCCTTGTGGATCTTCAATCGTCACACTGTTTGGCTTAACGACTACAATTTCGCCGTCCACCAGTTCAATAAAGTCATGTGTCTGGTCAAGCATTGCCAGTGCATCACTGCAGACAACATTAAAGCCTTGCCCTACACCAATCAATAAGGGGCTCTTATTCTTCGCAACGTAAAGTGTATCTGGTTCATTATGATCAACCAGTAAGAAAGAATACGAAGAACTTTCATCAATTAAACTCAACACCTTTTTAAAGGCTGCCTTAGTATCCAATCCTTGTTGCGCAAATTTAGCGATCAGCTGTACAACAACTTCCGTATCAGTGTCACTTTTGAAGGTCACATCTTGTAAGTATTCTTCCTTCAATTGTGCAAAGTTGCCGATCACACCATTATGTACTAAGTAATAGCGGCCGTCAGCAGATACATGCGGATGTGCATTCGCCTTGCTAGGTGCTCCATGAGTTGCCCAACGTGTATGTCCAATTCCAGTTGAACCATGAACGTCGCCTGAAACCTCTTTGCGTAATTCTGAGATCCGACCCTTTTCCTTAACAAGATACTCCTTGCCATCTTGGTCATTTACGTAGATTCCAGCAGAATCATAACCACGATATTCGAGGCGTTCCAACCCCTTTAGGAGAATCTCAACGGCATTTTGTTTGCCCGTAACACCAACTATACCACACATAAAGATAACCAGCCTTCCGCATTTATTATTAATTTATTGTTTGTTTTTATTTAATTGGTCTATATCAAAAATAAAAATTAATACCTTAACCAACAACAAATATACGCCACCACAAAGGACATGTCAATTGAATATCCTATAAATGGTATACATATTATAAAAAACTTGGAATTGAAATAAAAATACTAGTCCACTGGTTAAAATTTAGGTCTAATTAAGCGCTAAACTACTCAATAGAAAAGCAACTTGTCCTCTCGTTTTAAGGCTGCGATTCGTTGTCTGGTGCAACCGTCCGAGCACCCTTAGTCATTCGTAATAACAGGATGCCACAGAAAAAGCCTAGAATCATGAACGGTAAAAAATCTAATCCAACTGCATATAAAGGAATATGAGCTGACGCCCAGATGTCAATTGTGTGCAGGAACTGCAATTTTAAAAAAGGAGCAGGCAGGTTATGAATTAAATCTAAAATTGCAGGAATCAACGTCAACAAAATTGTTGCTTTATAAATCAGCTTTTCTTTTCCAATGTAGGGCTGCAAAAGGCCTAAGATAATCAATGCAATTGCCAAGGGATAAAGGAAGCTTAAAATAGGCGAAGAATACAGAATAATCTGTGTTAGCCCAAAATTCGAAATCATAAATGATCCAAGTGTCGCACCGCTCAAGAAGAAGTGATAACCAAGCTTAGGAAAACGATGACCCCAATCCTGCGACAAAGAGGTAATCAGCCCAATTGCAGTCGTTAAGCAAGCTAACAATGTAAGAGCTGCTAACAAAGCAGCACCTGCCATACCGGTATAGTGCTTCATAATCTCAGAAAACGCAGTCCCACCTTCGCTGCTCAGCTTGGTATATGATAAACTAGCGGCACCTAAAGCAATCAAAAAAATGTAAATGATTGCCTCAAATCCCATCGTGATCACACCTACCTTAGCTACCGCACGCGCACGTGCCTTGCTCTCTTTTACACCGAACAACTTAAGCGCTGAAATGATCGTAACCCCGAAACCTAAACCTGCCAGTGCATCCATCGTATTATATCCTTGCAAAAATCCATTAATTAATTCAGGTGCCTTATTTGTTGTCCCTAAAGCTATCCCTTGCAAATCTCCCTTAATTAAAAAAGCAATCAAGAAAATAAATGCAAGCAGCACTACAAACAATGGATTCAGTAATTTACCAACATACTTGGTAATCTGACTTTGTTTGTAGGCCAATAAAAAAACAGCTCCAAAAAACAAAAACGAAAAAATTAACAAACCCATTTTCTCCCATGATTGGGGTAAGAAAGGTTGAACGCCTAGCGAAAATGTTACAGTGGCAGTTCGTGGAGCTGCAATCAAGAGCCCTAGAGAAAGATGTGTTAAAATCAGAAAAAATAATGAAAAAAACTTGCCTGCTGGCAGCGCTAGATCATACATACTATTACTTTTAGTTAAACTGATTGCTAACAGCGAAAGCAGCGGCATTAAAATTGCTGAAAGCAAAAACCCAATTGCGGCAAAAAACCACGCCTTACCTGCTAATTGCCCTAGATGAATTGGAAATATCAAGTTGCCTGCTCCGAAAAAAAGTCCAAACAACAATGATGCCAAAATCAGATACTGCTTTTTTGATAATTCTTTGTTACCCATAAAACCCCTCCTCTAAATTAACGCAGCGCTGAAAAATAAAAAAACGTCCTTTACTTGAAAAATTCAAGTAAAGGACGTTTTGAAACGCGTTACCACCTTAATTTCAGCTATCTTTGCATAGCTGACGCTCATAAAGTACGGCTATCTCGTTGATAACGATACTTCATTGCTATAATGGGCGCATTCCCAGCAGTCACTTCATTTTCTGTCGCAACTGCAGCTTATGGATTACCTTCACACTCAATGATTTCACCGCTTCCCACTTAACACGGCTCCCTGTAAAAAATCAGCTAAATGTTACTCTTCCAATCATCGCTTTGTATTTAGTGGTTATTAAACCAAAATAGCAGCTATTTGTCAACTCCACTTTGTCTTAGTTGCCAAATCCTATGCATTTTGCTTGGTTGCTGCAGCTTCTTTATACGATGCAGCAATCGCCTGTAACAACTCTTCATCTTTTAAGCCGGTCGTCTCACGAATTACTTCTTCCAACGATTCTTCTTTGAGCATCTGTTGCAATTTTTGACTCTCTTCATCCTGCGGTTCATTAAATGTATAAATTTTACCTACAGTTTCTAAGAGTGCTGCGTACCCCAATCCACGTTCTTTAGCCTCACGAATTGGTCGAATAAAACGTTCGTCATAACCTAACTTACGAATTGGAGTTCTGCCAACACGCGCAATTTCGTCAGAAAGATATTTATTTTCAAACCGTCCAATAATTTTTTCTTGATAAGCTTCATGCTCTTTGCGATCAAAATCCCATTTAGCGATTAAAAGATCCCCAGTTTCTTTCAAAACCCGTTTCAATTGGCGCAAGACATCTGGGTCAGCAATTGCATCTCCAATGTTGTCATATCCTTTGTGCTTTCCAGTATAAGCAACAGTTGCATGTCCCGTATTAACTGAAAAGAGCTTTCTTTCGATGAATGGTTCCAAGTCTGGTGCATAATGAACCTTTTTCAACTTCAATTCAGGCGCAGCCATCTGACTTTCATCAACAACCCATTCTTTAAAAGGTTCAACTGAGACAAAAAGTGGGTCTTCATGTTTTTGCAGCGGTACAATCCGATCAACTGCAGCATTGGGGAAGCCGATAACTTGATCAGCAAACTCTTGATCTGCAGGTTCAAGATGAGCATAAACCTCTTTTTTCAACGCTTGGCTGCCGCCAATCATGTTCTCACAGGCGATCACATCAACTTTCTTTTCATTATGATGCTGCTTGCGGGATTGAATTCCTGCAGCAATCAGCGGCGCAATGAACTTCAAAATTTTCGGTCCAATTGCGGTTGTTACAATATCAGCATCTTCCAATGCCGCAACAACCTTGTCAGGATCCTTGCCGTTATTAATTCCACTGACATGTGCGACTTGAATCTTTTTTTGCGACTCATCTGCCAGTTGAATCGTGTATCCGTGTCTTGCGTTCAAAGCGTCAATAATCGTTTCATTAACATCTACAAATTTGATTTCAAATCCATTCTCAGCTAAAGTTTCCCCAATAAATCCACGACCGATATTACCTGCTCCAAAATGTACAGCTTTCATTATTTACCAACCTCTTTCAATAAATTAATGATCTCATCCTTGGACTGTGCGTCTGCTAACTTAACCACGTTATTGACATCACTGCAAAACAGTGCAATTTGCGACAAAATATTTAAATGCTCACCATTAAGTCCGGCAATTCCAAAAACAACCGTCACAATATTTTCAGTACCTGCTTCTTCGGAAAAGTCAACTCCCATTGGAACCTGCACAATCGAGATTCCGGTTTTCTTGATGAACTTTTTACCTGCTTCTGTACCATGTGGGATCGCAATAAAGTTTCCCATATACGTTGAAACATCATTGTTACGTGCAAGCATCGAGTCAATATATGCATCTTCAACATACCCATTTTCAACCAGTAGCTTTCCGGCTAATCTAATTGCTTCTTCCTTAGTTGCTACATGTTGACCGAGCAGAATCATATCTTTTTGCAGTTCCATTACACATCATCTCTTTCTCTTAAAATCAATTTGATCCATAAACTGAGTTGCTATTAAGTCTTTAATCTGTTCTTCAGTACCTTCTTCAAAAACGTGAGTATTGTTACTGTTCATTACAATTGCACTACTGATTAGACCCATCAAAATATTTTGAAAATCGCTCATTGGGGCGGGTCCAACCATCAGCATCACCCGGACAACCTCTAATGGTGTCTGGTCCATTGCCAGCATTTCAAGTGGTCGCGCTAACTGGTAGACCGAGAAGAAAGGGCGTTTAACACTTTCATCTGTAGTATGCACCAGTGCAATTCCTGTATCTGGGATTCCAACAGGAGCAAGTTCAGCGCGTGCAATCATCTCATGCCTGACTTTGACCCGATCAGTAATGATCTGAGTTGGAATTTTTTCCAGAATCAATTCCAAAACTGTTTCTAACTCTGGTGCAGCAGCAACCTGCGTAACTTTAATTCGACTCAATAATTCCTTGCTTGCTTTCAATCTAGCGAACATCTCATCTAAGCGCTGCTGTCCTTGTGCAAAACCTGTATTTTGCTTTTGAACGTTCAATTGGTGTTGCCGGCCTACCGTATATTTTGAAATCAGTGCCTTAATTCGTTCAAGTTCATCATCCAGTAACAACGGGCTGACAATGTAATATTTCCAGTCAAAACCAGGAAGATCAAGTGTTGAAAGAATCAAATCATATTCAGCAGGATCAAGCTCATTTAACTGTGAAACTTTTGCAATCCGAATCGCTGCAATCGCCGGAATTTCCTTGTGGAGTCTTCCCTTTAGGATACTTGCTGTTCCGATTCCGTTTGGACAAACAATCAGCGCCCGCAACTGTCGTCTGGTCTGACCACTAGAATAACTATTGGCAAAATACAATAAGATCAGTTGTGCCTCTGTTTCCGAAAACGAATACTTAGAAAAAATTTCGTGTAACCCTTTCTTGACCGCGTTGTACAACTCCGGATACTGCTGCCCGACACTATTCAAAATCTCAATACGCGCGTTGGGAAGCCGTGCCGAATCACTATGCAACAAAAGGGTCATATGCCTAACCAACCGTGAAAATAAATCTTGATCCAATCCGAAGTTCCAGTGAATCTCAGCTGAAATCAGCTGAATGAGTTGTTTGACATTGTAGGAAACTTGCAAGTCGTAGTTATCAGCCCATCCACTGACACCCAGATGATAGTCTAACCCTTGCAGTTGAACTGCGATGAAATCAACTTCGCCGGTTGTAATTTTCTCTTTGATCTGTGCGCTGAATTTTGTGAATATCTCTAGTGCACGTTGTCGATACTGAAAAATTTTTTCCTGATCTACAGCGGCATATTTCTTGATAACCACCTTCTTCATTCTGATAAGCGAGATTGCGATCATTAAAACCAACTGGACTTCTTGCATGTCAGATCTTGCCCGCGAAGCAATCTGTGCCTCCTCTAATGCCACCACACAACGTTGCAGCACATCTTTGGGGAGCAGCCTTAAGAAAAAGCTTTGTGTTTGCTTATGATTATTGGCGTCTAAATATTCGAAGAATTCATATTCGTTAATCTCATTTGTTAGTGTTCCGCATAAAATTAGTCTTCTTTGAGCTTCTTCGCCAACGACCTGAATACCCACTGCCTTTTTAGCATCTAATTTAATTTGATAACTGGATAATGCCTTAGAGACTCTTTTCAGATCGCGTTGAATCGTTCCTTCACTGACACCGAGAGAAACTGCTAAGGAAAAGATTTTAACCGGTTCGTGATTGAGCAGCAGCAAACAGACAATCGCTGCCTGTCGTTGCTTAGTCGTTAAAGCTGTATCTCCCTTTTGCGTATTCAACTCAGCAGCAAGCTTTGTTTTAGCAGCCGCCGTTCCTTCCAAAAAATACAAGGCTGCATTATTTTCAATCTTCAAACCATGCTCACTCAGATAAAGCTTTAACTCTGAAAATTCACGATAAACCGTGCGGCGGCTGATCTTCAATGCATCTTCAAGTGTATTCATCTGAATGCCATCTGGATTATTCCACAGCTCACGTAAGATCTTTTTTTGACGGTCCGATAACAAGATCAACTAAATCATCCTCTTTACGCTAAACGTTCTACAATATAACTGTATTCATCAGCTTCAAGCAGATTTTTAACAGTTACTACCTGGACCTCAGTATAACGTAATTTCAGATTTTTCTCCGCTTCAGGGGTCACAATTACTAAATGTTGTTTGCTATCTTCAAGTTCGTTGATCCCAAGATTTTTGACTGGTACTTGCTTACCGACTTTCTTCAGCCGATCTTTGAACAAAGATGCTGCCATTGTTGCGGATCCTTCTCGTTGATCATGATGGATAAAGTCGACTTCCGTAACCGCTGCATAATCAATTTCAGCTAACCGTTGATTTTTAGTTGGTTTTTCTTCATTCTTTTTTTGAATTTGTTTTTCCGGATTAAGTTGTGTTAATGCTTTAAGATTCAAAACAACTTGATCGTACTTTGGACTGCTCAAGAAATTATCCACAGCAATATGCATTGCGTTTGGTGTCTTTTGCAACGCACGATCCGCCAATTCTTCCTGAGTAATTACCAGCAAGCCATCTTCGTCTTTCAGGCGGCTAATAGCGGTGTTCGTAACTGGGATATCTGTGATACCTGCTTTTTTAACTTTGTCTCGCAGTAAAGATGCACCCATTGCAGAAGAACCCATGCCGGCATCACAGGCAAAAATAATTCTTTTGACATCTGCATATTCCTGTACTGCTTTTTCAGCACTTTGACCTGCTACTGGAGCAGCACCTTTAGATTCAGCTTTCATTTGGCTCATTTGTGCTTGCTTTTCAGCTAATTCATCTTCAGCTTTGCCATCAGACTTATCGGCTTTCAAAATAAGCGCAGCAACGATAAATGAAACAATTGCGGCAACCAAAACTCCAGCTAAGATCTTAAGATAGTTGCCTTTTGGTGTCATTAAAAGGATTGCAATGATTGATCCTGGAGAAGCTGCTGCTTTAACACCTGTGTCCAACAGGGAGAAGGTAAATGTCCCACTAACACCACCAGCAATTGCAGCAAAAATCAAAGCTGGTTTCATCAAGACATACGGGAAATAAATTTCATGAATTCCACCAAAGAATTCAATCAAGGCAGCACCTGGTGCAGAAGCCTTAGCAGCGCCTTTACCAAAGAGCATAAATGCCAACAAGATTCCCAGTCCAGGACCAGGGTTTGATTCAAGCAAGAAGAGCACTGATTTGCCTGACTGTGCAGCCTGTTGAATTCCTAGCGGAACTAGAATCCCATTTCCAATGGCATTATTTAAGAATAAGACCTTAGCCGGTTCAATCAGGATATTAGCCAAAGGCAACATGTGAACTGAAATAATCCAATCAACGCCCTTGCTCATTATCGTACTGCCAGCTGTTACCAATGGGTTAATTACAAAAACACCAAAGATTGCTAAAATCATTCCTAGGATTCCACTTGAGAAGTTGTTGTAAATCATCTCAAAACCAGACTTGATTTTATCTTGGAACATCTGATCAAACTTTTTGATGCACCAGCCACCCAGCGGGCCCATGATCATTGCGCCTAAGAACATTGGTACCTTAGCACCCACAATTACACCCATTACGGCAATTGCACCTACCACTGCTCCACGTTCTTCATAGACCATTCGACCACCGACATAGGCAATTAAAAGGGGAATCATATAATTAAGCATCGGGGTGATCAAAGTTGCAATTTGTTTATTCGGGAACCACCCAGCTGCCATAAAAATAGCTGTAACCAAGCCCCAAGCAATAATTGCGGCAATATTCGGCATGATCATTCCACTTAGGCTCGTTCCTAACTTCTGAATCTGAGTTTTAAGTGTTTTCTTCTTAGAGACTTTTGCTTCCATTGGAGTACCTCCTTTTTTTCTACACTCTTATTATAAAATCTAAATGTAAGCATTTACAATACACACTAACTGACACTGCGGCACACCTGTAAGTGACAAAGTTAATGAAACAATTCACAATTTTGAGAACCATTATCGGCTAAAAGGTACAGATTCTTGCGTCTCCACTGTAACGCGCTTTGCGGGATAAGTTAAGTAGAAGTGCAACACCCTGTGTTTAGCCTCCCAAAGACTAAGTTCGGCATTACAAAGTAACCCTTGGGCTTTGAAATTTTTACTTTCTTAAATCAAAAAATGAGCAGCATCAAAGCACCCAAAAGTCGCTTCAATGCTGCTCAGAAAAAGCCAGCTTTGTTTGGTTTGCAGGATTTAACTCAATTTAAGGCGGCCTGCAACCTGTCTAACTTGTTCCACATGAAACATTTTAATACTTTATTATCCTAAGCCTTTACAGTACCTTTCTTAGCAGGATTTTCCTTTTTTTCTACCTTTTCACTCATGACCATCTTGTCATTATAGCCCCAGAACCAAGTTACTAAAAAGCTGACGACAATCGCGGCCACGCTTGAAAGTAAGAAGGCGTAAAAACTGGTCAGTTGTGTTGGATTCTTAGGATCAAAGAAGGACGAAAATCCAATCAAAGAACCCGTAAATCCAAACATGTTACCATGCATTAAACCTGTAATAAAACCGGAAGCTGCTGAACCGATCAACCCAGAAATGAAAACTTTTCGATACCGTAAATTAACACCATAAATTGCGGGCTCTGTTACCCCACAGAAAGCTGAAATTGCTGCAGCAAAACCCAAGCCCTTCAGGTCTTCCTTTCTAGACTTAATTGCCACAGCCAAAACAGCTGCACCTTGGGAAACCATGGTACCCGAAATAATTGCGTTCAGTGCACTTTCGCCGCTCCCAGAAATTTGTTGTGCCACCAAAGGAACTACACCCCAATGAAGTCCAAAAATTACTAAGATTTGATAGAAACCACCGATTACCAGTCCGCCAAGCCAGCCAGAAGAATGAACTAACCAGTTAATAAAATCAGCAATCCCATTAGCTGCGCCTTGAATGATTGGTCCAGTGATAACAAGTGTTAATGCACTGACAACAAGGACTGTGATTAATGGTGTAAAAATCATCTGAAGATAACTAGGCAAATTTTTCTTAAGCCAACCACCAATCTCTTTGGCAAACCAAGCTGCCAAAATCATTGGAAAAATTGAATATGTGTAGTTTAAAAATTGAAAATCAAAGCCCCCGATGGAAAACATTGTTTTGAATTTAGTTCCCCATGTAATAATTTGCGGATAAGTTAAAACCCCTCCAATCACCGCCGTAATTACAGGGTCCCCTTTCATGTAGCGCGCAGCGGAAAAACCGACTAAAATCGGCAGAAAGAAAAATGCTGAATCAGCCATGGCGCTGATTGTTAAATAAAGAGTGCTTTTTACGTCAAGCAACGCCCCTAACTGCGGTAACGTTAATAATGCCAATATTCCTTTAATAATTCCGGCTGCCGCAATTACACCAATTACCGGAGTCATGGAACCTGTAATAACGCCAATCAACCTATTAATCCAACTCAACGGTCCTTGCTCCGCTTGCTGGCTTGTAGCAGCCTCACCTGTCGAATCTTTTCCGCCATCAAGCTTAGCTGCAAAGGCTGGCCCAAGTTCCTGCACAACTGCATCATAAACATTCTCCACCTCGTTTCCAATCACAACTTGGTATTGTCCCGAAGCTTTAATAACATCAATGACACCTGCAGTCGCTTTTAGATCTTGGTCTTTAGCAGCGCTTTCATCTTTTAGGTAAAAACGCAACCGTGTAATACAATGGATTAAGTTATCAATATTTTGCGGCCCACCAACATCGCTAATAATTGTTTTAGCCAGCCCTGTATAATCTTTCTTTGCCATAAGCTTACCCTTCTTTCTTTAATCTGATCGTTCCTACAACCTCACCTGCCGTACCGCTGTGTCCTTCATCAACCTCAAAATCGGCAACTGTGTCAGCTGAATTAGTAACCACAACGATAATAGTTGTTTTAAACCCCGCTTGGTTAATTTGTGCAAGGTCCATTTTGGCAACTGCTTGCCCTGCTCTAACTTTTTGTCCACGTGCCACATTCATCTCAAACGGCTTACCTTTTAATTCGACAGTGTCAATTCCTAGATGTACCAAAACCTCCAGTCCATTTGCGGTTTCAATTCCAAATGCGTGTTTCGTTTCAGCAACCATTGTGATTTTACCTGCAACTGGTGCAATAATCTCGCCTTCAGTTGGCTCAAGTCCGAATCCTTCACCCATACTTCCGCTTGAAAAAACAGCATCAGCAACTTCCGTTAACGCAACAACTTCTCCAGTTGCAGGTGAAAGGACCTGCGTCGTGACTGCTTTTTTCTTTCCAAATCCAAACATTAAAACCCCTCCTATAAATCCAGTTCAAATTAAATCGCTTTCATTAATAATTCACGTTTATCATAAAACTTGTATATACAGATGTCAACAATTAGCAACCTCGACAATTTTACAATTAAGCTTTGACTATCTAATAACCTGCAGATACGAAAAACAAGCAAATTATTGCCAAAAAATACAGCAGAAAACAACCTATAAACATGGTGGCAAATCATTGCTTGCCTGTATATACAGCTATGTTATAATATCTTCAAGAAAACGATTTCTAAAGGACGTGGTAGCCATGGGTCTCATTAATAAGCAAAATATGATTGCCCAAGATATTGCAATTAAAATTAAGCACAAGATATACGCTCCACAAACTTTTTTGCCTAGTGAACATAAACTTTGCGAATTATATGGTACTTCGCGGGAAACAATTCGAAAATCACTAGAACAACTTAATGAATTGGGCTTGATTCAAAAAATCAAGGGTAGAGGTTCTTTAGTATTAAATCTTCAGCGTTTTACTTTTCCAATTTCAGGAATTACCAGCTTCAAAGAGCTGAACCAAACTCTTGGGATGCATGCAAAAACTGTTGTCTTGCAGCTTGAAAAAACAATGGTGCCCACGTCATTGGCTGTTGGCTTGTCCAACGAACAGCCTGCTTTTTTTCTTGAAAGATTACGTCTAATCGATGGTGAACCAGATGTACTTGATCGCGATTATCTCCTTTCACCACCAGTTGAAAAACTACCCTACCAGGCCGCCGAAGACTCTATCTATGCCTACCTTGAAGAAGAATTAGGCTTTAAAATCTCCTATGCTACCAAAGAGATCACCGTTGAAAGTGCACCTGCAGCTGTAAGAGAAAAACTGAATTTGAGCGGTGAGGGCTTAGTGGTACTCGTTAGGAGCCTCACCTATTTGGCTGACACCTCTCTTTTTCAAATCACCGCCTCTTACCATCGGCCTGATAAATTCAAATTCACTGATTTTGCCCGTAGAAAAAGAATTTTAACTCACACTAAAGAAAGGAAGCCGCAATTATGAGCATCACAGCACAAGAACAAAATTTAGGTCGCAAAGTGATCTATCAAATCTATCCGAAGTCTTTTTATGATAGCAATGGCGATGGCATTGGCGATCTGCAGGGAATTATTGCCAAAATTCCTTATCTCAAAAAGTTGAATATTGATATGATCTGGTTCAATCCATTCTTTGTCTCCCCTCAAAATGATAATGGTTATGATATTGCGGACTACTATCAAGTTGACCCTCTTTTCGGAACAATGGCAGATTTTGAAGAATTGGCACAAAAGCTGAGTGCACTTAACATTTCAATTATGCTTGATATGGTTTTCAATCACTGCTCCACTTCTCATCCGTGGTTCCAAAAGGCGCTGGCGGGCGATCCAAAATATCGTGCCTACTTTTACATCAGACCACCTAAACAAGACGGTACCGCTCCTACAAATTGGCAATCTAAATTTGGCGGATCTGCATGGGGAAAATTTGGAACAAGTTCCGACTATTACCTGCATCTTTACGACCCTACTCAGGCAGATCTAGATTGGCATAACCCGGATGTGCGCCAAGAGGCTGCTAAGATTGTTAATTTTTGGCGCAAGAAAGGAGTTAAAGGTTTCCGTTTTGACGTAATCAACGTCACCGGCAAGCAGACTATCTTGCGCGACTCCACCGATCCTTTGCAGGAAAAAAAGCTCTATACCGACACACCTGTTGTCCATACTTATTTAAAAGAACTTAACCAGGCAAGCTTTGGCCAAGACCCTGAGATTGTTACGGTTGGAGAAATGTCTTCCACAACTGTCGCCAATTCAATTGCATACACTCAGCCCCAGAACCATGAATTGTCGATGGTTTTTACCTTTCATCACTTAAAAGTCGATTATCAAAATGGCAATAAATGGCAAACTGTTCCATTTGATTTTATGAAATTAAAAAAGTTACTCTTTGAATGGCAGCATGAACTTGACTTGCATGGCGGCTGGAACGCACTTTTTTGGAACAACCATGATCAACCGCGGGCGCTAAATCGGTTCGGTGATGTCCATAAATATCGTGAAAAATCAGCTGAGATGCTGGCGTTAGCACTTCATCTGCTGCGTGGAACCCCTTTTATTTATCAAGGAGAAGAACTCGGGATGACCGACCCAACATACTCGAAGATTTCCTCTTATCATGACATTGAGACCCGCAACGCTTATCATGAGCTTTTGCAAGCAGGTTATCCTGCGCAAAAAGCTTTCAAAGCTGTCTCATTAAAATCACGCGATAACAGCCGTACTCCAATGCAGTGGACTGCCGCTAAATACGCGGGATTTTCACAAGTTAAGCCCTGGTTGCTTCCTTCAAATCAAGCAACCATAAATGTCGCCCACGAATTGGCAGACGGAGAAATTTTTGCGTTTTACCAAAAGTTAATCAAACTGCGTAAGACAGAAGATATCATTGCCGGTGGGCACTTTGAAGCCCTCTTTGCCACTCATCCCCAAGTTTTTGCTTATCGGCGTTTCTTAGAGGAAGAACAACTAATTGTGCTCGCTAATTTTTATGGAAAAGAAACCGTTGTTAAGCTACCTCCAGCGTTACGCGGTACGTTCAAGCTGCTACTTGCAAATTATCCAATACCAAGTTATTCAGCAGTTCCTGCGCAGATTAAACTGCGCCCATATGAGGCTCTTGCTTTCAAGCTCATTTTGTAGCCAAACATTATATTTTCATCCTATCTCGATTACTCTTATAATTAGACCTGTATCAGAAAGGAGTAGTTTGAATGTCATATAAAGCAATCAATCCTTACAATGGGGAACTAATCCGTGAGTTTGCTGCAACCTCTGATCAGGAAGTTGAAGCTGCTTTAAAAAATGCGGAACTTTTCTACCAAACGGCTAAAAAGGAACCTATCTCCAAAAGAGCCGCGTTACTTGCACGTCTTGCAACTGAATTTACAGACCATCTTGAAAAATATGCACGTTACCTTACCACAAATATGGGAAAACGAATTGATGAGGCACGCAGCGAAGTTAAAAAAAATGCGGCCTTTGCAAATTATTATGTTCATGCTGGTGAGAAGGCCTTAAAAAATCAGACCTATTCAAACGCTGCTGGAAAAACCGCACAACTTGAGTTTAGCTCAATTGGTGCCATTCTTTCTGTTGAACCTTGGAACTTCCCGTATACTCAAATCATGCGTGTCTTTGCCCCTAACTTCATTCTTGGTAATCCAGTTTTGCTCAAACACGCCAGCATTGTGCCGGAATGTGCGCAGGCTTTCGAAGATGCTTGCCATGCAGCCGGATTGCCTGCCGGAGCTTTTAAAAACCTCTTCGTCGACTATGATCAGGTCAATAAAATTATTGCAGACCCACGTGTTCAAGGGGTTGCCCTGACAGGTTCTGAAAAAGCCGGAGCAACACTTGCCGCTGAGGCGGGTAAAAACCTTAAAAAATCAACTATGGAGCTGGGCGGTACGGATGTCTGCATTGTCTTAAATGATGCCGAGCTTGAGACTGCAATTGCCGGGGCAGTTTCTGCACGGCTTAATAATGCAGGCCAAGTCTGCACTGCCGCCAAACGTTATCTTGTTCAAAGTAAAATTTACGATAAGTTTCTCGCAGGTATCATTGCAGAGTTTAAGCAAAAAAAATTAGGCGATCCTTTGGATGAGCAGACAACACTTGCTCCCCTTTCTTCAAAAAAGGCACAACAGAATCTGCAAAAGCAAGTTGCAAATGTCCTTGCAGGCGGCTCTAAAGTCCTCTGGGGAGATCCAAGACCCGTCGAAGGTCCAGGAGCGTTCTTCAATCCTTTGATCATCACTGGCATGACTTTTGATAATCCAATGTATGACACTGAACTTTTTGGTCCAGTTGCCCAAATCTACAAAGTCGACACTGAAGCAGAGATGCTTAAGATTGCCAACCACTCAAATTATGGGCTGGGTGGCGCAATCTATTCACAAGATGCTCAACATGCACAACAGCTTGCCTCACAAGTTGAGACTGGGCAAATTGCAATTAATCAACCACTTTCGTCACATCCGGAATTTCCGTTTGGAGGCGTTAAAAAGTCCGGTTATGGTCGTGAGTTGAGTGATCTGGGGATTCGTGAATTCGCCAACATTAAAACTATCTTAAAATAATGAGTAAAAATTAAATTTTTTTGCTGAAAAATCATAAAAGGCCCTTGACTATCCTAAATATTCGCGTTAGCATACTGATAACAAATTAAATTCAAATGAGTTGCGTCGAGTAGGACAGTACTTTATGCTTGTGGAAAAGAGACTTACCGCTGCTGGGAAGGTAAGCGAACAAACGTAAAAGAAAATCACCTATGAGCTGCAAAGCGAAATCCGAAAGAGATTAGCCTTTGCTGGGTACTCCCATTATTGAGTACACAAATTCTTTAAGAGTTTGTAAGAGGCATGCTTTTTATTTTAAAAAAGAATGCAAATAAAAGGTGGTACAGCGTCCTTAACGCCCTTTGCTTAGTTCAAACTATGCAAAGGGCGTTTTTTATTTGAATTTATTAATAGAAAGGAAGTGAGGAATCATGCACGATGATGAAAGTGGTATTCAAAGAGACGATGATGGTAATATTCAGATTTCGAAGCTGAAGTACAATTGCGGCGGTTCCTCACTAGTGTGGGCAAACATTTAGGAACCGCTCTCAAAAAATGGAGGGGTTAATTATGAACCAAACACAAACTAAAGCAGCTACATCTTTGACAACTAAGCAAGCAAAATTTGCACAAGAACTTTTTACAGCTTATTCAACACGCACTCCGCTCAATATGGCAGACTGGGAAGGCACAGTTCAAGACGAAGCAACCGCCTATCTCGTCCAAGAGCGGCTAACTCAACTCAAAGAAGAAAAAGTTGCGGCTTATAAAGTCTCACTGACAAGCGCAGAGACACAAAAAATGTTTGCTTCGACTTCACCGCTTTATGGCGCACAGGTTGCAAGTCGGCTACGCCAATCACCAACAGAAGTTAGTCTTTCAGAATTAATGGAACCCTTAGTTGAAGTCGAACTTGAGTTTAGAGCCGTTCAGGAACTCAAGAGTACAGATTCGCTGACTGAGTTGATGGAAAAAACAACTGTTGCAGCAGGTCTTGAAGTTCCTGATTCCCGTTTTAAGGACTGGTTCCCGACCCTCTCAAAATATCTGGTAATGTCTGATGCTGCAGTCGGCGGACTCGTCCTTTATGGAACAGAAAAACCAACTACAGATGTCTTTAAGACCCCAGAAGAGCTAGCACAAGTGCATTGTGAGTTGCGCTGCAATGATCGTAAACTTAAAGAAGGCGTTTCTGCTGAAGTACTAGATAATCCTTTGAACTCACTTCATTGGCTTGTTACTAAGTTAGAGCAACAAGGACACCCGCTCACAGTCGGGCAACTTGTTTCGACTGGAACGTTTGTGTTGCCGCCTAAATTAACGGCTGGTAGGTGGAGTGCTAAATTTGATCACGGTTTAGGAAATGTTGATGTCACGGTGACAAAATAAAAAATGTGACAACTTTCGGGAGCTCTCGAGCACTAAGGTTAAATTGCTTGATAGTCGGACTGTGACTAGCTGCAATTTAGCGTTAGGCGCAGTGGGCTGATAGTTGGAGCATGTTAAAATAGAAATGTGACAACTTTCGGGAGCCCTCGAGCACTAAGGTTAAATTGCTTGATAGTTGGGCTATGACTAGCTGCATTAAATAAGGGGCTGTGACAAAAGTTAACTTTTGTCACAGCCCCACCTTTTATTCCGGATAAACGTGTTCCATAAACTCATTTTTATAAAGGTTTTTAATAATTAATGGAAAAATGCAAAGTAACCGATAACGACCACCCCTAAAACAATTCGGTACCAGCCGAAAGCTTTAAAGTCATTTTTCTTCACGTAGTTCAACAAGAAACGGATTGAAAGATATGCGATCACAAATGAAACCAGCACACCAACTGCCAAGACAACGCCTTGTAACCCTGCTAAAGAGCCGCCATGGTTGAAGTACTTATAAAGCTTTAAGAGTGAAGCTCCAAACATTGTCGGAATCGCCAAGAAAAATGAAAACTCTGTCGCAACAAATCTGGAAGTCCCAATCATAATTCCACCTAAGATTGTAGACCCTGAACGCGAGGTTCCAGGAATTAGCGCCAGAACTTGGAAAAGTCCAATTGCAATTGCTGTCTTATATGTAAGTGTATCTAAATTATCATATTTAGGAGCAATATTTTTATTACGATTTTCAATCACGATGAAGAGAACCCCATAAATGATCAAAGCCATCGAAACAACAAACCAGTTCATCAGATGCTCATCCATCCAGTCGTTCAGGGGAAAACCAACAATGACCGAAGGAATAATCGCAATAATCACTTTTTTCCATAACGTCCATGTTTTCTTGCGTTCAATTACAGACTTGCGCGGAGACAATGGATTTAATTTGTGGAAATAGATCACAACAACAGCCATGATTGCTCCTAATTGAATAACCACATTGAACATGTCAACAAACTGTTTGGACTGTTGCAACTTAATGAATTCGTCAACAAGTACCAGATGCCCGGTTGAACTAATCGGCAGGAATTCAGTCACACCTTCGACGATTCCCAAGATAATCGCTTTAATAATGTCAAGCATAAAAATTTTCTCCTTCATCAACAATTAATGTTTTACTGTTTCATAATACTGCATTTGTGAACAATAGACAATTTGCGTCATGATCTTTAAGGGGAATATTAATAAACAGGAACAAAAATGGAGTTTTTTCAACACAAAGCTTAGGGGCTGTGACAAAATTTAACTTTTGTCACAGCCCCTCTTTTATTCCGGATAAACGTGTTCCATAAGTCAAAATCTTCCGTCTGACTTTCCAATTACTCATAGCAAAGTACTCGCTATATTCGTAATTTCGAGTTAGTACTCAAATTTTCCCGACTTATGTCACACTCTCATTAATATTCAGAACTTTTTAGTAACAGCGACATTGTAAATAGTCCTAACGCTTATCCACTAATTATTACTTACCTTTTATATAATTCTGTCCATCGGCTGCTGGGGCAACTGCCTTACCCAAGAAAAAGACTAGTACGATTACAGTAATCGCATAAGGAGCAATCTGGAACCAAACTGAATTCACGTGCGAAAGTACTGGAATATAGCCCCCAATAATCGGCAGACTTTGAGCTAGCCCAAAGAAGATTGCCGCACCGGTTGCACCTAATGGATTCCATTTTCCAAAAATCATCGCGGCCAATGACATAAAGCCTTGACCAGAGATTGTGCTTGCAGAAAAGTTCAGTGTAATTGATTGTGCCATTACAGCTCCACCAATCCCGCCTAAGAAGCCTGACAGCAGAACTCCTAAATAACGATAGGTCCCGACATTAATTCCGAGTGTATCCGCTGCAGTCGGATTTTCACCAACTGAGCGCAATCTTAACCCTATGTTTGTCCGATAAAGGAAATACCAGCTGGCAATCCCCACAAGAACTGCTAAAAAAGCCACTAATGATGTCCGGGTGAAAAGGACTTTTCCTATAAAAGGAATCTGCGACAGCACTGGAAAAGTAAAGGTTCCCATGCTTTGATCAAGCACTGGCGTCTGGCCCTTTCCACTGTAAAAAATACGGGTTAAAAAGACGCAAAGTGCGGGTGCCATTAAGTTCAAAACAGTCCCACTAATAATATGATCCGCTCTAAAGTTAATAGTTGCGACCGCATGCAAAATCGAAAAGAGCAGTCCGAAAACAGCACCTACCAACAGTGAAATCCAGGGAGTTGCACTTCCAAGTACATTTGCAAATGCAAGATTGAAAACTGTACTGCTAAAAGCACCTACAATCATCATTCCTTCTAACCCAACGTTCACTACTCCACTGCGTTCAGAAAAGGTTCCACCAAGCGCTGTAAAAATCAAGGGTGCTGCGTATATTAAAGTTGTCGAAAAAACCGTCATTAAAATTGTTGTTAAACTCATTTATCCGCACCCTCTTTCTTAGCCTGTTGTTTCCTGGTAAGCCAACTCTTTTTTAAAAAGCGCTCAAAAACATACTTAATTGCAACAAAGAAGATGATTGCAGCAATCACGATTTCAACAATTTCACTAGGAGTATTTGAGTAAACGGAAATGCTCAAACCGCCAATTTGCAATGCTGAAAAAAGCAGCGCTGCAAAAACAATTCCAATTGGATTTTCAGCCGCCAACAATGCAACCGCCATTCCATTAAACCCGACGTTAGGCAGGTTATTAGAAACTGAGATATTCTGGAAATTGCCCAAACCGTCAATTGCGCCACCTAAGCCGGCAAGCACACCTGAAAGCAGCATCGCAATCACGATTGTTCTTTTGACATTCACACCAGCATATTTTGAGGCCGCTTCGTTAATTCCGACAGCTTTGATCTCAAAACCAGAACGTGTCTTGTTAAAGTAGATCCAGACAAGTCCCACAATTACTAATGCAATGAAAAAGCCCCAATTAAAAGTTGAATTGTGTGTCAATTCCTGCAAAAAATGCGTATTCAAACTTGCTTTACGTGCAATATTCGGGGAAGAATCGCTCCCCTTGGCAGCTAGCCAATTTTTAACTGCAAAGTTGACAAAATACAGTGCAATATAGTTCAACATAATCGTCGTAATAACTTCGCTTGTCCCAAAATATGCCCGCAAGACTCCGGCAATCAACGACCAGATTCCTCCAGCCAATGCGCCACAAAGCAAAGCTCCTATAATCAAAATAATTCCTGGTAGCTGTGAAAAATGAAGTGCAAAAGCAATTGTACCGAACCAACCCATTAGATATTGCCCTGGCCCACCAATATTAAAGAAACCTGCCTTGCTAGCAACTGCAAAACCCAGCCCTGTCAGAATCAACGGAATCATGTTTCGGAGTGTCTCACCAATGGAATAAATATCTCCTAGTGAGCCAACCAACAAGTTTTGATAATTCTGTAGTGGATCGTAACCAAACACCAACATCGCAATCGCGCCGACTATAAAACCCGCGATAATCGAGATCAATGCCGTGGATAATCCTTTAAATGATTTATTAAACACGCCTCATTACCTCTCTATCTGTTTTGCGAAACTGGTGTCTTACCAGCCATCATTAATCCTAATTCTTCGCTAGATGTGTGCTGCGGATCAATCTCTCCGACAATCTGTCCTTCATGCATAACGACAATTCGATCAGACAATTTCAAGATTTCATCTAGTTCAAAACTGACCAATAACACAGCCCGCCCGGCATTACGCTGCTCAATGATCTTTTCATGAATATATTCAATCGCACCAATATCGACTCCACGTGTTGGGTTCGCTGCAATCAACAATGCAGGATTTTTAGCGATTTCACGTGCGACAATTACTTTTTGCTGATTCCCACCCGAAAGATCGCCTACAAATTCGGTTTCACTCTGAGAACGAATATCAAAATCCTTAATCAGCTGCTTGCCAGTCTGATTAATCAGCTTATAATTCAAAAAACCGTGTTTACTAGCCGGTGCATGATAATAGTCTTTGAGTGCCAGGTTTTCCGCAATTGTCAATGGTAAGATCAAGCCAACATTTTGGCGATCTTCTGGAATACAGCCCACGCCTTCTTCTGAAATTTTTCTTGCTGAGGCATTTTGCAGTTGTTTGCCGTTAACCTTGATACTGCCTTTTTTTACCCTGCGCAGACCAGTCAGAGCTTCAATTAATTCACTTTGACCATTACCATCTACACCTGCAACCCCCACAATTTCACCTTCATGGACTGTCAAATCCACACCTGCAACTTTAAGCTGTTTGTGCGCTTCAACGTTAAGTCCCTTAACTTCAAGAACTGGTTTTTCCTGAGCCATTTTTTGTTTATCAAGCGCAAAGTTAAGCTTTCGCCCAACCATCATTTCTGCAAGTGCCTCTTCCTTGGTCGCGCTAACCTCAACAGTCGCAATGACTTTCCCCATTCGAATAACCACGCAACGATCAGCAACCTCTTTGATCTCCTTTAGCTTATGGGTAATAAAAATTACTGCTTTTCCTTCAGCCGCTAAAGCCCGCAGAATTTTGATTAACTGATCGATCTCTTGCGGCGTTAACGCGGCAGTTGGTTCATCGAAAATAAAAACATTTGCCTGACGGTAAAGGGCCTTCATGATCTCAACACGCTGCTGCATTCCGACTGTAATATCGCGTACTTTAGCCTTTAAATCGATATCAAGCTGATATTTTTGCGCCAATGCTTGAATAGTGGCGGCAGCCTTTTGATAGTTGATAAAAGACCCTTTAGTCGGTTCATCACCTAAAATAATATTCTCAAGGACTGAAAATGCAGGAATCAGCATAAAATGCTGATGAACCATGCCAATCCCCAATTTTTTCGCATCTCGCGGATTGCTCATGACCGCTTTTTTCCCATTAATCAAGATTTCCCCAGCCGTCGGGGTCAATAATCCTGAAAGCATCCCCATTAATGTCGATTTTCCAGCTCCATTTTCTCCTAATAGGGCAAGGATCTCACCCTTCTTCAGCTGCAACGAGATATCGTCGTTGGCCTTGTAGTCCCCAAACTTTTTGGTGATATGCTTTATTTCAACAACGTAGTCTTCCATGCGGTCCTCCTTTTGTCAATAGTTAAGCAACATGCAGTAAAATGGTGAAGTATTGGTCGTAATCTCCAACGCTTCACCATTTGTAACTGCGCAACAATCATAATACCTAATATTCTTTATTTAGCTGCGACCTTAATTGTCCCATCTTTAATCTTTTGCTGATAACTCTGAACAACTTTCCAAGCACTCGCAGACATATTATCGTTCACAATCCCAACACCGTTATCTTCAAGGTCATATGTGACTACCTTGCCGCCAGGGAATTTGTTCTTCATTGCCTGATTTGAAAGATCTTTAACAGCTGTGCCAACCTTCTTAACAGCAGATGCTAAGGTAACATTGCCACCTTTATAAGCACCATCAGCCTTTTGGTCTTGGTCAACACCAATTACCCAAACCTTCTTGCCATTCTTGGCAGAGTTTTTAGCAGCCGTAAAGACTCCTGCACCAGTTCCACCTGCTGCATGGAAAATAACATCTTCATTATTATTGAACATTGCAGTTGCTAAAGACTGACCTACGTCAGCTTTAGTAAATGAACCAGCGTATTTCACATCAACCTGAATGTTAGGGTTAACGGCTTTGACACCTTGTTTAAAACCGGCTTCGAAGGTCTTAATAACATCACTTTGAATCCCACCAACAAAACCAACTTTATTTGTTTTAGTTGTCTCAGCTGCCGCAACACCAGCTAAAAATGATGATTGCTCCGTCTTGAAGGTTACAGAAGCAACATTCTTGTGTCCGGTCACGACTGAATCAATAATTGCAAAATTAGTGTTTGGGTTTGCTTTTGCGGCTGAACTGATCGCATTATCTAATTTGTAGCCAATTCCGAAAATAGTAGCGTATTTAGCCTTTATCAACTTGTTGATGTTTGGCAGAAAATCAGAGTCATCGCTCGACTGTGCATAATTATAACCGTTAAGACCCTTTTGTAAATTGTGGCTTTTACCCCAGCTTTGTAGGCCTTCCCATGCAGATTGATTGAAAGACTTGTCATCGATTCCACCACCATCTGTCACTAAAGCAGCTGAGTGTTTTGTTCCTTTATTAGTTGCCGCGTTATTGCCACAACCAACAAGGATAGTCCCGACCATCATTGTTGCTGCCAAAAATGCCATTACTTTTTTCTTCACTGAAATACAGCCCCCAAATTCTTAATTAAACTTTAACTATGAAAAAGTATACAGTAGTCATACTCTAAAATCAATATGTTTTGCAAATTATTTTTTTAATCGTTCGCCTTTTTAAAAAGATAGGTTCCTAAAAAAGTAAATATCCTAAAGTTAGCCATGTTTTGACGAACACTAACATATTCGGTATAATCTAAATAATTATTGCTATTACTTCTATAATTAAGGAGTTACTTGACTATGACAGAAAAAGTGTACTTTAACCACGATGGCGGCGTTGACGATTTAATTTCTCTTTTCCTCTTGCTTCAAATGGAAGATGTCGAACTTGTTGGTGTCGGAGCAGTCGACGCAGACAGTTACGTCGGTCCAGCAGCTGAAGCCAGCCGAAAAATTATTGATCGGTTTGGTCACGCGCAAAAACTGGCGGTCGCAATTTCCGATTCACGTGCAGTTCATTCTTTCCCTAAAGAATGGCGTTTGGCTGCGTATTCAGAAAATGCACTCCCAATTTTGAATGAAGCAGGTACCATCATGACTCCGATAAGCCCAGAGCCTGCCCATCTTGACTTGCTCCATAAACTGCAGCAGACAACTACCCCACTTTCCTTGGTTTTCACAGGACCTTTAACCGATCTGGCACGTGCCTTGCAAATTGATCCTACAATTGAAAAGAAGATTAAGCGGCTTGTGTGGATGGGCGGGACCTTCCTTGAGCGCGGAAACGTCGCCGAACCTGATTCCGATGGAACACAAGAATGGAATGCTTTTTGGGACCCGGCAGCAGTAAAAACCGTTTTTGACACTCAAATTCCATTAGAACTGGTCAGCCTTGAAAGCACCAATAATGTCCCGCTCACACAAGAAATCCGCCAACATTGGGCAGCCCAGCGGCGCTTCACCGGACTAGATTTCATTGGAAACAGTTACGCACTTGTCCCTGAATTAAGATTGTTTGAAACAAATTCAACCTATTATTTATGGGACGTGCTGACAACCTGTTACTTCTTTGCTGCTGATATTGTAAAGACCAAAGAAATTACGTGTGCTGTTAATACTTCCAGTCCCAGCGATGGCAGAACTTACCTAGACCCTAACGGACGGCCTGCTAAATTAATCTATGACGTTTCTCACGAAAAGTTTTTTGCACTAATTGACCGCTTAGCGCGTAAAGTCGATTAAAGAATCGCTATAATGCCTTGAGTTTCATATTTTGGAGTACACCTCTTTTTAAACACTGCTACTTTAGGTATAATGAGAAAAGAACATTCCAAACCCGAGCATTTTACCTTCTTGCATCTTCACAAAAATGACACTGGGTAAGACAAATGCGGTCACGGAACCTTTTTCTTGAACTTGAGCTTATCCAAAGGTGGCAGTCATGACAAAAGCAAACGAGCATGAATTACCAAGCAATTTTGAATTAGAAAAAAGTGTACAGCTTTTCAAAGCTTTCGGGGATCAGACACGCTACAAGATTCTTTTCCTGCTGGCTGACAAATCGCTGTCAGTTAATGAAATTGCCGAAGAAATCGGCATTTCACAATCTGCAACTTCGCATCAGCTCAAACTGTTGCGGCAAACTGAACTGGTCCGCGGTATCCGTGCTGGTCAAAAAATAAATTATCAGCTGTCTGATCAACATATTATCACGATCTTTGAACAGGTCAGAGAACATGTCAGAGAAAGAGATCCTTATCATCGCAGTTAACAAAAAATCTCCACGATTAAAGCTTTCGCTTTAATTTTGGAGATTTTTTATTGTTTAAGAACAATTAGTATCTTAATTGAGTACCTGTTATAATAACAATAAAATACGCTAATAAGCTTTTAGTACCTTATCTTTAAAGGAGATTATTTCTATGACACAAAAACGTCGGCGCGGCGAAGAACTTGAACAGGCAATCTACCAAGCAGCCTTGGAGCTTTTAAAAACCAAGGGTGTCGCCAATTTGTCCTTCTCAGAGGTAGCAGCTTTAGCTCAAACCAGCAAATCAGTAATCTACCGCAGATGGGATTCTCCATTTTCCTTAGCCATTTCAGCTATTCAAGCTAAGATCATCGCAGAAAACAGCGGGCGCACCGACGAATTAATTCTAACAGGAAAATCATTACGCGCAGATTTATTACAATTATTGCAGCGTTTTATTGTCAGTATGCAGACTTTTAAAGATTCTAACATTGTTGAGTTATTAGGTGCTGCAAACCAGAAACAAAATAGCACTGTAAAAAAACTGATCAATGAAGGAAATGCAATTGATGTTAAAGCAATTGACCATGTCTTGGAACGCGCGAAAAAACGTGGTGAGGTAACTACCGTAGCATTTCCAGTTGAGGTTAAATTGTTGCCGTTTAATTGGCTACGCTACCATTTATTTATAAACGAACATTTTACAGCACGCCAGCTCACGATCCTGATTGATAATATTTTACTGCCAGTTTATCAAGCCGTTGTTTAAAAAAATAAATTATCTCAGTTTGATTGCTACTGTGCTAAATCTCATGCAGCAGTTTAGAAACTGACCTACAAAAGACGTAAAATCTGCGCTAGAACTCGTTTAGCTGCTGAATTAACACCAGCATACAAAGATTAACACCGTTTTAACACCAACTTTTGTATTATAGCTATGGTTAAAATTAACGCTGTACAAAAGAGGTGTTGGACATGGTAATTAAATATTACTATCACAACGATTCAAAGCTTTATACTCAAGCAGAAATCGTTTCATTACTTAAAGATGACTTTGTAAAAGAAAAAGCTGGCTGTATCCAAAGTGTTTCCGGTGATTTTTTTCTTTCAGATATTACTTTTTATTATTGCTTTGACCGTCAACATAAATTTCAAGTTGATTATGCTTTTTCTGATGCTGTCCCACTTAGTACACGAATATTTTGGGAAAAATTAATGCACACATTGACAGCTTAAAAGAAAGTGCGCGACTTTTGTCCCAAACCCTTATACCATACTTTTTGCATAATTACGTTTAAACTCAGGAAAAAAAACGAGAAAACCTGCCTAGAGCTTTCAAGTTTGATTAAGCTAAGTGGCTATTGCCAAGTTTCACTAGATATTTTATTAAAAGTTGCTGAAATTTCAGTGACGATCAACATTTAACTCTAAAAAAGTGTGATCCCTCTGCATTTGCTTTGAGCAATTTCCAGTTAATCTTTAAAAGTTGCCAACTTATGTCACACTTTTTTTAATGCTGATGCCGAAAACAAGTTACCACGTGATCATTGATTAACCCTGCTGCCTGTAAAAAAGAATAGGTAATCACCGGTCCGGCAAATTGAAAACCATCACGTTTCATTTGCTGACTAATCTTTTTAGCCAAACCATTAGTACTAGGAACTTCAGTGTGGGTTTGATATTGATGCACAATTGGCTGATAATCAACAAATTGCCACATGTAATCATTAAAGCATGTTCCAGCAGCAGCTAGTTTAACAACAACTTGTGCATTATTAATGATTGCCAGCAATTTACGCTGATTGCGGATAATAGCTTTATTAACCATTAATTGTGGTAACTTGGCTTGAAAATTTTGAACTTGTTTAACATCAAAATCAGCAAAAGCAGTTTTAAATGCTGCACGTTTATTTAAAACAGTTTGCCAACTAAGACCCGCTTGCATGATCTCAAGCGACAGGAGTTCAAATAACTTGTGCTCATCATGACAGGGCATCCCCCACTCTTGATCATGATATTCCTTTAGAAGTTCATTACCTGTATTGGCCCAAGAACAACGTTCCATTAATAAATAACCTCCCTAAAAAATCATTAGCTTGATGATTTTCTTTATATCTCATAATGTCCATTGTAGCTCAACAAGGACCACTTTTTTAAATTTTAGACTACTTTCCACAAAAAACAGCTAATACAAAAATACTCAGAAACAAAAAGGGGTGTGCATTAAGCATAAACAGCACTAGACACCACATTCCATCTTGAAAAAAGACCAGCGTAATCCAATTACACCTCAAATTTTAGCTTAATACCGCTAGGATCCGTCAAAGCTACACTCGTAGAATCAATTGTTTTAAAGGCCGTATTATTTTCCTCCAAATGGGCACCCAGCCGCTCAAGTTCTGCTAGATTCTCTACGGTAAAACTAACATAGTCCAAACCCACATCCCCTGCGTCCATTGCAGGCAAGTTGCGCCCATTCCAAATATTAGTCCCCACGTGATGGTGATAATCGCCAGTGGCAAAAAACTTCGCCTGCCGCCCAAAATTATTTTTAAGCGACATCCCAAGGATCGTTGTATAAAAAAATTCTGTTTTGTCCAAATCTGCAACTTTAAGATGTACATGACCAAGCTGGGTTGCATTCGGAAAACCTACCCATTTCTGATCAGCGGCTGCAATAACTCCAGTAGCATCCAGCTCACCGGTGGTTCCTCGAATTTCTCCATCAGGAAGAATATCCCATTCACTACGCGGTTTATCACGATAAACTTCAATGCCATTTCCTTCAGGATCAGTTAAATAAAGTGCCTCGCTATATCCATGATCACTTGCACCAATCAAAGGAGCTTTGTGCTGCAAATAAAACAATAAAGCATTGCCTAAAGCTTTACGCTGCGGCAAAAGAAATGCAACATGATATAATCCTGTTTTTCGACTGACCGTTAAAGATGCGTTGATCTGTTTTAAAATCAACAATGGTTGCGAATTCCCCGGTACCCCCAAGAAGCTTTGTGTTACGCCACGTGTCAATAACCTTAATCCGATTACTTGCTGATAAAAGTCGGTTACTTTAGCAAGATTTGAGACTTTCAAGACCACGGTTCTAGGGTGAGTAGCAGCTGATAGTTGAAAATCCGGAATAATAACTGTCATTTTTTTCTCCTATTTTCTGATAATAGATTTGATATTAGCTATTATATATACTTACTATAGATAAGCGAAGTCTTTAGGCTTGGCTACTCCAATTCACACAGCGGTTAAAAGTTTCCCCCGGAAAATGCCACTCTATTTGCAAGTTTTTTGTTAGCATAAAAGTGCGGATGTTTCGAAGAAGACTGGCTTAACCAAACTTAATAATTGAATAAACCACCCTCAACTTAGTATAATTAACTTATTTAAAGTGTGTAAATTCAAAAGACAGGAGCGTTACCCTATGAAAGCCGCAATTATCCAGCAATACGGTACTGCAGATCAATTAGAAGTGGTTGCTAATATTCCAACTCCCACCATTCAAGCAGATGAGGTACTCGTCGAAAATTATGCCATCAGCATTAATCCAATTGACTATAAGGCGCGTCAAGGTTTAATGCAGCATCTGTTTAAATGGCAATTTCCAGTTATCTTAGGCTGGGATCTGGCAGGAAAAGTAGTTGCCATTGGCAGCGCCGTTACGAATTTCAAAGTGGGGGATGCAGTTTTTGCACGTCCCGATATCGACCCCCGTGGTAAAAATGGTAGTTATGCTGAATATACAGCAGTCAAAGCCGATAAATTAGCTTTGAAGCCCCAAAATATTAGCTATGCAGCTGCATCCGCCGTCCCTTTAGCTGGTCAAACAGCATTGCAAATGTTGCGCAAACTTGAAATCAAATCCGGTCAAAAAGTCTTAATTCAAGCAGGGGCCGGCGGGGTCGGCATGTACGCTATTCAATTAGCCAAACAAGCTGGGGCCCACGTTGTCACGACCGCCAGCCAAGCTAACCATGACTTCGTTATCAGTCTAGGTGCTGATCAAGTGATTGACTATCACAAAAATAACATCCAAGATGTTTTAACTGACTTTGATGCTGTTTTAGACACCGTCGGCGATGTAGCTGGTGGAATTTCAATTTTAAAAAAGGGCGGACGCTTTTTAACGATTGCCGCCTCACTTTCAAAAGAGCAGCAGCATAGTCCTGGTAAAGTTGTTATGAGCGGCTGGGTAGCTCCCAATAGTCAAGATTTAACAACGTTGGCAAACTATATCGCCAACCGAAAAATTAAAATTGTGCTAGATTCAACATTCCCATTCACAACTGCAGGCATGCGCGCGGCACACATACGCAGCGAAACTCATCACGCACGCGGAAAAATTGTGGTTCAAATAAAAAACTAAAATCAGCAAAAACGGCATTAAGGATACTGATACACAATTAGGATGGTACGGTGCTCCAATTTGCTAATCCGGCTTAACAGCTTCACTCTTCGATAAATTTATTTCTAATTTTAAATCTGCTTTATACTAAAAAAACTGAGAGTGCGACATAAGTCGGGAAAATTTGAGTGCTAACTCGAAATTGCGAACATCGTGAGTACT
>NZ_AZFQ01000052.1:213950-214927 GCF_001435195.1 Liquorilactobacillus satsumensis DSM 16230 = JCM 12392 | reverse complement strand
GTAGAGCATCTGACTTTTAATCAGAGGGTCGACAGTTCGAGCCTGTCACGACTCATTAATGTTAATTAGATATTGACATTAATGGTAATATATGATAAGATAATTAAGTCGTTGTTTATGTTTGTGAGTTTCGCCGACTTAGCTCAGTTGGTAGAGCATCTGATTTGTAATCAGAGGGTCGGGCGTTCGAATCGTCTAGTCGGCACCATTTTTATGCGGAAGTAGTTCAGTGGTAGAACATCACCTTGCCATGGTGGGGGTCGCGGGTTCGAATCCCGTCTTCCGCTTGTTAATATTATTTGCCGGGGTGGCGGAACTGGCAGACGCACAGGACTTAAAATCCTGCGGTAAGTGATTACCGTACCGGTTCGATTCCGGTCCTCGGCATAATTATATTATTATGCACCCATAGCGCAATTGGATAGAGTGTCTGACTACGAATCAGAAGGTTGTAGGTTCGACTCCTACTGGGTGCATTATCATCGGGAAGTAGCTCAGCTTGGTAGAGCACCTGGTTTGGGACCAGGGGGTCGCAGGTTCGAATCCTGTCTTCCCGATAGAGTAGACATACTCTTGAAGATACACATCGCGGCGTAGCTCAGCTGGCTAGAGCGTCCGGTTCATACCCGGGAGGTCAGGGGTTCGATCCCCTTCACCGCGATATACAACTTGATAGAACTTGGACCTTTAGCTCAGTTGGTTAGAGCAGACGGCTCATAACCGTCCGGTCGTAGGTTCGAGTCCTACAAGGTCCATTGTACTTTGAAGTGGATAGTATAATTGATCTTTTTATAATGGAGGATTACCCAAGTCTGGCTGAAGGGAACGGTCTTGAAAACCGTCAGGTGGGTAAAACCACGCGAGAGTTCGAATCTCTCATCCTCCTTTTTCATTTTTATTATCGCGGGATGGAGCAGTCTGGTAGCTCGTCGGGCTCATAACCCGAAGGTCGTAGGTTCAAATCCTTCTCCCGCAAT
>NZ_AZFQ01000052.1:207547-213940 GCF_001435195.1 Liquorilactobacillus satsumensis DSM 16230 = JCM 12392 | reverse complement strand
TCTAACACGCCTGCCTGTCACGCAGGAGATCGTCGGTTCAAATCCGTCTAGGACCGCTAGTACCAATAGTATTTAACATAGTTTGTAATGGCTCGGTAGCTCAGTCGGTAGAGCAATGGATTGAAGCTCCATGTGTCGGCAGTTCGATTCTGTCCCGCGCCATATGCATTTTATGCGGGTGTAGTTTAGTGGTAAAACCACAGCCTTCCAAGCTGTTGTCGCGAGTTCGATTCTCGTCACCCGCTTAGCCTAATTTTTTATGGAGAAGTACTCAAGTGGCTGAAGAGGCGCCCCTGCTAAGGGTGTAGGTCGCGAAAGCGGCGCGAGGGTTCAAATCCCTCCTTCTCCGTTTTTGACCCGTTGGTCAAGTGGTTAAGACATTGCCCTTTCACGGCGATAACATGGGTTCAAATCCCGTACGGGTCACTTTCTAATTATCGCGGGATGGAGCAGTCTGGTAGCTCGTCGGGCTCATAACCCGAAGGTCGTAGGTTCAAATCCTTCTCCCGCAATTATATGGTCCTATGGTGTAGGGGTCTAACACGCCTGCCTGTCACGCAGGAGATCGTCGGTTCAAATCCGTCTAGGACCGTTCAAAAAAAGATTAAGACATTTTGTCTTAATCTTTTTTATTGTCCTTAAATTTTATGTGGTTAAAGTGGAGTTGATATTTTATCTTAGATACTGATGTGATAGAATAGTTAATGTTACAGCACATTCCCGATAGGATTCATTCATGTGAAGATGCCTTGTAACCAAATTTTTGAATGGGGGAATTAACGTGTCAGAGAGACATTTATTTACGTCCGAATCAGTATCAGAAGGACATCCAGATAAAATTGCTGATCAAATCAGTGATGCAATCTTAGATGCTTTACTAAAGGAGGATCCAGACTCTCGTGTTGCATGCGAGACTACCGTAACCACAGGTCTAGTCGTAGTTGTTGGTGAAATTTCAACTAAGGCATATATTGATATTCAAAAAGTCGTCAGAGAGACGATTAAGGGAATTGGCTATACAGATGGCAAATACGGTTTTGATGGTGATAATTGCGCTGTATTAACTGCAATTGACGGTCAATCACCAGATATTGCCCAAGGCGTTGATCAGTCACTAGAGACGCGCCAAGGTGAAGGTGATGCATTAGATCAAATTGGTGCTGGAGATCAGGGAATGATGTTTGGTTATGCGATTGACGAAACTCCTGAACTGATGCCGCTACCGATTGCTTTAAGTCATAGATTGATGCGAAAAATTGCGGAATTGCGCAAGAATCAAACTCTGAGCTATCTCGGACCTGACGCAAAAGCACAAGTTACGGTAGAGTATGATGAGCAAGATAAACCAGCTCGAATCGATACCGTAGTTGTTTCTACGCAGCACGATGAAGGCACAAGTCTTGAAACAATTCGGCAAGACGTTATTGCAAAAGTCATTAAAGCAGTGATACCCGCACAGCTTTTGGATGATAAAACAAAATATTTTGTAAATCCAACTGGAAGGTTTGTAATAGGCGGACCTCAAGGAGATGCTGGACTAACGGGACGCAAAATTATCGTTGATACATACGGTGGTTACGCTCATCATGGCGGTGGCGCATTTTCAGGTAAGGATGCTACTAAAGTTGATCGTTCTGCCAGCTATGCTGCACGTTATATTGCCAAAAATATTGTTGCCGCAAAGATCGCTTCAAAAATTGAAGTCGAGTTAGCTTATGCGATCGGGGTTGCGCAACCTGTTTCTGTTTCAGTCAACACATTTGGGACTTCAACAGTCAACGATGAGGCCTTAGTAAAGGCAATCCGTAAAGTTTTTGACTTGCGCCCTGCTGGAATTATCCGGATGCTTGATTTAAAACGTCCAATCTATAAGCAAACTGCAGCTTATGGGCATTTTGGAAGAACAGACTTAGATCTCCCATGGGAGAAAACTGATAAAATTGCAGCATTAAAGGCTGAATTAGGATAAGAAAAGTCTTTAGCGACTTGCTTTTTTTACCCTTTTTTGCTAGTATATCTTCAATAATAATGTAATGTTGATGAGGAAAAGTAAAGAAAATTACTACTCAAGAGAGTGCGTGGTTGGTGTTAACGCATGTAGCTATTTTTTTGAACTCACCTCGGAGTTTTTTTGTTGAACGTTAAGTAGACAGGAACGGAACCTTCCGTTAGCAAGATCGAGAGCCGGTATTTTTGTACCGGAAAATAGGTGGTACCGCGAGTATTTTCGTCCTATATGGAGCTTTTTAAAAAACAGGCTCGATATAGGACTTTTTTTATTTTGAGAGGAGACTGAAGGTAAAAGATGGGATACGATCATAGTAGTATTGAAAAAAAGTGGCAGCATTATTGGGAAACGCATAAGACTTTCAAAACAACAGAAGATCCAAAAAAGTCTAATTATTATGCGCTGGATATGTTTCCTTATCCATCAGGGCAAGGACTCCATGTTGGACACCCTGAAGGATATACGGCGACTGATATTATTGCACGTATGAAAAGAATGCAGGGCTTCAATGTGCTGCATCCAATGGGGTGGGATGCTTTTGGCTTGCCAGCTGAACAATATGCACTAAATACAGGGCATTCTCCGCGAGAATTCACCAAGCAAAACATTAATAATTTCAGACGCCAAATTAAATCTTTGGGGTTGTCATATGATTGGGATCGTGAAATCAATACTACAGATCCTTCTTATTATAAATGGACACAGTGGATTTTTGAAAAGCTTTATGAAAAAGGATTGGCGTACGAAGCCGAGGTTCCAGTGAATTGGAGCCCTGACCTTGGAACGGTCGTGGCTAACGAAGAGGTAATTGATGGGAAAACTGAACGGGGAGGGTTCCCAGTGATTCGAAAGCCTATGAGACAATGGGTTTTACGAATTACTGCATATGCTGATCGCTTGTTGAAGGATCTTGATGATATTGACTGGCCTGAAAACATTAAAGAGCAACAGCGTAACTGGATCGGACGCTCAGTTGGAGCCAGCATCAGATTTAAAGTGGCAGGCAATGAAAAGCGTGAGATTGAAGTCTTTTCTACTAGACCCGACACTATTTTTGGGGCAACTGCGTTTGTGTTAGCTCCTGAACTTGAGATTGTTAAAGAGTTGACGACCCCTGAGGAAAAAGAGGCCGTTGAGGCTTATGTTAAAAAAGTGTCACACAAATCAGATTTGGAACGGACTGACTTAGCCAAAGATAAAACAGGAGTCTTTACCGGAAGTTACGTTATCAATCCTGCAAATGGCGAAAAAGTTCCAGTTTGGATTGCTGATTATGTGCTGGCAACATATGGGACGGGGGCAGTCATGGTTGTCCCTGCGCATGATGAACGTGATTATGATTTTGCTAAGAAATTTGGGCTGAAAATTATTCCAGTTATTGAAGGCGGAGACATTCAAAAAGCTGCTTATACAGGTGATGGTGTGCATATCAATTCTGGTTTTTTGGATGGTTTGAATAAAGAAGATGCAATTGCACGAATCATTGACTGGCTCAAAGAGCGACAAGCCGGAGAAGAAAAGGTTAATTATCGCTTGCGTGATTGGTTGTTTTCGCGTCAGCGGTACTGGGGTGAACCAATTCCAGTAATTCATTGGGAAGATGGTGAAACCACACTTGTCCCTGAAGATCAGTTGCCGTTACGTTTGCCTAAAGCAACAGATATCAAACCATCCGGGACCGGTGAAAGTCCGTTAGCCAACTTAGATGATTGGGTTAATGTGGTTGATCAAAATGGTAGAAAGGGCAAACGTGAGACTAACACAATGCCACAGTGGGCAGGCAGTTCCTGGTATTTCTTGCGCTATGTAGATCCGCATAATCAGGGTAAGCTGGCTGCTTTGGATAAGTTAAAAGCTTGGATGCCGGTTGATTTGTATGTGGGCGGAGCAGAACATGCAGTGTTGCATCTTTTGTATGCACGTTTCTGGCATAAATTTCTTTATGATCTTGGTGTTGTTCCAACGAAAGAACCCTTCCAAAAATTGGTCAATCAAGGAATGATTTTGGGCGACAATCATGAAAAAATGTCGAAATCAAAAGGCAATGTTGTTAATCCAGATGACATTGTTAAGCAGTATGGTGCAGACACATTAAGACTGTATGAGATGTTTATGGGACCTTTGGATGCATCAATTGCTTGGAGCGAAGATGGACTAAATGGAGCAAACAAGTTTATTCATCGTGTATGGCGCTTAATCGTTGACGAAGATGACGAATTACGTGATCGGATTACCACCATCAATGACGGTCAGTTGACACGTGTCTACAATCAGACTGTCAAAAAGGTTAGTGAAGATTTCGCAGTTTTGCATTTTAATACTGCTATTTCACAATTGATGGTTTTTGTAAATGAAGCCTATAAAGTAGACTCATTGCCTTTAGAGTATATTGAAGGCTTTGTAAAAATGCTCTCACCACTAGTTCCACATCTTGCAGAGGAGCTTTGGACCAAGTTGGGGCATGTGGGCACAATTACTTATGAGGCGTGGCCAAGTTTTGATCCGGAAAAGCTTGTTGAAGATAATGTTGAAGTTGTGGTTCAAGTTAATGGTAAAGTGCGTCAGCATCTGGTTGTACAAAAGGGAACTGACCGCGAGCAATTGCAAGAAATTGCCTTGAATGATGAAAAAGTCAAAAAGGGAATTGCTGCTAAATCGATTGTGAAAGTTATTTCTGTTCCGGATAAATTAGTTAATATTGTGGTTAAGTAAAAATAACCAAGTGTAATAAGTGAAAAGAGTTTGGGACAAAAGTCGCGAACTCTTTTTTTGTCTTTACTTTCCAAACAGCTATTGCTGTTGGTGCAGCCACTTAAATCTCTTTTGTTCCACTCTCTTTTTGTTTTATCTGATATGAATTACCTCTGTTTCAAGCAGTACCCCTTTTTGGAAATTATTAGTGGGGGGTATAGTAATTCTTTTAAATTATCATTAAAATTTGATTGCAATACTTTTAAGACATCTATATACTTGAGAGGTATCGTAAAAAAATTGTTTTTAATCAAAGCAGGAGGACTTTTTTAAAATGAAAAATGAACTGGAACGCTCGCTCACACATCGCCATATTCAAATGATCGCGATTGGTGGTGCAATTGGGACAGGTCTTTTTTTAGGCTCAGGAACCGCAATTCAAAAAGCAGGACCTGCACTAATTCTTGCATATCTGATTGCCGGAATAATTTGTTTTTTCATGATGAGAGCGATCGGCGAGTTGGTACTCTCTGATACTCGATTGACTTCGTTTATTGATTTTGTCCGCGAGTATCTGGGAGATCGTTGGGAATTTGTGATTGGGTGGACCTATTGGTTATGCTGGATAAGCTTGGCAATGGCAGATTTAACTGCAAGCGGAATCTATCTACGTTATTGGTTCCCCTTTATTCCACAGTGGTTGGTGCCATTAGTCATTATTATCACACTGCTTGGATTTAATCTTTTCAGTGTGGGTGTCTATGGTGAGCTTGAATCATGGTTTGCCAGTATCAAAGTTTTAGCCATCATTGCTTTAATTGTCACTGGAATTTTCTTAATTCTTTTAAGAGTCAAGATTGGAACTAATACAGTGTCGCTTGATAATCTCTTTGCGCATGGCGGCTTTTTCCCTAAGGGCTGGAATGGTTTATTAGCAGCCTTTCCGATGGTAATGTTTGCCTTTACCGGGATTGAGATGGTCGGTCTGACGTCTGGTGAGACTGAGAATCCGCAACGTGATTTACCGCGTGCAATTAATAGTCTGCCGATTAGAATTGGACTGTTTTACATCGGATCAATGTTTGTGGTAATGTGCATCTATCCGTGGAATGAAATTGTGACCTCTTCAAGTCCCTTTGTCCAAGTTTTCTCGGGGATTGGGGTTAAGATGGCGGCTGGAGTTATTAATTTTGTAGTTTTAACCGCTGCTTTGTCAGCTTGCAACAGCGCAATTTTCAGTACCAGCAGAACATTATATGTATTGGCACGTAGCAATAAAGCACCAAAGGCTTATGCCACAACGAGCAAACGGGGTGTCCCAGCGCAGTCGCTTTATTTTTCGTCGGCTGTACTACTGGTAATTGTTTTACTCAATTATGTAATTCCAAAAAGTGTTTTTCAGATTATTTCAGGAGTTGCAACCATCAGTTTTATTTTTGTTTGGATCGTTTTAGTAGTATGCCATGCTAAATATAAAGCTACATTAACGGATCAGCAAACTAGTTTCCCAATGCCCTTATATCCGTTCTCAAGCATTATCACAGTTTTGTTCTTCCTTGGGGTACTCGTTTTGTTGGCTTTAGATCCAAGTACACTGCTTTCAGTTATCTTTTCGCTAGTCTGGTTTTTGTGCTTGGCACTTGGGTATAGTTTTATGCCACGCAAAAAATTGAGTGAAGAAGAGCTTTAGTTAG
>NZ_AZFQ01000052.1:192756-207467 GCF_001435195.1 Liquorilactobacillus satsumensis DSM 16230 = JCM 12392 | reverse complement strand
GTAATTCGAAGTTAGACGGAGAATTTTGACTTATGGAACACGTTTATGCAGAATAAAAGAGGGGCTGTGACAAAAGTTAACTTTTGTCACAGCCCCTCTTAGTTTATTCCGGATACTTTATAGATCAAAATCCTTCGTCTAACGTCGAAGTGGCAGCGTAAAGGCTGCACGCTGTTCGTGATTTCGTGTTAGTCCGTACTTTTTATCGCCTTAGGGAACATTTTCTTAGTTTTTGTGAAAGATAATGCACATTTTTTCGATTTTGTTCCTTAAAAAGTTGTAAATTTAATGCGCGTGATTGCATGCACTTTAAAAACAGTTTAAAATTAACAAAGTTGGATTAATGAAAAAGGCAGGAAGAAAAATGGCAGGCAGGTCAGTGGAAGATAAAAAAATGACGGCAGAAATTAAAAACAATTCCGTGAGACAGGATCAATCGGCAAAAGAAAAGATGTTACGTGGCTCCGCTTGGATGACAATGGGAAGTATTTTTTCCCGGATCTTGGGAGCAATTTATATCATTCCGTGGTACGCATGGTTTGGCAAGGATAATTTGGCGGCTAATTATCTGTATACACAAGGTTATACTGTTTACAGTGTTTTTTTGATGATCTCGATTGCGGGAATTCCATCAGCTGTTGCTAAGCAGGTTGCTCACTACAATGCTGAAAATGAGTATGCATTAGGACAACGTTTATATAAAAAATTGGTACTTCTCATGCTGGGAGTAGGAGTTTGCGCCGCGTTAATTATGTGGATCGTAGCACCGCTGCTTTCTCAAGGTGATCCGAAAGTAGTTCCCGTCTATCGTTCACTTGCAGTAGCGTTAACGATTATTCCATTGATGAGCTTGACACGTGGGTTCTTTCAGGGGTATCAAGATATGTTTCCGTCAGCGATGTCGCAGCTACTAGAGCAGGTTGCCCGGATTATCTACATGCTTGCAGCGACCTATTTAATTATGAAGGTCTTTAGAGGCAGCTATGTTACAGGGGTTGTGCATTCAACTTTTGCCGCTTTTGTTGGTGCACTTGGAGGATTTCTTTTCTTAGGTTTCTTTTATTTGAAAAAGAAAAAGCGGCTGGCAGAATTAGCAAGGCAAAGTGCAAATCAACTTTCTGTCTCGGATGGACAGGTTATTAAAGCACTGTTAATCGAATCAATTCCCTTTATCATTATTGGGGTCTCAACAACTTTGTATAATTTACTGGATCAATTTACATTTAAAAAAATTATGCTGTTTTTTACAAACTACAGTGTTAAAGCGATTGATGATTTTTACGCGATTTTTGCTGGGAATGCAAACAAACTGATTATGATAACTATCTCTTTGGCTGCTGCGATGGCGGCGACTGCAATTCCGTTATTATCAGAAGCTTATACGAAAAAGGATCAAGAGCAGATTTCTACCCAAATCAATGATGCAATTGAGCTTTTCTTATTGCTAATGTTGCCATGTTCACTTGGAATGGCGGCAGTTGCCAAACCGCTGTATGTTGTTTTTTATCAGTATGATTTGACAGGAATCTATGTGTTGAGCTTTTCTTCATATGTTGCACTGCCGATTGGATTATTTATGGTACTTTCTTCGCTACTTCAGGGTGTTTACCAAAATAAACAAGCAGTCCAGTACTTTGCAATTGGCATGATTGTCAAAATAATAGTGCAGGTACCATTGACTGCAATTTTCCAGCCGTTTGGACCACTGATGGCGACGGCCATCGGGATGATGGTCTCTAACTGGTTGATGCTGCGGCGATTCTATTATTCTGATCAGCTTGATTTACGGCGTGTTACCAGACGGTTCGATGCCTTGTTGCTCTTTTCGCTGCTGACCTTTATCGTGGCGCTTGGAACAGTAGAGCTTAGTGGATTGTTCTTAAATATACAGTATCGGGTTCAGGCTCTTCTTGCGCTGATTCTTAGCGCTGGAACGGGTGGCTTTTGCTATGTTTATCTATGTTTGAAGACCCGTTTGGCAGATAAAATTTTAGGAAGTAAGGCAGGTCATCTGCGCAGCTTGCTTCGAATCAGGTGATCAAAAGATGAGACTTGATAAACTAGTAGCAACAACTTTGGGAAGAACGCGTTCCCAAGTGAGAAAGCTCCTGCAAGACGGCGCAATCACTGTTAATGGTGCTAAAGCAACTAGTGGCAAAAAACACGTTGACCCGCAACAGGATGTGATTAGTGCTTTCGGTGACGAGCTTCATTATGAAAGTAAGCGCTATTTGATGTTAAATAAACCTGCTGGAGTGATTTCAGCCACCACCGACCCACAACAGCAAACGGTCCTTTCCTTGTTACCCGAATCAGCGCGAAAGGGTATTTTTCCAGTCGGCAGATTAGATAAGGACACGACCGGTTTATTATTGCTAACTAATGACGGGCACTTCGCCCATCAGTTAATGTCACCCAAGAAGCATGTCGCAAAAACATACCGTGCGCTTGTCGCTGGTACGGTAACTGCGCAGATTTGCAGCCAATTTTCTGCTGGACTGACACTGCGAACGGGGGAAGTTACGCGCCCTGCCCAACTGACACTTTTAAAAGGGAATGTACCAACTGGAAAAAGCAGTGTGCAGATTGTGATTGTGGAAGGTAAATATCATCAGATTAAAAGAATGTTCGGCGCAGTTGGAATGAAGGTTTTACAATTGCAGCGTTGTGCAATTGGGCAACTCCAACTTGATCCGCAACTTAAGGCTGGCCAAGTTAGAGCTTTGACGCCGGCTGAGCTTGCTTTATTTAAGCAATTAAACACGCTAAGTTAAAAAAGCAAAAAGTTTATTTAAGAGCGTGCAACATGAATTCCTGTAATTTTCCAATAATATCTGTTGGCAAGACAACGTAGCGTGAACGCGAGAGCTCTGCTGCAATAGCGCTATGAATGTAGACGGCGGCATCAACAACTTGTTCAGGGGTAGATGTGTGAAATTGTCCTAAAAAGGCTGCGATGATTCCAGTTAAGGTGTCCCCCATTCCGCCAGTGGCCATATAGGGACCACCAGTTTTTAATTGTGCGATCGAACCATCCAAATGGTAAATAACGGTCTGGTACTTTTTTAAGACGACAGTTGCTTTGAGAGCTTGTTGGACGTGAAGATTTTGAGCATTAGTCTGAGCGCTAATTTGAATTCCGCTCAGGCGCTGCCATTCCATTTGATGAGGAGTAAAAACAACTTGGAGCCCGTGCAACAATGCTAAAAGTTCCCGGTTGTCTGCTAAGAGAGTAATGGCAGAACCGTCAATAATTAAGAATTGTTCTTTATGTGTGCTTTGCAAAACTGTGCTTAAAATTTCAAGGGAATGAGCGCTTGTTCCTAATCCAGGACCAATCACGATCACATCTGCAGCAGCAACTGCTTGGCGCAGCTCCTTTGCAACGGTAGAATCGATAAACATTGCTTCTGGAACAATGGTGTGTAAGGCAGTTAAATTGAGCGGCGAGCTGGCGCAACTTACCAGACCCGCACCTGCGTGAATCGCAGCCGAGGTAGACATAATAATTGCTCCACCATATTGGCGTGTTCCACCGACTGTGAGTATCTTACCAAAGTTGCCTTTATGACTGTTTAGCGGACGGACTTGAATAACACGTTTTAAACTTTTTTCATCTAGAATTTGCATTTCTTAAGCTCCTTTGTTTAAAGATTGCACTTTATTATACAACAGGAATAAGGTAAAGACTTTTAGAAGCTACGCGTGTCGTGGTAAAATCAATCAAGTGGATAAATAAACAGTTGTGCTGTAAAAATTTGGAGGCTGATAAGATGCAGATCAATTGGAAAGAAGAGATCCAAAAAAGACGGGAAGCGTTGTTAACTGATCTACAAGCGCTGCTCAAGATTGAGAGTGTGCGGGATGAAACGCAGGCAACAGGTGCGGCCCCTTTTGGACCAGGACCGCGCGCAGCATTGGAGAAATTTTTAGAGGCTGCTCAGCGTGACGGATTCAAGACTGAAAATGTTGACCATGTAGCAGGTCATATTGAGTATGGAACCGGTAAAGAGACTTTGGGAATTCTTGCACATGTGGATGTTATGCCTGCAGGTCAGGGCTGGCAGACAAATCCTTTTATACCGGTTATCAAGGATGGACGGCTTTATGCGCGCGGAGCTTCAGATGATAAAGGACCCGCAATGGCAGCTTATTACGGGCTTAAGCTGCTCAAGGAGTTGCAACTGCCTATTAGTAAGAAAGTTCGTCTGATTCTCGGAACAGATGAAGAGAGCGGTTGGCGCTGCATGACGCATTATTTTGAAAAAATGCCAACCCCTGATTTTGGCTTTTCTCCAGATGCTTTTTTCCCATTAATCAATGGTGAAAAGGGTAATGTGACTTATAATGTTGATTTTCAAGGTGGAAATGGAGAACAGGTAAAGCTGTTGGCATTCACCGCTGGATTGCGCGAAAACATGGTTCCACGGGATGCCAGTGCACGCCTAAGCGGAATAGAATTATCAGAGGTGCAGCCACTTTTGGCGCGCTATGTAGCTGATATGCCGATTACTGGTCAGGCACAGGCAGAAGATGGACTTGTTACTATTACGATTGTGGGCAAAGCTGCACATGCACAAGAACCCCGTAATGGTGAAAATGCCGGAACGTACTTAGCGTTATTCTTAAAGCAATTAGGCTTGGGTGGCGGTGCGCTTAATTTTATTTCTTTTGCTGCCGATTATCTGCATCAAGATTCACGCATGAGTAACTTTGGACTCAACTTTACTGACAGCGTGATGGGTGATTTAACGATGAATGCAGGGATCTTTGAATTTGAGGCTGCTAAAGGTGGCAGAATAACGTTGAATTTCAGATATCCGCGTGGAATTAAACCTACCCAGCTCCAAGCGGGACTAGCTAAAGTTCTTCAAAAAGTGGATGCAGAACTCAATCCGACAGGCAAAACACAGGAACCGCACTATGTTTCACCAGAAGATCCATTGGTGCAGACCTTGTTGCGTGTTTATGAACGTCAAACTGGAAATCAGGGTTATGGAATGGTTGTTGGCGGTGGAACCTATGGAAGATTGCTTCCCCGTGGCGTGGCTTTTGGTGCGATGTTTCCTGGAGCAGAGGATACCATGCACCAAGCAAATGAATTTATTCCGGTTGATGATCTTTTACGTGCAGCTGCGATCTATGCTGAAGCAATTTATGAATTAGTTAAATAGGGGATTCAGTGTTTGGAATTTGCATAAGTTTTTTTTAATTTTGTATTTTGCTGTTAAAAAGCGTAAAATTAAATTAGAAAAAGCAATAGGAGGTCATAGCGTGCAAAAGAATTTTATGCATGAAGTGGAAGAAAACGTCTTAGCAGAAGACGAGCAAACAAAGACATTTTTGGTTCCCAGCAAGAAGGAAAAATTGGCGATCAAGGTCGATAAAGACGTTTTAACACGCTTATTGGATGACCAGAAGCTTGAACATATGTTAAGGAATTTGTTGAAGTTGAATTCTAAAAGAACAACGCGGGAGACTATCAACATTACAAAGAGAAATTATCGTATTTTTATTTAAAGATAGTAAAAGCGGTAGGAATAATTCCTGAAGCTTAACAAGAAGATGGTGCTGTGTGTGCCGACTTCTTGTTTTTTTGTATGACTACTTTGGAAATAAAAGCGAACTCGGGGGAGTTTTGCAGTAAATTAAATGCAGGAGTGAAAAAGATGACTAAGAGCAACCACAAGATTATATTGCCAGATGCTATTTTAGAAAAGTTAAAGGTTAAAAAAGGAGACAAAGTCAAGCTTTCCTATTCACATTATCCTGCAGGGAAAATAGTGATTGAACCTGTCACACAAACAGATTACCATACCAATATTTCACCGTTGCGTTTCTTTTTACCAGCACTTTTTTTCACTGTGCTTTTTGGGGGATATTTTTATATAAGAGGACAGGAACCTATTAATCTTGCAGGGAACGAATCGATTGCGAGTTTAACAATTCTTTTAGGGACGTTAAGCGGATCATTAGTTTTTGCTTCTTTTTATCTCAAGGATCGTAAACTCATCCAGTCTTGGTTGGGAGAGAAGCTTTACTGGCGTAGCTTTCTTACTATTATGTTGTCGTTTGTGCTGATTTTGGCGATTAGCCTGCTATCTTTTTTTTGGTTGCTGGAGTTGTTATTTGAAGGAGCTGCTTTTGATCTTTTGACCTCTTCTTTTATCTTCTTGTTATTTTGCAGTGTCGTTAATTATTTTATGCTGTATGCAGAAAGTCGTCTTTCACCAGCAGTAATTTTTATTTTGTTTGTCTGTGTGATCATCGGAGGGGCGCTTGCCTCAATGATCACTAATAGCAATAAACATTGGTGGGAACACAATGTCAGCTTTTTAGGGACGAGCCAGGCAAGCAGCAGTTGGCAATTTAATTTGACTTTGATTACGTCGGCCTTATTGCTAGCTGCACTAATTGATTTTATTTTTGCAGCGCTTGATCAAAAGTTTGGTAGGAATCGGCGCTTATTCATCCTACACATTTTGTTAACTGCTTTTGCGGTGTGCCTTGGCGGGGTAGGCCTATTTGCTAACAACGGGCGCGGCCTATTGCATGAGCTGCATACGCAGGCAGCAAGCCTGATGGTCTATCTGCTGTTGATTATCATTGCTTTGGTCGGAATTTTGCTGCCACAAATGGAACCAACTTTTAAGCATTTGTCTTATGCAATTGGGGCTTCTTTGCTGGGGGCTTCGCTTTTGTTTTCTCCGATCGGTTATTTGTCTTTAACGGCATTTGAATTAATTGCTTTTGTACTTTCTTTTAGCTGGCTATTGCTGTTGCTGCAGCAGTTACAAGCTATGATCAGCACACAAAAAAAGCATTATGAAGTCGTTATTAAATAACTTCGCATGCTTTAAGTGTCTTAATTAGAATTTAATGATACTTTGAACGCTATTAGTGCTGTATATTTGCGGATGATTATCAGCCCGTCCAATTGAGAACCAATCGATATGCGTCAAAATACAGGCAAGGTAGTCGAACATCTCTTGGCTACTGCTTTCTTCATGCTGGGTCTTGTTCCAGTCTTCAAAGGAGGTCGAAAAAACCTTTTCAAGATGTGTGTCTTTGATATTGCCCTTGACTACATAGCCAGTGATGACTGTATCTGAGTCAATCTGAAGTTTGAGATTGTTCGTTAAGTTAATATAAAAATCCATTGTGTAACCACCTTTCACGATGAAAATAATTATAGCATGTGTCAGAAAGATCAGCAATTTTAGTTACCATTTGCATTTTTTAGTTGTTAATTTAGGAAAGTTTCTCTAAAATTAAAATATAACAGATGAAAAATTAGGGAAGTGGACAAATGTTTCTTACTACAGGTGAAATTAATCAGTCTTACATGATTCTAGGTGTTGTTAATGCAACGCTTAAAAGGACTTTAACAGCAGAACAAATTGATGAAGTTGATTGTTACGAAGAATTGTATACTCAGGTTAAAACTAAATTGATCGAAAAAGCAGTTGCTAAAAACGGTGATGGAATTATTGGTGTGCATTTTGTCCCCCAAATTGTGAATGTAGTAGTGGGTCCAAAATATGTGATGCTTCACGGTTACGGTACAGTGATTTCTTTGCCACACCGAAAATAAAGGCGCACAAGTATTATTCCACTAAAAAGAGACCATATTCAGATAAGTTAACATCGTGATCAGAATATAGCCGTTATTATGTGTCATGTGTAATCAAAAAGGGGCTTGCGTCAAAGTCCTTTTTGATAGACATGTGTTGCTTTTTCAAATTTATGTAGCTTTTAAAGCGAAATAACATTATCAGAGTCGGAGTTTACGCTTTTTTGACCAATTGCTGTAATCTTGCCGGGAGACAGACTGACGAAATGGCCTTCAATTTGAAGCGGTTTTTTAGTAGTAAATTGGGCTTCGTACAAAAGGATTTCAATGTAGCCTAGCTCATGTTTGCTAATTCCCTTGGAAAGAGCGAACGCAAGTACTTCTTTTTCGGAAGGACCATCTTGGAGTGAAGAACAGCTTATAAAGTATAAAAACTCCTTAATGAATTCAAAGTCAAGCAATGTTACCATCCCTTCTTTATTAACAAAGATAATTATATCAGAAAAAAACCTTAAAAAACGGAATTATTAGAGATCTTAAACTAAATTGTAAAATTCACGTAAAGTAAAAAATAAGAAATTGAATTGTTCATGCTATAGTTACTTGTTGTTCTTTAGCAGATAATATGCTAATATGTAGTCGTTCTTAGCATTTGTACGAAAAAAAAGTATCATGTTTCATGTTATTTTTAATTCCTTCAGGTGTTAACATATGTTGGTCTGTTTGTTTGGTTTTTATCCTAGGGGGATTATAATATGAAAAATGGTACAGTTAAATGGTTTAATGCAGATAAAGGTTATGGCTTTATCACCGGTGAAGATGGTAAAGATGTTTTTGTGCATTTCTCAGCTATTCAAAAGGACGGCTTTAAGACCTTAGACGAAGGTGAAAAAGTTACTTTTGATGAAGAAGCTGGTGATCGTGGACCACAGGCAGCTAACGTGGTTGCACAGTAACCTTTAGTGTGAGTAATACTGACAATTAAGTAAGATCAAGGCTGTGATGAAATTAACGTTTTGTCGCAGCCTTTTAGATTGTCTTAAAATTGCGATGAATTTTTTACTAACAAATTTTCATGTTAATTGGAAAGTAATTTAAAGTATTTCCAGCAGCCTATTAAAAAAGTAATCGCCAGTGAAAACAGAGAAAGAACTTTTGAAAAATTACCTAATTTAGTATATGAGCTTGTCAATGTTACCTGGGTACTTTTAGCAGGTACTTTGATGAGCACAGTGCCTCTTGGCGAAGTTGATACAGGCAGCTTTTTGCCCTCAACGTGGACGCTTGTACCTAAGTATCTCAGAAAAGGGGTGTCTACTGTTTGGGCTTTATTTTTGGCTAGCATCTGAAGTTGGACTTGTTTGTTGGAAGCGTGAAATTTAAGATTTTGGGCGGTCTGATCGACGATAAACCGTTTAGCTGCAATGGTTTCTTGATATCCCTGACTGCTTTTTAGTGGATAATAATCACTTGATTCAGTATTTTTGACAGTGGTCAAATAATTTTGACCGTCTATGACAGCAACTGCGCCTTTGCGTAAATTAAATGAAGTTGCGGTGTGGATAGCAAGGACTAAAAGTAGCAAGAGTAAAATATTTCTGTTGCGAGTCTTTCTAAGAAGCCATGTTCCGCTGACGGAAATCAGCAGGGTCGCAACTTCAATGAATCTCCATGGAAATTGAATCATTTTGATGGGTGTGTTTTGAAATAGAAACCAAGGAAATAAGTTGGTTGTTAGAAAAAGAAGAAACGCACTCACAAACCAAAGGACCCGATAATTGTAGTCCGCTTGCTGTAATTTTAAAGCACCACCAATAAAAAGAACTGTCAGGACTAATCCGAGGACGGAGTTACCATTTCCAATCGAATTACTTAAGGAATTAGTCAATAACCAACTAACATCAACTGCTGAATCTGCTAGTTTTTTAATACTGGGTGGTGTGATTTGCAGGTGATGGACTTGTTGCAATAAAGGTAACCAAAAAAAAGCAGTTAATCCTAAAGTTAAAAAGGCACTTTTAAGAAAAGCAATAAGCAAGGCAGCTTTATTTGAAATTTGTGACCAGCTGCACAGCAACAATAATAAGAGTGTGAAGAACAAGAAAATGCTTGAAAGAACGTGCGAATATATTATCAATGCACTGGAAACCGCGAGTAACAACCAGTAATCATTGGCTGCTTTAAGGACTAATTTGTAGAAACAAAGCAGCACGACTGGGAAAAAAGCCATGGCAATAATTTCGCCAATATCGGCCCTTTGGAAAACATTTACGGCACGCCCAGCAGAAAATGGATAAATTATACTAAAGACAACTGCGCAGCGTTCGCTATTAAAAAGCGCCCGTGCACTGTAATAGGAAAGTACAAAGGTTAGGCAAGTAATCATGAACAAAAAAGCAATGAAGCCGGCGACTTCATTATGTAGCAAATTAGCCAATAAATGGGCTGGGTAAAAAGTAAGCCACGGGTAAAAATAATTAACACCTTGGCCAACGCCTTTAAACGAAATATAGTTAATTGGGTGTGAAAATGCATTGTTTAAACCATAAAGCCGAGACAAGTGGAAGTTAGCGTCACTTTCTAACCAGTGTCCAACGCGTAGCTTGCCATCGTAAAAAAAGGGAACTAGATACAAATAGCTTCCCAGCAAACTCCCCAAAATAACTGCAGCAGTTTTTTTAATTTTTAAAAAGTTCAATGTGCTCCCCCTGAATCTAGTAAATAATACTCAAATAATTGAAATAGCTTTCCTTAAATACTTGCAAGTCCCTAGTCAAGTACTTTCCCCGTTTACTTGTGCTAGCAACTCACAGGTTTTCCTCGGTGAATTATACAACAAAGATTAGCATTTTTAAATGTTTTTAGCGGTAGTTTAATCAGACGGTTACTTGTTTAGGTCCAAATTACGGAACGGTTCGGGCAATGACCTGAAACGTAAAAGTTTCAACAAGCACTGGTCTTTTGGTTAAAGCAACTTGAATTTAGCAGTTACAGTCTCTTTAGCTAAAATAGAGTTGCATTAGCTTTCTTTGAGTAATATTATAGAGTATAGATGGTGTTTTATCCCAATAAAGCATTTTCTCTCTTTGAGTTGTCTCTTAATTGAGATGACTCTTTTTATATTTGGACGTTAAATGCTACTTGTTGGGGGAAAATTCGTAAGGAGTCTTTTTTACGCAATAAAAAAACACCAGCACTTATACTTAGCTGATGTCCTAATTACTTTTGAAGCCTTGATTTAAAGGTTTATATGATGCCCTTAGCAGGAAAAGTCACTTGTCTAATTAATGTTGCATGGATAAAGACTTTTAATTTCACACATAATTGTGTGGTATTTTTGCTGATGTAATTGCATCAAAAATGTAAAATCTACATTAAGCTACAATAATCTATCAAATAAAAAAGCCTTGAAATCAACGTTTCAAGGCTTGTAAAACTGTCTAAATTGTATAAGAAATGCCCTCGGCAGGAGTCGAACCTGTACTTGGAAACCCAAACAGCGACCTGAACGCTGCGCGTCTGCCAATTCCGCCACGAGGGCAGCTGAATTAATAGCACTTAAATAGTATACAATAGGTTGCGTTAAAATGGAAGAACAAATTTTATTTAAAAGTCGACTAACCCGAGTCTTGCAAAATAAGAATGCAACGAGTAAAATTTAGCGTAATGAAAGCGTAGCCATGCGCGAACGGGGTGTTATTGATGGAAGAGAAAAATTATTATCTGGAACGTGCAGGAATTTATCGTGATGGGGCACAAAATGCAATTGAATTAGCGGCTGCGGGTAATCTTTATACTGCAACCTTGATTTTTACAAGTATTAAAAAAGCGAGTGCCAGCGAATTGAAAAAAAATACTACTAACAAAGCTTATCATGAACTGCTATTAAAAATTTCCGAATCTGTGGAAGATAAACAGGAATTATTAAATGAACTGGGAAATATTCGACAAAGTTGTCGTAATTTCATTGCAACCTTTAATAAAGGTTAAAAGATTCTTATAACTGTTAATGGTATAATGGCATTAGGGAAACAAGGCAAGGGGAGTGATTCTATGGAAAAACAATATCGTAATATTTTAGTACCTGTAGATGGGTCACAAAATGCGGAAAAGGCACTTGCACGAGCTATTGAAATTGCAAAACAAAATGATAGCCGGGTTGAGGTTTTGAACGTGATTGATGTTAAACAATTTACGACTAATTTTGGTGGTGTGATGAGCGGCACGGGAGATATGATTTATTCTTCCTTTGAGTATATTCAAGATTATTTGACAAAGCTCAAAGATAGATTTGCTAAGGAAGGATTTACCAATCTTGGAATCCATGCTCGCTTTGGTTCTCCACGCGTCGTCATTACACAAGACTTTCCTGCTGATTATCCAATTGATTTGATTGTGATTGGAAAAACCGGGTTGTCGGCAGTTGAACGCTTGTTGATGGGCGCAGTGACGGACAGTGTAATTCGAATGGCAAAATGCGATGTGCTAGTAGTTTAGTAAGAAGGGAGAGAAGCTGCGATGACAAGATTTGAGTTACTTGCTTTGTGCAGTCTGGTCCTCTTGATGGTGTACAATTTCAGGCTCAGTGTAGCGGTGAAGAAGATGCGGGATAAGCTGGGACAAAAAAAGGCAGAAATTCTGAAAAAGACAGATGATCCAGAGATTAAAAGTACAATTGCAACTCGAAGAAAGTGGACGATTCTTAGTCAGTTGCTTTTCTGGATTGCTGTTTCTATGGCTTTCTATGGTTCGCTAGGAATCCTAATCTATTTTCTCGATTTGTATACGGTAGCAATGATCTATATTAATCACTTAACGGAGAAGTTGATGAAAGACTTTGACAAAGCGTAGTAAAAGTGATTAACGTTAAAATTAAGCTATATTTTTTGGGGGAGATCAATTTACGTATATTAGCTACGTATTTGGATCTTTTTTGTTTTTGTGTTGTTTCTAGCGATGTGTTAGCATAAGTAGTGTTTTTATGCAGTAAACTTTTAAAGTGAGGGCTTTATGTATGAGTAATTTTAAACAATACGGAAGCATTCTGTTGCGTGGAGGACTTTCTTTTGCGATTTTATTAGCAGGTGTTCAGTTAATATCATCTAGTAGTTGGAAGCTTTTGTTGGACTATTACCTAGTTAGCAACTTTGTGATGCTCTATCCATTTAATATGTCGAGAGAAAAAGGCAAAAAGAGTGATAATCTTAATGAAATTTCCGAGACAGCAACCTTGAGTAGAAGAGGCAAAATCAAAGAAGAACACACAGAATTAACGGATACAGCTAATGAACTTAGGCGCAAGCAGCATCCGCAAAAGAAGAACGACTTGCGTGAATTGTTGTTGGATTTTGCGCTCAATTTTCTTAAATATGCATTTTTGCAAATTTGTGCACCAGTTATTTTTATGCAGAATTTACTGTTAGATGAAAAATTTTAGTAAATGTAAGTGGCAGAGATACTGAAATTAAAAGATTCTAATTATTGAATCCTTTGATAAAGCTTTTTGAAGAGCATACGTTAAAAAACGATGATTTGTAACCTTGACTTTCTTAATAAAATTGTTATAATTCTTATATTTACAAATTATTTAAAGGGAGAATGGTTATGAAAAGTTTTTTTAAACGAATGTTGTTAAAAGAGGATCCAAATGTGTATCAAGATAAAGACTCCCATTTAAGTCAAGTCTTAACGGTCAAGGATTTCTTGGCTCTGGGTGTCGGTACAATTGTTTCAACCTCTATCTTTACGCTTCCTGGAGTTGTCGCAGCTTCGCATGCTGGTCCAGCGGTGGCACTTTCGTTTTTAGTAGCGGCAATTGTAGCTGGGTTGGTTGCCTTTGCCTATGCTGAAATGTCATCTGCAATGCCCTTTGCTGGTTCTGCATATTCATGGATCAACGTAATTTTCGGAGAGTTTTTTGGTTGGATTGCGGGTTGGGCACTGTTAGCAGAGTATTTTATCGCAGTTGCCTTTGTGGCTTCTGGGTTATCCGCAAACTTTCGTGGTTTGATTGAACCGCTTGGGCTTGTCTTACCTAAACAACTTTCTAGTGCATATGGTACTTCAGGTGGAGTAATTGATTTAGTCGCTGTAATTGTGGTTATCTTAGTAGGATTATTGCTAGCCCGTGGTGTGTCAGGCGCAGCACGTGTTGAGAATATTTTGGTGGTACTTAAAGTTTTAGCAATTTTACTGTTTGTTTTTGTTGGCTTAACAGCCATTCATGCTTCAAATTATTCTCCTTTTATTCCAAAATATCATCCGAACGCTGATGGTTCTGCTTTTGGTGGCTGGCAAGGAATTTACGCTGGGGTTTCTTCAATCTTCCTGTCTTATATCGGTTTTGATTCAATTGCTGCTAATTCTGCAGAAGCCAAGGATCCCAAAAAGACAATGCCACGCGGTATTTTGGGATCACTTGTTTTAGCCGTGATATTATTTGTGAGTGTTTCACTTGTAATGGTAGGAATGTTCAAATACTCAAGCTATGCTAATAACGCTGAACCTGTTGGCTGGGCTTTGCGTGAAAGTGGTCATCCAATTATTGCAATTGTCGTCCAAACAGTCGCTGTTGTGGGGATGTTTACCGCTTTGATCGGGATGATGATGGCTGGTTCACGGTTACTTTATTCCTTTGGACGTGATGGAATGCTTCCAAAATGGCTGGGTTCTTTGAACAAAGATAATTTACCTAATCGTGCCTTAGTTGTGCTGTCGATTGTGGGGGTTATTTTAGGCGCTGTGTTCCCATTTGCCTTTTTAGCACAGTTGATTTCAGCTGGGACGTTGATTGCATTTATGTTTGTTTCTCTGGGAATTTACGCACTGCGTCCACGCGAAGGAAAAGACTTACCAGAACCAAGTTTTAAGATGCCGTTATACCCTGTTATGCCAGCATTAGCATTTTTGGCCGCGTTTGCTGTTTTCTGGGGACTTGATATGGGGGCTAAGTTATATGCCTTATATTGGTTTATTTTCGGTCTGGTAATTTACTTTGGTTATGGGATGCGTCATTCTTTCTTGAGTAAGCGAAGTCAAGCCAAAGAAAATGAAGAAAAAAATAAGTAATTTGCGGCTAAATTCAGCCAGCAAGTAAGTTAAATGTACTAATTTAGAAATTGAAAGATAGAAAAAAAGG
>NZ_AZFQ01000052.1:52915-192695 GCF_001435195.1 Liquorilactobacillus satsumensis DSM 16230 = JCM 12392 | reverse complement strand
CGAAGTTAGACGGAGAATTTTGACTTATGGAACACGTTTATCCGGAATAAAAAAGGACTGTGCAAAACTAATCTTTTGCATAGTCCTTATTTTTGTCTTGAATTAGATGCTCCAGCGCTTAGTACGCAGAGTTTTTCAACTGGCTGTCACCTATTTAACGTGTTCCAGCCAGTAACCTCTTGTGTCTAAGCTTGGAGGCACTTGTAACTAAGAGCAAGTTACGTGCGTGCTCCAGCACTTAGTATGCGGAGTTTTTCAACTGGCTGTCACTATTTAACGTGTTCCAGCCAGTAACCTCCTGTGCCTAAGCTTGGAGGCACTTGTAACTAAGAGCAAGTTACGTGCGTGCTCCAGCGCTTAGTACGCAGAGTTTTTCAACTGGCTGTCACACTTCGACTTTAATCAGCAAAAAACGTCACCGGCCAACGCTGCTCCCATCCCTTAAGCGCGCTGCGACGCTTAAACTGGTTAAGCAAGTCCGAATCTTTAATAAAACGTGGTGTAGGGTGAACTTCCATGTTAAAAAGATCCTGTAAGCCAAAAGGTGCAAGAATTTTGAAGGTTCCTGCTTCAAAAGTAATAGCGACCGCACTGCAGGTTTCCGGAAGAGTTGTGAGCGCTTCTTCCGGAGTTTTACCAAATGGCTGCCGCGTTTGTGAATTGTTTAAGACGACATTTTGCAAATTCCACAGATATTTCGAATGGCATTGCCCCAGAAGAGCGCGTCTTGTTAGCAGCTGCTCATATGTTTCTGCAGAATCTCCATATAAGACATCAATGTTTCCTCTAAGAAGCGAAGTCGGTTGTTTGCTGAGCGTGTTCCATACCAAATCACGTAAAGCACCACCGCAAATCAATGCTTTTCCAAGCTGATAGCTATCTAGAATATGGAATATTTCCGTAAATTCAGGGGTTCTTTTGACTAAAGTGATAAGTTCTTTTTCATACTGCATGACATTCCTCCACAAAAAGTTCCTATCAAACAATTGTAATGGCTTTTGTGGAATAATTAAAGGCTGATTTCTAAATGAGATAGCGGAATTGAGTTGAATTTTAACAAGAATAACCGATCTTCTAGTGAAATTTCGTGCAAAATTTGTTATATTAGATGTATGAAAACGTTTTAATGGCATTGGAGGGATTCACATGGCAAAAATCATCGCAATTAACGCTGGTAGCTCGAGTCTCAAGTTTAAGCTTTTTGAAATGGAAGGAGAAAAGGTGCTGGCACAGGGCCTGTTTGATCGTATCGGGATTTCAAATGGGACGATCAAAATTAAGTACGGAGAAAAGGAATATCGCAAAGAAGCAGAGTTAAAAGACCATGCTGTGGCAGTCAAACGCTTATTGCAACTGCTCTTGAAACTGGGAATTGTTCAAGATTTTGCAGAAATCGTGGGTGTAGGACATCGTGTAGTTGCTGGCGGAGAATACTTTAAAAAATCCGTTGCAGTCAACTCGCGAATTATTCGCAGAATTAATGAACTGACGGAGTATGCACCAATTCATAATCCCGCTAATTTAATGGGAATTGAAGCTTTTAGAAAAATTTTGCCAAATGCTGTGTCAGTTGCTGTTTTTGACACTTCATTTCATCAAACGATGCCTAAAGAAAATTACGTATATAGCGTACCATACGAATGGTATCACAAATACGGTGCGCGTCGATATGGGGCGCATGGGACTAGTCATCGCTATGTTGTACAAGTTGCAGCTCACATGATGGAAAAACCGCTCAAGCAATTAAAACTAATTAGTTGTCATTTAGGGGCAGGTGCGTCTTTATGTGCGGTTAAAAATGGCAAGTCGTTTGATACTTCAATGGGATTTACGCCCCTGACTGGGATCACAATGGCAACTAGATCTGGGGATGTCGATGTCTCGTTGATTTCTTTTATGATGCAAAAGCTGGATATGCATTCTATGCCGGAAGTGATTTATGATTTGAATAAAAAGTCAGGTTTACTAGGGATTTCAGGCATTTCCTCAGACATGCGAGATATCGAGGCTAAGTGTAAAACTGATGAGCGGGCTCAATTGGCAATTAATATTTTTGTTAAAGACGTTGTCAAATATGTGGGTGCCTACATGGCTGAGATGGGTGGCCTTGATGGCATTATTTTTACCGCTGGAATTGGTGAAAATTCTGGATATATTCGCGAAAAAATTATGAAGCGTTTGGAATTCTTGGGAATTGAAGTTGATGAAAAAGCCAATGCTAAGCGTGGGGTAGCAGAATTTATTTCCACGCCAACGTCACGTGTGGCAGCTTTGATGATTCCTACAAATGAAGAGCTGATGATTGCACGGGATGTTAAAACAATAATTGAAGCGAAGATTGAAAAGGAAAAACTAGCGCCAGTTGTTATCAAAAGCCATAGCAACTAGAATAAAGTTGGTGCCAAGGCAGAACGTGGTTATTTGTAATCAAACTGTAATATAAAGTAGTTCACAAACATGACAAAAAGTGTTAGATTATTCAAGTCGATAAATTATTTTTAGGGGGCTTTTGTCATGAGCAATAAACTTGATATTTTGCGTGATTATCAGGTCGCGGTAGAGAAGATTACTGAACTCGACCATGTTTGCGAGGAAATTAGCCAGAGTAATCGAGGCCGCCACTTATTAGAAGCTTACGATGAAAAAAAACGCAATGCAGAAGCTGAGCGGGATCGCCTAGAAGATATCCTTGAAGCAATGGCAGCGGCTGAAGATTAGGTATTTTGATAGTCTACTTGGCTGGAATTTTGATTGACAGACGTGAGTTTGCAACTAAGAGAGAAAATAAATGGCTTAGAGCCAGAAAAAGGGGTTTGGGACAAAAGTCGCGAACTCTTTTTTTGTGTTCTTGGTTCCCAAACAGCTAGTGCTAAAACGTGCACCAAAAGGCAATTTGATGCACTTAATCCCGTCAGTCAGACAATTCAATCTCGTAATTATCCGCCTGACGTTGTTAATTTTCGTCAGCTAAACGCCTTTTGTCCCGCTCTTTTTTGGATAATTTGCGAGTAAAATAAATACTTTTGAAAACTTAAAGCTGCAAAAAAGACAAAGTTAGCGGATAATGCGTATAAAATCTATAAAAATAGTAATATAGTTCGATTTTAGCTTTGACAAGTTGTGACGCTTTTGATAAGCTGTCTCTTGTAGGAGGGATCGGCATGAGTAGTAAAATAAGTATTGTGATGGGCAGTATTTCAGACTGGAGTACGATGAAAGCAGCTGCTGCAATTTTGGATGAATTCCAAGTAGAATATACGAAGAAGGTCATTTCAGCGCATCGGATGCCAGCAGAAATGTTCGCTTTTTCCAAGAATGCACTTGCTGCAGGGACAAAGGTAATTATTGCGGGCGCTGGCGGAGCAGCACATCTGCCCGGCATGCTTGCCGCAAATACTGTTCTACCAGTAATTGGTGTCCCAGTGCAGAGTCACGCACTTAATGGTCTTGATTCATTGCTGTCAATTGTACAGATGCCTGCAGGAATTCCGGTGGCTACAACTGCAATTGGAACTTCTGGAGCTAAGAATGCTGCTTTGTTAGCATTGCAGATCATTGCACTTTCAGATCCAGCAATAACCAAAAAGTTAGTAGCTTTCCGTAAACAGCAGCATGACACTTCAGTAAGGAGTAGTGAGCAACTTGACTAGTTTGATTGAACAGGGAAAAACAATTGGAATTATAGGCGGAGGACAATTGGGACAAATGTTGACTTTTTCTGCTAAAGCAGCGGGATTTCGAGTGCTTATCTTGGATCCGAATCCAGATTGCTCGGCAGGTCAGGCGGCAGATGCTCAGATAGTTGCACCTTATGCAGATTTAAAAGCAATTGAAGAACTGGCAAGGCGTGCAGATGTCTTAACTTATGAGTTTGAAAATGTTGACCTTCAAGCACTTGAAGATGTTCAGGACCAAGTAGCGGTTCCACAAGGTACACATCTTTTAGCGGTGACGAAGGATCGTTTGCGTGAAAAGACCTTTCTGAAAAAGCTGGGCTTGAAAGTTGCCCCCTTTAGAGCAATTGAAAATAAAGAGCAGCTGGAAGAAGCACTTGCTACAATCGGTTATCCTGCAGTTTTGAAAACTTGTCAGGGTGGATATGATGGCAAAGCACAGCATGTTTTACATACTCCTGCCGATCTTACAGCAGCAACAGAACTTTTAAGTCAGGGAAAATGCATCTTAGAAGGTTGGGTCAACTTTGGCAAGGAATGTTCTGTTATGGTAGGGCGCAATAGTACAGGCGCGCTCTGTGTTTTCCCAGTCAGTGAAAATATTCATCGTAATCAAATTTTGCACGAAAGCATTGTACCTGCTAGGATTTCTGCGGATTTGCAAGAAAAAGCGCAAGAAATCGCTGAAAAAATCGCTGTCGGAATTAATCTTTGTGGTATTCTGGGAATAGAGTTATTCGTTGGCGAGGATCAAGAACTCTATGTGAATGAACTAGCACCGCGTCCGCATAATTCTGGGCATTATTCAATTGAAGCGTGCAATTTTTCGCAGTTTGACGTGCATAACCGTGCAATTTGTAACTGGCCGTTGCCACAAATCAAGTTGTTGCAGCCAGTAGTAATGGTGAATGTCTTAGGTCAACACGTTGCTGGAGCTAAGCGACTGGTTGCACAAAAAAAACAATGGCATTTCCATGATTACGGTAAAGGTGAGCTTCGACGAGATCGCAAGATGGGTCATATCACGATTCTAACGGATGATATTAATGAAACGCTGGCAGAAATTAAACAGACAAAAGTATGGGATTAAAGGGGAAAAATAATGATTTCAAGATATACACGACCTGAAATGGCAGCAATCTGGAACGATAAGAAAAAATATGAATGCTGGCTCGAAGTTGAGATCGCAGCAGACGAGGCATGGTCAAAACTTGGTCATATTCCAGCAGCAGATGTTGAAAAAATTCGTCAAAATGCTCGTTTTGATGTTGAGCGGATTTTGGAGATTGAACAAAGCACACACCACGATGTGATTGCTTTTACACGCTGTGTTTCGGAATCTTTAGGAGCCGAAAAGAAATGGGTTCATTATGGTTTGACCAGTACCGATGTTGTGGATACGGCTTATGGATATCAGTTGAAACAGGTTAATGAAATTTTGCGTAATGATCTGGCAGCTTTCAAGGAAATTGTGGCTAAGAAAGCCAAAGAATATCAATATACGGTTATGATGGGGCGCACACACGGCGTACATGCTGAACCAACGACTTTTGGGCTGAAATTAGCACGCTGGTATTCTGAAGTAAAGCGTGATATTGAGCGCTTTGAGCACGCTGCTGCCGGAGTTGAGGCTGGTAAAATTAGTGGTGCGGTAGGAACCTTTGCTAATATTGATCCTTTTGTTGAAAAATATGTTTGCACCAAGCTGGGAATTCGGGCCCAAGAAATTTCTAGTCAGATATTACCACGTGATCTGCATGCAGAGTATTTAGCTGCATTGGCGCTGATTGCAACTAGTTTAGAAAAATTTGCGACAGAAATTAGAGGATTACAGAAATCAGAAACACGTGAGGTTGAGGAACATTTTGCAAAGGGACAAAAAGGTTCCTCAGCAATGCCGCATAAACGCAATCCAATTGGATCAGAAAATATTTGTGGCTTGGCGCGGGTCGTGCGTGGTCATATGGTAACAGCCTATGAAGATATGGTTCTCTGGCATGAACGTGATATTTCGCACTCTTCTGCCGAGCGAATCATTTTACCAGATACGACTACTTTAATTGATTATATGCTGCATCGTTTTGGCACAATTCTAGATACATTAACTGTTTTTCCTGAAAATATGAAGCGTAATATGGGAAGAACCTTTGGTTTGATCTATAGCGGCCGTGTATTGTTGAAACTAATTGACACTGGAATGAGTCGGGAAGAAGCCTATGATCTTATTCAGCCAAAGACAGCAGAAGCTTGGGACAAGCAAATTCAGTTCAGGCCATTACTGGAAAAAGATGAGCGGATTACCGCACGACTTTCAAAAGCTGATTTGGATGATGCTTTTGATTATCACTGGCATTTACGGCATGTTGATGATATCTTTGCACGTGTTGGGCTGGATCAGTAAACAGAAACCAGATTGTGAAGTACGTGAAGGTGTAGCTTGCAAGCTACACCTAAGTGATGCGTACTATGCACCTGTTGAAATAAAATAATTAGTTATCCTTTTTAGGGGGCTGTGACAAAAGTTAACTTTTGTCACAGCCCCTCTTTTATTTCGGGTAAACGTGTTTCATAAGTCAAAATTCTCCGTCTAACCTCGAATTACTCATCGCAAAGGACTCGCTATGTTCGTAATTTCGAGTTAGCACTCAAATTTTCCCGACTTATGTCACACTCTTTAATTTTATTATAGAGAGATTTGTGCTGAGCGTAATTATCCAAGTTTTCTCCTCCCAATATTAAGAATAGTTCGTTTTTTGCTTATATTTTGTACGATTTTTATGTGATTGAAAGACTTATTGGAGTAAATAAAAATGTGATTGGACACTTTTTTTAAATAGTTCGTCTTTTACTACTTGACGTGGGTCGGTAAGCTTGTTAATCTTTATACTAAATAGCGATGGTTCTTACCTAACAATGACATTAAAGTTCGTTTTTTTGAAGAAAGGAAAGACAGATTATTATGGGAAAAATGATTTATGCTGGAAAAGCCAAACAAATGTGGACAACTGAGGATGAAGATGTCCTCCGAGTTGTTTATACTAATCAGGCAACCGCACTAAACGGCAAAAAGAAGACAGAAGTTGAAGGCAAGGGCAGGCTAAACAATTTAATTTCAACTTTAATTTTCAAGTACCTGAATGCTCAAGGTGTGAATACTCATTTTATCAAGACGATTTCAAATGACGAAGAACTTGTCCGCAAAGTGCAGATTATCCCATTAGAAATGGTTACACGTAACGTTGCTGCAGGACATTTTTCTACGCGCTTTAATGTTAAAGAAGGAACGAAATTTGCAGCTCCAATTGAAGAATCCTACTTTAAAAGTGATGAATTAGATGATCCATTTATAAATAACTCACAAATTTTTGGTTTGAAAATTGCGACTGAAAAAGAAATCGAGTATATGTGGCAGGTTTCACGTAAAGTTGATCAGTTATTGACACCGTTGTTTGCGTCAATTGATTTGCAGTTGGTCGACTACAAGCTTGAATTCGGGCGCTTAAAAGATGGTACAGTGATTCTAGCCGATGAATTTTCGCCAGATAATTGTAGGTTATGGGACACTAAGAGTAAGCAGCACATGGATAAAGATGTTTTTCGCCGTAGCTTGGGAGATTTAACTGCTGTCTATCAGGAAGTTCTCAACCGGTTGGAAGCAAAATTAGGCAAGGAGGCCAACAAATGACGGTCAAAGCACGTATTTTTGTCACATATAAGGAGTCGGTTTTTGATCCACAGGGTCAGGCAATTACGGATGCAGTTCAGAGTTTAGGACATCCTGAAGTTGAAAAGATAAATGTGGGTAAATTTTTTGATGTTCAACTTGATCCAGCAACTAAGAGTGTTGCGCAGACAGTTAGTGAGATTTCAGAACAATTACTTGTTAATTTTAATTTAGAGACCTACCGTTATGAATTATTGGAGGAACAACAATGAAAATCGCTATTATTGTTTTCCCAGGCTCTAACTGCGATGTTGATCTCTTCGAAGCGCTGCATTCCGTTTGTGGTGCAACTGCACAATATGTTTCGTACCAGGAAAAAAGCTTAGCGGGTTTTGACGCAGTCATGATTCCAGGCGGTTTTTCTTATGGGGATTATTTACGGTGTGGTGCAATCGCGCGTTTCAGTAATATTATGCCTGAAGTTGTGAGATTCGCAGCAGCAGGGAAGCCTGTTCTTGGTATCTGCAATGGTTTTCAGATTTTAACGGAAGCTGGGCTGTTACCAGGTGCATTAAAACGAAATAACGGGCTCAAATTTATCTGCAAAACCACTGCATTAACAGTTGAAAACAATGAAACTCCCTTTACTAATCAATATCAAGCAAAAGAAAAAATTTATTTACCGATCGCTCATGCAGATGGAAGCTATTATGCGCAAAAAGATGTATTGGCACAATTAGAAGCCAAACATCAGGTAGTTTTTCGTTATGCTGATGAAAATCCGAATGGAAGTTTAAATGACATTGCCGGAATTATTAATGAAACCGGGAATGTTTTAGGCATGATGCCGCATCCAGAACGAGCAGTCGAAGCACTGTTAGGAAATGTTGATGGACTACGAGTTTTCACTGCACTCTTAGCAGGCAATGGATATCAAAAGGAGGCAATCCGCTAATGACCGTTGAGTTGGAAATGAGTCCACAAGAGATTAAGGAAAAAAAACCATATCTTGAATGGGGACTTAGCGAAAAAGAATATGATTATATTGCTCAAAAACTTTTAGGCCGGTTGCCAAATTATACTGAAACAGGTCTATTTGCCGTAATGTGGAGTGAGCACTGTTCATACAAAAAATCAAAAGCAGTTTTACGCGAATTTCCTAATAAAAATGCACGTGTTTTGCAAGGCCCTGGAGAAGGTGCTGGTATTATTGACATTGGTGATGGACAAGGAATTGTTTTTAAAGCTGAAAGTCATAATCACCCTTCGGCAGTTGAACCTTATGCAGGTGCCGCAACAGGCGTCGGCGGAATCATTCGTGATATTTTCAGTATGGGGGCGCGGCCAATTGCATTACTTGATTCGTTGCACTTTGGCGAAATCAAGGATTCACGCACCAAGTATTTGATTAATGAAGTGGTGGCAGGCATTGGCGGTTACGGTAATTGCATGGGAATTCCTACTGTGGGTGGAGAAATGACCTTCGATGAATGTTATGCTGATAATCCACTTGTGAATGCTATGTGCGTTGGCATTATTGAACAAAGCGAAATGCAAAAGGGACAAGCTAAAGGTGTCGGAAATGCTGTGATGTATGTGGGTGCTAAAACAGGGCGAGATGGAATTCATGGTGCCACCTTTGCGTCTACAGACTTTAGTGATGAAAAAGAAACGCAACGTTCTGCCGTCCAAGTAGGTGATCCATTTATGGAAAAGCTGCTGCTGGAAGCATGTTTGTTACTGACGAGCAAGCACCAAGATTGGCTGGTCGGGATCCAAGATATGGGAGCTGCTGGGCTGGTTTCTTCGAGTTGTGAGATGGCATCTAAGGCAGGTAGCGGAATGACACTTGACTTAGATAATGTGCCGCAGCGTGAAGACGGAATGTCGGCTTATGAAATCATGCTGAGTGAATCGCAAGAACGCATGCTCTTATGCGTACGGGCTGGCTTTGAAAAACAGGTACAAGAACTTTTTCATAACTTTGGTTTAGATGCAGTCGTAATTGGCAGAGTAACAGAGGAGAAAAACTATTTGTTGCGGCATCGGGGAGAAATTGTGACTGATATTCCTGTTACAAGTCTGACAGACGATGTTTTGGAGGAAAGCAGCCGCGAAAAAAAACCGGCGAGAATGCTGGCACAAAGCCGCAAACCTGCATGGCACCCTGGAAAATTAGTAGTTGCTGCTACGCTGCGTAAAATGTTGCAACAACCCACAATCGCTTCTAAAAAGAGCTTTACAGAAACCTATGACTCACAAGTCAGAACTAACACAGTGGTAGGACCAGGAAGTGATGCAGCGGTTATTCGGATCAGACAAACAAATAAGGCGATTGCAATTACGACTGATGGAAATGGACGTCTCGTCTATCTCGATCCTTTCGTAGGAGGAAAAATTGCTGTACTCGAAGCTGCAACAAATTTGGTAGCTAGCGGAGCTACACCTTTAGCAATTACCGATTGCCTTAATTTCGGTGATCCTAATGATCCAGAGGTTTATTGGGAATTGCATCAAGCAGTTAAAGGAATGGCTGCTGCTTGCCGGCAGCTTGATACGCCGGTTATCTCCGGCAATGTCTCTCTTTATAACGAGAGTAATGGAACCGCAATTTATCCCACTCCAATGGTTGGAATGGTTGGGCTGTTGACAGATGTGCATCAGTATTTGACTCCGACAGTTAAGCAGGTTGGCAGTCAGCTGTTTTTGGTGGGAGAGACTGGGAATGATTTTGCCGGAACTGAAATCCAAAAGATGTTGACCGGGCAGCTTAGCGGGAGCTTGAATGATTTTTCACTGACAACTACGGTCCAAAGATTAGCCAAATTATTGCAGGCAAATCAAGCGGGACTGCTTGAAAGTGCGCATGATTTGAGTGAAGGCGGACTGGCTGTTGCGCTGGTCGAAATGACTTTGCATAGTCAGTTGGGGTTGTCACTTGCAGTTCCATTTGCTGGTGAACAGCTCTTTAGTGAAACGCCAGGCAGATTTGTTGTTAGTGTAGCACCTCAAAAGGTTGCCGCTTTTAAGCAGTTGCTGGGTACGGATGCAGTTTTACTTGGAGAAGTTACGGCCAAAAGGGAACTTGCACTCAAGTATCAGGATGGCACAGCTGTGTTGGATTTAGAAGAAGCAAAAAAACTCTGGGAGGAAGCAATACCATGCCTTATGAAATCAAAGGACTAAATGAAGAGTGTGGTGTTTTTGGTGTTTTTGGCGCAGCCAAGGCGAGCCAATTAACCTACTTTGGACTTCATAGTTTGCAACACCGTGGTCAAGAAGGCGCTGGAATCGTCTCAAGTGATGGCGAAAAGCTGCACCGTTTCCGTAACCGGGGCCTGTTGGCTGAAGTTTTTGCGAATGAAAATAATTTGGACGCTCTTGTAGGCGACGTTGCAATCGGTCATGTCCGCTATGGAACCAGTGGTAATAATATCCTTGAAAACGTACAACCTTTTCTGTTTCATTTTGGTGATGGAGACATCGCTTTGGCGCATAATGGTAATCTGACGAATTCAGCAACGCTTAAAAAGCAATTAGAAGAAGGCGGAGCAATTTTTCAATCTACTTCCGACACTGAAATTTTAGTCCATCTTATTCGGCAAAAAATGGGAATGGATTTTGTCAGTGCACTCAAGCAAAGCTTAAATGAGGTTCATGGCGGTTTTGCCTTCTTGCTTTTGCGTAATAACCGGTTATATGCAGCACTTGATCCGAATGGATTTCGACCGCTGTCGATTGGACGCTTGGAAAATGGAGCCTATGTGGTCGCTAGTGAAACGTGTGCACTTGATACAATTGGTGCACAATTTGTACGCGACGTGCAACCAGGCGAGTTAATTACAATTGATAAGGCAGGGTTGCATATTGATTCGTACACCCCTAAAACGCAACTGACAATTTGTTCAATGGAATACATCTATTTTTCACGTCCAGACTCAATTATTCACGGAGTAACCGTGCATAATGCACGCAAGAAAATGGGTCGCTTGTTAGCACGTCAGGCACCAGTTGATGTTGACATGGTAGTAGGTGTCCCTAATTCGTCACTGTCTGCGGCAAGTGGTTATGCGGAAGAAAGCGGGCATCCTTATGAAATGGGATTAATTAAGAATCAGTATGTGGCACGGACTTTTATTCAACCAACAAAGCAATTACGTGAGCGCGGGGTAAAAATGAAACTTTCTGCAGTTCGCGGAGTTGTCGAAGGAAAAAAAGTTGCAGTGGTTGATGATTCAATCGTGCGTGGAACGACGAGTCGCCAAATTGTCCGGCTTTTGCGTGAGGCGGGTGCTAAGGAAGTGCATATGCTAATTGCATCTCCACCACTGCGGTTCCCGTGTTTTTATGGGATTGATATTTCAACACGTTCTGAATTGATTGCTGCTAACCATACTATTCCTGAAATTTGTGAATTGATTGGAGCGGACTCTTTGTCTTTCTTATCACTACCTAATCTAATTAAAGCAATTGATCTTCCAGAAGGACGTAACTTACCTAATGGCGGGCTTTGTGTTGCTTACTTTGATGGAAAATACCCAACACCGCTGTATGACTATCGTGAAGGTTATTTAAAGTCTTTGAAGAAGCAGCAAGAAAGAGAGGTTGTTTAGCATGAGCCGTTACCAAGAAGCCGGAGTTGATGTTAACGCAGGGTATGAACTAGTTCGCAGAATAAAAGGAGCAGTTGCCAGTACGACACGTCCAGGGTCTTTGGGGCAGATCGGTTCTTTTGGTGGATTATTCGATCTGGGAGCGCTTGGTTCGATGAAACATCCTATTCTTGTCTCGGGTACCGATGGAGTGGGGACTAAATTGTTACTTGCACAACAGACTGGAATTCATGAGACCATTGGGATTGATTGTGTCGCAATGTGTGTAAATGACATTCTCGCACAAGGCGCCCAGCCATTATATTTTATGGATTATATTGCTGTTGGACACAATGATCCCCAACGGATTGCCGCAGTGGTAAAAGGGGTTGCACAAGGTTGCAGACAAGCTCATGCGGCTCTTAATGGCGGTGAAACAGCTGAAATGCCGGATATGTATTCCAAAGAAGAATATGATCTAGCAGGTTTTGCAGTTGGAATTGCAGAAAAAGACGAGTTATTGACACAGACACGTCCTCAAGCAGGTGATCTATTATTCGCACTGCCTTCGAGCGGGCTGCATTCAAATGGCTTTTCCTTAGTCCGTCAGATTGTTTTCAAAGAACATCAGCTTGATTTTAATGAGAAGCCAGAGATCTTAGGGGGCAAAACACTTGCTGCTGAGTTGTTGGAGCCAACGCGCATTTATGTCAAAACATTATGGCCGCTCATCGAACAAGGGTTACTTAATGGTATCAGTCATATTACTGGCGGCGGCTTGATTGAAAATTTACCGCGCATGTTCGGAGAAAATCTGCAAGCAGTCCTGCAAAGAGGTTCATGGGATGTATTACCGATTTTTAAATATTTAGCTAAATTAGGTAAATTGACTGACCAGGATTGCTTGGAGACTTTCAACATGGGGATTGGCATGGTGCTAGCTGTTGCGCCTGACAAGGCAGCGGCAGTTCGTGCAGCCTTTGAACAAAGCAATGAAAAGTTCTATGAAATTGGGACTTTAGGGAAGCGGCCAGCGGATGAGGGAAAAATAAGATTCAAGTGAGGCTTAAAAATGAAAATTGCGATTTTTGCATCGGGAAATGGATCAAACTTTGAAATTTTTGCACAAATGTTTGCACAAAAAGAGTTACCAGGTGAATTGGCACTGCTTTTTTGTGACCATCCTGATGCCCATGTTGTGCAGCGTGCTCAACAACACAAAGTTCCCATTGAGACCTTTACAGTTAAAGAGTGTGGCGATAAAGTACAATATGAGCACAGAATTTTAGAAGTCCTGCGTTCACGAAAAATTGATTTTATTATTCTGGCAGGATATCTACGTGTGATTGGAAATGAAATTCTGCAACATTTTGAAGGCAGAATTGTTAATCTTCATCCGGCGTATCTTCCAGAATATCCGGGACTGCACTCGATTGAACGTGCTTTTGCTGATAAAAGGGCAGAAACAGGTGTCACCGTGCATTATGTTGATGCAGGTCTTGATTCTGGTCCGATTATTGCACAGCGCAGGGTGCCGATTTTGAAGAATGATACTGTTGCAGAATTAGAAAAAAGAATTCACGCAGAGGAACACCAACTCTATCCTGCGGTTGTCAAAAAAATATTACTAGCACTACAATAGAAGAGGAGCAAGCAAGCAATGAAGAGAGCTTTGGTTAGTGTTTCGGATAAAAAAGGACTCGTACCTTTTGTAAAGGAACTGGTAGCACATGATTTTGAGATTATCTCAACAGGAGGCACGCAGAAATTTCTTGATGAAGCAGGTATTGAGACGCTGGCAGTTGAGGATGTCACCGGGTTTCCTGAAATCCTAGACGGTCGTGTGAAAACATTAAATCCTTTGATCCACGGGGCCTTACTCGGAAGAAGAGAAGTTCCCGCACATGTAGAGACAATGAAAAAGATGCAAATTACACCGATTGATCTAGTCTGTGTTAATCTTTATCCTTTTAAGCAGACAATTGAAAAACCTGATGTTGAATTTGCAGATGCAATTGAGAATATTGATATTGGTGGTCCCAGCATGTTGCGAAGCGCTTCTAAAAATTATCGTGATGTCACGGTTGTAATTGATTCGGCAGATTACGCTGAAATTGGCGCACAAATTGCAAAAAAGGGTACAACAACGCTTGAGACACGTGCAAAATTAGCTGCCAAAGCTTTCAGACATACAGCTGCGTATGATGCTTTGATTGCTCAATTTTTGTCAGATCAAGCAGGCGTTGAAGCTCCTGAAGAACTGACACTTACTTATAATTTGGAAGACACAATGCGTTATGGAGAAAACAGCCATCAAAAGGCGTGGTTCTATCGGGATGCACTTGCACAAAAGTATGCATTGAGCAGTGCAAAACAGCTTCATGGCAAGCAGTTGTCATATAATAACATCAAAGATGCAGATGCTGCCTTGCGAATTGCCCGTGAGTTTGAGGAACCTACTGTGGTAGCATTGAAACATATGAACCCTTGCGGCATTGGTCGTGCAGAGCGGTTAGAAACAGCTTGGGATTTGGCATATCAAGCTGATCCTATTTCAATTTTTGGTGGGGTCATCGTTTTGAATCGCAAGGTAGATGTTGCAACCGCCGAAAAGATGCATCAATTGTTCCTTGAAATTATTATTGCACCTGCTTTTGAAGAAGAGGCACTAGCAATTTTAGAAAAGAAAAAGAACCTGCGTTTATTGCAACTAGATTTCTCAAGTAAAAATGAAAAGCCCCAAAAAGAGGTTGTTTCTGTCTTAGGCGGTTTACTAGTACAAGAACAGGATGTTTTACAGGAAAATCCAGCCGATTGGAAGGTTGTGACGCAAGCACAACCGACAAAAGAGCAGCTTGATAGTCTTTTATTTGCGTGGAAGGCGGTTAAACATACAAAGAGCAATGCAATTGTCGTTGCAAATGCGCAACGAACTTTAGGAATCGGTGCCGGACAGCCCAATCGGATTGATTCAACCAAGATTGCGGTTGAAAAGGCGGCTGAAGCAATTAATGATAAAGCCGTCCTAGCGAGTGATGCCTTTTTCCCAATGGATGATTGTGTCCAATATGCTGCAGAGCACGGCATAAAAGCCATTGTTCAACCTGGTGGTAGCATTCGTGATAAAGATTCAATTGCGATGGCTGATAAATTCGGAATTGTGATGGTAACTACAGGAATTCGCCACTTCAGACATTAAGATGGAGGAATAGAATTGGACAATAAGTTGAAAATTCTTGTGATTGGAGCAGGTGCACGCGAACATGCTATTTGTCGAGCATTTTTGGATAGCCCTCGAGTTGATACCGTTTATTGTGCTCCAGGGAACGCGGGAATGCAAAAGACAGGCGTCAAAACTGTTCCGCTATCCGAATTAGACTTTACGGGCTTAAAAAAATTTGTGCAGGACAAAGCAGTTGATTGGACCTTTGTTGGACCAGAAGATGCCCTTGTTGCTGGAATTACGGACTCTTTTAAGCAAGCAGGGTTAAAGATTTTTGGTCCTGCTGCTGCTGCGGCTCAGCTTGAAGGCTCAAAAGATTTTGCCTTACGGTTTATGACTGCACATCAAATTCCGACAGCACGGTATCAGACTTTCAGGGAACAACATGCAGCACTTGCAGCTTTATCAGACTGGAATTTTCCACTAGTAATTAAAGCTGATGGGTTAGCGGCTGGAAAAGGCGTCACGATTTGTCAAGAGCATGCAGATGCAGTTGCTACAATCACGCACCTTTTTGCTAATGGCGAGCAGCAGCTTGTTTTTGAGGAATTTTTAGAGGGCCAGGAATACTCGCTTTTTGTAGTCGTTAATAAAAAAGGTTATCAAATTTTACCTCTGGCACAGGATCATAAACGCGCATATGAGCACGACAAAGGACCGAATACAGGTGGCATGGGTGCATACAGTCCAGTACCGCAACTGGCACAGGCTGATTATCAGCGCATGATAACGGAAGTCGTGGAACCGTCAGTCCAAGGGCTACGGACGCAACATTTTGATTATGTAGGTGTCTTATATATCGGCCTAATTCTGACAACGAAGGGACCTAAAGTCATTGAGTATAACGTGCGTTTAGGAGATCCTGAAACACAGGTTGTTTTACCAAGACTAAAGACTGACTTTGCGACATTCATTGATGATTGCTTAAATGAACGCGTCTTAAAAGAGCTTGAATTTAAACAAAATGCCTGCCTTGGAGTGGTGATTGCGGCGCAAGGCTATCCGCAAAATCCGCAACATGGGCAACTTTTACCAGCTCTTACTGAAGAGCCTGGGATAATGATTGACTATGCTAATGTCGTTGAAAAAGAGGGCGAGTTGATGGGCAATGGTGGACGCTTGTTCAGTGTGATCGCCAGTGCTGCAACTTTACCAGCAGCCCAGCAGCAAGTATATGCTTACATTGAACGTTTAGCATTGCCTGGGTGTTTCTACCGGAAAGATATTGGCGCAAAAGCCTTGCGTTAAGTAAACTGCAGTCACGTAGTGTTTTAAAATAAATTAGAGGCAGTTTAATACATTAGGAGTAGAGAGTGTGACATAAGTCGGGAAAATTTGAGTGTTAACTCGAAATTACGAACATAGCGAGTACTTTGCGATGAGTAATTCGAAGTTAGCCGGAAAATTTTGACTTATGGAACACCTTTATCCGGAATAAAGAGGGGTTGTGACAAAATTTAAATTTTGTCACAGCCCCTCTCTTATGCAATAGTTTTGGAATTGAGGCGCTAGTGGCAGAATACTTGTGATCAAGAACTGACAATGTGCAGATATGGAGTGCAAATCTGTGTTTTGATGAAAAGCTTGTGTTAACATAAGTTCCTTGAAGAAACTGTTAAGGTTAAACAGTGCTTTTTTGAGATCAAAATGAACACATTGCTTGTGGCTTAGGATCAGAAGCACTGCCGAAGTTAAGCAATTTGGTCAATTCTAAGGTGAAATGCAAATCTTTAAATCCTGGAGTCAGCTGCTGATTTATGCCTGAACTTGGTTTATTTTTGGCTTTGCTTAACTTTAATTGAAAAAGAGCTTGCTTTTATGTTGAAAACAGTGTACCTTTGTTTTTGAATTAAATAAAATTCAAGTTTTTAATTTTAAAATGAAATCAATTCATCAAAAAGCAGAGGAGTAGTTATTTTGACCAATTTTTCATATGAAGTCTTCAGTGAAGTGGCTAAGCGAAAGACTTTTTTTGCTGCAGCTACTCAATTAAATGTCACCCCATCTGCAATTAGTCATTCGGTTGCAGGCTTGGAAAAAGAACTAGGATTTTCGCTTTTTGTACGGAATCGAACGGGAGTCAAGTTGACTTCCGATGGAAAAAAGGTGCTTCCAGTAATTCAGGAAATTTTAAATACAGAAGCCAAATTGAAAGAAGAAGCCGCACGGATTAATGGGTTAAATGAAGGTCGAATCCGGATTGGGGCTTTTAGCAGCGTCTGCATTAATTGGTTACCAGATATTATTCGCGGGTTTAAAAAGGACTATCCGAAGATTGAATTATCAGTGACCCAAGGAAATTTTAATGCTGTTGCAGAACAAGTCCGCGTAGGCACACTTGATTTGGGCTTTAGTGCTTTACCGATTAAAGAAAAATTAGAAGTCATTCCGTTGCATAAGGATCCAATTTTCTGTATTACACCGCAAAGCTTTACCCCGCGGGGCGATAAAATCGTGACGCGCAGTGATCTTCAGGGAAAGAATTTTATCTTGCAGCAGATCGATTACGATCGTGATACCAAAAAAGCACTCGATACTTATGATGTTTCGGTTAATTCGATCCATTATAGTATTGACGATGCTTCGATTATAGCGATGGTAGAAAGTGGCTTAGGGATGGGAATTCTCCCGGAATTAGCCCTTCAAAAACTTTCAGGAAATGTTAATCGGTATCCCTTCCAAGAGCATTTTTATCGAACTGTTTGTTTGGTTTCACATGCTGAAGCCAAACAAACGCCTTCGACCCGCGCCTTTGTAAAAGCGATTCAAGATTATTTGCTTGAACGCTACGGCGCTGAAGATGCTAAACAGCTTGCAACTTTTTTTTAGAGTTTTTGCTAAGAGGGGGTTCATTTGTGGGTCAGAGTGTGTTAGTATGTTGAATTGTCATTTTGTAGGTGTTTCTTTTTATGGTCTGGAGGGAGAAAAGTGAGAGAACTAACCAAGGGTAACCCAATCAAGCTGATTTTAATGTTTACAATTCCACTTTTGATAGGTAATTTGTTTCAGCAATTTTATAGTATCTCTGATACTTTAATTGTTGGGCAGACCTTGGGAGTTAAGGAGTTAGCGGCGGTCGGGTCGACTGGAAGTATTCAATTTTTAATTATTGGTTTTGCGCAGGGGCTGACAGCCGGCTTGTCAATCATTACTGCCCAATATTTTGGTGCCGGTGACTATAAAAAGGTCAGAGAAAGTTTTGCAGCTAGTATTATTATCAGTACCGCCGTTACGCTTATCCTGACTTTTCTGAGCCTCTTTTATATTAAAGACATTTTAGTCTTAATGCAGACGCCTAAGGAAATTGAACAGGATGCTCAACTGTTTATTTCGATCATCTTTGCGGGCATCTTTTCGTCAATGGCTTTCAACTTGTTGGCAAATGTCATTCGTGCACTCGGGGACAGCAGAACACCGCTGTATTTCTTGATTATTGCGGCGATGGTTAATATCGTACTGGAGTTATTCTTTATTCTTGTTTTAAACATGGGAGTCGAGGGTGCCGGTTACGCTACTGTATTAGCGCAGGTTTTTTCTGTTTTTCTATGTATCGTCTATATTATTAAACGGATTCCGTTGCTGCAGGTGCGGAGAAAAGACTTCAAAGCGGTCACCCCTAAAGAACTTAAACGACATCTTTATGTGGGACTTCCGATGGCATTTCAAACTTCAATCATTGCAATTGGCGCAATTATGATTCAGGCGGCATTGAATGGCTTAGGGACAACTGCGGTTGCGGCTACAACTGCAGCTGAAAAAATTGATCAGGTTGCCATTCAACCGATGATGTCTTTTGGAGTTGCAATGGCGACCTTTACTGCCCAAAATTATGGTGCGGGTAAGTATGAAAGAATTATCAAGGGCGTTAAGCAATGTTTAGTTGTGTCTGGTTTGTTCAGCATTGTTGCTGGTGCACTTGTGCTGCTTTTTGGGCGAGATCTCGTTGTCCTGTTTGTGGGAAGCTCAGAAGTTGAAGTTTTGAATCTGGCGCAGGTCTATTTTAACGCCAACTGTACTCTTTATTTATTGTTGGCAACACTCTTTGTGCTCAGATACACGCTTCAAGGATTGGGACAAAGTGTTATTCCAACGATTGCTGGAACGGTTGAACTATTGATGCGTTGTCTGGCAGCACTTTTTTTAGCATCTTCAGTGGGCTATGTAGGTGCATGCTTCGCTAATCCACTCGCGTGGTTAGGGTCTTGCAGCGTATTAATTTTTTCATACTTTAAAGCAATGAGAATGTTACGCCAAAAAGAAGATTTGGCCGCTAAAACGCTGGATGCAAAAGAAACGCTGCCTGAGAGTGAAAAAGTTGCGTCTAATCAATATATTTGATATTATTCTTTAGAATTTGTGATAAGAAGGTGATTGAATGGAAAGTAATTTTAATATCGGCGAAAAAGTTAAGTGTAAAAAATTCGGTGCTCTAAGCCACGATTTTGTCGGGACAGTCGAAAAGGTCTACGAAAATTCCGCGATGGTTGCAATTTTAGAACATGATGCTGCTGATGAGGTCGCGGTGGGCGATTTTCATAACAGGGTGATTGTTAGATTAAAAGATATGAAAAAAGTATCTGCAAAATAATGCTGACACTGCTGGAATTTTATGCTATACTACTATCTGTTGTGCGGGTGTAGTTTAGTGGTAAAATTCCAGCTTCCCAAGCTGATGTCGCGAGTTCGATTCTCGTCACCCGCTTTACAGTAAACGTTCAATGAAAGAACGTTTATCTCCGATGATAGAAACTAGTAAGATTATTGGATTGGACAGCGAATCTGGGATGATGAGAGCCAGGTCTTGAAGATTTTCTGAAACGCACTTCTTAGGACAGAATTTAATATTGAGTGGATTACTAATCAATTAGAGTGGTACCGCGGGATTTCTCGTCTCTTACATTTTTAGAATGTAGGAGTTTTTTTATACCCAAAAGGAGGATATTTATGAGATCAGAAGAATTAGTTGTGAAAGCATTAAAGGATGTTCTTGGAGACAAACTTTCAGCAGCAGAACTCCAACAAGCTTTGGAAAAACCGAAAAGTTTGGCATTAGGTGATTTTGCATTTCCTGCATTTTCACTTGCAAAAATTTTTCGGAAGGCTCCTCAACAAATTGCAGCCGAGATTGCTGGTCAGATTTCACAAGCACATTTTGAAAAAGTTCAAGCGGTTGGTCCATATGTTAATTTCTTTTTGAACAAAAGTGAATTTAGTCAAACAATTTTACAGACTGTTCTGCAGCAAGGGCAGGCCTATGGAAATCAAGACTTGGGAGCAGCAGGGAATGTTCCAATTGACATGTCCTCACCGAATATTGCAAAACCGATCTCAATGGGGCATTTACGCTCAACAGTAATTGGTAACTCCTTAGCTAAGCTGTTGCGTAAAGCTAATTACCGTCCAATTAAAATTAATCATTTAGGGGACTGGGGCACACAATTTGGTAAATTAATTGAAGCTTACAAATTATGGGGGAGCGAAGCCGAAGTTAAAGCAGATCCGATTAATAAGCTGCTGGAATACTATGTCCGCTTCCATAAAGAAGATGTTGCTCATCCGGAGCTTGATGATGAGGCGCGCGCTTGGTTCAAGAAACTTGAAGACGGTGATGAAGAAGCAATGCGGTTGTGGAAATGGTTCCGTTCTGAGTCGCTTAAATCCTTCATGAAGATTTACAAAAAATTAGGTGTAGAATTTGATTCTTTCAATGGAGAAGCTTTCTATAACGATAAGATGGATGAAATTGTTACAATCCTAGAAGAAAAGCAGCTTTTACAAGAAAGTCGTGGAGCACAGATTGTTGATCTGGAAAAATATGATTTAAATCCAGCCTTAATTCGTAAAACTGACGGAGCAACTCTGTATATCACGCGTGATCTTGCAGCTGCACTTTATCGCAAACGAACATATAATTTTGTACAATCTCTTTATGTGGTTGGTAATGAGCAGACCAATCATTTCAAACAGTTGAAGGCAGTGCTTAAGGAAATGGGTGAACCTTGGGCAGATGAGATTCATCACATTCCGTTTGGCTTAATTACTCAAGGAGGCAAGAAGCTTTCTACCAGAGCTGGGAGAGTTATCTTGCTGGAAGAAGTTCTTGATGATGCAGTTGAGCTTGCTCGGCAGCAGATTGAAGCTAAGAACCCTAATTTGGAGAACAAGGAGCAGGTGGCCGAAGAAGTTGGGGTTGGAGCGGTTATTTTCCATGACTTAAAAAATGAGCGGATGAATAATTTTGACTTTAATCTAGAAGAGGTCGTGCGTTTTGAAGGTGAAACCGGTCCCTATGTCCAATATTCACATGCGCGCGCAATGAGTATTTTACGCAAGGCTGCCGCAGCTGGAGATAAAGTTGCGCTTGCTGGTACTTACAGCCTGAATGATCCAGATTCTTGGGAAGTCTTGTCAGAAATTGCGGCTTTCCCCGCGATGGTTAAACGTGCTGTTAATGAATATGAACCGTCAGTCATTGCCAAGTATGCTCTCCATTTGGCAAAGGCTTTTAACAAATATTATGCACACACTAAAGTTTTACAAGATGATGTTCAACTGGGAGCAAGGCTTGCTTTGGTCAAAAGTGTTGCCACGGTTTTGAAAGAATCTTTGAATCTTCTTGGAGTGCATGCACCCGATAGAATGTAGTCTTTTAGGATACAAATAAAATAACTAGCGCTGACATGTAATGTAAGTAACATGTTCAAGCGCTTTTTTTGAAGAACAGTTCAGTAACAAGCTGGTTTATGTTGACATTACAGGGTATCTGAAAGTAAAATGTTCTTGTGTGGAAAAATTAAATAACATCTTTAAAGCAATGGTTATTTTCAGTTTTTAATCATTTTTTGACGATGTGGAGGTGAAAATTTGGGTTTAATAATTATTATCCTCGCCATCGCTATTATAACTTTGGGTATTGGGTTTGCTTTAGGTATCGTTTTTCATAAAAAAAGCTATGAAAAAACTTTGGATGTCGCTACACAAACGGCACAAGGTATCTTGAAAAATGCTAAGAAAGAAGCAGAAGCACAAAAAAAAGAAGCTATTTTAGAAGCTAAGGATGAAAGTCATCGTTACAGAGGCGAGATTGAAGGAGAATTAAAAGAGCGTCGTTCAGAGGTGCAGAAACAAGAAAATAGGTTGCTGCAAAGAGAAGAGATTCTCGATCACAAGGATTCTGCACTTGAAAAACGCGAACAGGGATTGGTTCAAAAAGAGAATCATCTCGACAACCAGAAAAAAGAACTGGAGAAACAAAAAAATAAGGTTGAAAGCTTGATTCAAGAACAGGAGACTGAACTCGAAAGAATTGCAGCTCTCACACGTGATCAGGCCAGAAATGTGATCATCTCTGAGACAAAGGATTCACTAAGCCACGAACGTGCATTAATGATCAAAGATAGTGAAGCTGAGGCTAAAGCCAATGCAGATCGGACTGCCAAGAGTTTAATTGCACAAGCAATTCAGCGCAGTGCAGCTGATACTGTCTCTGAAACGACTGTCTCAGTTGTCTCATTGCCAAATGATGAGATGAAGGGACGAATCATTGGACGAGAAGGGCGTAACATCAGGACCCTTGAGACGTTAACCGGAATTGATCTGATCATTGATGATACACCGGAAGCAGTTGTATTAAGTGGGTTTGATCCTGTTAGACGTGAAATTGCAAAAATGTCTTTAGAAAAATTAATTCAGGATGGTCGGATTCATCCGGCACGGATCGAAGAAATGGTTGAGAAGTCTACTAAGGAGATGGATGCTAAGATTAGGGAAACTGGTGAGGAAGCAATCTTTGATCTTGGTTTACATTCAATGCATCCAGATCTAATCAAAACGGTTGGTCGTTTGAAGTTCAGAACAAGTTACGGTCAAAATGTTTTGGATCACTCAATTGAAGTTGCTAAAATCGCTGGTGTCTTAGCGGCTGAACTTGATGAAGATGTCAATTTAGCCAAACGTGCGGGATTGTTGCATGATATTGGAAAAGCGATTGACCACGAGGTTGATGGTTCACACGTTCAAATTGGAGTTGAGCTGGCGAAAAAGTATCACGAAAGTAAGGTAGTCGTCAATACAATTGCATCGCATCATGGGGACGTGGAAGCAGAGTATACGATTGCTGTGCTTGTTGCAGCATCTGATGCGATCTCGGCTGCAAGACCGGGTGCTAGAAGCGAATCACTTGAAAACTATATTCATCGTTTGGAAAAACTTGAGAAGATTACCAATGAGTTCGAAGGCGTCAAGAAGAGTTATGCAATTCAAGCCGGACGTGAACTACGTGTAATTGTAAAACCAAACGAAGTAAATGATTTAGAGTCAAGTGTTTTGGCACACGATATTAAGAACAAGATTGAAGACGAATTGGAATATCCTGGGCACATAAAGGTCACGGTTATTCGCGAAGTAAGAGCGATTGAATATGCTAAATAGGTTCATGGATTAACGAAAATAGCATAACTTAATAAAGGCTGCTGTGCAGCTGATCAGGCGAGGAGGCTGTGACAAAACTAAGGTTTTGTCACAGCCTCCCAGCTTTTGTTTTGCAACAGCAAAATTGATGACAGCAATTCTTTATTAAAAAAGTTTGGTTGACATTTCGCAACTAAGCATTAAAATGCTAAAATTAGATGAGTAGTTATTAGAAAAGGGGAAAAACATGCGGATATTGTTCATTGGTGATGTAATGGGAAATGCTGGTCAGGAAATGGTTGATGAATATCTACCCAAACTTAAACAAAGGTTTCATCCACAAGCAACGATTGTAAATGCTGAAAATGCCACAAAAGGACGTGGAATTAATGAGCAAGTGTATAAAAGAATTCTTGCCGCTGGCGCAGATGTAATTACAATGGGAAATCATGTTTGGGATAATCCAGAAATCGAGACATTTATCGGGTCTGCTAAAAAAATGCTGCGTCCAGCCAACTTTCCTGCAGGTAAAGTACCCGGAATTGGACATACAATTATCCAGATTAACCAGCAAAAATTAGCGGTGATCAATCTCCAAGGCCGTGTTTTTATGAACCCATCTGATGATCCCTTTGCAGTGGCCGCTGAGTTGATTGCAGCGTTAAAAAAGAAAACGAGTTGCATTTTTGTCGATTTTCATGCCGAAACTACGAGTGAAAAGGAGGCTTTTTCTTGGTATTTTGACGGGCAGATTTCTGCTGTTGTCGGGACGCATACGCATGTCCAAACTAATGATGCGCGCATTTTACCACAAGGGACAGCCTTTTTAGCAGATGTTGGAATGACAGGACCATACGATGGCATTTTAGGGATGCGGCGCAAAAACGTAATTTCACGATTTTTAAATCAAATGCCAACCCGCTTTGAAGTTGATGAAGGCGGTCGTAAAACACTCTCCTGCTGTGTAATTGATATTGCAGCTGACACGGGAAAAGCACGCAAAATTACGCCGCTTCAAATTAATGCGGATCATCCATTTGATGAGTGACAAAGGAGAGAAACAAATGCCACAGAAGACAAAAAATACACCAATGATGGAACAGTATCTTGCAATTAAAAATCAGTATCCGGATGCTTTTTTGTTCTATCGTTTGGGTGACTTTTATGAGATGTTTTATGAAGATGCAATTAAGGGTTCCCAATTATTGGAGCTGACACTGACAACACGTAATAGAAACGCTGCGGATAAAATTCCGATGTGCGGAGTACCCCACCACGCAGCCCAGAACTATATTGATATTTTGGTTGATCAAGGTTATAAAGTTGCTATTTGTGAGCAGATGGAAGATCCAAAATTAGCTCAGGGAATGGTTAAACGTGCTGTAATTCAGTTGATTACGCCAGGAACGATGATTGATAGTTCTGCCAGCGAAGCAAAAGAGAACAATTATCTGACGGCTCTGCATGAAGAAAAACAGCAATTTGGGTTTGCCTATACTGATTTGTCCACGGGAGAATTGAAAGTTGCCACGTTACAATCGACTGCTCAGTTATTAAACGAATTGATTAGTTTACGGACGAAAGAAATTGTAATTGACCAAAGTGTGACGGCTGCGACGCTTAAAGAGATAGCACCGCTAAAAATTTTAGTTTCGCACCAAGACGAGTTGACGAAAAATGCAGAAGCTAGTTATACGACGCAAGGACTTACCAGCAAGCTTGAATTAAGAGTAGTCAGACAGCTAGTCACATATTTAAGCGTGACACAAAAAAGAAGTTTGGGCCATTTACAGCAAGCAGTCAGGTATGAACCTTCGCATTTTTTGAAGATGGATCACTATTCAAAAACTAATTTGGAAATTGTGGAGAACAGTCGGACTGGAAAAAAGCAAGGGACGCTGCTGTGGGTCTTAGATAAGACAAAGACTGCTATGGGTGGACGGGCACTCAAACAGTGGCTTGATCGACCATTGCTTGCACAAAAAGAGATTACGTTGAGACAGCAAAAAGTTGCTAGTTTGCTGGATAATTATTTTGAACGCAGCACACTTCAAGATGAACTGACCAACGTTTATGATTTAGAGCGCCTAGCTGGTCGGGTTGCGTTTGGAAATGTAAACGGACGTGACTTGCTCCAATTAAGACAATCGCTGGAGCAGGTCCCGAAGATTCGCTATGTGCTTGAAAAAATTGACGATGGGACTTTTACAGATATTTTGGCGCGGCTTGATCCAGTAGAAGAAGTAGTTGAGTTAATCAAACGCGCTCTTGTCGATGAACCCCCCATATCCGTCAAAGATGGTGGATTAATTAGATCTGGATATAACAAGGAGCTTGATGGGTATCAAGATGCTTTGAAAAATGGTAAAAAATGGTTAGCTACTTTAGAAGCCAAAGAACGCCAGGCAACTGGGATTTCGAATTTGAAGATCGGCTTCAATCGTGTCTTTGGTTACTATATCGAGGTTTCCAAAGCAAACTTAGCCAAATTACCTGAACAACGTTATCAACGAAAGCAAACATTAACGAATGCAGAGCGCTTTATTACACCGGAATTAAAGGAAAAAGAAACCTTGATTCTGGGGGCAGAAGGCAAAGCTACCGAACTCGAGTATCAACTTTTCGTAGCAGTTCGTGAACAAATAAAAAAGCAAATCAAGCGTTTGCAAAAATTAGCACACGGGTTGGCAGAACTTGATGTACTGCAAGGTTTTGCGACTGTCAGTGAAGAGCAGCATTTTGTTAGACCCGAATTTACAGCTGGTGAACATCGGCTGCAGATAACTGCTGGCTGGCATCCGGTCGTTCAAGAAGTGATGGGAAAGCAAAGCTATGTACCTAATGATGTGATCATGCCACAGGATTTGAACATTCTCCTGATTACCGGGCCGAATATGTCCGGGAAAAGTACCTACATGCGCCAAGTCGCACTGACTGTTGTGATGGCACAAGTTGGCTGTTTTGTGCCGGCTGCCAAAGCAGAGCTACCACTTTTTGACCAGATCTTTACGCGTATTGGAGCGGCTGACGATTTAATCGCAGGGCAGTCGACTTTTATGGTTGAGATGAAAGAAGCAAACGAAGCCATTAGTCATGCAACGCGAAATTCATTGATTTTATTTGATGAAATTGGGCGTGGAACCGCGACGTATGATGGAATGGCGCTTGCACAAGCAATTATTGAGTACGTGCACAAAAATGTGCATGCCAAAACACTTTTTTCAACACACTACCATGAATTAACGGAGTTGTCGCAGACGTTGACTGAACTGGAAAATATTCATGTTGGAGCTGTCGAAAAAAATGGTGATTTGATTTTCCTGCATAAAATGCAACCAGGAGCGGCTGACAAATCATATGGGATTCATGTCGCAAAGTTAGCAGGGATGCCACATGAACTTTTAACCAGAGCGAATCAAATCTTAATTGAACTTGAGGCTGCAGCTGGAGAAAATCAGTCACCTGTGACTGCACCAGCAGCTACTACACCAGCTCAAAATGCTGTGCAAGATAAGCAACTTTCACTTTTTGTTCCTGAAGAAAAGCCGGAAAAGACACAGCCACTGCAAAAAAAAGTTTTGCATGAGCTATTAGGAACTGATTTAATTTCACTAACGCCGCTAGAAGCACTTAATACACTTTACAAGTGGCAAAAAGAATTAAAAAAAAATAAATAAAGAATGAAGAGGGGGCGTCTTGAATGGGAAAAATCCATGAACTAGCTGCAATCTTAGCTGACCAAATCGCAGCCGGGGAAGTTGTTGAGCGCCCTGCTTCGGTTGTCAAAGAACTGATTGAAAATGCGCTTGATGCACACAGTACTCAAATTGATATTCTTGTCGAAGAAAGTGGCCTTAAGCGAATTCAAGTTACTGATAATGGGGATGGAATTGCTCCAGAGGATGTTGAATTAGCCTTTAAACGACATTCCACCAGTAAAATTACTACAAAAAAAGATCTTTTTAAGATTAAAACGCTTGGTTTCAGGGGCGAAGCGCTTCCGAGTATCGCGTCAGTTGCAGACGTTTTGTTAGAAACTGCAACTGCGACACCACCTAGTACGATCATTCATATCAAGGGCGGTCAGCTGGTCTCAAAAAAAATAGGGGCACGCGCCCAAGGAACACAGATTGTGGTTTCGGATCTTTTTTTTAATACACCAGCCCGCTTGAAGTATTTGAAGAGTATGCAGACAGAACTTGCGGCAATCAGTGATATTGTTAACCGGTTAGCTTTAAGTCACACGGAAGTTGCTTTTTCTTTTCAAAGCAATGGTCGTTTGTTGCTGGAGACAGCTGGTAATGGAAAATTGCAACAAACTTTTAGTGCGATTTATGGTGTCAAGGTTGCGCGTGAAATGATTCCAATTAGCGGAGCAGATCTGGATTTTGAAGTCAGCGGTTACGTCTCTTTACCAGCATTGACACGGGCTTCCAAAACTTATATTAGTTTGCTGTTGAATGGCCGTTATATCCGCAATTATCAGCTTAGTAATGCTGTTATTAAAGGATACGGTTCAAAGTTGATGGTCGGCCGCTACCCTTTTGCGGTGATTAATCTTAAGCTCGATCCGTTGTTAGTTGATGTGAATGTGCACCCTACCAAGCAGCAAGTTAGAATTAGTAAGGAAGATCAACTAGCACAATTATTAAGAAAAACGATCTATACGCGAATTGCACAGGAAAATTTAATTCCGAATGCGCTTGAAAATGTGGGACGGCGTGAAAAATCCAAGCTTGAACTTGACCAACTTGAGATTGATCTTAATGAATCTTCCCAAAACTACCAGGCACACAAAAAACAGTCAGCTAATTTTCCACAAAATGAAAAGCAGTATTCTCGTACATTTAAAAAAAATGCAGCGGCTGAAGAGAAAAAACCACAAGCTGAGGAGCAACAACCAGGACTGTTTGTTGTGCAGCAGCGGGCAGACCTTGAGACAAAATTACGTGCTTGGGATAAAAAATATTTCCCTAAAATGGATTCAACTGCAGCCGCTGACAGTGACCAAGAAACGGTGCCAGTTCAACCACCCAAGAAACGGTTTCCTATGCTCAGCTATCTTGGGCAGATGCATGGAACATATCTTTTTGCTGAAGCTGAAGATGGGTTATATATTATTGATCAGCATGCTGCTCAGGAGCGGTGCAACTATGAATTTTACCGGAAAAAAATTGGCGAAGTTGAAGATGCACAACAAGATTTGTTAGTTCCACTAGTGCTCGATTATTCAACTAGTGAAGTCTTGATGATTAATCAAAATTTAGACAAGCTTAGAAAGGTCGGTATCTATCTAGAAGAATTTGGGCGCAACAGCTATATTGTGCGGCATCATCCAACTTGGTTCAAAGCCGGACAAGAAGAAGCAATTCTTAAAGAGATGATTGATTATTTGCTAAAGGATGGTAATCTAAGCGTGGCACAATATCGGGAAAAAACTGCGATTATGATGAGCTGCAAACGTGCAATCAAAGCAAATCATCACTTAGACGAACGTCAAGCACGTGCGCTGTTACAACAGTTGGCACGCTGCGAGAATCCGTTCAATTGTCCACATGGGCGCCCAGTACTTGTCCACTTCTCAAATGCAGATATGGAAAAAATGTTCAAACGGATCCAAGACTCGCACCACAGTCTTCGTGAGCAATGAGAAAGTCGTAACTTGGAAGGAAAATATTATTAATGTATGAATATCTGACAGGGATTATCAGTACGGTTACACCTTATTACATCGTTGTCGAAGTCGGAGGGATCGGCTATCAAGTGTATGTTGCTAATCCGTTCCGTTATCAAGTTGATCTTAAAATTAACAAACGCGTTTATGTCTACCAGGCAGTTAGAGAAAATGCAATTTTGTTATATGGTTTCTGGGATTTAGCTGAAAAGAGCCTTTTTTTGAAGCTGCTGAATGTCTCGGGGATCGGTCCCAAAAGTGCCCTTGCAATTTTAGCAAATGAGGATCATAGCGGGCTTGTGAATGCCATCAATCATGAAAATGTTAATTACCTTACCAAATTTCCTGGAGTAGGTAAAAAGACGGCTCAACAAATTGTATTGGATCTTAAAGGAAAGATGAGCGAATTAGACAAGACAGAGGCTTTACCGGGACAAACTGAATTAGGAATTGGCTCGGAACCTCAAAAGCATTATTTAGATGAAGCACTCGCAGCACTGGGAGCTCTGGGGTATACTAAAGCAGAGATTAAACGTGTTTCAAAACAGCTTGCACAGACTGATAAAGCGTCAACTGATGAATATTTGCGGGCAGCTTTGAAGTTGCTGATGCACAACTAAATTTTAATTAAGAAGGGAGGCCAGGCAATGGCTGAACACGAACGGCTTGTGTCTGCCGGATTAGTAGAAAGCGAAGAAGATGAGCGTGACTCTTCGCTGCGGCCACATACACTTGCACAATATATTGGACAGGAAACCTTGAAAAGAGAACTGACGGTCTATATTGCTGCGGCTCAAAAAAGACAAGAAGCGCTTGACCATGTTCTTTTGTATGGGCCACCAGGCTTAGGCAAGACAACTTTGGCGATGGTGATTGCAAATGAAATGCAAGTTAAAATTAAGACAACTAGTGGTCCGGCGATTGAAAGACCTGGAGATTTAGTAGCTTTATTGAATGAACTTGAGGCTGGGGATGTTCTTTTTATTGATGAAATTCATCGTTTGCCTAAGGTAGTTGAAGAAGTTCTTTATTCCGCAATGGAAGATTTCTTTGTGGATATTGTCATTGGTCAAGGTCCAACCGCTCATCCCGTGCATTTTACATTGCCTCCATTTACCCTTATTGGTGCGACCACACGAGCAGGGTTACTCTCGGCACCTTTGCGTGATCGCTTTGGGATTGTCGCACATATGAGTTATTATACGCAAAACGAACTCGAAAAAATTGTGGTCCGCTCTGCGGGAATCTTTAAGACTGTAATTACACCTGAAGGAGCTGCTAAAATTGCATTAAGGTCGCGCGGAACTCCTCGAGTAGCTAATCGGCTTTTACGCAGAGTCCGGGATTTTGCTGAAGTTGCACAAAAAAAAGCGGTTGACGACCAAATTGTGGTTTCATCACTTGACATGTTGCGTGTTGATAAATGCGGCTTAGATGAAACTGACCGCAAGTTATTGCAGACAATGATCAATTACTATGATGGCGGGCCTGTAGGAGTCAATGCACTCGCAGCAAATTGTGGCGAAGATGTTGAAACAATTACTGAAATGATTGAACCTTACTTGCTACAAATTGGGTTCATCAAGCGTACACCGCGGGGGCGGGTAGCAACCAAAGCTGCATATGAGCATTTAGGAATTCAATTTGTTCAAAATAAAAATTAGTTTAAAAAGGGTGACAAACTTGTCAAAGATGCATTTAACAACAGAAGATTTCGATTATGATTTACCCGAGGAACTTATTGCACAAACACCATTAACAGAACGTGATCATTCGCGGATGCTTGTGTTAGATAGTCAGACTGGCAAATATCGCGACGATGTTTTCTATCACGTGATCGATCAATTAAATCCCGGCGATGCACTTGTCATGAATGACTCGCGTGTGATGCCGGCACGAATTTATGGAATAAAGCCGGAAACAGGAGGCCATCTCGAAGTCTTATTATTAAACAACACAGATGGAGACAACTGGGAAACACTTGTCAAACCGGCACGCAGAGCGAAGGTTGGCACTCGAATTGTGTTTGGTGATGGGCAGCTTAGTGCGGTGATTACTAAAGAACTTGAACATGGTGGTCGAATGATTAAATTCGAATATACCGGAATTTTCATGGAGATTCTTGATCAACTTGGTGAGATGCCACTTCCACCTTATATTAAGGAAAAATTAGACGATCCAGAAATGTACCAGACTGTTTATTCACGTGAAATTGGCTCGGCTGCAGCACCGACTGCTGGGTTGCATTTTACAAAGGAACTGTTGCAAAAGATTGCGGACAAAGGTGTTCACCTTGTTTATCTGACTTTGCATGTTGGGTTAGGAACTTTCAGACCTGTCAGTGTGGAGAACATCGAAGATCACAAGATGCATAGCGAATTTTATCGTCTCTCACGTGAAGCAGCTGCAGTTTTGAATCAGGTTCGCGCTGAAGGCGGCAAAATTGTTGCTACAGGAACAACAACCATCAGGACGCTAGAAACAATTGGTACGAAGTTCAATGGGGAAATTCAAGAAGACAGTGGCTGGACTGATATTTTTATCAAACCGGGCTATGAATGGAAGGTTGTCCAAGCCTTTATCACAAATTTTCATCTTCCAAAATCAACTTTAGTCATGTTGGTTGCTTCTTTTACAGGAAGAGAAAATATTTTAAATGCTTACCAGCATGCTGTGGCAGAAAAGTATCGCTTCTTCAGTTTTGGAGACGCAATGTTTATTAAATAAGCAGGAAATAGAAATGGAGAATTTTAAATGACCGAACCAGCCATTAAATACCGATTGCTCAAAAAAGAGAAACATACAGGTGCGCGTTTGGGTGAAATCATTACGCCCCATGGCACGTTTCCGACTCCAATGTTTATGCCTGTGGGGACTCAAGCAACGGTGAAGTCACTTGCCCCAGAGGAACTCGAAGAGATGGGAGCTAATATTGTACTTTCCAATACTTATCACCTTTGGTTGCGTCCAGGAGAGGAAATTGTTGAACAAGCAGGTGGGCTGCACCGCTTTATGAACTGGAACAAGGGAATTTTAACAGATTCAGGTGGTTTCCAGGTTTTCTCGCTGGCTAAAATCAGGGATATTACTGAAAAGGGCGTACATTTCAGGAGTCATTTGAGTGGTGAAAAACTTTTCCTTTCACCGGAAAAAGCGATCCATATTCAAAATTCCCTGGGTGCTGATATTATGATGAGCTTTGACGAATGTCCGCCTTTTTTTGAAAGTTATGACTACATTAAAAAATCGGTGGAAAGAACCAGCCGTTGGGCAGAAAGAGGGTTAAAAGCCCATCTTAATCCTGAAAGACAAGGATTGTTTGGCATCGTTCAAGGTGGGGGCCACCAAGACCTGCGGCAACTAAGTGCCCGACAATTGGTCGCAATGGATTTTCCTGGTTATTCAATTGGTGGTCTATCAGTAGGTGAGAGTAAGACAGAGATGAACCATGTCTTAGATTTTACAACCCCTCTGTTGCCTGAAAACAAGCCACGTTATTTAATGGGAGTGGGGTCTGCAGATGCCTTAATCGATGGTGTTATTCGTGGGGTAGACATGTTTGATTGTGTCTTGCCAACAAGAATTGCGCGTAATGGAACCTGTATGACTTCTCATGGCAGAATTGTGATTAAAAATGCGACTTATGCCCGTGACTTTAGCCCGCTTGATGATCGCTGCAACTGTTATACTTGTCGGAACTTCACGCGTGCGTATCTGCGACACTTATTCAAGGCAGATGAGACTTTTGGATTGCGCCTTGCAAGTTATCACAACCTTTATTTTCTTTTGCATTTAATGCAGAACGTGCGGCAGGCGATTAAAGATGATCATTTACTGGAATTTCGAGAAGCTTTCTTTGAAGAATATGGATTTAACAAAAAAAATGCCCGGAATTTTTAATTTTTTTGGCTACATGGCTGGTAAGTGGCCGTCAACTTTGCTAAAGTTAAAGTTAGTAAAACAAATAGGAGTGAATTGATAATGAACGGTTCAGTTTCAACGATCCTCATGTTTGCGGCATTTATCGTTTTGATGTATTTCATGATGATACGTCCGCAAAAGAAGCAGCAGCAAAAACGTCGGGAAATGATGAGTAATTTGAAAAAGGGGGATGCTGTCGTTACAATTGGTCGTCTGCATGGTGTAATTGATAGCATAAATCCTGCTGAGCATACGGTAACCCTTGATTGTGATGGAATTTATCTAACTTTTGATCAATCTGCAATTGGTCAGGTTATCCCCGCTGAGAGTGCTGTCAAAAGTGCACCTTCTGCAGTCGAAAAGACTCCGGAACAAAAGCAGCCAACGGAGACAACAGACTCTGAGACAGAAAAAAAGGAAGAAAATAATAAAGAGTAGTGCGTTTCCAGCATCCTAATTTCAGGAAGCGGACTGCTAACTGAGTAGGGTGTGTCAAAATTTAAAACTTTGCACACCCTATTTTCATGCGTTTTAGAATTAAAAGTTGATTATTTTTAAATGAAAAAATTGTAATTGTGACTGCCATTCTGTCTGCGAGCTTTCGTAAATCAATTTTTTCCCAACTATTCAAAAACAACTTTCTACAAAAATTGCGCTCAGCATGTGTTCGTAGAATTAATAGGAAGTTGCGGAGTTTATTGTGAAAATTTAGCTGAGCAGAAGCAGCCGGTTCAGAAAGGCAGTAAAGTTTATTTTTATACGTAAATTTTATTACCTTTCTTTAGAAAAGGTATAATTTGACTTTTTTGCTGGAGTGTAATATTATTCAAACATCGAATATTTTGATATTCGAAATAAATTTTAAGTGAGGTGAAGAATGTGGCAATTATGGATGCACAAGAAATTATGGACTTGATTCCTAACCGGTTTCCAATCATCTACATTGACTATGTAGATGAACTGGTAGCAGGTGAAAGCATCATTGCAACTAAAAATGTGACAATTAATGAATCGTTCTTTAAAGGACATTTTCCTGGGAATCCAGTGATGCCGGGGGTCTTGATTATTGAAACACTTGCCCAGGCCGCTTCGATCCTTATTTTAAAATCACCTGAATTTGAGGGAAAAACCGCTTATTTGGGTGCGATTCATAAAGCTAAGTTTCGGCGTGTTGTCCGTCCGGGCGATGTTTTGAAGCTACACATCAAGTTAACGAAGAAAAGGGAAAATATGGGAATCGTTGAGACTAAGGCCGTGGTTAATGGTGAAAATGCTTGTCTTGCGGAATTAATGTTTGTTGTTGCTGAGAGAAATGAGAAGATCTAAATTTTAAATTGAGATTGTTTTTTTTTGCTCAAGTATTTTGATAATTGATGAATTCACATTGCACCATAAAAAAGGATGAGCATATTACACAGATGAAAGAAAGAGTAAAAACAATCAATGACTCTCTGGTAAGGATTTATAGTGACATCCTTTGGATTGAGGAAAATGAACTGCGTAAAAGCAAGTTCAAGGATCTTTCAATTAAGGATATGCACGCCATCAACGCAATTACAATGTATGAAAATAAAACAGCTTCCCATGTTGCGCGTGAATTGCACCTGACACCAGGAACGTTAACGTCAACAATCGATCGTTTAGTTAAAAAAAAGTATGTTCGCAGAATTAGAAGCAGTGACGACCGCCGTGTGATTCGGTTGTGCCTGACAAAAAAGGGCAGGTTGATGTATCGGGCGCATGATGCTTTTCATAGGATGATGATCAAGAGTTTTTTGAAGGATGTTGAGCCTCAGGAAATTAAGACGATTGAAAAGGCACTTCGGAATTTAGAAAATTTCCTGCGCGAACATTCTTAGGATCAAGGAGCACATAGAACTTGAAAAAGATAAAAATTGTTGAAACTGCAAGTTACGTACCGCAAAAAATTGTCACTAACGACGAACTTAGCCAAATAATGGAAACCTCAGACGAGTGGATTAGCACTAGAACTGGAATTAAACAGCGTCACATTAGTCTGGGAGAAAATACTTCAGATTTGTGTCTGCATGTTGCGCAAGAGCTGCTTGAAAAAAGTGGGTGGGCACCAGAATCACTCGATCTTTTGTTAGTTGCAACAATGTCTCCAGACAGCTATACCCCTGCTACTGCAGCACTTGTACAGGGGAAACTGCAGGCCAAAAATGCACTGGCGTTTGACATTAGTGCTGCTTGCTCGGGTTTTATTTATGGGTTAAAAGTTGCGGAAAAGTTTTTACAACAAGGAAGTACGAAACGTGTCATGCTGATTGGTGGAGAAGTTCTTTCGAAGGTGATCGACTGGAGTGATCGCACGAGTGCAGTACTTTTCGGTGATGGAGCAGCTGGGGCATTGCTCGAAAGCAAGACCTCTGGTGACTCGGATTTTCTAGGTGCAAGCTTGCATACTTTCGGAGAATTTGGAGACAAACTGGAAGCCGGTAAAACTGAGGCAATCAGTACCTTTCCTAATCTGAAGGAGCATTATATCAGGGCATTTTCCATGTCCGGAAGAGATGTCTATACGTTTGCCACCCATCGAGTTCCTGAATCGATTGAGGAAGCAGTCAGCAAAGCGGCACTTACTTTGGATGACATTGATTACTTTGTGTTGCACCAGGCAAATTCGCGAATTGTCACGCAAATTGCAAAAAAACTAGCTCAGCCGCTGACTAAGTTTCCATTGAATATTGCGGAATATGGTAATACTTCTGCTGCCAGTGTGCCATTGTTATTAGATGAATTGGTTACACAAGGAAAAATCAAGCGTGGTGTTAAAATTGCTTTGAGCGGTTTTGGTGGGGGCTTGACAGTTGGAACTCAAGTTATAAAATATTAAAATACAAAAAAATTATTGAGGAGTGTTTTTTAACATGACAGAACAAGAAATTTTCGAAAAAGTAAAAGGTATCGTAGTTGAACAATTGGATGTAGATGCAGCTGACGTTAAGATGGAATCTGACATTAAGAACGATCTTGAAGCCGACAGCCTTGATGTTTTTGAAATCATGAACGAATTGGAAGATGACTTAGATATCAAGTTGGAAGCTGACGAAAATGTTAAAACTATCAAAGACGTTGTCGATTATGTTAAAAAGGAAATCGATGCTAAATAGTTAATGGGGACTTTTAATTATGAAGATTGGCTTTTTATTTAGCGGTCAAGGCGCTCAGTTCAGTTCTATGGGCTTGGATCTTTACCAGCATGATCAGGAATATCGCACAACGATTGATCATTTTAGTGAAGTTTTGGACCTCGACTTGCTAAAGATTTATCAGAATGAAGCAGGACAGCTTTCTCAGACTGAGTATGTGCAGCCCGCAATTGTTGCAATGAGTTTAGGAATTAATCGAATGTTAACGAGAGATTTTCCAATGCTTGATGTTGCTGGAATGCTTGGACTTAGTTTGGGAGAGTACGCCGCTTTAATTGCTGCAAAAGCATTCTCACCTGAGGATGGAATTGCAGTTTTAAAAGATCGCGCTCGTTTTATGCAAAATGACGCTGATGAGACTAAAGGTGAGATGGCAGCGGTGATTAAAGCTGATCCAGTTTTAGTGGCGAAGTTATGCGATGAAGCAAGTCACGCTGATGAAGTTGTTAGCGTTGCTAATTACAATACACCTAAACAGCTCGTGATTGGTGGTCATGCAGCTGCGGTTGAGCGTGCCCTGTCACTTTTTGAAGAAAATAAAATTAAAAGGGTCATTCCATTAAAAGTCAGCGGGGCGTTCCATACCCCGCTTTTTCAAAAGACTAGCTTTTTGATGGAAAGAAGGCTCGCTGATGTTGCGGTTCAGGAAACAAGTGTTCCAGTGATCAGTAACACAACTGTGCAACCATTTGAGAAAAAAACTTTGAAACAAATTTTAGCACAGCAAGTTATTTCACCAACGCACTTTGGCGATTGTCTGCAATTCATGGTTAAGCACAGCGGAGTCGAGACTGTCGTCGAGCTTGGACCAGGAAAAACACTTTGCAAATTTGCCAAACAGATTGATCGTAATTTGAATTGCTATCACATTGATAGTCTAGAGAGTTATCAAAAATTTAAAGACGCAAACCGAGGTTAAACACATGGAATTAAAGGGAAAAACAGTTTTTATAACTGGAAGTTCACGAGGGATCGGTGCACAGATCGCACTTGCTTTTGCGCGTGAAGGAAGCAAGGTCATTCTGAATGCCCGTAAGCAAGTTCCAGCTGAACTCATTGCACAGATCAAAGGATTAGGCGCGGAGTGCAGTGTTGTCTTGGGCGATGTTTCTCAAAGTGAAGATGTTGTTCGGATGCAAAAAGAAATTTTCCAAGATAATGAAAAACTTGACGTATTAGTTAACAACGCTGGAATTACGGATGACAAATTGATGATTGGAATGAAAGAAGACGATTTTCGTCGTGTTCTCGAAACTAATTTGATTGGGGCTTTCAATTTATCACAAAAGATTTTGAAAAAAATGTATAAAAAAAGAAGTGGCGTCATCTTAAATATGGCCAGTGTGGTTGGGCTGCACGGTAATATTGGTCAGGCAAACTATGCTGCCAGTAAAGCAGGTTTGATCGGATTAACCAAGACAATTGCGCGTGAAGGTGCCTTGCGGAACGTAAGATGCAATGCAATTGCCCCTGGAATGATTAAGAGTCAAATGACTGCTGTATTGGATGAAAAGGTCAAAGAAAAGGTTTTGCAAGACATTCCATTAGGCCGTTTTGGCGAAGCTGCTGAAGTTGCACAGGCTGCAGTTTTCTTGGCACAAAATGATTATGTTACAGGTCAAGTAATCACTGTTGATGGTGGGATGACAATCTAGGAGGTATTAGCGATGAATAGAGTTGTAGTTACGGGAATGGGTGCCGTTACACCAGTTGGTAATGACGTTGCAACTTTCCTAAAAAACATTTTTTCCGGGAAAATTGGATTTGACACTATTAGTAAATTTGATGCATCCGAGACTGGGATCACAGTTGCTGGTGAAGTAAAAGATTTTGATCCAAAATTGCGTGTTGGGAAAAAAGCAGCTAAAAGAATGGATCTTTTTTCACAGTATGCTGTAGATAGTGCAATTGCAGCTGTTGAACAGGCCGGAATTGATGAAACAAACACTGACTCTTACGATATGGGTGTCATTTACGGTTCTGGAATTGGTGGTTTAACAACAATTCAGGAACAAGTTATCAAAATGAAGGACAAGGGGCCACAACGGGTTTCACCGATGTTTGTCCCAACTTCAATTGCTAACATGGCAGCCGGTAATATCGCATTGCGGTTCAAAGCCAAAGGAATCTGTACTGCAATCGTAACTGCATGTTCTTCTGGTACAAATGCAATCGGCGAAGCTTTTCGTCAGATTCGTGAAGGCCGGGCGCAAGTGATGCTGACTGGCGGTGCAGAGGCTTCTGTAAATGAGATTGGCATTGCGGGCTTTGCTGCTTTGACAGCTTTATCCAAAGAAACCGACCCAGCACGTGCCTCATTACCATTCGATGTTGATCGTTCTGGATTTGTAATGGGCGAAGGTGCTGCCACCTTGGTTTTAGAAGAACTTGAACATGCGCAAAAACGTGGAGCAAAAATCTATGGCGAGATTGTCGGTTACGGGAGTACTTGTGATGCTTTCCATATGACATCACCAGACCCTACAGGTGAAGGTGCTGCTCGTGCAATGCAACAAGCAATTGCTGAAGCTGACGTCACACCTGAACAGATTGGGTATATTAATGCTCACGGAACTGCTACTCATGCAAATGATACAGGTGAATCAATTGCAATTAATCGTGTCTTTGGCGAGGATAGCCAAGTGAAGGTTAGCAGTACAAAGAGTATGACAGGACATTTGCTAGGGGCTGCAGGTGCAATTGAAGCTGTGATTACAATTGCGGCCCTTGAAAAGGGTGAATTGCCTGCCAATGTCGGATTAAAGAAGCAAGATCCTGAGTGCCACGTAAATGTGGTCACAGAAAATGCTGAACCAGCTCCAGACCTTGAATATGCAATCAGTAATTCATTAGGTTTTGGTGGTCATAACGCTGTTTTAGCATTTAGAAAATGGAGTGAATAGAAACATGGACCTTACTGAAATACAAAAATTGATCTCAGAGTTTAACGCTTCCCCTACACGGGAAATGGAGATTGAAACTGATGGGTTTCATCTGCGATTGAGTAAAAACGAAATCACCGCCGAACTGCTGCAACAATTCAAAGGTACAGCTGGGCAACCCCAAGGTTCTAGCAATGAGAGCGGCAGTACTGTCAGCGAACAAGAGGATGCGCAGACTTCACAGCCGAAAACAGAGGGGACAACAATCAAGTCACCAATGGTAGGAAGCGTCTATTTGCAGCCTAAACCAACAGAACCGGCATATGTTGAAGTGGGTACGCATGTACACAAAGGTGATGTTGTCTGCATTATTGAAGCCATGAAGATGATGACAGAGATCAAGAGTGATGTTGATGGAGTTATTAAAGAAGTGTTGGTTAACAACGAGGAATTGGTAGAGTTTGATCAACCTTTGTTCCGTGTTGAGGAGGATTAAGATGAAGTTAGATATAACTGAGATTAAAAAAATCATTCCGCACCGTTATCCGATGCTCTTGATTGATCGTGTTGATGACTTGGTTCCTGGTGAATCAGCAGTTGCTAGACGGAATGTGACAGCGCATGAGGAAGTCTTCAATGGTCATTTTCCTAACAATCCGGTTCTTCCAGGTGTTTTAATTATTGAGGCCCTGGCACAAACCGGAGCGGTTGCTTTATTGTCGCTACCTGAATTTAAGGGAAAGACAGCTTACTTTGGAGGCATTAAGAATGCCAAGTTCAGAAAAGTTGTTCGCCCAGGAGATACAATGATTTTAAAAGTTGAGTTAGAAAAGATCAGGAACAATGTTGGTCTAGGCCGAGGCCTTGCTACAGTAGATGGACAAAAAGTCTGCTCAGTTGAACTGACCTTCATGATTGGTTAAGGTAGGGTGATTTGATGTTTAAGAAAGTCTTGGTTGCAAACCGTGGCGAAATTGCAGTTCGTATTATTCGGTCCTTAAAAGAGTTGGGGATCAAATCCGTTGCGGTTTATTCCGACGTTGACCGTGAGAGCCTGCATGTTCAATTGGCCGATGAAGCGGTCTGTGTGGGAAAAGCAAGACCGCAGGATTCGTATCTTAATATGAAAAATATTTTGAGTGCCGCGGTTGGAACGGGAGCTGAGGCAATTCATCCAGGCTTTGGTTTTTTGTCTGAAAATAGTCGGTTTGTTGAAATGTGTGAAGCTTGTGGCATAACTTTTATTGGTCCCAGATCTGAAACAATTGATTTGATGGGAAACAAAGCTAATGCACGGGAGCAGATGCGCGTGAGTGGAGTGCCAGTAATTCCAGGGAGCGATGGCTTTGTGTCTGACGCTGATGCTGCAGAAAAAATCGGTGAAAAAGTTGGTTATCCGATCCTTTTAAAGGCTGCTGCTGGTGGCGGCGGCAAGGGAATTCGGCGTGTTGACGATGAAACACAGCTGCGCAAGGCGTTTGCAGAAGCACAACAAGAAGCTCAAGTTTCATTTGGTGATTCACGCATGTATGTGGAAAAAATCATGGAAAATGTGAAGCATATCGAGGTTCAGATTTTTCGTGATCATCAAGGAAATGCGGTTTATTTTCCTGAGCGTGACTGTTCGCTGCAACGCAGTAAGCAAAAAGTGATTGAAGAGAGTCCGTGTGAATTGATTGATGAAAAGCAGCGTCAATTTCTAGGTGAAATTGCAGTTAAAGCTGCCAATGCAATTAATTATGTCAACACGGGTACTTTAGAATTTTTGATGGACGAAGAGCATCATTTCTATTTTATGGAAATGAACACGCGAATCCAAGTTGAACACACCGTTACCGAGATGGTGACTGGAATTGATTTAGTTAAAGCTCAAGTGAAGGTTGCAGCTGGTGAAGAGCTTCCCTTTAAACAAGCTGAGATTGAATGCCATGGGCATGCGATTGAATGCCGGATTAATGCAGAAGACCCCGCAAACAATTTTGCGCCTTCTGTGGGAAAAGTAAAATACTTATATTTTCCAGTTGGAAATCTAGGCATGCGGATTGATTCTGCACTTTATGCAGGAGTTACGATTTCACCTTTTTATGATTCGATGATTGCCAAGGTGATTGCGCTTGGAAATGACCGCACGGAAGCAGTTGAAAAGATCAAACGTCTTTTGAACGAGATGATTATTAACGGCATTAAAACGAATCAGTCTTTTCATCTGGCATTACTGCAGGATGATAAGTTTATCAAAGAAACCTTTACGACAGATTATTTGGAGAAGAGCTTCTTACCGAAGTGGAAGAAGGAGGATTAGTGCATGCAATTATTTAATGAACTGAAGACATTAGGTCATAAGCATATTAAAGCTGATAAAAAGGCTAATGAAAGGGTTCCTTCAGGAATCTGGTTAGCATGTCCTAAATGTCATCAATCCTTCTACCACAAAGATTTGGGACTTTACCAAGTTTGTCCAAATTGTGAATATGGGTTTCGGATCACAGCGCGTGAGCGTTTGGCATGGTTAGTTGATAAGTTTGATGAAGAAGATGCAGAGTTGAAAACCAGTGATCCGCTTAAGTTTCCAAATTATGCGCAAAAACTGGATAAAGCACGTCAAAACACAGGATTAAATGATTCTGTACTAACAGGGACTGCACAAATTGCAGAGCAAACCTTTGCCCTTGGAATTATGGACCCAGATTTTATAATGGGGTCAATGGGAACCGTCACGGGTGAAAAGATTACGCGTCTGTTTAAACGTGCGACACGCAAGAATCTTCCAGTTGTAATCTTTACAGCTTCTGGTGGGGCACGGATGCAGGAAGGAATTTTTTCGCTGATGCAGATGGCCAAAATTTCGCAGGCTGTGCAGGAACATTCGCAAGCAGGGCTGTTATATATTACGGTCCTGACAGATCCAACAACTGGCGGAGTAACTGCCAGTTTTGCAATGCAAGGTGATCTGATTCTTGCGGAACCACGTGCTTTGGTTGGCTTTGCTGGTAAACGCGTGATTGAACAGACAACACATCAGAAGGTTCCAAATGAATTACAAGATGCAGAAACAGTTTTAGATCACGGGTTTATTGATGCGATTATTCCACGCAAAGAAATGAAAGAAAAACTTGCATGGTTGTTAAAGCTTCACAATGAAGGGAATGGTGTAAATGGCTAGTTTTCTGGAAAAGAAAAAAACAGCCGCACAAATCGTTGCGAATGCTCGTGGAGAAGAAAAAGTTTCCGCACAAGAGCTGCTTGCAGGTGTTTTTGATGACTTCTTAGAATTGCATGGTGATCGTTTATCTGCTGATGATGCCGCAATTATAGGTGGCGTCGCTCATTTCGAAGGCAAACCTGTCACGGTAATACTTACCAATAAGGGTAAAAGTGCACAGGAACGGTTGCGGACTCATTTTGGTTGCCCTGAACCTGCTGGATATCGTAAGTCATTGCGCTTAATCAAACAAGCAGAAAAATTTAAACGTCCGGTGGTAACTTTCATTAACACTGCGGGTGCATATCCAGGCCAATCTGCAGAAGAAAATGGTCAAGGTGAAGCAATCGCACGTAATTTACTAGAAATTAGCAGTGTTAAGGTTCCGGTCATTGCAGTTATTTATGGTGAAGGTGGCAGTGGGGGTGCTTTAGCCCTCGCATGTGGTGATTCTGTCTGGATGTTTGAGAATAGCATGTATTCAGTCCTTTCTCCAGAGGGATTTGCAGCAATTCTTTGGAAGGACAGTTCACGTGCGGACGAAGCTGCAGAAGTAATGCAGTTAACACCTGAAAAATTGTTGCAGCAAAAGGTGATTGACGGTATTATTCCTGAATCGCGTTCGCATAAGCGCTTGTTTAGAGCAGTAAAGAAGGTTTTGCAACAAGAGCTTGAAAAGTACCAAAAGTTATCTGCAAGTGCACTAGTTGAGAAAAGGCAGCAGCGTTTTCAACGTTTTTAAATTCTAATGGAGGTCAAAAAGGTGGAAAAATTATTAAGTGGCAAAAAAATATTAATTATGGGGGCTGCAAATAAAAGAAGTATTGCGTGGGGATGTGCCCAAGCGATGCTTGATAACGGTGCCGAATTGATATTTACATATCAGAACGAGCGACTGAAGAAGAGCCTTTTGCGTTTGGTTTCTGACGAAGAAAGACTGGTGGAATGTGATGTTGCTAAAGACGAAAGCATTGCGCAAGCTTTCGACACCATCCTTGATAAATTTGGCAAAATTGATGGAATTGTGCATGCAATCGCATTTGCCAATAAGGACGAACTTGCTGGCGATATTATGAATTCCAGTCGTGCCGGATATGCGCTTGCCCAAGATATTTCAGCTTATTCGCTGATCGCAGTCTCTAAATATGCGGTTAAGTTGCTAAATAACCCAGCAAGTATCGTCACATTAACTTACTTCGGTTCAGAACGGGCGATTCCAAATTATAACGTCATGGGGGTTGCTAAGGCTGCCTTGGAAGCTAATGTACGTTATTTAGCGCGTGATATGGCAAAATATGGAGTGCGTGTTAATGCAATTTCTGCTGGTGCAGTTAAAACATTGGCTGTTACTGGTGTGAAGGACCATGGCGATTTATTACGGATTTCTGAAGAACGGACAGTTGATGGGAAGTCTGTGACAACTAAAGAAATCGGTGGCGCAGCAGCCTTCTTAGTCAGCGATCTTTCGACCGGGGTTGTGGGCGATACGATCTATGTTGATAAGGGTGTACATTTAATTTAAACAACGTTAGTCTACTAGTTATTATTATTATTTTCTGTAAGTGAAGAGAAATTATCAAGATAATTGTTGTAGTATTGAATGCAAAAGGGGTTGTGCCAGCGGTTAGGATGGGCACAACCCTTTACGTATAACTTTAAAAAAAGTGGCAGAACACTTGTTTAAAGTCAGCTTTGCAAGTACACTTATTGTTGGAAATATGAGTCTAAACGAAAGTGGTGCTAACTATTATGGGAACAGAACAAAGAGCGCTCTTTATTATTTTTGGAGGAACAGGGGACCTTGCAAAACGAAAACTGTATCCCTCACTATTTAATTTATATCGCAAAGGTTTTTTGAATGAAAACTTTGCAGTGATTGGGACTGCACGGCGTCCTTGGACTGATGAGTACTTTCAAAAGGTTGTAACTGATGCGATCAACAGTGAAGATGCTCTTGCGGAAGATGCTACGCAATTTGCAAGTCATTTTTATTATCAATCACATAATGTGAACGATACTGAGCATTACATTACTTTGCGAAATTTAGCTGATAAGTTGGATCGAAAATATGAAATTGGTGGCAATCGCATGTTCTATTTAGCAATGTCTCCGCGTTTCTTTGGCACAATTGCAGAGCACCTCAAATCGCAAAAGATTGTGACAACAGAGGGCTATAATCGAGTTATTGTTGAAAAACCGTTTGGACGAGACTTTGCGAGTGCAACAGAACTTAATGATGCGATCGGACGTTATTTTCCTGAAAAGGATGTCTTCAGAATTGACCACTATTTGGGCAAAGAGATGGTCCAAAACATTCTGGCTGTTCGTTTTGGGAATAATCTTTTCCGTGCACTTTGGAATAATCGCTACATTGACAATATTCAGATTACACTTAGTGAGGCACTTGGCGTTGAAGAACGTGCTGGTTATTACGAAACGGCGGGAGCTTTGCGCGATATGGTGCAAAATCATATTTTACAGATTGTCGCTTTGCTGACGATGAACATGCCAGCTTCTTATTCTGAAGAGGACATTCGGCGCGAGAAGATTTATGCATTAAAATCACTGAAGAAATATACACCTGCGCAAGTGCAAGCAAATTTTATTCGCGCACAATATACTGCAGCTAATGGGCAGCGGGGATATCGGGAAGAGGAAAAAATCGCAAGTGACTCTGCAACCGAGACTTTTGTTGCTGGAAAATTATTTGTAGATAATGAAAACTTTTCAGGTGTTCCAATATATGTTAGAACCGGTAAACGACTTAGCCAAAAAAGATCACGAATCGACATTGCATTCAAAACGATGCCGACAAACATTTTTGCACCGCAACCGTTAGGACAAAATGTGTTAACAATTAATATTGAACCTGAGGGAAAAATTTTTTTGCAGATTAATGTTAAACAGGTGGGACAAGGATTTACACTTAAAAAGAGCCATCTTGACTTTTTCCCAACTTCCAATGGAAAACAGGTTTTTCCTGAGGCTTATGAAAAGCTTTTTGCAGATGCACTTGCAGGGGATGCAACTAACTTTACTCATTGGGAAGAGGTGGCATACTCTTGGAAATTTGTTGACGCGATTCGAACTGCTTGGGATCAGCATGATTATGCGCTGGAAGAGTATCCATGTGGTTCAATGGGACCGGTAGCAGCCGACAAGTTATTAGCACGTGATGGACATAAATGGTTTTATACTGGTCAGGAACACTAAACTAAGTGGTTGAAATATGCTTTTTAAAAATATTTTCTGATGAGAAACACACACTAGCAGGGACTCTATACCATCTTGGAGGAGTCGCTGCTTTTTTGCGGGATTGAGCTCGCTCTTGCTAACTTACAGCCAAAGCCTGGCTGTTACGTGAGCTAATACCTAGCTCACAAAGTCTGAACACTAGTTGTCACACTCTTTTTTGACTGGAGAGTTCTGCTTAATTATGTTATATTATAAAGCGAACAAGTGTTCAGAAAAAGTGAGAGGAGCAGCGGTGTGAAGAAAGCGCGCAAAATAATTCATGTGGATATGGATGCGTTTTACGCCTCAATTGAGATGCGTGATCATCCTAATTGGCGTACACGACCGCTCGTGATTGCAAAAGATCCACGCCATAATGGCGGCAAAGGAGTCGTGGCAACTGCAAACTATAAAGCGCGCAGTTTTGGAGTTCACTCGGCAATGAGTGCCCAAAAAGCACTGCAACTTTGTCCAACAGCGGTCTTTGTACGGCCTAACTTTGAAAAGTATCGCCGGGTTTCTGCTCAAATTCATGCGATTTTTCATGAATATACTGATAAAATCGAACCGATTGCTTTTGATGAAGCTTACTTGGATGTGACGCACAATAAAAAAGAGAGTTTTTCAGCGCTGTTACTTGCAAAAAGGTTGCAACAAGAGATTTTTGACAAGACACATTTAACCTGTTCAACAGGGATTTCTTATAATAAATTCCTGGCAAAGATGGCCTCTGATTTTCATAAACCAGTAGGGGTTACTTTAGTCCGGCAAGAAGATGTGGCTGCCTTTTTAGCGCCGTTGCCGATTGAAAAATTCCGTGGGGTAGGCAAAAAGACGGCTCTTAAAATGCACTCATTAAAGATTTATACAGGAGCAGACCTTTTACGTCAAAATGAAAGAGATCTAATTGCACATTTTGGAAAAATGGGTGCGGTTTTTTACAGGCGGGCTCGTGGCATCGATGAGCGTCCCGTGGAGTGGCAGCGTGAACGCAAGTCGCTTGGAAACGAGCGCACCTTTGCGCAGCCGTTGAAAAGCAGCCAAGAAGTCGAGGAGGTACTCTCTTTTTTGAGTATCAAACTGGAACAAGGGCTTAATAAGCGGCAACTGCATGGTAAGTCATTGGTATTGAAGTTGCGCACCAGTGATTTTAAAACCATCACTAAAAGAATGACGGCGGATTCTTTCTTTAAAAATGACAGCAAGACACTTACCTTTTATGGACAACAGCTTTTCGATGAATTGCAAGGTGATGAGATTGATGTTCGTCTTTTAGGACTTACAATGACCAATTTAACTGCGCTTCAGTACGAAAATATTGAGTTGCCGTTATGGGGGAGCTAGGCGCTTTGTAATTCAGACCTTTTATCGGTATACTTAGAGTTGAAATGAAAATGGGGTGGAAAAATGAAAATAACTTGGCACGGTCATTCCGTTATTGAAATCATTACAAATTCTGGGAAAAATATCCTAATTGATCCTTTTATTAAAGATAACCCGCTGACTGATTTAAAAATCACCGACTGTCATCCTGATTACATCTTGTTGACACATGCACATCATGATCATGTTGGCGATACGCTTGAGATTGCCAGACAAAGTGGTGCAAAGGTGATTGCAATCGTTGAACTTGCGAAGTACTTTGCGCAACAAGGAGTACCTACAGCTGGAATCAATTTTGGCGGCTCTTTCAAAGAAGCAGGCCTGGCCTTCAAACTTGTGCCGGCATGGCATACAGCCACATTGGCACAAACCAGCACAGGAACGCTTTCTTTAGGGAATGCAGCCGGTTTTGAACTGCACATTGAAGGTAAGGTTCTTTATGATGCCGGCGATACAGCATTGTTTTCCGACATGCAGCTTATAAATCAAGGTCAAGGGGTTGATCTGGCGTTTTTACCGATCGGTGATTACTTCACGATGGGGATTGCAGACGCCCAATTAGCTGCTTCATTTGTAAAGGCGCGGCGTGTTTTACCGATCCACTACAATACTTTTCCCCAAATTAAGCAGGACCCGCAAAAATTTATTCAAGGACTTGCTGAGAATGTGGGACTAAACGTCAAAATTGGACAAACGTTCGAACTTTAAGGAGATTTAGAATGTCGATACAGGAAGATATATTTGCAAAGATTCAGGAATTTGAGACAATCATTATTCACCGTCACCAACGACCTGATCCGGACGCATATGGTTCACAATGTGGATTGGCAACGATTCTACGTGCGAATTTCCCGCAAAAAAAGGTTTACCAAGTGGGAGAAAATGTGCATGGATTGGCTTGGATTGCAGAGCCTGAAAAAATTGCAGATGAAGTTTATAAGGATGCACTTGTAATTGTTACTGATACTGCAAATCAACCTCGCGTGGACGATCAACGTTATTTGAACGGAAAATATCTGATTAAGATTGATCATCATCCTAATGAGGATCCTTATGGTGAAATTTGTTGGGTAAATGACCATGCTTCCAGTTGCTCTGAGATGATTGTGGATTTAGTAAATGGAGTTGAACAACTCACTTTGCCGGATGAGGCTGCTCGGATGCTTTATGCTGGAATTGTTGGAGATACAGGCCGTTTTATGTATGATGCGACTACTCCGCATACTTTCAGAGTTGCGGCACAACTGACTGAACATCATTTTGATGTTGCTCACATCAATCGACGCTTAGACAGTATCGCACTTCCAGTTGCCCGTTTGGCAGCGTACGTGTATGAAAATCTGCAGTTGACTGAAAACGGCGCGGCTTATATTGTTTTAAGCAATGAACTCATGCATAAATTTGAGTTGAAGGATGCAAGTACTGCCCCAATTGTTCCTTTAATTGGTAAGGTAATTGGTGTAAAATGTTGGACAATTTTTGTTCAGCAAAAGGATGGGACCTTCCGCTTGCGAATTCGTTCAAAGGGACCGGTCATCAATGAATTAGCCAAAGAGTATGGCGGCGGCGGACATCCGCTTGCTAGTGGGGCCTTTATGCAGGATGAAAAAGGGATTCCCGCGTATATTAAGAAGCTGGATGCAATTGCAACTGCTTATACAGGAGAAAAAAATGACTGAAACGTTTCAAAAATTCGGCTTCAAACCATTTATTAATGAAGCCTTGAAAAAAATTAATTTTAAGCAACCTACAGAAGTGCAAGAAAAATTGATTCCGGTTATTATGGAAGGCAGGAGTGTGGTGGGGCAATCCCAAACAGGTAGTGGTAAAACACATACTTTTTTGCTCCCGCTTTTGAATGAAGTCAATCCACAGCTGCACGAAGTTCAGGTTGTAATTACAACACCTAGTCGAGAGCTGGCTTATCAGATCTATGATGCAGCTCGTCAAATCACAGAGCAGAGTCCTGAACCTCTTAGTTTGGCGCATTATATTGGTGGAACTGATAAAAAACGCCAAATTGAAAAACTCCAACACAGACAACCGCAAATTGTAATTGGGACACCAGGGCGAGTGCTGGATTTAATGAATGAACAAGCACTGGATATTCATAAAGCGCATGCGCTAGTCGTTGATGAAGCTGATATGACTTTGGATCTTGGATTTTTAAAAGAGGTTGATGCAATTGCATCGGCTTTGCCACAGGACTTGCAGATGCTCGTCTTTTCAGCGACAATTCCAGAAAAATTGAAACCTTTTTTAAGAAAATACATGCAAGCACCAGTGATCGAAGAAATTAAGAGTCAAACGGTGATCAGTCCGACAATTGACAATTGGTTACTATCGACCAAAGGAAAAGATCGCAACGGCTTAATTCTAAAGCTTTTAACGTTGGGACAGCCATATTTGGCAATGATTTTTACAAATACAAAAACACGTGCTGATGAATTAACTGATTATCTGCGTTCTCAGGGGCTGAAGGTTGCTAAGATCCATGGTGGAATATTGCCACGTCAACGTAAACGAATTATGCGCGAAGTTCAGAATCTTGAGTATCAATTTGTGGTGGCAACTGATTTAGCTGCGCGGGGAATTGATATTGAAGGGATCTCACATGTCATTAATGATCAGCTGCCAGAAGATCCCGAATTCTTTATTCACCGTGTCGGACGAACTGGCCGGAATGGGATGAAAGGCATTGCGATAACTTTGTATGAGCCAAACGATGATCGCCAGATTACAGAACTTGAACAGTTGGGTGTGAAATTTAAACCTAAGGCTCTAAAAAATGATGAATTGGTTGATTCGTATGATCGTGACCGACGACAGAAAAGAAGATTGAAGAAAGATCGTCTGGATGTGGGACTAGTTGGCTTAGTCAAGAAAGAACGTAAAAAAAGGAAACCGGGCTATCGCAATAAGATCAAACGTGCAATTAAAACAAAGGAACAACAAGAGCGTAAGATTGCAAAGAGACAGGAAAAGCGTGCACAACGGCGTGGATCTAAGTAGTGCGATTGACATTTACTGAAAGTTTGACTATAATCTTAGAGGAATTTAAAAGATAGGATATATCTTGACTCACAGAATAAAAAGAGAAAGTTCGGTTGGTGAAAGAACTTATTTTGGAGTTTGAGATGCTCCCTGTTGTTTTATAAAAACGTGACTCAGCGTTATTGAGATTAAAGAGGTAAACGACAACATCGTTGCAAGTAAGGTGGTACCGCGCGTTCAGCGTCCTTACTAGCAACGGTGTTTTTGTTGCCTGAGGAGAAGAAGGGAATTACGATGGAAAAACTAAGCAGTGCTCAGATTAGAAAAATGTACTTAGACTTTTTTAAGAGTAAGGGACACACGGTCATGCCCAGTGCCTCATTAGTTCCACATGATGATCCAACTTTGCTTTGGATTAATTCTGGGGTCGCGACAATGAAGAAATTCTTTGATGGGTCTGTCGTTCCAAAAAATCCTAGAATTACAAGTTCTCAAAAGAGTATTAGAACCAATGATATTGAGAATGTCGGACATACTGCGCGCCATCACACACTTTTTGAGATGTTGGGTAACTTTTCAGTCGGAGATTATTTCAAAGAAGAAGCAATCACATGGGCATGGGAATTGCTGACCAGTCCTCAATGGTTTGCGATGGACCCAACGCGTCTTTATGTAACAGTTTATCCCAAAGATACAGAAGCAAAACGCATTTGGCATGAAGTGGCGCAGGTACCTCAGGATCATATTTATGAAGTTGACGATAACTTCTGGGATATTGGTGAAGGCCCAAGCGGACCAGATTCTGAGATCTTTTATGATCGTGGACAAGAGTTTAATAATCTGCCAGAGGATGATCCTGAAAGTTATCCAGGCGGTGAAAATGAACGTTACCTTGAAATTTGGAACATTGTGTTTTCGGAATTTAACCATAAGCCAGATGGCACTTATGCACCTTTACCACATAAAAACATTGATACGGGGATGGGCTTGGAGCGTGTCGTTTCTGTTTTTCAAAATGCACGCACTAATTTTGAAACAGATCTTTTCTTGCCATTAATTAATGAAACTGCTAAAATCAGTGGTCAAGCTAAGTACGGCGACAGTGCGGCAACGGATGTTTCCTTTAAAGTAACTGCTGATCATATTCGGGCGGTCACCTTTGCGATTGGTGATGGTGCGTTGCCTTCCAATGAAGGACGTGGCTACGTTATTCGGCGTTTAATTCGCAGAGCAGTAATGCATGGACAAAAGCTAGGGATAGAGCAAGCTTTTCTGTATCGTTTAGTCCCACTTGTGGGGAAAATTATGGAATCGTATTACCCTGAAGTCTTACAGCAAGCCGATTATATTGCAAAAGTTGTTAAGATGGAAGAAGACCGCTTTAATGAGACGCTCAAAGACGGTTTGCAATTGTTAAATGAGATGATTGCTGATGCTAAGCAGGAACAACTGCAAGAAATTTCAGGGAAAGTTGCGTTTAAGCTCTATGATACCTATGGATTCCCCGTTGAGTTAACCAAGGAATATGCACTGGAGCAAGGCTTAACAGTCGCTGAAAACGAATTTGATGCAGAGATGCAAAAGCAAAAAGAACGGGCACGAAAAGCACGTGGCAATGCTAAATCAATGGGCGTGCAAAGCGGTTTGCTGACAGACATCACAACTCCGAGTGAATACGTTGGTTATCAAACTTTGACAACTCAGAGTGTGCTGAAAGAAATTATTTGTGATGAACACTTAGTAAATGAGGTTCAAGCTGGAACAGCTTTGCTGATCTTTGATAAAACTCCGTTCTATGCTGAGATGGGGGGCCAAGTAGCCGATCGTGGTGTGATTAAAAGTGCCCAAGGAGAAGTTGTTGCCCGCGTGATAGATGTGCAGCATGCTCCTAAGGGACAGAATATGCATACCGTTGAAGTTTTGCAACCCTTGAAGGTTGATCAAACTTATACACTGGCAGTTGAACGGGAATTTCATGACAAGGTCCGTAAAAACCATACTGCAACTCATCTACTGGATCAAGCTTTACGTGATGTTCTAGGAAGTCATACCCATCAGGCAGGTTCTTTAGTTGAACCGACTTATCTGCGGTTTGATTTTACAAACTTAGGCTCGGTGACAGCTGCAGACTTGGCAAAAGTTGAACAAATCGTTAATGCACAGATTTGGCAGAACCTCAAAGTTGAAACGATTGAGACAACCCTTGAAGAAGCTAAAAAATTAGGTGCAATTGCACTTTTCACAGAAAAATATGGTGAGCGTGTGCGCGTTGTCAAAATCGGTAATTATTCAACCGAGTTTTGTGGAGGCAACCATGTTGATCAGACAGGTGATCTAGGGCTCTTTAAAATTGTTTCCGAATCCGGTGTCGGTGCTGGTGTTCGCCGCATTGAAGCAGTCACTTCCAAAGAGGCTTATGAGTATTTGGAAGGACATTCACAGCTTTTGCAAGAAACAGCAGCTGGGCTCAAGGTTGCACAACTAAAAGAAGTTCCGCATCGAGTGGGATTGTTGCAGCAAGAGATCAAGCAGCTTGAGCAAAAGGTTTCGACGTTAGAAGCTAAGGTTGCTAGTCAACAAGCGGCCGCTATTTTTGCGCAAAATGAAAAAATCGGCAAATGGACGCTCATTAAAGCTCAGGTCAAGGTTGCGGGAATGGATCAGTTACGTCAATTAGCCGATCAATGGAAGGCGAAAGCAGCATCAGATGTTTTGGTACTTGCGACAGCTGTTTCAAAAGATAAAGTTAATTTAATTGTGGGTGTTTCACCGCAGGCTCTGAAAGCTGGACTTAAAGCTGGCGCGTTGATTAAAGCAATTGCGCCTAAAGTTGGCGGTGGTGGTGGCGGCCGCCCAGATTTGGCTCAAGCTGGTGGTAAAAATCCTGAAGGAATTACCGCTGCACTTGCGGCTGCTGTTACTTGGATGCAGCAATTGGATTAATTGGAGTGATCATTAAAGTGGATCGCAATTAAATTTTGTTGAAAATGTTAAAATAAATTATGCGAGGGATTGGGTCAAAACTGAGCTTTTGAACTGGTTCCTCGCATAATTTTCACCTAGGACTGCAGTCTGCCTGCAATTTGTGGCACCTTATTTAAGACTTGGTTTTATAAGCGGAAATTAAGCAAATTTAAGAGCGGATTTGACAATTGTGTTACGGAATGATTACAAGACCGTGTTTTGATTGTGACAATCTTTTTTCTCTAGTAGAATGAGGACAGGAGTTGTTATGCATGCGGAGGTGCTTGCAATGAGTTCGTTAGATAAAACAATGTACTTTGATTTTGAAGATGGAAATCAAAAAGATGTCCATGAGACTTTGGTAACAGTCTATCAGGCTTTAGAAGAAAAGGGTTATAACCCGATCAACCAAATTGTTGGTTACCTGATGTCTGGTGATCCAGCATATATTCCACGGTTAAATGATGCACGTAACTTGATTCGCAAACATGAACGCGACGAAATTGTTGAGGAATTGGTACGTTCTTACCTTAATAAGGAGGACAAAAAGTGACGCGACTAATGGGGTTGGATGTTGGTTCTCGAACGGTCGGAGTCGCTGTTAGTGATCTTTTGGGGTGGACGGCACAAGGAATTGAGATTATTCCGATAAATGAAGAAGAGCATTCTTTTGGAATTGAACGCGTTGCAGAACTTGTGTCGCAGTATGAAGTCACCGGCTTTGTTGTTGGGCTTCCTAAGAATATGAATAATACTTCAGGTCCGCGGGTAGAGGCTTCTAAAAATTATGGTCAGCTTTTGGCAGAAAAATTTGGTCTGCCAGTTGATTATCAAGACGAGAGATTAACAACTGTTGAAGCTGAACGAATGCTTGTAGAACAGGCAGATACATCGCGCAAGAAGCGCAAAAAAGTTATTGATAAGGTTGCAGCTGGGTTAATCTTGCAGAATTATCTTGATCGAAAAGGACCATTATTGTAAATGACAGTGATTTTAGCGCAGAAATGAGGTAGTTTTAATGAGTGAAGAAGATAATTTAATTACACTTGTCGATGACAAGGGCAACGAAACATTATATGAAATCCTTTTTACCTTTGAATCCGAGGATTACGGTAAATCATATATTCTCTTAATTCCTGCGGGATCACAGCCAGAGGAACAAGTCGACGTGCTTGCCTTTTCGTTTGACCCAGATGAAAATGGTGAGGCCAATGATGCTGAACTGCATGATATTGAAAGCGATGAAGAGTGGGACATGGTCGAAAGTGTACTAGACACGTTTTTAAATGATGAAAATCTGCAATAGGTAGCTTGTTTAGAGGCACATGAATGTTTTCTAACGAGGGGGCTGTGACAAAACATTTGTTTTGACATAGTCCCCTCGCTTTAGGTTGAGGGTTGAGTGGCAGTCAGTGCACTTAGCGTAAACTTCTTTTTTTGTAAGATTTCATTCAGAAGTAATAAGAGATTTGTTTTTATGCTAGAATTATATTATGTAACTTTGAATTAGGGAGGTTCCAGCATGTCAGAAGGCAAACGGCGTTTTAAAGCTCATATTGCCGGTGAAGACTACATTATTATCGGAGATAGTTCAACACAGCATATGGAAACCGTTGTTAAATTAGTGGAACAGCAGTTTAAGGAAATCAAACAACTGATGCCAGGTTTAAGCAAAGAACGGGCGGCGGTTTTATTGGCAATTAATGCAGTTTCTGACCAAATATATAAACAAGAAGAACTGGATCGTTTGAAAAGCGAAACAGCCGCTGATGACAAGAAAAGTAGGTGAATGAGATGCTTATTTCAATAATTATTGTTGTATTGTTAGTCGCAGCTTATTTCAATGGTGCAAGAAGGGGTCTGGTACTAACTTTACTGGATTTGATCGGGTTAGTGGTACTCTTTATTCTTGCAGCAAATTATTCTGCCCTTGTAGGGGAGTGGCTTCAACGCTTAGTTGCGCTTTTTGAAGGAAATGGAGCATCATGGCAAGCAACTAAGGGAGTAACTCTCTCGGGGAGTAGTACTTTTTACTATGGGCTTGCTTACTGGCTGATTATTATTATCGGGGGCTTGCTGATCAGAAGACTGATTCGGAGTTTAAATCTAGTAACCAGAATACCGGTTATTAAGCAATTAAATTCTTTGGCTGGGGGAGTTTTGGGCTTGTTCTTAGTATATTTACTGATCTTTGCAGGACTCTTGGTTTTACAAGCATGGCCAAGTGCTGCAATCAGAACAAATGTGCAAGATTCACAATTGGCACAAGTAATTTTAAATAAAACCCCGGTTGTATCACAACAAATCCTTGATAAACTGGAACAAGAACACAGCCTTTAGGAGGTAGAGCAGTGAACAGTAAATCAATGCTGACTCTAGAGTATGATAAGATAAAAAATAATTTGCGCCAATTCGTAACCACTCCGATGGGGGAGCGGCAAGTTACCAAAATGGAACCGCAAACACAAAGAGCGGATGTTGCCGACTTACTTGCACAGACTAAAGATGGTGCAGATATCTTGCGGCTTAAAGGAGAGATTCCAATTCCAAAGCTGTTAGAAATTAAACAGTATTTAAAACGCTTGGACATTGGGGCAACGCTCAATGGTAAAGAGCTCGCGGCAATCGGCAGAGTGTTGCGTGCTACAAATGAAGTCCGTCTTTTCTTTATGAAATTAGATGATGAAGAGCTCAAGCTGGCATCTTTGTATGAAGTAGCTGCGCGTTTGCAGGTTTTGCCAGAAGTCAACAAGCGCCTTTTAAGTGCGATTGAAGCAGATGGTTATGTAACTGACGAAGCTTCGACTTTATTAGCGAGTCTGCGACGGGCGATCTCAACGACAGAAAATCAGTTACGTGCTAAATTAAATACACTGATTCATGGCAATTCGGCTAAGTATTTGAGTGATGCAGTTATCACGATTAGAAATGATCGGTATGTGATTCCAGTCAAGCAGGAGTACCGCACTCGTTTTGGAGGAGTTGTACACGATCAAAGTGCTTCCGGGCAGACACTGTTCATTGAACCTCGGGAAATTGTAGAACTCAATAATCGATTAAAGCAGCAGCAATTGAGTGAAAAAGATGAGATTGCCCGAATTTTGCAGGAATTGTCTGAGTTGGTTGCACCATATACACCAGAGCTTGAAGATAATGCAGGAATTCTGGGAGTTTTTGATTTTGTTAACGCCAAAGCTAAGTATGCGAGCACACTCAATGCTACGGAGCCGCTGTTATCTGCGGAAAATGATGTTTATCTCAGACATGTATGGCATCCGTTGCTGCTACAAAAGCAGGCTGTTAAAAATGATATTATGCTTGGACGAGATTACAAGGCAATTGTGGTGACGGGGCCTAATACAGGTGGGAAGACAATCACCTTGAAGACTCTTGGGTTGGTACAGTTGATGGGACAGTCGGGATTATTCATTCCAGCGTTTGAAGAAAGTCGGATTGGAATCTTTACTGAAATCTTTGCTGATATTGGTGATGAACAGTCGATTGAACAGAGTCTGAGTACTTTTTCCGCGCATATGACAAACATTGTCTCGATTTTAGACAGGATTGATGAACATTCATTAGTTCTCTTTGACGAATTGGGGGCCGGAACAGATCCGCAAGAAGGAGCTGCACTTGCAATCGCAATTTTAGATTACGTTGGAGCTCAAAGCAGTTATGTGGTTGCAACAACGCATTATCCAGAACTTAAGGCATACGGTTATGAGCGTCCGCAGACAATCAATGCAAGCATGGAATTTGACAGTGAAACTTTACGGCCGACTTATCGGTTGCTAATTGGAATTCCTGGGCGGAGTAATGCACTTGAGATTTCGCAGCGCTTGGGGCTACAGCCTCAAATTATTGCACAGGCGCGGCAATTAACTGCAGGACAAAATCAAGATCTGAATGATATGATTCAAGATTTAGTTGAAAAGCGCCACCAAGCGGAAGAAGAGACCGTGGGCTTGCACCATGAATTGACAAAAGCACAACAATTGCATCAAGAACTTGAAGCAAAGTACGAGACTTTCTTACAGCAAAAAAATACGCAACTGGAGCAAGCACGGCAACAGGCAAATGAAATTGTAGCGCAAGCAACTCGCAAATCTGACGAATTGATCGCAGAGTTGCGCCAATTACGCTTGCATGCTAGCTCATCAGTTAAGGAAAATCAATTAATCGACGCTAAAACCCGAATGAATCAATTGCGGCAACCTACCAATTTAAAGCAAAATCGGGTTTTACGCCATGCCAAAGCACAACAACAGCTTCGTCCCAATGACGATGTTTTAGTTAAATCCTATGGACAGCGTGGTGTCTTAATTCGCAAAGCAACCGAGCATGAATGGGATGTCCAGATTGGAATCCTAAAAATGCGTGTCAATGATACTGATCTTGAAAAGATTAAGGTCGCGCCTGAAAAGAATAAGAAGATTAGAACTACACTGTCATCTGGTTCTCAAGCACATGTTTCAACGTCGCTTGATCTGCGTGGCAAGCGGTATGAAGAAGCGTTAGTAGAGGTCGATCGTTATTTGGATGCTGCAATTCTTGCTGGCTATCCTAGCGTGACAATTATTCATGGTAAGGGGACCGGCGCTCTTAGAAAGGGCATTACTGATTATTTAGCACAAAGTTCCAGCGTTAAAAGTTTTAACTTTGCTCCACCGAGTGCAGGTGGTAATGGGGCAACAGTGGTATACTTCAAGTAAGCAAGAAGATTGATTTTTTTGAATATTCTGGTATGCTTTACTTACAAAAGCAAAGTAGGGGGGCGTTAATAGTGGTTAAAGAATTAACAGATGCAACTTTTGCAGCAGAAACAAGTAGTGGAGTGACATTGACAGACTTTTGGGCAACTTGGTGTGGTCCATGTCGGATGCAATCACCTGTAGTTGAGCAACTTGATGAGGAAATGGGCGATACTGTTTCTTTCAGCAAAGTTGATGTTGACGAGAATAAACAAGTTGCAAGTGAGTTTGGAATTATGAGTATTCCAACACTGTTGATCAAAAAAGATGGGCAGGTAGTTGATACTTTGGTGGGCTACCATCCTAAGGAACAGATTGAAACTAAATTAAAGCAGTATCTTTAAAAGAATCTTTGCAACAGTCAACTGCAGAGTAAGCAACAGTTGGCGAAAACGCTAAGTGTAATATTAATTAAAGAGGATCAGAGCAGACTTGCGGGTTGCCCTGATCCTCTTTTTGTGTGCACTTTTTCATTGGCATACGATTGACACCAACTTTGCTGTTTAAGCATTGGTGAGTTGATGATAGCAGTTTTTGCAGTTAATTAATTGCAATATAATACTATATAACGTATAATATTGTTTAAGGAAAAGCCAATGGAGGCAAAAAAATGAAAATCAAAATTTCTGCAGATCTGTTGGACGGACTGGTGCTCGCTTTACTGGAGAGAAAGGATTACTACGGGTACGCACTAACACAAGATATGCAAGCGGTAATTGAAATTTCAGAGTCTACTATGTATCCTGTTTTGAGACGTTTGCAAAAGAATAATTATCTGACGACCTATGACCAACCCTTTCAAGGGAGGAATCGGCGGTATTACCGGATTGCTCCTGCCGGGACACAGCACTTGGAACAGATTCGCAAAATGTGGGTTAACTATAAAGTGAGTTTGGATAATATTCTGTTGGGGGAGGCAAAGGGAAAACACTATGGATAGAGACAGGTATTTAGATGAATTGAAAGCATGCTTGCAAGGCTTAACAGTAGCAGAAGTTAAAGATGCAGTTGCATTTTATGCTGAATATCTTAGTGATGCACAGTTAGAGCAGCGGGCCGCAATTGAAGAGAAGCTGGGGACTCCTCGTCAGTTAGCACGTAAAATAATGGCCGATTATTCAATTAGGGACGATGAGCATACCACTGGCAGCAAAGTGAAATCAGCGCACGCTAATTCAAGAATGATCTGGTTGATAATACTTGCCTTATTATCAGCACCGTTTGCATTAGGAGCAGTGGGTGTTGGCGGCGGCGTGCTGATAGCTGTAATTTTCTTAATTTTAGCTTTTTTTATGGTTGGAGCAGGTCTTTTGTTGGCGATTTTGCTTTTAACAGCTTTTTTCCTTTACAGTGGAGTAGTGTTACTATTTCAGGAATTTAATGTTGGCATTTTTTATTTAGGCTGTGGGATGGCCTGTTTAGGTCTTTTATTGCTAATCGTGCCATGTCTCTTTTGGTTTGGGCGTGTTCTAATCCAAGCAGTTGCTAATTTTGCTCGTTATCTTTATCGTAAATTCAACGAAAGAAGGAGGGCAGATTAGGATGAAAAAGACATTGCTTTCTGGTATGGTAATTTTAGGTTTGGGACTGCTTTTGATGGCAGCTGGTTATCTGTTTCACGGAGCTCAGATAATTGCTTTTCAGGGGTGGCAGCCGGTCAGTGCCCGCACTAAGTTTAGCGGCAAAGTAGTTAAACGAAATGTTGAGTTTAACCAGATCTATGTGGAAACGCGCACAGCGGATGTTGAAGTTAGAAGTGGCAGTGAGGCAAGTGTTATGTATACTGCTGACAGCAAAAATACCCCCACGGTGAAGGTTACAAATGGGGTTTTAAATGTTCGGCAAACAAAGGCAAGTGATTTTTCAGGTTTTTATTTTGGAGTAGCGCGTAACGAAAAAGTTGTGATTACTGTCCCTAATGGAAGACAATTACGGAACGTGACCGTTAATTCTAAAACAGGAGATCTTAGAATTTCCGGGCAATCAGTGGATCAGCTAAATGCATTTACCGACACGGGAGACGCTTATCTTGCAAATGTTAAGGCTAAAAGGGCAGCGATTTACTTGAATAATGGAGATGCAGTGCTTAAGAACGTTTCATTTGGAAGCGGGAGGCTGCAGCAAACGAATGGTGATTTAACGCTGAAAGACTCACAGTTAACTAATGTTATTATCCACAATACTGATGGAGACGTGACTTTCACTGATTCACAATTTATTAAAGGAAATTTGTCACTGAGCAGTGGTGATCTGGAAGCAAACCATAACAAATTTTCTGGGGTTTACACTATTGAAAATAAGAATGGGGATAATGAAGTAGCAGATACACAGGTAAAGGGTATCCGTGTGGAAACCAACGCTGGGACCAACCAACTTTTTTCAAAGACTAGTGAGGGCGGTACCTTGCAACAAGGTCAAAATAACTCAAATATGTTGATTTTACGCACCGATTCCGGTGATAATGAAGTTAAGTAAGGGATCAATGAAAGGAAGGATTTTCATGAAAAGAAAAAAGCAGTTAACAAAGTCAAAAGATAAAGTTGTTTCAGGCGTTTTCGGAGGAATTGCAGAGTATTTTGAATGGGATAAAGCGATTGTTCGGATCATTGGTGCGATTTTAATCTTTTTCCCAGGACAACTGATCATTGGGATAATTGTTTACTTTATCGCGGCAAGTGTCATGCCGGAAGCAACAGACGGCAACGGTCGCAATGACGATGATGACATCATTGAAGGCGAATTTAAAGACAAGTAGCACTAAATGGCACACATTTAATTGGGGGCTGTTGCGGGTCCTCTTTTTTGCTATAATAGAATAGTTGTATAGCTTCAAAAGGAATCAATTTAATGAAATCTTAAGTAATCTTTGAAAAATTTTACAGAAAACTGGTTTACTGTGGTGTAACATTAGTGTAGTTACATTTACTGTTTTAATTGCTTAATGTTAAAGATTCATTTGTTGCAGATCGCTGTTTTCAGTTTTAGATTGTCGTGGGGGTGAAGAGATGGGGCAATGGCGCTCACGCTTGTTACATAGTGAGGTAACCAAATTTGTTTTGAAAACTATTTTTTATTTTGTGGTCATGCTGATATTGGTTTATTTGTATAGTTACAGTGGTATCAATGGACCGCACTTTATCTATAACGAGTTTTAATCGGGGAGAGAACAACTTAAATGAATGTAATTCAAAGAATAGATAGCTGGGCACAACGGGACCCGCAGCGAGTAGCTTATAACTATCTTGGAAAAGAAAATACGTATCTTGAGTTAAAAAATTACTCAGACAGCGTTGCCGCAGCAATCACTAACATGGATTTGCCGGACAAGGCACCCATTATTGTGTATGGCGGTCAAGAATTTGAAATGATCGCGGTTTTTCTGGGAATCGTTAAGACAGGGCATGCTTACATACCGATCGACAGCGATTCGCCAAGTGAACGCTTAGTTACCATTAATCGTATTGCGCAGCCTGTCGCATGTATCGCAGTTGAGGAGCTTCCGGTTGAACTTGCTGGTTTACCTGTTGTAACCCCAGCAAAGTTGAAGCAGCTTTTTTCTGAAAGAGTAAGTTTTTCTGCTGCAAATCAGGTTAAGGGATCAGATGTTTTTTATATTATCTTCACCTCAGGAACAACCGGTGTTCCTAAGGGGGTCCAAATTAGTGCACAGAATTTGGAAAGCTTTTTGGCCTGGATGGAAAGCGATTTTGGAATCAAAGACGAAAGTACTTTTCTGTCGCAACCGCCGTATTCCTTTGACCTTTCTGTCATGGATTTATATCCGGCATTGACACGTGGAGGCACACTCAGCGTGATTCCTAAGAAAGTTACAGAAGATTTTAGGCAGCTTTTTTCTGTCTTGCCGCAGCTTAAGCTCAATGTTTGGGTTTCGACACCATCATTTATGGATATTTGTTTGCTGGAAAAAAGTTTCGACGAGGAACATTATCCGCAATTGCAGCATTTTCTGTTTTGTGGTGAAGAACTTACTCATAAGACTGCACAACAACTTTTGCAGCGTTTTCCGCATGCAGCAATTTATAACACGTATGGACCTACAGAGACAACCGTAGCTGTTACACAAGTTCAAATTACGGCAGATTTGCTTGCTAAATATGAACGTTTGCCAATCGGTAAACCTAAAGCAGATACTAAGGTTGTAGTTGTTGATGAAAACTTGCAAGAAGTTGCAGCCGGGACAGCCGGTGAAATTTTAATCTATGGTCCAAGTGTTTCTCAGGGATATCTCAATAATCCTGCCAAAACAAAGCAGGCTTTTGTGAAGTTTAACGAGCAAAATGCTTATCGGACGGGTGATTTAGGTGAGTTTGATGAAGCCGGGCAACTGCTTTATAAGGGGCGTCTTGACTTTCAAGTTAAGCTCCACGGCTTCAGAATTGAATTAGAAGAGGTTGACTATCATCTTGGCAAAGTTGGGTTAGTAGAGCAGGCTGCTTGTGTTCCAAAATACGGAATGGATCACAAGGTCTCTCAATTAGTAGCTTTCGTAGTTGCTAAGCATAATGAATTCAAAAATAACCTTGAATTAACCAAAGCTATCAAAGAGCAATTAGCAACTTTATCAATGCCATACATGATTCCACAGCGGTTTGTTTATGTGGATTCACTACCGCTTACAACAAATGGAAAAGTTGATCGGAAGCACCTCTTTAGCGAGGTCAATCATTAATGATTAATTTACAACCTTATGAAAATCCAATGTATTTTGTTTACCTAGTTATTGCATTATTACCGATCATGATTGCGATGCTGCGTGGTAAACAGCTTCATTGGTATCAGACAATCGTATCTTTTGCCTTTTTACTCTTGGCCTTTGGCGGAGTTAAGTGGCATGAAGGCATTGCACTCATTGGCTATATTATTTTTGAAGTTGTTTTAGTGGGTGCTTATTTTCATTATCGGCAAAGAGAGAATCAGACTTGGATTTTTTGTAGTGCTGTTATCCTCGCAATCATTCCGTTAGTGATTGTGAAAGTGACACCAGCTGTTTATGGACATCCATCTTTGATCGGCTTTTTAGGGATTAGTTACTTGACTTTTAAAGCTGTCCAGATGGTGATGGAGATCCGTGATGGAGCGATTAAAGAGTTTGATCCTTGGTTGACACTACAATTCTTGCTCTTTTTCCCAACGATTTCTTCGGGGCCAATCGATCGTTATCGTAGATTTAAAGCAGATTACGAACGAGTTCCTAACCCGCAAAAATATTTGCAGTTGCTTGATAAGGCAGTGTGGTACATTTTCTTAGGCTTTTTGTACAAATTTTTACTAGCTTATGTTTTTGGAACCTTAATGTTGCCTTATGTCAGCAAAATGGCACTTTCCTACGGGGGAATCTCGTGGTGGTTAGTAGCTTACATGTACGTTTATTCGATGGATCTTTTCTTTGATTTTGCCGGCTACAGTCTTTTTGCTGTGGGAATTAGTTATTTGATGGGAATTGAGACTCCAATGAACTTTAACCGTCCTTTCAGTGCGGTGAATATCAAAGAATTCTGGAATCGTTGGCACATGACACTTTCATTTTGGTTCCGTGATTACATCTATATGCGTCTTGTTTTCTTCATAATGAAGAAGAAGCTGATGAAAAATAGAATTGCAATTGCAAATGTTGGTTACTTGACGCTGTTTCTGATCATGGGTTTTTGGCATGGCTTGACGTGGTACTACATTGTTTATGGCCTGTATCATGCTCTAGCGATAATTTTGTGTGATGTCTGGCTACGTTATAAGAAGAAGCACAAAGACAAGTTTCCAAGTAATCGATTCACGAAGCTACTAGCAATTTTTATTACATTTAACGTGGTTTGCTTTAGCTTTTTGATTTTTTCAGGTTTTTTGGACAAACTATTATTCCATAATATTATATTAAGATAAGGGGAGTTTTAATCATGAAAGAAAAGGTAATTGAAATTTTAGAGGATTTAACAGGCAGTTCAGATCTTGCAGATAACTTGGATATCAACTTGTTTGATGAAGGCTTGCTAGATTCAATGGCAACCGTACAACTCTTGTTAGAGTTGCAGTCCCAATGTGGGGTTGAAGTTCCAGTTTCTGAATTTGAGCGCAGCGAATGGGATACACCTAATAAAATTATTGCGAAAGTAGAAAGTATGTAACATGAAGATGTCAAAGAAACTATTCTTGATTTTTGGGCCGGTGATTTTGGCTGCAGTGCTGCTAGTTGCACTTTTTTTAACACCAGTCAATGTACAAGATATTTCGCGAGGAACCATTCAACGGGCAGCACTATCGCAATCGCCTAAAGTTTTTCGGGGAATGGCAGTCAAAAAGGCAGCTTTTTCCAAGAATTATGTTCCATTCTTTGGTTCATCTGAATTATCGCGGATGGATTCGCTGCATCCATCAGTTCTTGCCCAAAAATATAAAAGAAGTTATCGTCCTTTCTTGCTGGGTGCTCCGGGGACACAATCATTGGTCCATTACTGGGGGATGCAGGGAATTGATGATAAACTGGAAGGTAAAAAGGCAGTTTTCATAATTTCACCGCAGTGGTTTGTGCAAGGCGGAATCAATCCTGACATGTTTAATTATTATTATCCTAAACCTGCAATTGTTAAATGGTTGTTGCAGGCCAAAAATAACAGCATGGATAGATATGCGGCTGAAAGGTTATTGGCATTATCGCGAGATCGTTCTAGCATTGAAAATAATGCAACAATTCGAATTGCTGCCGGGCAGTCACTGACAAAATTTGAACGTATTTATCTGGGCTTGAAGGCGAATGCACTTGATCGTGAAGACCAGCTCTTTTCAACGATTACTTTGAATAATCGTGAAAGTGCAGTTATTAAGAGCGAGAAAATTTTACCTGCAACCTATAACTTTAAGCAACTGGATGAAACAGCTTATTATTTAGGCAGGACACATACGACTAATAATAGCTTTGGTGTCGACAATACTTTTTGGAATAAGCGGTTAAAGCGTAGTTATAAGAAGTTAGCTGGTAAACAGGCAAATTATAGTTATTTGCGTTCAGTTGAATTTTCAGATTTTCAGTTAGTGCTGAATCAGTTTGCCAAGCAAAATATGAAGGTCCTTTTCATAATTCCACCGGTTAATAAGCGTTGGTCTGAATATACTGGACTTTCAATGCCGATGTTGCGGCAATTTGTGAAAAAAATTAAGTATCAATTAAACTCGCAGGGCTTTCATAATGTAGTTGATTTGACTAAAGATGGCGGTAAGGCTTATTTCATGCAAGATACAATTCATCTTGGGTGGCGTGGCTGGCTAGCTGCTGATCAGTATATCAATCCATTTTTAACTAAAGCACAGCCAACTCCAAAATATAAAATTAATAACTATTTCTATTCAAAAACTTGGCAGCAAAAGTAGCGATTTGTGAATAATCTTTACCAAAGTTAGTGTGACAAAGCGCATACCATGTTTCTAGAAATAGCTGAAATAATCTAATCACTAAAAATAGCGACCTGATTCCATGTTGGAAAAGGCCGCTATTTTTAGTAGAAGTGGGTAACTCAAATGGGACTGGGTAAAAACTTAGAGCCTGACTTATGTCATAAGCACAAATTAGGTTTCACCCAAAAATGAATTGCACAATTTTTGAATGAAACCTAATTTAAATTATATGTGTAAAGCTGATTTGATTACTTTTCAACTGCAGTGGTTAGTTTTAAGGGTTCTTTTTCGGGTAAGATCGCTGGGTCGAGAGGATCCTTTGAATCTCGTTGGACTAAAAACGAAATAATGCCATTGCGTTGATCGGTGCTCTTTATAATTGCTTCTGTTGTAAAACCAATCTGATTCTGCAGCGTTTCTGCTAAGAAACCAGCCTCTAGAAGAAAATCGACTTGCGGGACATTTTGCTGACGTAGCTTAACAACTGCTCCGCTGAGTTCGAATAATTGCTGATCTCTTTTTGTACTAACCAACTTCAACGTACCCCAACCAGCTTTCTCAAAGAAGAGGGGTAGATCTTCGGCTTCCGCAAGAAAGATTTCGCGCGCTAGCCGTTTCCCTGCCCAGTAGAGAATTGTTGGGTTGCTTTCTGTTAGTTCAGGAAGCAGAACGTCACGTAAAACCTCATATCCAAAAGCAGGGGTTGTATCTTTGTCTTGTATTAGTTGTTGATAAAAATTTGCGTCCATGAAGACTCTCCTTCACCTCAATCTAACATTAATTATACCTTGAACTTGCAAAAAGCGAACAGTTATTTGTAAACTTAAGAAAGTTGCTAAGGAGTTGGCTTGCTAGCTATAATTAAAACTAACAGCAGTGCGAAAGGATGAAGAAAGATGCAGAAAATAATAATTGCGACAAAAAATGAGGGAAAAGCCAGAGAATTTAGATCTTTTTTTGAACCGCGTGGTTTTGTGGTCAAAACACTTAATGATTTGACAGAAAAGCCAAATATTGTAGAAAATGGAAAAACTTTCGCTGAAAATGCGTATCTTAAAGCGAGCACCTTGACAGCTGTGCTGCATGAAACAGTCCTCGCTGATGATTCGGGACTGCTGGTGGATGAGCTTGATGGGGCACCAGGGATTTATTCCGCACGTTATGCGGGTGATCATGATGATGCTGCCAATAATGCTAAGTTGCTTAGAGAACTTCGTGATACGCCTCAAGAGAAGCGGACAGCACGCTTTCATTCTTCACTCGTAGTCACAAGTGTGAATAAGGAACCATTAAAGGTCGCAGGAGAGGTTACAGGCACAATTCTGACAGCTCCGCGTGGAGAAGACGGCTTTGGATATGATCCGCTTTTCTATTTGCCACAGCTTGGTAAAACCTTTGCACAGCTTACACCAGCTGAGAAAAATAAAATCAGTCATCGTGGACGAGCAATTGCAGCATTGAATGCAAAATTTGATGATTGGTGGAAAAGATAATGAAGAACAAGAAGATTAGATTTCTAGTTGTCAGTGATAGTCACGGAGACCGGGAGATTCTGGAAAAGTTACGCGCTAAATATCAAGGGAAAGTTGACGGCATGTTTCATTGTGGAGATTCAGAACTTGCGCCGGATGATGAGCTTTTCACAGATTTTCAGGTTGTGATGGGAAATTGCGACTATGATCCACGATTCAAAGAACTTATCCTGACGGAATATGGCTCAGAGCGGGTCTTGCTGACACATGGTCATTTATATGGTGTGAATAACGGCATGGAGCGTTTAGGGTTCTTGGCGGCGTCCAAACAGGCTACAATTGTCTTATTTGGACATACACATCTTTTAGGCGCTGAGTATCGGAAAAAATGTCTGTTTCTTAATCCAGGAAGCATCAGCTTTCCGCGCGGAGAATACAGCTCCTTGGGTGGAACGTATGCTGTGCTTGAGGTCACTCCTGAGGCATTTAAACTGCAGTTTTACGCACGAACCTTCAAAGAGATTCCAGAGCTTGCTTTTACTTTCAAGCGTAACTAAATAACAGCTGGTGAGAAAATGGATCCTAAGTTAAGAGCGATGTACATTAAACTATTAAAATGGAGTGTTACGACCTTGTTTTTCATAGGCGCACGCAGCCTCGTAATAATTCCTTTACTCAATCTGGTTATCATCGGGTGTGTGGGTTATTGTTTGCTGCTTTTTGGAATTTGCGTCTATCTGCAGTTAAATCGTTAATTTTATCTTGACAATAACCAGGACCTCTGTATAATAGTAAGAGTACTTGCCCGTTGGTCAAATTGGTTAAGACGTCGCCCTCTCAAGGCGGAGTTACGGGTTCGATCCCCGTACGGGTGATATCATCTTTTTCATGAGAATGTCCATCGTATTTGTAGGTGGACTTTTATTTTGAAAAGAGATGAAACAGCGCCTACAATAAGTCATAGCGTTAATTTTTCATTGACAACTTGTTGAAAAGGTACTACTATTAAATAGTTGATTTTTTATTTTTGGGCATTCGCCAAATTGGTAAGGCAGCGGACTCTGAATCCGCAATGTACTGGTTCGAGTCCAGTATGCCCAATTATATGTTTCGTAAAGCTGGTAAATCTTCGTAAATCGTTGATTTATCAGCTTTTTTATTTTTTATTTTCGTAGCCTTTGGTACATTTTCGTACTCTTGTGTTGCATAGATGTTGCATGGAATTTTTTGTGTAATGCTTTAACAACAAGGAATATAGGCATTATATTTAATGAATGTTGCATGAAATTAAAAATTAACAAAAGCCGTAAATTTTTCAGGTGTATCTTTCTTCTGTTGATCAGTTACAGAGGTGTAAATATCCAATGTCGTTTTAATGTCACTATGGCCAAGTTGAGCCTGCAGTTCTTTAGGCGGCATACCACCTTGAATGGCTAACGTTGCATAGGTATGTCTGAAGCCATGCACAGAGATGTGTTTTAAATCATAGTCTTGGGTTACTCTTACGGCCCACACTCGTGGCTTATTCGGGTTATGCATCGTATTATTTTGTGATGCAAAAACAAGTTGTTTCGTATCCATTGAATTAAATCCAAACTGTAGAAGTTCAATACGCTGTAATTTTTGCCAATGTTTTAAGATGCTGAGTGACTTTTGATCAATAAAAATAGTTCTATCACTAGCTTCTGTTTTAGTTGATTGAATTACTAAGTGATTGTACCCATTAGACTGTGTTTTATTAATTGTAATTTGACGTGTCTTAAAGTTTATGTCAGCCCAAGTTAGGGCAAGGGCTTCACCTTTACGCATACCGGTAAATGAAAGCAATCTGAAGAATGTATAGCCTTGATAGTTATCCGAATCATACATGCACTTTAAAAATACTTTTAACTCTTCACGAGTATAGTATATATCTTTATCATTCCTGATTTTTACCTTTTGATGTTTTGCACTAGGGCGAATAACAGCTTTAGTTGGATCATCAGTAATCAACTTTAACCGTACTGCATATTCAAAAACATTTTTAATGTTATTGAAAAAACGTTTGTAGTTTTTTAAAGGTTTGTTGAACCAATTGTTGACAACTTGTTGGCAAATAGCAGGGGTTATATCAACAATCTTTCTATTACCAAGTACAGGTAATATATGATTTTCAAAATTGCGTTTAGTAGTGGTCCAAGTTGATTCTTTTGTAGTTAGCTGATAGTTTTCAAACCAAAGATTAAAAACGTCACCGAAAGTTATATTAGCATTTTTGAAAAAGCCACGATTGATTTCATCTTCAAGTTTTTCAGCGAAACTCTTAGCTTCCTTTTTGGTGGAAAAACCACCTTTACCTTTTTGCTTACGCTTTCCAGTTATAGGATCCTCATAGGACACCTGAAATCTCCAAAACATTCCTTTATTTGTTTTATATTTTGTATATGAAGCCATTTGAATTTCTCCTTTAAAATAATTTTGCTGGCGGCAAGTGACTTTATTTTAAAGTTGGCTTGTTGTTAAGCATCATCTCCTTTATAATGTCAAATAGGGCGCAAAAGTCCTATATATTTTAAGTACAGCATATCTTTCGTCTTGGTCGGGGAGAGATGTGTTTTTTTATTGTAGATTTAAAGTGAAGTCGTAGGTATGGTTAGAATTTTCATCATCGTAATTATCTGTTTTATAATTTGCATCGAATTTATACCTTATAGATTTGATGGAAGAAGTATCGTTCAAAGTTTTTATAGGAAATGTTACCCAACCATCTTTAGTTGCGCCGTTTGAGATATCTCCATCCCAACTTTCACCAGTGTCTGCTTCATGTTGTTCTCCATTGTAAAAAACTGCAGTTCCTTGAGTAGGATAAATAGATATATCTCGACCCGCAGTAATATTAAAATGAACTTTAACAAATCCTTGAATATTAAATTTACCATCATTGGCTGAATCGTAAGTATAACCCTTAGACAGTTTGTATGTTTGAACTTTGTCTACATTAACTTTAGTATTTGCCCAGGAAGAATCGCTGAAAGCTACTGAGTAAGTTTTATCTGAAGAAACATCATAGTCTTTATATGAAACTGTCAAAGATTTGCTTTTGCTTTCAACCGAAGATTTTTCTCCTGTTTCAGATTTAGTAGTTTTGTGTCCTTTAGCCGATCCCGTTGTAGATGTATTAGTTGTTTTGGATTTAGCGTTGCTATTATCATGACCACCAAAGGAACCCAATAGAAATACCACAACTACAACGGCTAGAACCCAGACCCACCATTTTTTATACCACGGCTTTACTTCAACATATGTATTACCATTTTCATCTTGAATTTTTTTACTCATGTTTTATTCCCCCAAAATTATTTGCGAACTAAGGCTAAAATTCCTGTTGCAATAAAGAAAATACCACCTAAAATTCCATAAACTCCACAAGCTAGCAAAATAAATACACCAATAATAATTATTAGCCAACTATTTAAAGTGTGATGTTTGTTAATAAGGAAAGTAAGTGCAAATGCAACGATGGCTAGCAGTATTCCAATAAGAAATTTACCAGTGTAGTAACCGCCACCACCCCAAGCATCAGCAAAAGATGCAACTCCTAGTCCAGAACCAATTAGTACTATGGAAAGAAGAAGGCTGATTGCTGAAAGGATAATTTCAGGCGTTCTTTTTCGATTAACATTATTTGGAGTAACCTGCTTATACTTTTTCCCATCTACTCCTCTAATAACTTTTGACATTTTTTATTCCCCCACAAATTTCAGCTTTTACAGTCATCAGAATTTGGACTTATAATCTTTAAACAATCTTAATATATCATACAAATTGCATTTCAATGATAGATTCTTCTAATTCGTCTAAAATATCATTTTCATCTATAAAACTGATCCACTCTTTCACTGGTTCTGAACTATTTGGATTAATATGTGACTTCATTTTTTCGTGGATATTAGTTACAAAAGTATTTAGCATTTTTCCAGTTTCACGTTCCAATCTTGCCTCGTTCCATCTTCTTGCAGGTGGACGGTTCTTATTTTTACTTTCTTGGAATTCTAAAGCCTTATGGTTAAATAAGCTAATAGCTTGGCTATTCGTTTCTAAGTAATCTTGAAATTGTTGCTTGTCCATAATCTATAAAATCTCCCTTTATCAAACGTATGTTCTTTTTTTACTCCAAAAAAAATTCCAGTTGGAATGGTAGTCCTAGGTAGTTAAGCAATTGGTATTTGGTCAAACCTTGAATTTCGGTCATATCCTGCATGGAAATTAATATCTTTAAAGCTAATGAATTGGCTTCTCTTTCCATTTTAGGGATAAAGGTACCAAGACCGATATTTCTATAAAATGGTGCACTTTCACCGCCATGTAACTTAAGATGGCTAAATTCATGGAGAATGACGAAATTTAGATAATGTTCTTCCCAATTTCTATTTACAATAATGGTGCTACATCGACTATTTGTAATAGTGCAACCGCCTGTATTTTTATCTAAATCAGCATAGAGTATCTTATAATGAGCTTCTTCTGCCAGTGAGTGGGGGGTAGTAGAAGAATAGGTTCTCTTAATTTTATCGAATTCATTTTCGACGTGGTAGTTCATGTGGTCTCCCCCTAATTACGATAATCCTTACGTGTGAATTTCTTTTTGGCTTCTTGTTTGTTCATTTCCATCGCAGTTTTAATTGCAATTAATAAACGATCCTTTTGCTCTTGAGTTGCTGGTTCCCCATAAAAATTTAGATTATCTCCATTTTCAATTCCTTCAATAATCTTTTCAGCCTCAACTGCCAGATCTTTCTTTTCTGTGTTGCTTAGATCATAGTAATTTTCTTTGTCAGTTTTTCCAAGAAGATAGTCTGTAGAAACGCCAAGCACATCTGCTACAGCTTTTAAATTGTTGTAGTTGGGTTCCTTAGTTTTCCAGGAATATATAGTATTAGTTCCTAAGTTAGCCATACTATTAACCTTTGTTAAATTGTAACCTCTTTTTTTCGAAATTTTTTTAATTCGTTCTAATAGCGTCATATCAATAAAAAGCTCCTTTTATTGATAAATTAATTAGTCTTAGACTAATTAATAGTTGACTATTTTTAGACTAAGGCTTATATTTAATTCATCAAGTAATTACGCAACTAAAAACTAACCTTATATGATCAACTTTGGCGAGCGACTTATATAAGAAATTGTTTTTTTAGGCTTATTTTGCATGCCTTAATATTAGACTAAGTCTAATTGGTTGTCAATTACTTTATTAATAAATTACAGAAAGGAGTAATTTCGTGAAATTAGAGAAAGAAACTGACATTGAACAGGCAGGTCGTGACTATCTGGCACAGTTGCTTACTTCAGACAAAGAAAAAAGCCCCGAAATGGTGGCAGCCATTGCGAAGCTTTATCACGAAGTAGTCAATTTCTAGTTAAAGGAATGAAGTTTTGGGGCTGAAACATTTCTGTTATGTTCTTTAACCATCTTTACGGCTTGTTCGTATAATTCAATTTTGCTTTCAATAGAAAGATTTGGATTAGACGAATTTACCACAGCAATAGCAAATTCCGAAGCAGGAATTTTAACTGACATATTAATCACCTCCTTAAAGATGATTATATCAAATATAGAAAGGGGGTAATCCTATGGTCGAGCAGAGTCTTGTTGAAACTGCTAAAGAAGTTAAGAAACAAATTAAGTTTCATTTACTTGAGCGAGATATGACTCAAGTGGAATTGGCAGAATTGATTGGCGAGGGAGCAATTCAAGTTAATCGTGCGATTAGTGGCGATATGTCTCCGAAGTCAATGAACATTCGCAAGAAGATTTATCGAGTTTTGGATATGGAGTAGGAGGGAGTAGAGGGATGAAAGAACAAAACAAAAAGAGATCCACGTCTGCAATACGTGAATCCCTGATTATGTTAAGCAATGATAAAACTACAGTGAAAGTTTCTAAAAATCACATTACTATTCAAAGCCCTAAATTAAATATTAAACAACATCAATAAAATTAGAATTTTGGGAATTGTAGTTTGGAGTTAAAGAGCCATCAGCTTCCTGGATCCAATTGTAATTGGAATGTAATGTTGTTTCCTCAGCTGTTTGTTCAAAAATCAAAACCAGACCATTACTGTATTTTGTTCTAGATTTTATGAAATCAGCTCTTTGCTCTAATACTTTGAAATCTGCAGGCATTTCTTTTGGAGTATTTATTTTAACATTCATACTTTTAACCTAACTTTCCATCGGATTCATACTACCTATTTTTTTGAAGGGAGTAACTTTAAAAGATAATTAATTCTTATCTTTGGGAGGAAAAGGATCTTTACCATAACTATTCTTCAGATTAATTTGTCCATTTTGCTTTTGTCCAATTAATTCTGAATGCTGATTTTTTGCTACGTTTTTGGCGAAATCTAAAGCATCTGATTTTTTATCAAATAATTTCGTAGCTTTCCCATTGCCAGCACCTTTTACGGCCCATTGGTCTCCATGGGGAGAAACCCATTGATTTTTACCTGTCATATAAACTCATCTCCTTCGTTGAATTCTCAACAGTATTTATTTGTAGGTAAAAGTTTTAGGAGGCTGTTATCTACAAAAAATACTATATCACAATGTTTATAAAATCACAATATATTGTGATTGATTTTGGGTAAGCACTATATATGGAGGCACAGAATGTGGAGAAAGATTGAAAAAATTCTTAAAAGTAAAAAAATTACGATCAATGAGTTAAGCAAAAATATTTATGGAGATAAAAGGAACATGACTATTTATGCCTTGAGAGACGGAAAGATTAAAAAACCGAGTTTTGAGTTAATGTGCAAAATTGCTGATGCATTGGATATCAGTTTGGATTATTTCAGAGATAAAAAGAGGTGATTATGTGGCCGAATTAAGAATGAATTTATCTCATGATTTTGAGGATAGTCTTCGAAAAGATGTCAGAGAAGCATTGGCTGAACTTCTTGCCGAAATTAAAGAAGGTAATACCTACCCAGAGTATATGTCAGTTGATGAAACTGCAGATTATGTGAATGTTAGTAGATCAACAATTGACAAGTGGATAAAAAATAGAGGATTACCAACGATCACTGTAGGTGGAACTACAAGGATACGAAGAATTGAATTAGACGACTACTTACAAAGCTTCCGTTCAAATAAATAAATTACAAGTCTGGCGGCAAGTGACGAGGAAGGCTGCATAAGTACAAGTTTGATAAATGAATAAAAAGAGGTGTGTTTATGTCGTTTGTTTATTGGGTGATCACACTACCAATTGTCTATTTCATTGGTTTTTACGAAGGAGAACACAAAAATGATAAAACTTCTAGCTGATTATTTTGGAAGTATGGTATTTGCAATCTGGGTAATTGCAATGTTTCTGATTTTAGCGATTGGGGAGGTGGTTGCATTCTTCATATAAAAAAATATCTAGCAAGAAAGAGGTGTGAAAGGTGGAATATAATTCTGAAACTTTTAGTTGTGGTGTCAGATATAGGATGGCAGAAATGAAACTCAAAGATAGACAGGTTCACGAAGCTACAGGAATTTCTAGAAACACTATAGCTTCCCATAGAAACGGCAATTCAAAAATGGTGAAACTTGATACTTTAAATAAGCTTTGCCAATTTCTCAGATGTACACCAAATGAATTGTTCAGAGAACCACCAAAAGAGTGGCAATAAAAAAGAGCCTACTCGCAATAGGCTCAAGTATAAATAATTTACATGATCATTTTACCACAGTGGAGAAGAAAATGTTTTTCAATTTAAGCGTTTTGGACAAGGCTGCTAGCAAAATAGGTTACGAAGTTTTTCGTGATGTTCCAATGAGTCGATACGATGATTTGTTTGAAGCAGCAGAAGATTTATCAATCGGAGATAAGGAGTGAACAGTAGTGGTCTCAAAACAAGAGTTAGATGAATTAAACCAAAATATTATTGCTTGGGGTGCCAAACGTAAATTACTTAACAAAGAATTAAGTAATCGCCAGTTAATAAAATTTTTCGAAGAAGCTGGTGAGCTGGCACAGGATTTCAGCAAAGGTAATCGAGCACACATGATTGATTCAATCGGTGATGTATTTGTAACCTTGACTATTTTTGCAAAACAACAGGGAATCACAATGAATCAAGCACTTGAAAAAGCATACAGTCATATCAAGGACCGGCAAGGAAAACTTGTAAATGGAACATTTATTAAAAATGCGGATTTGAACAAGAAGGAGGAGTAGTTATGGCAGTCAAGATTAACAAGCTTGAAATCGAAAACGTCAAGCGAGTTAAAGCAGTGAAAATTGAACCAACACAGCAGGGTTTAACGATTGTTGGTGGGAATAATAACCAGGGTAAGACAAGCGTACTTGATGCAATTGCTTGGGGGTTAGGCGGTAATAAATATAAACCATCTAAGGCTTATCGTGAAGGTTCAGCTACACCACCACGTCTCCACATTGTTATGAACAACGGTTTGATTGTTGAGCGAACAGGTAAGAACTCAAGCTTGAAGGTTATTGATCCAAAAGGGCAAAAAGGTGGACAACAACTCCTAAACGACTTTGTAGAAGAGTTAGCGATCAACTTGCCAAAGTTTATGGAATCAACCTCAAAAGAAAAGGCACAGACCTTACTTAGAATAATTGGAGTTGGTGACAAACTTTTTGAGTTGGAACGCGCAGAACAAGAGGTTTATAACCAAAGACACACGATCGGACAGATTGCAGATCAAAAAAGCAAATTTGCTAAGGAACAACCATATTTTCCAAGTGCTCCTAAAAAGCCAGTTGATGTTAAAGATTTAATTCAACAACAACAGACTATCTTAGCTAAAAATGGTGAAAATGCTCGCAAGCGGCAGCAGGCAACTCAAATTAAACAAAAGTTTGATTTTGAAGCTGAGAAAATTCAACAGCTGCAAAAACAGCTTAACGAATTAGTTCAAGTTCACGAGAGAACTGAAACTGATCTGAAGATTGCGCAGAGTTCTACTAAGGACTTACAAGATGGATCAACTGCTGAACTTGAAAAGAGTTTATCAGAAATCGATGAAATCAACCGTAAGGTAAGAGCCAATCTTGATAAAGATAAGGCAGAAGAAGACGCTGCTCAATATAGCAGTAAGTATCAAGAATTAAGTGAAGGTATTGAAGAAATTCGTAAACAAAAAGCTACACTTTTACATGATGCCACATTACCACTTTCGGGTTTGTCGGTAGAAGATGGCGAGTTAACTTACAACGGTCAAAAGTGGGATAACATGTCTGGTTCAGATCAACTCAAGGTATCAACAGCAATTGTACGTGAATTGAAACCGGATTGCGGATTTATTCTCTTAGATAAGTTGGAACAAATGGATATGACCACATTGAGTGAGTTTGGTAAGTGGCTTGAACAAGAAGGATTGCAAGCAATTGCCACCAGAGTTTCAACAGGTGATGAATGCAGCGTAATTATCCAAGACGGTTATGCCAAGGAACAAGCGTCACAAATTGAAACAGCACCAGCGCAAACAGGTTGGCAAGGGAAGGGAGCATTTTAACTGATGGGATTTCAAATAAAAAGTGGAGTAATTCCTAAAGCGCAAAAAGTGATTTTGTATGGAGTGGAAGGAATTGGAAAAACTACTTTTGCTAGTCAGTTTCCAAATCCATTATTCATTGATACAGAGGATTCATCGTTATATCTGAATGTTAAACGCTTTGACAAGCCTACAAGTTGGACAATGTTGTTGCAGGAAGTTGACTTCGTTAAACAGACTCGACCGTGCAGGACATTAATTATCGACACAATGGATTGGGGCGAGGACTTAGCTAAGAAACATCTAATGGCTCAAAATCATTGGCAGGCGATTGATTCCACCGGCTACGGCACACGTTATGTAGCATTAGCAGATGAAATTGGAAAATTGCTGAATTCATTAAGTGAAGTGATTGAACTGGGAATTAACGTTGTGATCACGGCTCATGCTTGGTTGCGCAAAAAAGAAGAGCCAGACGAAATGGGTGCTTATGATCGCTATGAATTAAAGCTGGAAAAGAAAACTGCACCACTAGTTAAAGAGTGGGCCGACATGGTACTGTTTGCCAACTACAAAACAACAATTATCACAGATGACAAGACTAATAGTAAGAAGGCTACTGGTGGTCAACGAGTGATGTATACCACACACAGACCGTCATGGGATGCAAAAAATCGACTTGGCTTACAAGATGAATTGCCATTTGACTATTCACAAATTGCACAAGCATTTGAAGCTGCTACTAATATTCAGACTCAACAAGTTACTCAGACTGCAGAAACGCAAGATATACCTTTGCCATCGGTTCCAGAAGAAACGCCAGAAGATCAAGGCGATCCAGTACTTGAGACGGCTCCTGCACCAGAATACAAAGAAAACATTCCAGCTGTGATCCCGCAGGACGTTGCGGACTTAATGAAGATTAACCAAGTTACGGTAGAGGAAGTGATGCAGATCATTTACCAAGGCGGCTTCATGCCAAAGGATACGCCAATTGGAAATATTCCAACAGATTTATGGGGATACTTAGCAACAAATTGGGATAAAGCTTTAGGACTTTTAAACTCAAAAATTAGAAAGTAGGAGGAATTTTAAATGAACAACGAAAATGAATTTTTAGATTGGAATAGTGGCTGGGTGGCAGAAGAAAGTGACTTCACCTTATTACCAGAAGGTACTTATCCATTCACGGTTACAAACCTAGAACGCAAGGTTTATACCGGTAATAGTGACAAAATTCCAAATGGAGCACCTTACGCAGAAGTGAGCTGCGAAGTAGTTGGTAAAGAAGGTAAGACTACCGTCAAGGAGCGGATGTACTTGATGAAGAAGTTTACCTGGAAGTTGACACAGTTTTTCGCTGCTATTGGTCAACCGACTGTCATTGGTCAGCCATTTTCCCCTAACTGGTCCACGGTAATTGGGAGCAAAGGACAAGCTAAAGTTAAAGTCAATAGTTATAACGACCGTGATGGAAGTAAAAAACAGAACAACCGTATCAAAGAGTTTTTAAAGCCAGCTGCAAATGCAGGTGTTGTTCAACAGCAAAGTGTGCAGCCTAACTATGGAACAAATACGCAACCAAATTACGGTAATCAGCAGCAAAATAATATCCCAAATAACGGGCAACAGACACCAAGTGGATTTCAACCAGGTGCATTCTAAAAGGAGGGGTTGCAATGATTAGCTTTGAAAAGACTTCAACCTTCGTTTATAAAATTTTGCGTTTCGTAGATTTTGGTGAACTAAATAGTGACGTTGTGGCAACAATGCCAATGAGTTTTCAAAAATGCTTTATGTGTGACCGTGTTCTCAAATATGGTGAAGAAATATATTTGGGTGTAATGCCACATGGTAATAAGACCTTTTGCGAAGGATGCAAGAACAAACTTACTGAAATAGAGATTAAAAGAAATGCAGCATATCCAGGGGCTCTGCGTGCGCAATGGCCGGCTGTAAAAGTAGGCAATCAACATGATTGATATTGGTGACAAAGTTCTTTATAGAGATGGTGTTTATCGGGTAATCAAGATTGTTGATCTAGCTCCATATGTAGTAGCTAAGTTACAAATTAGGGGACTTGTTAGGCGAGTTCCACTGGAACAACTTATTAAGTTGGAAGAGGTGTGAAATTTATGGAATATACCAAAAAGGATGATTTTGTAGGTGGCTATATTGAGTACTTTATCTCTAAAATTCCTGAATATAAAAATAAAAAATGGACAGTAAAAGTTTATGCGAAGGTTGTAGCTTCTGGATATTCTACACAAAAAAATGGTAGACAAATTCTTTTAAAGAAAGGATTTACTACCAATGGAAATAAAGAAAATGAGTTTTATAAGTATTTTACGATTCTTGAGGATTTATAAAGGCTTCCGCTTCGTCAGCTTTTAATTCAGCAGAAATATATAAAGCAGCAGCTGATAGAAATCCTTTCATATCCTTTAAATCTTTTTCGCTATGAATTTTCACAAAGTGGGTTTCATCATTACCAATCCAAACTGCCGCTTTAGCTAAAGTCTGAATTCTTGGGAGATCGTCCAAATTTTCATTAATAACATTTCCAAGAAACTTACTTTCTATCTCAGAACGCTTTTCTGGATTCTTGGATATTACAAATTCTTTTAATAAAAATTCAATTGCTTTGCGATATCCAACACCTGCTATTTCGTCAAGCCCCATTGATTCGGCTTGTAAAGACTGATCATAAATTTTTTTAAATCCTGGGAATGTGTTATTAAGGTTTTTAGGAAGATCATTTTTTAAATGAGGTGAGTAGGTGTATGGAATGGAGGGTTGAATTTCTCTTAAATCTAAAAATCTGTCAGCTATGCATGGAAATTCTAAACAGTAGAACTTGCCACAATCTTTTCTAGAACATTTTAAAAACAAAGCAATACTATTTTTCTTATTTTGAAAGACTACTCCAGAGGTAATTGCAAAAATAATTTTAGGAGACATTGATTGTTTGCAATGCGGGCAGTATTCATCAATATCGATATAAACATTATTTGTTTTTGCTGCTTCTAAAAATTTTACATGTACAGATTGTTCCATGAAATCACCCCAAAATAAATTTTTTAACCAACAAAATTATACCAGCAAAGAAAGGAGTTTGCTATGGAATTACGGCCATACCAACAGGAAGCACGTGAAGCCATACAGGAAGAATGGCAAAAGGGCAATAAACGAACACTATTAGTTTTGCCAACAGGCTGTCATGCTGAAGACGAAGAATTGCTAAGATATAATGGCGAAATCGAAAAAGTACAAAACATTATGGTAGGAGACCAACTAATAGGGCCAGATGGCTTGCCAAGAAATGTTTTACATGTTCAAAAGGGCAGTAAAAAACTTTATTGCGTAAAACCAGTAAAAGGGAAATCCTTTATTGTAACAGGCGATCATAAATTGACGTTAGTACGTACAAATGAAAAAAGTCGAAAAAAATATCCGAGTGATTTTCTAGGTGGTCAACTAATCGACGTCACAATAAAAGAATGGCTTAGTTGGTCAAAAAATAAAAAGCACATTCATAAATTGATTCGAAGTAATATGATTGAAAACTTCGGTGGACAAAAAGATTTAACAATTGATCCATATTTTCTAGGAGTGTTGCTGGGAGATGGAGAAATAAAAAACTCCATTTCAGTTACAACGATGGATGCAGAAATTGTACAAGAAATAGAAAAACAATGTCAAAAGTACAATATGACCTATCGGACGGAACCAGCAGGAAAAGCATTTACTTATATTTTCAAAAATATAAATGTGCTTTCTAAACAATTGAAAGAATTGGAGCTCCGCAAAAAAGGTGCTTACGAAAAATCAGTTCCTTTTAAATACAAAACAGCACCCTTGAAAGAACGGATGCAAGTAATTGCGGGTCTTATCGATACAGATGGAAGTTGTAACGGGAGTGGGTTTGATTTTGTTTCAGCATCAAAACAGCTAGCTGAGGATTTAGCTTTTATGTGTCAATCAATTGGATTAGCTGCCTATGTAAAACCAACCACAAAATTAACACAAACAGGTTTTACAGGAATTTATTACCGTGTATCAATTAGTGGTGATTGTACAACGATACCATGTCGTGTTGAACATAAAAAGCCACGTAAAAGAATGCAAATTAAAAATGTATTACGTACAGGCTTTTCAGTAGAACCGATAGGTACGGGAAAGTATTACGGATTTACGGTCGATCAAGATAATCGTTATCTAATGTCTGATTTTACAATCACTCACAATTGCGGAAAAACAATAGTATTCAGCAAAGTGATTGAAGACAGGGTGCGATTAGGCGAACGTGTATTAATTCTGGCACATCGTGGAGAATTACTTGAACAAGCATCTGACAAATTAGTTAAGGCAACAGGATTAAAAACTGCTACCGAAAAAGCAGAAGAAACTAGCATTGGGAGTTTTTACCGAGTTGTAGTTGGATCCATTCAAACCTTGCAACGAGAAAAAAGACTGAATCAATTCTCGGCTGATTATTTTGACAGCATTGTAGTTGATGAAGCGCACCATTGTATCAGTGATGGTTACCAAAGAGTGCTACAGCATTTTGAAGATGCAAATGTTCTAGGAGTTACAGCTACCCCTGATCGTGGAGATATGCGCAACCTTGGCTCATATTTCCAAAGTCTCGCGTATGAGTATACTTTGCCGGCTGCTATCAGAGAAGGATATCTAACACCAATTAAAGCTCTCACGATTCCGCTTCATTTGGATTTATCCGGAGTTAAACAACAAGCTGGAGACTTCTCGACAAAAGATTTAGGAACTGCGTTGGATCCGTACTTAGAACAGATTGCGGATGAAATGGTAAAGAACTGTATGGACCGCAAAACAGTTGTGTTCTTACCACTTGTAAAAACTTCTAAGAAGTTCCGCGACATTCTGAATGCTAAAGGCTTGAAGGCCGCAGAAGTGAATGGTGAATCTGACGATCGTAAACAGATACTCAAAGACTTTGATGAAGGAAAGTACAACGTCCTTTGCAATTCAATGCTTTTAACAGAAGGTTGGGATTGTCCATCAGTTGATTGCATCGTTGTATTACGGCCAACTAAAGTACGTGGCCTTTATAGTCAAATGGTTGGACGTGGAACTCGATTATGCAAAGGGAAAACGGAACTCTTGTTGCTTGATTTTTTATGGCACACAGAACGGCTTGAACTTTGCCATCCAGCTAACTTGATTACTAAAAATCAGGAAGTAGCCAAGAAGATGACAGACAATATCGAAGATGCAGGAACTGCAGTAGATATTGAAGAGGCTGAGAAACAAGCTAGTGAAGATGTCGTAGCAGAACGTGAAGAGGCGCTTGCCAAACAATTATCTGAAATGCGTAGACGCAAACGTAAGCTGGTGGATCCGCTGCAGTTTGAAATGTCGATCCAAGCTGAAGACTTAACGAGTTATACACCATCATTTGGTTGGGAAATGGCTCCGCCAAGTGATGATCAGAAAAAGACACTTGAGAAGTTAGGGATTCTTCCAGATGCAATTGATAATGCCGGAAAAGCTTCAATGGTATTAGAGAGGCTTTCACGCAGACGAGATGAAGGATTAGCAACACCTAAACAGATACGCAGGCTTGAAATTTATGGCTTTAAAAATGTTGGAACTTGGAAATTTGAAAGTGCCACAAAGATGATTTCAAGGATTGCGGCAAACGGCTGGAGATTACCACAATCAGTCAAAGCTTCTGAGTACAAGCCAGAAGCAGCAACGGTTTAACCACAGTCTGGTGACATCAGCATGGTTCGATTCCATGCTGTGGCATAGTTTGGCCAAACTAAGTAAATAAAGATGGAGGACCACAAATGCAGGAAGATTTACAGAAAAAGATTACCGGTGATTTTGCGGTCATCAAAAAAATAGTACTTAACACATTTTATTACGACTGTCCGTATGAACAATCACGTGCCCAAATTAATCAGATTGAAGAGCATGTTTCTGCAATACTCGGAGAAGCGTTTGACCAGGGATGGACCGCGGCACTTGAGTATTTAATGGAAGAAGTAAAGAAAAAGGAATCGATGCCACATGACAGAACATAAATTTAATTTACTGGATCCATTAAGTTCCATTAATCCAGGGTCACTCTCATATACTGAGTGGGTAAATGTCGGTATGGCACTTAAGTATGAAGGTTATTCCGTCAGTGACTGGGAATCATGGAGCCGAAATGATCAGGGGCGGTACCACGATGGCGAGTGTGAGAAAAAGTGGGAAACCTTTGACGGTGCTAATTCACCAGTGACGGGTGCCACAATCACACAGCTTGCCAAAGATAATGGTTGGCAGTCACATGGTGGAGCAGATGGAGACGACTTCATTGGTTGGGACGAAGGTTTTGTCGCAACTGACATCGATAAGGGTTACAAAATTGTTAACACCGATTATGTGGTTGGTCAAGAAATCAAAGAACCAACTAATTGGAATCCATCTCAAGAAATTGTTGATTATATGAAGACACTTTTCAATGCAGGAGACGTTATCGGTTATGTGAATGATGGATATCCGCATAAACAAGGCGAAATTGAGAAGTGGCTGCCTAATAAAGGAGTCTACACCAAGACAGCTGGAGAAATTATTGATGGTTTGAGACGGAACAAGGGAGACATTGGCGCGGTGATGGGCGATGCCAATCCAGAAATTGGAGCTTGGATCCGTTTCAATCCATTAGATGGTAAAGGTGTTAAGAACGACAACGTAGTCGATTTTCGATATGCCTTAGTAGAAAGCGACAGTATGAGCCTAGAGCAACAGAATGAAATCATGCATAAGCTTGAATTACCGATCGCCACCTTAACGTATTCCGGATCCAAAAGTATTCACGCGGTTGTTAAAGTGAATGCTGCTAATTATCCACAGTATCAAGAACGTGTTGATTATCTCTACAAAATCGTTGAAAAAAACGGTTTGAAGGTTGATAAGCAAAACAAAAATCCATCCCGCTTAACACGACTGCCTGGATTTGAACGTCAAGGCAAGAAACAATTCTTAATTGCTAAAAATATTGGCAAACATTCCTGGGAAGAGTGGGAAGAATACATTGAGGATATGAATGACAATTTACCAGAAATGAAAAACATGTCTGATTTATTTGATAAGCCAATTGTCCTAGCCCCTGAGTTGATTTCAGGTATCTTACGTCAGGGACACAAGATGTTAATTGCCGGTCCAAGTAAAGCTGGTAAGTCCTTCTCACTAATTCAGTTGGCAATTGCCATTGCAGAAGGCTGGAAGTGGTTCGGATTCAATTGCCAACAAGGAAAGGTTTTGTACGTCAATCTTGAGTTGGATGAGCGTTCAGCCAAAAAACGGTTTGTTGATATCTACAACACACTAGGACGCGGCCACAATCACGTTAGCAATATCGATGTTTGGAATTTACGTGGAAAGACAAGTCCAATGGACAAGCTGGCCCCGAAGTTAATCAGGCGGGCAGAAAAAGCAGACTACAAAGCAGTTATCATTGACCCAATTTACAAGGTACTGACTGGGGATGAAAACAATGCGCATGATATGTCGCTTTTCGTAAATCAGTTTGACTTAATTGCCACTGAATTAAAATGTTCAGTTATCTACGCACATCATCACAGTAAAGGAATTCAGAGTGGAAAGAGTTCGATCGATCGTTCAAGTGGATCCGGAGTGTTTGCCCGTGACCCAGATGCAATTTTGGACTTGATTGAATTACCAGTTGAAGAACAACGATACATGCAGCGTGTGAACCAAGCAATCTGCAATGTGTATGACCTAGCAATTAAAAAGTTCAATCCAATGTATGACGAAGTGGGAGTAGATGATCGCTTTAGTGAAAAACAAATGACGCATCATTTAATGGCTGCAATGAATAAGTTACCGAACGGGCAGCAGTTATTGAAGCAGATTAACGAGCAAAGAAATATTGCAGTTGAAGCAATGAGACAAGCGACCGCATGGCGACTAGAAGGTACCTTGCGAGAGTTCCCTAAGTTTAAATCAGTAAATGCCTGGTTCCAATATCCTATACACGTTCTGGACGACACATTGCAGGATATCAAGTTAGAGGAAGAGCCAACTGCTAAGTGGAAAAAAGGTGTAAAGAAATCTAATCAATCTCGAAGTGAAAAAACTAAACAAGAGCTTGAAGAAGCTTTCAACATTTTGAGTGAGGGCGGCGAACCAGTCGAGCCTAAAGCAATTGCTGAATACTTAGAAATTGCTAAAAGCACAGTTTATGCTCGCATAAGAAAGCATGAAGGATTTAAAATCATTGATGGTCTTATAGAAAAATCTAATAGTAAGTAACAAAAAAACTTGTATAAGGCTATTAGCTTGATAATAGCTTGATACAGGGCATAGCGTTCGTCAACTCTATTAGCCTAATACTAGCTTTCAACAGTCCGAAAAACCTATTATGGCGCTGTCTGCTATTCCCGTATATATCTCCCTTTTAGGGATAGATATATACGGAGGAATACAGCGAGACAAAAATAGAATGATACATTTAAAATTATTAAATTTATTTAATTAAAAATAATGAATAAAGGTGATCGAAAATTGACAAGAAAACCACTGGAGTTTTTTATCCCAATGAAAAAAATTCCGACTGTAACTCATCAAGAAAAACAGGTTGCAGTTATTAAAGGTAAGCCACATTTTTACGAGCCGCCAGAATTACAATCGGCCCGGTCATTAATTACTGATCACCTTGGAAAGTTTGCACCGAAGGAACCATTCCCCGGTAAAGTCAGATTACTGGTGAAATATTGTTATCTCGCAACTGGTAAACATAAGAATGGTGAGTACAAGCGTACTAAGCCAGATTTGGATAATAATATGAAGTTGCTGCAGGACTGCATGACTCAATTAGGATTTTGGAAAGATGATATGTACATTGTCAGTTTGATAGCTGAAAAGTTTTGGGCGGATCTACCTGGTATCTATATCAAAATTGAGGAAGTGAGTTGAGTGAACTGGGATAACGTTTTTCAAGATATTCAAAAGTGGATGGCTGCTTCTAATGAAGTTATGCGGACCTACCCATTAACAAGCCGAGAATATTGGAGATGGCTAGTGGGATCTCTGGGACATTTGGAGCAGAAATATAACAGTCATCCGCTAGTAGTAAATCTGTGCGTTGCTTTGTTCGATTATCAGGACAGAAATTATAAAAAGATGGAGAGTGGTGGGGCAAATGGTTAATCAACAATTTTTACGAGATAAGGAAACTATTGAATGTTATGTCAGAAGAAGCATGAAAAATGCTGATTCAGTAACCGAGATAGTTGCGAAACTAATTGCTAAGTATGTGAGATGCAAACGAAACGGTTTTGAGCTATCACCGGAAATCAAAGCACTGTTTAGGATAAGCGAGTTACCAAACGGGACGGACAGGCTAATGCAGCAGTTGCTGATTGACAAGGCAAACGGAGAATTTGAGGGAGTGAAATTAAATGGTTGAAAGCAATGCATTTACTGATAAGTATGGTAAGCAAATACTTGTAGTTGGAAATAGGGCAAATATTGAGCTTGCAAGTACTGAAAATACAGAAAGAATTATTTTTGACTTAGAGATGAGCATAGATATCTTGCAATTCATTTACAAGGTGGCTAAAAGAACTTGGAAGAATTTTACTCCAAAAGAAGCATTGTCCGATTCCTCTGATTACTATACCTACTATGACAAAAGGTTGGATAGTGAAGGGGGCTTATACTTTGTTAGTAATAATCAGAAGGAAAAAAGTTTAAAACTCATTGTTGAAAGACCTTATGGAGCGGGAAAAGCCTACTACAAATTTAACAAGGTACGTTGTGAGACTTTTATTTATGACGTTATTAAACGGTTTCCAGAAATTGCGGGAGTGAAGGAATGAGTAAATTACGTCCAGATTATTACAAAGGCCAAAATGGCCATGACTTGTTCTGGTTCTTTGAAACCTTCTTGCCTAAGCAGTGGGTAATCGGATTTTACGTGTTGAACATCATCAAGTATGTAGTCCGGCATGAAGGCAAGAATGGTATTGAAGATCTCGATAAAGCTAGAACGTATGTTGAACGACTGGCGGAGTTTGAGAAAAGAAATGGAGAAGGGGGGTAAGTATTTTTGTTGCTGGATGAATTAAACGAAGAAAAGACCATTCAAAATGTTAATACATTATTGGAAAATTACGATAGACTGAAACGTATTGCGCACAGCAGCTTAGATTTAAAATCTCCTAAGTTTGATGATATGCCCAAAGCTCAATCAATAAAAAATCCCAGTGAAGAAAAGATAGTAAGACGTCTGCAGGCTAAACAGGAATTTGACGCTATCAATAAATCTATTGAAAATCTTCCTGGTGAACATGGAAGGTACCGGTATATTTTAAAGCAACTATACATATACCGGACACGACCAGTTGAAAAAATATACCGAGAATTGCATATTGAAAAAGATGCTTATTCTAAACTAAAACGTGAGGCTTTACTAGCTTTCGCTGAATCATTTCTGATAGAAGATTTATTAGATTGGTCTCCAAAAACAGAAATTGAGCAGAAATCGGACAGAATTTGAACAGAAAAAGAACCGAAAATATACCGAGTAAAAACAGAGGAAAAGGTATTAAAATGGTATTGTGCCAAAGTTGGTACAACTTTATCTCCCCCAGGAATAATTATTTTAACAGTGGCACCTAAATAGGTGTCATTTTATTTTACTTTTTGAGACTTTAGAGGTTTAATTTTAATTGTTAAAATAATTGTTTATTATAGGGGAATTAATATGGCTGATGATAAAAAAGGTTTGACGGGGAAACAAGGTTTAACTTTCAGAATTTCTGGGAAGGAAATGTCAAAAGAAAAAGGGTATAAATTGGATGCGATTCTTTCCACTTTACAAGATGCTGATAATCTGATTAAATCTACATATTTAAGTTTAAATAATCGCAGAAGGTTTACTGATAATGATGATGAAAAAATTGAAATATCAGTTACTAATTCTGAAGATTTGGAAATTGGTGAAATTTATAATGTAGTTATAGATGATAAACTTCATATAGAAGGAAAGTGGAGAGACATGTTTTTAAATGAAAAAGAATATTTAGGAAGATGTAGAATGAAAAGAAGTTCAACTGGGGAGTATAAGGTAGTAGAAGTTTTAATTACGGACTGGTTTAATGACGAAAACTAAAAATTATTTATTCAGCAGCTTAGCGGCTGCTTTTTTTTGTACATAAATTACAAAACGAAACTTAAAAGTGAGGTGGTGTGAGATGACTTGATAGACTGGAAAAAGATTCGCAAAGAGTACGAAGAAAGTGCATAACTGCTAGTGCTTTAGCGAAAAAATATGGTATTAGTCCTTCAACATTAAGGAGTAGAAAGAACCGAGAAGGGTGGCAACGTGGTGCAACGCAAAATAAAAACGTTGCAACGCGACGCAAGAAAGATGATAATCGTGGGGCTCCTTTGGGAAGCCATAATGCTAAAGGCAATCCAGGCAATCCACATGCATCTCCACCACCAGGAAATAAAAATGCAGTAAGCCATGGCCTATTTGCTAAATGGTTGCCAGATGACACTCGATCGCTGATCCAAGAAATCTATACGTCTGAACCTGCAGATATTATTTGGAATAATATTATGATTCAGTACGCAGCTATCATTCGTTCTCAAAAGATTATGAATGTTGCCAACGAATTTGATACGACTACTGATATTACTGAAGTGGACTTGAATCCGAAACTTATTGATGAGGATGGCAAACCTGCACAGATTAAAGAAGTACGGCAGTATCAATACGCTTGGGACAAACAAGCAAATTACTTAATGGCAATGTCGCGAGCCATGGGAACACTTAGCAAGTTAATCAAGCAATTTGTTGAGATAGCTGATGAACGAGATGAGCGTCGTAAGAAACTTGAAATTATGGCAGTGCAGCTTAACCTCGTTAAAACTAAGACTAAACGTGCACAGATTGAAAATGGTGATGTTGATCAACAGGAGCTTGGCGACGATGGTTTCTTAGCAGCAATCGATAAGAGCATGGATAGTGTTTGGGAAGACGGTGATCAAGATGAGACTTAAGCTGCGACAAGCTAAATTTCATTTCTCACCGTTTTCTCGCAAACAAATGCAGGTTCTGACTTGGTGGAGATATAAAGGAACCAAAGATAAAGAAGCAATTATCTGCGATGGTTCTGTTCGTGCCGGTAAAACTGTTATTATGTCACTGTCATATATTTTATGGAGTATGACAGAGTTCAATGATGAGCAGTTTGGTATTGCCGGGAAGACGATTGGCTCACTGAGGCGTAATGTTATTCGACCGCTGAAGGCAATGTTAGAGAGTCGCGGTTATTCGGTTCACGATTCACGCTCAGAAAACATGCTGATTGTTCGCAAAGGTAAGAAAACAAATTACTACTTCTTATTTGGTGGTAAAGATGAATCAAGTCAGGACCTCGTTCAAGGGATTACCTTGGCTGGGTTCTTTTTTGATGAAGTTGCTTTGATGCCGCAGTCGTTTGTTAATCAGGCCACTGCACGTTGCTCCGTTGAAGGTTCTAAGCTGTGGTTTAACTGCAACCCTGCCGGTCCTTATCATTGGTTCAAAGAAGAATGGATTGATAAGCTCGATGAAAAGAGAGCAATTCGAATTCATTTCATGATGAAAGATAATCCATCCCTTTCATTAAGTATCCGTGAGCGGTATGAACGAATGTATTCAGGTGTGTTCTATCAACGCTATATTTTAGGCTTGTGGGTACTTTCAGAAGGAATCATTTACGATAATTTCGATGAGAATACAATGGTGGTTGATCCACCGGATAATGCAACATTTGAAAAGTATTATGTATCGTGTGATTACGGTACGCTGAACCCTACAGTATTTCTGCTGTGGGGTCTTTTTGATGGAACCTGGTACTGCCTTGATGAATATTATTATTCAGGTCGTGATACTCAACATCAACGAACAGATGAGCAATATGCCAATGACTTGGATAAGTTCTTAGGCGATATCAAAGCCACAATCATTGTGGATCCAAGTGCTGCATCATTTATCAAGGTGCTGCGTAATCGTGGACGGACAGTTATTAAGGCTAAAAATGATGTGTTAGATGGTATTCGAGCTACACAAACAGCAATGAACACTGGCAAGATTATTTTCACTCGCAAGTGTAAGAATTTATTTAAGGAATTCAGCTCTTATATTTGGGATGAGAAAGCTGCAGAGCGTGGCGAGGATAAACCAGTTAAGCAACATGACCATGCTTCTGATGCACTGCGCTACTTTGTTTACATGGTGGTATTCAAGAAACGAACAGTCAAAGTTACCAAGAAACCAAGCAGATTTTACAGAAACTTTTAACAGATTGGAGATGAGAACATGGGAGTTCCAATTGATGCAGAGTTGCTACAGGATCCAAATAATCCTAGCTATGAAGTTTTAAATTATGTAATTCAGCAACACAATAAAAGGAAACACAGACTGCAGATGCTGTCAGATTATTATGATGGTAAGCATGAGATACTGCATCATTCAATGGCAAATAATCAGTACAGCAGCAATAACAAGGTTGTTGTTAATCATGCCAAGTACATTACTGATATGAACGTTGGCTTTACCACAGGTAATCCGATTGCGTACACAGCTGAAAAAGGTAAAAATATCGACCCGATCACTGACGAATTCAATAAGATGGATGTTCAGACTCACGATGCAGAGCTTGAAAAAGACCTGAGTGTGTTCGGTGTCGGTTTCGAAGTTCATTATCTCAAAGCAACAGGCTTTGCAGATGATAATCAAAAGCAGCCGATTACTGAAGAACGAATTGAATGTATTGATCCACGAGGAATTGTGATGTGTACCGATGATACGGTAGAACATAATCCGTTGTTTGCTATCCATATTCAAGAGAAGTTTGATCTGGACGGAACAGCTAACGGCTATCTGCTTGATGTGTATACCAAAACACAGTTAATTTCGTATCGTACGAGATTCGGTTACAACTTGGATGATAGCAATATCGACAGCAAGAAAGTAACACCACATTACTTTGGCGATGTTCCAGTAGTTGAGTTCAGGAACAACGAGGAGCGACAAGGTGACTTTGAACAATGTAAATCATTGATTGACGCTTATAACACGTTGCAGTCTGATCGGATTACTGATAAGCAAGATTTCATTGATGCCTTACTGATTGTGTACGGGTTCAGCTTAATAGGTGATGATGAGGAAGAAAGCAAAAGCAAACTTAAGAATGGTTTCATTGACGGCGCACCAGGCAAAGGTGAAGATGGTGCATCTGTTGAATGGCTTACCAAGCAGCTTGATGAAACTCAAGTTGAGTTGTTGGCCAAGTCAATTGAAAATGACATTCACAAGATTTCGTATGTTCCCAACATGAACGATGAGAACTTTATGGGCAATGTCTCAGGAGAAGCGATGAAATACAAATTGTTTGGCTTGCTTAATCTGCTATCCACTAAAACAAGATACCTGGTCAAAGGATTGCGCAGACGTTTAGCGTTAATGCAGAACATTCTGAATAAAAAAGGACAAGGTGTTGATGCATCTGGTTGCAAGATTACCTTTACACCAAACATTCCGGTTAACTTATCAGATATCATTACCAATATGAAGAACGCTGATGGTATTATTCCACGCACAATTACCTATGGTTGGTTGCCTGATGTTGACGATCCAGAAGAAGTAGCAGATCAGATGAAACAGCAAAAAGCTCAAGATATCAAGGATAGTCAGCAGGCTTTAACAGATGATACTGGCAAGAATATTGACGATGAGGAGTTTAATCAAGACAACAAGGGAGGGAAGAAAGATGATCAAGGTTCAAATGATTGAAACACGCCGCTTTAATGAACGCCAGGTCTCAATTAGAGCAAGTGGTCATGCTGGGTTTGACCTACCTGGTAAAGATATTGTGTGCGCTGCTGTTTCAATTTTACTGGAACATACCACACAAAACTTAACCTCTTGTCGTGTTAATGATGATGGAATCAATTATAAAGCTGATGTCCTGAATATTGATGAAGGCGACAAACGGTTACTGAGAGCATTAGGCAATACTTTAGCAACGATTGCTCATCAATATCCAGATAACCTTTCATTTACTACAAAGGGCTGATGATATGGCTGATAAAGACAAGTTAACTTACTGGGAGTTACGAGCTGTCAGGAATGAACAAAAAGCACACGATGATGCCAACAGAAAAGTTGAACTCATAACGCGTGCTTATTTACGTTCACAGAGTTATTTGAATCAGCAAGTCAGTAACATCTACAAAAGATATTTTGACAATGGTAATTATACTGCAGCACAGGCAGAAGAAATTATGAATACAGTAGTCAGTCCTACTGAGCTTGTAACTCTGCGTGCTTTAGCTAAGAATATTACTGATTCTCAATCTAAGAAACAAGTTGCAGATTATTTATCAACATTAGCGGCAAAGGGTCGGATCACTCGTTTGGAAGAACTACGAGCCAAATCCTATATTGTGGTTAAGCAAGCAGCCAGTGTTGAGGTTGAGCATTCGACCGGACTATATACCAAAGTGATTCAGGACGCATGGAATCAAGCTGCTGCAGAAAAGATTATTGGGGATGTTACTAAAGATGTTCAGCTGTACGAAAAAGGATATGTTGCTGAATTAGATAAAACTAAACGGCAAATTAGAATTGCTGATCCTGAAACAGGTAAAAAGATCACGACAGTTAACGCGGTTCCTGAGAAGAAAGTTACTGAGTTTAAGCAACTTTCTACTCGTTACGTTCAGAAGGCACTTGATGAACGCTGGCATGGCAAGAATTACTCACAGCGTATCTGGGATAACACTGATAAGTTGGCAGATAGACTGCAGGAGTTATTTACTGCACAGCAGATGTCTGGAATGTCTGAACATGATATGGCACAGGCGATTGAGAAAGAGTTTGGTGCTGGTATCTACAATGCTAAACGACTAATTAGAACTGAAGCTAACTACTTTCACAACAAGACAAAGCTTGATAGTTGGAAAAAGCGTAATGTTCAAGAGTATCAGCTTGTTGCGGTACTTGATAAACGTACTTCCCAGATATGCCGGCGCATGGATGGTAAAGTGTTCAAAGTTGATGATGCAGAGGTCGGTACAGACTACCCGCCTTTTCATCCGAATTGCCGAACAGTTTCAGTTATCCATTTTGCTAACAGTTCGTATACTGGTACAAGAAATGCAAACAATCCGAATACTGGTAAGAAATTTAAGATTAGTCAAGATGCAACTTATCGTGATTGGGAAAGGATGATTAATGAATGAGATGTTGCAGTGGTTGTGGGTGCATGGTGTTTATTGTCGTTTTATTCTGGTTGTGTTTGTTAGTGGCGATATTTTAGGAGGCTATTGCAATGGAATGTGTGAAGTATAAAAGAAACGGACAGACTCATATTGAACGTGGCAACAAACCTACTGATTGGATTAAATCCCCAATGGATCAGGTAATGGTGAAAGGATTATTGCAGATTAAGCCTAGTTCGTTTAGCCAATGTTCTCCATTCAATGTTGAAAGTGTTAGGAGGAGTTAATTATGGAAGAACAGCATAAATCATTAGTAATTTGGTTTAGAAATGGGGCAACAGCAATGTTTATAGATGTGAAAGATTTTAGAGAATTAAATGAAGGAATCCAGTTTGGTTATTTTGGACAAAGTACACAGACTCAAAGAAAGGCTAAATTTTTACACGCTGCTATTGCAGGGTATGCCTTTGAAATTGATTAACATAAATTTCTACACTTTGCTATATTATTAATGAGGTGATGGAAATGTTTCTAGCAGTGGTAACAAATCAAGAAATTATGGACGTTTTGCAATTGTTGAAGGGTAAATCCTCTTGGGAAATTATATTAAATACTTGTGCACCAATAATTGCATCTTTATTGACTTTATTTATATCAAGCTATACTTCTCGAAAGCAGATGGAAAAGCAGTTCCAAAATGAACGTGACAAAATTAAAGAAGATAGAGGGCTACAGTTAAAAGCTGAAGAAAGGGCTTTTATTGATCGAGAGTCTATAAAAAAAATAACGGAACTACTAAAAAAAATGAGAGAGTTCTATTTGCAAGAAACATTTCAAATTAAAACTTTATCGATGTATTATGGCTTGAAGAATATTAATATGGCTACGGAGGAAGTTAAGCAAGAAACATTAAAGAAAATTTTAAGCTTTAGTATTAATGATGATTCTAAATACCATGAATGCAGAAGTTTGTTAGCCTTCGCTGATAGAGACATAGCTGAAGACTTTGAAACTTTTGCATCTAGTCTTCAAGACTTTAATGTAGAACAAATTTATTTACAATATGATTATTTAAAGGATGGAAAAAAACCTGAAAGGGAAGAGTTATTATCTCCAGATAAAGTAGATGAATTATACAAAAAATTTATAAAAGACTTTGCAAGAATTTCCCAAAAAATGAATGATGAACTTCGAAATTACATTGAAAATTCTAAAAGAATTGACTAAGGACTTTTGACCCAAGCAAGTCGCTAAACTACTTAATTTAAATAGCGTGTGTGGGTTTAACTACTCTACATAATGATTGATAGCACTGTACATGGGGCATTTGCCGTGTGTGGGGTGCTATTTTTCGTGGAGTGAATTAAATGTGCATGGGCTAAGGAGGAGTCACAATGGAAAAGATACGATTTTACAGCACTTTATTGAATCTGCAACGTTTCGCTGAAGGTGGAGAAGGAAGTGGAGAAGGTTCTGGCTCAGGCGAGGGTGAAGGTTCAGGTGAAGGAACTGGTACCGGTGAAGGTAAAGAAGATAAGCCGTTCAAGGCATTCAAAACTGAGGATGAATTCAATAGCTGGTTTGATTCTGCTTATGACAAGCGGTTTGAAAAGGCTGCAGAGAATTTGAAAGCCAAATGGGAGAAAGAGTCTAAGGAAAAGAAGTCCTACGACAAGATGACTGACGCTGAAAAAGCTGAGTATGACTTCAATCAGAAGCAAGAAAAGCTCAATCAACGTGAGCAGGAAGTTACCGTCAAAGAAAATCGTGCCAACATCACGAATAAACTCGCTGAGGATGGCTTACCAGTTAGCTTGGCTAAGGCTTTCGCACCGGCGTTTGCTGACACAGATAATCTTGAAGCAACTTACAAAGAAATTACCGAGGGATTCCGTGAGGCACTCAAGCAAGGCGTTGATAAGGCACTGGCTGATTCATCTAAAACACCTGGTGCCGGTGGTGGCGGTTCGAAGTCTACCGGTGAAACCTTTGCCCAAGAGCGAAACAAGCAGAGTAAGGGTGCTGCAAAGAGTATTTGGGACACAGTCAAATAAATAAGGAGGAATTTCAATGTATGTAAAAGGAAAAACAGTAGTTAACCAGCTAAACTTCTTAGCTTCTGAAAAAGTAACTTCATTTACACAGACAGTGGATAATACCAACTACAATGTACAGACTGACGATCTTGGTCACAAGATTATCCCTGCCGGTACCATTTATCCAACAAATGATGCTAAGGCAATCGGGGTGACCTACAACGAAGTTGATGTAACGAACGGCAAACAGCCTGTGGCAGTCATTCAGGAAGGTTGGGTACTTGGTCAACGTTTGCCAGTTGCTCCGTCTGCGGATGCAATTAAGGCAATGACCGCAATTCACTTCAAGGATATTGATGCTTTAACTGCCGCACAAGACGGTCAAGTCTAGTATTTTTGTTCAAATCACAAATTAGGAGGAACTGTTAATGCCAAAATTAATTGATTTACAACGTTTTGCAGATATTGCAGAACTTTTCTCGCAACGAGAAATCTTAGATTACACCCGGAATCGTGATTATCCAGTAATGTTGGGTGATACGTTATTCCCAGCACGCCGGACACAATCACTTGAATTAGATCAGTTGAGCGGCGGTACACGCACACCGATTATTGCTTCACTGTCTGCATTTGATGCCGAAGCCGAGATTGGCAGCCGTCAAGCTGAAAAGAAAGCAATGGAACTTGCGTACATTAAGCGTAAGATGCAGATCAAAGAAAAAGATCTCATTGCTTTGAAGAATCCACGGACACCGGAAGAACAGCAGTATCTTATGAGCCGTGTATTCAACGACATCGATGTTTTGGTGCAAGGTGTTAATGCGCGAGTTGAGAAGATGGCTATGGATGTGTTGGCTACTGGTAAAATTACCGATGAAGATCTTGATATTTCTTTGGATTACCAAGTTCCAGCAGAACATCAAGCAACGCTCGCAAGTACTAAGACATGGGATAAAGACGGTGTCGATATTCTGAACGACTTGGTTACTTTTGCTGATGCGTTGGATATCACACCAACGCGTGCACTGACATCTAAGAAAGTCTACCGTTTGATTACTACTAACGCTAAGGTGCTGCAGGGTATTTATGGGACTTCAACACGTGCGTTGAGCCAAGCAGACTTTGATGCATTCATGCAAGCACAGGGATTACCAATTATCCGCACATACGATAACAAGTACAAAAAGGAAGGCAAGGACGGTAAGCTTACCTCTGAACGCTACTTCCCTGAAAATCGGATTGTGCTGATGAATGACGATCTGTTAGGCGAAAAGGTTTATGGACCAACACCTGACGAAATTGCCTTACCAAGCAACTCTGATGTGCAGTCAAATCAGATTGGAAATGTGTTTACTGCTATTTACTCTACAACCAAGGACCCGATTGGGACTTGGGAAAAGGCAGCTGCTACTGCATTACCAGGTTTTGCAGCAGTTGATGAAGTATTCCAAGCACAAGTTTTAGCTTAGGCATGGAGGTGTAGTCGATGAATGACGCTCAACAGATTGCTGCATTGGTTACACGTTTAGGTATCAGTACGGAGCTTGCAACCGATTATTATAACGACGGTGTAGCTGAGATTCTCGACTACACCAATCGAGACAAGTTGGTTGGGAATATGGCGGTGTATGCTAAGAAATTAGCAATCATTGCTTATAATCGAGACGGTATCGAGGGCGAATCAGCACGTACTGAGGGTGGAGTAAGTAACACCTTAGAACTTGGAATTCCGCTTGAAATCAGACATGGGTTAAATAAATATCGGACTGCAAAGGTGGTTGATCTGCAATGAGACTTAAAACAGCAGATTTAACCACTATTTATTTACGTGAACCGATTAATGGTCAAGATGATGAGGGTAATATCATAAAAAATGGTTGGGGCGATCCAATCACAATTAAAATGAATGTCCAAAGTGCTGGTGGTACTGTCAATGCTCAAATCTGGGGCAAAGACCTTAAGTATATCAAGTCCTGTAAGTACCAAGGAAACTTGATAAACGAAGGACAGCAGGAAAACTGGGGCATTTGCCTGCATGTTGCTAAGGATGAGGAACCAGATTATCTGATAAATTCCATTCAAACCTTTAGTGACCACAAGAATATTACGTTGGAGAAACGTAACAAAGGCAGTGATTCTAATGGCTGAGATTGAATGGAAAGGTTATGACAGTTTAAAAGCTAAACTCGCTAAGCTACCTAAGATTGCACATGATGCAATTTGGGATGGGAGTTTTGACGTTGTCGAAAAAGTGCAAGGTTACGCGATTAGAGAACTTCAATCCAGTGTAAAGCATGGAAATGGAGAGCTTGCACGCAGTCTGAAGTATGAAGTAATTGATAAAGAAGGCAAAGTGGTCGGTCGTGTTTGGTCCGATGATGCGGTGGCTTGGTTTAGAGAATTCGGGACTGGGAAGGTTGGTCAAGAGTCACCAAAAGAACTTCCGAAGGGATTTAATCCTTCTTACAGGCAAACGCCTTGGTTTATTCCGGCGGATAAGGTAGGAGTTGACCTTAACGAAATCTATGGAATGCCAAAAATCAAAATTAATGGGAAGTTATTTTATCGGACTAATGGTCAGCCGGCACGCCAATTCTTAACACCGGCAATCAACAAGGTTAAGGACGAAGCACCTGAGATTGTCAAAGCTAGAGTCAATAATGCAATCAGAAACAAGTTAGGGGGATCATGATGGAAATATTCAACGTGAAATCCCAAGTATTTAAGACACTGAAATCTGTAACTGAAATAAAACAGGTTTCGACAACTTATCCAGATCAGTTTGTGGTTTATCCCGCTGCAGTTTATTATGCACAGCACAAGGCTTATTTCAGGGATAATCACATGCAGGAATTACAGACAGAATGGACAATTACCGTTGATCTATTTATTGATCAAGGTAGTTTAACCAGCATTACCAATCAGCTCATATCGCTATTTAGTGATATGGGCTTTTCTAATGATGTCGGTGATGACAACTTAGCTGGGATCACACGTTGTGTTCTGCGATTCACTGGGGTAGTTGATAATCAGACACTAAGAGTTTTTCAGAAATAGAAAGGATGAAACATATTGGAAAAATACATGAAGTATGAAACATTGCTCAATCTGCAGCGATTTGCTGACACGGTAGATGCTAGTGCTGGTCTTGCTGGTACTGGTTCAAAATTGGAGATGTCATCTGATAATGGAACAACTTTTACTGAAGTTGCCTCAATTAAAACAATTCCCGATATCGGTGCTGATCCAGAAAATATTGATGTTACCTCCTTAGCTGATGACAAGAAAAAGAATGTCCCGGGTATTCAAAATACTTCTACATTGGCATTTCAAGTTGTTTATAAAGGAGACAACTTCAAAACTGCGCTTACACATGCTGGGGATCACAAACAGTATAAATGGAAAGTTACTTATCCAGATGGAATGACAGCAACCTTTGAAGGTTCATACACGATCAAGATGGGCAACGTGGCAGTTAATGGTGCGTTGGACTTCACGATTTCAATTGTGGTATCTGATGGACCGGACTTTACAGCTGCCAGTAGTGGCCAATAATGGAACGACAACCTATTATCCAACAACTGGGTAAGTAATTAACTAGGTAAGAGACGAGCAAGCCTAAAAAGGTGGATATGAGACGATTAAATAAAACGGAGGAATTTAATAATGCCAGTAAAAAAAGCAACTAAGAAGTTTGAATTTGGTGGTCTGCAGCTTGAATTGAAGTTAAGTGGCCGTGACGTGATTAATATTGAAAAACGTTTAGGAAAGTCCATGATGTCGTTATTTATGAGTGGAGATGGAGACATGAAGTTGCCACCTGCTAATGAAATGCTGATTGTATTGCAAGGTGCAAATCAGACTCACGGGGTCAGCGAAAATGACATTATTACTGCCTTTGAAAAGTTCTTCGATGAAGGGCATGCACCAATGGAATTATTCTCTGTGTTGACAGATTTATTCCAGGAATCAGGTTTTTTCGGCAAAAAGGATTCGGTTTCGAAGACGAATTCCAAATCGGAGTTGGAAGTGTTGGACGGAGGAGTAAAGGATCCGGAAAGCGTACTGTAAAAGAAAGTTATTCAACTGTATCTGAACTGCTGAGAGCTGTTTATCCATTGGCAGTTCAATCCGGTATTGATGCAGAGCAATACTGGGAGATGAATTTTGAGGAAGTCATGGTGCAAACTTTGGCTAATAATCGTAATAGAATTCAAGACTTACGAATGCGAGCCATTATGGATCATAAGCAATCGGAGCTTATGGCGTACGCGTTAAATGATCCGGGTAAGATGCCAAAAGTAGAAGAAGCTTATCCATTTGTTAAGAGATCGGAACCTAAACAGGTTGAACAGGTACCACAATGGAAAAAGGATCAACTGATGCTTATGCAACAGGCGCAGAGAATCAGAAATTCTAGAAAAAATACATAGGAAGGAGGCAATAACGTGGAATTAGAAGAGATGGAAATGCTGTTCAAAGTTAATACCCAACAGATGGAGGAACAGTTTGCGAAGATTCAACCGATGATTGACCGGTTTATGGGTAAAACAGCCGATTCTGCTAAAACTGGGATGTCTAAAACTGAACAGTCGATGGACGTTTCTAAAGGGATTACCAAAGTTCAAGAACAGCTATCTAAGTTGAACGAAAATTTTGGCAGCATGTTTGAAAAAATCCGGAATACAGCTTCAACCGGTGCAACTAAAGTTAGTCAAACTACTGGCAATATGTTTAGTGGTAGTCGTACTAAAGTTAAACAAGACCTTGACGCAATGCTGTCAGACATTAACGCTAAGATGGACCAAGCACGTGCAGCGCAAGCAAAGGCAAGAGATCTAGTCAACCAGAAGAATTCTTTGGGAACTGCACAACAAAGCGGTACTGAAGGAGTCAAGTTTGATGGTCAAATAGCTTCTGCGCAAGCTCAAATGACACGTTACCAGAACCAAGCTAAAGCTCTAGCACAAGCAATGCAGCGTGAATTTAATGCTGTACCTGATTCATTAAAACGCATTGCGCAAACAATGGATCAGAATGAGGTTAAGATTGAAACCTTACGCAGGCAATTAACGGCTTTACAAAGTTCTTATAAGGACGTCCAAGAATCACTAAGTGTCATGGGTGACAATAGTCGGCTTGTTAGACAAAGTACTTCATTGGAAAAAAGTATTATGAGCGTTCGCGATAAGATGAATCGGCTTATCAATTCTAATGATGACCTGAATAAGTCATATGCGTATGTTTCTGATCGTGGAGAGAAACTAAAGTCGATTGTTGGACAGTTAAACACTGAATTAGGTACATCCGGCAGTAAAGCTAACAGTTCAAGCGGAATGTTTAACCGACTTGGAAACTCAATGCGTGAAGCTGCCAGTCGAATGATGAATTTTGGTAATAATAGTAGCAGTTCAATGGAAAAGTCATCAAGCAGCGCTAGAAGATGCAGATCTGCAATTGGAGAAATTAGCCAGCAACTGAAATTTTTGCCAGCTCAATTAATCGTCTTTGGTTTGATGTACCAAGGTATTATGTTATTAGCTAGCGGACTTGGTTCTGCTTTAAAAGCTAATACACAGTTTTCTAACAGTCTCAATCAGATCAAGGTCAATTTGCTGACAGCTTTCTATCCAATTTATAACTATATTCTGCCAGCAATTAATGCTTTAATGTCTGCACTTGCTAAAGCAACTTCTTGGATTGCACAGTTCAGTTCTGCTTTATTTGGCATGAATTATTCAACTGCACGGAGTGGTGCTTCGGGCTTGTACGATCAAGTTAAGGCGATGAACGATACTTCATCTGCTTCAAAGAGTGCAGCTGCTTCTGTTAAAAAAGCAAATGAGGAAATTAAGAAACAAAATGAAGCACAGTCAAAGGCAGTACGTGATGCTAATCGACAAATTACAGCAGCAAACAAAGAAGGAGCTGCTCAAGTTCAAGCTGCTAACGAACAAATTAAGGCTTCAAATAAACAGGCTCAGGAGTCATATGAGGAAACTAAGAAGAAAAACCAAGAATTAGCTGAATCATTAATGGGTTTTGATGAACTCAATCTTTTAGATAAGAGTTATGGGAATGATAGTCTGACCAAGCCTGAAAGCCAGCCCTATGAGAAGTTTAATGCGCAAGATAAACAGCAAACACCAGATTCACAACCACTTGAATCAACTGATGATGCAGATGGTAGCGGAGACGGTGTTAATTTTAATGTTCCTCTAGGCAATCAGTTTAATAGTGCGTCCGATGCTGCTAAGGATCTTAAAAAAATCTTGGGTGAGTTATTCGACCCGATGAAAGAAGCTTGGGACGCTAAAGGCAAAGAAGTTGTTGATGCGGCTAAGTATGCTTGGAATGAAGTTAAACGCGCTCTCGAAGATGTTGGTAAATCCTTCATGCATGTGTGGGATAACGGTACAGGTGAGAAGACAGTTGCCAATATTTTGCAGTTACTGGCAGACATGCTGAACATTGTTGGTGATATCGCCAAGGCATTCTCACAAGCTTGGGAAGGTGGCGGCGGTCGAGGAACTAAGCTTATCCAGACAATTTTCGATTCGCTTAATAGTGTCCTGAAACTCTTGCATGATATTGCCACTTCATTCAGAGCGGCGTTTAATGATAACAATCTTGGTGAACGAATCATGGCTAACATCTTGGAAATTGTTACCAATATTTTCAAGACGATTGGTAATTTAGCTAGTCAGTTCGACAAGGCTTGGAATAAGGGGAATGTAGGAACCTCAATTTTTAAGACGCTGCTTGGTATAGTGAATGACTGCCTATCAGTTATTAACGATATGACTGGAGCAACTGCAAAATGGGCCGCTAAGCTTAATTTTACACCGTTACTTAATTCGATTGATACGTTGTTAAAAGCTATTCGACCAGTCGTTAAGGATGTATGGGATGGACTTGATTGGGGTTACCAGAATCTCTTATTACCGCTTGCTAAATACACGATCACGCAGCTGATACCAGCATTCTTCAATGCTTTCGCAGCAGCTCTCAAAGTTGTACACAGCATTATTCAAGCTGCCAAACCGGCGTTTCAATGGGTGTGGGATTCATTCTTGCAGCCGATTGCTAAATGGACTGGTGGTGTAATTATTGATGTACTCAGGAAACTTGCAGATGCATTGAATGGTGTATCAAGCTGGGTAGATAAACACCAAAAAGCGGTTGAAGCGATGGCTAAAGTCTTAATCGCAATGTTTGCATTTAAAGTTTCCATGTCAGGATTAAATGCGGGTGTGGGGCTCCTTGGGCAGGTTGCTGACAAAGCTGTTGTTATTGGTGGAAAAGGAAATGTTCTAAAGAATTTCTTTGGAAAGCTCACGGGAATATCTGATTTAAAAGAGGCAGTTTCAAATGTAAAAACTTTAGCACAGTTATCTTGGAGTGGAATTAAAAGTGGAGCTGGCTATATCGTTGACCTTGTAGTTGGTATTAAAAACTGGTCTATTTGGTCTAAGGTAGCTGCAGCAGGGCAAGCAGCATTAAATCTTGTTATGGATGCTAATCCGATAGCTTTGGTAGTATTAGCAATTGCAGCTTTAGTAGCAGGCTTCGTTGCTTTATATAAACACAATAAAGCTTTTAGAGATTTTTGTAACGATGTTTGGAAGAACATTACCAAATGGTTCGGCGATTCAGTCGAGTGGATTAAGAAAAACTGGGTTGGTGTGGGCCTGCTAATTGTAAATCCAATTGATGGCGCTATTAAACTTCTTTACGACAACAATCCTAAGTTTAAAAAGTGGGTTGACGATCTATGGTCGGGAATGCAAAAGAATCTTTCCAACTTTAAAAAAGGTTGGGATAGTTACTGGGATAAACTGCATGAAGGTGCGGACAAAACTTGGGATAATACCAAAAAAGGCTGGAATGATTTTTGGCAGGGATTAACTACTGATCAAACTAAAAATAAAAACAAGAAATCATTTACTCAAGGTTGGGAACAGTTCTGGTATGACTTAGGAACAAACATGAATAAATGGTGGAAAGACGTTCAAGGTGGTTGGAGTGACTTTTGGAATCAATTAAATATTGAACAAGGTAAGAACAAAAATAAAAAAGCCTTCTCTCAAAATTGGAATAGTTTTTGGAGTGGAATAGGTAAAGACTTACAATCCACATGGAATGATGCCAAACAAAGTACTAACAGCGCTTGGAATTATGTAGCGTCAAAAGTTATGGAAGGCGCAAATAATGCACGTAACGGTTCTGCTGCGGCTTGGGACAACATTAAAAGTAAAACAAGTAGTATATGGAGTGATGTTTGGAACAATACAAGTAGTACTTGGTCAAATGTCCGAGATCGAATAAGTACATTAGCTTCCAATGCTAAGGAAAACACTTCGAATATTTGGAATGCTTTGCGTCAAAACACAAGTGACTCTTGGGCTAATGTCAGTTCTGCTGCTGGTAATATATGGAATGATATCAGGAATAAGGTTAGTTCCGCTGCAAGTAATGCAAAAGACAATACTTTATCTGCATGGGATAATTTAAGGAACAATACTCCAGGTTATTTCGAAAACATTAAATCAACTATCGGTAATGCATTCAATAGTGTAGTAAGTAGTGCTGGTTCATTGGGCGGTAGAGTTGCTAATGGTATTAGAAATGGTATGAGCACTATCAGAAGTGCTATAGGGGACATGGCTAATTCCATTAAAAATCCAATAAAGAATGCTATTGATAAAATAAAAGATGGTATTAATTGGGTCTTGAGCAAAGTAGGTCAAAGCGGCTTTGATTTTGGATGGTTTAATTGGGCTACTGGTACAAATAGTCATCCTGGTGGACTTGCTATGGTCAATGATCAAACGGGACCAAGTTATCGTGAATCTTTCGAATTACCAAACGGTAAACAAGGAATTTTCCCGGATGTTAGGAACTTGCTTTTACCATTACCACAAGGCACTAAAGTTAAAACTGCCGCCGAAACAGCTAAGCAAGTTGCTGCAATGACTCCTCATTATGCTGGTGGAATTGGAGATTTCAATTTTGATTTCAGCGGATTAGATCATCTGATGGACGGTTTCGATTTCAGTAGTCTTTTGAGTGGAATTGGAGATTTTACCAGTGGCATAGTTGATGAGTTTGACAATATTCTTGACGATATAACTCATCCAAGAAAAATGCTTGATTATATGATTAACAAGTTTGTGAAAATCTCTGAGCCAAGTGAGTTGCAACAGAAACTCACAAAAGGTGCTGTAAATAAAACCGAAGATGGTTTAGTTGGTTGGGCATCTAAGATACTCAAACAGTTCGGTGGAAGTACAAAACAAAACGGTGCTGGTGCAGAAGGTTGGCGGAGTGCTGTTAAAAAAGGTTTACGCGAAAATGGGTTACCAACTACTGACTCGTATGTAAATGCTTGGATTCGTCAAATTCAGACTGAGTCTGGTGGTAATGAAAGAGCCGTTCAAGGCGGATATACTGACATCAATACTTTAACTGGAGACCTTGCCAAGGGCTTACTGCAAACAATCAGCGCTACATTCAATGCTTACAAGTTTCCTGGTCATGATGACATCTTCAAGGGTTACGATAATATTCTTGCCGCTATTAATTACGCCAAACATCGTTATGGTTCAGATATGTTAGGTGTGATTGGTCATGGTCACGGTTATGAGAATGGGGGCATGGTTAGTCTTGATGGTATGTACCATGTGGCAGAAGGAAATAAGCCGGAAATGATTCTACCGTTAACTAATACTCCACGTGCACTAGAACTGATTAAACAAGCACTTGCTTTCATGGGACAAACATTTAGTGGCGGCTTACAGATGCCAGCAGCACTTACGCAGCAGATGGATTTAGGCAGCCTAGGTGTAACTTCAAGCAGCGGCTCTCAGAACATTAATGGAGGCGGAATTAATGAACTTGGTTCTTCAATTGTTAATGCGCTGTTACAAGGTTTGCAAATGACAAATATCAGTAATAGTTTAGCGAGTTCGCAGCCAATTAATGTTAATCTTACACTGCAAGTTGGTGATGAGAAGTTTGGCAGTGCTGCTATTAAAGGTATCAATGCAGTCAATCAAAAAAATGGTAAGAATATGCTGAAGTTATAGGAGGCGGTTACGATTGTCATACTCATTATCGATTGGAGGGACACAGGTTAAAGCGCCTGCGTCTCTTGATTGCATAATACAAGATATTGATGCAAAAGCTTCACGTGATGCGAATGGACTGCTTCATCGTGATCGTGTTGCTGTAAAAAGAAAATTAACTTTGAAATGGGGTCCGTTAACTGTTTCTGAATGTAGTGCATTATTGCAAGCTGTCTCCGGACAGTTTTTTTCTTGCACTTATTTAGATGCGCAAGATGGAGGATTAGCTACACGAACATTTTACGTAGGCGATCGAACTACACCGGTATACACATTTAATACTGATTTATCGGAGTATGTGTGGCAGAACCTACAGATGGACTTTATCGAACAATAGTCAGGAGGTGATAATTTGATAACACAATCAGATAAAGCCCTTGAAGCTTGGAGAGCAACCGAACGGGTATTGGACGCAATTGTAACGATTAATGGTACTGATTACCACACCACTGATATTACCTCTATTGCCTATGATTCTGGAGCATTCACTGGCGATACGTTTGCCATTGGTTCCACGTATGAAAATGGACTGACAATCGAGTTCTCACATATTGTTGAGGGCTTAGAACAAGGACAAAAAGTCACAGCAAAAGTTGGTATTAAAACATCTGATGGGACTTACGAATACTGTCCATTAGGTGTTTTTATTGTTTCTGATGACATTGAGATGGACCGTAATAATGATCAGACTTCGATTAAATGTTATGACCAAATGTGTTTAATGGAAGGAACTTATACTTCTAAGTTAAGCTATCCTGCGAGTGCTGCAGATATTATTGCAGAAATAGCTAATATGGCAGGAGTTATGCTTAATACCGATGAGATTGCAAGATTACCTACAGTGACAAGTTTAGCAAATGCAATTTCAGGACAGACTTATCGTGATGCAATTGGCTGGATAGCACAGTTTTATGCTGGGTTTGCGACTTTCGATAGAGATGGAAAGCTGACAATTCATACAGTAGCCACTCCAGATTACACATTGGATCCAAGTCAGTATGAACAGGCGGGTCTTACCAAGAATGAGGCTCCATACAAAATCGGTGGTATTCAGTGCGAGGTAACTACAACTACTACTGATTCAACTGGAGAATCGACAGATAATACTGTAACTTTGCAAGTTGGTGATTCTACCGGATCACAAATTAAGCTTACCAATAACTTAATGACACAGGAAAGACTCGAAATGGTTTGGGCACAACTCAAAGATATTAATTTTTATCCTTATAGTCTAAATTGGTTTGGAAATCCTGCCATTGAAGCTGGCGATTGGCTAACTCTCCAAGATACAAAAGGTAACAAGTTCAATGTTCCTAATAATTCTTACACTATGACCTTTGATGGGAGCTTTTCAGCAGTCTCTAAAGCTGATCAAACATCTACTTCAAGTTCAACTTATGCTTGGAACGGTCAACTGACGCAAGTGGTAAAAACGTTAGTCGGTAAATTAACCCCTGCGGGTAATTTTATTTATGGGCCCGAGACAACCGATGAGCCAACGGGGGCTAAGTTTAATGATCTTTGGTATAAGCAAAATGGGAACAAGTTGGAGATGTGGACCTATGAACGTCAAAGTGATGGTTCTGGTAAGTGGTCTCAGACTCTTTCTGATGCGACTGGCGAAGATGTAAAGAGTGCGGTAGCTGCTAATCAGGCAGAAGCAGAGGTTGCGAAAACAAACTCTCAAAATGCAGTCGATAAGGCTGATAGTGCTATCCAGCAGGCTGTTTCAGCGTATACACTTGGTTCGAATGCAAATCAACTGGCATCGGATGCTAAGAATGATGCAGCGACAGCATTAACAAAAATTGGCCAGACTGACAATAATCTTACGAATGTTCAAACTCAATTAACTGATGCAAAGAGTGACTTATCCGCAGTTACTCAGAAAGCAAAAGAAAATGGCGATAGTATTATCGTTGTTCAATCTGATATTAGTGGATTTAAGAATCAATTAGCGGATACCGATGGAAGAGTTAGTTCAACGGAACAAGATATAAATGGAATTAAGACTGCCGTAACAAATAGCAAGAATGATATTACAGTACTGCAGACAACTGCCACAGGGCTGACTGCTAATATGCAAGACGCTCAGGGAAATATCGCTTCGTTGCAAGCTACCGCTCAAAATATCACGCAGACGGTTAGTGACACTAACACGCGTATAGATAATTTGGACTATGCAAACACAAATTTACTAACTAATTCAGGAACCTTCAAAGCTACATGGGGATATTTTGGCAGTATAGATACTTCCAGCCCAACTATATTCCACTATTCAGGTACCGTAGATAATTACCAAGATTTTTTAAATCAACCTAATTTAGCAGGATTATCATCAATTCAGCAAACTTATACTATTGGATTTTGGGCTAAAGGGACTGGAATTCTAACGACTTATGTTTATCCCGGTGTCGGCGGAGGTGATAATCACCACACATGGTCTCTTACTTCTGAATGGCAATACTTCACCCAAAATTTTGATACTCATGCTAGTGATACAGATATGGGTAATAAAACATTTCTGTTTAGAAACAATAAGGGAGATAACCCTAGCGGCAGTTTAGATGTATATATTACTAAACCTAAACTAGAACAGGGTTCTAAAGCAACACCATGGAGTCCAGCGCCGCAAGATTTTACCGATCTTTCTACAATAGTTACAGGTCACACAACTCAGATCGAACAGAACACCAATTTAATCAATTTAAAAGCTAATTCAACCGACGTCGATCAATTGGCCGGACGTGTTTCAACTGCCGAGGGTAATATCTCTGTTATGACCGGACAGATTCAGACTAAAGTAACCCAAAATGATATCAATAATGCTCTTACAGGATATGCAACCCAAGACTGGACTAGTGGTCAGATATCAGTTAAAGCTAATGAAATTAACAGCACTGTTTCTCAAGTACAAACCAATCTTGATAACTTACAAATTGGTGGGCGTAACATAATTCCTAACTCTAGTATGAGCGTATTAGAAAATACGGGCTGGGCATTTAATCCTGCCACAGCTCGTATAGAAGGCACGGATACTGTTATTGACGTGCTGACTGGAACAATGTCCGCAGAAATATCTAGGGATATTACAGGCGTGCAGCCAAACACTGATTACTGCATATCCATTGATTTAGACTGGGGTGAATATGACTCGTCTAAAGTTGGGAGTTTTGAGGCGCATGTATTCTTTGTGGAGAGAAAAAGTGACGGCAGTACCACGGCAACGTATGTAGATAACAACTACAACATATCAAACTCAGATCCAAGGCAGGGGCACACATTCAAGACGCAGCCCGACACCGCGGGAGGAACTCTAATTGTCCGTGCTGGCCCTTACAATAAGATCATGTTTAAAGAATTAGAAATGCAGACCGGGACTAAATTTGGTCCTTGGTCGCCAGCGCCTGCTGACCTTGCCACAGTTACTGCTCTTTCTAGCGTTAGCCAGAAAGCTGATAGTATAAGTACTACAGTAACTAACAATAAGAGCGATGCAGATAGCAAGTTTAGTACTATTAATCAGACTATCTCAGGTATTCAATCCACTGTGTCAAATAAGGCGGATAATAGTACTGTTACGCAACTTTCAAATGTTGTTCAAACAAAAGTTTCATCGCAGGATTATACTTCTAAAGTTACTCAGCTCTCCGATGATATTAATCTGAGAGTTGAAAAATCTGGGGTAATTGCCGCGATAGACGTCAGTTCTGAGGGCATTCAGATTTATGGAGATAAACTGCATATCACGGCTTCAACTTATATTGATAATGCCGTAATTAAGTCTGCCATGATCGATACTCTATCAGCTGACAAGATAACAGTTGGGACTTTAAACGGTGCAAGCGTCAATGTGATTAATCTCAATGCTGCCAACATTACCACTGGTACATTAAGTGGATCGAACTTGAGCTTGAATCTTGATACTGGGGAAGTTCTGTTTCAAAAAGGTGCAATTAAATCGACTGATGGTTTGTTAAACATTGAAATTAATGATGGAACATTTTCTCAAAACAATTCCAATGGTGATGGATTTATATTTAGAAATGGTAATATCTATTTCTCCAATAAGTCATCTTGGGCTGCTTGGGATGCGCCATTATACGGAACAATCAGCCTTAACGAACGTGCATTTGCAGCTGGTCAAGGCGGAATGGCAATTAAAGGTGCCAAAAATGTTGTAGTGCAAACTGATGATTATAATGGCGATTTTGTTATGGGGCCACCTGCAAGTCTAACAGGGTCTGGCTTACTTTTGAGGGAAGATCGAATCGAGATGGCCTCTGCTCAAACCTATCTTTATGGAGGGCTTGGCTACAGTTATATTAATCATCCGTTTATTGAAATAGGTACTAGTATTTGGGAGAACCAATACAATGATAATGCTGGTTCGAATGTATTAATTAGAGCCTCAGGAATCATATTAGATGGCAATGTAATGAGTTTAAATGGTTTCCATATTGCAAATAACTATATTACAACAGCTGGTGACGGATTATGGGTCAACAGTGCTTTTGGAAGTGGAGGAAATGCGGCTATCCATGCTCAATCATTTAATCAGACTTCCTTGCTATCGAAGAAAACTAATGTTATTCCTCTTGATAGGCTTAAGGCACGGAATGCTATTCGAACTGTTGATATCCAAGAATACATGTACAAAGATGATGTTGAGAATGGCATTACGAAAAAGTATTCTTCAGGAATTATTGATGATATTAACGATAAGCCAAAATACTCAATGCCATTTGATTGGATTTCAGCAGATGGCAAGGGGCGTGAGGATGGAACAGCACTTGGATATACAATAGTTGCAGTTCAGGATTTATACGATCAAATTGAGGATTTAAAGGAACAGGTCAAACAATTAAAGGGAGAGAGTGCAGCATGACAAAAACATTGGAATTTAGAAATGGTGAAGTAGTAGCAGTTGGTAATTTCTTAGCAGGTTTAAAGTTAAAAAATAAAGCAAGCCGAGGGCGTACCAAATTAATTAAGTTGCTAGATAAGAAGAATAAAGAATTCAGTGAGGATCGCGATGAAATTCGTGATCCTTATTTTGTTAAAGATAAATCTGGAAAGGCGGTGGTTAAGGATAACCAATACGAATTAAAGAATAAGGATAAAGTAGGGGAACTGAACAACAAGTTAAATGAACTAGCTGAGGAAAAGGCTGTGATTGAGTTTACTGAGTACAACGAGAAAATCAAGGCTCTCTACGATGCGCTCAATAACTACACCGAAGATTTAAGCAACAGTGACGCTATTCTTTACGATTTAGTGATGGACCAGCTCGAAAACAACTTTACAAAGGAAGGTAAATAATTATGGAAATTACATTAAACAGAATTGCTTATAGCTTTGCAACTGACGGGACAACTCAAGCTGTTTCAGTAGGTTTAAATGGCAGCCAGGATAGTAATGCAGTCAGTGCAAGTATTCAGTTGACAGCTGAGGATGTGACCGATGGAAAGACACTCGATGATTTAACCAAGAAAGATTTCCAGGCTCTTGCTAAAGCTAAGTTAGCCAAGTTCACTGTAGTGCAAGCCTCTTAAGAGGTTTTTATTTTGGAATTTTAGGAGTGGGAAGATGATTCAACTAGGGTATTGGCTACAGATATTTAGTGAACTGGGTGGTGTGGGTGTGATCGCATGGGCTGTAAGAAATTGGACGAAGTACTTAGAACATAAAAAGGAAACGCACCAAAAAACAATGGACGGTCTGCATCAAACAGATAATCTGTTAAAAGCCGGTGTCGTTGCCATGCTACACCATGAGCTTTACGCCAACTGTACTAAGTATCTGAAAAATGAGTATGTGACTCCTGGTCAGTTAAACGACTTGGAGTATATTTTTTCTAGCTACAAAGATCTTGGGGGTAATGGCACAGGAGAAGTTTTGTACAACAAAGTCAGAGCACTATCAATTAAGGAGGAAGAATAATGGACATTTTGAAAAATTTATTAGGATCAGGTACCAATGCAACAGTAGGATTGACGGTAATTGTAACTTGGGTATTAGTTCAAGTTGTTAAACCAGTCGTGAAGAATCAGAAGTATTTACCACTTGTTTCTGTAGTTGTCGGGGGAATTGCTGGATTGGTAATTGCCATGCAGAGTAAAGATGCAAGCTTATTGTCTGATGTAGTCTTAGGAATTGTGGCCGGCTTTGCCGCAACTGGTGTTAACGAGACATTCACCAAGTCATTTAATGAGGTAATTGGAACAACCACACAAAAAATTGCCGGATCCGTAAATGACCCAGAAGAGAAAAAAGAAGAAACTCCAACTCAAAATAAATAGGAGGTCATCTTGTGAAATTTAAAAAGTTATTATTGGGAGTAGCCCTTGCGGTTGCTCCTTTTTTGTATATTGAAAATGTACATGCGATGACTCAGACGACTAGTCAGCCTCGCGTTGATATGGTTGATGTTAGTTCACACAATGGGGATGTTTCTGTAGCTGATTATCAGCAGATGAAGTCTCAAGGGGCTAAAGCTGTTGTCGTCAAGGCGACCGAGGGAACAAGCTACAAGAATCCGTATGCCAAGGAGCAGGCACAAAATGCTGATAAGGCTGGTATGGCAATGAATTTTTACCATTTCAGTCATTTTACCAGTGAGCAGGACGCGATTAATGAGGCTAACTACTTCGCAAATTACGTTCAAACGATTACTTCTGATCGACATGTAGTCATGGTTAATGATGAAGAATCTAGTACTTCAACCTATTTCACCTTTGACCAAAATAACGCTTTTAATGCAGTATTTGTGGCTCAGCTTAATAAGCTGGGGTATTATTCTACGGACCTTTATTCTAGTGCTAGTTGGTTCAATTACCGATTCAGTACGAACAGTGCCAACAAAGGCTGGGTAGCAGCTTATCCAAGCATTCCGACAGGAACACGCTATTCTGTTAACAATTCTTGGCAGTGGGGGTCTGATTTCCAGTTTTGGAATATGCTAGGTCGTAATTTTGACGTTTCGCAAAACTATTCCGACAAGTACTACCATACAGGAACATCTAATGCTTCACAGCCAGCGCAAGCAATTACCAACGGCACAGCCACTGCGACTACAATTTCATTAAGTGCTGGTGATACTGTTTATATTAAAACGGCGGCAGATAAGTATTACGGATCCAACACTTCAATTCCTAAGTTCGTGAAGAATAAGAACTACCATGTTCTTTCAGCGAGTGGGAATCGTGTAGTGATTAAAGAAATTTTGTCAGCTGTAAATCGTGCTGATGTAGTTAAAGTTTCTACTCCAAATGTTTCAACTCAGCCTGTTTCAGGAACATTCCAAGATGGTCCTTACACAAATACTCGTGAGAGTGGCACATTCACACCTAACCAGTCATTGCGTGTATTTGCTTATCCCGGTGTTCAGCCGACAGGTTCCTACTATTACAGTGGTGAAACTGTTCCTGGTAATGATTCCTATCTTGGCTATGTACGCAACGGCAGTTTTGTATATGTGGCATATCGTGCAAGTAATGGTAACATTCACTATGTGGCATGTCGGCAAGATGGAGTTGCATTAGGTAGTTTCAAGTAGTAAAATTTCTCATTAGGCTAGTAATGTTTCTCTCTCAAACCTTACATTACTAACTTTGGTACTTTCCCTAGTTTCTGAGTCTATCCTCAATTGGGTAGGCTCTTTTTTTGTGTAAAAAACAGACCTCTGGAATTAGTCCAGAAGTCTAAAAAGGTGTGTTAATTTATCAAGCGCTATATATATGAAAATATAGCTATTAGGAAAAATTGGTGAATTTTCTTTTCAGAACTTATCTATATATTGAGATAAGACCCTTTTTGTGTATAATATCAAGAATTAAGTATAAGGTCATAATACGGTTATTAAAGAACGAAAAAACAATTTAATAATTTAAAAAAATGCGTTATACTTGTAAAAACTCATAGATATTCTGTTGTTTATGCTAAAATGCAACCGAAGTTAATAAGCCCATATTACTATGAGTTTTAGCCTTGGTGTTCACCAGGGCTTTTTTGTTGAACACGTAGAATTTGAATATTACACTAAATAATAGACGGCTGTGTTTAAACACTCCTTGTATCACCCACAATGTAAATGTACATAACTGTCTACGATAAACCTGACTGGTTTTAACCATTCAGGTTTATTCTTGCGTAGTAATAATTTGATCGATAAAAACAACAAAACCTACCTCTTTTGAGGTAGGTACATTTTTTTAAAAAATAATTGTTTTAAATAGCTAAAAGTAGTAACATACGAAAATATAAATTACTTGTAAAAAAATAGCAGTCGTTGTAAAACTGTCATCTGACTAGGTATATATAGTAGGCCTGCGATAATTACCCGCAGCATACAGTGGCTTGACAGAATATGTTAAAATTGATATGTGCTATTTTTAATAGACTGGGGAGAATAAAAATGAGAAATTTTTGTATTGTAGATTCTATTAATGATGAAAAGCGTGTGGATAGAATGGAAGCTTCATTTAGCAATACTTTAAATCTTATCAAAGGAAAAATTCTAAAATCTTCGAGCTTTAGCGAGTCTGATAGACGGTACTATAATGGAATAATAAAAAATATAAAGAATAGATCTGTTAACTTAAACTCAATTGGTACAATGCAAGGTATTAGATATCTTTATAACAAACAAAACAGCACCAAGCAGAGAAAAATAGCTGATTTTATATTGAAAATGTCTGAAGATGAACTTAACTCAATTCAAAAAAATATAAATAGTAGCAATATATCTAACATGATTGATGCTACTAATCAAATTGATATTTTAGCTATTAATCGACTTAGGGGTAATAACGTTAAAAACCATAAAGTTAGCGTTTTCTTTCCTGAAGTGTCACATAGTCATATTGATAGTAATTATATCGTCAAGAGAGAAATTGCATCTAAAGGGGAAATATCATGGAGATTATAAGAGAAGTTGACAAAGTGAGTTTAGCAAGTGTGAGCATGAGTGATATTCCATTAAAGCTTGAAGACTATTTTCAGGATTCAACAGATGAAGAAGCAACTATTGAGCTTAGGCTACAGGTTAATTTTAAAAATGCTGGGCAAAAAATAGACGATCCTCTTTTTTGGCGTGCTCAGATTGAATATATAGTGAGGTTACATGCAAAAAATGAAAAAGAAGATATTGGTAAACTACGGATCGTATATATATGCGATTTTCAAACTAAAAATAAGTTACCACCAAACTTTTCTAAATCAAAAAAAATGCAGAATCAAATTATAAAGATTGTGAATCCGTATTTTAGAGAGACAGCATCTTATTTAACTAGAACATCAAATATTCCAGATTTTAAGTTTCCATACGATATTGGTATTAGTGATAAGAGGAGCGATACTGAAGATGGATTACAGTGATATTGTTTTTAATGGTACCAATTTTTTTGAAAACGGTATACCATTTAAAGTTAGAAAATATGAAACCTTTTTTTCAATGATACACGAAAAAATAAAAAAAGATCTTAAAATTTTTGACTTTATATGGGAGTTTTTTTCGCAGAAGACATCACGTATTAGTTCTGATGACTTATTAATGACTTTAGATAATCAAAAGCACCTATATGAGTTAAAAGGTTCATGGACCGATGATCTATGTAACCTCTATAAAAAAATGGTTTTTTTGGCAGAGAGTTCAGATTGTGATGAGTATGCTTTAACAAGAACTTATTCTCTAGAAATGATTACGGAATTGTTTTTGGAAAAAAAGTTGAATGTGCCAGCAAAAGAATTATTTCATGAACCTGCTGTGTTACTTGGTGATAAAAATTTTTTCCCTGAGGATGAAGAATGGTCAGAAGCTTTAGTAGATTTTTGTTATAAAAACAAAGAACGTTTTTTTATTATGTGTGATTCTAAAGCTAATATTACTAATTTTAGGAAACAAGGGCTGCATAAGAAACCAAGACTATTTCATAAAATATCTCTGATGAAATATTTTAAGGAGAAAGTCGAAAATGAATTAAAAAAATCAGAAGTTGAGTTATCAATTTCGACATTTCAGCAATCAAGAATATCCAACTCCGTATATCCGTTTAATAATGTTTTTCGCTTTTTTACTCGTAACGAAATTAGAACTGTGTTTTTTGGTTAATTTTTGTGAAATAAGTCATTTTCATTATTGGTGTGTTGTCGAAGTGAGATAGAATAATGTACTCAGTTACTTACAAAAAAGTAAAAAAATACGCTACCATGTATGTTAAAGAGATTGCTGTTAAGAGGTTGATAATTCTTATCATGAATTGATTTGTTTTGGAGTTAGAGGAAGTTAGAGCAACTAAATTTAGTAAGGTGACTTCACACTTAATTGTGTGAGGTTATTTTTTTCTTCCTATTATGACGGTGACTTCTGTGTCTAAATTTATTTGCAAATTGCATCATAATTATAAAAACTACAATAAACTAGATTAGTTAACAAAATAAAAAAGCTTTGAAATCAACGCTTCAAGGCTTTAAAAATAGGTTAAATTATGCTAGAAATGTCCTCGGCAGGCATACATAATTATAGAAAAATATTACAAGAGTGTATCATTTAATGTGTCTTCAAGCAAATTATTTAATATTATATTTGTGGGAGTTTGTGGTTTCATTGGAATAGCCACTGGAAATGAGGAATTACCAGTATTTAATTCTTCAGCAATGCTTGAAAAGTAGTTTGACAAGTTATTTCTTTGAGAAAATACACTATCATCAAGAAAAACAATATCTGCTTCGTTTTGCAATTTATTTTTTGAGTAATGCTCCTATGATGATAATATAGACCATTTTTATGGTATACCTTTCAGGTATAATAATTATTAAAGGAGTCTTTTTATGCCAAAATCATATAATTGTTGAGTTAGTAAAGCAAGATCATACAGTGAAGTCTTTAGCTGAGGAATACAATGTCTCAGCCAATACTATTAACAGATGGATTAAACAAAATAAGATTATCAAAGTAGATGGTAAAAACATTTCATACGAAAAATACGTTCAAATGGAAAAGAAATTAGCTGAAGCTCAGGAGGAACTTGAAATTTTAAAACGAGCTGCGGTGTTACTTGGAAGACGTTAACAACCAAAGAAGCCTTAGGCTTCATCAATGATAGTTTAGAACACGGACACCGCTTAGTTATTATTTTGAAAGCATTTAAGATACCAAAAAGTACTTATTACTACTGGAAGAATCATAGAATTACTGCTCGAGATAAACAGAACATTACTTTGCGACGCGAAATCTTAGTTACTTGGAAACAAAGTCGACATGTCTATGGTTACCCCAGAATTCACAAAGCTCTTTCAGATAAAGGATTTAATGTTAGTGCCAAAAGGGTCTGGAATCTGATGCATTCAATGAATATTCACTCAGTAATGAATAAGAAATACCGGAAACCTTCTACTCACAACGATTATGCTCAACGTGATAACTTAGTCCATAAAGACTGGCATGCCGCATGGTGTGCTGATATTACTTACATTCCACTGCTGAACCACCAGTGGGTTTACTTAGCCAGTGTATACAATCCCACAAAACACAAGGTTGTTGCTCATCAAGTATGTAATGAAATGACAGCAGAATTAGTAACTAGAACCATGAAGAAAGCTGTTCAGAATACCAAGAAACCAATTTTTTTACACAGTGATATGGGTAGCCAGTATACCAGCAATCAGTTTGAAACTTTGCTAACCAACTTAAATATCAAGCATTCATATTCATTAAAAGGTCATCCATACGATAATACTTACATTGAGAACTTTCATTCAATGTTAAAACGGGAACTAGTCTTTCAAACAAAGTTTGAAAGTATCGAAGAAGTAATCGCCAGTATTGATTGGTATGTACGCTGGTATAATAAAGAGCGAATTAGCTTGGTTCAATCTACATAAAAACAGTTCAGGTTATTGACATAGGAACATAAGTAGACATATTAAAATTACTTGAACCTATTGCTGCTGCAAAAACATGAACATTTTGCATAAAGTTGGGTATACTTTTTTTATTTGTCAATTTTGGCGAGAATGGATCTGTAAAACCCAAAAACCACATTTTTCGATGATCACGAAAATTCTTTTTGAGTGAGAGTTGAGGTACTGAACAATTTTTATATGTTAAGTAATTTTTTAAAATAGTGTATAATGAATTGCTGTGTGGATTTTTTGTAAGCCTATGATTTCCATTCATTGTATTAAGAAGATAAAAAGTTTTTAAACCCAAAAAATTCGTACCCAATAATTTTATGAAACTTTGATTTGTTTTTACAGTAGTTGAAAGATATCCCGGAGAAATAAAAATAAACTTATCAGTTTTAGACGGGCATAGCGAAATGAGTCTATGTGATAGATCCTGTAATTCAAATCCTAATGGATAAAGCTTATTTTTTTTGGGAGTAGCATTTAACTTTTGCAAGTATAAAATTTGCATAAATACACCTTCTTCTACAATTTAATCTTATAACTATATATTAAAAATTGTAAAGTACTAATTTTATTCATAATGATGGAAAAAAAAGTAAATAAAAAAACCTGCATTAGCAGGGGAAAGTCACTTACCTATTTTTATGTTGCATGAGTGTTGCATGAAAAGAAAGTTCACAAACTTTTGTGTCTGTTTTTGCTTATATATAGCTATTTATACTATGCTTTGTGAACATAAAGCTGAACCCAGTATGCCCAATTAGATATTGCACAAAGAGCTTATGCTGCGTTAAAATGCCGGTATAAGTTCTTTTTATTGTTCTATCCGAAGTTTGAGTAACAATAAATAAAAAAATAAAAGAGCTGCTTTCCATGGGAAAATTTAATCACTTTTACAAAAAAATATTGTCTTATTTTATACTGCTTTATTTTTGCGAACTAGTCTTAGCTGTTATCTTATATTTCTTCTTACCAGAAAATGTGCCTGTACATCTTGGATTGACCGGTGTAGATGCTTGGGGAAAAGGGAAGTACATCATTTTTTTGCTACCATGTTCTTTAATACTGTTCTGTTACATATGCAGATCTGAGTTGATTGAACAGAAATATTTTTTAAGTCCACCCGCGGCCACTTTGATGAAGGTGTTTTTGTGCGTGATACATTTGGCGACAACAGTCGGTTCTGTGGAATACTTTTACATTTTAATCAGACTAGCTTTAGAATAAATGTAGCACTCGCGCTAAAAGGTTAGTTTTAAGGTGGGAAAATTTAATCCAACTTTACGATAATCACGGATAGCGATGTGTTCAGCAAAAAGCAATTTTCTTAAAGTATTTTTAAATTTAAAGCTATGAATTTCAACAAACTTAAGCGAGTTGTTTATTTATAATAAAAATGTAGCCACCAAATAACTGGCGGCTACTGTATTAAACTAAAAAGAAGAATGTGATCAAAATACTGAGAATGGTATTTTAATCTATTTATAATATATATGTTATAAACGTTTAATGCAACAGCAAAAAATATTTTCCTGCATTTTCTGAATAGTTAGCTAATTGGGAAACTAGCAGTGACAGCAACCTTCGCTATGTGAGGCTGCAATGCAAGTTAGGCACTGCTTTTTAACTGCTTATGTGTATCCATAGCCTAGATACAGCCTAAAAAATAGTGAAATTGTTTTTGAAAAAGTAATAAATAACCAAATCAATCAAACAGGAGGATTTGCGAATGAAATATCTTGACGATCATCTCAAAAAAGCAGCTAACAGAGAACCTAAAAGTATCGAACAGCAGTTTCTGAAATTGACTGAAGAAGTGGGAGAAGCAGCCCAAGCGTATCTTTCCAGCAAGGGAATCTCTGGCAATAGATACAAGGGACTTAATCGTAATAATGTTAAAGAGGAATTGGTTGATGTTTTACTCGTGAATCTGGCATTATTAATCAGAGTCGGGGCGACAGAAAAAGAAATTGAAGAACTTGTTGCACACAAAACCGACAAGTGGCTGCATAATCAAAATAACTGATGCGCTATACAGTCATTTAAAATGGTGATCAAATAAAGGGATGACTTTCACGAACCTATTGCTGATGAGCATCTTAAACTTGCAAATTTTGTTTATACACATGATAAAGCTTGTGACGAATAAACGAATCTTCTTCTACATATCGATTAAGTTCTTCAATGACTTTAAACATCGCAAAATCATCATCGAGAGTGTCTTGGTCAGTAAGCTCTGCTTTTTGCACATCGAGAGCTTCCTCTAAACAAATACCAATTCTATAAATAAAATATTTTTCTTCTTCGCTCATAAAAATTCCTTTCTGTTATGCATGCTAACTAAGCAGTGTTTTTAATTACGTACGAAATAATTATAGACTTCACTGCTTGAACCGCAAGCACAATTTCAGTTTTAGGAAGTGCACAATATTTTATTAGGCTCAAGCTAATTTTAAAATAGATAGAGCTAAAAAACAACGCTTAATATAAACGCCGATAATAGGTGGATTACAGAATATAATTGGTTATTTTGTTTAATCTAGTTTCATATTATAGAGTAACAAGGATATAATTCTGAAGTAGATGAAATTCTGCAAGTTATTATTCAAGGCGATTAAGAACAAGAGTTGGTTAATATAATGCTTTTTTATATCTTTTGTCTGTGCAGTTAGGGTAATAAGCGTATTTTTAGGGGCATTCTTTAAAGCTATTTGGAGCTTAAAGTGTTTTTTAATAGTTGTAGCTTTCCTTTAATTGGCAACTTTTCCTTTTTGAATCATCAAGTTTGAACTTGTCAAAAATTTAACAAATTAAATAGGGCACGATGCTAGTTTTTTGAAACTAATACGGACATGGCATCTCTCAAAGGCATTCAAGGCTTAATAGACAATGGCAGAAACTGAGTTTTGAAGGTCTTGTTAAGTAATGTTTTTCAAAAATATAACGACAGGCTTGTAGTTAAATCTATTTTGGGGTGAATTTACAAAAACTAAGATAATGTTTTCCTAGCTCTATAGTGCCGCTGGCAAGGGATTGCGAATAGTGTCAAAAGCGTGACGGGCTTGCAATCAAACTGGGGAATGTATACAATTGCAACTATATCGAATGGTGTGAATATTTAAGGAGGTTCTTTCTTGAAGGAAGAAGACAAGTTTATTCAAGTCCTAGGTCGAGTTGCGACTGTTTTATCTGTGTTAATGTATGTTTCATACATACCGCAAATCATGAGCAACCTCCAGGGAAATTATGGTAATCCCATTCAACCGCTGGTGGCTGCGATTAATTGTTTGTTCTGGTGTGTTTATGCGTATTTTAAGAAAAATCGTGATTGGCCAGTTTTTCTAGCAAATCTACCAGGAATTTTCTTTGGGGTCTTTGCATTTGTAACTGCACTACATTAGCCAGTGAAGGGCACCAAAAATTGACAAGGTGCAAAGTTAGCTGTTGAGGGTAAAGTTATTAGAGTTTGTTAATGAGCTTAACTGAAAAGTGAAGAAAGCTTTCGTTAGAATTAGGTTTTGATGTTGCTAATTATCAAATATCTTAGATAATTCAAAATAACTTCAAATAAAAATAGATAAATGTTAATTTAATCTGTGTATATTAACCATAGACGCTACTTAAACAGCACCGCCGGAAGAGGCCTGGAAAACCTCTTCTTTTTTTGTTTTTAAAAGGGGCTGTGACAAAAGTTAAATTTTGTCACAGCCCCGCTTTTATTCCGGATAAACGTGTTCCATAAGTCAAAATTCTCCGTCTAACTTCGAATTACTCATCGCAAAGTACTCGCTATGTTCGTAATTTCGAGTTAGTACTCAAATTTTCCCGACTTATGTCACACTCTCTTTTGGACTCTATTAATTAAAGAAAGGATTGCGCTAACTTGAATTTGCTGCGACTGCTTGACGGCTGTTTTCTAAAATAGAGGATAGGATAGAAGCGTAATCAATCTTTTTTAAAAACTGCCATACTTTCTTTTATTTTGGCAAAGGCGGTTTCGGCGACTAGCCCAAAAAGCAGTAAAAAAACGGGCAAGAATTGAATTAAATACCGACTCCTACCACCTTCGAATAACAAAAGAAAACTTAGACCGCCGATGATAGCCAATCTAAAGACTTGAGAAAATTCATCAATGTAATTAACACCTAATAGCAGAATTAAGCTAAAAACTAACCAAAAAAGTTGAGCAAACCAGTAATAATCACCAAGATATTTTCCACCTGGATAGAAAAAGGCTTTAATTAGATTCGTGGGTTTAGCTAGAATGAAGCGGCCCTCTTTGTTCCAGCCGAAAGTTCCATCAGATGTGTTATTTTGATTTTTCAGCAGTAAAAATTTAAGATAGCCCCAAAAACCAAAATGCTTTAAACGTTGTTTGATCAATTTTTGTGAGTAGCGGGAGCGTTCTTTAACGGTTTTTAACTGCTGATTACGGATAACTTCTTCCTGATTAAAGCCGCCGCCATTACTCATGCCCATACTAATGAAATGAATTGGAGGTTCTTCATGGCCCTTCGCATAAGTGATAAAATGCTGTGTGTTTGCGAAATGCTGATATTGTAAGGTGAGCGGAATTGTAATTCCTAGGAAAATAAACAAAAGCAGAATGCTTTTTAAGTGTGGTAACCGCTGAATCCTAAAAATGTGATCAAAAGCCAGCAGCAGTTCTGAAATCATAATTGCAATAAATGGTACAATTGCAGATGGCTTCATCAAATAAGCACCAGTTAAACCGAGCGCTAAGCAAAGGCAGCCTAAGAACTGGATTGAAAAAGAGTGCCTAACCTTTAGCAAAATAAATCCAAGGAGATAAAAAGAGACTAAAGGCATTACCATGGTATCAGAGTAAGGCACAATTACCATTGGAAAAAGAACAAGCAGGAGATCTTGCAAATAGACGGTAGTAATGGTGTGTTGTGGTTTTAAAAAATAAATCGATAGCGTGTTGAAAATGAAGGATCCAACGACACAACAAAAAGATAGGATCCCTAAATTATGCCATGTTGGGGTTGCATGAAAAAAGTTTAGGAGCGTTTTTTGGAAGAATACTAGAAATAAGTTATTCGGATTGTACTTAAAATACCATGCTGTCTCGGCTGATTGGGGGTGTTGCAGTGCACCGTGAATAAACTGAACATCAAAACCGATCGGAGTAATAAGTTGAGTTACGATGAAGAACTGCCATACCAGACATAAAACGGTAATCACGAATACACTCCACCATTTGTGAGTGATAAAGAGGAATCGCCAACCTTGCTGAATCTTTGGAATCTTGAAGATTGCAATTACCAATACTGAAAAAGTGACTGCAATTATCACAATTAAAGGTGTTGTATTCAAAAGTGAAAAGTTGGGATTTTGTAGAATACCAAAAACAATTAATAAAAGCCAGATAGAGAAAACGCCAATTAACGGTTTTCTTAAAATTCCAGCTGCTAGCGTGAATTTATCTTTCATTAGAAAAACCTTCCCTGAGTTAAAAACTTAGCAAATGCAAACAGCGTATTTTGGAGCCAAATTCCCCCAATTCGTGCTAGATAGTTGCTCCGCAATTTAAACCATTTTTGCCACTACACAACAAGTATACAGATTAAGATACGCTGCTTCAAACGAAATTTTGCGCGTAAAATATGTATTAGTGGGCGCTTGGAATCATATTTATGCAAAACTTTAAGAGTTCTTCGTAAATTATTTAAATTCCTACGTTATCCTTCTTAATAAGAAGAGCAAGGAGGTAGTGACAATGGAATTTTTCAAAGGGCTAAAATATGCGCTTTTACCGAGTATTATTTTATGGGCACTACTGATATTGTTAATCAGAATAAGTATGGTGCTCTGAAATGAAAATTAAAATAAACGCGACTTAGCATCTCTTTTTAATGGAGGTGCTTTTTTAGTGGCTAAGGCTGCTTAACTGCTACAAGACTAGTGATAATTGAAACGTGACAGTTCTTCGTCGTAAATATGTGATTAACTAATAACACTTTAGCAAGCAATTCAAGTAAAGAGTTTTCATAAAATCGGTAGACACTAATTTTGTGCAATTTTTTTGATTCTATTAATATTTCAGTTTTGGACAGAAAATTCGTGGCACAGCAACAGTTAACTGTTAGAATACATTTACAACGTTTAGAAATATTTTTAAGTGTTAGTCAATGTTTGATAACAAACTTTTTAAGTCTAAATACTTTTGTTTACAAAGAATTATGGGGTACAGCTTGTTATTTTCTAAATTGCTTATTAAAATTAAAACTACATTAGATTGCTTTAAAATAAATTTTATTTTAGTGTTCGGTTTTTGATGAGTTTGAAGGCGTTAATTTGGAGATTAAGGTGGGAATAACAATGAAAATCAAAAAGGAAACTATGTATAGTCCGACTTTTGAACATGATGCCTGTGGGATGGGATTTATTACCCAGATCGATGGCCAGGCAAGTCATGAACTGGTCGAACGAGCACTGACAATGCTGCAGCGGATGAATCATCGTGGCGGCACAGGGGCCGAACCTGATACTGGAGACGGCGCCGGAATTTTGTTATCCATGCCTGATGCCTTTTTTAGGGAATATGCGGCACAAAAAAACTTTAAGTTGCCACTTGCCGGTGAATACGCAGTGGGAATGCTTTTTTTACCGCAGCAAGAAGATGAAAAACAGGCAATGTTGCAATCTGTAACTGATGAAATTACGGCAACTGGTTTTAGAATTCTGGCTGTTCGAGATGTTCCGTATGTGTATGAAAGTTGTGGCCCGACAGCGCAAAAAGCAATGCCAGGTTTTGCACAGGTAATCATGCGCAAACCAGCAGAAGTTGCGGCTGGGCGTGACTTTGAAGATGAACTGTATCGCTTGCGGCGTCATTTGGAAAAGACATTTTCTGCGGAAGAGTTTGCAATTGTTAGTCTCTCTAGTCGGACTCTTTGTTACAAGGGAATGTTACATGCCTATCAGGTTGGTGAATTTTACCCTGATTTGCATGCTGAGAAGATGAGTGCAGCGATTGCGCTAATCCATTCACGTTTTTCAACAAATACTTTTCCAAGCTGGGAACGTGCACAGCCATTTCGGTTTGTGGCACACAATGGGGAAATCAATACATTAAAACGTGCTGAGAACTGGATGGTAAGCCACAACATTGAAATTTACAATGACGATGACTCCGATTCGGCTAAGTTGGAAAATTGTATGGAATATCTTTATCGTCATGGACGCGATATTCCACAGATTCTCTTGATGATGGTACCAGAAGCGTGGGGAAAAGAAACGCAATTGACACCAAAGCAGCGGGCCTTTGACGAATATAATGCTAGCTTTATTGCTCCGTGGGACGGGCCAGCCGCCCTGTGTTTTACTGATGGGGTTCAAGTTGGGGCAGCTCTGGATCGGAATGGGCTGCGACCTTCACGCTTTCAGTTAGTCAAGGGAAACTTCCTCGTAGTTGCTTCTGAATCAGGTGTCTATGATGTTGCACCAGAAGAGATTCTCGATAAAGGAATTCTGGGACCTGCAGATATGATTTTAGTAGATACGAGCATTGGTAAATTTTATCGGACAGCAGAGATTAAAGAACATTATGCCAAGCAGCATCCGTATGCAGAATGGTTGAAGACGCAACAACATTCTTTGCAGGATTTACCAGCAGCAGACGTTGATGAAAAACTTTCTGCTAATGCGCTCAAAATTCTGTGGCGGCGTCATGGATACACAGAAGATGTCATTCAGGATGCTTTAATTCCGATGGCTAAAAACGGTGAAGAGCCTGTCATTTCGATGGGTTATGATGCTCCATTGTCTGTACTGAGCAAAAAACCGCAATCTTTATTTACCTATTTTAAACAGCAATTTGCACAGGTTACGAATCCACCGATTGATGCAATTCGCGAGCAATTAGTCATTGGAACTGAGATGTTTCTTGGAGCTGATGGAGATGTTACCAGCGATGTTCCGCAAAATGCTAAGAAGATTAAATTAGAAACCCCCTTGTTAAGTTCTGCAGCCTATGAAAAGTTGCGTCATTTGAATGGAAAGTACGGCTTCAAAGCTGCGGAAGTTTCTCTTTGTTATGATAATGTTGTCCGCACAAACCGCTTAGAACAGGCTTTAGATGACATGTTTAAAGAAGCGGAAAGTCAGATTGACAATGGAGCAAATCTCCTTTTATTAACTGATCGTGGAGCTACCCGGGATAAATTGATTATTCCTGTTTTATTAGCAGTCTCAGGGCTTAACAATTATTTAGTACGCAAGGGTAAGCGCGAACTTGCTTCAGTGATTGTTGACACTGGTGAGGCCTGCGAGATTCATCATTTTGCAACCTTGCTAGGTTATGGAGCTTCGGCAATTCACCCTTATGGAGCTTACGCAACTTTGGAAGCATATGGATTAGCTGATCAGTTGACTAATTACAGACATGCAGCAGAAAAGGGAATCGTTAAGATTATGAGCCGGATGGGAATTTCGACAATTGTCGGTTATCAAGGAGCTCAGCTTTTTGAAGCAGTCGGGCTGTCCCAGACAGTTGTTGATGAATACTTCACGGGGACCGAGAGTCGAATTGGAGGATTGTCCCTTAATCAAATTGAAGCAGAATACTTGGAACGTTACCAGCGTGCCTTTGGAATGAAGGCAATTGAGCCGCTATCGTCTGGTGGAAGCTTCAAATTTAGGCATGATGGAGAACATCATTTATATAACCCGTTAACCATGTACAAGTTTCAACAAGCCGTTCGCAGTGGTGATTATCCCCTCTATCAGGAGTATGTAAAAGAAATGCGCCAAGAGGAGTTAAGTACTCCAACAACATTACGGTCACTATGGGAGATCAAGCTGCAACAAGCTGCTGTTCCGTTAAGTGAGGTAGAGCCTGTTAGTCAGATCGTGAAACGCTTTAAATCTGGTGCAATGAGCTTTGGTTCACTGTCTCAGGAAGCACACGAATGTATTGCACAAGCAATGAATGAACTAGGGGCTAAGAGCAATAGTGGTGAGGGCGGAGAAAATCGTCGCCGTTTTAAACCGCAAGCTGACGGGCGTAACTTGAATAGTAAAATTAAACAAGTTGCTTCTGCACGCTTTGGTGTTAATGCTGAATATTTGATGAGTGCGGAAGAACTTCAGATTAAAATTGCTCAAGGGGCTAAGCCTGGTGAAGGTGGACAGTTGCCAGGAAACAAAAATTTCCCGTGGGTTGCTGAAATTCGCGGCTCCGTTCCAGGTGTAAGATTGATTTCACCGCCACCGCATCATGATATTTATTCAATTGAAGATTTAAAACAATTGATTCATGACTTAAAACAGGTTAATCCGTTTGCCAAAATTACGGTTAAGTTGGTTTCAAGTACTGGAGTAGGTACAATTGCTGCAGGTGTTGTGAAGTCTGGTGCTGATAAGGTTGTTATTAGCGGCTATGATGGCGGAACTGGTGCAGCACCGAGAAATTCTGTCCGTGATGCGGGTTTGCCTTGGGAAATGGGCTTAGCGGATGCACACCAGACACTCGCACTTAATAATCTGCGGCAACGGACAACACTTGAAACAGATGGTAAGTTAATGACAGGGCGTGATATTGCGATCGCAATTATGCTGGGTGCCGAGGAATTCAGTTTTGCTTCCTTAGTGTTAGTTTCAATTGGTTGTATTATGATGAGAGTTTGCAGTAAGAATACCTGTCCAACAGGGATTGCAACTCAAAATCCGGGGTTGCGCAAGCTGTTTATTGGCAAGCCAGAACATGTTAAAAATTGTATGCAATTTTTAGCTGAGGATCTGCGTGAAGAAATGGCAGCTTTAGGTTATCGGACGATTGACGAGTTGGTTGGTCATACGGAGAATTTGCAGCCACGCTTTATTGCAAAAGGCAAAGCAAAATCACTTGATTTTTCACGTATCTTGGGAACTTCAATTGGGATTCAACGTAAAGCAACTGATCCGTTTGCACCTAAGGACCAGTGGCCAGAATTAAATGCCTTTGCTGAGACGGCAATTGCTGGGCGCAAACAAGTAGTAATTAAACAGTCAATTAACAATCGAATGCGAACTGTTGGGGCGCGAATTGGTGGCTGGATTGCACAGCGCTTTGGAAATGACGGGCTACCCGCTGGTCGTTTGAAATTTGAGTATACTGGAATTGCCGGTCAGAGTTTTGGAGCATTTATTACGCAAGGTTTGGAACTTGATTTAATTGGTGAAGCAAATGACTATGTGGGCAAAGGCCTGAGCGGTGGTCGTCTAATTGTACGTGCTCCCAAAAAGGCCCAAAAACTCTTTAGCGGTGCGCCGATTGTTGGAAATGTAGCCTGTTTTGGAGCAACTGGTGGAGAAGCGTTCTTTAATGGACGTGCCGGCGAGCGTTTCTGTGTTCGCAATTCTGGGGCGCAAGTGGTCGTCGAAGGAATCGGTGATCATGGATGTGAATATATGACGGATGGTGTTGCAGTAATTCTGGGTTCAACCGGGCGCAACTTTGGAGCAGGAATGTCTGGTGGGCTTGCTTATGTTTACGATCCAGACGGTGATTTTGCGCAAAAGTGTAATTTTGAAATGATTGAACTCTTTAAACTAAATGAAAAGGGAAATGATGAGCTTCTTCCTGAACTGCTTAAGAAGCACTATCACTATACTGGCTCACAGCGGGCTAAGGATCTTTTAGATAATTGGCAAACAGCGCAACAGCATTTTGTTAAAGTATATCCGAAAGAATACCGCCAGATTAACGAAATTATGGCCAAATATGCTGTTAAAGGAGTCAGCAACGCGCAACTTAAACAAAAAGCATTTGACGTAGTGGTTGGTGCCCAGCCAACAATCATGAAATAAGAGGAGGAAGCGAAAATGGCAGATCCATTTGGTTTTATGAAATATCCACGGGTCAATAACCCATATCGCAGTGTGGCAGAACGCATCAAAGACTTTGAAGAGATGCAAGGCCCGCTCAGTGATGAAGAACGACGGCGCCAGGCAGCACGTTGTATGAATTGTGGAGTACCGCACTGTCACGTTGGTTTCTTTTATGCTGGTGGACGTGCAGTTGGTGGCTGTCCGAATGATAATTTGATTCCTGAGTGGAATGATCTGGTATATCGGCAGGAAGATAAGCAAGCTTTTGAAAGATTGACCAAAACGAATCCACTCCCTGAATTTACTGGTCGGGTTTGTCCGGCTCCTTGTGAAGTTTCTTGTAATGAGGCGCTTCATGGACAGGGAATTACGATTAAAGATAATGAACGTTTTATTATTGAACAAGGTTTCAAATACGATTGGGTAGTTGACAGCGGAATGCCTGTCCGGCGCAATGGCATTAAAGTTGCGATCGTTGGTAGTGGTCCTGCTGGTTTATCGGCAGCTTGGCAGCTGAATAAATTTGGTTTCGATGTTACAGTTTATGAACGCGACGATCGACCAGGCGGTTTAACAATGTATGGGATTCCTAATATGAAATTGCCAAAAGAGATTGTTGCACGTCGAATTAAGGTGATGGAAGCTGTCGGAATTAAATTTGTGGTAAATACAAATGTTGGAGTGGATGTGACTGCACAAGAGCTTAAGGCTCAATATGAGCGGATTATTTTAACCATTGGTGCACGTGCAGCTCGCGACTTGCAGGTTCCAGGTCGTGAACTTAAAGGAATCATGCAGGCGGTTGATTATTTAACACTCGCCACCAAACAGGTTCTTAAAGATGGACCACGGGCTAACCAGCGCTTAGCTGGCAAGAAGGTGGTTGTAATTGGCGGTGGAGATACTGGAAATGACTGTATTGCAACCGCAGTCCGTCAGGGAGCTGCAGCAATTCAACAGCTTGAAATTACGCGACGACCACCCACGAAACGTGCTGCTAGTAACCCATGGCCACAATGGCCAATGGTTGCTAAAACAGGCTATGGTCAACAAGAGGCGCAGCAGCTTTTTGGAAGTGAGCTGACATCTTATGAGTCTACCGCTGTTGGATTTAAGGGTAAAAACGGGCAACTTACTAGCATGACTACGAGTGATGTACAACTGTTTAAACCAGTTGCAGGAACTGAAGCTGAGCAACCGGTTGATTTGGTGCTTTTAGCAATGGGCTTTACTGGAGCGCAACAATCAGTCTTATCAGCCTTTGAGATCACAGAGGTGAATGATGATTATACGACTAATGATGATCAAGTCTTAGTTGCAGGGGATGCGCGGCGTGGTCCAAGTTTAGTTATCTGGGGGATCCATGAGGGTCGCATGGCTGCTGATCGGGTCGCACAATCATATGAGGTACGGCTATAAGCAAACTGCTTTTAATTTGATTTAAGCAAAACCTGTACGTGTTTGTTAGCGGTTATTATGTGGAATAAAAGAGAGAGTGTGACATAAGTCGGGAAAATTTTGAGTGCTAACTCGAAATTACGAACATAGCGAGTACTTTGCTATGAGTAATTCGCAGTTAGACGGAGAATTTTGACTTATGGAACACGTTTATCCGGAATAAAAGAGGGGCTGTGACAAAATTTAATTTTTGTCACAGTCCCTTTGCTTTTTTAGTATCCAATTAACATGTTCCAATGAGCAATCTTTTTTCATTTAAGTATGAATTACCCAAGGACTAAGCATGCTGCAAGTCTTTTGTTAAACAATCTTAGCATTTAAGACTGTTTTAAAATGATCAAGCGCCCATGCTTGTCCTCCAGGTTTGAAAGTGGCAACAGCCTTTTGGTGGATAACCAGTGGATAGTTCAAGTTATAAGCATCAACTGCTGTATGCAATAAGCAAATATCGGTGCAAACACCTACAAGATGGACTTCAGTCACCTGACGCTCGCGCAGCCAGAGATCTAACGGGGTACCTGCAAAACTTGAATAGCGGGTTTTATCAAAAAAAATAACATTTTGCTGTCCCTTATTAGCGGCATACCATTGGGCAAGGGGACCATACAGCTCTCGTCCCCAGCTCCCACGCACATTGTGTGCCGGAAAAAGCTTAGTTTCAGGATGATAAGGGTCAGCAGGAGTATGAACATCGGTCGGTAAGAAAACAAAGTCACCGGCACGCTTGAATTGGGCGGCTAAGTCGACGATCGCAGGAGCAAGCTCTTGTGCAGGTGGACCAACCGTCAAAGCTCCATTAGTAGCAACAAAGTCGTTGGTGTAGTCAATGATTAGCAATGCTTTTGGCATGATTATGATTCCTCCAATTATTTTATGTGATCTGGAATTGAATTAATTTAATTCAATTATTAGGTTCTTTGGCAGGCATGTCAACTTGGCTGAACAACCAATTTAAAAAAAACGGGTGTTGACCAGAACAATGAAAGCAGAAGCTGCAATGTGAATGATCACTGAATAGTGGTTTACCAAAAATGCAGGGTGAGCGCATATAATAAGTAAGAGATGGAGGCTAACAGAGCTGTAAAAATTCCAATACCCCAAAAGCCAGGGAAATTTGCAATCAAAATTCCACCAGCAAAGCCTCCAAGTGCTTCACCTAAAAACATTGCTGCATTTGAAACTGAAGAAATGGTACTGCGAGCTGTTGTGATAGTTGCTTGCAAGTTAGTCATGAACAAAGGGAAAATGATTCCACCGACCACAAAGATTAAAGTCAATAGAATTTGGGCAACAAATAGCGTTTTAGAAGTTGCAACCAATGTGTAGAGCAAAATGTAGACTATGAGCCCGCCAAAGAAAGTTCTCTTCACTCCCCAAAAACTACCAGCTTACTGTTTAAAAGGGTACCAATAAGATTACCACACCCAATTAAAATCATTGCAGTTCCTATTTGACCAACACTCAGTTGAAAACTTTTGTTGAACCAAGTTCCAATGAAAGAAAGTGAGCAAAAGTTTCCAAGTTGAAAGATGAAATAGGCTAGTAGAGATAATCGTGCCTGTTGATTGTACCAGAGTTCCTGATAGACAGCGGTGAATTTTAGTTGGGGTGTTGCGTTAGCTTGATTAAGGCTAGGTAAGCTGACATGACAAAGGCCCAAAAGTAAAAGTGCAAGAAAAGCAATGAAGAAAAAAGGAAAACGCCAAGAGACAATGGCCAAATAGCTTCCAAGAGGAATTCCGATAATCTGTGAAACTGCTAAACCAGCGGCTGCCAGCCCCATCGCAGCAACAATTTTTTCCTGAGGAACTATTAATCGAATTGAACCCCAAACCTGCGGACCAATAAAAGCAGCACTGATGCCTGCAAGCAGTCGGGCTAGCATCATTATCCAAAAGGTATTTGCCAAGCCGCAAAAAAAGGTGGCGCCAGCAAAACATAATAATCCCGTTAATAATATTTTGCGGCGATCATGACTGTCAGAAATTGGCCCAGCAACTAAAGCACTCAATGTATATCCTAAAGCATAAGCACTTACCAGCAACCCGGAAGTGGCAGTTGAAATCCCGTAGAATTTGATGAGTGTTGGTAAGAGTGGCGAGATTAAAAATGTATCTGTTCCAACGACGAACATTACTAAAAAAAAGATAATTGGATATGAAGTGCTTTGTTTTTGCATAAAAAGAGTCCCTTCAAGTTCTTTTATTTTTATACTTTTATGATTATGAAAGTATTCTGTAAAAACAAACCCTTCTGCTAGTCAATCAGAAGGGTTTCTAAAAATCCCGGTAAGAATTTTGCAAATGTTTCGTATCTAAGTGAAACATACTTAGTGCGGCCATCTTTAATTGTGTTTGTCAGCCCGGCTAATCGGAGTGCTTTGAAATGATAAGAGACAGTGGAAAGCGTTAAATTAAGATGCTCTCCTAGTTCAGTGCAGCTCATCTCCTTTTTGTTTTTATAAAGCAAACGAATTAGTTGAAGTCGATTCGGGTCAGATAAACATTTGAAAATTTCCGCACGCCGAAAATCATTGTCTGATAGTTTGATATTCATAAAAGTATGGTAGCATCATTGTGAATAAATTACAAGTTGAACTTCTACAGTCGGATCAAAAATGTTTAAAAGTCAACTTAGCGAACATTTAAGCACGTATTCCGCCATCGACAACAAACTCTGCACCAGTTGCATAACTTGATTCGTCACTTCCGAGGTAGACACAAAGTTCACCGACGTCTTGTGGTTTTCCCAAACGTTTCAGCGGAATTTCGGGGATAATTTGTGCGTAGATATCCTGCGGTACCATTGGGGTATCAATCCAACCAGGGTGAACAGAATTAACGCGAATATTGATGCCACGATGTGCAAGCGAAAGAGCAGCAGAGTGCGTCAATAAACGGGTTCCACCTTTGCTTGGTGAATAAGCAGGAGCAAAAGGAAAGCCAACCAGACTAGCATCAGAGGAGATGTTTACAATTGAGCCTTGTGCTTGATTGCTTTTTTGCATTGCATGGATGGCAGCACGCACACCAAGAAAATTACCAGTTAGATTAACTGCAAGGACTCTTTGCCAGTCTTCCAACGTTTCATCTTCAATTGGAACTAGTTGACCGGTGATGCCTGCATTATTTACAAGAATACTTAATTTGCCAAATTTGGTGAGGGTAGCAGCGATAACTTTCTCCCAATCCGACTCGCTTGCGACATCTTGTTGGACAAAAAGAGCGTTCTCAGTGCCAAACTCTTTTACTAATGCGGTTCCACCTACGATATTATGGTTAGCGGTAAGCACGACTTTAGCACCTTCTCTGATATAACAACGAGCAATTCCTTCGCCGATTCCCGAGGCACTTCCGGTGATGATAGCAACTTTATTTGTTAGTCGGTTAGTCATTCTAAATACGCTCCTTTTTATAATTTGTAAGGAAATTAACAAAAATTTCTAAAAAATTGATTAACTAAGGTTTCAGTATGGAAATTTAGCAGTTGAAATCATGTTCTAATGCGACTAAATACTCACAAACCATGGCTAATACTATTTTTCCAGAAAAGAAATGATTTTTTCAAAGGCAATTTGTTTGTTTCCAACTTGGCAGTGGCGTTCTCCTCCACTTTTTTCGGTAAATAAAAATTGTGTGACTGATTTTGCATTAACTAATTTTTTAGCGACTAAAGCAATTGTGGATGTAGGGACATACAGATCTTGATTGCCTGCTAGCAGCAGCACATCTTGGGTGACTTTTTTTTCACAGCCTTTGAGCGTGTATTGCTGAGCTGCTTTAATTAACTCAGAAGCGTTGTGCGTCTGCATCACTTCGTTTCCCTTACGAATTTTAAAAGCAAGGTCAATATTAGATTTAGCTGCTTCAGTTAAAGCTGCATCAATTTTACTTGCAATCGCTGGATTTGCAATTTTTGTAAGTGCGGTGCGCGCCTGGGGAGATAATTTCATCGTAAATGAGTCGAGCATGCTATAGTAGACGTCAAAGGCAATTACTTTTTTGATGCGCGGTTCAAAAGCGGCTGCTCTAACAGCCAAATATCCACCTAGAGACATTCCTAATAAGACAGCAGCATCTATCTGATAGTAGTCTAGAATTGCTTTGATCGGTTTTTCCCACGCATGCGTCATTGGGAATCCGTCTTTTAAAACTCTACCTTGACCGGGACCTTCAAATAGAATAATGTTATAGTCTTTTAACTGGAGTAAGCCTGAAGTGAGTGTCAGTCTGATGATCTCTTCTAGATACGAGTCAAAACCACCATGGAAAATCAGCGTTTTAGTAGCTCCTGGATGACTAAAGCGCGCGATTGGCAACAGCATGCCGGCATAGGGAACAGTTTCAAATTTAATTTGTACCTGTGCAATGCTGGTGTAAAATGTTCTCTGAAAAGCTGCATAGGTCTGTTCTTTTCGAATGTCTTCTTCAGCTAAAAAGAAATCAGCTAATTGATAGTATGCAGCAGCAAGATCGTTACGACCTTTTTTTTCGGTTTTAAGGCCAAGCTGATTCCAAACACGATACCAGCTTTCTTCATTAACTAGCTTTTCTGCGTTTTCTTTGATCGTTTGTTGCACATTGTCATCTGTGTAGTAAGGTTCCAAGAAACGATTAATTTGAAAATTGAATTGTTCGTTAGTAAGATATTTTTTGTACATGGTGATCTACCTCCTTTTGTTACTTTTTATGTTATTGTTTTTCACAGTAATTGCGAGTATCAGTTGCTAACTGAGTGTAACGTTTGTAACAATAATTGGGAATGTGTCACATAATAATTTGAAATGGGGTTTCAAGATGAGCGTTTTCGAGCTGACCAAAACTGACGAGTCTATTTGGGAGGCATTTTTTTCCTTATTGGATCAGGAAAAGTTTTCAGCGATTACAGTGAGTCAAATCTGTCAAATTGCCAGGATCAGTCGTCCGACATTTTATCGGCATTATGTTGATAAATATGCATTACTCACGGCGATTAATCAGCATTATGCAGCAATTTTGAAAAAATTCATTACTCAGCGGCTAGAAAGATTTGACATTACGCAGTCATTAGTAGAAATTACGCGTTTTTTTGCTAATCAAGCAGAATATATACTAAAGCTGTTACAGATTCATACCTCAAGATCAGATTTGAACGAATTATTTAAGTCAATGTTAAGAGACGAATTTATCTATCAAGTGAAACGCAATCCGCAACGGTTCAAATTACAAGATTTCCCGTTAGAGTATTTGGCCGACTTATACGTGGCGACTGGGATGGTTTTCTTGAATTATTCATTAAAGCATGGACTTGATCTTGAATTGATTAGCGCATTAAATGACGCTCAAAAAAATATTTTTTAAAGCGCAGATTAAAAGCGCCGCATTTTTCCTTTACAAATTTTTTTATAAGTTTAAAATTGACTTGACAAGTCAATTTTAAATGAGAGGAAGAATTATTTTTGGAAAATTTACATTTGTTAAATAAATATTTGGGGAGCATTACGCGCAAATTAAATGCTGAATTAAAAATTCAGTTGAAAGAACTCAATGTTAACGTAACGGAGGGCAATTTACTGCTCTTTATCTCGGAACATCCCGGGTTACTGCAAAAAGAAGTAGCGCAGGGGATGTTTTTGGATCCGGGAATGATTACCAGAGATCTTCAATATTTAGAGGCACGGGGAGATTTGGTTAAAGCAGCAAGTCCAAACTCAAGCAGAGGAAAAAGCATTGCGGTGACGACTGCTGGTGAAGCAAAAGCCCAAAAAATCAAATGGATTATGGATGCTTGGTGGGAAGGTGTGTTACAGCATTTTTCCGAAGAACAGGTGGAAAGTCTTAAGAAACGGTTGGAAGAACTTTACCAATTTCTTTCGGGTCATTAAAAAAATTATTTTATTAGTGAATTTTTCATTTTATATTAAAAATTATTGATTCAATAATTTGAACGATGATTTTTGAGCTTTCAAAGTTTTTCACAGAATGTGGTTTAATGGGAATTAAAGAAAGGAGTTTTTTTATGCAAAATACATTAAAACTAGTTATTCCAGATTGGCGTGCCGGCGATCGCCCTGAGTATTATCGCGGGGCGCAATTGATGTCTATGCTTGCACCTTTGTCAGATGATATTAAAGAAGTCACGCTGCCACTAACTAATCCGCAAGGACAAGTTAACAAACTCCAAAACGGGATTCACGGACAAGAGGATTTGATCGCCGAAGTTCGCAATATTTGGAGTACTTTAGAGCAAGAAGACCCTGCTAAAATTGTAACTATCGGTGGGAATTGTTTTGTTTCACAAGTTCCATTTGATTATCTTCATCAGAAGTATGGTGATAAGCTAGGGATTATTTGGATTGATACTCATCCAGATGTTTCAGAGCCAACTTTTTATGACAATGAGCATGCAATGGTGCTTGGCAATTTGCTAGGACATGGCGATCCAGAACTTGCTAAAGAAGTTCATAATAAATTTAATCCGGATTCTGTATTGATGCTTGGTTTACAACCTTTAACAGAAGACGAACCAGCTGCACTTGAAAAGATCGGTCTCAAGTACAAGATTCAAGACAAAGGCTTTCTTTCAACAACTGAAGTTCAGGATTGGATCAAACAGCATGGATTCGAGAAAGTTCTTGTTCACTTTGATTTAGATGTTTTGAGTCCAGATGACTTCCGACTACAATATTTCTCTGAACCACATGCAACCGAGTATCCTTCTGCGCATGGCAAAATGACGCTAAAGCAAGCGGCTGAATACCTTAAAGCGATTCAAGAAGCCAGTGAAATTGTTGGTTTAACGATTGCTGAATTCCTGCCATGGGATATTATCAACTTGCAACGGACATTTTCTACTTTAAAGATCGTTAATAATAAATAATTGTGCAGAAATTTTGTAAGACATAGGTCAACTATTTACATTTAGCATAATCTTTTAAATTTGCTCCAGTTAGATAACTGATTTTATCAGTTTCTCTAATTGGGGCTTTTTGTTAGCTTACAGCCGAAATGTGCTTAGAGAATCACATTTTCAGCGAGTAATAAGTTTTGTTTTACGCGGATGAAGCTTTAAAATTAGGGAGTAAGTATAAGCTTAATTTGAAACTGTGAGGTGAATAAAAATGAAAAAGGAGCGGATTTTGAGTGTTCCCGGGAGTATTAATCTGCGCGAGCTGGGCGGGTATCCGACAAAAGATGGACAAGTCATTCGTTGGAAAAAGTTACTGCGTTCAGGAGACATGAGCCGCTTAACAATCAGGGCAACTTGGCAATTGGCTCGCTATGGGCTGGCTTATGACATTGATCTGCGTTCGCCTTTTGAACACGAAATGGCACCTGATCAGATTCCTAAAAGTACCAGCTATCTTTCTTATCCTGTATATCCGTTGGGGGATGGTGAACATTCTGATTTGCCGATAGAGGGGCACGAAACCGATCAAAAAGAGGATTTTTTGCATCCTTATGAAATGATGGTCATGAACAAGCATGCTCAATTAGCCTTTCGGATGTTGTTTGCAACCTTGCTGCAAAATGAACAGCCAGACAAGTCAGTTCTTTTCCACTGTGCTGCTGGGAAAGATCGGACTGGAGTGGCGGGTTTTTTGGTACTTTCGGCTTTGGGAGTGGACTATACACTTATTAAAAGAGATTATCTGTTAACAAACCTTGTTTATGAAACAAGCGACCAGCATGAGTTGCGCAAAAAACTACAAAATGATAACTTAGCGGCGTTTATTAATGACCTGAACTCCTCATTCAATGTTCAAGGTGCATCACTGGATGCTGCTCGTCAGGTGATCATAAAAAATTACGGCAGCATCCAAGAATATTTAGTCAAGGCAATGCAGTTGTCTGCTGCGGATCTTGCAGATTTGCGCAGACTTTATTTGCAGAAAAACTAAAACTATACTGCAAAAATTATAATATGTTATGTGGAAAATCTAAAGATGGGAGAAATAAGCAATGAATAAGATTGATGAAAAAAATGAGGATTATCAGATTAAAAATGTAAATAATACTTTTACAGAAAAAGAATCTTGGGGCGATCGTGTTGCAGATGCCGTCGCACGTTTTGGTGGATCCTGGAGTTTCATTATTTCATTTTGTATTGTGTTATTTATTTGGATGGCCCTCAATGTAGTACATCTTTTCGGAGTACGCTTTGACCCATACCCCTTTATTTTGTTAAATCTTTTTTTAAGTTGCGTAGCAGCTTTGCAAGCACCAATTATTATGATGAGTCAAAATAGGCAAGCGGCACGCGACCATCTTGATGCAGAAAATGATTACCATACTAATATTGTGGCCGAACGTAGATTAAAAAGAGTTGAGAAAAAATTAGAGCAGCAATCACGTAAAATCGATAATTTATTAGAGTTGCTGGAAAAACAAGTAACACATAACCCCAAAAATAAAGAGTGAGAAACTTAGTTGTGTGGAGAAGGGAAGTTTTGCAATGAGAAAAATGAGCAAGCGTAAAATGGTGCGGCAAAAAAAGAATCGTTTTATCTTCTCATATCTTTTCGGTATTTTAGTTGGAGCGTGTGCTGAATTAGTAGTGAACTGGGAAATGGCATTATTGGTGGGATGGGATGCTGCCGCTTTGTCTTTGATCAGTCTAATCAGTTTTGCTTATTTTTCACATGGGGGGGCACAAACGCGGAAAATAACACAAAATGAACGTGTTCGTTATCCTGTGTTGGATTTTTTAATAATCATTGCTAGTGTAGTCAGCCTTGTAGTCGTCGCACTTTTGTTGACTGGCAGCAAAGGGAGTCCATTTGAGATTGCTTTTTGCATTTTCAGTGTTTTTTCCTCATGGAGTTTGATTCACATCTTATATACAGTACATTATGCGGAACTATATTATAAGGATCATAATGGTGAAGGAGAAGGCGGAGTAAGCTTTAACAATGATCAGCTGCCAAACTTCTGGGACTTCGCGTATCTAGCGTTCACGATCGGAATGACTTATCAGGTTTCTGATACGAATTTTTCGACCACTGCTTTTCGAAAAACTGCTTTAGGACAAGCTTTAATTTCCTTTTTGTTCAATACTATTTTAATTGCAGCGGTAATTAATTTTGTTGCTAGCCTGTTAAGTTGAATGCGAAGCTAGTTAAGAATCGCGACTCCCAGTGTTAAGTAGGTTGCAAACAAGAGCCATGCAAAATAGGGGTAAAAAAGTATGCTGGCACCTTTATGGATAGGATAAACCTCAAGAAGATAACACAAGACAAGCAGGTCTAAGATCACAATTAATAAGAATCCCCACCAGTAATGGCCACCAGCAAAGAAAACAATGCTCCAACTAAAATTGACCAAGAGTTGAAGCCCAAAAAGCGTACTTAGAACGACTTGTTTGCGCCGGGGCTTTTTTTGCGAAAAAAATAAGTAGCCTGAAACTCCAATTAATAAGTAAAGTAAAGGCCAGACGATGCCAAAAAGCGAGGCTGGGGGTGAAAAAAGAGGTAATTTTAGGCTGAGATAAGTTTGTTTAATGTTACCTGCAAATAAGGCTGACAGGCTGCCAATCGCTTCGACAACCAAAACTGTGAGTAATAAAGATAAAAACTGTTTTCTTTTAGATTGCATAGAATCACTCTCCTTTAGTAAACCTTAACATAACTCTTTGTGAAAAGTGTCAAAAACGCAGTCAGCAAATTGATGAAGAAGCCGGTACTAAAATAATTTAAAAAGACAAAAGGTACACATACTGTAAACGATTTTTTTAATAGAAAGTGTTTAAAGTTAATTAATTTACGCAATTAACATAGAGTCATGACAGTTTCTTTACAATCAACAGGTAAACTAAAGCTAAGGGAGATGAGAGAATTGGAAGAAAGTACTAAGAAAAAATTATTTGGAACTGCCGCACTGATCTGCGTAGTTTTATTGGCGATCGCCTCATTTGGTGATTTAGCGATTAGTAACACCGTAATTAACTATAACAGTACTGTTGGAACTGTTTTTCAAACATTCGGTGAGTTTCCAGTTTATTTGATTTTTGTTTTATGTGGAGAAATTGCCATGGCATATGCTCTGCGGCACAGTGAGGAAAAATTATTTGCAGGTACCTTATTTATCGGTGGCTTTGCACTTTCAGCTTGGCAACTCAAGCAGTACTTAAATGAAATTTCAAGTTATGCATTATCAGCGTTAAAGAATATTCATGCTGGCAAACCGATGGGATTAGCAAACAGTGATGCAGCTACAGTAAAACTTTCTGCAGGCGCTGCCCTTATTTTATGGATTGTAGTTTATGTGATCATTACGTTATTAGTCCAATACTGGATGGGCAAGCAGGATAATGATCAACTAACACGTTACTTGATAGTTGCAGTGTTTGCTTCTTTGACTGTTTGGTTTGCCCTTGAGGTAAATTTGGCACTTAAGGACTACTGGGGCCGAGTTCGTCCCTATGAACTCAATGCGTCACAAAAAGACTTTACCCCATGGTTCCATCCTAATGGTGTAAACGGTCATAAGTCATTTCCTTCAGGGCACTCGATGGCGGGAACCTTGTGTATTGTATTTTCATGGTTCGCTGTCCAAACTAAACTGCGCAAACGCCTCTGGATTACAGGGATCGTATATGCAATTTTACTCGCTTTGTCCCGCGTGTTAATCGGTGCTCATTTCTTTTCAGACGTAACCTTCTCGGTCTTTTTAACTGCGACAATCATCTTTGTGATGCGTGAATTATATGATCGTTTGGTGAGTGATGATCTGAAGCTTTAAGGGTAGATTTTAACCAGTTGCAAAGACATCTTAATTATTTGTCTGAATTGATTGCTTATTTTGGCAATCTAAAGTACAATGCAGTTGTCCCCAAGTGGGACAAAAGGCACTGTTTAAACATTGTTTTTAGCTGTTTCTGAGAGCTTACCTTTCTAGAGGGTGGTAAGAATACGGAAACAGCTTTTTTGGTACTAAAAATCAAGCAGAATAGACGTTAGCAGACCCCAATTTGCATAACTAAAGATAATTTAAATGTCAAAATAAAAGTGGGGCTGTGACAAAATTTAACCTTTGTCACAGCCTCGCTTTTATTCC
>NZ_AZFQ01000052.1:7094-52835 GCF_001435195.1 Liquorilactobacillus satsumensis DSM 16230 = JCM 12392 | reverse complement strand
TATGTTCGTAATTTCGAGTTAGCACTCAAATTTTCCCGACTTATGTCACACTCGCTAGTTTATTTTTGGAGTATCTCTTAAAAATAATTAATTTTCGCGACGATATTGCTCCATCTTTTTTTGAAATGTGGCTTCGGTCACTCCATATGCTGTGAAAGAAATTGCGTTCGCTCCAGCTTCAATTGTTTTCATAATCTGTGCATCACCTTTTCCTCCCGAAGCGATGATGGGGAAGTTAGGATCGAGCCCATTTTTACTGAGTTCTTGACGAACCCATGCAACCAATGCAGGTGTTTCTTTACCACCAGCGACATTGAAGGCTTTTACGCCCGCTTCGATGCGTTCTTTAAGATCTACACTTTGATTGACAACTGTATAGATGATCGGAACATCGACAACTTTTACCACGCTCTGAATTGTTTCAATGGTTGTGGGAGCGTTCAGCACCACTGCCTGAGCACCGCTTTCTTCAGCAAAAAAGCCGACAACGGCAGAACGGAGTCCCTTCGTTAGGCCACCACCGATTCCAGCTAAGATTGGAATATTCGAGACTGTTGAAACTGCGTCTAAGATTCGGGTGTTAGGTGTCCAAGGATATACGACTAAGACGGCATCTGCATTGCAGTTTGCAATCACTGCTACATCAGTTGTATAGACAATGCTCTTGATTCTTTTACCGAAAAGGTTGATACCAGAGACGCGGCGAATAATTTCCGGGGTTTCAACAATATCGGATCTTAGTTTTGACGATAAATTAGGAATTTTTTCATTGATCTGTTTCATAAATTAAGGACCTCATTTCTGACATTAAGATAGCAAAAAATTAAATTCAAGTTTTTGTTTTGAAATCGTTATTTTAACACCACTGCTATTATGCAAGCAATTACACATAAAATCAAAGAAAAATGGTTAAAAATTAAGGCGGATCAGGAAATGAACGGCAAAAAGTTCAAATTTCATTAATATCTCCGAAATTTGGTTATTTTTTGTAAGTTAGCGCCTAATATTAGAATAGAATTGTAAAGAATCTGGTTCAAAGTGGGGCGAGGCGTGCTGAATTTGTTATAATGAAAATTATTCATGCAGTTGTTGGAGTTTTTTTGCTGACATTTTTTTAATGTCGAGCAGTTGAAGACGCAGCATTTTGGAATTACTGATTTTGCTGGAATCTGAGTAAACAGCTAATCAGATTATTTTGGGAGGAACATTGGAAATGAGAAGAAACATTGCGTTGGTTGTGCTAGTGATAATTGTTTTGGGATTGGTCGGTTGGAAACTGTCAGGGCAATCCACAGCACAAAAGAAAACTGATAGTTCTACTAAGCAGACGGCGGTAAAAACAAATGGAAAGCAAAAAGCTCAAAAACAAAAGACCCAAAAAAAATCAGTAATGCGAACCCCGATTGATTGGAGAAAATCTTCCGAAACAGTTGCTTATCCAGATTTAAGTAAAGTACAGAATTTTTGGATTGAAGTTTCTACCAAAAATCAACGGGTTTATTTAAAAGATGGTGCTAAAGTTATCTACACGATGTATGCTTCTACCGGGAGTGGGGAGAAAACCGCGACGGATGACAATAGCACTCCGCTTGGAACTTATGCAGTCCAAGAAGAAAAGGGTGACTTTTTCTATAATGCTGCTTCGGGTGAAGGAGCACATTACTGGGTTTCTTGGAAAGATCATGGGATCTATCTTTTCCACAGTGTTCCCACTGATCAAAGCGGCAACTATATTGTAAGCGAGGCTGAAAAGCTCGGGAAACATGCTGCTTCTCATGGATGTGTGCGTCTATCAGTTCCGGACGCAAAGTGGATGTACGAAAACTTAAAAGTTGGTACAAAAGTTGTGATCAAATAATGGATAAAAGATTAAATGGAAGGAAAAGTTCCATTGAAGTTTTTGCTTATAAAAGTTTGGCAAGCTTTTAGCTTTGAAAGACAAAGTGTTGGTTAGTATAAACCGCTATCATCAAAGTCCTTGCTCTTTCTCTGATAATTTTATGATATACTTATAACTATTATGAGAAATAGGAGTAGGTTAGATGAAAAAGATTTTTGTTTTATTCAGCTGTATTTTCAGTTTTACAATCGCTGGAATTATGTTTTCACAGTCGACAGTCCAGGCTGCTGAAAAAACATATACGATCGGGACCGACGTGACTTTCCCACCTTTTGTGTATGCGAACTCAAATAACAAGTATGTCGGAATCGATATGGAATTGATTCGCGCAATTGCAAAACAAGAGGGATTCAATGTTGACATTAAGCCAATTGGGTTTAATGCCGCAGTGCAGTCACTAAGTTCAGGACAAATTGATGGTGTGATTGCTGGGATGACGATTACAGATGAACGGCGGCAAAAATTTGATTTTTCAACGCCATACTATGAATCAGGGATTGTCATGGCAGTTGCTCCCAAGAGCAGCATTCAGAATTTGAGTGCATTAAAAGGTAAACGGGTTGCAGTTAAAACCGGAACCTCAGGTGCTGATTACGCCAATTCGATTAAAGATCGCTACGGGTTTAAGGTCGTGACTTTTGACGACTCAGATAATGTTTATAACGATGTCAAAAATGGTAATTCAGCAGCTTGTTTTGATGACAGTGCTGTTTTGAACTATGGAGTTAAAACTGGTCTTGGCTTGAAGATTGTTACTAAACCTACGAACACGGGCAAATATGGATTTGCAGTTCAAAAGGGCAAGAATCAGGAATTGTTAGCCAAGTTCAATAGTGGGTTGCAAAAGCTTAAGAAGAACGGCAAGTACGCACAGATTATTGAAAAGTATACTGGAGCTGCCGCGACTAGTTCAAAGAAAGCTTCTAATCAGAAAAGTGAAGCAGAAAGCCACACCTTCTTTGGTCTACTTAAGCAAAATAAAGATGCTCTGTTGAGCGGTGTCTGGGAAACCATTGAATTGACGGTTGTTTCAATTATTTGTGCAACAATCTTCGGTGTGCTGATTGGTCTTTTGGGGGTACTTCCTAGCAAATTTGCGCAAGGTGCTTCCACCACCATAATTTATATTTTCCGTGGGTTACCGTTGCTTGTGCTTGCATTATTTATTTATAATGGGATTCCAAGTTTGACTGGCTCGAAAATTCCAGCGTTTGTCGCAGGAATTATTACCCTTACTTTGAATGAAGGGGCGTATACAGCTGCTTTTGTTAAGGGTGGAATCGAGGCCGTAGATGTTGGACAGATGGAGGCAGCACGTAGCTTGGGCCTTCCATTTGGAAAAGCTATGCGCAGGGTTATTTTGCCACAAGGTTTGAAGATTATGGTACCTTCATTTATTAATCAGTTTATCATTACCTTAAAAGATACTTCCATTCTGTCAATAATTGGAATTCTTGAACTTACTCAGACTGGGAAGATTATCATTGCCCGTAACTTAGAGGGCTTTAAAATCTGGACAATTATTGCGGTGATCTATTTGGTGATTATCACTGTCTTAACATTATTGTCCAAATGGGTTGAACGGAGGGTCAAAGACTAATGAAACCATTAAAAGTTGATGTCTCGGATTTAAATAAAAGTTTTGGTGACAACCATGTTCTAAAGGGAATTGATTTCAAAGTTGCAAACAATGAAGTGGTTGTTCTAATCGGACCATCTGGTTCTGGTAAAAGTACATTGCTACGTTGTTTAAACAGACTTGAAGAACCAACCTCAGGTAAAGTTGTGATTGATGGCAATGATATCAGTGACAAGAGTACAGATATTGATAAGGCTCGTCAAAATATCGGCATGGTTTTTCAGCACTTTAATCTTTTCAATAACCTGACGGTTGGTGAAAACATTGAACTAGCACCCACGGAGTTAGGCAAAGATAACAAAGAAGAAGCGCGCGCCTTAGCCAAAAAGTTATTACAGACAGTTGGGCTTGAAGATAAGTACGAAGCCATGCCACAATCACTTTCAGGTGGTCAAAAACAGCGTGTAGCCATTGCACGTGCACTTGCGATGAAACCTGATATAATGTTATTTGATGAACCGACGTCCGCACTAGATCCTGAGATGGTCGGGGATGTTCTTGCTGTCATGAAAGATCTTGCAAAAGATGGAATGACAATGGTGGTTGTCACACATGAAATGGGCTTTGCTAAAGAAGTTGCTGATCGAGTTGTCTTTATGGCTGATGGAAAAGTCATGGAAGAAGGCAGTCCGGATGCGATCTTTGATAATCCACAAAATGAACGGACAAAGTCATTTTTGGAGAAGGTTATCAATGTCTAATTAGACTGTGTGGTGCAGAGCATCTCTTTTAGGGAGCGACTACGGTTTGTGACTTTCAATTTTTAAGAGGTGGTCAGCAATGTTCAAAGTTTTACTGGTAATGCATAGTCGTGATGAGGGATACTACCGCATGAACAAGGTCAGCTTTGAAAGCATGCCTGTTGCAGGTCAATATATCTATAACTCTGACGGCTTAGCCTATCAGGTGGAAGAAGTTGCCCTTTTTGCTGGATATGTAAGTGAAAAAGGTGCCATTGCAGTTTTAGTGGTACATCCGCTTGCAAAAGATACACCTGTTAGCAAGATCTACGGGTTAGATATTGAGCGTGATCTTGATGATTGATGAAGCGCTTGGCAGTTTTTAAGGCGTAAATGAAGAATAATTGAGAGGTTTTGACAAAATTACGATTTTGTTGGAACCTCTTATTTTTGGGTACAGGTGAGACAGGCTTGCAGTTAATTCTGATTAATTGCCTTAAGTTAGTTAAAAGAGTATCATAACTGCAATCGAAGTGGAAAGGTGTGCGTGAAATGTCGTTAAATAAAAAAGAACGTGAAAGAACAATTAACGAATTGCAGAGTAATTTCAGGTTACTAGGAAAGTCTTTGGCTGAAGTTGCGATACAATTAGGAACAACCCCCCAGAGAGTTGCTGAAATCTTAAAACTTGAAAATGTTGCAATTGAAGATCCCTGGATTTTGCGGCAATATTTGAATGAACAGCTTGTGCAAATGGGGAGAAAACCGTTTCCGTATTCTAAATTAACGGGTGATTATCATGCTTATTGGTTTTTAAATTCCAGCATAATCGAACGCCAAGTGTTATCTTAATTGAAGGGCTTTCAAAAAAGCACTTGCAAAAACAATAATCAGGGTGTATGATTACTTTTGTTGAAGGATTGTTACCGCTAACATTAAAGTGGGCAAAACCTGACACACGGTTTTCGGCATGGCCAATTAAGCGGTTATCCGAAAGAAGGGTGTGCAGGTTTTTTATTTTATTAAAATACTGGAGACGAAGAGATGAAGATTAAGCAGATTTTTAACAATAACGTTCTTTTAGCTGCAGAAAAAAAGCAGGAAGTCGTTTTGTTAGGACGTGGAATCGGTTTTCAGAAAAAGCGTGGAATGGAGGTCGATCAAAGTAAAATTGAACAAGTTTTTGCACCTACAGATGATAAATGGTTTTCATTATTCCATGACTTGCTTAGTGATGTTTCTCCAGCCTATTTGGAACTTGCCGCTAAAATTGTGCAGATGGCCTCAGATGAATTAAATACAAAGTTTAATGATTATCTGCTGATCTCATTGATGGATCATATCAGTTTTGCTGTAACACGTTATCAAAATAAGCAAAAAATCCGTAATGAAATTTTGTGGGAGATTAAAAATTATTATCCGGCAGAATATCAGACCGGTGAAAAAGCACTTGAACTAATAAATGAGCAATTTGCGGTGGATTTACCGTCAGATGAAGCAGGTTTCATTGCAATGAAGTTCGTTGAGAACAGTTGGGAACATCCTGAAAGTAATGGGACCGCTAAAATGACGGCGTTGATCGGGGATATCCTGCAGATTGTGCAGTATCAACTAAAAATCACATTTAAGCTTGAATCAATTAGTTATCGTCGTTTCCTGGTTCACTTACGTTTTTTGACCGAGCGGATGTTGCAACATCGAGTGAAAACAATTGAAGAGGGTGATCGGTTTTTATTGGAACATTTAGTCCGCAAATATCCGACGTCATATGAATGCACTAAAAAGGTAGCACTTTTTATTAAAACTAAAATGAAAATTGAATTGTCTTTAAACGAACAGATTTATTTAACGATGCATATCCAAAGAATCATAGATGAACTTAATCAACAAGCTGAATAACAGTGGGATTGTAACTATTGAATTAGGCAAAACCCGGGTCAAGCTGAACCAAGGACTGCTTTGTCCTTGCTTGAGCTTGATCCGGGTTTTTATTTAAAATTAGGGGTGAATAAAATGGACTATGAAAAACTAGCAGCGGCGATCTTAAAAGACGTTGGCGGCAAAGAAAATATTAATACAGCATGGCATTGTGCGACTCGGTTGCGTTTTAAATTAAAAGATGAGCACCAAGCTGATACAGCTGCACTTGAGGAGTTAACGGGTGTAATTACCGTTGTTAAATCAGCAGGTCAATATCAGGTAGTGATTGGCAATGCAGTTGCCAATGTTTTTGAAGCTTTAGCGCGTTTAGCGGGGTTGGAGAACGAAGACCGGCAAAAAGAAGTTAAGGAAACTGATAAAAATATTGTCAATCGCTTTATCGGTTTTATCTCTGGAACTTTTACACCATTCTTAGGTGCATTGGCAGGAGCTGGGATTTTAAAAGGACTACTAGCATTATTTGTAGCACTAAAATGGTTGAATACAACTAGTGGCACCTATGAAATCTTATATGCTGCTGGAGATGGCCTCTTTAATTTCTTACCTATCTTCTTAGCTTTTACAGCAGCCAAAAGATTGAAGGTTAATCAATTTGTGGCGGTTGCACTTGCCTCAGCATTGGTCTATCCGACGCTTGTGACAATTGCCAGCAAATCACAAACAATCGCGTTTCTAGGAATTCCAGTAATTCCAACAACATATACTTCGTCAGTTATTCCAATTTTGTTGGCGGTTTGGGTATTATCTTACATTGAACCGGTGCTTGACCGAATTTTTCCAGAAGCAGTTCGAAACATTTTTACACCGCTTTTTTCATTAGCAATTATGGTACCGCTCACGATGCTGGTGGTGGGGCCCTTAGGTTCATCGATTGGCAATGTTTTGGCAACCGCAATTTCAGCAATTTACAATTTTGCTCCTCCTTTGGCGGGTGCACTGATGGGTGCCTTTTGGCAGGTCTTTGTAATTTTCGGCGTGCATTGGACCTTTGTCCCAGTGATGATGAATAATATTGCCAAAATGGGTTACGATCCGTTACTGCCGATCTTGTCCGCAGCAGTCTTGTCACAGGCCGGTGCTGCTTTAGGAATTTTCTTGAAAACTAAAGATCAAAAGCAAAAGGCATTAGCTGGCTCGGGTGTTGTCACCGGAATTTTTGGAATTACAGAACCAATTATTTATGGATTGACGCTTAAATTAAAACGTCCATTTATCTGTGCAGTAATTGCCGGTGGCGTAGGTGGTGCAATTATTGGTGGCTTTCAAGCCAAGGCCAGTTCCTTTACATTACCAAGTTTATTAGCTTTACCAACGTATATTGGCAAAGGATTCAGCGGAGTTGTCATCGGAATTGGGGTTGCATTTCTTTTGGGGGCACTTTTGACTTACTTTTTCGGATTGAGGGGAGTGTCACAGCAGGCTGAAACAAATTCGAAAGAAAGCGAACAACTCATAGCGCCTGTTGCAGGAACAATTTTACCCTTAACAAGTGTTGCAGATGAAGTTTTTGCTTCAGAAGCAATGGGAAAAGGAATTGCGATTAAACCAGATGATGGTCATGTAACTTCACCAGTTGCTGGGACCGTTAGTGCTGTCTATCCTACGGGTCATGCAATTGGATTGATTTCTGATCAAGGAGCAGAGATTTTGATTCACATTGGGATTGATACTGTTAAATTAAATGGTAAGTACTTTGAAACAAAGGTCAAAAAGGATCAGCATGTTAATCCCGGTGACGAATTAGTAACTTTTGCACCTGACAAAATCGCGGAAGCTGGATATGATAACACTGTGATGTTAATTATTACCAATAGTAAACAATATACAGTTGCGACAACTGCAGAGACTTTGGCGCAGGATAATAATTGGTTACTGAAGTTGCAGTTGGCACATAATTAAAGATAAGGAGTTGGAGTGTAATGTATAAAAAACAATTTCCACAGCAATTTCCAGATAACTTTCTATGGGGCGGCGCAACTGCCGCAAATCAAATTGAAGGAGCTTGGAATATTGATGGCAAAGGTCTAACGACAGCTGAAGTTGTTCGGAAAGCAGAAGATCGAAAAAAGATGTCAATGAATTTAGTTGACGAGGAATCCATTAAAGAAGCAATTCAGGATCAGACAACTACTAATTATCCTAAGCGGCGTGGGATTGACTTTTACCATCACTATCAAGAAGATATTCGCCTTTTTGCAGAAATGGGATTTAAGGTTTTTCGTTTCTCGATTGCTTGGGCGCGAATTTTTCCAAACGGTGATGACGCAGATCCCAACGAAAAAGGTTTAGCATTTTATGACCGCGTTTTGGATGAGCTTGAAAAATATCAGATTGAACCTTTAATTACACTTTCACATTACGAACTACCATTGGCATTAACACAAAAACAAAATGGCTGGTTGAGCCGTAAAACAATTACAGCGTTTGAAAAATATACCCGGGTAGTTTTTGAAAGGTATCGTGGGCGTGTGCGGTACTGGTTAACTTTTAATGAAATTAACACTGGTACATGGGGATTTCATGAAACAGGAGTTGTCGAAACTAATTTAAGTGCTGTAGAAAAAGAAACGGTCAGGTACCAAGCACTGCATCATCAGCTGGTTGCCAGTGCACTGGCAACCAAACAATTGCATGAAATTGATCCAAAGGCAAAGATGGGCTGTATGCTCGCGCGTATGCAAACATATCCAGCTAGCTGTCGTCCTGAAGATGTCCGGGCGGCGCAGCTTGAAGATCAAAAAAATCTGTTCTTTACTGATGTGCAGGCGCGTGGAGAATATCCTGAATTTATGAATCGTTACTTTGCTGAGCATGGAATTGAACTTCAAATGGAACAACAAGACGAAACGGTGCTTGCGGAAAATCCGGTTGATTTTGTGAGTTTCAGTTATTATATGACGACAGTTACAAGTGCGCAGCAAGGAGAAGAAGTTAATGGAAACATGGCAACTGGTGGGCGGAATCCTTATCTAGAAGAATCTGATTGGGGGTGGCAGATTGATCCAGTTGGGTTACGCATCACGCTTAATGAGATGTGGGATCGTTACCGCAAACCACTCTTTATCGTTGAAAATGGCTTAGGTGCACTTGATCAGCTGGAAGCTGGCAAGGTGCATGATGATTATCGGATTGATTACCTGCGTAAGCATATTATTCAAATGAAGGAAGCAATTAAAGATGGCGTCGAACTAATGGGCTACACGATGTGGGGACCAATTGATTTGATTAGTTTCTCTACTTCTGAGATGTCTAAACGGTATGGCTTTATCTATGTAGATCAAGATGATGATGGCAAAGGGACATTAAAGAGAATTAAAAAAGATTCATTTTACTGGTTTAAACAGGTCATTGCTACGAATGGTGCACAACTTTAAAGTTGCACAGGCGTTAAAAAAATTGTAAATATTCAGAATTTTTGAAATGGCAGGGTTGTTGGAACTTAAGACTTAACAGTTGAAAGGGGATCCTTTTTTCGATGAAAAAGTCGAATAAGCAAAATTCTTTTGAATTAATTTTTTTGAATTGCTTGGATTGTGTTTAGACCACTCATCTGTTATTTTAATAAATATAGCAAGTACCACTTACATTCTCCCTGATTGTAGGTGCTTGCCATTACAATATTTCTCATAATAAGGGTTGCAATTAGCGAATGCTTTTGGTGACCCTTTTTGTTTGTTTGATTTTTTGGCGAATGCGGACTTTTTAACATTGCTATGCAAATTTGAAATTTTTTCTAAAAACTTTAAATAGGCTAATTACCAAATTAATGGTACGATAATAATTGTTTATTTTTCTTTTGGAGGGAGTTTCAGTTGAATGTATAAAGAGGGAAATCAGGAACCAAATGTTTGGCGGCGCAGTTTCCTAACGCTCTGGTTTGGCTGCTTTATTACAGCCTTGGGTTATTCAATGACGATGCCCTTCATTTCACTTTACTTGGATACTTTAGGACATTTTAACAATTGGCAGTTGAACTTATATTCAGGTGTAGCTTTTTCAATTACGTATCTTTCACAGGCAATTGTTTCGCCTTTTTGGGGGAGTTTAGCTGACAGAAAAGGAAGAAAATTGATGTGTTTGCGTGCATCAGGTGTTATGGCATGTACTATTTTTCTAATTGGAACTGCCCATAGTGTGTGGATGGTCATTTTACTGCGGCTCTTGCAAGGGGCATTTTCTGGTTACATTAATAACGCTACAGCGTTGATGGCGGCTGAGACAACTCACGAAAAAAGTGGACAGGTCATGGGTAATTTGATGACAGCAAATGTTTCAGGGACACTGTTAGGACCTCTTTTTGGAGGGCTAATTGCTGGCTTTGTTGGCTATCGTGGGACTTTCTTTATCACAGGAATCTTGATGGCCGTGGTTTTTGGGTTGACTTTCCTGTATACCAAGGAACACTTTAAACCAATTCCGGCTAAGAAGATGAAATCGATGGCGGTGATTTTTAAGGGGCTAGCAAATCGACGCTTGATTATTACGATGTTTCTAACGACTTTACTGGTACAATCTTCACTGATGTCGATCGCCCCAATTATTAGTTTGTTTGTCCGCGAACTGATGCATAATCAGGGAAATGTTTCGCTAATAAGTGGGGTGGTTGCTGCAATGCCAGGTTTTGGCACGCTCTTAGTTGCATCTAAAGTGGGACATCTGATGGATCGTAGCAAACCAGAGAAAGTCCTAATCTTTGGCTTATTGATTACAATTTTAGTTTTTGTGCCAATGTTCTTTGTAACCACTCCTTGGCAATTGGGCGGCTTGCGTTTTATTCTTGGACTTTCAAGCGCGGCCTTGTTACCGGCAGTTCAAACTATTTTGACAATTGATGTACCGGCTGAAGCTTTTGGCAGGGTTTTTAGCTATAATCAATCGTTTCAAGCAACTGGCGGGGTTGTAGGTCCACTGCTGGGATCGTTAGTCTCAAGCCTCTTTGATTATCAAAGTGTCTTCTTGGTAACTTCATTGTTAATTCTATTGAATTTGGTGGTTGTTTACCGCGTAGTGCAACATAGTTGATTGAACAGACTGTAGTACTAAAGGTTTCATTGGCAAAAAAATTGAATAATAAAACAGCCTGTGGTGTCTGGTTTTACCAGTTGTTACCGGCTGTTATTTTTTATTCAAAAGAAAGTTCAATAAAATAGCGATCTTTTTGTGACAGGTAGGCAGTTGTTACCCAAGTTTCAAGGAAGCCCTTTTTAGGCAGCTGCATTTTTTGCATGTAAAAGTCGAGCAATGCGCCATGTTGCGCTACAAAATCGTCGCTTAAGCGATTGACCATTAAACGATCTTGTGGGAAATAAAGATCTGCATCTGCGACAGGAGCATCTGCGCTGACACTTAGTCTGACCACATTGTTGTAGCCGGTTTTTAAGATTCGAAATTTATCAGGGTGTCGTTTTAAAAATGACAACAGATGGAAAATAGAATCAGAGTTGCTTGCCACAATTATCATTCCTTTAATGTTTAGCTCAATTGTAGCAGTAATTTTGGTATAATTGAACTGTTCCTGTAAGATCTTGAAATTTTTTTAGTTGGAGATGGGAGGTGATCACAGTGGTAGTTCATTTTTATTTGGTTCGGCATGGTCAAACAAGATTAAATAGAATGCACAGGCTTCAAGGAATTACAGATTCTCCGTTGACTAAAAAGGGGGCTGCAAGAGCTTATAAGTTAGGAAAGCGGTTGAATCAAGTTGAATTTCGAGCAGTCTATGCCAGTGACTTAAAAAGAACTCAGGCAACTGCTGAGATCATCATTGCGGAGAATCAAGGACCGCGGCCTGCGATTCACTGTGATCCAGGTCTTAGAGAATTGAGCTTTGGTTCTTATGAAGAAATGAAAAATCGGCGAATGATTCCGGCAGTTTTAAGTAAAGTTAAACCTGGCCAAATCTTTTCAATTGTGCGGGGACCAAAGCGAGTTTCACGCGTTGTTGATCTTTTTAAAAGTGCCAATCATGGTTTCAAAGTTGAAAATGCACAAGAATTAAATCAGCGGATTACTAGAACATTAATGCAACTGGGGAAAAAATATGAAGCTCAAGGCGGCAATATTTTAATTGTGTCACACGCACTTATCTTGTCAGTTTTTATCGAAAACCTTAGTGGCAATCTTCCATTTCTCCTGTTGCAAAATACGCATCTTAGCAGAGTGGATTATGAAAACGGAAAGTTTAAAATTATTGAAATAGAATAAAAACGAATGAAGTGAAAAAATTGTTTAATCAGAAAACAACTGCACTTTTACACCAACTTGCTGCTAGCGGGATTGTGCCTGGTGTCTCTTATGCAATGCTACATCAGGGGCAACTGCAAGCAGAAGTTTTTGGAAATAAGGAAATCGAACCAGTCGTTAAACCGCTCACTGCAGGTTTAAAATATGATGTGGCTTCATTGACTAAAGTGGTTGGGACCACCACGGTACTTTTGCAATTAGTGCAGGCGCAACAGATTAATTGGGATGATCCGGTTCAAAAATATTTACCGCGCTTTTTTGATACTCGTGTTACGCTGCGTCATTTATTGACACATACTGCTGCTATTACTGGATACATTCCCAGACGCAATGAGCTGAGCGCCCCGCAATTGCTGGAGGCCTTTTATCATCTTCAGATTGGAGAATGGTTTGGTAAAAAAGTAGTATATACAGATATTGGCTTAATTTTTTTGGGTCTCATCATTGAGCATTTGTATCAGCAGCCTGTTCAAAAAGTAATCACCGAAAAGGTGCTGCAGCCTTTGGGGTTGAATGAAAGTACTTTTCAGCCGCAGGCAACAGAATGTGTTCCGACTGAGATTAAACCTGGGAGGGGACTCATCTGTGGGGTGGTTCATGATCCTAAGGCATTTATTTTAGGGCAGCAGTGTGCTTCGGCGGGACTTTTCACAACGCTCCATGATTTAGTTAAATTTTCACAGTGGATGCTAGCTAAGGAACAGCCGCATCCGTTAGTTTCTGCAAAACTGATTGATCAGCTTTTTTTTGATCAGACTCCGACCCATACTTTAGGGAGGTCCTTTGGGTGGGACTTGCGCTATGATCCCCAAGGAAATGCGTGCCTTTACCACACTGGATATACCGGGACTTTTATGTTACTTGATAAAAAAGGGCAAAATGCACTGATTGTTTTAACAAACCGAGTGCATCCGCACACACCTAATGACGAGTTTTTGCGGAAGCGAGATGAGATTGTCGCTGCATATTTAAGTGAAAAGGGCTTATAATATCAAATGTAAATGATTGAGACATGAAGGGAGTAATTTCAATGTTAATGGAACCGCTTTTTTTAAAGCCTGTTTTTCAGGAAAAAATTTGGGGTGGTGACCGGCTTCAAACAGAATTCGGATATCAGATTCCAAGTAAGCATACGGGTGAATGCTGGGCAATTTCGGCACATCCGCACGGGCCGGTAACGGTTGAAAATGGAGTTTATCAAGGAAAAAAATTAAATGAACTCTGGGATGAGCACCGTGAGTTATTTGGCAATGCCCCTGGCGATGTTTTCCCACTTTTAACAAAAATTCTTGATGCACGAACAGCTCTTTCTGTTCAAGTGCATCCTGATGATCAATATGCTATGGAACATGAACACGAGCTTGGTAAAACAGAATGTTGGTATGTAATTGCGGCCGCTGCGGATGCGGAAATGATCTATGGGCATCATGCCAAAACACGGGCGCAGCTTGCAGAAATGATTACTAAGGGTCAATGGGATCACCTTTTACGGCGAATTCCTGTTAAACCTGGTGATTTTTTATATGTCCCAAGTGGTACAATTCATGCGATCGGCAAGGGTGTAATGGTGCTTGAAACACAACAAAGTAGTGATACGACCTATCGTGTTTACGACTTTGATCGCGTTGATAAAAAGACGGGTAAAAAGCGGGCGCTCCATCTTCAGCAATCAATTGCAGTTACTAATGTCCCGCATAGTGATCCTAAATTAAAAATTACTACAACTCAAAATGAAGATGCACAAGTCACGACCTTCATTAAAACTGACTTTTTTAGTGTTTATCGCTGGAAACTTACGCAAGGAGCAGCAACCTTTAAACGAACCACAGCACCATATACACTACTATCTGTACTTTCAGGAATTGGCGAGTTGCAGCTGGCAGGGAAAAAATACCCGTTACATAAGGGGCAGCATTTAATTTTGCCGTTTGCTGTAAAAGAGTGGCAATTAAGTGGAACCCTTGAAATTATTGCTTCAGAGCCCGGAGAAAAAGCGTAACTTAGTCTAGTTTGTGTATTTTTAAATTATTAAAGTGTAAGCCTTACCAAAAAATTACTTGTGGTTAAGTACAAAAATTGGGAGAATACAGTAATTGGAGGAGTTGAGAATTTTGGCGAAAGTTAAATTGATTGCAACTGATATGGATGGAACTTTCTTAAATAAAATGATGGATTACGATCGGCAACGCTTTGAAAATCTTTATGCACAATTGAATTTACAGAATATTAAGTTTGTAATTGCAAGCGGAAATCAATATTATCAGTTACACTCTTTTTTTGCTGACCACCCAGAATTGGTCTGCATTGCAGAAAATGGTGCTTATATCAGAAATCAAGCGGAAGTTTTTCAAGCAACCAGTTTTTCAAATTATAGTAAAAATGAAATACTTGCGCGTTTGACTGGAATTGAGGATATTCAGGTACTGCTGAGTGGAATGAGAAGTGCGTACTACCTGACAAGTGCAGCGCCAACTTTTGTTAAGCTTTCACACCAATATTATCCGCGGTTAGTAGCTGTAGACAATTTCGAGTCGGTTAGCGATCAAATTATGAAATTTTCGCTAAACTGTCCTCCGGCGGAAACTGAGCAGCTTGTGGAACAATTACGTGAACGTTTGCACGGAATTGCAGAACCGACTTCTAGTGGTCATGGTGGGATTGATATTATCCAACCAGGAATGAATAAGGCAGCAGGACTGCAGCACTTGGGCAAGCAGTGGGGAATCTCGCTTGCTGAGATGTGTGCTTTTGGTGATGGAGGAAATGACTTGGAGATGTTGTCTGCGGTTGGTGAAGGAGTTGCCATGGCGAATGCTGCGCCTGTGGTTAAACAAACTGCACCTTGTCAAACGGTTTCTAATGAGGAGCAGGGTGTTTTGAGTTATATTGAGCAGATTTTGCGGAGAAGATAATGCACAGTTTTTAACGCTTGAATGGTTGCTGGAAGAACACGTTAAAGCAGAAGTGTTGAATTGCAGCGGTTAACCACGGTGGTCTAAGCAAAGGATTACGCTGTAACGCGGGGTTGGTTACGCGTAATACAAGGTTAGCCAACAAGTGGTTGCTGAAAAAACATGTTAATGCAAAAAAGAGAGCGTGACATAAGTCGGGAAAATTTGAGTGCTAACTCGAAATTATGAACATAGCGAGTACTTTGCTATGAGTAATTCGAAGTTAGACGGAGAATTTTGACTTATGGAACACGTTTATTCGGAATAAAAGAGGGGCTGTGACAAAATTTAGCTTTTGTCACAGCCCCTTTATACAGTAACTTAATGTACCTCAGCAAGAACCTTTTGAAAGAGCACTTGTCTCGTAATTTTTTAAGTGGTATTAAGATCACCACTTAATATTAGCAAGTTGATAAATTAGTAAGTAGGCTTAATTTGTAAGTGTTCTTGTTGTGAAAAATCAGTCGTTGGATACTTGCGTTTAAGGGCCAATAAAAGCAGTCGTTTAGCGAGTTCCCCATTACGCGCAAGGATTGGGCCATGGAAGTATGAGCAAAAGACGTTTTTATAGATAGCACCTTCTGTTTTGTCTTTGCCGTTATTGCCATGACCACTGAGCACATCACCCAGCGGACGTTCGTTTTGACCAAGGAAGGTAATTCCGTTGTGATTTTCAAAACCGTGATACTTTTGTCCAGTTTCTTTGTTTTTAATCACAATGTCACCAATAAAACGATGATTATCTTGACTTTCAGTGTAGTGGGGCAAAGCACCAATTCCATTAATCCGTTCACCTTGTGCACCAATATAATATTTTCCAAGCAGCTGATAACCACCGCAAATGGCGAGTACCGGTCCGTCTGTTTCAATAAAAGTACTTAAGGCTGCTTTTTTTTCTTGGATATCACGTGAAACGATCATCTGTTCATAATCTTGACCGCCACCGAAGAAGGCAAGATCAAATTTTTGCGGATCGAATGGTTGACCAATACTGACAATTTCAGTGTTAAGGGTGACATCCATCTTTTTGGCATAGTATTCAAGAACTAAAAGATTACCGATATCACCATATGTGTTTAACAAATCCCCATACAGGTGTGCTACATTCAGTGTATATTTCATTAAGCCATTCCCTCCTTAATGTAGCCTTGACTGGCAAGCAGTTTACGCAGTTGCAGTACAGCTGTATAGGTTGCCAGAATATAGACGCGTCGAGTCGGCATTTGTTTGACAGCTGTGAGGACTGCTTCCAAGTTTTCACGTTTAGTGAACGTATTTGCTGGAACACCGGCTACCTCAAGCCTAAATGCAATATCACGGTAGCGTTCCCCACCTGCAAGTACGGCGGGGATGCGTGCAAAGGGCAGATTTTCAAAACGACCGTCCCAGATCCAACTGGTATCAATGCCATCTGCATAGTTGGCATTCAATAGCACAGCTAAAGAAAATTCCTGTGGATCAGTTTTAATCATCTCTAAGACTTGGTCAAGACCAACAGGATTCTTAACGAGAATTAAGGTAACTTCCTTATCATCAACTTTAATGACTTCTTGGCGGCCAAAGATTTTCTCATCTTTGTCGCCGAGCGCTGTTGCAATCTTGGCAGGAGATACTTGGAAAAAGCGCCCGATACTATAAGCTGCGAGTGCATTGTAAATATTGTATGTGCCTCCGATGTGGAGCGCCATGGGCTGGTCATTAATTTCAAATGTGGAACTTTGTGGAGTTTGGGCAATTAATTTTGTGACCGCATAGGCCAATTCAGGGCGCTTAAAGTCACAATTAGGACAATAATATTTGCCCAAGTTGCTATAGGTTAGCTGTTTATAGCGCAAAATGTGCTGACACTGTGGACATAAAAGACCGTCAGTATTGGGCAAAGCCTGTTGTTCTTTATCTTTTACCGCATCAAAGCCGTAGTAGATGATTGGATTAGGAAGTTTTACGCTATTAAAAATAGGTGCATCTCCATTAGCAATTACAGTTGCCTGGGGAGCCAGTTTTATCCCTGCAAGTATTTTCTTGTAGGTCGTATAAATCTCACCATAACGGTCCAATTGATCGCGAAAAATATTTGTCAGTACAAAAAGTTTGGGGTGAACATAGCGTGTAACAAGTGCTACATTTGCCTCATCAGTTTCAAGCACAGCAAGTTGTTTACCCGACTTAGTTTTTTGTGCCGTCAAAAAAGCAGTTACGATCCCCTGTTTCATGTTTGAACCGCTTGGATTGGTTAAAACGTGCTGGTAGGTTGTCCGCAGTACTTTCACAGTCAAAGCCGTAGTTAGCGTCTTACCATTTGTTCCGGTAATGATTGCTACCTCATAATGTTGGGCTAAGGTTTGCAACACATCGGGATCAAGTGCTAAGGTTATTTTACCGGGTAAGGCGGTGCCGCCGTGTCGGAAATTGTGTAAGAACCAGTAAGAAAAACGACCAGCAGCAATGGCTGTTGAGCTTTTGAGCGACATGTATAATTCCTCCATTGTGTAACATAATTATGACTTCAATTAATAATAACATTCTGTATGATAGCACAAAAATAAAAAGAAACGGGTAATTTGACTTTATTTTAGTTAAATTACATTTTTTGAGACACTAACAGCGTGAATTGAACTTGCTTAGTGAAATTTGCTGTAAAATCATATATACTAAATAGGAAAGTCTAAATTTGGGGTTGGTTTTTTTGGCGCAGTTATTTTTCCGATACGGTGCAATGAATAGCGGAAAAAGCATTGAAATTTTAAAAGTTGCACATAATTATGAAGAACAACATAAAACAGTTGTAATCATGACTAGTGCAGTAGATGACCGTGAACAGGTCGGTTGGATTACTAGCAGAATTGGGTTGAAACGCAAGGCTTTGCCCATCTATGCTGAAACGGACCTACACAAGGTAGTTAGCAGAATTGATCATAAAATTGCATGTGTTTTAATTGATGAAGCTCAGTTTCTGTTAAAACATCATATTTTGGAATTGGCGCGCATTGTAGATGAATTACGGATTCCAGTAATGACATTTGGGCTTAAAAATGATTTTCGAAATGAATTATTTGAAGGGTCAAAGTATTTGTTGTTATATGCGGATAAGATTGAAGAAATGAAGACGATCTGTTGGTTCTGTAATAAAAAAGCGATTATGAATTTACGGGTCAATAATGGTAAACCAATTTATAGTGGGGAACAGATTCTGATCGGAGGAAACGAATCTTACTATCCCGTTTGTCGGCGTCACTACCTTGCACCACCCCTGGGTTCTTTAAAAAGTTAGTTTATGTAAGTTGTTTTGCGCACTATATATATATAGAAGAAAAGTTTTTGATGGAGGAAACTTTATAATGAAAGATTTATTTGACAGACTGCAGACACTTGAAGATCGCTATGAAGAATTAGGCGAATTATTGTCTGATCCGGAAGTAATTTCCGACACACAGCGCTTTACCAAGCTGTCAAAAGAAATGGCAGATTTACGTGAAACAGTTGAGAAGTACAATGAATATAAAAAGGTAAATCAAACTATTTCTGATGACGAGGAAATGCTTGGTGAAAAACTAGACGATGAAATGGCTGCAATGGTTAAGGATGAATTAACCATTGCAAAAAATAAACGCGAAAAATTGGAAGATGAAATCAAAATCTTGTTGCTACCGAAGGATCCTAACGATGATAAAAATATCATTATGGAAATTCGCGGAGCTGCTGGCGGAGACGAAGCTAGTCTCTTTGCGGCTGATTTATTTAACATGTATGCAAAGTATGCTGAAAAACAGAACTGGACAATTGAGGTGCTGGATAAGAATGTTACCGAAGTTGGTGGTTTCAAAGAAATTGCATTGCTGATTAATGGACAAAGCGTTTATTCGAAGCTGAAGTATGAAAGCGGCGCGCATCGGGTACAGCGAGTGCCGGTCACAGAGTCGGCTGGTCGCGTGCACACCTCAACGGCAACCGTGGTAGTCATGCCGGAAGAAGAAGATGTTGAAATTGAACTTGATCCTAAAGATATTAGAGTCGATGTGTACCGTTCATCTGGTGCCGGTGGGCAGCATATTAACAAGACCTCATCAGCTGTTAGGATGACCCATTTGCCGACGGGAATTGTTGTTGCAATGCAGGACCAGCGTTCACAACAGCAAAACCGTGAAAAAGCAATGAAGATTTTAAAGGCCCGTGTGTATGATTACTATTCATCAAAAGAGCAGCATGAATATGATCAAAACCGTAAATCAGCGGTCGGAACGGGTGATCGCTCAGAACGGATCAGGACTTACAATTATCCTCAAAACAGGGTGACTGATCACCGAATTGGATTAACGTTGAATAAGTTGGATCGCATTATGAACGGTGAGCTTGAAGACGTGATTGATGCGTTGGTTCTGTATGACCAGACTAAAGCGTTGGAGAATTTGCAAAATGAGTAATTTGACTTTTTTTGAGGCTCAGAAATGGGCTTTTTCTTTTGTAGAGAAACATGACGGTGAGCGCAGTGCAATTGAACTTCTACTTAAGGGGTTGCGCGGCTGGTCTTCTGTTGAACTTCTTTGTCATTATAGTGAACAATTAACCCCTGCAGAGCTTGTTCAATTTAAAAAATGGGTTAAATGTTATAATGACGGTTGGCCTGTGCAATATTTGTTAGGTAAGGCGTCTTTCTTTGGACATGAATTTAAAGTTAATGAGAATACATTGATTCCACGTCCTGAAACGGCTGAATTAGTTGAATGGGTTTTAGCAGATTATCCTGCGCAGATTCAGCAGTTGCGCGTGGCGGATATTGGAACAGGGACGGGCGCAATTGGAATTTCACTGCAAAAGGAGCGACCTGCTTGGGAGGTTACATTGACAGATATTTCTCCAGCAGCGCTTCAAGTTGCCCAAGTAAATGCAGCTAGGCTAAAGGCACATGTCAGGCTTTTAGAGGGAGATCTTTTTGCCCCTTTGACAGGTCAGTATCAGGTGATTGTTTCAAATCCACCCTATATTGCAGTAAATGAGCAGCGCTTTATGGACAAATCTGTGTTGGAGCATGAACCGAATGCAGCCTTGTTTGCAAGTGAAAATGGTTTGCATTTCTACCACAGAATAGCTGCAGAGATTAAGCCATTTATATCAGCTGAGACATGTTTATACCTTGAAATTGGCTTCCAGCAAGGAATGGCTGTCAAAAAAATTTTTAATGAACACTTCCCAACAGCTAGTGTGACTGTCAAAAGAGACCTTGCGGGAAATGAACGTATGGTCAAGGTAGAATTTAACATAAGAAGGGATGAAAGTAATGCTGATTACTAAAATTTATCAACCGGATGAAGTTGCAAAAGCTGCAGCAGAGCTCAGAAAGGGAGAGTTAATTGCGTTTCCAACTGAAACAGTTTATGGACTAGGTGCGGATGCAACTAATGAGCAAGCTGTTAAGCGAGTTTATCTGGCTAAAGGACGACCAACTGATAACCCATTGATTGTGACCGTGTCATCGATTGCAATGATGAAGAACTACGTTGTTGAGTTGAGTGAACCAGCCAAGCGCTTATTAGCTAAATATTGGCCAGGACCGTTGACCTTAATTTTTAAAATCAAACCAGGATCACTTTCAAAAGCAGTCACAGGGGGGCTGACCACGGCCGCTTTCAGAATGCCGGCAAACGAAGTGACACGGAAACTGATTTCTGCGGCGGGCGTGCCGCTGGTAGGCCCATCTGCTAATTCATCGGGAAAGCCGAGCCCCACGACCGCACAGCATGTCTACCATGACCTAGAGGGCAGCATTGCCGGGATTGTGGATGATGGGCCAACCCAGGTCGGTGTTGAATCGACAATTATTGATATGTCAGCTGCGATACCCGCAATTTTACGGCCAGGTGCAATCACTGCTGAGGAATTAACAACGTTTCTTGGTCAGGAAGTGATGACTGATCGGCATCATGTTGGCCAAACAGAAGTTCCTAAGGCACCCGGAATGAAGTATAAGCACTATGCTCCAGATGCACAGGTTTTAATAGTAGCAAACGAGCAGTGGCAACAAGCTTTACGCTGGGCAAGTAGGCAAACTGAAAAAGTCGGTGTGATGGCACCAGCAACAATTTTGCAGGCAGACTTGCCAGCCAATTGTCAGGGCTTTAACCTTGGACCGGATGTTGAAAGTGCCAGTCGTCGGCTTTTTGCGGGACTCCGTTATTTTGACAGTGATTTCAAAGTAAATTGGATCTTAGCAGCTGGTTTTCCTGAAGAAGGGTTAGGGACAGCTTATATGAATCGACTTAGGAAATCGGCCGGTGATCAATTTTTTACTACTGAATCAACTGATTAAGCTAGCCAAAAGCAAGATTATCCGCTAGAATATATTGGGACTATAAAGGAGTGGCGAAATGGGAAAATTTGAAGTATTGGATCATCCCTTGATCCAACATAAATTGACGATTATTCGGAATAAGAATTGTGGGACACGTGAATTCAGGGAGGTTGTCAATGAAATTGCTGAATTGATGGCTTATGAGGTGTCACGTGACATGCCTTTGGAAGACTACGAGGTTGAAACACCAATTACTAAAACAACTAAAAAACATTTAGCCGGTAAAAAAGTGGTAATTGTTCCAATTCTGCGGGCTGGTTTAGGAATGGTGGATGGCATCTTGGAGCTGATTCCGGCGGCTAAAGTCGGACACGTAGGGATGTATCGCGATGAAAAGACTTTAAAACCAGTTGAGTATTTTGTTAAAATGCCTGACAGTTTATCGAGCCGCGAGATCTTTGTCGTGGATCCGATGTTAGCAACTGGTGGTTCCGCAATCATGGCAGTTGATGCATTGAAGAAAAGAGGAGCAGTGACTATCAAATTTGTCTGTTTGGTAGCTGCTCCAGAAGGGGTCAAAGCATTCCGCCAAGCACATCCGGATGTTGATATTTTTGCAGCCGCTTTGGATGACCATTTAAACGAAAATGGTTATATCGTTCCTGGCTTGGGCGATGCAGGTGACCGTTTGTTTGGTACTAAATAAGAAGTAGTAATAATGAGCAAGCAACAGATAAAAGTGTGAAAAACAAAAAGGTGCTCCGTTTGCCTAAATAAAAGAGGGGGCTGTGACAAAAGTTAAATTTTGTCATAGCCCCTCTTTTATTGGCTATAACTAAAGAGAATAAACGTGTTCCATAAGTCAAAATTCTCCGTCTAACCTCGAATTACTCATAGCAAAGTACTCGCTATGTTCGTAATTCGAGTTAGCACTCAAATTTTCCCGACTTATGTCACACTCTCTTCTATTTTTATTGCGGATAAACGGTTACTATCAGGCAAGAGTCGATGACCAATTTAGAGCACGCGGTCTTAGCATACCTGCAACGAGCGTCAAAAAATCAAAAAGTTTGCTAATGGACATGCTGGGTGAATTTAACGGTAAGAAGTAATATTGATCCTTGAAATCTTTTGAAAAATTTTGCGCAATTGCGCACAAGCACTTAAAAATACGTACCTTTTCAATTTCTTTTTATTTTGTTAATTTTTTAAAAAACCGCTTGTGGCAATATAGATAGCGCTTTAATCGTAATTTTTAAGATTTTGTGTTTTTTGTAGATTGGTGGTATGATCTTTTGTGTACTCAAAGGCGCGTCCTTTGGGGGTTTTGCAACACTTTTTACAAAATTGATGGGTCATGCGTCAGAAGAAAAGAGGTGAGACTTGGTGAATGAAGGAGCATCTGTTCAAGAATTTTTTGGAATTCCTTTCAATATTAGCAATGATTTACCGGGGCTAGTAGCAGCAATGATTGTTTTCTTTACGATGCTTTGGCTATCAAGAAGAATTCAACTCAAACCTTCTGGCAGGCAGAACTTTATTGAGTGGATAATTGATTTTACAAACGGTATTATTAAGAGTACAATGCCGGGCAAAGAAGGCAGCAAATTTGGGCTTCTAATCTTCACGTTGTTTTCATTTATATTTGTGTCGAACCAACTTGGTTTGATGTTTCAGGTAGATGTAAACGACGTTGGATATATTCAAAGTCCGACAGCAAATGCAATGACAACAATGACGCTTGCTTTTATCGTTTTGTTGACAGCACATTTCTTGGGTGTCAAAAAATTCGGATTCAAAGGTTACTTTAAGAACACGTATCTGAGCCCGCTTCCCTTTCTACTTCCGCTAAGCGTACTTGAAGAATTTACAAACTTTCTAACGCTGGCTCTTCGTTTATACGGTAATATCTATTCTGGTGAAGTTTTGCTGAAACTGATTTATCAGTTTGGTAAGTCATTTGGAATTGCGTCATTTATTCCTGCTGTTCCACTTGAAATTATTTGGCAAGGCTTTTCCGTTTTCATTGGGAGTATCCAAGCCTATGTTTTTGTTACATTGACAATGGTTTATATTTCTCAAAAGGTTGAAAAAGAGTAAACAAGGAGGATTTTATTATGAGTTCATTAGCTTTAATTGGTGCAGGCCTTGCAGCTGCTGGTGCTGCGATTGGTGCAGCTATTGGTAACGGTCTTGTTATTTCTAAAATGCTTGAGGGGATGGCACGTCAGCCAGAACTTGAAGGTAAACTGCGGACAAATATGTTCATCGGTGTTGGTTTAGTTGAAGCTGTTCCAATCATCGCAATCGTGATTTCATTCCTGTTGTTGGCAAAATAGGCGATCTTTTATTTTGGACAATTCGGTTTCCGAAGCAATATAAAAGAGGAGGTGTCACTAAATGGGCTTAACATTTGTGTTAGGTGCTGCTACAGGTGTTGAATGGGGCGATATGCTTTTCTATGCGGTACTCTTTGTAGTATTGCTGGCTTTAATTAAGCATTATGCATGGGGTCCCGTGACCGATATGATGGAAAAACGGGCTACCAAAATTGCAAACGATCTTGATTCTGCAGAAGAAGCACGTAAAAATGCGGAACAAGTTGAAGAACAACGTGTTTCAGCTTTGAAAGATTCTCATGCAGAAGCATCTCAAATAATTGAGCGTGCACGCAAAAATGGTGAGCAACAAAAAACCACAATTGTCGCGGATGCGCATGGTGAAGCTCAAGCTTTGAAAGATACTGCAAAGCAAGACATTGAACGCGAGCGTCAAGATGCACTTGAAGGTGTGAAAAATGATGTGGCGGAGTTGTCACTTGAAATTGCTTCAAAGGTTATTTCTAAGAATTTACAAATGAATGACCAAAAAGCCTTGATTGATTCATATATTGAAGGGTTGGGGAAGCAAAATGAAGTTAAGTAAAACAATGGTTGCGCATCGTTATGGTAACGCCCTGTTTGCTCTTGCAAAAGAAAAAAATGTTCGGGAAGAATTGCTTGCTGAGTTGCTGGAGATGAAAAAAGCGTTGGCGGAAGAACCACAGTTAATGGTTTTTCTTACCAGTAAGCAAATTGAACCCGGGGTGCGGCGTGAAGTTATCGAAAAATTAGCTGCGTCTTCTTCTGAACTTGCAGCTAATCTTTTGAGAATGTTGTTTGACTATGGGCGCATTGCTGATTTGGATGTTATTATCACTGAATATGTACGTCTAAATGACAGTTTTGAGAACACAGTGCGTGCAACAGTTACAACTGCAATTCCTTTAGCAGAGGAGCAAAAGGACAGATTAACATCCGCGTTTGCAAAGATTGTCGGAGCAAACAAAATTATTCTTGATGAACGAGTTGATCCTAGTGTGATTGGTGGAGCTATTTTAAGATCAAATGATTATGTTTATGATGGTTCACTAAAACTAAAAATCGCTCGTATCAGAAGGATGCTATTGAAATGATTAATAAAGAGGTGAAACTTCTATGAGCATTAAGGCTGAGGAAATCAGTGCTCTGATTAAGCAACAATTAGCAAACTATCAAGATGAGCTCAGAGTTGATGAAGTCGGGACAGTTACATATGTCGGTGATGGGATCGCTCGTGCAACTGGTCTGGATAATGCCTTAGCAGGAGAGTTGTTAGAATTTGATGATGGTACTTATGGTATGGCTCAAAACTTGGAGTCAAATGATGTTGGTATTGTTATTTTAGGTTCTTTCAAGGGAATCCGTGAAGGTGATAGTGTAAAACGCACCGGTCGTATTATGGAAGTTCCAGTAGGCGAACAAATGATTGGCCGTGTTGTTAATCCTTTAGGACAGGCCATTGATGGTCTGGGTGAAATAAAAGTTGAGCGGACTCGTCCAATTGAAAAAAAGGCACCAGGTGTTATGCAACGCCAATCAGTTAATGAACCACTTCAAACTGGTATTAAGGCGATTGATGCGTTAGTTCCAATTGGTCGTGGTCAGCGTGAATTAGTAATTGGGGACCGTAAAACAGGTAAAACTTCAATTGCGATTGACACAATTATTAACCAGAAGGATCAAAACATGATTTGTATCTATGTTGCGATCGGACAAAAAGAATCGACTGTTAGAAGTCAGGTTGAAACGCTACGCAGTTTTGGCGCGATGGAATATACAATTGTAGTTGCAGCGGGTCCTTCTTCTCCAGCACCGTTATTATGGCTTGCACCATATGCGGGAGCTGCCATGGGTGAAGAGTTCATGTATAATGGTAAACACGTTTTAATTGTATATGATGATCTTTCAAAACAAGCCGATGCATACCGTGAGCTGTCCTTGATTTTGAGACGTCCGCCTGGTCGTGAAGCTTATCCTGGTGATGTTTTCTATCTGCATTCTAGGTTGCTGGAACGTGCGGCTAAGTTGAGCGATAAATTAGGCGGCGGTTCAATGACTGCATTGCCATTTATTGAAACCAAAGCTGGGGATGTTTCTGCATATATTCCGACAAACGTGATTTCAATCACAGATGGTCAGATTTTCTTAGATAGTAATAACTTCTATTCTGGAATTCGGCCTGCGATTGATGCCGGAACTTCTGTTTCACGTGTTGGTGGTTCTGCTCAGATTAAAGCGATGAAGAAGGTTTCAGGAACTTTGCGGCTGGATCTTGCTTCTTATCGTGAACTGGAATCTTTTGCTCAATTTGGTTCTGACTTGGATGAAGCAACCCAAGCTAAACTTGCTCGTGGTCGGCGGACAGTTGAAGTCTTGAAACAGCCACTGCATAAACCACTCGTTGTTGATAAACAAGTTTTGATTTTATATGCTTTAACACATGGCTTTTTAGATGCAGTTCCAGTAGATGATATTACACGCTTTCAAAATGAGTTATTTGATTTCTTTGACAGCAATCATAAGGATTTGCTTGATGGAATCAAGAAAACGGGTAACTTACCTGAAACAGAAAAACTTGATGCTGCTATCAAAGATTTTGCTGCCGGCTTTCAGTCTACAGCTAAATAGGAAGGTTGGTGAGAGCTAATGGGAGCTTCTTTGCAAGAAGTTAAGCGCCGTATTTCTTCGACAAAGAAAACAGAGCAGATCACAGGTGCCATGCAAATGGTGTCAACTGCTAAACTGAGTCAAATCCAGCGACATGCTACTGGATATCAGGCATATGCAGAAAAGATCCGCAGTGTCATTACTCATCTTGCAAAATCACACCTTTTGGATAGTGGGGTTGCCAGCAGTTCAGCAGCTTCAAACCATGCAGATGGAGATCAGATTAATGGTTTGGAAATGCTTGTCAAACGTCCTGTAAAAACGACAGGAATTATTGTGGTTACTTCAGATCGTGGGCTTGTTGGCAGTTACAATAGTAATGTGATCAAACAGACATTGGACCTGATCACAAATGGTAACCATTCTACTGATGACATTGTAATTATTGCAATTGGTGGAACAGGCGCAGATTTCTTCAAAAAGCGTGGCTTCAATGTTGCCTACGAATATCGCGGTGTAAGTGATATTCCTAAATTTAGGGAGACACATGAGTTGGTGAAGCGAATCATTACAATGTACAGTGAAGAAATTTATGACGAATTGTATGTTTGCTATAACCATTTTGTCAATTCAATGACTTCTGAGTTTAGAGCAGAACCAATGCTGCCAATTTCAGCAATGAATATCGGGAGCGAAGGTCTTGGAGAAGAGTCAGCGTCCGGCTTTACGGCTGAATATGAGATGGAACCTTCTGAAGATGCAATTTTGGAAGTTGTTTTACCGCAGTATGCTGAGAGCTTAATATATGGCTCGATTCTTGACGCTAAGACTGCAGAGCATGCATCTAGTTCGACTGCAATGAAATCAGCGACTGATAATGCTAAGGATATTATTTCATCCTTGGAATTACAGTATAATCGTGCACGCCAGAGTGCAATTACAACTGAAATCACTGAAATTACTGGTGCACAAGCAGCTCTGGATTAAGATGATGGGAGGAATGAGTAGATGAGTTCTGGTAAAGTAGTTCAAGTTATCGGACCTGTTATTGACGTTCAATTTCCTCTTAGTGAAACTTTGCCTGATATCAATAATGCATTGAATGTTGAGCGCGGAGACGGCTCAAACTTAGTCGTCGAAGTTACACTTGAACTTGGTGATGGTGTAATGAGGACGATTGCGATGGATTCCACAGATGGGGTTCAACGTGGTGCAAAAGTTGAGGATACTGGTTCATCAATCAGTGTTCCAGTCGGCAAGGAAACATTAGGAAGAGTTTTCAACGTCTTAGGTCAAACAATTGATGGTGGCGAGGAATTCGGTCAAGATGCAAAACGCAATCCGATTCACCGTGATGTTCCTCCGTATGATCAATTGAATACAAAAATTGAAATTCTTGAAACAGGAATTAAAGTTATTGACTTGTTAGCACCTTACATTAAAGGTGGGAAGATTGGATTGTTTGGTGGTGCCGGTGTTGGTAAGACAGTTTTGATTCAAGAACTGATCCATAACATTGCCCAAGAACATAATGGTATTTCTGTTTTCACGGGTGTTGGAGAAAGAACTCGTGAGGGGAATGACCTTTACTTTGAAATGAAAGAATCCGGTGTTCTGGAAAAGACTGCGATGGTGTTTGGTCAGATGAACGAGCCACCTGGTGCACGTATGCGGGTTGCGCTGACTGGTTTGACGATTGCGGAATATTTCCGTGATACTGAAGGACAAGATGTCTTGCTCTTTATTGACAATATCTTCCGCTTCACACAGGCTGGTTCTGAAGTTTCTGCTTTGTTGGGACGGATTCCTTCAGCCGTTGGTTATCAGCCGACGTTGGCAACTGAAATGGGTCAATTGCAAGAAAGAATTACTTCAACGAAAAAGGGTTCAGTTACTTCAATTCAGGCTGTTTATGTCCCTGCCGATGATTATACTGATCCTGCTCCAGCTACAACCTTTGCGCATTTGGATGCAACTACTAACTTGGAGCGGAGTTTGACACAGCAAGGAATTTATCCAGCCGTTGATCCTTTAGCTTCAACTTCAAGTGCTCTTTCGCCAGAAATTGTTGGGGAAGAACATTATAAAATTGCGACAGATGTACAGCATGTATTACAACGTTACCGCGAATTGCAGGATATCATCTCAATTTTAGGGATGGATGAATTATCTGATGAAGAAAAGGTAATCGTGGCACGTGCACGTCGGATTCAATTCTTCTTATCACAGAATTTCCACGTTGCTGAGCAGTTTACCGGCGTTCCAGGTTCTTATGTTCCTGTCAAAGAGACGGTTAAGGGCTTCAAGGAAATTCTTGAGGGCAAGTATGATGATCTTCCTGAAGATGCCTTTCGTTCTGTCGGACGGATTGAAGAAGTCGTTGAAAAAGCTAAAAAGATGACTAGCAAGAGCAAGTAGGGAGGTAACGCGAAATGGCTGAAGAAAAGCTATTGACAGTTAATGTGGTTACCCCTGACGGCAGTGTTTATGATGAAAAAACTCCAATGGCGGTTTTTAAAACCACTGTTGGCGAGCTGGGAATTCTGCCAGAACATATTCCGTTATTGGCTTCACTCGAAATTGATGAAGTCCGGGTTAAAGTTCCCGGAACTGAGGACAAATTTGATGAGATTGCTGTCAATGGAGGGTTTGTAGAGTTCTCCAATAACATTGCAACAGTCGTAGCTAATAGTGCCGAGCGTAAAGAAAATATTGATCTTGCGCGTGCTGAACGTGCACGCAAGCGTGCACAGGAACGTTTGGAAAAAGCGCGGCAAGAGCAAAATATCGATAAGCAACGACGTGCTGAGATTTCATTACGGCGTGCACTTAATCGCTTGAATATTTCTAAACACTAGTTACTAAACAACAAGATTGCTCTAAAGTTATGAAGATTGAGGTGTTAACAGGTACATACCAAACCTGTTAATGACCAGCACAAGTTAAATAGAGATTATGTTAAAGTGAAAGCTTTGACGTAATCTCTATTTTATTTTCATTGGATATTTAGCATAATTTTTTTATTATTTTAGTAGACTTTTCATAAAAAATAAATTTCTTTTTTAGGTCTGAAATATAAGGTTTGCGTAATTCGCCAAAATAAAATATTAAAATATTACAAAAATGTTACTTGACACAAGACGTCATATTTTTTTTATGATATTATTAAGCTATGGATTTTGGAGGGTATGAAAATGAAATACGAAGGAATTATGGCTTTATTAAATCTTATCAGTAGCTTTGCATTTATTTTGCTTACGTTCTTTTGCCTGCAATCTTTAAGGCTCGATAGGTACATATCCTCACAAAGACAGAGAAATTTTAGTTTTTTGATTATTTTGATTTCGGTTGCGATCGGCTACGCTTGTAGTTCGTTTTTTATTGATTTTATCAATAATGTGCGGAACTTATCGTATCTTCTGTAAGAGAAATTTTGTGGTTTAAATTAATTTCAGCGAAACTTATTTGGAGGAATTCACATTGGAAAAAATAATTGTTCATGGAGGAAACAGGTTAGAAGGTACAGTTCAGGTTGAAGGTGCGAAGAACGCTGTTTTGCCGATTATGGCTGCCAGTTTATTAACTGACGAAGGAACTGTGCATTTGGATAACGTGCCTGTCTTGTCCGATGTGTACATGATGAATAATGTTTTACGTTTTTTGAATGTCAAAGTTGAGATGAATGAAAAAGAAAAGACAGTTGATCTAAATGCTGCTGCGAAGCTTTCATATGAAGCTCCCTTTAAATATGTTTCGAAAATGCGTGCTTCGATTGTGGTCTTTGGACCGCTCTTGGCACGCTTAAAACATGCGAAGGTTGCGATGCCTGGTGGCTGTGCGATTGGATCACGTCCAATCGATCTGCATCTTAAGGGACTTGAGGCTATGGGAGCCCAAGTTGAACAGCATGATGGTTTTATTGAGGCGACAACAACTGGTTTGGTTGGCGCCGACATTTACCTTGATTTTCCAAGTGTGGGTGCGACAGAAAATATTATGATGGCTGCAACCCTTGCAAAGGGGACGACGGTTATTGAAAATGTTGCGCGTGAACCAGAAATCGTGGATTTAGCTAATGTTTTAAATAAAATGGGCGCCCAAGTTTCCGGAGCAGGAACTGAGCGCATCAAGGTTGTAGGGGTAGCTGAACTTCACGGGGTTGCGCATACAATTGTTCAGGATCGTATTGAGGCTGGAACTTTCATGGTTGCAGCTGCGGTTACGGGCGGTAATGTGTTGGTCGAAAATGCAATTGCAGAGCATAATCGTCCTTTAATCTCTAAGCTTGAGGAAATGGGCGTCTCCGTGCAGGAAGAAAGCCAAGGAATTAGGGTGATTGGAACCACTGCAATTAAACCGACAAATGTTAAAACGATGCCTTATCCTGGCTTTCCGACTGACATGCAGCCGCAAATTTCAATTTTACAGTTACTTGCTCAAGGAGAAAGTTTAATTACTGAAACCGTATTCGAAAACCGTTTCATGCATTTTGATGAATTAAGACGGATGAATGCCAAATTTAGAATTGACGGTAATTCAGCTTATTTGCAAGGACCAACACACTTCCATGGTGCTGAAGTGGCGGCAACTGATTTACGCGCAGCTGCAGCCTTAGTTTTAGCTGGATTGGTGGCAGAAGGGTATACTCAAGTCACTAATTTGAAGTATTTGGATCGTGGTTATTATCATTTCCATCAGAAATTAGCGGCTTTAGGTGCTGAAATTACACGGGTTAGTGAAGATGAAGTGACGACTGAACAGTTGAAAAAAGCAAGTCGCTTATAAATTGTTTCTTTTTTGCTAAGAAGTTTATTTTTTGGTTAGAGAAAGCTGATTTATACGATTGGATATTTTTGTGCTTACCTATTTATGCTATAATTAAATAGGTTTTTTGAGTGTAAGTTAACGGTAAGAGCAACCGCCGGATGGATACATAATGGGGCTGATTAAAGGAGAATAATTATGGCTAAAGATATTGGGATCGATCTGGGAACTGCTAATGTTTTAATAAATATCAAGGGTAAGGGAATCGTTTTGAATGAGCCTTCAGTAGTTGCAATCGATACCCAGACTGGTCGTGTTTTAGCTGTCGGGTCAGAGGCATATAAAATGGTCGGACGGACCCCCAGCAACATTCGAGCAATTCGTCCCTTAAAAGATGGAGTAATTGCAGACTTTGATATGACAGAACAGATGCTTTCCTACTTTATTAAAAAATTGAATGTTAAGGGGATCATGTCAAAACCTAATATTTTGATATGCTGTCCTACAAGTACGACTTCGATTGAACGCAAGGCAATTAGACAAGCCGCTGAAAAGTCAGGCGGCGGCGGTTCTGTCTATCTAGAAGAAGAGCCTAAGGTTGCTGCAATCGGAGCCGGACTTGACATCTTCCAACCGCGCGGCAGTATGGTCATTGATATCGGTGGTGGGACTAGTGACATTGCAATTATTTCGTTAGGGGATATTGTTGTCAGTCGTTCACTGCGAACTGCCGGAGACCGTTTGAATATGGACATTATGACTTATATGCGCAAATCACATGGGCTTCAGATTGGTGAACATACCGCGGAAAAGATTAAGATTGAAATTGGGACGGTTGTTCCTGGTCATCGCACAAAGGAAATGGAAGTACGTGGACGAGATATTGTAAATGGTCTGCCGCGGACGGTCACACTTTCTTCAGACCAGATTGAAAAGGCATTGCATGACACAATGCTTTCAGTTATTGAAGCTGCCAAAGAAGTTCTTGAGCAGACACCACCTGAGTTGGCAGCTGATATTATTGATCGTGGAATCGTCCTGACTGGTGGCGGTGCACTTCTTGATGGCATTGACAGCTTGTTTGCTAAATATCTGAAAGTTCCGGTCGTAGTAGCAGATACTCCTCTTGATGATGTTGCGTTGGGAACAGGCTTTTTGCTGGAACATATTGAAAAAAACAGTAAAAAGAACAGAAAGGCTAAATAAAGCGAATGAGGGGTGGAGAGAATGATGAAAAAAATCCTGCTCTTATTGATTCGGATGTATCAAAGGGGAATTTCCCCTTTTTTTCCGCCCAGTTGTCGCTATTATCCGACTTGTTCTAATTATATGTTGCAGGCAATTCAAAAGCATGGTGCTGCGAAAGGATTCTTAATGGGGTTCAGTCGTATTTTAAGGTGTCATCCTTTTGTACGCGGAGGGTACGATCCTGTACCTGAAAAGTTCAGTCTGAGACGCAACCCAAAAAATAATAAAATATGATGAAACTTTAGGAGGAGTAGCGTGTCTAAAAGAGAGAAAAATATTGAGATTGTGGAAGAAGAACAGGAAGTAAACGGCACTCCGGAAACTAATTTAAAAATTGGGACGGTAAGTGTGGGCTCTGTCAAGCAGGATGGGCAAAAATTCATCGCTGTCTTTCCAAACGGAGAAACTTTTAGAACTGGATCGCATAAGGAAGCAGTTAATTTGCTGATTCGGGAATATCATCTTCACCGCAATTAAGACAGTTGAGGGGGGCTGTGACAAAATGCTTGTTTTGTTACGGCTCTTTCAATTTAAAGCATGGCTTTATTTTTAAGGAGGGCAATTTTGGCACAAAGACAGCTGACGAGAGAAGATAACGCGGATGTACGGATTGATTATGGAATCATTTTTTCCGTACTGACTTTAGCTGTGATTGGAATGGCCTCAATTTTTGTGGCTGCCAACCACGATACCAGTACAACCAGTATTGGTAAGATGCTTGCGATGCAATTGGTCTGGTACTTGATCGGAACGGTTGCGGTGGTGATCATCATGCAATTTGATGCTGAACAGTTATGGAAACTGGCACCGATTGCTTATGGAATTGGGATTACTATGTTGGTACTTGTTCTGTTTATGTATAGCAGGAGTTATTATGCAGACACTGGTGCTAAGAGCTGGTTCTCGTTTGCAGGGATAACTTTCCAACCTTCTGAGGTTATGAAGCCGGCATATATTATGATGCTGGCACGTGTTGTGGCGCAGCACAACAATGAGTATCCGGTTCACACGGTTAATAGCGACTGGCACTTGCTTGGAAAAATGTTCGCTTGGAGTGTACCAATTCCAATTTTGCTTAAACTTCAAAATGACTTTGGGACAATGCTTGTTTTCTTCGCGATTCTTGGTGGAGTAATCCTTGTATCTGGGATTACCTGGAAAATTATCATCCCAGTCGCTTCAATTGTGGGAATAGTGGGGTCATTGTTGATTGCACTTGTAGTATTTTGGCGAGGTATTTTACTGAATATTGGTTTTAAAACTTATCAATTTCAACGAATAGAAGCATGGCTTGATCCTTCAGCTAATACATCAGATAGCAGTTATCAGCTCTGGCAAAGTATGAAAGCAATTGGTTCTGGTAAGTTGTTTGGGAAAGGTTTTGATGTCTCAAATGTATATGTCCCCGTGCGCGAATCTGATATGGTTTTCTCTGTAATTGGAGAAAATTTTGGTTTCATTGGAGGATGTGTTTTGATTTTCTTGTATCTCTTGTTGATTTTCCAGATGATTCAGGTCACATTTGATACAAAAAATGAATTTTATGCTTACCTCTCAACCGGTGTTATTATGATGATCTTATTCCATGTTTTTGAAAATGTGGGGATGAGTATTGGATTATTACCTTTAACAGGGATTCCGTTGCCGTTTATCAGTCAAGGAGGTTCGTCTTTGATTGGTAATATGGTTGGAGTTGGTTTAGTCATGTCAATGAGGTATCATAATAAGAGTTACATGTTCAGCAGCAGTCGTGAATTTCACTAACCTAGGTAACAAGATGTAATAATGCAAAGTTTGGAAAAGTAGGTTACCAAATAAAAATCATATTTGATGTGTATCAAATAAAGAGAGTGTGACATAAGTCGAAAAAATTTGAGTGCTAACTCGAAATTACTTATAGCGAGTACTTTGCTAAATTCGCAGTTAGACGGAGAATTTTGACTTATGGAACACGTTTATCCGGAATAAAAGAGGGGCTGTGACAAAAGTTAACTTTTGTCACAGCCCCTTTATTAGCTACTCAATCCTTCTATTCGTAATGATTTGCAGCCGATTACTAATTACGTAGAGTTTTAAAAGGTACCTATTTTGCAAAGTAACATTATTGGTGCAGCATCTCTATTGATGAGCTAATTTATAGCCAAAAGTTTTCAGAAACAATGCAAAACTTCTCATTATCTATGTAACATGTTCATTTTTTTTTGTATAATAGAATTATTAAAATTAAATGAAAGAGAGCGTGTGTCTATGAAAAAATTTTATTGTTATCGCAGGTGCAGTACCTGTGCTAAAGCACGCAAATGGTTAGTACAAAACAACGTACCTTATCACGAAATTGAGATTGTCGAAACTCCACCAGATAGTACAGAGCTATTGCGGTTGATTGCAACTAAAAAACATCCACTCAAGTACTTCTTTAATACAAGTGGCATTAAGTATCGTGAATTAAAGCTTAAGGATCGGATTGCTGATTTAAGTGATCTCGAAGCAAGCAAGCTTTTGGCTAGTGATGGTAAGCTGATTAAACGACCATTAATGATTGAAGGAGAGCATTTCACTTGTGGTTTTAAAGAGGATCTTTATCAACGTGAATGGCTCTAACGACGGTATTTTATGGATCAGCAAAAGGTTATCTAAATTATGTGCTTGATCGAAGCTAATTGAAATCAAGTAACAGTTAGGCTAGAATGAGAGCGAGTTTTTAAATTGGAGGAAGCAACTATGACAACGCTTGAAGTGAAAGATCTGCATGTTTCAATTGAAGGAAAAAATATTCTCAAAGGTGTCAACTTAAAAATGAAGACAGGTGAGATCCACGCAATTATGGGTCCAAATGGAACTGGTAAATCAACGCTTTCTGAAGCAATTATGGGACATCCTGCATATCAAGTTACACAAGGTGAGGTGTTACTTGATGGTGTAAATATTTTGGATAAACCGGTTGACGAAAGAGCACGTGCTGGTCTTTTCTTGGCAATGCAGTATCCGGCTGAAATTCCGGGAGTGACAAATGCTGAGTTTATTCGCGGTGCAATTAATGCACGCCGTCCGGAAGACGATCCAATGTCAATTCGAGCTTTTCTTAAAGAGCTTGACAAAACAATGTCAGTACTTGATATGACAGAAGAAATGGCTGAACGTTATCTGAACGAGGGCTTTTCAGGTGGCGAGAAGAAGCGCAATGAAATTTTACAAATGATGATGATTAAACCCAAGTTTGCAATTCTCGATGAGATTGATTCTGGGCTTGATATTGACGCATTAAAAGTTGTTTCACGCGGAGTTAATAAAATGCGGGGACCAGAGTTTGGTTCATTAATTATTACACATTATCAGCGCCTGTTGAACTACATTGTGCCAGATGTAGTTCATGTTATGATGGGTGGCAGGATTGTTAAGCAAGGCGGCCCTGAACTTGCTAAGAGACTGGAAGATGAAGGCTATGCAGGGTTACGTGACGAGTTGGGACTTGATATTAAACTCGTCGATGAAGAAGCTTAGAGGAGAGATAATATGACAGTTGAAACCAAGGACTACCTTGAGATCAAAGAATATGCACAAAAGGTGGGCGAACCCGACTGGTTCACTGCCCTGCGACTCAAAGCATTAGAAGCATTGCCGCAGCTGACTCTTCCTTCGTTCGAGAAAATCAAATATCAACGGTGGCCAATTCAGTTAAAAGGGGCACTTAAGCAACGCCATTCTAAACCAGAATTACTACAGCAGCTTTCTTTAAAAGATGCTGCTCATTTAGTAGTTCAGTTAGGCCAAGAAACTGTAACTACAAAGGGATTGGACCTCTTTGAAGAGCAGGGTGTGATTATCTGCGACTGGCAAACTGCTTTACGTGAACATCCCACATTGGTAAAGAAGTACTTCATGAAAAAAGCAATTAAAGTTGATGAAGACTTATTGACAGCGCAGCATGTAGCTTACTTGACTAGTGGTCTCTTTGTTTATATTCCTAAAAATACGGTTTTAAAGGATCCTTTAACCTCCTATTTTGTACAGGATGCAACAGAAAAGCAAGATTATGTGCACCATGTAATTATTGTCGCTGAAGAAAATAGTGAATTTTCATATTTGGAAAACCTGACAACCTTAGGGCAAACCGAAACAACAGCTAATATCATTGTGGAAGTGATTGCGGGAACTAACAGTCATGTTAAGTTTGCAAGCGTGGATCGTTTAGGACGCAATACAACCACTTATCTTAATCGCAGAGGTCATCTCGGGACAAACGCCAAGATCGATTGGTCGATGGGGATGATGAATGACGGTAATATTGTGGGAGATTTTGATTCTGATCTTGTCGGAGACGGGTCTCATTCAGAAGTCAAAGTAGTGGCAATCTCAACGGGCAATCAAGTCCAAGGAATTGACACACGGGTGACTAATAGCGGCAAACATACGATTGGTCATATTCTGCAACATGGTGTCATTTTATCACGCTCCACACTGACTTTTAATGGTATTGGACATATCATAAAAGGTGCAAAGGGTGCCGATGCACAGCAGGAAAGCCGTGTGCTGATGCTTTCCACTAAGGCTAAAGGGGATGCAAATCCTATCTTGTTGATCGACGATAATGACGTAACAGCTGGGCATGCCGCCAGTGTAGGACGGGTTAATCAAGAACAGCTTTATTATCTGATGAGCAGAGGCTTGCCAAAGAAGATTGCTGAACGCCTTGTGATTCGCGGCTTTTTAGGACCAGTGTTAGCAGAAATTCCGTCACAACTGATTCGTGAACAACTCAAAGTTACAATAGAAAGGAAGCTTGTTGATGGACAAAAAGATGAATAATTATGAACAGGACTTCCCAATCTTGAAACAAAAAGTTAATGATGAACGGTTAGTATACCTAGACAACGCTGCCACTTCGCAAAAGCCGCGCGCTGTGATTGCGGCACTAACAAATTATTACTATCATGATAATGCAAATGTTCATCGTGGTGTCCATACTTTGGCGGAACGTGCTACTGAAAAGTTTGAAGAAGTGCGGCTTAAAGTCAAAAACTTTATTAATGCTCCTAGTGAGCGTGAGATTATTTACACTAAGGGTACAACTGAGGGTTTAAACTGGGTTGCTCGAAGCTACGGAATGTCTCATCTTAAGCAGGGGGATGAGATTGTCATTTCTTACATGGAACATCATAGTAATCTTGTTCCTTGGCAGCAATTGGCACAAAAGACGGGTGCACAGTTGAAGTATATCGAACTACTTGCGGATGGACGACTTGATTTGGAAAGTGCACGCCAACAAATTACTGATAAAACGGCGATTGTTGCGTTGACGCATGTCTCTAATGTCTTAGGAGTCGTTAACCCGATTGCTCAGGTTGCAAATCTCGCTCATAGTCATGGGGCAATTATGGTAGTTGATGGGGCACAGTCAACCCCGCATATGAAAATTGATGTACAGTCTTTAGGCGCAGATTTTTTTGCTTTTTCGGGACACAAAATGCTTGCACCTACAGGAATTGGAATCTTGTGGGGGAAGAGTCGTTATCTCAATGAAATGCCGCCTCTTGAATTTGGCGGCGAAATGATTGATTGGGTGCAGCTCCAGGAGACAACTTTTAAGGAAATTCCATGGAAGTTTGAAGGTGGTACGCAAAATATCGCGGGAGTTGTGGGTTTAGGCGCAGCTATTGATTATCTTTCGCAAATTGGAATGGAACAAATTGAGGCGCATGAACAGGCTTTAAGCGCACAAGCATTGCCAGCATTGGAACAAATCAAGGGCTTAAAAATCTATGGACCATTGAATCCGGCGCTGCGAACAGGAATTATCTCATTTAACCTTGATCAACTTCATCCGCATGATGTCGCGACTGCGCTTGACATGGAGGGAGTTGCTGTCAGAGCAGGCCATCATTGTGCACAACCATTGATGAAATATCTTGGAGTCGCTGCAATGGCGCGGGCAAGCTTTTACCTGTATAATACCGAACAAGACGTTGAACAGTTAGTCAAGGCAATTAAGGCAACGAAGGAGTTCTTTAAAAATGGCACTGTCTAGGTTGGATAATTTATACAGGCAGATGATTCTTGATCATGCAGCTCATCCGCACCATCATGGTAAACTAACCAATGCCAAGCAGCAATTGGAATTGCGTAATCCAACTTGTGGCGATGTTTTACAGCTTGAGGTTAGTCTTGACGATGGAAAGATTAGTGAAATCGCGTTTTCTGGAACAGGGTGTACGATTAGCCAAGCTTCAGCCAGCATGATGACGGACGAGGTCTTGCATAAGACACCGGCACAAGTAGAGAAAATGGTCACGACTTTTTCAGAACTGGTAACTGGTCAAGATCCTGCAAATGCTGATGAGATTTTAGGCGATGCAGCGATCCTGGAAGGGGTTACGCAATTTCCAGCACGAATCAAATGTGCAACTCTGGCGTGGAAAGCTATTTATCAGATATTAGCAGAAGTTCAGGATTAGAATTAGAGACGCAGTGTAGAGTTTAAGCGAATGAAGCAAGATAAGAGAAGGAGGCCCAGCAATGGCTGATGCAAATCAACTTGGCTTAGGCGGCGAGTATAAGTATGGGTTTAAAGATAATATTGCCCCCATTTTAACGACTGGTGAGGGTTTAACCGAAGAGACAGTCCGTCAAATTTCGGCAGCAAAAAATGAACCTGATTGGATGCTGGATTTTCGCCTTAAGGCATTTAAACGTTACCAAGAAATGGAATTGCCCGATTTTGGACCAGATTTGTCTGTATTGGATTTGGACCACATTAATTACTTTAGGCGTGATAGTGATCGGATTGCGCGTAAATGGGAAGATGTTCCAGCCGACATCAAAAAGACGTTTGATCGGTTGGGAGTCCCAGAAGCTGAACGAAAATATTTAGCAGGTTCTTCGGCGCAGTATGAGTCAGAAGTTGTTTACCATAATATGCGCAAGGATTTCGAAGATTTGGGAATTGTTTTTATGGATACAGATTCTGCAGTGCAGGAATACCCTGACTTAGTACGCAAGTATTTTGGTAAATTGATTCCGCCATCTGACAATAAATTTGCGGCACTGAACTCAGCCGTGTGGTCAGGTGGGACCTTTATCTATGTACCTAAAGGGGTACGGACTGAGATTCCAATTCAAAGTTATTTTCGGATTAATGCTGGTAATAGTGGACAATTTGAAAGAACGCTGATTATTGTTGATGAAGGTGCCAGCGTGAATTATGTCGAAGGATGTACCGCACCTAATTATTCGCAAGACAGCTTGCATGCTGCCGTAGTGGAAGTGAATGTTTTACGCGATGCGTATTGCCGGTATACCACTATTCAAAATTGGTCTGATAATGTATACAGCTTAGAGACTAAGCGCGCGCGTGCGCAGGAAAATGCCACAATGGAATGGGTCGACGGAAACTTGGGTTCAAAAGTCACAATGAAGTACCCAAGTGTCTATCTGAATGGCGAAGGTGCCCGGGGAACAATGTTATCAATTGCTTTTGCTGGCAAAAATATTGACTCTGATACAGGAGCACGGATGATTCACAATGCCAAGAATACTTCAAGTTCGATTGTTTCTAAATCTTTGTGTAAAGATGGAGGGCGGGTCGACTATCGTGGAAAGGTTCGTTTTGGACGGCATAGTGATGGTTCATTTTCACACGTTGAATGTGACACGATTATTTTAGATGAAAAAAGTGCAAGTGATACAATTCCTTTCAATGAAATTAAAAATGGAAATGTTTCAATGGAGCATGAAGCTAAAGTCTCAAAGATTTCAGAGGAGCAGTTATATTATTTGATGAGTCGCGGAATTTCTGAGGAAAAAGCGACTGAGATGATTATTATGGGATTCGTGGAACCTTTCACCAAGGAACTTCCGATGGAGTATGCAGTTGAGTTGAATAGGCTGATTGAATATCAGATGGAAGGTTCGGTTGGTTAAATTCTCAGTTACGCGGAACCAAACACGACGTTAATAGATATTAAAGAGAGTGTGACATAAGTCGGGAAAATTTGAGTGCTAACTCGGAATTACGAAGATAGCGAGTACTTTGCTATGAGTAATTCGAAGTTAGACAGAGAATTTTGACTTATGGAACACGTTTATGCAGAATAACTAGAAGGAGTGTGCGACATAAGTCGGGAAAATTTTGAGTGCTAACTCGAAATTACGAACATAGCGAGTACTTTGCTATGAGTAATTCGAAGTTAGACGGAGAATTTTGACTTATGGAACACGTTTATCCGGAATAAAATAGGGGCTGTGACAAAAGTTAACTTTTGTCACAGCCCCTATTATGACTAATTTTTTAAAACAGGTTAGGCACACAACCCGCCAAGATTAAACGGTATTGCGATAAATTACCCAAGTTCTTGGTTAACCATGGGTTTGATCGCTGAAACGAGAATATCGTTATATTTAAACCAATCAAAACCGTTTCTATCGTGACCCTGCTTTTCCGCGGATAAGCAGTGATAAAAATCATAGCAACAAATTGCTGCGCGTGAAAGAGTATGTTTTTGACCACAATAACAAAGTACATGGTTTTTACCATCGAGCACAGTGACCTGAATTTTAGGATCTTCCTTAAATGAAAGCTTTGCACCCGCAGGAATGCTCAGATATTTAAAAGTTCTATTAGGACGTGAACCGATTTTACGCGTAATTATCTGATAAGTTTTACCGGTAATTTTTGAATTATATTCTTCTGGGCGAATTAAGGCTGCGTGTTCATCGTTGAAGGTCAGCAGATCGAAAGCTGTTTTGACCTGATTATAGGTTGCTTTAAAGAATTCTTTGGAGGTGCTTTCGCGTTTGTCAGCTAAAGCACTATGTAATAAACGTTCGGCGTGTTTATAGTTATTGAGCTGGACTGCAAATAGTAGTAGTGTTGGTTTCCCATCTGGAATACCAGTATTATTTAGTTGTGCTAATCGATTTGTTAAATTTTTTGTTTGTCCAATTTTGATATACCCAGGAAAAGATTTATTTTCCAAGGCGTAGACGAATCCTAGATCTTCTTCCATTGCAATGTGCTCCTTAATCCAACATTAAAATCATAATTTCAAACTGCTTTTTACTAAAATTCTCGTTGACAGCGATGGCTGTTAACCAAGCGAAAGTTTGCAATAATGTTACTGCTTATTTTCAAAAAATTCAAGCTAAAAAAAGAATTGTCTAGCAAAATGAAAGTTTTCTGTGTTAAAATAAGAGCGTGGAATTGATCTCTTGATATTAAGGGGGGTGAGAGGTATTGAATGCATTTCCGAAAAACTGTTGCTTAAGTGACTGAAAGGAAGTGATCCTTATATCTCCTAGCAAGTAGGTGACTTGCCTTTGTAAGATATGAAGGGGGCAAAGATAATCTTTTCCCGAATTCAATATATTCCACATTAATAAGAAGAAATTAACAGTCAGGTTGTGACAAAGCAGATGTTTTGTTGCAGCCTCTTTAATTTGGAAAAATAACAAAAGCTGCAGTGATTTGGTGGAAAGTTGCAGAAGTTGACCAAGTGGCAGTTCTGGAAAGGAAAAAAGATGAAAAAGGTCTTTTTGGTAATCATTGGATTTATCGCAATTTTTTGTGGAGTTGGTTTTTTTCAGGAAATGATCTGGCGGCAGTATCAAGTTCCAAAAATTAGTGGTCAAAAAGCAACACAATTCGATATCAGCAGTGCAACTGAAGAAATTATGCAAAGATACAATAAAAGACTGACAGGGTGGCGGGTACCATATAATTATCGCATCGGCCGTGGATACACAGGAACGATCAGTGATATTGGCAATGATACTACCATGGTCAAAGTAAAAATTTATCCAGCTAGTTTAAACCGGCAGGCACTGAGATTTTTTAAGGGAACTGCACAGCATGGACAAGCCATTAATAGTACAACTTTTTGGAAATTTTCTGCTGACAACAAGCAGTGGCATGTCGATTCTGTTAAAGGAAAACTTACGAAAAGTGTTCCTGCAGCGAGAAAAATGTTTTCTTCAAAGGAGTCAAGTAATAAGCAGCAAGAATCCTTGCCGATACAAACTCCGCAAAAAAATAGTAATGCGCAGTATCGTTTTTTGACAGAAAACAAAAAATTGTATGTCACGTATGATGGTGGCAAGAGCAAGATTGAAGTTCCAGGTGGTTATACGAATGTTTTTAGAACGGCATCTGAAACTAGCAATGAGGACCTAAATAGCGGCAGTTATTTAATTTCACCACAATTTACAGCATTTATTGCTTACCAAGATAAACAAACGGGACTCCTTTTTCGTTTGCGGACAGGTTCTTGGCATTTTTCAGCATTACCAGAAAATGGTTATCGGGCAAATGCATTTATTTCACAGGTGGGAGGGACTTTATATGTGACGTATGCGGTTAACCGTTCCCTAGGGACAGACTATTATGAAACTGTCAAAACCACCGATTTGAGATCTTGGACGGCGGTCCCATTAAAGGAGACCGTTCTTAGTAATTTGAGCTGCGTCTTTTGGGAAAATACTAGGGAGTGTTACTACGCCTCTAAGCTCCATGGGTTACAATATTCAAGTGATGGTGGGCAGAACTTTACTAGTGTAAGCTATGACATTCCTAATAGTTTTAAGCAAACTACGGGTGAGTCGCCCTTTAATTCTCCAGTAAATATGTATTATGCAGCAGGAAAGCTGTACTTAAGAGTTGGGCAAGGCGAAGCGGGCGATTATGCAAAAAAGGGGCAGTTGCAAGAAGGACTCTTTGTAAGAAGTGAGACTGCAACCAATTTTAAATTTGTCAAGGAACAGCCTGCGCGAGATTAAAAAGGAGAGACTTTCATTGAAAAAGATGCGTGTTTTAATTGCGCTTGTGACTGCAATTTGTGCAACATTTTATTTATATAATGCAGCCAAGCTTTATTTTGTTTTTCACGACTTTCGCCAAGGAACGCAGCTTTTAGTAGCAGGAGGGGCCGTCAGCTTATTGTATTTTAGGGAGGCTTACTTAGGACTGCATGTTTCCCAAGTACCTGCGCTTGCTCCCAGTGTTATCTGGAAAAAGAGTGAAAGGCAGCTGCTATTAACTACACTTGCTTTTTTAGCTGCTGAAGTTGGGATTAGCATTGCTGCTTTGCGTTATGCAGAACTTCTTAGTTATCTGAGTGTGCTGCCGTTACTGCTTTTTTATGGGTTGTTGCTTTGGCTTTTCCGAGTTTGGGTACATCATAAGACACACAAAAATGAGCAACTGCAAGCAAAGATTAGGACCTTAAGTCTGCAGCCTTTATTCAAAGGAGAACTGGCAAAAGATCAGCGCGCCTATCAACTATTGCAGCACAGTATAAATTTGCGTTTGTTTTCTTTTGAACTTTACTTGTTTTTTATTTTGATATTATTTCTAACCTTTATCATGTCAAATAGTTCTAGTCAATTTGGAATTTCATGGATGTTTCTTATAAGTAGTCTGATCATATTTTTTGGGGCGTTAGTAGTGTGTGAGAACAGCCGACTTTTAAGCTTAAAACATAAAATTGATCAAGGACACTATCAAAGTGTCTGGGGATTCATCAAACTTTATTTTGCGGTGCCGCAAACCAAGATGACGTTGATTAGTACCGTAATTAGTGAGTATGCTATCGCGGTTTTATATGCGTTGGGGGCTTATCAAGAATGTCATCATTTGGCAAAAGCATTAATATTTACCCCTAGAATACAGCCGTATGTTCTCCGATATCAGTGTGCAGCTTTAATTGAACTTGGAGAAAAGAACGCAGCACAACAGATACTTGACCAACTTAACGAGCGGCTTACAAAAAGCAGTTTAAAGAAAAGACACCAACAGTTGTACGTCAGTGCCGCAATTTTTCAAGCATATTTAGAAGGTGAAAATCAAGTTGCGCGCGCACTTGTGTCAAAACTGCACAGCAATACTGCGACACAACGATTGCTTAAGGAGCGTTTACTTAAACAAATTCAAAAACGTGATTAGAAGAGGTTAGTGCGTACGCCGTTTTATGAAGCCAAGAGCTTAACTTCTATCTCGCATATCTGGTTTAGCAGTGCAGACAATTCCGCTAATCAAAGTGAAGATAAAAAGGGAAAAAACGAGAAGCACGTCAAAGAACTACTGACTTTGTTTTTAGACATGTAATTGCCCCCAAAAAGTAGATTTTATTAGTTTATCAGTCTTAGGGTAACTTGTGACAGTGTACAATACAAGTAATTCAGATTGACCGCACCAAGGGGTTCTTGCCATTTGAGAAATAGTTCAGTACAATATAATTAGTTTAGAATGGGGATGAGAAGGTTGCTGGTCGATTTTTTAAATGATTATTATCAAGCTGATTTGAAGAGTATCCATGATGTTGCAGGCAATCAGCATTTGGTGGGGAATAGCAAAATTTATAAATGCCCCTTGTTTGTTAAAATTTTTAAGGATCCTGAAATGTTTTATGCAGAACAGCATGTAAATCAGGTATACTATCCAGAGGTTTATCTTGATAGTGTAATTTTTGAAGATAATTATGTCGTTACGCTTCACGATCGAGAACTTAAAGATCTTGATGAGCGTGAGATAAACCAAGAACGTGCTTATCATTTTGGCCAGCTTCTCGGCAACTTCCATCTGCAGTTAACGGGAAATGTTAAAGTTGCAGAGTCTAAATTGAAATTATCTGAACAATTACAAGAAAAGGTACAGGCTTTAACCGGTAGTATTTATCAGGCAGATACTGAAATTGTGCTGGAACTTTTACAAAAAGACTTTGACCAGAGTGATCTTGAGTACGAGCAGATCCCTAAAGTCGTACTTCATGGTGATTTTAGTGTACGTAATATCATGGAATATCAGGGAAATGAGATCTTGATTGACTTTGAACGTGCACATATGGGAACTGCGTATCAAGACTTTATTAAATTTTTTTATAATGAAGTCAGGGAACCTGCATTACGGAATATTTTTTTGAAAGGCTACAGTGCAGTGCATGAGTTTGAAATTCCGGGACATGCTTTACAACGTTGCCTTCTGTTTCTCTGTGCGCTAGAAATTTGTGAATATAATCTAACTCACCCAGGGCGTAAATTTGGTTCGATGGCGGCAGGGATGATTAAAACGATTAAAAATAAAGATGCGATTCTTTCGCTTTAATAACTTACAGCCATACTGTAGGCTAAAATAAG
>NZ_AZFQ01000052.1:0-6993 GCF_001435195.1 Liquorilactobacillus satsumensis DSM 16230 = JCM 12392 | reverse complement strand
TTTATCCGGAATAAAAGAGGGGCTGTGACAAAATTTAACTTTTGTCACAGCCCCTTATTTTTTATTTTGAAAAAATTCATAGCATAGTCACAACCCGACTATCTTGCAATTTGATGTTAGTGCTCAAAGGCTAAACGGTGGTTGTCGGCACTTCTATTTAACGTGCTCCAACCACCAGCCTTCTGCGCCTAGCTAAAAATTGCGCATAGTCACAACCCGACTATCTTGCAATTTGATGTTAGTGCTCAAAGGCTAAACGGTGGTTGTCGGCACTTCTATTTAACGTGCTCCAACCAGCAACCTCCTGTGCCTAAGCCAGAATTATGCGTAACCAAACCCAGGTTACTTTATAATTCTGACCTTAGTCCACGGCGGCTGAACGCTGGAAGTCGGCACTTCTATTTAACGTGCTCCAAAAGGCAGGTTTTTGTGTTTAGCATGGATCACACCGGTAACAAGGTCAGTTACCATTGTGATCCGACGCTAAGCCTCAAAACCTAGCGCCTTTTTGCACACTTCTATTTAACGTGCTCCAACCACCAGCCTTCTGCGCCTAGCTAAAAATTGCGCATAGTCACAGACCGACTATTTTGCAATTTAGCGCTAGTGCTCGAAGTCTCCCGGCGCTTGTCGCACTTCTATCTTAACGTGCTCCAACCAGCAACCTCCTGTGCCTAAGCCAGAATTATGCGTAACCAAACCCAGGTTACTTTATAATTCAGGCCTTAGTCCACGGCGGCTGAATGCTGGAAGTCGGCACTTCTAGTTTACTTGTTTCAAGATAGTCAAAGAACGCACCTTCACGTAGCCCATGATTTGAGAACAAAATTTCAGGGATGTGCAAAGTTCTTAAAATAAGAGAAATTGGGATTAAACCACCAACAATTACATCTGCACGTACTTTTGATAGCCCAGGGATTTTTTCACGTTCTTTTCGGTCACGGTCAACCAGATTTGCAAAAATTTCAAAGGCATTTTGACTAGGCAGCTTGAAACCATGCAGATCAGGCAAAGGATCAAGGTTGAGTTTGCGCCGTGCGATTTTTGCAAGCGTTCGATTACTTCCTCCCAGTACGACCAACTTGCTTTTATGTGCTTCAAACAGCCAATTGACATCGGTCAATTCCTTTTCAATTGCGGTCATCGCAAGAAAAAGATCGGAGGCTTTGATTTCATCATTCAAATTAAAAGTCTGAGAAATGGTGACAGAACCAAACGGCAAACTGATCAGCTTGCGGACCTGCTGATCTTTTACTAAAATTAATTCTGTGCTGGCACCACCTGTGTCAATTATCAGACAATTATCTCCAACAGCTAAGGTTTTTGTGACTCCCAGAAAGTCTAAATAGGCTTCTCTACGGCCAGTGATAACTTGAAAATTGAGTCCAATTTCTTTTTTGACTAATTTCAAAAAATCAGCCTGATTTACGGCTTGTCTAACCGCAGCAGTTGCTAAGGCTTCTATATGGACATTTGGTAGTGCCGCGTAGATTTTTTTGAACTCTTTCAAAGCGTTGAGTGTGCGCTCAATCGGTTCTGCTTGTAAGATTTTTTTAGGTCCCATGTTTTCTGAAAGGCGTACCATTTCTTTGAGTTGATGGGTGACCTCAATACTGGCATCTTTCTTAATCTGTGTAATTGTCATTCTAACAGAATTTGAGCCTAGATCGATCACCGCAAAATTAATCATGTGTGCTTATTCCTCCCTCTGATCATCAGGTAACGAGCTATCGTGTTGAGTCATTGGTGTGAACACCGAATCATCACGTGCAGCTTCTTTTTGCCTGTCCAACAATAGCTTATTTTTCTTCTGTGCTTCTGCTACAAAGTATTCTTGCGCACTTAAGCGCGCTAATCCGCGACGATCGATTTTTTCAAAGGACTCGCCATTAAGAACGCGGGTTTTAACATTATCCTCCCACATTGTTTTGAAAATTGAAATTATTTTGCGCTGCAAATCTTCTTGCAAAGCAGGGAAGAGAAGTTCCACACGGCGATCTAAATTTCTAGTCATCATGTCCGCACTTGAGAGATAGACGTCTTCTTTGCCTTCATTATAAAAGTAATAAATGCGACTATGTTCCAAGAAACGACCAACAATCGAGTGTACTTCAATATTGTTACCAATAGCGGGCAGGTCATTTTTTAGACAGCAAATTCCCCGAACAATTAACTGGATTTTAACTCCAGCAGCAGCAGCTTCATAGAGTTTTTCGATGATTTTCTGATCGGACAATGAGTTCATCTTCATTTTGATCAGGGCTTTCTTACCGGTTTTGGAAATTTTAATCTCCTCATCAATTTTTTTGTTAATGAACTCTCGTATTTTATGTGGAGAAATGTGCAGTTTGTGGAAATAAGGCGGTTTAGAATAACCTGATAGCATATTAAAGAGGTGTGAAGCATCGACTCCAATATCACTGTTGGCAGTTAAAATTCCCATATCGGTGTAGAAATTAGCAGTCACGTCATTGTAATTTCCAGTGCCTAGATGGAGATAACGTCTGATACCATCTTCATCGTGCCTGATGACTAGAGCAACCTTGCAGTGAGTTTTTAATCCAACGAGACCGTAGATAACATGACAGCCCATTTTTTCAAGCTGTTTTGCCCAACGGACGTTGTTTTCTTCGTCGAAACGTGCTTTGACTTCGACTAAAACTGTAACTTGTTTACCATGTTGAGCGGCCATTCCAAGATACTTAATAATTGGAGAGTTCCCAGAGACCCGATACAGGGTCATCTTGATGGCTAAAACATTTGGATCAGTTGCAGCTTGTTCGATAAAACGAACAACGGTTGCAAAGGAATCATAGGGGTGATGCAGCAAAAAATCCCGTTTTCTTAGGGCAGCAAAGATATTTTTACCTGCCGTCAATTTGGGATCCACGAAAGGTTTAAAAGCAGGATAGGATAAATCTGCATGCCCCGTGACTACACGCGGTAGTTTCTTGAGAAAAGTTAGATCAATTGGTCCGTTTATGCGGTAAACTGCCTTATCGTCAACTGCCAGTGTTTTGATAAGCCGTTTACTAAGGCGCTCACTCATTGTGTTCTCAATTTCAAGACGCATTACACCACCATGTTCACGCTGCTTTAATTGTTTTTGAACTTCGCGCAGTAAATCAGAGGTGTCTTCTTCTGCAACATCTAGGTCCATATCACGAATCACACGATAAGCAGCAGCTTCGCTAACCCTGTATCCCGTAAAGAGACTACCGATAAATTCTTTAATCACGTCTTCCAAGAGGATAAAGGTATTGTCTGCATGCGGCAGTCGAATGATGCGTGCGAAAACATCAGGGATGCGCACGGTAGCAAAACGTTTGTTTTTCTCATTACTGCTTTCATGAATTCTGACTGCAATGTTGAGCGAATTATTACTGATGAACGGGAAAGGACGCGATGAATCGTCTGCCAGTGGAGTCAAGACCGGATACAGTTCATCATTAAAATAGCGCCTGATAAATTTATATTGTTCTTCGGTAGCTTCTGAGGCTTTAATAATTCTTATATTATTTTTTTCGAGTTGCGGAAGGAGCGAACGGTTGTAAGTTGTGTATCTTTTTTCGACCATTTTTTGTTCTTGAATGTTAATGGCGTCAATTTGTTCCTTGGGCGTCATTCCGGAAGCATCTGTTGTTTGAATATTAACAGAATACATCTTGTTGAGCGAAGCAACTCGGACCATAAAGAATTCATCGACGTTGCTTTGAGTAATTCCCAAAAAATTAACCCTTTCCAGTAGAGGATTTTCCGGATCACGCGCTTCTTCTAAAACACGTCCGTTAAAGTCAAGCCAGCTTAACTCGCGATTTTTAAAATAACTATGATTATCAAAATTTTCTGTCATTTTAGTTGCCTCCGTTGCTTCAAAATAGGCTTAATGCCAAAGACTTCTTCAAAAAGGTCTGCCTTGTTGGAGAAAGACCATTTTTCTAAAGCTAGATTTTGATTTGAATATGCAGAAATGATCATTTCGGTGTTACGTAATGAAACTGAGATTTTACTGATCTTTTCTTCACGTGAGTCATCAAGTGCGTCAGCCAAGCGCAGCAGTGCAGCTAATTTAGCCACTTTCATTTGAACCTCTGGGTCGAGTTTTTGAAAATGCGGCTGCTGCGATTCGGGAGATTCACTGCTGTGATAGCGTGAGACTTCAGCAATGATCTGATTTTCTTCATTGGAAAGACCGATTAGCTTATTAGCTTCTAGAATGTACGCTGAGTGACGGTAATGGCCTTGTTGATTAATGTAGTTTCCAATGTCTGCAACGATGCAAGCAACCTGCAGTAAAAGACGTTCCCGTTTTCCTAGATGATGGATCTTTTTCAGTTGATCGAAAAGATGCAGTGCAATTTTTGACACGTTTTCACGATGTGATTTACTTGTTAAATAACGCCCAGCAATATTTTCAGCTGCTGTCACGATCATTTCTTCTAAGTGACTTGTTGAAATTCCAATTTTGTCAGCACGTTCAATTGCCAAGCCATCAGAGACTGTTATATTGGTCACAACAATTTTCTTAACATTGATCAATTTGATGATTTTATGAATTAATAAGAAGTAAGGAACGATGCGTGCGACATCATTTTCATCAACATTAAAGTAGTCCATTAGAAATTGATCAGAAGAACTAATAATTTTACGGTAGAGTTCATCAAATTCTGTACTGTTTAAAGCGTAATAACTTTTTCCTTGCGGAATGAAACGCTTATTGAGTGCCGTAGCATCTTGAATTATCAGACTGGAAGGAGCTCTTTTCCCAAAGAAAATATGGCGCAGATGTTCAAGTTTGCTGCCAATATAATCATCGAGGACTTCAACTGGATTACTAGTGACGGGTTTTAAAGCAGCAGATACTTCATGAATCTGTACAGCACCCAAGTCAATGTTCCAGGTTGAAGCAAATTTCTGCTTGTTAAAGTGAGAAAGTGAAACACGTTCTGATCCAAGACTTAGCAAGAAAGTAGAGGCCAGGCTGAGTTTTTTAAAATTGTCTAGATGCGTAATCACTGCCGCAGCTTTATAGTACGTCAGCTGACTGGTATTTAACCAGCGAACTCGTAATGAAGTTCTAATATAAATTTGCTCACCCAGATAGCGTGCACTAATTGCGTCTAGTGATTGTTGATTTGCCCAGAAATGATAGTTTTTGACGCCATAATCTTTTAACAGGTGGATAAAGCCATTCAGTGAAGTGGTAATTGTTTCTATATTATGTTTATATTCATAACTGCGATTATCAAAAAAATTAGAAGTTGCACTCTCAACTACCTTGAGAGAGTGCAGATTAATAATTGCAAGATTGACCTGTCTCGAAGTCATATAGATGATCCCGTACAATTTTTCAGCCAAATAAATCACCCCGATTTTTAATTACTACCTTAATTTTAACATGTTCATGTCGGTTATAAAGAAAAGATTATGTAAATATGAGTTCAAAAAGAGCCCAAAATAAAATAACGAAGACATTTAACTGACAAATGTGGTGTTCTCGTGGTATTATCTTTTATAGCAGTGAGAGCTGCTTGGACAACCTTAAGCTAAAAATTATCGTATAATAGAATAAACCGTATAATAAGATTACTGAATAGGAATGAGTTATATTCATGAATAAGAAAAAATTGCACGTTGCATTGTTTTTTGGAGGGAATTCATCCGAACACGATGTCTCTAAGCGCTCGGCGCATAATATCTATGATGCACTGGATAAGGATAAGTACGAAGTTTCAGTATTTATGTTTACCATGGATGGTTACTTGTTAGGAAACAAGGATTCGATGCGCATTTTTGATGGAGAAGACGAAGATCAAGTTGTGGCGGATGTAGTGCCGCATGTTGATTTTACTAATCCGTTAGCAAACATTCAGAATATTTCTGAAGTAAAGAATATCGATGTTTTCTTCCCTGTTATTCACGGTAATATGGGTGAAGACGGAACTGTTCAAGGACTTTTCCGGTTATTAAATAAGCCGTGGGTTGGAAGCGGTGTTGCTTCATCAGGGATTTCTTTTGATAAGGATTTGACCAAACAGCTTCTGACTTATCATGGGATCCGAAATACTAAGTATGTTGTGGTAACTCCTGAAAATCAGGCTGAGTGGTCCTACGAAAAATGCAGTGAAAAACTTGGAAATGTACTTTTTGTGAAACCAGCTCGTCAAGGTTCTTCTGTTGGTATTTATAAAGTTGAGAACAAAGCTGAGTTTGACAAAGCAATTCAAGATGGCTTTCATTATGACTTCAAGCTGTTGGTAGAAGAATCAATTCAACAGCCACGCGAGGTTGAATGTTCTGTCCTGGGTAATCGTAAAGCACAAGCTTCAAAGCTGGGTGCAATTAAAATTCCTGAATCAGATGTCTTCTATGATTATAACAACAAGTTTGTTGATGCTTCAGGAGTTGAATTTCAGTTGCCTGTTAATTTACCCCAGGAGTTAGCGGCAGAGATTACGCAGATGTCCCTCGACGCCTTTAGAGTTTTAGGTAACCGCGGATTAGCACGGATGGATTTTCTAGTAGATAAAGATAATGTTCCGTATTTTGGAGAAGTAAATACTCTCCCAGGTTTTACAAACATTTCGTTATATCCACAGTTGTGGGAAGTAACTGGAATCGGGTACAGTGATTTATTGGATCGTTTAATCGAATTAGCTATTGAAGAATTCAACGACAATGCGAAGTTGCATTATGATTTTGTTGAATTGGGCGCAGAAAAGCTTCCAGATTAGATTAAAGGCAATGTTTAAGAGAGTTTGCCGAGAGTTGTAGTTTTATCAGGTAAAATTAAAGAGAGTGTGACATAAGTCGGGAAAATTTGAGTGCTAACTCGAAATTACTCATAGCGAGTACTTTGCTATGAGTAATTCGAAGTTAGACGGAGAATTTTGACTTATGGAACACGTTTATCCGAAATAAAAGAGGGGGGCTGGGTCAAAAGTCCTCTAAAATAAAAGAGATTGTCGAAAATCGTTCTGGGATTTTCGACAA
>NZ_AZFQ01000051.1 GCF_001435195.1 Liquorilactobacillus satsumensis DSM 16230 = JCM 12392 | reverse complement strand
CAGCTTAATCAAAAGATCAAAGCTGAAAAAAGTAAGATTGAACAAAACCTTGGCAAACAAATTATTAAAACATCAAATTTAGATTACGCCAGTTTATCTAATCAAAAGATTAAAGACCTCGCGCAAAAAATAGCAACGATTTTAAACCATGAACCAAATAACCAATTGTAATTAAGTGGTGATAATGATGGCTAATCAATATGAAAAACTAGTTGAGCAACAAGCGCGTTTAAAACAAGAAATTGAGCGAGAAGATTTTAAATTACGGCAATCTAAATACTACGAAAATCGGCAAGCCCGCAAAGCTCGTTCTCGCCGATTAATTCAAAAAGGGGCTTTGCTCGAAAAATACTTTCAAGCTGATAATTTATCGGTAGAACAAACCGAAGAACTTTTAAAAATATTTGCAGACTATGTTAATGCGCATAAACTGGATAAATTAAAAAACGATCAACCTAATAACTAGGCCGATCGTTTTTATTTTCAGGATTGTTTTTTGGCTTAATTTCTGGATTGTGTTTAGCAAAATCTTTTAACTGGTTTTGTGCACGACTGCTTATTTCTTGGTGTAGGTCATGTAACTGATATTTGAAATTATTAGAAGTTATTATTGGTAAATTTATATGTAGGCTACTAAAAATTTTATTAGGTCATTTTCTTCTTAGTTTTCTTGATTTTTTCTTCCATTTTTTTGATAATCTCTGCTAAATTTTTCTGCTGAGCAATTAGTTTTGCTTGGTGCTGATATAGAAAATCAATCCTTTGTGGAAGTGTTTTTGTGCCCACTCTTTTTAATTTTCCATATTCTTTGATTTGATTTAGTTCCATTTTAACGGCTTTTAATTGTTGAATAAAATAAAGCCATTCTAAATCATTTTCATCAAAAATTCGCTGGCCATTACTATCACGTTTTATTTTGCAGAGATCCTTTTTTTCATAAAAACGAATCGTATCTGCTGAAAGATGAGTTATTTTTGTGACTTCACCAATTTTGTAGGTTGTCAAAGCGATCGCCTCTTTTTAAATTTGACTTAGAGTATACTCCAAGTGATATGTTAGCACTATTCAAATAAATCAGCAGTTAAAAAAGTTTAAGGAGGCCTCTAATGCAAAAGGAAAAAAGAGTTTGGTTTATAACCGGTACTTCAACCGGTTTTGGTCGTCGATTAGTTGAACAATTAATTTCTGAGAATGAATTAGTTGTGGCTACGGCGCGAAACATTGATAAGATTTCTCGTTGGAAAAACGAACCTAATGTTTTGCTTGAAAAAGTTGATGTTACCGTCCCCACCCAAATCAAAAACGCCGTGCAAGCAGCTATCGACCGTTGGAAACGAATTGATATATTAGTTAATAACGCTGGTTGGTGATATTTTGGTTCTGTAGAAGAAAGTGAAGATAGAAAAATTCGCCAGATGATAGAAACCAATTTCTGGGGTGTTTCTAATACAACGCGCATCGTTTTGCCAATCATGAGAAGACAAAAATCTGGTTATATTATTAACCTTAGTTCTCTTGCTGGATTAGTTGGAACACCATCACTAGGATATTATGACGCCAGTAAACATGCCGTTGAAGGTCTAATGAAAACACTATTAAAAGAAGTTAAACCACTGGGGATTAATATTACCAATATTGAACCTGGTCCATTTCGAACTGACTGGGCTGGCAGATCTCATTTTTCTGCTCCACAAAAAATTTTTGATTATGACACAACAGCCCACAAGAGAACAAAAGCAATTGAAGATCTTGCGGGTCAGCAAAGTGGTTCACCTATCCTAGTCGCCAAAGCTATTTTTAAATTAAGTCAATTAAATAATCCACCTTTACATTTTGTAGCGGGCAAAGAGGCTTTTAAACGGGCTCAATCAGAAATAAAACAAGAAAGGGATGACTTTGATCATTTTAAAAATGATTCTATTCACCTTGATTTTGGTAACGAAAGTTACTGGGACTTTAAATAATTGTGCTCTTTGCTCTAAAAAAGGAGGGTAGCCATGCTATCATTTATCACTTTCACTTTTCTCGTGCTTGCTGGCATCGTTTCTGGGCTATTGGCCTCAATTGCCGGTTTGGCCTCACTGGCATCTTATCCCGCTTTGTTGTTGGTTGGTTTACCTCCGGTTTTAGCCAACGTAACCAACACAATTGCTTTGGTATTCGCCGGAATTGGTTCGACAATCTCTTCACTTAAAGAATTACATGGTCACTGGAAAAAAGTCCTTTTGTTTATTGTTTTATCCTTACTTGGAGGAATTGCCGGAAGTTTATTTTTGCTACTTGCCCCGGCCGCTTCTTTTGAAAAATCCGTGCCTTTCTTCGTTTTAACGGCTGGTATCTTGATTATTATATCTAGCTTTAGAAAAATAAAAACAAATACAGCCAAAAACAATAACAGATGGATCAGTTTACTTAGCTTAGTTGGTATCTTTTTAGCCGGAAGTTATGATGGTTATTTTGGTGCCGGTGGCGGTATTATATATCTGGCATTGCTTTCATTAGTAGTTAAAGATCGCTTTGTGACTGTTAATGCTATGAAAAACGTAATCGCTTCCGCGGCCAATTTAATTGCCACTATCATCTTTATATTTAAATTTAATATTGCCTGGTTGACGGTAATTCCCTTAGGCATTGGCCTTCTGGTTGGTGGCTATTTGGGTCCGATTATCATTCGACACAGCAATGTTCACTTTCTTCAAATCTTAATTGCTTTTGCTTCATTTGGACTAGCCGCTTATTTGTTTATCAAAACATATTTATAATTTTAAATAATGGTTGATTAAAGACCTTTAATATTAGCAAGAAAAACGTTGATTTCAAACTGATGTTTTTTTATTTGCCTTTATCTAAAAAGTAGGTATATCGTGTTTAATTAACCGATGATCTTGTTCAATCAAATTATTACGATATTTAGAACAT
>NZ_AZFQ01000050.1:80945-94942 GCF_001435195.1 Liquorilactobacillus satsumensis DSM 16230 = JCM 12392 | reverse complement strand
CTACACATTTGATTTGTCGAAACTTTGTTCAGTTTTCAAAGGTCTACTTAATTGCTTAACGCAACTATTTAATAATAACATCAATTTCCAACACTGTCAACAACTTTTTTTGAATAAATATTCGAAAAGTTTGTATTTATACAGCTTGTAAAAATTGCAATTGCCGCATCAGCTAAGTAGCAAAGTGCTTGCTGCTTAACTCAACGACAATGAATATAATACCAAGTAATTAATACCACGTCAAGCTTTTTATGCAGTTTTTTTTTATGCATATATTCAATGAAACTCATTACTAAATATTCGTCTTTTCTTACTTTTAACTTGAAGATTCACCATTTAATTTCGTAGTTTTTGCAAAAACATAACTGCCGCTTTACCACCTAATCTTAACTACCACAGTCAAAATAGTTTCCATGCTTAATAAATTCCGCGACCCAGCGTTAATTTTATTTGCCGTTTTATAAAAAAGCTGTCTCATTTGCTAACACATACTTTTGAATCATTCGATCCAGAGGTTAGTAGCAATTAGTCCAACCCCTGCTTAACAATTATTCTCAAGAAGTTTTCATTCATATACTATATAGTAGTCCACTTCTGCCTAATTTCAATTCGTAGTTAACCGCCAAAAATACTGAAGATGATCATACCATATAGCAACTGTACAACTTAATAGCATCAGATTGTCCTTGTTACTGTTGTAATTGACTCTAACTACCAAAATCCGCCTAGAAGCATGCACTATTGCGTGACTAAGCATTTAAGAGACTACCACCTGTAAAATAAAATGGAATTGCCTATAATATAACCTGAACCATAGAAAGTTGCTAACGAATCATCCTAATTCATAAGATATAGAAGATAAAAATAAAGGAGCTGTGTCAAACTTTACGTTTAAACACAACTCCTCACAAATATTAGAAAGTTATTTTAGCTTATTAAAGATTATTCCAAAGATCATTTCAATTCAGGTGCATCCGTTGTAAATAAATCAGTCGTAGAATGACCACCTTTTTGTTGAATTAAACTGCTCTTGGAGGTCTGCTGTTGTTTCTTCAAGAGCTTAATCCCGTCAGAATACTTATAACTGTACTGCCGCTTATCAACTTTTTTAAATCCTGACGGAGTATAGAAGCGTAGCAAGTCACCCGTCACAATTTTGTCTGACAAGGAAAGCACCTTATTAGTTCTAGCTTGCATCCCATCAACACTCTTCTTTTGCTCAGTTGTTAGATTAGATGCAACCTGTCCATTACTATCATAAACCTTGCTGCCAATTTTAGAATAGGTAGGAGAGACAAAATCCCCATTTCTAAATGCCACTGTTTGATTTCTATTTTCTGAGAGTAAATCATTTCCCAATTGAATGGTATCGGTATTTTTCAACCCCAATAAGTCCATTAAGGTTGGCATAACATCGATCTCTCCGCCATAGGTATGGTTAACCCCGCCCTTTAAGCCATTCGAATGAATCATGAACGGAACCTTTTGGAACATCGCCAAGTCATAGCTTGAAATAGAACTCTTGCCCAACAATTGCGCAATTGCTTTTTTGTGATTATTCGAGATTCCATAGTGATCACCATAAACCACAATCATTGAATTATCATATAATCCAGACTTTTTCAGATAACTAATGAATTCACCAAAAGCCTGATCCAGATAATGCGCAGTCTGTACGTACCCATCAACGGTTGAATCACCGGTAGTCGTTTTCTGAATGCTTTGATTTTCTTTATCCAATTCATACGGATAATGGTTTGTCACCGTAATCAGCTTCGCATAAAACGGCTGCGGTAGTTGTTCAAGATACTGTGTTGCTTGTTTAAGAAAGATTTTATCCTTGAGCCCATAACCGACACTATAATTTGTCTTTTGCTTGTAGTAATCATCATTGAAGAAATATTGATATCCCCAAGACTTGTAAGTATTATTTCTATTCCAAAAACTACCAACGTCCCCGTGAAAAGCAGCCGTTGAATATCCCTTTTGGTCGAGCATAGCGGGAAGTGCTTGGAAGGTATTAGAAGTCCCATAAGAGGTCATCACCGACCCTGACGGTAAACCAAACAACGAATTTTCAAGCATCGTTTCAGCATCAGAAGTTTTCCCCTGGCCTACTTGATTAAAGAAGTTATCAAAAGAAAGTGTATTGCTGTCGCTATAGAACTTGTTTACATTAGGCGTAACCTCTTGCCCATTAACTTTATAATTAATCAAGAATTGCTGAAAACTTTCAAGATGGAAAATAAAGACGTTTTTCCCTTTGGCTTTGCCGTAGTAAGAAACATTAGCAGCGGCACGATTAGTTTTCAGGTAATTTAAAACTTCATTCAAATCGCTACTGCTTGCATTAGCCCTAGTTGAACTTTCTTTATAAGTCTGATAAGCATTGTAACCTGCATAAAAGTTAATTCCCAAGTACTTTACAATATAGTTATTATCAAACGTCCGGGTTAATAATTGTGGTCTATTTTTCTCAGAAGCAGACAAATTAACTCCGAAAAGCACAACTGCTAAAGTAGAAACCAAAACTGCACTTCTAATCCGAATCCTGCGTCTATCAACCTTGATTACCTTAAAGACCAGCAATAAGCCTAAGATTATAACATCCAAAAAAACTAAGAAATCAGTCGGATGAATAATTTCAACAATACTCAAACCAAGATTGTTCGAAACTGAACCCGAAGATTTGATAATACCTAATGAAAGAAAATCAGAGAATTCCCGATAATACAAAATATTAGCAAACAACCACATTGATTCAAGTAGACTAACAATCATCATAATCCAATATGACTTGCGTCCCCTGAAGTAAAGTGCAATCCCAAAGAGCAAGATCCCAATTGGTAGAGGATTCAGCATCAATAAAATCTGCTGCACACTACCACTTACTCCTAGGTTAAACTTTGTTTGGTATGTGAGGTAGGTCTTTAGCCAAAAGCAAAAGAGCACCAACACAAAAAAACCGCTTTTTGTATTCAGGACATTCCTAATTTTTTTTAAGACTGACCCCATTTAACTGCCTCCATTTTAAAATCCCTTTTAATAAAACATTATAGCCTTTCCCCAAAAATTTTGAAAACTAAAAAACCCGATCTTCACACTTATTTAATCACTTTAGTCATTTAATAATTCATAGATCTCAATTGCTGCCAGATCAACATTGTCAAACTCAAACCTTTGTTTATCAGGTAATTCTTCAAGAATAAACGTTGCACTTTCTTTATCGTACGTTACTACACCACGCTCTTGTCCATTCTTTTCAAAACGCCGCTGCTGCTCTTGAGCTGGGTTGTCCTCAGCGACCATTGCTTCTAACCTTGAAATAATTCCTGCTAATTGTGATTTTTCCATAATTCAATTTTCCTTCTTTACAGTTTTATATCCTCTATTATATTGCGCATTACTCTGATAAAAAAACAATATACACGAAATTTAACTTTTTTGCCATCGTTATTTAGTAAAAACTAAAAAAAGAGAACCCAATCATGACAATCCTGTGCTAAAAATTACTTGAATCTCATGTTTGCTTATAAATAATCCAGATTTAGCTGCGCTTATTTTGGGCCTGGCAGCACCCATTGCTGGATGGAACTCGTTAATTCACAGGTTGTAAAATAAAATTAAAAAGAGAGTGTGACATAAGTCGGGAAAATTTGAGTACTAACTCGAAATTACGAACATAGCGAGTACTTTGCTATGAGTAATTCGAAGTTAGACGGAGAATTTTGACTTATGGAACACGTTTATCCGGAATAAAAGGGGGGATGTGACAAAAGTTAACTTTTGTCTCAGCCCCCTCTTTATTACCGATAAAAATACATCACATAACTTCAGCTTAATCACAGCAAAATACATCTATGTTTGTAAAATAGACTTTTACCAACTAACGGCACAGCTCTTTTTTATTTATCAATTTTCTTCATTTTTTGCGGGGGAATTACCAGCGCAATCATCCCTAAAAACATTCCAAAATAATAAGTAATAATCCGCCACAAAATCATTGCAAGAATTAATTTACTTGAATTCGTAATAAAGCTCGAAAAAATGGTTGAAAAGCTGTATTCAGCTCCACCTGAGCCTCCAGGAATTGGAAATAAAGAGATTACCATGACGATTAAAATATGCATAGTAGTAATCATCCAGAAATTTACGCCTGAAACTCCTAATCCTAATAAAATGAAATAAGGAATAATATAATAAAAGAAGAGTTGCACAAGCGTCAAACAACTGATTTTAAAAAGCAACCAGCCATCTCTTTTCAAGCGCAAACTTTCTTCATAGAAATTATCGATTTTTACATCAACTTTTTCTTCCAGTTTTTCATACCGATTTGATTTTGAAAGCCATCTAAGTGGTTTAAAGAAAGCTTTGACAAGCCTTTTAGTGAAACTGTACCAATACATAATCATTAATAATGCCATAATCACGCAAAGATGAACCACAAAGCCCAAAACAAATAGCAATGAAAGCACCTGCATTTTATCTGCCACAAAATGAAAACCGGTTAATAAAGCAAAAATAAAATTGACGACGATCATTGACTGATAAACAACAAATTTCATTAACAACACTGAAGTTGCGCGCCCTGCATCAGCCCCAGACTGAAGCATGGCAAACAACTGTGCTGGTTGCCCGCCAGAAGAAAACGGCGTAATCCCGTTAAAAAGTTGTTCAATGAGGGGAATTCTGAGCGCATCACGCCAGCGCAGTGTCATCGTCTCTTTATGTAACAACGCCTTGACCACTATCGCTTCCAGAAAAAAAGAAAAAAACATACTGCAAAAGGCAACGATTAGCCATCCCCAGTGAAGGTGCTGAATGTCAACTACTAATGCTGAAAATGAAACATTTCTGACGGAAAACAAAAAAATTGCAATTCCCAAAACCAACATCAGTAAGAAAACGAGCTTATTTTTTTTTGTCATATCACACCGTCTCAGTCTGCTCACGGTAAAAATCATACCAAATAGCTGCCAAATTGTCCTCAGAATAATATTTGGCTTCTTCCAGTGATTTTTCATGGAGCTGTTTTAATAATTGCGGCTGGTCTGCCAACTTTTTTAAGCACATTTCGAATTCCGCAACATTTTTGCCAGCCAAATAATGACCTGCAATAATTGCGCGGTACAATTCAAGATCTCTTAAAACAACTGGCACTCCACAACTGAAAGCTTCCAAAACACTCATTGGGAACAGCTCATTAAATGAGGGCAGTAAGAAAACATCAGCTAAATTATAAAAGGCGTTCATCTGTTCACGTTCAACGATGCCAGGAAAAAGCAAATTTGTGGGCGGGTCTGCAACCACTTTTTTCAGTTGTGTATACCCGTCAGTCATCTTCCCAAATGAGAAGCCTCCGACCCACACAAATTGAAATTGCGGTAATCTTCGTGCCAACTCAATAAAATCAGGCACCCCCTTACGTTCTTGTACCTGACCGGTTCCAATGATTGTAAAGCGTCCTTGTGCAATCCCATACTTTTGACGTAACGCTTCCTTTCTTGCAGGAGTCAACTCATGGAATTCAGTTTTGGAAACAAAATTTGGAATATACGTAATATTTTCCCGTGCAATCCCATATCTTTCTAGGTCTTTGATAAAACATGGATTAACAACCACTAAATGGTCCATCCGCTTATAGAAAGTAATTAAATACCAAAAAAAGATCTGTTTAAAAGGTTGCGGAATCTTTAAACTACCCTCCAAAGTCTCCGGCAGGAAATGAACATAGCCAATCTTTCGACCTCTTCCAGGTAGGAAAGTGCTTAAAAAGAATTTAAAATCTATTGTGTGATAATGGCTGATATCAGCAACACCTAACTTATTAATGGAGACCTGTATTTTATCTGCAAAATGCTTTTGCAGCAATTTGATTAATTCAGTATAAGCACTTCCTACACCTTGACCCTTAATCTTTGTTGCAGAAGAAAACATGTGGATCCTCAACATATAAAAACTCCTCTAAAATATCAGCTAATCAGCTGATTTCTCCAGAATGACTAGTTGCTCTTTGCTTATTATAAAGTTCCTGACAAACCTTGTAGAATCCAAGAATCCGTTCCCCAAAGTTATCCGCAGAAACGCTTTCTCGTTTTGCCGCCAACTTGTCGGGTGCAATCTTGACTCCTCTAAGTTTTAAATAATGACAGATAACGGTCACTAACTCAGCTTGATTGCTAAAAGTGCAGCCAAAATCAGTGTCTTCGAGCAGTTCATCAGTATAAGGACTATGAGTAGCGACAACACGTACTCCTGAAGCCAACGCCTCGATGTAGGTCAGTCCTTGTGACTCAGAAACAGAAGTTGAAACAAATAGATCCGCCATCTGATAGTAGGCAGCTACCTGATCATTGTCAATTTCACCAGCAAAAATAACTGCATTTTCTAATCCAAGTTCCTTTGTCTGTTGTCTTAGACTGTCCATCGCAGGTCCATCGCCCACAACCAGCAATTTTGTCTGCGGACTTTTTTGCAGGATCAAAGGCATCACGCTGATTAATTTATCAATATTCTTTTCATAAGCAAGCCGGCTCAATGTTAACAGTAATGGTGCATCCTCTGAGATACCATATTGAGCACGTAAATCATCCTTAGTATGGTATTCAAATTTAGCAACATCGACTCCTGTTGGAATAATCGAGATTGGGCTCTTAATTCCATACCGTTTAAGCGTGTTTAAGACGCGTTCACTCGGAGCTACCACACCATTCATATGATAACAAAAGGTCCGCGACATCTGTTTAACATGATAAGGCTTAAGCAGCTTTCCCTTTGCAACATAATGCAAATAATCTTCATACATCGTATGGTAAGTATGAATACAAGGAATTTTAAGATTCTTTGCAACAAACTTGCCAATCCAGCCCATCGAAAACTCGGTCTGAGTGTGAACAATATCCAATTCGAGTTCTTTGGCAACCTGATATGCTCTAAACAAACCTCTGACTGCTATTCGCCTATCAGTGAAAGAAATAAAAGGTATACTGGTAAAACGATAAATATTTCTTTCATACTGACTTGGCTCAACATTAGGATCTGTCGTCGTAAAAATATAAACATTATGACCACGACTTTCAAGCTGTTCACGCAGTGTTTTAATAGAGGTAGCCACGCCACTAACCTGTGGATAGTACGTATCTGTAAAAATACCGATATTCACGAGCATCCCCCTTAACATTAATTAGTCATTGTTAATTATATTGTTTCAAGCGTTCTATTGCAATGATTCATAGAATGTTACCTCTTAATCATTACAAATCTTAACAAAAATATTAATCTGCTGCCACACTCTCTTCTTCGAAAAAAGGCTCAAGCTCACGTTGAAACTTGAATTTTGCCAATCTGCTGATCCTTTAAAAATACGACAAATTCATCCTAATCTTTTTTTAATTTAGCTTATAACATTAGCTTAGGTTTTTAATGAATCTTCACTAAAAAAAGAGGTTACGCCCAAACTCATGTCTTGGTCGCAACCTCTTAATTATCTTAGAATTTATATTTTATTGTATGCTTATTTGGTGTATTCCTTAACAAGTGCGACCACTTCTTCAGTTGTTTCGCATTCTGTTACAGCTTTTTGAGCCAATTCACTCATTTTAGTTGTGTCAAGCTTCTTCATCAAACTCCGTGTTTTCAGAATAGACGTTGCACTCATAGAGAATTCATCAAGTCCAAGACCGGTTAAAATCGGCACTGCAACTTGATCTCCAGCCATTTCACCGCACATTCCTGTCCATTTGCCTTCAGCATGAGAAGCATCAATGATGTTCTTAATCAAGCGTAGGATTGACGGATTGTAAGGTTGATAGAGGTAAGAAACATGTTCATTACCACGATCAGCTGCCATTGAATATTGGATCAAGTCATTGGTTCCGATACTGAAGAAATCGGAATATTTAGCCAACTTATCCGCAATCATTGCTGCAGCAGGAATTTCCATCATCATCCCAACTTCGATATGATCTGCAACTGGTGTCCCAGCAGCAATTAATTTGGCTCTTTCTTCCTCATAAATTGCTTTTGCAGCCTTAAATTCTTTAACAGTCGCAATCATTGGGAACATAATCGCCAACTGACCATAGTGTGAAGCCCGTAGCAAGGCACGTAATTGCGTTCTGAAAATATCTTGTTTATCAAGACTAATTCGAATCGCACGGTAACCCAAGAATGGATTCATTTCTTCTGGCAATGGCAGATATGGTAATTCTTTGTCCCCACCGATATCCATTGTCCGAACTACAACCTGCCTGCCGCTTAGGCCTTCGACAGCTTGTTTGTAAGCTTTAAATTGGTCTTCTTCACTTGGAAGTTCACTAGAATCCATATACAGAAATTCAGAACGGAAAAGTCCAACAGCTTCTGCCCCGTTGTCATTTGCGCCCTCAACATCTTTAGGAGTTCCAATATTAGCACCTAAAATAAATTGCTTTCCATCTGCCGTAACAGACTTAGCATCTTTTAGTTGCTTCCATTCAGCTTTTTGTTTTGCAAAAGCAGTTGCTTTTTGCTGATATTCTTTAAGTTCGCTAGCTGATGGATCTACAAGTGCAATCCCGGCAGTTCCATCAACAATTACCTCTTGGCCTTCTTTAATACTTGCTGTTGCATTGCCGGAACCAACAATCGCAGGAATTTCAAGTGTGCGTGACATGATTGCAGAATGAGAAGTTCTGCCACCAATATCAGTAATAAAGCCCTTGACAAATTTGCGATCCAACTGTGCTGTATCTGAAGGAGTTAAATCGTGCGCAATAATCACAACTTCATCATTAATCAAAGCTGGATTAGGCAAAGTAACACCCAACAAATGACTGAGAACCCGCTTTGTAACATCGCGAATATCACCAGCACGTTCCTGCATGTATGCATTGTCTGTCATGCCTTCAAACATGGCAATAAAAGTATCAGTAACATCTTTTAACGCTTTTTCAGCATTTACCTTGTCTTCTTTGATCTTTTTCTCAATGTTTCCAATGAGTTCTGGATCAGACAAAATGGTCAGATGCGCTTCGAAAACCTCAGCTTCTTCAGCTCCAAGATTTGCTGTTGCTTTTTCCTTGATGATCTTTAATTCAGCTTTTGCTTCGTCAACCGCTTTACCTAACCGTTTAATTTCAGCTTCAGGGTCATCAACCGCTGTTTCGGAAAATGATAAGTCGGGTTGTACAAGCATATATGCTTTTGCAGCAGCAATTCCATCACTGGCTGCAATCCCCTTTAACTTTTCCGTCATTATTCAGCAAGTCCTTCCTTTTTCATTGTGTCTGCAATTGCAGCAACTGCGTCAGCTTCATCTGCACCGTCAGCAGCAATTGTAACGTCAGCATTTTGGCCTACGCCTAATGACATCACACCCATAATTGATTTCAAGTTAACTGATTTGCCATTATAAGACAAAGTTACATCTGCGTTAAATTTGCTAGCAGCTTGCACCAAAAGTGTTGCTGGACGAGCATGAATACCTGTTTCTGCGATGATGTGAAATTCTTTCTTTTCCATAGTTGAATCGAGCTCCTTTGCATTCTATAAGTATTTTTAAGGACTGTAACGCATTTGACTAATGAAAATATTTTAAGAACACGTTTTCATTAATAAATAGCGCGACTCTCCCCACCAGAGTAAATGGTAGCATGAATCAAATTCCAAGACAACCCCCTTTCTACTTATATCTAATTAAGTTGTGCCCGCTTAATTTTCATAGTGATAGGTGATTACACCATTTCGTTGAGCAATGCCGACAATTCTTTTACGCTGTTGAAAATTCATCAAAACTGGTTGAAATTTCATAAAATCGGCTGCAGTAACTTCTAATTTATCGAGCTTGCCAGCAACCAAATCTTCTAAAGAACGCTGATATTCTTCTTCCATGCCATTCACCCTCTTTTCCTTGCGCTTAATGATATCCGAATATTAAAAAAAACACAAATATCCGAGCATTAGGCTTGCACTTGTCGCACAAACTGAGTATACTTTCCCGTGAAAGGTCAAAGAAAGTCAAACTATCTTTGATTACTAAAAAAGGAAGGTCGTGAAACGACGATGATATGTCAAAATTGCCATCAAAATCCTGCTACTATTCATCTTTCCACTAGTATTAATGGCAGACAAACATCAATCGATCTTTGTCAAAGCTGTTATCGCGCAATGAAAGAAAGAGCCCAAGGAAATAACTTGCAAGATTCAATCCAAGATCCCTTCGGATTCGGAAGTTTGAACGATATTTTCCGTTCGATGGGCAACGAGGCACCAAATAATCCACAGTACCAAAACAGAGCGGAAAATCAACAGCAATTTGCTGGCAATGGTGGCCGCGGCAATCGCGGTGGCGGAATATTGGCACAATATGGCCTGGACCTCACTGCTGAAGCAAAGAACAATAAAATTGATCCAGTGATCGGCCGTGATAAAGAGATCGCACGTGTCACTGAGATTCTTAATAGAAGAACAAAGAATAATCCAGTGCTAATTGGTGAAGCTGGTGTGGGTAAGACAGCTGTTGTTGAAGGACTAGCACAAAAAATTGTAAATGGTGATGTTCCGCAAAAGTTACTCAATAAACGAGTAATCCGCTTAGATGTGGTTTCATTAGTTCAGGGAACCGGTATTCGTGGACAATTCGAGCAGCGAATGCAGCAATTAATGACTGAATTAAAGCAAAATCAGGACATCATTCTCTTTATTGATGAAATTCACGAAATTGTTGGTGCAGGCAATGCGGAAGGCGGGATGGATGCTGGAAACGTTTTGAAGCCCGCCCTAGCACGTGGAGAACTTCAATTAGTCGGGGCTACTACGATGAACGAATACCGTGCAATCGAAAAAGATGCAGCACTTGCACGTAGACTCCAACCTGTTCAGGTCAACGAACCAACTACTGCTGAAACAATCGCGATCTTGAAGGGGATTCAGAAAAAATACGAGGCTTACCATCATGTTCGTTACACTCCTCAAGCAATTAAGGCAGCTGTTGAATTATCCAATCGCTACATTCAAGACCGCTTCTTGCCAGATAAAGCAATTGATTTATTGGATGAATCTGGTTCACGTAAGAATTTGACGATTCAAGCTGTTGATCCTCAAGTTATCGAAGAAAAAATCAAAAAAGCTGAGGAACAAAAAAAGGATGCTTTACAAAAGGAAGACTACGAAAAAGCTGCCTACTATCGCGATCAGGAAAATAAATTCTCTCAATTAAAGAATTCAAAAATTGAAACGGAAGATACTCCTGAAATTACCGAAAAAGACATGGAAAAAATTATCGAAGAAAAAACTAATATCCCTGTTGGTGAATTACAACAAAAAGAACAGCAACAGCTTAAAGATTTAGCTTCTTCACTTGAAAAACATGTGATTGGTCAAAATGAGGCCGTTGACAAGGTGGCACGCGCAATTCGGCGTAATCGCATCGGCTTTAATAAATCAGGGCGTCCAATCGGTTCATTTCTATTCGTTGGTCCGACTGGTGTAGGAAAGACCGAGACCGCACGCCAACTTGCAAAAGAACTTTTTGGCACAGAAGATTCAATGATCCGCTTTGATATGAGTGAATATATGGAAAAACACTCGGTTTCAAAATTAATTGGTTCACCTCCTGGTTATGTTGGCTATGAAGAGGCAGGACAATTAACTGAACAAGTTCGTCGCCATCCTTACAGTCTTGTACTTTTAGACGAAATCGAAAAAGCACATCCAGATGTAATGCACATGTTCCTGCAAATTCTTGATGATGGCCGGTTAACCGATTCCCAAGGAAGGACAGTCAGTTTTAAAGATACTATCATTATCATGACCTCGAATGCTGGTAGCGGTGATTCCGTTGCAAACGTTGGCTTTGGCGCAGCAGCGTCAGGTCAGACACATTCCGTACTTGACACACTTTCAAAATATTTCAAACCTGAATTCTTGAACCGTTTTGATGACATTGTTGAGTTTAATCCATTAAGCAAGAAAGATCTGCTTTCAATTGTTTCATTAATGCTTCATGATGTACGCGCAATGCTTGCACACCAAAATCTGACATTGAGTATTACGGATGCAGCCAAAGAAAAGCTGGTCGACTTAGGTTATGATCCTAAGATGGGAGCACGTCCTTTACGCAGAGTTATCCAGGAACAAATTGAAGATAATATTGCAGATTACTATCTCGAACATCCTGAGATTAAAAATTTCGAAGCACAATTAGATGATGGACAAATTAAAATTACAACAGCTGCAGTAATCAATTCTGCTAATAACAACCTTAAGTAACAGCTTTAAGCTGAAGGTTACTAAGCTGAATAAAAAAGGGCTGTGACAATACTGGAGTAAATTTCAGCGTTGCCGCAGCTCTTTTTTCAAAATCAAGTCTGCTTGAATCTAACTGGCAATATTTTCTCGATGTTTTTTTGTAAATTATTAACAAACTAACTTTTTTCTACGTTTCAAGGAAGATTTTATATTATAATGAAGGTAGCAGAAAAGAAGAGGGGGATTTAATTATGCATTTAATTGACGTCAGTAATAGTTATTCAAGAAGGATTCAACGCGAACTAACCCATTCTGATACCCACTTTATCAAAATTTATACTCTTGGCAATACTCGGGTGGTTTTTAAGAAAAAAGCCAATCATGAAGAAATCGTGCTTTCCAATAAAACACGACGCGTCACAGACGAAGAAATTGATTTCGTCCTCCAAAAATTGACTAATGAAACACGCTCCTCCAGCGAAATTACGCGGACCCAAAATACTGTTGATATCCAGCTTGATTAGATATTAACTTGTACTGTTGACCAAAAATATTCTAGTTCTAATTCCTAAGGTGGTGTTAGCTTGTCATTTTCGAGTTTTCTAAAAAAAATAATTTTGCGCAGTATCGTTCCTAAACACTCAAAAAGCAATGCTAGACCGCCGCGAACTGTTCCTGCGTATATTACAAAAAAAAAAGCGGCAGCTTCCACCGCTGTCGCTGATAAAGAAACTGTCACAAACAAGGATGCCCAACTGCAACCTCAGCCAAAAAGTGTCAAAGAACGCCAAACTGCATTATTGCTGATTATGTATCGTGATTTGACCGGAAAAGAACTGGCAGCACCAGAAATAGTCAGCGGAAAGCTCGGCGAACAAGTCAATTTCAGATTGAAGGCCTTTGAAAACTATGATCTCGTTGACATTAAAGGCTTTACAAGTTACTTTGCCGCTCCCTACGCACTATTAACACTAACATATCTGAGAAAAGAAGCTGGGTCTATTTGGATTATCAGTCGCGATTTTGATCAACAAACGCTGCTGGGTGAACCGCAGCTACTTCGCGGAAAGATTGGAGATACATTTCAAGTCTATTCGCCTTCATTTCACGGGTATCATCTTATGAGTGTTGCGGGTCAAATCAAGGGTGAGTTTTCCTTGGCCGCGCAGCAGTTGCTTCTTTATTATCGGAAAGACTCATGGCTGAGCGTGATTCCTCAGAAAGTCTTTCTCAAAATCTTAAAGACGCCAGTCTGTTTTGACGCACCAAATGGCAACAAACTTACACTCCAACTCCCAATTAACTCTGTTTGGCGAACCTTTACTAAAGTCAAAACACATCTTGACCAGACTTGGTACTGCCTTGGAGGCGCACTTTGGCTTAGATTTAATGACTTAGAAGTCAAATTCGTTACTGCAGAGTCATCTTTTCTAGGCTATACAAAAACAGTTTCAAAAAAAAGCTATCCCACAGAGCCGCTGAAGCAGCCAGCAAGCATCTCATTTGTACCACAAAAAACGGTCAGTCTGTTTGACAATCCTAATGGTAGAATTTGTACTTCTGTTGAACACGGAAAACAAGTACTAGCAATTGCCAAAAGCACTGTGGATGGTGTGATATGGTACCAACTCGCAAATTACGGTTGGGTTCAGCAACCTTACCTTGCCTTTAACAAAAACTAAGCTTTAAGCGTCTGAGTTAACCGTGTTCCATGGTTGAAGCACTTAATTTCGACTTGTACCCGAAAATAAAGGAGAGTGTGTCATAAA